>DBQP01000010.1:174179-283125 GCA_002305265.1 Prevotellaceae bacterium UBA1391 | reverse complement strand
AGTACGGATGCCCCTTTTCGTTTTTGCCCTTCTTCCTCTCTTTTCCTTCTTCCTCCCTTTCCCCCTTCCTCCCTTTCCCCTCTTTTCCATCCTCTACCTTCTTACCCATTGTTTTTCCTTCTTTTCTCTTCTTTTTCATTTCTCTTCTTCCAAGCAGATTCAGTTACATTGAAGTCGGCTGACACACTTTGATTGTCAGAATGCTCATTGGCAGCATTATTAAACGTTGGTAGGGGGCGCTTCGCTTGAAATTATATTTAAAATTGATATTTAAAATTATTTTTATTCAACGTGATGTTTTGCTTTTCGTTTCTTTTTGTGCTTTGTTTCGCCGTTGTGTTTGAAATAATTGCTGGTTCCTTAATAGCTGGGGGAGTAGTATCTTATCAGTTATTTCTTTTTTTCATTTTCATCTTACCGTTCTTAGCGAGCGCTTTTGGTAATATGTAGGGTTGCGTTTCCTTGCTTTACCATCATTATTTTTCTTCCTACTTTATCTTTTGGGGCGAGTGGCATGTGCTATTCTATTTAACACGATTCAATACTTTTCTATTCTTTTCTATTCTCCCATGCGGTGTACACCGACTTTTGAGTCTGTTCTTATTGCTTTCAGTGTATTCTGTTTCATGTTTGTTGTATAAGTTTCAGTTGTCCTTTCGCTCGGACTCCTTCAGGCGATTGGAAGTTTCTTATTGTGTTTTTCAGATGGAATAAATAGTGCCTTGTTGCATCCAAAGCATATATTCCGAGTTTTTTGATATTTTCGTTTCTAAGTGGCAGGCTGACGGTTGTCATCTTATGCCGACTGTTTATTTTTTGGAAGACATGATGTCTCAACCTTCGGATGTGGAGAAAGCGCCTATCGGGTTCTGCTGTTGCGCGTCATCGATCCCGCGATGGTGCTTGGGCTGTTGTTGGAGGGGCGTCGCATGTTATTTCTTCGATGGGGGCTTCGTTATTAGGGGCATTTTCGTGGTGGAACGGGTGCGCTTGTTTTTTGTTTTGACTGCGTTGGAAATGTCGGGCGAGTGTGTTCGTTTTTTCAGCGTGGTGCTGCGGATGAAGATGGAGAAGGCCTTTGTGTTGGCGTAAGAAGGCCTTTGTGTGGATGTATGAAGGCCTTCTTGTTGTTGCACGAAGGCCTTTGTGTTGTTGCGGGTGGGACGTTGCGATGGGGGCTTGGTGAGGAATATGGGTCGTGTTGGCGTGTGATGCTGTTGGTGTTGGCACGTGGGGCTGTTGGTGTTGGCGTGGAATGTGGGAGGTGTTGGCGTGTGATGCTGTTGGTGTTGGCTCGGCGGGCTGAGTCTGAGGGAGGATTATCTTGGGGAGATTGGAGTGTGGGGCGGCGTTGGAAGAGGCGATGTGTGGCTAGGCGTGCGGGGCCTTTGGGAAGTATGGGTGTAGGGGGGCTGCGGTTGGGGCGAGGGGCGGAGTTGGTGGGTGGGGTGGGCTTTTGTGGCGTTTTTGTGGGGTTATTTCGTTTTTTTCGGCTGAATTCTGTTACAAAGCCGTTATCTTTGCGTATTCTTTTTAGACAGACCGATCGACTCATGAGCGAAGAGATTCTCTTATCCACCTTCACGCGTTTGCGGGGACAGCTGCTTCAGGCTGCCCGGCGGCTGCTGCCATCCCAGGCGGATGCGGAGGACGCGTTGCAGGAGGCTTTCGTGAGGCTGTGGCCGCGTGCGGAGGAGTTCTGCTCGGAGGGCCAGGCTGAGGCGGTGGCGCGCACGACGGTGCGCCATCTGGGCATCGACAGCTACCGTCGGCGCCGGAGCCACCCGACGGTGTCGGCGGATGCGGAGGATGCTCCGCCGCTGCCTGATTTCTGCGACGAGGGGGCTGACCCGGATGCGGAGGAGCGCTGGCTGATGGTGGAGTCCATCATGCGGGAGCGTCTGACGCTGGTGCAGCGCCGCATCGTGCAGCTGCGCGACTTTGAGGGGCGCAGCTATGAGGAGATTGCGGCGTCGATGGAGATGCAGCCGGCTGCGGTGCGGATGCAGTTGAGCCGTGCCCGCCGTCTGGTGAGAGATACTTTTCGTGAACTTCAACTGAAAAATTCTGGATTCTGATGAACCATTCCTTGCATATACCATTGCCGACGCCGCTCACTGAAGAGGAGCGCCGCATGTGGCACGAACTGGAGTCGCGCTTCTATGATGCGGCGACGACGGAGGATGAGGAGGAGCTTTTGTTCCGCTTTGCTGCCTCGCGGTCGGACGCCGAAGTGGAGTGGCGGGAGCTTCGGGCCGTGATGGGTGTGGTGGCCGTTGGCCGTCGGCGGTTGGCGTGTGGCGTCGAGCCGTCGGTGTTGGCGAGTGCCTTGGTGCCTATGGGCCGCTCGCGCCGCCTGCTCTGGAGCTGGATGACGGCTGCGGGTGTTGCTGCAGCGGTGTTTGTAGGGGCTGTGCTGACGTTGCATGGGTCGCGCCAGCATGGTAGTTATGCCTACATCGACGGGCAGCGCATCACCGACCCCGAGCGTGTGATGGAGGCCATGCTGGATTCGTGGGAGGCTGTGGGCTATCAGGAGACGAGCACGGTGGAGGCGCAGCTGGGCGAGATGTTCGACGCCTTGCCTGCCGACTGAGCGGACTGACGCGCGCCGGTGTGACTGTAATGTATGTTAATTTGCTTATTGTAAACGCTATATGAAACGTTCCTTTTTTCTCATCCTCATCCTGCTGTGTTCGGTGCTCACGCTGGCGGCGCAGAAGAATCTGGCTGTGAACGAGCTTTTCAACTCGCCGGAGGCCCGCAGCGGCAAGCTCGACCAGGTGCGCGTGGAGGGCAAGCAGCTCAAGCCCTACCAGCTGACGTTGTACCGTAGTCTGACGATTCCGTCGGGCACGACTGTCTACGGCCGCGTGGAAGGGTGTATCCGCGCCGACAGCGAGAAGGCCTACACGATGGAGATCGGGCGCTCCGAGGGGCGCATCTCCTATGCTTTTCTCTGCATCGCGGGCGAGGACATCAACCGCTATGTCTTCTATCGCCACCTTAAGCCGGCGAAGAGCAAGGCGGAAGCCGCCATTGTCTATATGGAGGGCTATGCGTCGCTCGACGAGCTGAAGACGATGTTCAAGAAGCCTGCGGGCAAGGAGGAGTAGCCTGGGCTGCTGCCGGCGTGCCGGCTCCACTGATTCCGATTACTGATCAACAATTCTTTTGATATGAAAATTTTTACCTTATTTCTGCTTTTCGGTGCTGCCTCGGTGCAGGCACAGACGACGGACAGTGTTTCGCGCGTGATTGATATGCCGACACGGGTGGTGGTCATCCGGCCGAACGAAGTTGAGATTACGTCGAGCGAGGAGATGCTGGACGTGATTGTCAGGGGCGCCGAGGGAAATCCCGGCTATGAACTGAAGCGGCATTATGAGTTCAAGCGCGGCGGCACGTATGTGGAGCGCGAGGAGAATTCGGCCCTGAACTTCGTGCTGCCCTTCTCGCGGGTGAGCCAGCGGTCGGCCCGCAACTACCAGCCGCAGCATTCCTACACGGACCTGACGGCGGGCAGCTTCCGCCTGGGTGTGGTCAGTGCGCTCCGTGCGCCTGAGGGCATGAATGTGAAGGTGGCCAAATCGTTCGAACTGGCCTTCGCGCCCATTCAGTTCAAGCATCGTTTTGCCCACTCTGACTGGGGCCTCCGCACGGGGCTGTGGCTGAACTGGCGCAACTACCGCATGACCGACGAGGTGCGGTTTCTGCGCGGCGAGGACGGCAACATCGAGTTGGGTGCCTACCCCGAGGGTGCGCGTCCGCGCTTCTCGCGCATCAAGATCTACAGTCTGGAGTTTCCGATTCACCTCCTTGCCTATACGCGCAATCAGGACTGGACCTTTGCCTTCGGACCGACCGTCAGCTACAACTCGCGGGCGAGCATCAAGACGCGCTACCGCGATGCCGACGACCAGAAGCAGAAGGACTATCGGCGCGGCATCCATGTCAATCGTCTGACGGTGGACCTCTACGGTCAGGTCTCTTACGAGGGTGTCGGCCTCTACGTGAAGTACAGTCCGTGCAACGTGCTTGAGTCGCACTATGCGCCGGAGTTCGGCGGCATCTCTATGGGTCTGATTCTCGGACTGTGAGGAAGTCGCCTTCTATTGGTGCGTCATTTCACCTTTAGCCATGCATGCTGCTTGTTTTCCGGCGTTGGTCGGAGAGCGGGCGGCATGCTTGTTTTTTTGTGCGAGGATGCGCTGGGGCGTGGGTGGGACTGTTGAAAACGAATCAAATGCTGTCAGTTTTGTTTCTATTTGTGCGCCTGCCGACTGTCAGTTTTGATGCATTCTGCGGATTTGTTTATCTTTGTCCGTTGGAAATTGCATGCCTTCTGATGCTGCTTCCCGTGCAGCTTGACCTCTCGCAGGGCGTGGCGAGGCCAGTGCGGTGCTTCGGCCACTTCACGTACGGCAGAAAGGAATCAGTCCTGCATGCAGGTGTACTGCCGATGCGATGCTTCGGCCACTTCACATCAAGAAGAAAGATTCAACTCAAACATACACCTATCCATGAAAAAAAAGATTTCTCTTCCGTTGTTCGGATGCGCGCTTGCTGCGCTGCTTGCCGCCTCCGCCTCCGCCCAGACGGCGCCGTCGTCTGGCGTTGCATCGCGCCCGTCGGCATCGTCTTCCGCCCGCAAGCAGGCGCCACGTGTCAATCTGCCCCTCATCCAGACGAAGTATACGGCCGATCCCGCGCCCTACGTGCATGGCGACACCGTCTATCTCTATACGACGCATGACGCTGACGACTCCGAGGGATTCAAGATGTTCGACTGGCTGCTCTACACCTCGACCGACATGGTGAACTGGCAGGACCACGGTGCTGTGGCCTCGCTGGCGAGCTTCAAGTGGTATGGCCGCGACAACGGGGCGTGGGCCGAGCAGGTGATCGAGCGCAACGGGAAGTGGTATATGTACTGCCCCATCCATGGCAATGGCATCAGTGTGCTTGTTGCCGACAGCCCTTACGGACCGTTTGTCGACCCGCTCGGCAAACCGCTCGTGTGGCAACGCGAGCATTGGAACGACATCGACCCGACCGTGTGGGTGGACGACGATGGCCAGGCGTACATGTACTGGGGCAATCCGACGCTGTATGCGGTGAAGCTGAACGAGGACATGATCTCCTATTCGGGCGACATCATTACATTCGAGCACATACAGGATTACCAGGAAGGGCCGTGGTTCTGGAAACGCGAGGGCCGCTACTACATGGCGTTTGCGTCGACCTGCTGTCCGGAGGGTATCGGCTACGCGATGAGCGATGGCCCGCTCGGTCCGTGGAAGTACCAAGGCCACATCATGGACCACACGCATCGGACCCGCGGCAACCACCCCGGCATCATCCACTACAAGGGCCGCGACTATGTCTTCGGCCTCAATTACGACATTTTCCGGCTCGAGACAGACCGTCATGCGGAGCGCCGTTCGGTGTCTGCCGCCGACCTTCGCTACAATGCCGACGGCACGATTCAGGAGCTGCCTTACTTCCAGGATTGCACGCTGACGCCTGTGGGAACGTTCAATCCCTTCCAGCGTGTGGAGGCGGAGACGATGGCCTGGGGCTACGGACTGAAGACGCAGCCGATGAGAGGGCGTCATCTGACGAATCAGATCGTGAATGATATTGACGACGGCGAGTTCATCCAGTTGCGCGATGTCGACTTCGGCAAGGGCGCGCGGGAGTTCTCCGTGTCGGCGTCGGCGAATGTGCTGGGCGGCGTGATCGAGATTCGTCTGGATGCCGCTGACGGCAAGTTGGTCGGTTCGTTGGCTGTGCCCAACACGAAGAATGCGTACGAGGTGTTGAGTTGCGACGTGAAGGGAGCTAAGGGCGTGCACGATCTCTTCCTCGTGTTCCGCGGCAATGGCTACCAGCAGCGCAATCTCTTCAAGCTCGACTGGTGGTCGATGTCGCGGAAGTGAGCGGTTGCGCGTCTCGGGGCGTGGGCCGAAAATACGGTGAAAGCCCGGATGCAGGAGCTTGAGGCTGCTGCATCCGGGCTTTCTCGTTGTCTTTTGGTCGGGTGGCTACTGCGCGGGGCGTGGGATTGTGGCGCACCGGCGTGGGGGGAATGGGCTACAGATTGCCGCGCTCCTTGTCGAGGTAGTATTTGTAGGTTGCAACCGTGAGCTCGTCGCAGGCGGCTTCGTCGCAGATGAGGACGCAGTGGGGATGGAGCTGGAGCATCGATGCGGTCCACTTGTGCGACACGGATCCGTCGACGATGTGCTGCAAGGCGCGTGCTTTGTGGTGCCCGTTGCAGAGGATGAGCACCTCTCGTGCTGCCATGACGGTGCCGATGCCGACGGTGAGTGCCTGCTTCGGCACGAGTTCCAGGTCGTAGTCGAAAAAGCGGGAGTTGGCGATGATGGTGTCGGTGGTGAGTGTCTTGATGCGGGTGCGGCTGCTGAGCGACGATCCGGGTTCGTTGAAGGCGAGATGGCCGTCGGGCCCCACGCCGCCGATGAAGAGGTCGATGCCTCCTGCTGCCTCGATGTCTTTCTCGAAGTTCTCGCACTCGAGGGCGAGGTCGGGGGCGTTGCCGTTGAGGATATGGACGTTCTCTTTGCGGATGTCGATGTGCGAGAAGAAATGTTTCCACATGAAGGAGTGGTAGCTTTCGGGGTGTTCTTCGGGCAGATTGACGTACTCGTCCATGTTGAAGGTGATGACGTTCTCGAAGCTGATTTCGCCGGCCTGGTGCATCTTGATGAGCTCGTTGTAGAGTCCAATGGGCGAGGAGCCTGTGGGACAGCCGAGCTTGAAGGGTTTCTCTGCGGTGGGCTGGGCTTCGTTGTGCGCTTGGCCACGTAGCGCGCGGCCCATCTCGACATGGAGCAGAAGTCGGGTTCGATGATGACTCTCATGGTATTCGGTTTGTCGTATTTGTGTTTTCGGTTTGGCCGCCCTGCGTCGGTAGCGGGGCTTGGCTGAGCGCAAATTTACAAATTTTATTTTACGGTGATCATCGACCCGCAGAAAAAATTGCAGCCATCTGTGCACCTTTCTTGCCGGAAGTGGGCTTGGCGTGTGCATCATTTGCCCCGCTTGGGCGTGAGTGTGGCGATGGGGATGAGCATTTCCTCCATGGAGATGCCGCCATGCTGGAAGGTGTTACGGTAGTAGCTGACGTAGTAATTGTAGTTGTTGGGGTAGGCGAAGAAAGCGTCGCCGTGGGCGAAGATGTAGGTGGTCGAGAGGTTGGGCACGGGCAGTTGGGCCAGCTGTGGCTTCTTCAGCTCATAGACGTCGCGGGCGGAGTAGCTGAGGTTCTTGCCGAGCTTGTAGCGCAGGTTGGTGTTGGTGTTCTTGTCGCCGACGACTTTGGTCGGTGTCGACACGCGGATGCTGCCGTGGTCGGTGGTGATGATGACGCGGGCATTGGTGGCGGCCAGCTGCTGGAAGAGCTCGCGCACGGGGCTGTTCTCAAACCACGAGGCGGTGATGCTGCGGTAGGCCTTCTCGTCGGAGGCCAGTTCGCGCACCATGGTCGACTCGGTGCGGGCGTGGGAGAGCATGTCGATGAAGTTGATGACGATGACGTTCAGCGGCGTGCGGCCTTGCTGGCGCAGCTGTCCGACGAGGCGTTCGGTGTCGGCCGAGTGGTTGAGCTTCGTGTAGGAGAATTTCTCGTGGCGGCGCCAGCGGTCGAGCTGCGTCTGGATGAGCGGCGCCTCGTTGAGGTTTTTGCCTTCCTCCTCGTCTTCGTCCACCCACAGGTCGGGATACATGCTGGCAATCTGCTGCGGCATGAGTCCGGCGAAGATGGCGTTGCGGGCATACTGCGTGGCCGTGGGGAGGATGGAGAGGTAGAGGTCTTCGTCGATGGAGAAGTCGTCGGCCAGCAACTGGCTGAGCACGCGCCACTGGTCGTAGCGCAGGTTGTCGAACACGACGAGGTAGACTTGCTCGCCTTCGTCAAGCAACGGAAACACCTTCTTCTTGAAGATGTCTGGCGAGAGCACAGGCCGTTGGGCGTCGTCGGAGAGCCAGTCGAGGTAGTTGCGCATGATGAATTTGGCAAACAGGTTGTTGGCTTCCTCCTTCTGCATGCGCAGCATGTCGGTCATGCTGCTGCCGGCGTCGGCCAGCTCGAGCTCCCAGAACACGAGGCGGCGGTAGACTTCCTTCCAGTCGTCGACGGTGTAGGAGTCGTTGATCTGCATGCTCAGCTTCTGGAAGTTCTGCTGATAGCTCGTGTTGGTCACCTCCTCGGCGATGGTGCGCTTGTGCAGGTGCTTTTTGAGGGTGAGGAGGATCTGAGGGGGATTGACGGGCTTGATGAGATAGTCGGCTATCTTCGATCCGATGGCTTGGTTCATCAGGTTTTCCTCCTCGCTCTTCGTCACCATCACGACGGGGATGGCGGCATTGATCTCCTTGATTTGCGAGAGTGTCTCAAGCCCCGACAGGCCCGGCATGTTTTCGTCGAGGAGAATGAGGTCGACGGGCTGCTCGCGGCAGATGTCGATGGCGTCCTGACCGTTGGTGGCGGTGAGGACCTCGTATTCTTTCTTTTCGAGATAGATGATGTAGGCCTTGAGAAGTTCGATCTCGTCGTCGACCCACAGCAGTGTACCTTTCGTCATGATGCTGAGGTTTTGATGGTCGTGTGATGCGGCAGGCGGGGGCTGCCGGCGGGCGTTGCCCGCGCTGCCGCGGTGTTATGCTGCGCGCTGACGCGGGGCGGGCTGCGGCGGGCGTAGGGAAAGCGCAGGCCGGCTGTTGTGCGCGAAGGCCTTCGTGTCTCGTTGCGAAGGCCTTCTCGTGGCCTTGCGAAGGCCTTCGTGTTTTTTTGAAAACGACGTGGGCCCTTCGGGCGAAGGCGGAGGGATGTGGGCGATGGCGCGGGGCCGTCAGAAGATGTAGTCGATATCGCCGCCGTTGTCTTCGTCCTCCTCCTGTTGCTGCTGCTCCAGCTGCTCGCGCAACTCGTCCTGCGTGGGAATCGGCGTGGGCTCGTCGAGCGTGTGGCGCTGCTGTTCGAGCACGGTGGAGGGGATGCGGTCGAAGTGTCGGTCGTAGTATTCGAAGTAGTCGGCGAAGCTGCGGCCCTTCATGATTTTGGCGAGGTTCTGCTCGCTGATGATGAACGTGTTGAGTCCTTCAAGCTTGCGCGCCATCTCCGGGTTGTTGGTCAGGCGGTGGAGATAGACGTAGGCTTCGTCGTAGTTGAGGAAGGTGCGGATCTGCAGCATGTCGATGCCGTCGCCCGGCACGATGCTGATGTCGAAGGAGCGGACGGCAAAGTTGGTGAAGTTGTAGCGGGCCATCTCGAAGAGCAGCTGGTTCACGTTGATGCTGTCGTGCTCATAGGCGACGACGAAGACGAAGCCGGTCAGTTTCTCGGGCGAGAAGAGCGTGTCGGCCGCCAGCGAGTCGGCCTCGTAGCCGAAGGCGGCGCGGCGCGCCCAGATGCTGCCGTTGTCCATTTTTCCGCTGGCCAGGATGCGTCCCTCCTGCAGTCCCTTCACGTAGAGGCCCGCCAGCTCGCTGACGGTGCTCTGTGGATAGTCGGTCACAATCTTCCGCATGCCCGAGAGGAAGGCGTTGCGCTCGCCGCGCTCGAGGCGGCTGAGCGTTTCGAGGAACATGAAGCGCGGGCGGTTTGCCTCTTTCGGATATTCGCGCGCCGTATAGTCCGAGTGGTTGATGACGGTGGCGTAGTCGCCCCGCTGGAAGGCGTCGTAGGCCTCCTGGTAGAGCGAGTCCTCGATGGCGCGTCCGTAGCGTCCCTTGTATTCGAAGAGCGGGTCGGCCACGAGCTTGGCATGCTCGTTGTCGGGATATTGGGCGATGAGCCGCTGCCGGTAGTCGGCCGCCTCGTCGGTGCGGCCCGTGCGGGAGTAGAGCTGGAAGAGGTTGTAGCAGATTTCGTCGGTCTGCTCGAAGTCGGGGAAGTCGATGAGGATGCGCTGGAAGGTGCGCTCGGCCAGCGGGAAGTTCTCCATGCGGTCCTTGTAGATGATGGCCGCGTTGAACAGTCCTTCCACGAGCAGTGCGTTCGAGGCGTCCAGCTGCTCGGGCGTGAGCGGCAGGTTCTTGAGGTAGAACTCGCGGCGGTGGGGGTCCTGCTCATACTCCTTCTGCCGCTCCAGTTCGGCCAGCTGCTCCTCGCTGAGGCCCTCGAGACCGGCGTCGATGGAGTCGGTCGCAACGGAGTCGGCAGGGGCGGTCCCGTCCTGCTGCGCGGTCGAACCGTCGTCGTCGAGCACGGTCTTGTTCGCACGTCGCCAGTCGTCGGCCAGCTGCCGCTTGCCCCATTTGCGCTGAAACTCCGTGCGGCCTGCGGCCACGGCCGTAGGATTGTAGAAATACCACGTGGCGGTCTGTCCCGGGCGCTGCGCCGTGGCCTGATTCTGCAGCGCAGCCGTGTTGGCGGCGCCTGTGTTCAGACCCCCAGCCGCGTTGCCCGCCTCGTTGGCCAGCCGCTCCTGCTCGCGCTCCTTGCGCTTGACGTCGGCAATGAGGCGGTCGATGAGCGCCAGCCGCTCCGCGCTGTCCATGCGCGCCACGCCCTGCAGCGAGTCCTGCAGTTCGACGGCCGAGGCAAAGGGCAGCAGGTCGTCGAGAATCTTGCTGCGCTCGCTCATCTCCTCATAGTCGCTCCGCTCCTTGTCGAGCAGGCCAAGCACACCGGCATAGCAGGCCTGTGCCTTCACGAACTGCTCCTTCAGCCAGTAGAGTTGGCCGAGCCGCAGCCACACGACACCTTTCTCCACGCCGTTGCGCGTGCTCTTCTCCACGCCGTTGCTGTAGGCGGCAATGGCCTGCGCCGTGTCGCCGGCAGCCAGGTGGATGTTGCCGATGGCATAGTAGACTTGGTCGAGATACTCCTTGTTCTTGGGGTTGCGGGCCATGCGCTGCAGCTTGCGCACCATCTGCCGTCCGCCTTTGCCCTGCGCCATCACCTCGCTCTGTCCGATGCGGGCGTTGAACTCCAGCTCGTAGGGAGGGTTGGCGCGGATGACGCGGGCAAACTCCTTGTAGGCCAGCGCCGGCTGTTGGTTGAGGTGGTAGAGCTGGCCGAGCAGGAAATGCAGACGTGCACGGGCCAGCGAGTTGCCCGCCAGCTTCAGCGTCTTCTGCACGTTGGGAATGGCCTCGGCCCACTGCTTCTGGCGCATCTGCATGTCGGCCAGCACAGAGGCGCGCAGCGGTTCGAGACGGCTGGGGAAGCTGTCGCGCCGCGATTCGCCGATGAGGTTCTCCGCATCGAAAAACCACTCGAGCGCGGCGTAGCACCGTGCTTCCCACATGCGAGCGCGGGCAATGATGTCGGGGTTTGAAAAATACAGGCGCTGGATGTAGCCGAACGTACTGGCTGCTTCCATGTAGGCACCTTGCTGATACTGCGCCTGGCCCATCAGGAACCATGCGCGATAAAGAAACGGATTATATTCTTTCTGCGAAAGCCAGATTTTGTCTTTCGCATCCTTCTGCTTGCCTGACGGCCAGTCGGGGCGCGCCGTGATGGAGTGCTGCTTGATGGTCTTCTGGCTCTTCTCAATGGCACGTGCAAACTGCGGCTTGCCGATGCTGGCCGTGGCCTTGTTGCCGGTGATGAAGAGCGGCAGAACCTCGGTGTAGTTGTCCTTGTTGCCGTCCTGCTGCGCCTGCACACCCTCTTTGAAAGCCTCGTTACCATTGAAATAAGTGTTGTAGCGAGCTTTGAAAGCCTGCACGCTACGGGTGAGCGCCGTGTTCTTCTTGGTGGAGCAGGCGCTGAGAAATATCAGCAGCGTGAGGAGTGAAAAAAAGAGATGTAGGGCACGTTTCATGAGGCGACGGGCGTTCTAAAGGGGCTTCTCTGCGCATGCGCTGGAAGCCAGCCATCTATAAGAACGACAGAATGCGGGATTTATTGTGCGTGAGAGCGGACTTGCGCATCCGGACGACGCGTCCAGCCGAACGACGAAATGCAGGACGAATGGGACGAAAGAGAGGACGTGCATATCCGGCGGCGCATCCATTTTCAGCGGAAAGCCGGATGGAGGGAATTGTCAGCGTGCGGATTCAGGCACCGCGACGCTCTCCGATGATGAGAAAGACCTCATCCTTGAGCTGGTCGGGCAGCGTGATGCCGCGCAGCTGCAGGCTGCGCACCCATCCGGCCACCTCTGTCTCCTGCATCGTGTAGAGCACCTCGCGGAATTCCTCCACCTCGCGCTCCGCATAGTCCGCGGCGTTGCGTCCCTTGAAGAGGTCGAGTTCTTCGTCGTTGTAGTACTCAATCTGCTTGGAGACGGCGGCCAGCAGACTGTCTTTCTCGCAAACCTCATGCTGGCCGCAGCACGCCGAGTCCTCCACCTGCTTGAGCGTCGGGAGTTCTGTAATCTCGCCACGCTCCAACTGCCCCTGCAGACGTTTGTTGCGGATGTAGCCGGCCAGCATGGCGATGATGGCCAGCACAAAGAGCGAAAGTATCAGATAAATCATAATCAATGAAGCAAGAAAAATCAGGAATAATGCGCCTTCCGTCCGCGCAGGACGCAGGAGGAATCAGAAATGGGCGCAGGATAAAACTGGATAGGATGCGGAATAAAACGGAAATGGATGCGGGATAAAACGGAAGTAGATGCGTCATACATCATGTTGAGGCGGCAGTTGGCCAATCCTTCAGCGGCAGTTGGTCAATCCTTCCGCGTCGTTTATCCATTTCTTCCGCGTCGTTTGGTCATTCCTTCCGCGGCGTTTGGTCAATCTTTCCGCGGCGTCTATCTGCCGTTCGGCTTCGCTGGTCGAATTATTTTGGTTTGAAGCTGGATCACTTCTGCTGCGGCTGAATCGTGAAGCCGGCGCGCGCCAAGTCGTCCCAGTAGCCGGGGTAGGATTTGCTGACGACGTGCGCATCGTTGATCCGGACGCTGCCGTCGGTGATGCAGGCTGGCGCGAAAGCCATGGCCATGCGATGATCCTCGTAGGTGTCGATGGCGGCATCCGGCAGCGGGACTGCGCGTCGGCCGTCCCAAGTCATGATGCGGTCCTGTTCCTGCTGCACGTGGAAACCGAGTTTGGCGAGCTCTGCGCGCAGTGCCTCGATGCGGTCCGTTTCCTTGATCTTCAGACTTTGCAGTCCCTCGAAGCGGAACGGGATGCCTGCCATGCAGCAGGCAACGACGACGGTCTGCGCCAGGTCGGGCTGGCGTACGAAGTCGTAGTCGAACCGGACGGGCTTGACACTGTTTTTTCTCAGCACCGCGATGGGCTCGGCGGCGCGCTCGCCGTAAGCGGATTCGGCGCTGACGAAGGTGGTGCTGACGCCCAGCTGCTGGAAGATGTCGGCAACGGCGGCGTCGCCTTGCAGGCTTTCGCTGAACAGACCAGGCAGGCGCACCTCCGCCGCGGCGTCGGGCGAGAGCATGACCATCGCATACCAATAGCTGGCGGCGCTCCAGTCCGCTTCGACGAGATAGTCTGGACAGCGTTCGTAGGGGCGCGGCTCGACGTGGATGTCGCGCTCGCTTGTCCATTCGGCGCTGGCGCCAAACTGCCGCATGAGCTGCAACGTGAGGTCGATGTAGGGGCGTGAGACGATGGTGCCCGTGAGGTGCAGCTGCAGTCCCTTGCTTAACATCGGACCGATCATCAGCAGTGCGGAGATGTATTGCGAGCTGACGCCGCCTTCTATCTCGACGTATCCGCCGGGCAGCGAGGGGCGTCCTGCGATGTGCAGAGGTGGGAATCCGTCCTCGCCGGCGTAGGTGATGTCGGCGCCGAGCGTGCGCAGTGCGTCGACGAGCGGGCGGATGGGGCGGTGCCGCATGCGCTCCGAACCCGTGATGGTGTGGCTTCCCTCGCTCACTGCGAGCAGCGCGGTGGAGAAGCGCATGGCCGTTCCCGCCGCACCGATGTCGACGGTTGCGGGGCGCGTCCTGAGCCATTCCAGCATGACGCGTGTGTCGTCGCATCCGGCCGCCACGCTGTCGGGCAGCAGGCCGTCGTCCTTGCCGAGCGCCTTGATGGCCAGCACGCGGTTGCAGATGCTTTTCGATGCCGGCAGTCGGATTTCGGCGGCGAGTCGTGTCGGAGGTGTGAGTCGGATGGCGTTCATGTGTCGGTTGTCGTTTGACGGGATGCGTCGGCTGTCGCAGCCCGACGCGTGTGCGGTCGGGTCATGGCGTCGCACTGTGGGCGCGTGCGCATGTTTGGCAGGGCAAAGTTACGCTTTTTCTATGGAATTTAGGTGCCGTTTTTTCGAAATGTTCGTCTGATGCAGTTGGGAAAGCCGCAAAAGCAGCTGCCCATGTGCTCGCGGATGGAGCACATGGGCAGCAGAATGTGATGGGTAGGTTGGGGTTGCAGTTGGGTCGGGTTGGGGTTGCAGTTGGGCCGGGTTGGGCTTGCCGGGGCACGGAATGGGCGGCGGAATCGTCTGTTGCCGCGCCACGGCGTTCCGTCGGTCGGCGTCGGTCATAGCTTGACGCTGACTTTCTGTCCGGTGTAGCTGACGGCGGTGGGCTGTCCGTTGGCGCCGATGAGGGACACGCGGAAGCGTCGCTGCTGGAGCATTCCTTTGTAGCTGCCTTTGCGGGTGTCGATGGTGAGCGTGCGGGTGGCGTCGTCCCAGTGCATGGGGATGAGCGTGTAGGCGCCCTTCTCGTAGTTGTAGCCGTCGCCCTCGTCCTCATAGAGGGTGAAGTCGCCGTCCTGACCGGGATATACGCGCAGCTCGAGGTCGTCCCAGGGCTTCTCGTCGGCATATTGCACTTCGGGTCCCCAGGGCAGGATGGAGCCTGCCTTCACGTAGACGGGCATGATGTCGATGGGGGCGAGTCGCTGGATGCTCTTGCCGCCTTGCTGGCGCTCGCCGGTCCAGAAGTCGAACCAGTCGCATCCTTCCGGCAGGTATACTTCGACCGGAGCGGCTGCCTTGCGCACATCGGGATAGATGGTGTGGCCGTTCTTCCGGCTGTCGAGCCAGGTGTAGAGCGGGTCGGTGATGGGGCGGACGAGGAGGTTGCGTCCGAACAGGTATTCGTCGTTGCGCTGGATGGCCTTGCGGTCTTTGGGGAAGTCGAAGAGGAGCGGACGTATCATGCTGCCGCTGTTGAGCACGACGTCGCCTGCATTGCTATAGATGTAGGGCAGCAGGCGATAGCGCAGCTCGATGTATTGTTTCTGCACGTCGTAAGCCCAGTCGCCGGGGTTGCCGAATCGGTAGATTTCGTTGACCATCGGGCTCGAGCAGTGGTTGCGCATGAGCGGCATGAAGGTGCCCCACTGCATCCAGCGCACCTGCAGCTCCTGCATGGCGGGCGACTTCGGGTTGTTGTTGTAGTCCCAGCCAAAGAATCCGCCGATGTCGGTGTTCCAATAGGGGATGCCGCAGGCTATGTAGTTGAGGCCGGTGGGAATCTGGCTCTTCATTGTCTGCCAGTTGCTCACGATGTCGCCGCTCCAGCTGAACGTGCCTGCGCGCTGGATGCCGAAGGTGGTGCCGCGGGTCATCTGCAGGCTGCGCTTGAGTCCCTTCTTGTCGGCCTGGCGCTGGTGCTGGTAGATGCCTTCGTTCGACATGAGCGCAAATGTGTTCTTCACGCTGCGGAAGGAGCCGTCGTAGGTCATGTAGTCGCGGTCGCCCTCGCGCTCGAAGTGGTCGGGCTCGGTGGAGTCGGTCCACCATGCGTCGAAGCCCATCTTGTGGAGGTGGGAGAGATACTTCCAGTAGATGTCGCGTGCTTTCGGGTTCCAGGGATCGTAGGGCATGACGCCGCGGTTGCGAGGCCATGTGTCGAAGGGCAGGAGGGCGTTGATTTTCTTCAGTTCCTCAAACTGCTTGGTCCAGGGTCCGAAGCTGGCCCAGATGGAGATCATGATGTGTGCGTTGTTGCGGTGCACGTAGTCCACCATCTCCTGCGGAGTCTTGATGCGCGGGGTGGGGTAGGTGGCGTTGGGATTCTCGTCGTTGGGCAGGTAGCGCATCCATTGCGGGTCGCCCATCTTGTTGATGTAGTGCGGGTTCATGAAGTCCATGGCGTTCCAGTTGCTGTCGCAGCCCCAGTACTGCCAGTCCTGCACGATGCCGTCGAGCGGAATCCGCAGCTCGCGGTATTTGTCGAGCACGTCGCAGAGTTCGTCCGGTGTCTTGTAGCGCTCGCGGCACTGCCAGTGTCCCATGGCCCAGAGGGGGAACATGGTGGCCTGTCCCGTGAGCTGGCGGATGGCGGCCACGACGCCGTCTTGCGTGCCGTCCTTGTACATGAAGTAGTAGTCCTCCATGGCGGCTACGCTGGAGGAGAACGACGTGCCGCGCTGCTCGCTGTCCGTGAAGCGCGTCTCGCCCGCGTTGTCCCAGTAGAGTCCGTAGCCTTTCTCGCTGGAGAAGTAGGGCATGGCGTCGAAGGTGTTGTGCACCCAGATGTCGACGGTCTGGCCGCGCTGGTTCATCTGCGGGCGGTTGAGCTGGCCGAGTCCGATGATGACCTCGTCCTTGTCGAGCTGCCATGTCTGCCGCACGCGCCAGAGGCCCTTGTCGACGCCCTCGGTGATGGGGGTCGACTCCGACTCCACTTCCTTCAGCAGGTTGTCGCCCTGCCGGGTGGCGAAGTGTACGATGCCGGTGCTCGTGCTGATGCTGACCGTCAGGTTTTCCGACTCGACGATGGCATTGCCTTTCGCCTCGCTGTAGGTGTAGCGTCCGTTGGCCTTCTCCGGCTTGGCGATGATGCTGTAGCTCTTCTTGGCCGGCGCTGCCTTGAGCGTTTTGTCGTACTTCACGACGCGGATGGCCGTGGGCGAGTAGAAGGTGACCTCGGTGGTGGTCGAGCCGTTGGCCGGCACAACGCGCAGTCCTGCTTCCGTGCGGCTCACGGTCTGTGCCTCTGCGGAAAGCGTGGCAACCAGGGCGGCTGCGGCCATCCAAGTGTTTGTGATTCTCATAGGTTTGGGTGTTTTTATAGTTTGGGTAATGGATTTGTCGGTCGTGCTTCCGTCGCAGGGCCGGGCTGCTGGTGCGGCTGCGCTGCGGCTTGTGTGGGGGCTTCTTTTCATGGTGGGCTTGCGGCAGGCGGTGGTCGCTGCTGCGCCTGTGGTCGGTGGCGGCTGAGCGGACGTGTTGGAACGACTGCGTTCGTTTGCCGACGCGAAGGCCTTCGTTTTGTGTTTCGAAGGCCTTCGTGTTTGCATGCGAAGGCCTTCGTGTTTTCATGCAGGGCGCGGGGTGGTGCGGGCCACGTGCGCCGAGGCGGCATTTCTGACGGCAAAGATAGGGGGATTGCGCGTCGCCTCCAAGCGCAAATGTTGAAACGTCGTGGTAAAAATGTTGAAAAGTGCCATTTCATCGAGAGAAATGGCACTTTTCAGGAGATATGGCTTTTCGATTCCATCGAAGAAATCGGTCGTTCGGCGTGCTGCGCGCCGAGGCTGCCGCCTGTGCCGTGGGGCGGCGTCGGCAGGGGCCGGCGGCGGAGCTGAAGGGCCGGGGAGGCGATGCAGCGCGCTATCGGCGGAGCGGGATGGCTTCGCCCACGCAGGCGCTGGGCTGCTGGATGTTGAGCAGGGCGCAGATGGTGGGGGCGATGTCGGTGATGTGACGGGTGGTGTTGTCCCAGGCGTGGTCGACGCCGAAGCCGAAGAAGATGAGGGGGATGTGCGTGTCGTCGGGCGACCAGAGGGAGTGAGTCGTGCCGGTGCGGATGTGGCCGGGCTTCCGGAAGTCAGCTTCGCTGGCGCTGTCTTCCATGGCGCCGGCGCGGTAGATGAGCTGGATGTGGCCGCCGCGCTGCGGGCTGTAGCCATTGATGACCATCGTGCGGACGGGTTCGGGGAGGTAGGTGGGAATCTGGGCGAGCGGGAAGGCGTAGGCGATCTCCGGCTGCTGTCCGAGCCATGTGCAGGCGGCCGAGAGGATGTCGGCGTAGTGGGGGGAGCGGAGGGCTTCGTCGGCGAAGACGACCTGGAGGTTGGAGATGCCGCGCACGGGGTTGGTCTTGAGGTCGGGGAAGCGCTGGCGCAGGAGCTGGTTGAGCGTCTGGGTGATGATGCCGGTGTGGACGTCGACGCCGGGCATGCGGTGCTCGCGGCTCCAGGCGCTGTTGTGCATGCTGGCGTGGTCGGCGCTGAGGAAGAGGGTGTACTGGTCTTTGCCGACGGTCTCGTCGAGATAGGTGAGGAAGGCTGCGATTTCCTGGTCGAGCCGCAGGTAGAGGTCTTCCATCCAGATGGAGTTGGGTGCGAGCTCATGGCCGATCATGTCGGTGGAGGAGATGCTGAGGGCGAGCAGGTCGGTGTCGCCGCTGGGATTGCGGCCGAGTCCTTCGCCGGCGATGGCTGCGCGCGCCATGTCGAAGGTGATGGTCATGCCCCAGGGCGAATAGCGCAGGTCGTGGCGCAGGGTGGCTTCCCAGGATTGCCCGATGGGTGCGCTCTGGATGTAGGTTTTGGCGTCGTAGAGGAGGGGCCAGGGGGCTTGGGACTTCTGGCCGGGTGTCAGATTCTTCATGTATTTCTCGCCGAGGTTCTGTGCGTTGAAGCGCTCGACCCACTGGGGCAGGCGGCTCATGTAGTGGCTGCTTGTGATGAAGCGGTTGGTGCGCGAGTCGAGCCAGTAGGCTGCGTTGGCGCTGTGGCCGGCGGGAAGGATGGAGGCGCGGTCCTTGATGCTGATGCCGATGACGCGCGACCGGAAGTTGGTGGCCATGCGCAGCTCGTCGCCGATGGTGGTGCTGAGCAGCTGGTGGGGCGACTGGAGGCCGGCTCCGTCGCGGGGAGTGGGGCGGTTGTTTGCGTCGGTGGTGCCGAGGCTGGTGACGGTGGAGTCGTCCGTGCAGTAGACATATTGCCCGTTTTCGTAGAAGCTGTTGCCGACGATGCCGTTCAGGGCCGGCACGCTGCCGGTGTAGATGGCGGAGTGGCCGACGGCGGTGATGGAGGGCAGGTAGTTGATGAGCGTGCGGTTGGCGTTGTAGCCCTCGCGCATGAGTCGGCGGAATCCGCCGTCGCCGTAGCGGTCGGCAAAGCGGGTGAGATAGTCCCAGCGCATCTGGTCGATGACGAGGCCGACGACGAGGCGCGGGCGCTGGAGTTCGGGGATGTCCTTGCGTGGCTGTGTGGCGGCACGCATGCTGCAGAGCAGGAGGAGGAGCGTGAGGAAGATTCTGATGTGCATGTAATAAGGATTGAAGTTCAGAAATCGGAAGTATCAGGGTGCGTGGGGCGCGGCGGGATGCGCGGCGCCCCATGCGTGGGGGCGGAGGGAAGGGCCTGGGGGGAATGCCGGTGGGCCCTTCCCGCAGGGGCGTGCGGCGGCCGAGTGGGTGTGCGGCGGCCGGGAGGCTGATGGTTCAGTGCTCGTCGAGCCAGGGTGCCCACATGCGGTAGTCTACTTGCTGGAACATGGGGGCGTGGAGGATGTTGGTGTCGGCTTTCTTGTCGAGCAGGAAGCGGTCGATGTAGGCGGCCACGTGGTCGTACTGGCTCTCGGGCAGCTGGCAGTGGCCGTGTCCGCCCTGGATGGAGAGGCCGACGCGGTCGGCGATGCCGAAGGTCTGCCAGACGTGGCGTGCGGCGTGCCAGGACACGTAGCCCGACTGGTCGCAGAGCCACTGGTAGTCGGGGTTGCCGAGGACGAGCAGGGCGCGCGGGCAAATGAGCGCCGTGAGCTGATGGTGGTCGAGCGGCAGGCGGCTCACGTTGGGGCCGGCGAACTGGCGCATGCGCTCGATGAACCACGCGTAGCTTGTGTTGCCCACGCGCTCGACGTTGCCTTGTGTCTCGCTCACGCGCCAGGCGTTGACGCCGCCACCGCCGGGCTCCTGGGCGATGGTGAGCGCGATGCGCTCGTCGAGCGCACCGGCGAAGAGGGCCATCTTGCCGGCGAAGGAGCAGCCGGTGACGCCGAGGTGGGTGAGGTCGATGCGGGCCTGGCGCGCCACTTGCTCGAGGCCGTCGATGATGCGGCTCACGCCCCACGACCAAGCGGAGTAGGCGCCCATGTAGGTGAGTTCGGGGTAGAGGCGGTTGATGGGCTCCGTGCCCCGCACCTGGGTGTGCTTCATCACTTGCGAGAAGTTGAAGGCGATGCCTGCGACGCCGCGTTCCTCGAAGAGGTGCTGCGGCAACTGGCCGTAGGGCGCCATGATTCCGATGACGGCTGGCCAGCCGCGGCTCTTGCGGGGCTTGCGCTGGCCTTTGGGATAGTGGATGGCGGCGGTGAGGCGGAGTATCTCGGGGCCGACGGAGACGTCGACGAAGAGGGTGTCGTTGCGCAGGAATGCCTTTACGTCTTGCTTGCCGACGCGTGGTTTCTGCCCGATTTCGTAGTGCTCGAGCAGCTGGATGATCTCACCGCGGTGGCGTTCCCAGTCCTTGAAGTCGGTGGAGCGGCCGCTGCCGTCGTACCAGGCAAAGGGGTCGGGGAGGATGGGGCGGATGGGCAGCTGCATCATCTCGAGCAGGGGGATGGGCTTGGCGGCCGGTGCGGTGTTCTCGCTGCGATAGACGAGCGGGCGTCGCTGCGCTACGCTGTGCTGGCTGACCTGCGGCAGGAGCAGGAGCGCGGCGGTGATGAGTCGGAGTGTGATCGTTCGCATGGCTTGAGAGATTAAGGTGGATGAGGGAGGGAAGGGGAGGGAATGCTGGTCGGCCTACATGGGGTCGGCATCGAAGTAAATGTTGACGTGGGTGGCGGCGAAACGCTCGAGGAAGGCGCGCTGGGTGTCGTAGAGCGTCTGGCGCACGGCGGCCGGAGGGGCGGTGTGAGGCACTTTCAGCATGATCTTGCGGATGAAGAGCGACTGGACGCGGCTGACGGCGGGGCGGTCGGGGCCGAGCACCATGTCGGGGAAGCGCTGGCGGAGCAGCTGTGCGAAGTCTTCGGCCAGGTGCTCGAGGATGTCGTTGTCGCGGTGGCGCAGGAAGACGTAGATGAGGCGCGTGAAGGGAGGATAGCGGAAGAGCTCGCGCTCGGCGAGCTGGTCGCGGTACATGCCCTCGTAGTCGTTGTCGACGACTTGCTGGATGAGGGGCAGGTCGGCGGAGCGCGTCTGCAGGATGACGGTTCCCTGACGGCCTTTGCGGCCCGCGCGTCCGGCCACTTGCGAGAGGAGGTGGAAGGTGCGCTCGTAGCTGCGGAAGTCGGGGACGTTGAGCATGGTGTCGGCGTCGAGAATGCCGACGACGCTCACGTGGTCGAAGTCGAGTCCCTTGGTCACCATCTGTGTGCCGATGAGGATGTCGGCCTCTCCTGCGGCAAAGTCGCCGACGATTTTCTCGTAGGCGGTGCGGGTCTTGGCGGTGTCGAGGTCCATGCGCAGCAGGCGGGCAGAGGGGAAAAGGCGGGCAATCTGCTCCTCGATGCGCTCGGTGCCGGCGCCGATGGGCACGAAACGTTCCTGGGCATCGTGGCTGGCGGATACGTGGAGCGGGGCGGGCGCGGGGCGGAGGGAGGTGGGAGGTGTGTCGAGGGCGGGTGGTGTGTCGTAGCTGTGGCAGCTCGGGCAGTGCTCGGGCAGCTGATAGACGGCTCCGCAATAGTGGCAGACGAGCGTGTGGGTGCGCTTGTGGAGGGTGAGGCTGACGTCGCAATGCTGGCAGTGGGGCACCCAGCCGCAGCGGTTGCAGGTGATGAGGTTGGAGAAACCACGACGGTTGAGGAAGAGGATGGCTTGCTCGCGATGGGAAAGGGCCTCGGTGATGGCCTCGACGAGGCGAGGGGAGAATGCGCCTTTCATGCGCTTCTGGAACCGCAAGCGCTTGATGTCGACGACCTCCACTCGGGGCAGTTCGAGGCCACGGAAGCGCTCGGTGAGCGGAACGTAGCCGTAGCGGCCATCTTGGGCGAGGTGGTAGGTCTCAATGGAGGGGGTGGCGGTGCCCAGCAGGGTGGTGGCCCCGAACTGGCGGGCGAGCACGAGGGCGGCGTTGCGGGCATGGTAGCGGGGCTGCGGATCCTGCTGCTTGTAGGAAGTCTCGTGCTCCTCGTCGACGATGATGAGACCGAGGCGCTGGAAGGGGAGGAAAATGGAGGAGCGGGCACCGAGAATAACGTCGTAGGGCTCGGCGGAGAGCTGATGGCGATAGATGGCTTCGCGCTCGGCGTCGGTGAACTTGGAGTGGTAGACCCCGAGCCGGCTGCCGAACACATGGCGCAGGCGGTCGGTGATTTGGGTGGTGAGGGCAATCTCGGGCAGCAGGTAGAGCACTTGCTGTCCGGCGTCGAGGGCCCGCTGGATGAGGTGGATATAGATTTCGGTCTTGCCCGACGAAGTGACGCCGTGGAGCAGGACGGTGGTTTGTCCGCTGGCCCACTGCTGGACGATCTGGTCGAAGGCGGTCTGCTGCGCGGGGCTGAGGGGGTGGGTGATGCCGGCGCCGGCATGGCCGGCCATGCGGTCGACGATGGTGCGCCGCGTGCGCTTGGGCGTGGGGGCCTCTCCGTCTTTCAGGCGCGAGGGGAAGGCGGCCTTGTAGACATCGCCGAGGGGCGACATGTAGTAGTCGGCAATCCATTGCCAGAACTGGAACTGCTGCTCGTTGACGACGGGCTGTGCGTCGGCCACCCGCTCGATTTCCTTGAGCTGCACGTCGGGTGGCTGCTGGGTGTGGAGACGTGCGACGATGCCTGCGTAGTGCTTGTTCTTGCCCAGCGGGACGACGACGCGGGAACCACGTACGAGTCCGGCCGACAGGGCGTCGGGGACGATGTATGTGAATGTCTCGAAAGGAACGGGCAGGATGACGTCGGCAAAGCGCATGAGCTAAGGGAGGGTTTCTGGTGGGCGGGCGGGCCATGTGGAGACGGGCGGGACAGAACACCGTTCCGCCCCGCCCGTCGTATAACGTCTCATCGGTGGGAGGGCGGAGACGCCGACCCACCGATGTGGATTGTCAGAAGAAATAGGTGACGTTGAGCTGATGGGTGTTGTGCTTCACGTCTTTGGTGATGGCGTCCGTGGCGATATCCCAGAGGATGCCTGTTGCCTTGGCATCAGCGGTGCGTCCGCAGGCGATGTTGTAGTTGTAGCCAATCTGGAGTTTGCTGATGAGCTTGACGCCGCAACCGATGTTCCAGCTGAAGCTGGAGGACTTGAGCGAATAGCTCTTGCCAAGGATGTCGCCGTCGCCAACGTTGAACGAGAACTGCGGGCCGGTTTGTCCGTAGACGGAGAGGAAGGAGCCGAGACCGATGACATAGTTCGCGCTGATGGGAACGTCGATGTACTGGAGGGTGGAGGATTCAGTCACGTCTTCGACGGTGGCTTTCACCTTGTAGTTGTGGTAGAGGGCACCGGCCTCCAGGTTGAGGCCTGTGAGGGGAAGCGCCAGCTGTACCATGGGGCCGACCTGGAAGCCCAGGCGGTTGTCCTTGTCGAGCACCTTGCTGTCGAAAGAGGCTTTCTCGACATCCATTCCGGCACGGATACCGAACTTGAGCTGTGCGTTGGCATTAGTCGCTCCAAGGAGCAGCAGGCTCGTGAGGACGAGCAATGATTTCTTGAGATTCATAATCTGGGGGGATTATCAGTGGAAAATGATGGAATAGTTGCTGTGGTAGGTTTGCATCCAGCGCGGCGTGCTCGGTGGTGTGCTCCGGCCGCCTGTGCTGCGTGGGCTGCCGCAGAGGAGGTTGCACAGGGTCGTGCAGACGGCGGGCAGATGGGCGTTCGGACGTGCGCACCGGACGCCTGTGCTGCGTGGGGTGCTACAGGGTAATCTGTGCAGAGCCTTGCATACGTTGGGCGGAAGGGCGTTCGGACGTGAACGATGCAAAGATAAAATTTTTTTCATTTTCCTCCAAAAGGCAGCCGTTTTTTATTTTCGGACGACTGTTTTTAAGAATCATCGGTGGAGAGGGGCAGGCAGCATCATGAATGTGCGCAGTGCGGTTCGGATTTAGTTGGATGGCGCGGAATGCTACGGGCGGAAAGAATGGCAGAGAAATGGCAAAATGGCAGTGTCGTGTGCGCGGGTGGTGAGCTGGCACGCTGTTTGTTTGAAATGCTTTCGTGAAGGATACATTTTGATGGCGATATATTTTTTTAGGTCGTCGGAATACGTTATCTTTGCAGAGATTACACACAATATTTATATCACAAACGAAAGGAAACATCTCTATGGTTGTAACAAACGATAATTTTGAGGCTGTTCTCGCTCAGGACAAGCCGGTCATGCTCGACTTTTGGGCTACATGGTGTGGCCCGTGCCAGCGTGTATCTCCCATTATTGAGGAGCTTGCCAATGAATACGAAGGACGTGCCATCGTCGGTAAGGTGGACGTGGAGGAGGCAGACGATCTGGCTTTCAAGTATGGAATCCGCAACATTCCAACCGTGCTGTTCATCAAGGACGGTGAGGTGAAGGACAAGATTGTCGGTGCCACCGTGAAGTCCGCATACGAGGAGAAGCTCAAGGCACTGCTTTGATTGGCCGTCCCGCAGCGTGCGGCGTCGTAGGTGCGGCGTGCCCAGCCTGCTGATACGCAGGTCGGGAAACAATTGTTCGCGCCTCTGTGCTGCTGAAAGCGCGTGGGAAACGTGCGGGTCTGCCTGCTTTTCTCGCCTATTATCACTTCTTGTTCTCACCCTTTAACACCCTCAAGCCATGTCTGCAATTGAAGAAGAACTGCTGAGAGACGCAGAAGAAGACGCGCAGGAAATCGCTTTCATCCGAAACTACCTGCCGCAAGACCTCAAAGACAAGTTCACGGATGAGGAGCTCTACTACTTTCTCGATGTGATGATTGACTACTACACGACGTCCGACGTGTTCGAGCAGCAGGCAGATGCTGACGGCTATGTTGAGATCGATTTGGAGAAAGTGGCCGAGCATGTCGTGAAGAAGGCGAAGGCCGAGCAGCAGGGCGACTACGATCCAGAAGATATCCTGTTCGTCGTGCAGGGAGAGATGGAGTATGCCAACTCTTTGCCAGACGAGAACTTCTGACACTTGAATCTGCAATATTGCCTCTCTGAGCTGCGGCCCGGAGAGGCTTTCACTCAATAATCAGTTCGTTGGTTTCACCCTCTTGATGATGAGTCAGCAACGCCAAATACAAAGACAAGCGCAGGAACAGCGGCAAACGATGTCGCTGACGCCACAGCAGTATCTCACCGTGAAACTGGTGGAACTGCCCATCACGGACCTGGAGGGACGTGTGCGTGACGAGCTGTATGAGAACGTGGCGCTGGAGGAAGGGCGAGATCTTGATTCGGACAGCGAGCTCTCGCTCTCGGGCGATGCGGACGCAGATAACGCGGACGACGCCGGTGCGGACCCGAATGTGGACACTTATAACGCAGACGGGGAAGTGGTGGGCGTGACGAACTACGACGGCGACGACATCCCGGTCTACACCAGTCGCGGTACGGCGCCCGAAGCCGAGATTCCGATTGGCGACACGCGCAGCTTCATCGAGGAGCTGCAGGTGCAGATCGGAGAGTACGACGTGACGGAAAGGGAGCGCCAGCTCATCGAGTACTTGATTGGTTCGCTGGACGGGCGCGGCTTTGTCGATCGTCCGCTGACGAGTATCTCCGACGACTTGGCTTTCTATCAAGACATAGAAGCCAGCGTTGACGAGATTGAGGCGGCGCTGCACGTGCTGCAGCAGTTCGAACCGGCGGGCATCGGAGCGCGCAACCTGCAAGAATGCCTGCTGCTGCAGATCGACCGCCAGCTGGCGCAGCTGCCGTGCGAGGAGAACCTGAAGGGCACCGATGGCTACACGGCCAGACTGTGTCAGCAAAAGCGTATGCTGAAGTTGGAGCGGCGGGCCATTGCCGACCACTTCAAGCTCTTTGAGCGCAACGAACCTGCCCGTTTGGCGGAGGCGCTGCATGTCGACCACGACACCATCCGCAGTTTGATGGATGCCATTGCCAAGCTCAATCCGCATCCGGGGCGTTCGCTTCACGAGGCGGCCGACGACCGGCTGCAGACGATCGTGCCCGACTTCATCATCGATACCGACCACGAAAGTTCCATCTCCTTCTCGCTCAACATGGGCGAGGTGCCTCCGCTGCGTGTCAGTGCCGATTATCTGCAGCAGCTCGACAGCTATCAGAAAGCAGACGGCCGCCTCACCCACAGTCAGCGTGAGGCGTATCTCTATACGCGGCAGAAGGTGGAATCGGCCCAGATGTTCATCACGGCCTTGCAGCAGCGGCAGCAGACGCTCACCAGCACCTTGAAGGCCATCATCGCCTGCCAGCGCGAATTCTTCCTCACGCAGGACGACAGTTTGCTGAAGCCGATGCGCCTGGCCGACATTCAGCAGCGCACCGGACTGCACTATAGCACCATTTCCCGTGTCGTCAACAGCAAATACGCCCTGCTCGACGGCACGCTCTACTCGCTTAAGCACTTCTTCCTCCGCACTCGCCAAAATGCGCAGGGCGATGCCGTGCTCAAGACGAAAGTCTATCCGCTGCTGAGCGAGATCATCGAGCACGAAGACAAGCGGGAACCCCTCTCCGACGAGCGCATCTCGCAGCTGATGACGGAACGCGGCCAGGCCATCAGTCGCCGCACCGTGGCCAAGTACCGCAACGAGATGAAGATACCCGCAGCCACCCTCCGTCGGCGCGTCTGATATATCCGACCCCAGCTTTCAACCCTTCCGACAATGGAACGCAGACTTATTCAAATTGCCAAAATCCTGTCAACGGTATTCTCGCCGCTGTACATGCCGATTTTGGCTTTTTTGTGGCTTTTCTTCTTCAGTTTCCTGCGCATGTACCCCATGCAGTACAAGCTGCTCGTACTGCTCATTGTCTTCACCTTCACCATTTTTATACCGCATTTCAGCATCGGGCTCTTCCGGCGCTTGAATCGTTGGACCCATCTGCAGCTCTCCCATCGTGAGCACCGCCACATGCCTTATGTGCTCACGCTCTTAAGCTATTCGGCCTGCCTGCTGCTGTTCACCCGCATGAATACGGCGATGTTCTTCCGCGGCATCATCCTTTCGGCGCTCGCGGCGCAGATCATCTGTGTCGTGGTCAACATCTTCTGGAAAGTCAGCACACGGATGGTCGGCATCGGCGGCCTGCTCGGCATCATCATCGCCTTCAGCGACATCTTCATGTACAATCCCGTCTGGCCCACCTGTGGTCTGCTGCTGCTCAGCGGTGCGCTGGGCACCAGTCGCATGGTGCTGCGTCAGCACACGCTGTCGCAGGTGCTCGTGGGATTTCTCATCGGCTTCTTTTGTTCGCAGCTTTTCCTCCTGTTCGCCTGGATTTAGCTGCGCAGATGCCTTCCGCACAGTTCGTGCGACGCCGCTCGCTGCGTATGCCGCCCGCGGCCCGCACCCTTCGAAGTTCCCTGCCGCATGCGGCCCGTTTTTTCCTCACGCCATTCCATAAAATTCCATACACACTATGAATCCAATCGTAAGCATCATCATGGGCTCCACCAGCGACCTGCCCGTCATGGAGAAAGCCGCACAATTTCTCAATGAGATGGAAGTCCCGTTCGAAATCAACGCACTCAGTGCCCACCGCACGCCCCAGGCTGTCGAGACCTTTGCACGTGAGGCCGCACCGCGTGGTCTCAAGGTAATCATCGCAGGTGCAGGCATGGCTGCCGCCCTTCCTGGTGTGATTGCCGCAGGCACGACGCTCCCCGTCATCGGCGTTCCCGTGAAAGGTTCCACGCTCGACGGTGTCGATGCCGTTCTCTCGATTCTGCAGATGCCTCCCGGCATCCCCGTTGCCACCGTTGCCATCAATGGCGCGCTCAATGCAGCCATTCTGGCCGTGCAGATGCTGGCCTTGAGCGATCAGGGACTGGCCGACCGACTCTCCGCCTACAAGACGGGTCTCAAGCAGAAGATAGAGAAAGCCAACGCCGAACTGGCGGAGGTGAAATACGCTTACAAAACCAACTGAGCCGTTGCCGGCCGGTGGACTTGCCGTCTGTCGGCCGCCGCGCTCGGCGCCCGGCCCGTCCGCCTGTCCTGCCATCGGTCGCATCCCGTTCGTCGGGAGGCGTCTGTCCGCCGACTGCCGGCCTGCTGTGCCGCAGCCGATGGGCCCCATTCCAGCTTTACCTCTGCATGGCGGAACTGCGCCAGCGCTGCATCCCGTCTGCCATCAGAGATGATGGAAACTACTCTCTGGCCGTTGAAATTCCTTCAGCGGCTCTCCGATTCCCAAGCCATTCTGCATCATGACAGATAAATCATTCATGCGTCCGGGCAACTGGAACGCACTCTTCAACTATCAGCGCCGCTCCACCATCGAAGTGCGCGTGGGCGACACGCCGCTCGGCGGCGACAATCCCATCCGCGTCCAGAGCATGACCACCACCTCGACGATGGACACGGAGGGCAGCGCTGCGCAGGTCGAGCGCATCGTGGCTGCAGGCGGCGAATACGTCCGTCTCACCACCCAGGGTCTGCGCGAGGCGCGCAATCTCGCCCCCATTCGCGAGCTGCTGCAGGCGCACGCTTGCCGTGTTCCGCTCGTGGCCGATGTCCACTTCAATGCCGCGGTGGCCGATGAGGCCGCGCACGTGGCCGACAAGGTGCGCATCAACCCCGGCAATTATGTCGATCCAGGCCGCACGTTCCGACAAATCGAATACACCGATGCTGAATATGCCGCCGAATTGCGCAAGATCGAGGAGAAATTCATCCCCTTCCTCCGCATTTGCAAGGCCCACGGCACGGCTGTGCGCATCGGCGTCAACCATGGCTCGCTCTCCGACCGCATCATGTCGCGCTATGGCGACACGCCGGCCGGCATGGTGGAGTCGTGCATGGAGTTCCTGCGCATTTGCGTCCGCGAGCACTTCACCGACGTCGTCATTTCCATCAAGGCCAGCAACACCGTCGTCATGGTGCGTACGGTCCGTCTGCTCGTCCGGCAGATGGAGCAGGAGCACATGCAGTTTCCGCTCCACCTCGGTGTGACGGAAGCAGGCGAGGGCGAGGACGGCCGCATCAAGTCGGCGGTCGGCATCGGCGCCTTGCTCACCGACGGCCTGGGCGACACCATCCGCGTCTCGCTCAGCGAGGAGCCCGAAGCCGAGATTCCCGTGGCAGTGGCCCTGCGCGACTACCTCACCGCCCACGAGGGCCACATGCTCATTCCCGGCGCCCTGTCGCCAGCTTTCGACTACTACGATCCGCAGCGCCGTCCGACGCAAGCGGTGGCCGGCATCGGCGGAGAGCATGCGCCCGTCGTCATGGTCAACGCCGCCGATGAGCCCGCGTTTGCCCGCTCCGGCGTCTTCGATGCATCGCGCCCCGCGCCCCATGCCGAGTACGTCTATTTCGGTTCCGCCCTTCCCACCCCCGAACAGCTGGCCCTCGCGCTCCGCCACGGCCTCCGCCTCATCGTCGACGCCAACGTCCTGATCGAGCAGCCGCACCTCATCAGCGTCGAGCCCCTCGTTCCCGCCCTCTCGCCCGACTATCTTCCGCTGGCCGGCATGCTGCCCCACAAGCAGAAGTTCCTCTTCCTCTCCTATCCGCAGCTCACGGAGGAAGTCCGCATCGGCCTGCGTTTCCATCCCGAGATCGTCGTCGTCGCACAGAGCAATCACCAGAACCGCGCCGGTGAGCTGCGCGCGCTCGTCCATGAACTCTGGAGCGAGGAACTGCACAATCCCGTCATCATCGGACAGCACTACCGCCCCGCCGGCAAGGCCGACTTCCAGTTGAAGGCCGCCGCCGACATGGGACCGCTCTGCATCGACGGCCTCGTCGACGGCATCTATCTCCAGCAGCAGGGCATCGCCTCGCTCGCGCCCTCCGACGTCGTCTCCACGGCCTACGCCATCCTGCAGGCCGCGCGCCTACGCACCACCAAGACGGAGTACATCTCCTGTCCCGGCTGCGGACGAACCCTCTACAACCTCCCCCAGACCATCGCACGCATCAAGCAGGCCGTCGACGAACGCGCACGCACCCATCCGCGCTTCGCCACCCTCAAGATCGGCATCATGGGCTGCATCGTCAACGGCCCTGGCGAGATGGCCGACGCCGACTACGGCTATGTAGGCGCCGCCGCAGGACGCGTCAGCCTCTACAAGCAAAAGACGTGCATCGAGAAAAACATACCCGAGGCCGAGGCCGTCGACCGCCTCATCGCCTTCATCGAGGCCGACCTCAAGGCAGAGCAGGCATAGCCCGCCGCCCGCCTACGAACATAGACAACCATCCCCCAACCAATGACGTCAATCATGGACCAAGCATTATATATCTACAACACACTCACACGTCGCAAGGAAGTATTCAAGCCGCTGCATGCCCCCAACGTCGGCATGTACGTCTGCGGCCCCACCGTCTACGGCGACGCCCATCTCGGCCACGCCCGTCCGGCCATTACCTTCGACATCGTCTTCCGCTACCTCCGCCATCTCGGCTACAAGGTGCGCTACGTGCGCAACATCACCGACGTGGGCCATCTCGAGCACGACGCCGATGAAGGCGAGGACAAGATTGCCAAGAAAGCCCGCCTCGAGCAGCTCGAGCCCATGGAGGTCGCACAGTCCTACACCAATCGATACCACGAGGCCATGACCGCCCTCAACGTGCTTCCGCCCTCCATCGAGCCCCACGCCACCGGCCACATCATCGAGCAGATCGAGCTCGTCAAGGAAATCATGGCCAACGGCTTCGCCTACGAGAGCAATGGCTCCATCTATTTCGACGTCGAGAAATACAACCAGCACCACCACTACGGCATCCTCTCCGGCCGCAACCTGCAGGACATCAAGGACAACAGCCGCGAGCTCGCCGGCGTGGGCGAGAAGCACAACCAGGCCGACTTCGCCCTCTGGAAGAAGGCGCAGCCCGAGCACATCATGCGCTGGCCCTCGCCCTGGAGCGCCGGTTTCCCCGGATGGCACTGCGAGTGCACCGCCATGGGCCGCAGATACCTGGGCAGCCACTTCGACATCCACGGCGGCGGCATGGACCTCGTCTTCCCCCACCACGAGTGCGAGATTGCGCAGGCCGTGGCCAGTCAGGGCGAACCGATGGTGCGCTACTGGATGCACAACAACATGATCACCATCAACGGACAGAAGATGGGCAAGTCGCTCGGCAATTTCATCACGCTCCCCGAATTCTTTGCCGGCACCCACGAGAAGCTCACACAGGCCTACACGCCGATGACCATCCGCTTCTTCATCCTCCAGGCCCACTACCGCTCCACCGTCGACTTCTCCAACGAGGCGCTGCAGGCAGCCGAAAAGGGGCTTGAGCGCCTGCTCGACGCCTATGCGCTGCTCAAGAACCTGCCCGTCGCCGCCGACGGACACATCACCGCGCAGGCTGCCGCCGAGCTCAGCGAGCGCTGCTACGAGGCCATGAACGACGACTTCGCCACACCGGCCGTCATCTCCCAGCTCTTCGAGGCGGCCCGCCTCATCAATGCCGTGGCCGACCGCAAGGAGACCATCACGCCCGACGGCCGCGAGGCCCTGCAGGCAGCCTTCGAGCGCTTCGCCTTCGACCTGCTCGGCCTCCAGCCCTCCGCAGCCGCCGGTGGCAGCAGCGACGCCGCCCGCGAGGAAGCCTACGGTGCCGTCGTCGACATGCTGCTCGAACAGCGCATGAAGGCCAAGGCCAGCAAAGACTGGGCCACGTCGGACCTCATCCGCGACCGCCTCGCCGCACTGGGCTTCGAGGTGAAGGACACGAAGGACGGCTTCACGTGGAAACTCAACAAATAGCGCGCCACCTCCGCATTCATCACATCAATCCCTTCCGCTTATGCAGACTTTCTCCCGCATCCTGATGGTGGTGTCAGCCCTGGCCTGCTTTCTCTGCTTCGGCTTCAGCCTCTGGGCCTACACCTACGCACCCGACTCGCTCCTGCTCTTCGCCATCATCATCTTCGGCTTTGCCGGCATCTGGCTCACTGCCAACGTCATCCGCATGCTGCGCAAGCGCGACTGAACCGCTCCGCCTCTGCTGCTGGCGCCTCCGGCAGGCCCGCAGCTCCGCCCCAGCATCAGCCTCCGGCCTCCGGCCTGCTGACCCGCAACGACGCCGCACCCGCTCTTTGCAGCCGGTGCGGCGTCGTTGTTTTCCTCCCGCAGCGCAAGTCCCGCGCGGCGCCTCGTCGCGGAGGCGCGGAGGCGTTTCCGCCGCTGTTCGCCGTTTTTTTCAATGGCGGGCGAAGGCCTTCGTTTCTCCTCGCGAAGGCCTTCGCGTCGCCACACGAAGGCCTTCGTGCAGGCAGCCGGTTGTGGTCCCGAGGCCGTCGCGGGGCGCTGTGTCCGGCGTCTCAGCGCGCTGCGTCCGTGCGCCCGGCAGGGCTTGGGCCCTTGCAGTTCAAAGGATTAAAAATGCGTTTTCGGCGATTTCGTGTGGTCAATTCGCCTAAAATGCCTATATTTGCTGCCACTTAGAAAGAATAGAACATATACAACATGAAGGTAATGAAGTTTGGCGGAACGTCCGTAGGTTCCGTAGAAAGCATTCTGAATGTCAAGAAAATCGTCGAAGCAGAGCGCGAGAGCGTCATCGTCGTCGTCTCTGCTTTGGGTGGCATTACCGACAAGTTGATTGCAACGTCGCGTCAGGCAGTTGTTGGCGATGTCCGCTATCTCGACTCGTATTCCGAGATGGTGGAACGCCACCACCGCATGATCGACACCGTGATTGACGATGTCGACGAGCAAGTGAGAGTATTGAAGACCGTAGACAGCCTGCTCGAGGAGCTCAAGAGCATCCTCCAGGGCGTCTATCTCATCCGCGATTTGTCGGAGAAGACCTCCAACGCGATCGTGGCCTATGGCGAGCGGCTTTCGTCGCAAATCGTGGCCTCGCTCATCCGCGGTGCCGTCTGGCATAATTCGCTCCATTTCATCAAGACGGCCAAGAAGCAGCGGCAAACCCTGCTGGAGAGCGAGCAAACCTATGCGCTCGTGCGCAAGGAGTTCACGCGCGAGGTCGATGTGGAGCGCAGCGGGCATAAGGCCGTGGCCCTCGTGCCCGGATTCATCGCCACCGACACGTCGACCGGCGAGATCACCAACCTCGGGCGCGGAGGCTCCGACTATACGGCTGCCATCATCGCCGCCGCCCTCGACGCCCGCCAGCTGGAAATCTGGACCGACGTCGACGGCTTCATGACGGCCGACCCGCGCATCATCAATACGGCCTACACCATCGACAGCCTTTCCTATGTGGAGGCGATGGAGCTCTGCAACTTCGGAGCGAAGGTGGTCTATCCCCCCACCATCTATCCCGTCTGCATCAAGAACATACCCATCTATATCAAGAATACGTTCCACCCCGAGGCGCGTGGAACGGTCATCCACGGCAATCAAGCACGCCCCGACGGCGTCGAGCACGACTCAGGACGCGTCATCAAGGGCATTTCCAGCATCAACGATACGGCGCTCATCAACGTGAGCGGTCTCTCGATGGTAGGCGTCATCGGCGTCAACCAGCGCATCTTCACCGCATTGGCGGCGAACGGCATCAGCGTTTTCCTCGTGAGTCAGGCATCGTCGGAGAACTCCACCAGCATCGGTGTGAGGAATGAAGACGCCGACCAGGCCTGCGACGTGCTCAACAGCGAGTTCGCCAAGGAAATCGAGATGGGCGCCATGTTCCCCATGAGCTGCGAGAAGAACCTGGCCACCGTGGCCGTCGTCGGCGAGAACATGAAGCACACCCCGGGCATCGCCGGCAAGCTCTTCGGCACGCTCGGGCGCAACGGCATCAGCGTCATTGCCTGTGCCCAGGGCTCGAGCGAGACGAACATCTCCTTCGTCGTCGACAGCCGTTTCCTCCGCAAGAGCCTGAACGTCATCCACGACAGCTTCTTCCTGTCGGAATATCAGGTGCTCAACCTCTTCATCTGCGGCGTGGGCACCGTGGGCGGCAGTCTCATCGAGCAAATCGCCTCGCAGCGCGAGCGGCTCATGCGCGAGCGCGGACTCAAGCTCAACGTCGTGGGCATTGCCAGCGGCCACAACGCCATGTTCGAGCGCGAGGGACTCCTGCTCGACGGCTTCCGTGAGCGCCTCAAGCAGGCGCCCGCCAGCAATCTGCAGCGCCTGCGCGACGAAGTCATCGGCATGAACATCTTCAACAGTGTCTTCGTCGACTGCACGGCCAGCAGCGAAGTGCCCACCATCTACCAGGACTTCTTTGAGCGCGGCATCTCGGTGGTGGCAGCCAACAAAGTGGCGGCCAGCAGCGACTACGAGAACTACGCGCGCCTCAAGCGCACCGCACGCGAGCGCGGCGTGAAGTTCCTCTTCGAGACCAATGTCGGCGCGGGACTGCCCATCATCAAGACCATCAACGACCTCATCAACTCCGGCGACCACATCCAGAAGCTTCAGGCTGTGCTCAGCGGTACGCTCAACTACATCTTCAACACGCTGTCGGCAGACGTTCCCTTCTCCCAGACCGTACGACGCGCCCAGGAGGAAGGCTACAGCGAGCCCGACCCGCGCATCGACCTGAGTGGAAAGGACGTCGTGCGGAAACTCGTGATCCTCAGCCGCGAGGCCGGCTATCAGCTCAATCAGGAAGACGTGGAGAAGCACCTGTTCGTGCCCGACAGCTTCTTCCAGGGCACGTTGGCGTCCTTCTGGGACCAGCTGCCTGCGCTCGACGCCGAATTTGAGGCGCGCCGCGGTGTGCTCGAGGCAGCGAACAAGCGCTGGCGTTTCGTGGCCACGCTGGAGGAAGGACGCGCCCGCGTCAGTCTGGAGGAGGTGGAGGAGCAGCATCCGTTCTACAATCTGGAGGGCTCCAACAACATCATCCTCATCACCACCGAGCGCTACCACGACTACCCCATGTGCATCCAAGGCTATGGGGCAGGCGCCAGCGTGACGGCAGCAGGCGTCTTCGCCGACATCATGAGCATCGCTAACATCTGACGGGGCCGCCGGCGCAGCACGTGACGCGCCGGCACATCCCGCTCTCAACGCAGCATCACAATGAAACATATAATCATTCTGGGCGACGGCATGGCCGACTGGAAGCGCGACGACCTCGGCGGAAAGACCTTGCTGCAGTACGCCCACACTCCCTATATGGACGCGCTGGCGCGCATGGGCCGTACCGGCATGCTCCGCACCATTCCTCCCGGTTTCCACCCCGGCAGCGAGGTGGCCAACAGCAGTATTCTGGGCTACGACCAGCACCTTGTGTATGAAGGACGCGGCCCGCTCGAGGCCGCCAGCATCGGCGTGCAGCTCCGCGACGACGACTTGGCCATCCGCTGCAATCTCATCTGCATCGACGGCGACGTCATCAAGAACCATTCCGCCGGTCATCTCACCACCGAGGAGGGCGACGTGCTCATCCGCAGCCTGCAGCAGGAGCTGGGCGACGACCGCGTCAGCTTCTACACCGGTGTCCAATACCGCCACTTGCTCGTGATCCGGGGCGGCGACAAGCGCATCTCGTGCACACCGCCGCACGACGTTCCCTTGCAACCCTGGCGTCCGCTGCTGGTGAAGGCCGACGTTCCCGAGGCGGAGCCGACGGCCGAACTCCTCAACTCCCTCATCCTGCGCTCGCAGCAGTTGCTGGCCCGCCATCCGCTCAACTTGTGGCGGCAGGCCGAGGGCCACGATCCGGCGAACAGCATCTGGCCCTGGGCCGGCGGCTATCGCCCGCAGATGACGCCCCTCACGGTCACGTATCCGCAGGTGCGCCGCGGAGCCGTCATCACAGCCGTCGACCTCATCCGCGGCATCGGCCAGTTGGCCGGTCTGCGCTGCATCGAGGTGGAAGGCGCCACCGGACTGGCCAACACCAACTACGAAGGAAAGGCGCAGGCGGCAGTCGATGCCCTTCGCAGCGACGATTTCGTCTACCTGCACATCGAGGCGAGCGACGAGGCCGGGCATGACGGCAATCTCGCGCTGAAGCTCCAGACCATCGAGTCGCTCGACCAGCGCGCCATCCGGCCCATCTTCGAGGCCATCTACGGGCCGCTTGCCGATTTCGATCCGGCGCACCCCGTGTCGCGCCTCGGCGACGACGTAGCCATCGCGGTGCTCCCCGACCATCCCACGCCCGTGGCTCACCGCACCCACACGGCCGATCCCGTTCCGTTCCTCATCTATCGTCCCGGCATGCAGCCCGACGCGGTGGAGACATTCGACGAGGATGCCTGCCTGCTGGGCGCGTATGGACAGCTCAAGGACGACGCCTTCATCCGGTGCTTCCTCAACGACGAGTGAGCGCTGCTGCCGGCATCCCCAGTCGGTCGGTCTTCGCACTCGTCCTTTCCGCTTCCCACTCAAAACGTGGGCATGGCCCTTGCCGGCCCTGCCGACAAAGACGGAACGACAACATGCGAAGGCCTTCCCGACGCCATACGAAGGCCTTCCCGATGATTCACGAAGGCCTTCCCAAAGTGGCGATGCCATCCGCCAACCCATTGGCAGAGGCGGGGCGACACGGCTGTCGGTGCGCCTCTGCCCCCATCTATTTTCATTGTGTGGGCATGTCAGCACACGAACGACGGAACGTCGGTGCGCCGCTGCTCCCATTCATTCCCATTGACTTTTAACTATTTCCGCCATGTTATTCTATAGCACCAACCACCAGGCACCGGAGGCAACGCTCGAGAAAGCCGTTGTGAAGGGCCTGGCTGAGGACCGCGGCCTCTACATGCCCGCGCGCATCAAGCCGCTGCCCCAGTCTTTCTTCGACCATATCGAGCAGCTGTCCTTCCAGCAGATTGCGTTCGAGGTGGCCAACTGCTTCTTCGGCGAGGACATTCCTGCCGACGACCTGCGCCGCATCGTGGACGACACGCTGCAGTTCGATTGCCCTGTCGTGCGCGTCGAGGAGAATCTCTACTCGCTCGAGCTCTTCCATGGGCCGACGCTTGCGTTCAAGGATGTGGGCGCGCGCTTCATGGCCCGCCTGCTGCAGTACTTCATCCGCAAGGGCGGGGCAGCGCAGCAGACCGTCAACGTGCTCGTGGCCACGTCGGGCGACACGGGCAGTGCCGTGGCCAATGGTTTTCTCGGTGTCGACGGCATCCACGTCTACGTGCTCTACCCGAAAGGCAAGGTCAGCCCCATCCAGGAATGCCAGTTCACCACGCTCGGGCGGAACATCACGGCGGTGGAGGTCGACGGCGTCTTCGACGACTGCCAGCGTCTCGTCAAGTCCGCCTTCATGGACGCGGAGCTGAACGAGCACATGCGCCTCACCTCGGCCAACAGCATCAACGTCGCGCGCTTCCTGCCGCAGGCCTTCTACTACTTCCACGCCTACGCCCAGATGAAGCGCTTGGGCAAGGCCGACGGTCTCGTGGTGTGCGTTCCGTCCGGCAATTTCGGCAACATCTGCTCCGCGCTCTTCGGCAAGCGCATGGGACTGCCCATCAGCCGCTTCATCGCGGCGAACAATGCCAACGACATCTTCTTCCACTACCTGCAGACGGGACGCTATGAACCGCGTGCGAGCGTGCAGACCATCGCCAACGCCATGGACGTGGGCGATCCCTCGAACTTCGCCCGCATCGTCGAGCTCTACGGCCACGACCACGACGCCATCTGCGCCGACATCAGCGGAGCCGCCTATTCCGACGAGCAGATTGCGCAGACCATCCGCGAGGTGTATGCGGCCGACGGCTATATGTGCGACCCACACGGCGCATGCGCTTGCCGTGCCCTGCGCGAGGGATTGCGCGAGGGAGAGACGGGACTGTTCCTCGAGACGGCCCATCCGGCGAAGTTCCGCGACACCGTGGAGACCATCATCGGCTCCTCCGTGTCCCTTCCTGCGGCTCTCGCCGCCTTCATGCAAGGCGAGAAGCAGAGCGTGCCGATGTCGGCCGCGTTCGCCGACTTCAAGGCGTATCTGCTCGCCCAATAATCCGATTCAGCCATTCCGGCGCCCTTCCTCCTTCTCTTCCGCCCGCTCGAGGGCTGTGGTGAGCGGGGTGGGGCGCCTTTGATTCCATTCCCAACGATGAACTTCACCAAATACTGGCGCGGCGCCGCCCCGAAATCGCGCCGCCAGCAGCATAAGGACTCGCTGCAGGTATGGCTTCTGGCCACCATTCTCGTCGTGTGCTCCACGGCGCTGATTGTGGGCTTCATGCCCCGTCGCGCCTCGTTCAACTACGAGTATGAGCTCAACCAGCCGTGGCGCTACGGTGCGCTCTACGCCTCGCAGAAGTTCAATATCCAAAAGAGCGACAGCGCCATCGCGCAGCAGCAAGACAGCGTGCGCCGCGCCTTCCAGCCCTATTTCAACATCAACTCCACGGTGGCGCCGGCGATGAAAAGCCGCTTGATGCAGCTGCGCGTGCAGCTGGAGGACGGCAGCCGCGTCGTGGCCTCGAAGCATCCGCTCTTCCGTCACTACGTGGCGCACGTGGCATCGCTGCTCGACTCGGTCTACGCGCGCGGCGTGGTCTCGCCCATGGCCTACGACAGCCTGTCGGCGGTGGGCACGTCGGTGGTGCGTCTCATCTCCGACAATGTGGCCACGGTGCGTCCGGTGGAGCGGCTCTTCTCGACGCATACGGCCTATCAATACATCCTCAACGCCGACCGCCGGCACTTCCAGACCAGCATGCTCTCGCAGCTGAACATCAACACCGTGCTGGAGGAGAACGCCACCTTCGACCGCGAGAAGTCGGAGGAGGAGGTGTCGGACTATCTGTCGACGCTCAGCACGGGCATCGGCTTCGTCATGGCCAACGAAAAGATTGTGGACCGTGGCGAGATTGTCACGCCCGAAACCTATCTCAAGCTCAAGAGCTATGAGGCCATCGCGCGCGCCAACGAGATCGAGAACTCGCGCATGCCCTACATCTTCAGCGGACAGCTCGTGCTCGTGCTGCTGTTGCTCAGCATCATGGCGACGTTTCTGGGCATCTTCCGCCACGACTATCTGCAGCATCCGCGCTGCGCCATCCTGCTCTATGCGCTGCTGGTGGTGTTCAGCGTGGCGGCCAGTCTGATGGTGCGCAACCACATTCTCCACGTGTTTGCGCTGCCTTGCTGCATGGTGCCCATCATCATCCGGGTCTTCCTCGACTCGCGCACGGCCTTCGCCTTCCACGTCTGCATGATTTCGCTTGTGAGCCTGTCGCTGGCCAATCCCTACGAGTTCATCCTGATCCAGACGATTGCCGGCCTCGTGGCCATCCAGAGTCTGAAGGAACTCTCGGAGCGGGCGCAGATTGTGCGCGTGGTCGTGATTCTCACGCTTTGTCAGGCGGTCGTCTACACGGCCTACGAGCTGATGCTGGGCGTCAGCTTCAGCGAGCTCAGCCACCGCTCCTACACGTTCTTCGTCATCAACGGCGTGCTGCTGCTCTTCGCCTATCCTTTGCTCTACGTGTTTGAGCGTGGTTTCGGATTCATCTCCGACGTGACGCTCATGGAGCTCACCAACATCAACCATCCGCTGCTCCAGCGCATGACGGAGGTGGCACCGGGCACCTTCCAGCACTCGATGCAGGTGTCGAACCTGGCGAACGAGGTGGCCAAGAAGCTCGGGCTGAAGGCCCAGCTCGTGCGCACCGGCGCGCTCTATCACGACATTGGAAAGATGGAGCGCCCCGTCTTCTTCACGGAAAATCAGGTCGGGTCGAACCCGCACACGCGCCTCACGCCGCAGAAGAGCGCGGAGGTGATTATCCGCCACGTGACCCACGGCCTCGAGCTGGCGGAGCAATACAACCTGCCGCAGGTGCTCCGCCGCTTCATCGTGACGCACCACGGACGGGGCAAGGTGAAGTATTTCTACATCACCTACCGCAACCAGCATCCCGGCGAGGAGGTGGACGAGTCGCTCTTCACGTATCCGGGTCCGAATCCCGCCACGGCGGAGGAGGCGGTGCTGATGATGTGCGACTCGGTGGAGGCGGCCTCGCGCTCGCTGCCGGAATACACGGAGGAGAGCATCTCGCAGCTGGTCGACCGCATCATCGACTCGCTGTTGGCCGACGGTTGCTTCATCGAGTGCGACATCACGTTCCGCCAGATCTCGATTGCCAAGAGCGTGCTGAAGGATCGTCTGAAGAACATCTACCACACGCGCATCGTGTATCCAGAGCTGCAGGTGGCCTCGGAATCGTGACCGGCGGCGCAGGCACGCTACGGTCTGCCGGCCTCGCTGGGGGCGGGCCTTCCTGTTTTGTTTGCTGCGGTTTGCCGCATGTGCCTTGCAGGCGCTGCACCGGTTTTCTCATGCCGGCGCAGCGCCTGTGCGTATGGTTGCGGCGCCGATGGGGATGGGAAGGCCTTCGTGGGGCGTCGGGAAGGCCTTCGTGATGGTGTGCGAAGGCCTTCGTGTCTGTCTGTGAGAAAAGAGGGTGGGGAAAAGGAACGCAGTCGTTGGGGATTTCGGGTGTGGTGGCGGGGGAAAACGAGCGCAGTCGTTTTCTGCGGCGGGTGCGGCGGGTGCGACTGTGAGGTGGCGTGGACGGCGGAGGTGGGCGTGCGGGTGGAAACGCAGCCGCCCCTGCACGCTGGGAAGCGGGTGCAGGGGCGGCGGTGCGCAGGTGGCGATGCGGGGCGCGGTGGGTGCGCGGCGGGCGGGGTCAGTCGAGCTCGCCGGGCTCGAAGGTGGTCGTGTTCCAATCGCCGGTTTCGTAGCCCTTCTTGAGCCAGTACATGCGCTGTGCGGAGGTGCCGTGGGTGAAGCTGTCGGGATTGGCGGCGCGTCCGGCGGCGCGCTGCAGGTAGTCGTCGCCGATTTTCTGCGCGGCGTCGATGGCGTCGGCCAAGTCGCGGTCGGAGAGACTGCCGTATTTCTGCTGCTCGTAGTGGGCCCAGCATCCGGCGTAGTAGTCGGCCAGGAGCTCGAGCTTCACGCTGAGGCGGTTGGCGGCGGCTTGGTCGAGCTGCGACATCTTGCGGTGGCAGCGGTCGAGGGTGCCGCGCAGGAACTCGATGTGGTGGCCCACCTCATGGGCGATGACGTAGGCGTAGGCAAAGGAGGCGCTGGAGGAGATGTCGATGCCGAGCTGCTGCTTCATGGTGGCGAAGAAGGAGAGGTCGAGGTAGAGCTTCTGGTCGCCGGAGCAATAGAAGGGACCCATCTGCGCGGTGCCCTGTCCGCAGGCGCTCTGCACGCTGCCGGTGAAGAGCACGAGCGTGGGGTATTCGTAGGTTTGGCCGTGGGCCTGGAACTGCTGTGCCCAGACGTCCTCGAGGCTGGCGAGCACCTGCTTGGAGAAGGTGGCCGCCTCTTGTTCCTCTTGGGTGAACTCGCGGTTGGCGCTGGTGGGCTGCTCGATCTGGCCTTGGAGTCCTTGCTGCACGACGGTGCCGACGACGTCGGTGAGGCTGCCGCCCTGCATGAGTGTGAAGATGACGGCGACGATGATGGCGCCGATGCCTCCGATGCCGGCTTTGGCGCCTGTGCTCATGCGGCGGCGGTCCTCTACGTGTGTGCTTTGTCTTCTGCCTGTTAGTTTCATGTGCGTGGTGGGATTTGGGGATATGTTTGGCGCAAATGTAGGGATTATTCGCGGTTGTTGCAAACATCTGGCGGTGGAATTTGGCACTCTCGGCGCGAATGCTTATTTTTGCACGGTTTATGGCCATCGCCGGGATGTCCCGGCCTTAACACTATATTGACTGAATGAACATTTGCATTGCATGTGGTGCCCGTCCGAACTTCGTGAAGGTGGCGCCCATCGTCCGCGCCATCGAACGTGCGAAGGCGGCGGGCGAAACGATTGACTACACGCTCGTCTACACGGGCAGTGCCGACGACCCGACGCTGGAGCCCTCGCTCTTCGACGATCTCGGCATCCGGCGCCCCGACTTGTTCCTCGACGCCGACGCGGAGAGCCTGAACGTGCTGGCGGCCGGTGTGATGTATAAGTTCGACGACTATCTCGCCGCGGCGAAGCCCGACGTGGTGATCGTGGTCGACGACCTGGCCTCGACGATGTCGGTGGCCATCACCACGAAGAAGCGGGGCATCCGTCTGGCGCATCTGGTGGCGGGCACGCGCTCGTTCGACATCAACATGCCGAAGGAAATCAACCGGCTCGTGATTGACGGTCTGTCGGACCTGCTCTTCACGGCAGGCGCTGGCAGCGACGGCAACGTGAACCGGGAGGGCGGCAACATGTCGCGCACCTACATGGTGGGCAACATCCTGATGGACACGCTGCGCCACCATCACGCTGACTTCCGCCGCCCGCAGCTGATGGACGCGCTCGGCATCGGGGAGCGGGAATACCTCGTGTTCACGCTCAACCGCAAGGCGCTGCTGGCCAACGTGGAGAAACTGCGCCGCATGCTGGCGGCCATCGAGCGCTCGGCGGGCCGGCTGGCGGTGGTGGCACCGCTGCGCGAGCAGGCGCGTGAGGTGGTCGGCGGCTTGTTGCCGGCCGACAGCCGCATCCGCCTCGTGGAGCCGCTCGGCTATCTGGAGTTCGGTTGGCTGACGGCGCATGCCGCTGGCGTCGTGACCGACTCGGGCAATGTGGCCGAGGAGGCGACGTTCAACGACGTACCCTGCATCACGCTCAACAGCTATACGGAGCACATCGAGACCGTCTCGGTGGGCACGAACGAGCTCGTGGGAGAGAACCCCGAACTGCTGGCAGAGGCGGTGGAGCGCATCGCCGCAGGCAACTGGAAGCAGGCGTCGCTGCCCGAACGCTGGGATGGACGCTCGGCCGACCGCATCATCACCATCCTGCTGGGAGAATGAGCGGGACGATGTGGGCCGGAACAGACACTGAAGAAGCGTTGGAATGTCGAAAAAACACGACGTTCCAACGCTTCGCAGGCAATAATATCAAGGTATAACCGTTAGTATAGGCATGGGTCATCCTCCGAAAATGTGCGTGCGGACGTTGTTGCTCTGCCTCGCACTGCTTACATCCACAACGCTGCGGGCACAGATGGACGTGCAGTTCTCCGACTTTACGCGGCTTCGCAGCTACTACAACCCGGCGGTGTCTGGCACGGACGGGCTGCTGAATGTGGCGGCTGCCTACGCCATGCAGTTTGCGGGCTACGACAACGCGCCTGCCACGATGTATGTGGGTGCGGACCTGCCCATCTACTTCCTCAATGCCCACCACGGCGCAGGCGTGAACTTCATGAACGACGTGGCGGGCATGTTCACGCAGACGCACATCGGCCTCCAGTATGCCTACAACTTCAACGTGAGCAGCCGCTCGAAAGTGGCCATCGGCGTGCAGGCCGGCATCATCACAGAGAAAATCGACCCGTCGAAGGTGAAGCTGGAGGACCAGAGCGACCCAGCCTTCCCCTCGTCGCAGGTGAGCGGCAACCGCGTCGACTTCTCCGCCGGCGCCTTCTACTACCACCCGCGCTATTGGGCCGGCGTCGCCGTGCAGCACCTCTCTGCCCCGCTCATCGAGATGGAGACGCGCTACCAGTATCAGATCGACCGCATGTATAATTTGATGGGAGGATGCAATATTCCCATTAAAAACTCGTTCTTATCTTTGGAACCCGCCTTCATGGTGATGACCGACATGCAGAACTGGCGCGAGGACGTGCAGCTGAAGGTGCACTACAACTACGAGGGACGGTCGTTCTACGCAGGCCTGGGATACAGTCCCGACATCTCGACCACCGTGTTCGTGGGAGGCAACTTCCACGGCGTAACGCTCGGCTACAGCTATCAGATGTACACCTCGGGCGTGGGCATGGCGAACGGCTCGCACGAAATCACGCTGGGCTATCAAACGGAACTCGACCTCTTCAAGAAAGGCAAGAACCGCCACAAGAGCGTCCGCTTCCTCTAATCGCGCGGGCAAGGCGCGCCAGCGTCCGCCGAACGAAGGCTGCTGCCTGCATGGGCAGCACACTCATAAGGGAACAAACGTAAACAACAGATATGAAGAAATTGTCAATCATACTTTCAGCCGGCGTCCTGATGCTGCTTGTGTCGTGCATGGGCGGTACTTCCCGTTCGGGAAGCGCTGTGACGGGCGGCGAGGTCACAGGAGTGAGCGGAAGCAGCATGCAGGAACCCGTGCCGTTCGGCATGACCCTCGTGAAACGCGGCTCGCTCAAGATGGGACAGGAAAAAGGCGACTCGCTGTGGGGCAAGAACGTGCCCGTACGCGAAATCTCCGTGGACGCATTCTGGATGGACGAACATGAGGTGACGAACTCGATGTACCGTCAGTTCGTCTACTGGGTGCGCGACTCCATCATCCGCGAACGTCTGGCCGACCCTGCGTACGGCGGCGACGAGACGTACAAAATCGAGGAAGACAAGAACGGCGACCCCATTACGCCGCACCTCAACTGGAACAAACCCATCCCTTGGCGCAATCCGGACGAAGACCAGCTGCGCGCCATTGAAAGCGTCTACACGGTTCATCCGTTCGACGGAACCAAAATGCTCGACGCCTCGCAGCTGAACTACCGCTACGAGACCTTCGACTACGCGATGGCCGCACAGCGCAAGTACCGCCTCAATCCGGAGGAACGCACCCTCAACACCGACATCCAGACGAACCCGGACGAGGTCGTCATCATCAGTAAGGACACGGCGTACATCGACGACGAGGGACGCATCCACCGTGAGACCATCACGCGTCCGCTCTCCTCGCTCTGGGACTTTGTCAATACGTACATCGTTAACGTCTATCCAGACACGACGTGCTGGGTGAACGACTTCCAGAATGCGAACAACGAATTCTACATGCGCACCTACTTCTCCAGCGCGGTCTACAACGACTATCCCGTTGTCGGCGTGAACTGGGAGCAGGCAAATGCCTTCTGCAACTGGCGTACGGACTTCCTCATCCGCGGTCTGGGGCCGAGCGCAAAATACATTCAGCGCTACCGTCTGCCGACCGAGGCGGAGTGGGAATACGCCGCGCGCGGCCAGAGCGGAAACGAACTGCCCTGGAACGAGGAAGGCGTGAAGAGCGACAAGGACTGCTTCTTTGCGAACTTCAAGCCCGACCGAGGCAACTACACCGAGGACGGCAACCTGATCACGAGCAAGGTGGGCATCTACAGTCCCAACTCAAACGGGCTCTACGACATGGCCGGAAACGTGGCGGAATGGACCAGTACCGTCTACACGGAGGCCGGCGTGCTCTCCATGAGCGACCTCAATCCGCAGCTCCGCTACAATGCAGCCAAAGAAGATCCGTATGCACTCAAGCGAAAGAGCGTGCGCGGAGGCTCCTGGAAAGATCCGGAAAGCTACATCAAGTCGGCTTGGCGCACCAACGAATACCAGAACGTGGGGCGCAGCTTCATCGGTTTCCGTTGCGTCCGGACACAAGTAGGGTCCACTGGCAAAGTGCGCTCCGTGCGCCGCTGATGCATGCACGCTGCGCTGTCGATGTACAATCTCTGCGCTACTGAAACACAAGTTCCGCACTGCTGAAGCATATTCTCTGCGCTACTAAAAGACATCCTCTGCGTTGCTTTTACATAACTTCTGCGCTGTAGATGCACATGCTTCGCGCTGCCGGTCCGCCCGGGATGCGGCTGCGACAGGATGCTTGGGCGTCGGACGGTGGCGAGAAAGATAGATAAATCCTCGAAAACAACACATACAACAATATTATGGCAAACGGAAAGAAGAGACTCACTGCCATCCAGGCATGGATGGAGACGGAGAGCGGACAGGACTTCTTGAACAAGGCATACTCCTGGGGAGCCGCCATCGTGATTCTCGGTGCGCTCTTCAAACTCACTCATATCGCAGGTGCAAACTTCATGCTCTTCCTCGGAATGGGTACGGAAGTCATCGTTTTCTTCATCAGCGGCTTCGAGCGCCAGTGGAGATACGGCGACGAGAAGAGCAACTTTGCGGATGAGGGTGGCGAAGTAGAAGTAGAAACCGTGCCTGACGTCGTGCAGGCCACGCGTCCTGTCGCCCAAGCGGCCGTTGTCGCTGCAGCCATGCCGGCTGGCGCAGGTTCGAATGCAGCGTCCGGTCCCGTCGATGCCGCAGCATTGGCTGCGAACTTCTCCCAGCTGGCAGAGGCACAGAAAATGCCAGCATCTCCCGATATGGCCGAGGCCACGCAGGCTTATGTCGACCAGCTCCGCGAGCTGACGAGCACGCTCAAGCAAGTGGCCGAGCAGTCGGCGCGCCTGACCCGCGACAGCGAGGAGATGGAGAACATGAACCGCACGCTCACGGGCATCAACCGCTTCTACGAGATGCAGCTCCGCAGTGTGGGCCAGCAGTCGGCCACGATCGACGACGTCAACACGCAGTCGAAGCGCCTCGCCGAGCAGCTTCAGGAGCTGAACGAGGTTTATTCCCGCATGATCGAGGCGCTGAAGCTGAAGATCGGGTAGGATTGCTCGCCCGTCCGTCATTCCTTAGATTCCACAGCGCAAGACTGAAGTTGAAGAACGGTCAGGTTCTTCCTGCTTGTCAGGCATACTGTCCCTGCCGTCCGGATGCAACAGCTCCGGCCATCGGACACGTTATAGTTGAAGATTCAGCACGGCCGGCGTGCAGTCCGTCCGCGCTCATACCACTCCTACAATGGCAATACGCATTAAGAAAATATCGCCGCGTCAGAAGATGATCAATCTGATGTACATCGTGTTGATGGCCATGCTGGCCCTCAACGTCAGCAGCGATGTGCTCAACGGATTCACGCTCGTCAACGATGGGTTGACCCGCTCGGCCAACAATTCGACCACGCAGAACCAGAACATCTTTGCCTCGCTTGAACAAGCGCTCAAGGAAAACCCCGAGAAAGTGCGCCCGTGGTACGACAAGGCCGTCTACGTGAAGCAGATGTCCGACTCGCTCTGCAACTATGCCGAACAGCTGAAGCTGCAGATCGTGCGCTATGCCGACGGCTCGGACGCTGACCTCAGCGACATCCGCAACCGAGACAATACGGAGGCCGCGAGCCACGTCATGCTGGCCGAAGGCATCGGGCAGGGGCGCGAGCTCTACGACGCCATCAATCAATACCGCGACAAGGTCGTCAGCATGGTTGTCGACCCGACGCAGAAGGACATCATCGCCGACAACTTCTCGACCGAGGTGCCCCGTCGCGCCGGTCTCATCGGCAAGAACTGGCAGGAAGCCATGTTCGAGGATATGCCTGTGGCGGCCGCCGTCACGCTGCTCACGAAGTTGCAGAATGACGTCCGCTTTGCCGAAAGCGAGATTCTCCACCAGCTCGTCTCCAACATCGACGTGAAGGACGTGCGCGTCAACCAGATTAGCGCCTTCGTCATCCCCAACGCACACACCGTGGTCCGCGGCGGCAAGTTCTCGGCCCAGATCGTCATGGCCGCCATCGACACGACGCAGCGCCCCGACATCTACATCGGCAATACGCTGCTCAAGAATTCCCGCGGCCTCTATGAGACAGTGTGCAACTCCACCGGCGACTTCACCCTGCGTGGCTACCTCACGATGCCCAACGGCAACGGCGACGTGATTCGCCGCGAATTCGAGCAGAAGTACACGGTGGTGGAACCCTCCGCCACGGTGTCCGCCACCATGATGAACGTGCTCTATGCCGGCTACCAGAACCCCATCTCCGTGGGTGTGCCCGGCGTGCCCATCAACCGCATTGCGGCCTCGATGACGGGCGGCACGCTCACCAAGCGCGCCGACGGACAGTACATCGCCGTCCCCTCCGCCACAAGCGGCGACGTCACCATCACCATCACCGCGCAGAACGAAGGACGTGCGCAGGAGATGGGCAAATTCAACTTCCACGTGCGCAAGTTGCCCGACCCCTCGGCCTACATCCTGCTCACCGACGCCAAGGGCGAGACCACCCGCTACAAAGGCGGACGTCCCGTGGCGAAGGCCAGCCTTGTCAGCGCCAAAGGCGTGAGCGCCGCCATCGACGACGGCCTGCTCGACATCCCGTTCCAGGTCACCAGCTTCGAGACCGTCTTTACGGACAACCTCGGCAACTCCGTCGTGGAGAAGTCGGCCGGCGCCAGCTTCTCCGACCGCCAGATGGACATGTTCCGCCGCATCCAGCGCGGCCGACGTTTCATCATCTCGCGCGTCCATGCCACAGGTCCGGACGGCGTCGACCGCACGCTGCCCTACGCCATGGAAATCATCGTGAACTGACGACAGCAGACAGCAAATCGTAATTCGGCGGCCGACTGACTCCCGGGCCGCACTATTCATACCGACCTATGAAACGCATCATAATCCTTGCCTTCGCACTGTCCACCGCCCTTCTGGCGATGGCCCAGCCCCAGAAGTCGCGCGTGGCCACCAACCGCGCCAAGACCGAAGCCCAGCAGAGCGTCTCCCGCGCCAGCCTCATGTATCCCACGGCAGTCGCCGTGCCGGCCGATGTGCCCTGGCGCCGCGAGATCTACCGCGAGATCAGCCTGATGGACAATCAGAACGCCGCGCTCTACTATCCGCTTGAGGCCCGCGGCAACGAGGCCAATCTCTTCACCGTCCTCTTCCGCCTGCTCAATACCGGAACGATTCCCGCCTACAAATACGACATCAACTCGTCGGCCGAGAATCTGACCGAGGCCAACCGCATGCACTTCAAGGACATGCTCGACAGCTACGAGATTCCCTACGAAATCGACGGCCGCAGCATCAAGGTGCTCGACTACGACATCCCCTCCGCCGAGGTGCTGAGCTACTACGTGAAGGAGAGCAGCTACTACGATGAGGTGACCGCCACCTACCACACCCGCGTCGTGGCCTTCTGCCCCGTGCTCCACCGCAACGACGAGTTCTCCCTTGAGGAGTCCTCCGCCCGAAAGTACCCGCTCTTCTGGGTGCGCATGGAAGATGTCGAGCCCTATCTCTCGCAGCACATGATCATGGTGAGCAACCTCAACAACGCCAGCCGCATGTCGATGGCCGACTTCTTCGCCACCAACCACTACAAGGGAAACATCTACATGACCACCAACATGCAGGGACGTTCCCTCCAGCAGATGTATCCCGACGAGACGGCCCGGAAGAACGAGCAGAAGCGCATCGAGAAGCAGATCGTCGACTTCGAGAAGCACCTGTGGGCGACGCCCGTCGACAGTGCCGAGCTGGCACGCCTCGACAGCATCGCAGCCGTCGAAGACAGTCTGCGCGCCAACCGCAAGCGCAGCGTGCGCACGACCCGCACGACCCGCACTTCCGCCTCGTCGGCACGCTCCACCGTCTCCACGCAGAAGGCCGAGAAGCAGCCCAAGGCGTCCTCCTCAGCCAGTTCCGGACCGCGCGTCACCGTTCGCCGCCAGCGCCACTGACGCTTCCCGACACTCCGCCCCGCATCCACGGCCACCGTCCCGTTCTTCCCTCGCAGGAGGCAGAAGAACGGGACGGTGGCCGTTTTTTCGCGTCGCAGAGTTGGCTGTCTCGTAGGAAAACCCGATATTTGCACCGTGCTCGCCCTTGGTGCCGCCTTTTGCGGTGCCGTCGGCGTACATGCTTCGCGAGGCATCCGCGCCGCCGACGTTCGCCCGACGTCCGTCGCGTTGCCGGCAGCCATTCTCCCCTGCGCACACGAAGGCCTTCGTGATGAAAGAAGAAGGCCTTCGTGTTCCTTCGCGAAGGCCTTCGTTTTCCACCCATGTCGCCGCGGCTCTTGCCTGCGGCGCCCGATTGTCCATCTTCAATCTGCACTGCCGATGCTTCCTCCCGCCCAATGCGACGTAGCCGTACTGCTGCTTTTCTTCAATCGTCCCGAAACCTTCCGTCTCGTCTTCGCCGAGGTGCGCAAGGCGCGTCCGGCGCGCCTTTTCCTCTATCAAGACGGGCCGCGCGGTCCGCAGGACGCCGAAGGGCATGCCGCGTGCCGCAAGATTGCCGAGGGCATCGACTGGGAGTGTGACGTTCACCGCAACTATCAGGAGCGGAACTGGGGCTGCGACCCCAGCGGCTACCGCGCGCAGACGTGGGCCTTCTCGTTGGCCGACAAGGTGATCGTGCTGGAAGACGACGTCGTGCCCTCGCAGTCCTTCTTCCCCTTCTGCAAGGAGATGCTCGACCGCTACGAGCACGACCCGCGTGTGACGATGATTGCCGGTTTCAACACCGACGAGCGCACCGAGGGCGTGGGCGCCGACTATTTCTTCACCTCGGTGTTCAGCATCTGGGGATGGGCCTCGTGGCGGCGCGTGGTCGACACGTGGGACGCCAGCTACAGCTGGCTCGACCGTCCCGAGCAGGTGCAGCAGATGGAGTCGCTCGTGCGCCACCGCCGCCTGCGCAGCGACTTCGTGCAGATGTGCCGCGACCACAGGGCCTCGGGCAAGGCCTACTTCGAGAGCATCTTCTGGAGCGCCATGCTGCAGCAGAACGGGCTGGCCGTGATGCCGGCAGTGAACCTCGTGAACAACGTCGGGGCCACGGCCGACAGCACCCATTTCGCCGCCTTGCAGACGATGCCGCACCGCCTGCGCCGCATTTTCACCATGCCACGTTTCGAACTGACGTTCCCCCTGCGCCATCCCGAGAGCGTGATGGAGTGGGCAGCGTACAAGGAGCACTTCTATCGGGTGCATGCCTGGGGGCATCCGTGGCTGAAAGTGGCACGCTCGCTGGAGGAACTCTGGCTCAACTTGCGGGCGGGAAACTGGGGCCACATCTTCCGTTCGATGGTCCGTCGCGTGCGCAAATGGACAGGCCGTGAGCGGCACGGCTGACAGTCTTGCCTACGGCCGCTGATGGTACGACCGCAACTCAATGACAGCGCAGCACCTCCCGATGTGGGAAGTGCTGCGCTGTTGTTGTGCGGGGATGGATGTGTCGGGTGGAGCGATGGTAGCCCTCGCGCTCCGGCGGAGTCATTTGGGGCTGCGTGCGCTTCTGCTCAGTATGGCGTGTCGGCCGTCTCGTCATGCCGGGTATTTGCTGTGGCCGCGGCGCGGACTTGGGTGGCGGCTGTGGGCTTTGCCTCCACCACCTTCTGCCGCAGCGGGCTGCTGTAGATGGCCTTGATGAGGCGGCGGGGCATGAGGCGGAACACCAGTCGCGCCAGCGGGAAGAAGTACTTCAGCGTGAGCAGGCCGTGGAGGCGGCGGATGCCGGACATGTAGATGCGGAACTCGTTCCAGGCCTTGGCGCGGCTGCGGCGGCGGAACACGTCGTTGTCGCGGCGGAAGAGCAGCGTCACCTCGGGCACGTTGCCGATGTGGTAGCCGGCGCAGATGGCGTCGAACCAGAGGGCGATGTCCTGGCTCGTGCGGTAGCGTTCGTCGTAGCGCAGCCCGCCGCGGGTGAAGAGGCTGCGGCGCATCATGACGGTGGGGTGGGCGAGCGGACTGGCCTTGGCAATCATGCGGACGGCGTCGGCATGGGTCGGCGGATAGTGGCGCACGTTGATGCAGGGCTCCGTCTGGCTGAACTCCTGCATGCTGCCGCCGACGATGTCGACGTCGGGATGGGCCAGCAGAAAGTCGTGCTGAAGCTCGAATCGGCGGGGCGTGGAGAGGTCGTCGCTGTCCATGCGGGCAATGAGCTCCGACGTGGCGAGCGCGATTCCGGTGTTGAGCGAGCGGGTCAGGCCAACGTTCTGCGCATTCTGATGGAGGGTGAGCCGGGTGCCGAGTCTTCGGGCCCAGTCGTCGATGACGGCCTCGGCGGGTGGGTCGAGCGGCCCGTCCTTGATGAGAACTATCTGGTCGGGCTTGCGTGTCTGCTGCGTCCAGACGCTGTGGAGCGCCTGGTCGAGATGGTCGGGCTGCTCGCTGCGGTAGACGGACATGAGGACGGATATGGTCATGAGGAGAGCGTGGGCGGGTTAATGGTCGGGATTGTGTGTGGACGTGTCGGCGGCGTTCGGGCGTGGCAGGCGGAACAAGCCGTCGCGCAGGCCGCGCAGGATCTGCTTGAGATAGGCCATACGGGGCCGGCAGCAGAGGAGGTAGTAGCCGATTTTCGCGAGATATTTCAGTGCGTGATGCCGCTTCCACCAAGCCGGCACGTAGGGGCGGCGGCAGAGCCAGAGGTAGTTGCGCAGTTGGAAATAGATGCGGAAGGGAGAAGAGATGGCGAGTTGGCGTCCGGCGAGACGTCGGTCGCCCTCGCCGAGCATGTGGACGATGTGCGCGGCTTCCGCGATGTAGAACTGCAGACCGGCCAGATGCGTCGCGCGCCAGCACCACTCGTTGTCGACGGCATCGATGAAGAGACGTTCGTCGAAGCCCCCGACGGTGTCGAAGTGGGTGGCGGGAATGAGCGAGATGGAGGAGCGGATGTAGCTGCAGCGCGTGAGCGTGCAGCGTGTGCCGTCGCCGCTGGCGAGTTCGAAAGTCTCGTATTCGCGGGACTTGGCCGCGTAGGGGCGCCCCGTCTGTCGGTTGACGGCGCGGGTGCCGACTCCGCCCGTGGGCTGGCCGTGCTGCTGAAGGGCTGTGCAGGCGCGGGCGAGCTGGCTGACGGTGTCGGCCTCGGCCCGGCTGTCTTGGTCGCAGAAGAGCAGGAAGTCGTAGCGGTCGGACTCCAATGTCCGCATGGCGGCATTCTGTGCGGCTGCGATGCCGCGGTTGCCGCCGAGGTGGAGGTAGGAAACGCGAGGCAGGCCGTCGAACCACACATGGTGTGATTCGTCGGAATTGTCGGCGAGGCAGAGGTGGTCGACTTGCGGAAGAATCGAGTCGACGGTCTGGCGGATCTGTCTGGCGTCGGGGTTGTATAGGATGATGATGGCTGCAATCTTCATGAGCGGAGAGCGGCTTTGATGCCTCGTAGCATTTGCCTCCAGCGGGCGTAGCCGCCCCTGACGAGGAGGGGGAAGTAGAGGAGGCGGAGGAAGAGCTTGACGCCCTTGTTGATTTTCCACTGGCGGGGCACGTAGGAGCGGCGGCAGAGCCAGAGGTAGTTGCGGTACTGATAGAAATAGCGGAAGGGGGCGGAAATGATCACGCGGTAGCCGCCGGGGAAGGACAGTTCGCGCTGCCCCACCTTGTGGGCGATGCGGACTGCGGGCGTGATGCCGCAGACATAGCCCTTGCTGCTTGCGCGCCAGCACCATTCGAAGTCTACGTAGTCGATGAAGAGCGGCTCGTCGTTGAGGCCGACGTCGGCTAATGCAGCGGTGGAGATGCAGCATCCGGAGGAGATGACCTCGCGCCGGGCAATGAAGGGAAGGCTGGTGGCGGCAGACTTGTCGTGGTGGATGACCGACTTGTACTCGCTGCCGTCGTCTTGCCGGAAGGCGGTCGGACCCAGCAGTGCCAGCCGGGGCAGTTCGCGGCTGATGGCGTCGAAGGCTGCCGTAATCTGCGCCACGTAGTCGGGGCCGAGCCGGCTGTCTTGGTCGAGAAAGACGATGTGGCGAAGGCCAGGATGCCGTGCGAGCAGCGTGCGAATGCCGATGTTCTGTGCAGTGGCTATGCCCAGGTTCTTTCCGTTGCAGATGTAGGCCATGCGACCGATGGTGTCCGTCTGCACGCAAGGCGCGTCGCTGTTGTCCACCACTGCGCCGCCGACATGCGAGGCGAGCATGCTCACATGGGCGATGTCGTCGGCCGAGGGATGGAAGAGCACGATGACGAGTGCGGCGGATGCGGAGTCTACTGGTTCCATATGCCGTGGGCGGTGTTGGTGGATATCTTTCTGAATTGGATGACGTTGAAGATGAGCGAGACAAGGATGGCGGCGGAGAGCGTTGCAGCGATGCCAACCGTGCCGAAATGTTTGCATGCCAGAATCTGCAAGGGGATGAAGACGACTGCCTCGACGGCGGTAACGATGGTGATGAGGCGTATCTTTCCGATGCCGAGCAGAATGTAGGAATAGGAGTTGCTGGCGATCTGCATCCATGTGTAGACGGCCATGGCGAACGAGAGCGCTGGTGCGACTTTCACGCGGCCCTGCACCCAGAATTCGAAGAAGAGGGGTGCGGCCAGGTACATGACCACCAGCAACCCGATGCTGATGAGCAGCCACAGACGGATGCGCCGCATGACTTTATGGATCCATGCCCAGTCGCCCTTGGTGTAGGCATCGGTCGTGGCCGACCAGAGCGGCGTCACGATGATGGTGAAGAGCATGAACAGGAGGGTGTAGTAGCGGTTGGTGAGCTGATAGGGCGTGACGGACTCGGGGCTCAGCTGCTTCTGGATGATGATGCTGGCGGCGGTGAAGAGCACGATGCCTGTGAACTGGATGAAGAAGAAGGACAGACCGAGACGCAGCAGTTGCTGGAACGTATGGCGGTCGGTGTGCTTCAGAGACGGCGCCAAATACTTGTAGCGTCCGCAGAAGGTGACGGGGTAGGCGAGCAGATAGACCAGCAGGGGAGAGGCCGTGTAGGCGATGACGACGAGCAGGAGGCTGTCGACGTGCATGCGGGAGAGCAGATAGATGGCGGCGAGCGCGAGGGTCTGTCCCAGCACGACGAGCAAATTGTTGATGGCGGGCAGCTGAAGGCCGAGATAGGTGTTGCCGATGAACTTCATGATGAAGGTGGAGCCCATGAAGCCGATGACCGCCGTGAGGATCAGCTTGAGGTTGGGAACGAGCGCCGCATCGACGTTCATCAGGCGGTGGCAGTCCACTGCCTGGATGCCGGCGGCGGCGAGCAGCATGACGGGCAGCATGACGCAGATGAGCATGAGGAAGGTCGTGCTGACGTATTTGCGGGCTTGAATCTTGTCGCCCAGTGCGAGTGCCTCGGCCAGTTTGTTGCGAAGTCCGTTGCCCAGGCCCACGTCGATGGCGTCGATGGCGATGAGGATGGTGTTGATCGTAAGCCAAAGGCCGTATTCATACTGCGTGAGGCAGTCGAGCGAGAGGGGAACGACGAGATATTGCGTGAGCGCGCTCCAGCCCTTGATGCCGAGAGAACCGATGATGTTCTTCTTGACAAGAACGGTGCGGGCATCGCCTTGAAAGAATCTGGGTGTGCTCATGATGGGGAAGTGTTGTTGGGCTGCCTGTGGGAGTCAGGCCAGCGGAATCGGATGGTGGACTGCGTCGCGAGCAGGAAGAGCACGGCCAGCTGTATGATGGTGGAAAGCGTGACGAAGAATTGCTCCTGAAAGAACTGGAGCATGAGGACGACGGTGATGTAGGCGTACATGCACTTGCTGGTGGACGAGCCGCTGTGCGCCTTGCGGTAGAGCCATCCGAAGAGCACGCCGTAGACGGTGGCGAAGAAGGCGATGCCCTTGTAGCCGAAGTCCTCGTAGAACGGTTGGAAAGCGGTGTAGACGTTGGTCGGCAGGGGAATCCACACGAAGGGTTGCACGGTTTCCTCGACGTAGACATCGGCGAGGTGCAGCTTGGAGAGCACGGCGTTGAAGAAGGCGAGCGTGTGTGTGCCGAACTGGTCGGTCAGGTCGATGTCGGCACGTTCGAAGGCCGCCGCCGGAGAGAGGATGTAGATGGCGATGAAGTCGAAGAACGTGCGCTCTGTCTGGCTGTTTTCCGACGTTCTGAGTTGATTGAAGCCGTAGAACAGCATGATCAGGGCGGCGCCCCAGAGGATGATGGCGCGCGGCTTGACGTATTTCTTTTGGTAGAAGACGAACAGGGTGGCAAAGAGCATGACGAAGATGGGCTGCTTGGCCATGATGGAGAGGGCGCAGATGAGATTGGTGAGGGCGATGGTGATGAACTTCCACCGCGGGATGTCGGGAAAGCGCCAGAGGGCGATGATGAACAGGGCGGTGTTGATGCTGTTGACATATTTCAGCACGCCGGTCAGTCCGCCGCCCTCCTTGCCGAAGTTGGCGAAGATGCGGATGTTGTACATGATGTCCTCCGAACCGAACTCCAACACGATTTTCAGAATCTGATAGGCGTAGAGCGGCGTCAGCAGCAGGGAGAGTACGAAGAGCAGATCGAACATCGACGCATTGACATGGAGCGGCGCATTGATGCCCCGCGGGCTGTCGTTGGTCGGCCAGCACTGATAGGTGAGGATGGACGAAAGCGACATTGTCGGCACCCAGATGAGGGCGCAGGTGTAGAAGCGCGTCTCCAGGGGCACGAGCAGGTCGCTGAAAAAGAGATAGGTGAGGATGTAGCCTGTCCAGACGGCCGTCGTGATCATCCATGGCGAGAACGTGTCTCCAAGGTGGAAAACCTTGAAAACAACCATGAGGATGATGAACGCGATGATGAGTGAGATAGCCATTCGGGGGTGACAGACTTTGGTTTTCGGGATGTTTCCGCGCCTTGTGTTCCGCACGGTGGCGTCGGCTTGCCTGCGGCGACGGCGCACCGTCGGATGCTTCCGTGGAGGGCTTTTCTGCGGCGCTTGGCAGTGTCGGCAGCAGGGCGAGGGACTGTTGCCGGAAAGGGGGTGCGGGAGGTTATGTGGTGCGCTGCCGCTTCTCCCGGAAGAAGAGGACCCACGTCGTGAGGAGCAGCGCATAGAACAGCCAGACGAAGAGGTTCAGCAGGTAGGCTGGTCGGGCAGGAGCGTCGGGGGTGGTGACGGAGTTGACTTGAAAAATCAGGCTTCTTTGTCTCACCTCCTTGCGGAGGTTCTGCACGTAGGTAAGCTGTGCGTCGGCAAAATCAATCTCCGCCTGTGTCAGTTCCTTGCGCAGATAGTCCTCTTCCGCCTCCACAGAGGGTCGTGTGGTCTCGAGGTGGGAGTCGAGAAACTGCGAGTAGCGGCTCATCGCTTGCTTGTAGCGTTGCTCCATCAGTTCCTTGTTCTGCTTGAGCGCGTCGTTCTGCCCTTTGGCGCTCTGGTGGAGGTATTGCGTGAGGAACGTCTGCAGATGGTGGAAGGCCGAGTCGAGCACTTCGGCGGCGATGCGCGGGTGCTGCGCCGTGGCTTGCATCGTGATGAGTCCGTTGCGCCTGTTGAGTTCGCATAGGAGGTATTTCGAGCGCAGGAGGTCGATGACTTCGTCGTTCCGCTCCGCTTTGGTCTGCTTCCGGCTGGCGCAGCTCAGGGCCGACGTCCACCCGCGCGCTTCGCAATCCTCGCGAATGTAGTCGGCAAATCTTTTCCTTTGTCCTTGGTCCGTCGTGATGCGCACGTCGGCCACACCTTGCAGGAACGCCTGCGAGCGGAGAATCGTCGTGTAGATTTCGGGCTCTGCCGTCACCAGCGCGCCGTCGAGTCCAAACTGGTGGGTCAGGTTGTGCAGCCATTTGTTCTTGCCCGATGTGAGGTCTTCCGACGTGTCAATGGAGAACTTCAGGCGCGCGTCATACTCGGTCGGTTGGCAGTAGGAATAGAGCAGCGAGAGCAGGATGGTGATAATGACGACAGAGGAATATGCTTTCTTGTGTTTCTTGCATATTCCCCATGCGCTGAGTTGGGATGTCGGTTGTCGTCGTTCCATTGAATGAAGGCTTACGTGCACACGCACGAGGCGACAGATGTGCATGCACGGGAATGCGTTCGTCTTCGCACGCGAAGGCCTTCGTATTTCTTTGCGAAGGCCTTCGTGATTGTACAAGAAGGCCTTCGTGTCCGTGCAAAAAATCCAGGCCTGTGCGGTCGGTTGAGGCCGTCGTTGTGGTCAGTTGCAGCCGTCGCAGCGAGCAGTTGCTGCCGTCTATGCGGTGGGTTGCGCTTGCGGGCGGATGAACAGTTCGTTGCGGTGCTTGAAGAGCAGCACCATCAGTCGGACGAAGAGTCCGAGGATGACAAAGACGCCTGCGATGATGATCTTGGGCGTATTGCTGTGCTTGATGGGGATGGTGGCCGATTGGAGGGTGGTGAATGCCGGCGTCTTTTCCTGGATGCGCGCCTTGGCCATCTGCGCTTGCTGCGTGATCTGGCTGTAGATGTTGTACTTGAGTTGCATTTCGTTCTCCAGCTCGTCCGACTTGGTGCGGACCGACTGGAGGAAGGCGTCGACGTTGGCGTCGCTGAATTGGGCATACGCGCGGCGGGCGGCGTTGTAGTCGGCCAGTGCTTCTGCCTGCAGCTGGTCGAGATAGGCCAGGTCCTCGACGGCCTTCTTCGTCTTGTATTTCGTGATGAAGGCCTGGAGATGCTGTGTGACCGAGTCGGCTAGAATGGCGGCGATGCGGGCGTCCTGTGCCGTCGCGCCGATGTAGATGACGCTGGTTTTCTTGTCGACGCTGCAGATGACGTTCTTCTGGATGGTTGTCATCACGCCATATTGTTCTCTCGTCAGCTGAAACGGGTCGACGCCGCCGTTGCCGCTCGGCATGCCGTTGCCGCCCTCAAGACTTCGCATGAGCTTCTGCAGCCAGATGGCGGGGAATGACCACCACTCGATTTTCTGATGCTTGCGCAGATAATTGTAGTAGCTCGTGCGGATGCTGCCGTCGCTGCTCTCCACTTGGATGTCGAACAGGCCGGTGATGAACTCCGGCGAGGAGAACAGTTCGGGATAGATTTCGGGATAGATGGCGTCGCCCGTTGGGTTGGGATTGGCGTTCAGTTCGACCATCGAGGCCAGCGACGACATGTTCGACATGAGGCTGTTCGACGACGTTTCGGGCGCCAGCAGCACGCCGGCCTTGTAGATGCGGGGAATGGAGAACGCGACGATGACGGCCAGGACGAACGAGCCGAGGCCCCAGTAGACGAAGGACCTGCCGCTTTTTCTGACGATGGCCACCAACCGCCCTATGTTGAGCTCATACTTGGTTTGCATGGAATGTGTGATTAAGATGCGATGTTTCTTCCGTTGATCTGCCTTCCGCACATCATTTCAGCACGTTGGCGATGGTGGCGATGATGGCGGCGAACGAGCCGACGCTGGTGGCCACGCTCAGACGCTCCGACATCGTGGTCGACTTGAATGCCTGCTGCGGCACGACGATCTCGCAGCCCGGAGCCGGCTTGTTCTTGCCGCCGGCCTTGGCCACACGCCCGTTCATATAGATGATGTAGGCGCCGTTCTTCTTCGCCTTCGTGCTGTAGCCACCGGCTTCGCTGATGTAGTAGCCCACGCGCTTGCCCTCGACAAAGCTTACGGTGTTGGGATACATGACCTCGCCGTTGACCTTGACGGTTCCGTTGTACATGGGGACGATCAGTCGGTCGCCTTCTCGGAGCACCAGGTCGTCGGCGCTGCCGGGGTTGGCCATGGCCTTGTCCAGCTCGATTCCCACCGGATAGGTGTCGCCGATGGTGTATCTGCTCAGCTGCTCCTTGTTGTTCTTCAGCACTGTCGCCACGTTGGCATTGCCCGACTTGGCGGCCAGCTCCTGCATGTTGGCCTCCATGTCTTCCTGGGCGCGTTGGAGCGCGGCCTCTGCGCGAAGGCGCTCTTCAGCCGTGAAGCGGCGCTCGAGGCGCGCACCTGCGATGAAGGCGCGGTCGTTCACGCCGCCGGCCTGACGCACGAGGTCGGACAGGCGCTGTGCCTTGCTGGTAAGCGTATAGTTGCCGGCGAACATCACTTCGCCCTGGATGCTCACGTTCTGCTGCACGGTGCTCATGGGAGACCTGCGCACATACACCTCGTCGAACGGTCGGAGCGTAAAGTTGTTCTCTCCGCTCACGACGAATCCGTCCTTGAGCGCGAACGAGAATGTCTGGGCAATAATGGAGTCCGTCGTCAGTGCGGCGGGGTTGGTGATGCGGCGCGCCACGTCCACCTTCACGGTGGAAGCGCGGTTGGTCAGTCCGCCCGCTTGCAGGATGAAGTCCTCCAGCGTTTGGTTGGCCGCGTAGCGGTAAACGCCCGGGAAGTTGACTTCGCCGTGGATGGTGAGCGTCTGCGTCTCCATCAGTTCCGATTTCGTAGGAATGAAGAGCATGTCGTTTTCCTTCAGCGGAATGTCGGCGACGGTGCCGTCCATGATGCCTTGGAGGTCGACGGTGATGGCTTCCAGCGTGCGGTCCTTGAGCATGCGGTGCATGACGGCACGCGCGGTGAAGGCCTCTTCGGTCAGTCCGTCCGCCGCCTGGACGAGCGTGCGGACGCTGTTGATCTTTCCGCCCACTTGATATTTTCCGGGACGGAACACCGCACCCTTCACCTCGGCCATGTTGTCGTAGCGGTCGATGATGCTGTCGATGCTCACGGAGTCCTCGTCCATGAGCATGAAGGTGCGCATGTCGAACTCATCCACGTTGTACACGCTGAGCATCGAACCGCTCTTGCGCGTCACGCGCACCGACTTCTTGTAGGCGTCGCCGGTGAATCCGCCCGCGTAGTCCAGCAGCGTGCCGAGGCTCTCGTCGTGCTTCATTTCGTAGTACATGGGGCGCTTCACCTTGCCCGAGACGTTGACGAGACAGTCGTAGGTGCCCACGCTGATGACGTCGTTGTCCTGCAGGCGCACATTGCCACGCATGTCTCCGTCGAGGATGTAGCCGTAGATGTCGCAGGTAGATATCAGCCGGTTGTTGCGGTATACCTTGATATTGCGGAGCGTACCGATGTCGCTCGTTCCTCCAGCCATGTAGAGGGCGTTGAAGACGGTGGCGAGGGAAGACAGCGTGTAGGTGCCGGGCACGCGGACCTCACCCATCACGTTCACGGTGATCGTGCGCATCTGTCCCACCGAGAGCTTCACCTGCGAGCTGGAATAGCGCGCGCCGAGCTGGGCGCGGAGCTGCGCTTGCGCCTGGCTCACGGTCATGCCGCCGAGCTGCACAGGCCCAAATCCCTCGATCGTGACGCTGCCTTCGGGCGAAACCGTCGACTCCACGGTCTTTTGCGATGCGCCGTAGATGTCGATATACACCACGTCGCCCGGTCCCAGCACGTAGCTGGCCGGTGTGGCGATGTTCATGGCGGGCTCGAACGTCAGCGATTCGTTGTTGAAAATGTCGCGGCCAAACACTTCCCGCTTCCGGCTGTTCACTTTCTCGAGGAGCTGCAGGTAGAGCGTGGCTGTGTCGGCCGGAGCCAGCAAGTCCATCTCGCTCTGGAAGGCCATGAACTCCTCGTCGTTCTCGTCGTAGGTGTGGCGGTAAGTTGTCTGGTCGTTCAGCAGGCGAGAGTTGGCGTAGCGGCGGCTGTCGGCTTCTCTTGCATAACCTGTTCCCGTGAGGTCGCGCACGCCTTCCTTCGCGTTGTTTTGCCGCGTGCGGTCGTCAGTCTTTCCCGACGTGCTGTTCGACAGCGCCCCGAGTCCCTCTTCCTTCTGCAGGCGCTCGTACTTCTTGCGCACGCGCTGGATGTCCTGCACGTTCACGCCGCGCTGCATGAGCTTGGTCACGATCTGCTGCTGCGTCGTGCCGGCCTCGCGCTCTTTCATGACAAACTTGAGAATCTGCTCGTCGCTCATGCTGGACTGTGCCTGTGCGGCCAGCGGCATCAGCAGGGCGATGAAGAGAGAGAATATGATGCGTTTCATATTTCGGTGGGGAAAAGTTTTCGATGATGGTGAGGTGAAACGGAAGTGGGAGTGTGCGGAAAAGGCGCCTGGCGCCTGCCGCATCGGCGTGTGCCGAGGATTGGAGGCGTGCCGCGCCTGCTGTCAGAACAGCCCTCGGATCATGGCCACGGCTGTCAGGAAGATGATTTTTGTGTCCATCCAGAGCGAGCGGTGCTCCAGGTAGTAGAGATCCATGTCGAGCCGGCGCAGCATTTTCTGCATCGAGTCCGTGTAGCCGTTGTAGAGTGTGGCCTCCGACGTCAGCCCCGGCCGGATCGCATACAGCTTGGCGTAGGCGGGGTTGTGCTGCATGATCTTGTCGATGAAGTACTTGCGCTCGGGCCGATGTCCTACAATCGACATGTCGCCCCGCAGCACATTCCACAGCTGTGGCAGCTCGTCGAGGTGGTGGTCGCGCAGGAAGCGCTCAATGGGGGTGGAGTTGACGGCATCGCTTTGTGCAATCAGCTGAGGACCCTCGTCCTCCACGATGCTGCTCATGGTGCGGAACTTGAAGATGGTGAACGGCCGGCCGCCTCGCCCGATCCGCTCTTGCTTGAAGAGCACGGAGCCGTTGCCCTGCTGGTGCAGCAGGATGGCGATCAGGAGGAACAGCGGGGAAAGGAGAATCAGTCCCAAGAGCGAGAAGAGGATGTCTGCACCTCGTTTGATGGCTTTCTCCAGTGTGTTCATTGCATCTTTGCTGTAATTAAGAGAAATGGCTTGCTGCATGTTTCTCGTAGGCTGATTATTTTAAGAAGATGAGGCGCGCAAAGCCCGTGGCTTCCGCCCTCTCGCGGTTGACATTTAATAGAACTGAAATTTCCGTAAATTATTGTGAAGACATCGTCTTTTTTCGCTATGCAGTTGATTTTGTCGCCTCCACGTCTCGACAGCATCTTCCGTCGGCCATTTTCCCGGCTCTGTGAAAGGTCTTTTCTGGCTCCGTGGAACTTCCTTCGGGCAGGCCGTATGGTGCTTCCGACTGCTGCTGGCTGTCTGTCGCCTCCGTGCGTCCGTCGCGGCGTCAAAGCACACGAGCATTTCGTCCGACACGCCTTCAATGGGGAGTCGGCGAACGAGAAAAGCGGTGGATATGTCTATGTCTTTCAGCGGTTTCGCACGCGCTGCTGCGGCGTCTGCTCGTCGTGGCGAAGCGCATCGGGCTTTTCTTCTCCCTCTCGGAGGGCTCGAGTGAGCCGTCCGCTGCCCCTTCCGCCTGGCAGATTGCAGCTACAAAGTTAGCATATTTCTTGGGAAATTGCACCTTTCAGGCAATATTTTGCCAGCGGTCGAGTTATATATTTAAACCGCGCGGCGCCTTCCGGCCCTCCGACGGCCTGTTTTCCCGTCTCCGCGGGGGCTCAAGCCGCTTGCGCCACGCCTCTTTTCATTGAAAAAGACCATCATGTTCTCATCCTACATTCTCATCATAGCCGCCTTTCTCGTCAGTTCTCTTTGTGGTTTCGTCGCCATTCCCCACATCATGAACTTCTGCCAGCGCAAGAAGCTCTACGACATCCCCAACGAGCGAAAGGTGCACAGCAATGCCGTGCCACGCCTGGGCGGCATCATTTTCCTGCCCAGCATGTTCGTGGCCTTCGTCATCGCCATTTTTATGCTGAGCTTCGGCACCACCGACCGCACGCTCACGTTCAGCACCTGGACGGCCATGTTCTTCATCAGCCTCCTGCTCATCTATGTGGTCGGACTCATCGACGACGTCATGGGCCTCTCCGCCACCACCAAGTTCATCGTGCAGATCGTGGCGGCCTCCTTGCTGCCCTTCTCGGGCCTCTACCTCAACACGCTCTACGGCTTCTGCGGCATCCACGAGATTCCTTTTTGGGTGGGCGCGCCGCTCACCGTCTTTCTCGTCGTGGCCGTCGACAATGCCATGAACCTCATCGACGGCATCGACGGCCTGGCCGGCGGCCTCTCCGTCCTCTCCCTCTGCGGCTTCCTCTATGCCTTCCACCGCGAGGGCATGGTCATCTACTGCATCCTCATCGCCGGACTCATCGGCGTGCTCATCTCCTTTCTCTACTTCAACATCTTCGGAAAGGTGGAACACAACCGCAAGATCTTCATGGGCGACGCCGGAAGTCTGACCATTGGCTTCATCCTCGGCTTCCTGCTCGTGAAGTATGCCATGCACAATCCCCGCGTCATGCCGTTCCGCCGCGACGGGCTCTTGCTCTCGTTCACACTCCTCATCGTCCCGCTCTTCGACCTCGCGCGGGTCATTTTCTACCGCATGCGCCACCATCAGCCCCTGTTCGGCGCCGACCGCAGCCACATCCACCACAAGTTCCTGCGGGCCGGATGCTCGCAGCATGGCGCCCTCATCTGCATTCTCTCGCTCAGTCTGGCCTTCATGGTGCTCAACCTGCTGCTGGCCTATGTCGCAGACTTCGACCTCACGGGCATCGTCGCCGTGGATGTCGCCCTCTTCGTCGGTGGCAACCTCCTGCTCAATGTGCTCATCCGGCGCCGCGAGTCGGCGCAAGACCAGCAGTCCGACGCCTTCAAGCGCGACGCCTCGCGCCCCTGACTTCGGCCGGCGCAGGCGCGTTCCGGCCCGTTGGTCGGGCGACAGTCCGCACCGCTCCGCCGGCCTACGCATTCACTGCTGCCCGTCTTGTCCCGCTTTTTGCCAGCACGACGCTGATGCCTCCAGCCGTCCAGCGTCCTTGCTTGCCGCCAGCAAGCTACCCCGTTGCCCAATGCCGTCGTGCGTTGCGCAACGTTTTTTTTGTGCCCGCGCCTGTGGAACATCCCCGCGGGTGCAGCGCCCTTCTGCCCTGCCTTTGCCTTCCTTCATTTCCTTGTTCACCGCCCAAAGAATTCGACTGCGCTCGCGTCGTCAAACGACTGTGCTCGTAATGGCAAACGACTGCGTTCTTTTTTTGCTACGAAGGCCTTCGTGTCGTGTCGAGAAGGCCTTCGTGATGCGTTGCGAAGGCCTTCGTGTTTTCGCATCTGTTCCGCGCGCGGTTGGTTGCGGGCCGCGCTTCGGCCCACCATGATGAGGCGGCAAACAAATACGTCCGCTCCTGCTGGGCGGGCGAGGAGCGGACGTGAGAAGGTGGAGCGGCGCGGCGCGCGCGTCCGTCAGATGATGACCTTTCGCTTGCCTGCGACGTAGATGCCGTGCGGCAGGCTGGGCGCGGCTTTCTGGAGTGTGGTGTTGGCGCGCAGCAAACGGCCTTGCAGGTCGTATATGTCGATGCGCGCCTGTGGGTCTTCCGTCAGGTTTTCTATCCCCACAGCCTCAAGAAAAGACGCGACGCTGGGCACGAAACCGATGTAGGAGATGCGGGCCGTGCCGCTGGAGGCCGTCAGACCGAAGATGGTGGCGCCGGTGGAGAGGGTCCAGGGGTCGGTGGCGGCGTTGGCGTCGAGCTGGCTCTGTGTGATGTCCCAGGCAATGACGCGCTCGCCGTCGCCGGCCGTCGTGACGGTCGTGGGCGACACCTGCGAGCCGCGGTTGATGCCGTTGAGCCACCAGAGGTAGCTCTGGGTGCTTCCGCTGGCCAGTCCCTGTCCCTTCACGACGAGGTATTTGTTGGCCAGCGGCACGGTGTAGTCGGCCGCGTCGGTATTGAAGGAGAGGCAGACGTTGTTGGCGCCCGACGCCTTGACAGTGATGGTGTTGCCGTCGGTGTCGTAGCTGATGTTGTTCTGTGCGACGCGGTTGGAGTCGCCGGTGCGCCAGTCGGTGGCCACGAACTTGTAGCTTCCGTCCTCATAGCCGCTCATCAGGCGCAGGAAGTAGAGGCCCGGGATGGGCGTCGTGCCGTTGGGAGCGATGCGGAAGGTGATGCGCTCCTTGGCCTTGCCCTGGCTGTCGGTGAGGAGGGCGGCGGGGATGAGGTATTCCACGTTGAAGAATCCGTTGCTCTCGGCGTTCTTCACGCTGCTGGGGATGGTGATGTCGACGAGTTTCACGCCGTCGATTGTGATGGTGGCGGTGCGGCCGCGGTCGGCGGTGGTGAAGCGGCAGAACAGCGAGATGCTGTCGGTGCGGCCGCTGGGGTTGCTCAGCACGTATTGCACGAAGCCGCCGACGCGGGCGTCGCGGTAGAACTCGCCGTTGTAGCTGCCGCTCGTCGAGTTTTGGTAGAGGGCGTCGTGGCCGGCCTCGCTCTGCTGCTCGCCCGTGGCCACATAGTCGAGCGTGCGGGCTGTGACGGCGGCCTCGCGGGCGTCGGCCAGTCCCATGTCGCTCTGCTTGTAGGCCTCCTCGGTCTGCTGATACCAGTAGCAGGTGTAGCGGGCGTGCTGGATGGTGTAGAACGGGACGAGCTTCAGCGTGGTCCATCCGCCCTTGCTCTGGGTGGAGCTGGCGTCGATGAGGAAGGTGAGCGGCTCGTCGGTGGGTGTGATGCGCTGGAGCACCTCGCTGCGATGGCCGATGAGCAGGGGCGCGGACGAGAGCGACAGGGCCTTGCCCATGGCGCCGGGCGAGTGGTCCATGCGTCCTTCGTGGCCATATTCGTTTTGGAGTGCCTCATAGCTGAGGCCCGTGGCGCTTTCGTCGGCGGGGCTCTCGGCCGTGGTCTGTGCGGCCAGCAGCAGCGGACCGTATTTGAAGGCGATGTAGTCGGTGTAGTTCGGGCATTCCTCCACGCGCAGCTCCATCGGCAGGTTCACTTCCACGACGTCGCCTTTCTTCCACGTGCGCCGGATGCTGACGTAGGAGGCTGTGCCCGGCGTGGCTGCGACGTCGGCCTTCGTGCCGTTCACGCTGACGGAGAAACCGCTGGTCGTCCAGTGGGGATGACGGATGGCGAGCGTGTAGGTGCCAGCCGTTCCGATGGTGAGTTTCGTCGAGGGCGTTGCGGGGAAGTCGGTCTCCTGCGTGAGCGAGAAGGTGCCGGAGGAGAGGACGGACGGCGTGAAGAGGTTGACGTAGAGCGTCTTGCCGTCGGCCGAGTGCGTGTAGGCGAAGTGGGCATACTTCGAGTGGTTCTCCATGCCGGTGCCCACGCAGCACCACATGCCTTCGTTCACGGTGCTGTAGATGCGGTAGCTCTGCGGGCGGAGGCTGGTGAAGTAGACATAGCCGCCCGTCTTGGGATCCTGCGTGGAGAGAATATGGTTCCACATGGCGTTCTCGTAGAAGTCGGCGTAGCGTGCGTCGTGGGTCTCGTCGAAGAGCATCTCGGAGAGTTTGAGCATGTTGTTCGTGTTGCACGACTCAGGCCCTTCGAGGTTGTTGATGTAGCTCTGACCGTTGTTTTTCGACTGGAAGTGCTCGCTCACGCTGTTGCCGCCGATGCATACCGTGCGGTTCTCAACGACGTCGGTCCAAAAGTTGTGCGCAGCGAGTTGGAACTTCCGGTCGGCCGACTGCGTGCCGGCGTTGGCCGCCTCTTGGTAGATGCGCTCGAAGCCGATGTACTTCGGCACCTGCGTGTTGGCGTGCTTGCCGTCGAGGAAGGTCGTGTTGAGCGTCTGCATGTTGTCGACCATGGTGGCATGGCTGTAGCGTCGGGCGGCGTTGAGGTACTTCACGTCGCCGAAGATCTTGTAGGCGTCGGCCAGTGGCTCATTCATGCCGCCGTGCTCCCAGCCCAGAATATCCTGCATCTGAGCGTCCGTCAGGTTGCTCACGACGAGGATGGCCCAGTCGCACATGTCGCGGTAGAGGGTCTTGGCGAGGCTGCTGCCCGTGTAGAGCCAGGCGTCGCGGAGTCCCGCCAGCGTCTTGTGCTCGCAGTAGAAGGGCACCCATCCGCCGTACTGCTTGAAGGGCGCGAGGTCCTGCTTGTAGAGTCCGGTCCAGATTTGGTTGATGGGCTGACCGCCGAGAAAGCCCTTCATGCCTTCCGTGTTGCTGTCGAAGGCACGCTGACAGTCGTTGAGCACGTCGAGCATGTAGTCCAGCCGCGCTTTCATTTGGGCTTTCACTTGCGCGTCGTCCGTCGCGGCATAGGCCAGCGCGAGCGCCGTGAGATAATGGCCGCCGACGTGTCCCTCCAGCGACCACGAGCTCAGGCCCCAGTTGGAGAAGGAAGGATGCGTCTTGTCCCAGCCGTAGTACTTCGACGAGGTTTGCGTCGTCAGGCCGGCCTGGCGAATGAACGGAGTGAGCAGACGGTCGACGTCGTACTCCAGCAAGAGCTTGTTGTTGATTTCAAGTGCCTGACGGAATGCGCCGCCAGTGAGCCGCACTTCCGACAGGTTGAAGTGCTCGGGATAGATTTCGCTCTGTGCCTGCACGCTGAGGCTGCCGAGGGCCAGCATGGCAGCGCCAAGCAGTCGGAGACGGCAAGCCTGTTTGAGTGGATGGTTCATGGTGATTGTTAGTGATGAAAATGAGGTTTCAGATGTACTTCGATGAGTTTTCAAATGTTCTGAAATGCGGTTTCAGATATTCTTCGATGAAGTTTCAAAAGTGCTGAAATGCGGTTTCAGATATTCTTCGATGAAGTTTCTTAAGATTTTGGCGGTGTTGGGTTAGATTGGGATGGGGCATTATGTGTTGTTTCAGAGGAAGGTTTTTCCTCCTCGCCGTGCCGTCTCAGTGGGCAGCAGTGGGCGTCTCGCTTGGCTGTGGGTGCGATGGGAGCACAGGGCCACAGCGTCGATGGTGCAAAGTTCGCGTTTTTTGTCAAACTTTCATCTTAAAAAGACTTAAAAGTAGAGGTGCTTGCTGCAACATGCTGGCGCGGTGCGCGGTCTTGGCCTGTGGCTGTCAACGTAGTTTGCCGTGCGCCATGCGACTCAGGGTCGTGCGACGACCGTGCCGGCGAGTCATGAAATCGTCAAACCCAAAAGCCGCCGTGCGATTCAAGGCTGTGCGACGACCGTACTGGCAAAGGGCGTCGCAACGGCATAAAGGCCGCGCTCGAGTGTGAAGCGGGCGCTGCCGTCGGCCTGGCTGGTGAGGCGATGGACGAGGGTGCCGTCGGGGCGATAGACGCTGACGAGGGTGTCGGGACGGGTCGTAACTTGCAGCGTGGCGCCGCTCACTTGCACTTGCAGCGGGCGTGCCGTTGCGCTGTTGTTGTCCGCCGTGCTGCGGATGGAGGTGCTGGTGCTGAAGGTCTGGAGGTCGGAGCGTGCGGCGGTGCTGACTCTGGAACCGCTGCTGAAGGCTTGCGCCGTGTGCTCGCCGTCCGTCAGTTGCGACGCCAGATAGGTGGCGCGGCCGTCTTTCACGGGCACGGCGCCGACGGGTTTGCCGTCGAGGTGGAACTGCACGTAGCTGGTCTCGTCGCAGTCGCCCTCCACGCTGGCCGTGATGAGCCAGTGGCCGGTCTCCGTCGGACTGATGCTGAGGCTGACGTTGCCCGGCTGGGTGCGCACGGGTGCGAGGCGGTAGAGCTTCGCACCGTGGGAGGGCACATCGGCGGACAGCAGTCCGCTGACGCTGCCGGCGAGGTCGGTCTGTGCCCAGACGTCGCGCACGGCGAACTGCTGTTGCTGCGAGAAGCCCAGCGTCGTGAGGTCGACGCTCACCTCGTCTTTCACGTTGTCGGTGTAGACGAGGAACTGGATGGTGCTGCCGCTCGTGCGGGGATTGTCCTGGATGACACTGTCGTCGAGGCCGACGCGGGCCTTGAACTTGACAAATCGGCGACTGGCCGGCAGCGTGTAGATGAGTTTGCCGGCGGCGTTCATGCCCAGTCCGGCTGCGTAGGTGATGCCGTCCATGACGAGTTTTCCGCCTTCCACGTTGCTGCCGGTGTGCAGCGTGCCCCACGAGCTCGTATAGCTTTTGGGCGTCAGCGAGGTGAGCGGCGTCGTCTGCCCATCGGCGTCGATGAGCACGGCATTCACCATGTCGGCGCGGTCGTAGTCGAATCCGTCGCCACAGTCGTCGACGACGATGGTGAGCGTGGTGGCGCCGGTCACGTCGGCCTCGATGTCGACGGGCTTGTTGTTGGCGCGGGTGATGCGTCCGGTGTGCGCTGCGGCGGTGAACGCACTGTTGGCCACCGTCACGCGCGGGTCGGCGTCGAACACGTAGAAGCGCATCGAGGTGGTGCTGTTCGGCTGTCCGATGCCGCTGTCGTCGAGCGCCGCTGTCGCCCGGAAGGCCACGATGGAGTCGGGAACCGTGAGCAGCAGGAGCGCATTGGCGTCGGCCGCGAAGCCGCGGTCGTAGGTCTGGCCCAGCACGCGCATCTTGCCGGTGCCCTCGACGTTGATGTTCTCGTTGATGCGGTTGAAGTAGGATGCCGTGTACTTTTGGTAGACGAACTGTCCGGTCACGGGCACTTCGGTGCCGTTGCTGGAGATGAACGTCGGGTTGAGCCAGTCGCCGTGGTCATAGTTGTAGTTGTCGCCGCCGTCGTCCCACACGAGTGCCAGTGTCTTCGTGCCGGCGGGGAGGGTGATGTCCACCTTCTCCTGGTGGCCGTCGGTGGTGTAGGCCAGCACCTGCGAGGCGTAGAGCGGGGCGTTGTCGTAGATCCAGCCGTTGCCGGCATCGCTGCGGAAGAGCGCGAGATAATGCTCGCCGGTGGCGGGATGGATGCTGGTCCAGGCAATCTTGCCGTTCTCGTTGTAGAGCTGGCGGTTGGCCACGGCGTAGTTGTGCATGTCGAGGTATTCGCGGTTGGTGAGGAGCGATTTCGTGAAGTCGTCGAGGCGGGTGAGCTCTCCGCCGAACATGAGCGGCGAGTGGCACATGCCCCAGAGCGTCATCAGCAGGCGCTGCTCGTCGGGACTGAGGTTGGTGTCGCGGCCGGCGTCTGCGCTGGCGTAGCCCGGGTCGGCGACAGTCATGGCGATGCGCCCCAGCGGCAGCATGTCGCAGTCGGCATAGTTGCCCGTCCGCGTGATGGCCTCCCATGCGTGGGCCTCATTGAAAACCGCCTTCACGCTGCTCCAGTTGTCCCACAAGTCGTCCATCATGCGCCACATGTTGGCATTCTCCAGCAGGTGGTCGGCATACTGATATTGCGTCTTGCCGGGCGAGAGGCTCAGCACGATGGGACGTCCGCACTGGTCGATGGCCTTGCGCAGCATGGCAATCTCGTCGGCATAGTAGGGGCGCGAGAGGTCGTCCACCTTGATGAAGTCGACGCCCCACTCGGCGTAGAGATTGAGCAGGGAGTTGTAGTAGAGCTGGCCGTACTCGTTGTTCCTCACCGTCAGGTTGTCGGCCAGCCAGGTGCAGGCCGGCGTCGGGCTGGCATACACCTCGCTCCATTTTGCACCTGTGATGTGCTCGGCGCCCTGCAAGCGGTATTTCGAGGGTGCGTCGAGGATGTATTTGGGCAGTCCGCGCATGATGTGGATGCCGAACTTCAGGCCCATGGCGTGTATGCTGTCGGCCATCGCCTTGAAGCCCTCGTTGCGCCCGTCCTGCAGGGCTGAGGGGAAGCGGGAGGGCGAGGGCACGTAGCGGCCGAAGGCGTCGAGCTGGCAGTCGGGATTCTTCGTCTGGTTATACCATCCGCCGCCCAGCGAGGGGTGGTTGGCATACCAGCGGATGTCGACGACGACGTATTCCCAGCCGTACGCCTTCAGGTGGTCGCGCATGTAGCGGGCGTTCTGCATCGTGATTTCCTCGTTGACGCTGGAGTAGTAGCAGTCCCACGAGTTCCAGCCCATGGGCGGTGTGGCGGCCCAACGCCGGAAGTTGGCCTCCGTGCCGTCCTGGGCGTGGAGGGGAAGAAGGGAGGATGCAGCAAGCAGGAGAGAGGATAGCAAGTGTCTCATGGGCGGTCGGTGTGTCTTTACAGGTTTTGATGCATGCAAAGATACGAAAAAAGGTTTGTAAACGGCGGTTTGTGCATGAAAACCTTCGGCGCGATCGCCCTCGTGGCGTCGGAGCTGGCGCATCCCGCGTCGGGCTGGCCCATGCCAGCTGCTGCGCGCGAAGGCCTTCGTATCACCACGCGAAGGCCTTCGCGTGGTGATACGAAGGCCTTCATGTAGTGATGTAAATTTCTTCGCGTAGTGATATCGAAGTCTTCCTGTAGTGATGAAATTGCCATTGCATCTGGTTGGTCGCGTCCAGCCCTGCGGGGCGGCTGCATGTGTGCCGGACTGACGGTGCAGGGCTTTCGGTAGGGCGATACGGCCATCCGGCCTGTTGCTGAGCCGCGCTGCCCGCTCCGCTGTGCGCGTGGAGAGCGGGCGGAGGCGTGTTGACACCTGCAAGCGGGCTTCATGGACTCGCCGCAATGCGAAAAGCGCATCCGACGCTGTGGCGTGGATGCGCTTTTCTGTTGCGTTTGATGGGCTGCGGCATCGCAGGGATGCCGCAGCGGTGTGGGTGTGTGGGAGCTTACTTCACGTAAACCTTCTTGCCGTTGATGATGTACATCTGACCGCGGCTGAGGTTGTTGACGCGACGACCCTGGAGATCGTAGATGGCCTTGTCGGCTTTCGTCTCGTTCTCGATGGTGTCGATGCCTGTTGCCGGGCCACCCCAGTCGGAGTTGTCGCCCTTGGCAGTGAGCGTGAGCTTGAAGTCGGTGACAGAGAACCATGTGCCGGTGAATGCCTTGCCCGAGCGAGCGCCGTCGGTGGTGACACCAATGACCATCTTGTGGTCGTTCACGACGATGTTCTCGATGGTGAGGTAGTGCCAGCCCCAGCCCTTGTTGCTGTTGGCAGTTGCGATGGCCTCTTCCTCTGCGGTTGCAGTGCCGGCCTCAGCCTTGGCGTCTGCAGCCTCCCAGATGGAGCCATACTGTGCGGTAGCGTCTACTTCTGTGCCCGACTCGATGTCGTAGTGCTTCTCGATGATGATTTCCTTCCAAATGGTGTCGGAGGGAGCAGCACCGGTGTTGCCTGCGAAGACGAAGGAGCCTTCACCGCTGGTGCGGACAGCTGCCGTGAGTGTGTAGGTTCCGTTCGGAATGTCGGTCACAACCTGCTCAGCATAGTAGTTGAGCGTGCCTGCCGTGCCGTTCCAGGAGTCGAGGTAGCGGCGGCTGGTGTTGCCGGAGTAGTGCTGACCGGAAGCGGAGTTGGTGTTGCCCACGCCCTTGTTGATGGTCCAGCCAGTCTCAGCTGCGATGTCCGGATTCTGGATGGCCGACGTGTAGTCGGTGGCGTCGGGGTTCGTGTCGTAGGTGTTCTGCGCATTGGCGATGGAGAGCACACGGTTGAGCTCAGCTACGACGGCGTCCATGGCGGTCGTAGAGAGGAGCGGAGTGACGTTGACAGCTGCCTCGGCCTTGGCCAGAGCCTCTGTCAGGATCGTCTTCGAGGTCTCGCTGCCGTAGGCTGCAAGGGTCTCGCTGGCGCTCTTGTAGGCAGGAGCGAAGGTTGCGCTATAGCCCTTGAGAACGTTGAGGATGGAGTCAACCTGCGTGTAGGTGGCCTGTGCAGAAGCGATCCATGCCTGCGTATTGTCGAAGGCGTGGCGAACGGCTTCTGTGGCAGCGCCGTAGGTCTCAGTGCTTGCGAGGGCAGCTGATACGGTCGGGATGGTCTTGCCTTCGCCCATGATCTCCGTATACTTGCTGTTGGAAGCGTCGGCCAGTGACTTGGCTACGCCAATCTTGACGAGGTCGTTGGTCTGCTTGGCCAGTGCGAGCGTGTCGGCAGCTGCGGCCTTGTCGGCTGCGAACTGGATGGCGTCGATGGCTGCCTGAGCGTCGCTCACCTTCGTGGCGATCATGGAGCTGATGAGCTCCTCAGAAGCGGGACCATAGTAAGAGAGCTTGAAGTTGGTCACCCAGAAGCTGCCCGAGCGGCCGCCGGTGCTTGCGTCGTTCGCAGCCTTGTCACCAGCGAAGCCGATGGTGAGGTTGCCGTCGATGACTACGGCGTAGTCTTCGGTCGTGATGGTCTCCCAAGGATTGGTGGTGCCGTTGGGATAGTCGCCTGTGTAGGCGCCGCTGGCCCAGCCTGTCACAACGCCGGCAGCAGTCATGTAGCCTACTGCCTCGTTGAGGCTGGTGCGGCCATATACGTGCTGGTCGTTGAGGGCGAGGTCGTTGGTGAGTGCGTCAGCAGTGACCTTGTAGAGTCCGTTGGGCAGACCGCTGAGCGTCTGACCTACGGAGCGTACACCTGCGTTGACAGACCAACCCTGCCAGCAGGGGCGTCCTACGTTGAAGAATACCTGCTGCACGCCTGCGGTGTTGGCACCGTTGACTGCCCAGCCGCGTCCGTCCTTGTCGGCATCCTGGTAGCCCATGGCTGCGATGTCGGCGTTGCTGTTGGAGGCGGGCTCACGGCCTTCTACGACGAACCAAGGATTGGTGACGAGGAAGGTGTAGTCGGCGGGAGCGTCTACGCTGGCTTCCTGAGAGAAGTTGTAGGCGGTGATGGCGTCTTTGAGGGTCTGCTCAAGCGCGACGATGGCGTCGGAGTTGCCTTCGGCAATCGTGGAGCTTGCATCGGCAATGGCAGCCTGGAATGCGTCGATGCCGGCGTAGCTGGTGGCTGCGGCCAGGGCCTCAGCCTTGGCGAGGAGGGCCTGTACCTTCTCGGCGGCTGCGAGTGCGGCCTTACCCTTTGCGATGATGTCGCGGATTTGGTCGATGCCAGCCTGGATTTCCTCCGGCGTATTGTTTTGCGAGAGGTTGTCGCTGATTTCCATGCCACCTTCCATCTCGGCTACGAGACCGTCTGCACCCAGTTCGCTTGCGCTCTCCATGATGTTCATGATCGAGTCGTTGAGCACGTCGAGGTCGCTCAGGAGGATGTCTGCCGGGTCGGCCTCACCGATCTTGTAGAGACGGATGCCGTCGATGAAGATGAAGGGGTTGGAGTTGGAACCACCGCTGGCTACGAAACCGAACTGGATGGTGAAGTCGGAGATGGGCGTGAACTCGATGCTGTGGAGCGTCCAGTTCTGTGCGTTGAAGCCATCTTCGTCTTTCACTACCTCGTTGCGGTAGGAAATCTGGCAGAGGTTCTGTACGCCCGTGTTGCTGGAGCTGTTGGCATAGTTGGCGTTGTATACCCAATAGTCGAGGCGATACTGTGCACAGGGCAGGCTGACAGTCTGCTTGTAGGCTGCGCTGGCGCCCCATCCACCACGGAGGTAGAGGGCGGCCTTGTTGTCGTCGCCGCTGTCTTCTGCTGGCTTGGCTGCAGGTGCGAGGAAGCCGTTGGAGTCGTCGCTGATGGGGATGGCGGTTGCGCTGATGCCGTAGGGCACAGAGCCGAAGTACACCCATTCAGGATAGCTGTTGTTGGTCGTATAAGGAGGCACAACGTTTTTGTTGGAGACGATTTCCCAACCCTGGATGTGGCCGATGAAACCGTTCCAAGCGCTTGTGGTCAGACCGTCGGGACGTGTCTTTCCGCCTGTACCCGTGGCGTGGGCATAGACGGTGTTGTCAGCTGCATACCAAGCCTGGCTGCGGGTCGACAGGTTCTCTGTGCCAATGATTTCCTTGGTCGTACCGTCGACGTTCCAGGTGATGTCCTGGTCGAAACCGGGGTTCTGGATGAAGCGCGTAACGTCTTCTTCGGTTTGCGCATGCAGCGACATCGATGAGATGGCTGCCAGCGACAGGAAGAGTAATGTTTTCTTCATGTGGTTAAAAAGGTAAGTTTAGATATAAGGATGTAAATAGAAAATCTCCGGGTGGGGATTTTTGGGGTTTTCAGGTCGAACGGCTGTCGGGTGCAGTCGTATGATCGGATATGACGTTGCTCGAGTTGTTGGAACGGCGGGTCCGCCCTGCCGTGCTGCTGAGGGGAAAAACTGCAGATGTTGCTGCAATGTCCCTTCGAGATTAGTAGATGGTCGTTTTTTTCATGCACAGCGTAATTGTCCTAAATCCTTAAAAGATGATGGCTGTGAATTGGCGACAAAGATATTGAAAGTTTTTGTAATTCCTAATAAAAGGATTGAGATTTTTTACTGGTGGGCTGTTTTTTAACATTTCACGCAGTGGAAGCGTTAAGGGCGTGTCTGGGCTGCGGTGATGGTGTGTGGCGGATAGATGCTTGTGAGTGATTATTAAAATGAATGTGGCGGAGGCGAACGTCGGTTGCGCTGGATGGGATGGTAGGGCGCTGCGGATGCGGCGCGGACGGGCTGGTGACGGGTTCTGTTGGGACGCCGGTGTGGGAGGATTGAGGCGAAGGGATGGACGGTTTGGAGCGTCGGAATGGATGGAAAAGAAAAAGACGACAACCGGGGCGGTTGTCGTCTTGCATTGGTGGGTGTGCTGTGTCAGTTGACTTTGTAGGCGAAGCGGTCTTGGTGCTGTGCCTTGAAGTCGTCGAGGAACTGGATGAGATTCTTGTGTGGCGCTACGTGGGTGTGGCGGGCGAAGAGCCGGGCGCGCATGCCGTCGGGACTGAAGATCTGGAAGTGGAGCTCGGTCTTTCCGGGATGCCTGTTGACGAGGCTGGAGAGCTCGGAGACGAAGGCGCTGCTCACTTCGTCGGCCGGAATCTGGATGGTGATCTTCTGGATGAGCTCGTCCTTCACGTCGGCCAGCAACTGGACACTGACGATGGAGAAGTCGCGGATGTCGGGATTGTAGCGGCGGGGCGTGTAGCGGGCGCAGATGTAGAGGCTGGTGCCTTCTGCAAAGAAGTGCTGCCATTTGAGCCACTCCTCGCCGAAGAGGGCGAACTCGCCTGACCCGTCGAAGTCTTCCATCGTGACGATGCCCATGGGCTTTCCGGTCTTGGTGGTGCGGCGGTTGACGGACGTGACGATGCCTGCGAAGGAGAACTGCTGCAGATGGCTGAGCTCTTGCTTCGTGGGGTCGTCGTCGAGCAGTGAGACGCGGGTGTTGCAGACGTTGCGGATGATGACGCCGAACTCGTCGAGCGGGTGGGCGGAGAGGTAGATGCTGACGAGCTCCCGCTCTTTGTTGAGCCGCTCGAGGTCGGACCACATGGGGACGTCTTTGGGGACTGGAGGATAGACAGTCTCGACGCCCATGCCCATGTCGCCGAAGAGCGAGTTCTGGCTTTGCTGCTTGTCGGCCTGGTAGGTCTGTCCATAGCGGATGAGTTGCTCGACGTAGGTCTCGCGCCCATTGACGATGGCGAAGTAGGCCTCGCGGGGTACGTCGGTGAAACTGTCGAAGGCGCCTGCATAGATGAGGCACTCGATGGACTTGCGGTTGCAGGCCTGCAGGTTGATGCGCTCGAAGAAGTCGAACACGCTCTTGAAGGGGCCGTTCTTCTCGCGCTCGGCGATGATGGCCTCCACGGCGGAGGTGCTGACGTTCTTGATGGCGGCCATGCCGAAACGGACGTCGCCGTCGGCATTGACGGCAAATTTGAGGCGCGACTCGTTGATGTCGGGGCCGAGGGTGCGTACGCCAAGCGACTTGCACTCGTCCATCAGCTTCGAGATTTCGGTGATGTTGGCGAGGTTTCGGCTCATCACGCCTGCCATATACTGGGCTGGGAAGTTGGCCTTGAGATAGGCCGTCTGATAGGCCACCCAGGAGTAGCACGTGGCATGGCTCTTGTTGAAGGCGTAGGAGGCGAATTTCTCCCAGTCGCCCCAAATCTTGTCGAGTATCTCGGGGTCGTGTCCGTTCTTCACGCCGCCCTCGATGAACTTGGGCTTCATGGCGTCGACAATGTCTTTTTTCTTCTTTCCCATGGCCTTGCGCAGGGCATCGCTCTCGCCGCGTGTGAAGTTGGCGAGCTGACGGGAGAGGAGCATGACTTGCTCCTGATAGACCGTGATGCCATACGTGTCCTTGAGGTACTGCTGCATGCAGGCGATGTCGTAGGTGATGGGCTTGCGGCCATGTTTGCGGTCGATGAAGTCGGGGATGTAGTCCATCGGTCCCGGGCGGTAGAGCGCGTTCATGGCAATAAGGTCCTCGAAGACGGAGGGCTGCAGCTCGCGCAGGTATTTCTGCATGCCGGCCGACTCAAACTGGAAGGTGCCGACGGTGCGTCCTTCGCAGTAGAGGTCGTAGGTGGCGGGGTCTTCGATGGACAATGCCTCGACGTCGACGCTGATGCCGAGCGACGTCTTGACGTTCTCCACGACTTCCTTCAGAATCGACAGCGTCTTGAGTCCGAGGAAGTCCATCTTGATCAGTCCGGTCTCCTCGATGACGTGTCCGTCGTATTGGGTGCAGCGCAGCTTCTCGCCGGTTTCCTTGTCGTCGGCCGTCGACACCGGCACCCAGTCGCTGATGTCGTCGCGGCAGATGATGGTTCCGCAGGCGTGAACACCCGTGTTTCGCACGTTGTTTTCCAACATTTGGGCATAGCGGAGCGTGTCGCGCAGCAGCGGGTCGGGGCTGGTGACGGCGTCCTGAAGCTCCTTCACGCACTTGATGGCGTTGGGGAGGTTCATCTTCAGACCGTCGGGGAGCTTGTCGGGGATGGCTTTGCAGAGCGCGTTGGAGACGTCGAGGGGCAGCTTCTGCACCCTGGCGACGTCCTTGATGGCAAGTTTGGTGGCCATCGTACCGTAGGTGATGATGTGCGCAACCTTCTCTGTTCCGTACTTGTCGGTGACCCATTGCAGCACCTTGCCACGTCCGTCGTCGTCGAAGTCGACGTCGATATCGGGCAGCGAGATGCGGTCGGGATTGAGGAAGCGCTCGAACAGCAAGTCGTATTTGATGGGGTCGACCTTCGTAATGCCGAGACAGTAGGCGACGGTGGAGCCAGCCGCGGAGCCGCGCCCAGGACCCACCCACACGCCCAGTTCTTCTCTGGCGGCCTTGATGTAGTCCTGCACGATGAGGAAGTAGCCGGGGAAGCCCATCGTCTTCATGATGTAGAGCTCGAACTTGATCTGCTCCGCCACATTCTCAGGAAGTGGATCACCGTACAGCGGCTTGGCGCCCTCGTAGGCAAGTTTGGCCAAATAGTCGGCCTCGAACTTGATGCGATAGAGCTTCTCGTAGCCGCCGAGTCGCTGAATCTTCTTCTGTCCCTCCTCCTCGCTCATGACGACGTTGCCGTTCTCGTCCTGCGTGAATTCGTCGAAGAGTTCCTTTTCCGTGATGCGCTGTCGGTATTCTTCCTCCGTTCCAAAACTTTCCGGGATGGCAAAGTTGGGCATGATAGGTGCATGGTCGATGGAGTAGGGCTCCACCTTGTCGAGAATCTCGATGGTGTGCTGCATGGCCTCAGGCATGTCGTGGAAGATCTCATTCATTTCCGCGCGGGTCTTGAACCACTCCTGCTTGGAGTAGAGCATGCGGTTGGGATCATTCAGGTCTTTGCCTGTGGAGAGGCAGATGAGGCGGTCGTGTGCTTCTGCGTTCTCCTCGTCGACGAAATGCACGTCGTTCGTGCAGACGAGCTTGACGTCGTGCTTGCGTGCCAGCGCTATCATGGCGTTGTTCGCCACCCTCTGCAGCTCGAATGCCTGTCGGTTGGCCCGCACGTTAGGGTCGTTCACCTCGTGGCGCTGCAGCTCCAGATAATAGTCGTCGCCGAAAACCCGTTTGAACCACAAGACGGCCTCCTCGGCCTTGTCGGGCTGGTCGCGCAGGATGTAGTAGGGCACTTCTCCCGCAATGCAGGCTGAGCAGATGATAAGGCCCTCGTGATATTTCTCCAGTTCCGTACGGTCGGTACGTGGTCGGTTGTAGAAACCGTCCACCCAGGATTTGCTCACGAGCTTCACCAGGTTGTGGTATCCTTTCTTGTTCTTGGCCAGTACGATGAGGTGCCAACCGCTGCTGTCCAGTTTGGTTTCCTTCAGCTTGAGGTCTCGGCGGGCGCAGTACATCTCGCAGCCGATGATGCCCTTGAAGTTGAGAATCGGCGTGATCTTGGCAATGGTGGCCTCGCAGTCGGCCACAATTTGTTCCTCGCTCTTGTTGCCGAACAGGTCCTTTCCGTCTTTGCCGATGCGGTTCAGCTTTCCGTCGGCAATGTCCTGGATGGTTTGCTTTGCGTTCTTGACCTTGCCTGCGTTCTTCGCATTGACGCTGTTGACGTAGTTGAACAGTTCCTTGATTCCGAACATGTTGCCGTGGTCCGTGATGGCCAGTCCGCGCATGCCGTCGGCCATTGCCTTGTTGACCAAGCGCTGAATGCTGGCCTGGCCGTCGAGGATGGAATATTGGGAGTGTACGTGTAGATGTACGAAGTCTTGCATGGATGATGATGCGTATGGAAGGGTGAAAGAAATAGGAAGAGGCTGGAGCGCGACCGACAGGCGCGGCCGCTGCAGGGCCATGCCGGCCGTCTGTTGCCGCATGGGCAGTCGTCCGACGGCTTTCGTGCGTCGTGCTGCTGCAGTCCGCTTGCCTCCGTCATTCGCCGATGTCGCTTCCCGGCAGTAGGCCGTTCGCTTCCGTCAGTCGCCGATGGTCACTTCACGGCTGCCGTCCTCCAGTTCCGTGATGCTGACGCGGACCGTTTCCTCCGGCAGGATTTCCTCGACAATCTCGGGCCACTCCATCAGGCAGAGCGCGCCGCTGTACGCATAGTCGTCGAAGCCGATGTCGAAAGCCTCCGACGCGCGCTTCAGGCGGTAGAAGTCGAAGTGGTAGATTTCCCGGCCCTTGCCGTCGATATATTCATTCACGATGGAGAAAGTCGGCGAGTTGATGACGTCGGTCACGCCGAGCTCTTCGCAGATGGCTTTTACAAACGTCGTCTTGCCTGCGCCCATCTTGCCGTAGAAAGCGAAGATGCGGCGGTCGCCCATGGCGTCGATGAACTGGCGGGCGGCTTCGTGGATGCTGCTGAGGGAAGAAATCTGGATGGTCATATCGTGGCTGTGTATTTGAGTGCGTTTGATGTGTACTTGAATGCGTTTCGTATATGTGTTGGAGTGCGTTCCGTCAGCGCTTGCGCACGTTTCGCGCAGCCTGCGTCGAGGCTTTGCCACGACCGTGCGCCGCAGCGGACAATGCTTCGGATTCGGTCTGCAAATTTACTAAAAAAAGAGCAGGATTGCACCTCGTTTACAAATATTATCGCTTACTTTGTGCATGAATTTCATGCGTGCCGACTGCACTGTTTTCTCGCAGCCCGCACGCGCTCGGCGTCTGGAGACCTTTCGGGCGCCGCACACGTATCATCTAAATTATTTTTTCGCTTATGTCTGAAACGCTTCTTGTAGCCGATGGCTCGAAACGTGAGAAATATGAGATGCTCCTTCCGCAGGTGGAGGCGCTTCTGCGTGCTGAAACCGATGCCGTTGCCAACATGGCCAACGTCGCTGCAGCGGTGATGGAGACCTTCCACTTCCTGTGGGTCGGATTCTATCGCGTCAGTGGCGAGCAGCTCGTCCTCGGCCCTTTCCAAGGCCCGCTGGCCTGCACCCGCATTCGCCACGGACGCGGAGTTTGCGGCACGTCGTGGGCGGAGGACCGCACCGTCGTCGTTCCCGATGTCGAACAGTTTCCAGGCCACATCGCCTGTAGCAGTGCCTCGCGCAGCGAGATTGTCGTTCCCGTGCGGAAGGACGGACGGGTCGTGGCAGTGCTCGATGTCGACAGCGCCGAGCTGGCCACGTTCGACGACGTCGATGCCCGCTATCTCGAGCAGCTCTGCCGGCTGATGGCCTACGTGCTGTAGCCGGTGCGCCTACGGCGTCCGGATGTCGCAGTTCTCCACCGTCATGTCCTCCACGACGCGGGTGTCCAGCTGCGGGTTGCGTGCCTGGATGGTCAGGTCTTGGAAGGTGAAGTGGCTCAGCCTGTACTGGTCGGGATTGGCCCCTACGTTGAAAAACTCGCGGCACTTCACCTTGCAGCGCCGCATGCTGACGTGTTCCGCCACCGACACCGGCATGTCGGTGCGCCCCTGCAGGTCGAAGAACTGCGTCCACGGGCGGATGAAGAGGAAGTGGTCGACCTCCCCCTCGACGTCCTCCACGCTGATGTATTCGTAGTGCTGCGGCGTGTCGGGGCGCATCTTGAGCCACAGCAGCCGCGCGCCGTGGGCCACACGGATGCGCCGGAGCACGATGTTGCGCGAGTGGATGTTCTCGCTGCCCAGCGTCAGACAGCCGTGGCAGAATCCATATTCGCAGTCTTCAATCACGATGCGCTCGTTGGCGCCGTTGTTCGGGTCCGTGTCGGCCCAGGGGCCTTTGCCTCCTTTCAGGGCCACAGCGTCGTCGTTGACGGCCATGTAGCAGCCGCTCACGTGCACGTCCTGGCAGGCATCGATGTCGATGGCGTCCGTTGATGGCGCCTTCACCGGCTCGGCGGGCGACGTGATGCGGAGTTGGAGCAACTTGATGTGGTGGCTGCGGTAGAAGTGCGTCGTCCAGAAAGGCGAGTCCTTCAGGCTCAGCCCCGACACCTCAACGTCCGCGCAATCCTCCACGTACAGCAGGCGCGGGCGTTGCTCGTCCTTGTTCGTGCAGGCCGGATTCCACTCTCGCCGCAGCCAGAACGCGCGCCAGTAGCGCAGTCCGTTGCCGTTGATCGTGCCATGCCCGCCGATGCGCAGGCCCGTGATGCTGTCGGCATTGATGAGCGCGGCAAAGTAGGGGCAGGTCTGTCCCTCGATGCGGGTCATGCGAATGGGAAAGTCGGCAATGTCGTCGCTCCCCTTCAGCGTCCCGCCCTTCTCCAACCAGAGACTGACGCCTTGCCGCAGGAAGAGCGCGCCACTCAGAAACGTGCCGCGGGGCACGACCACCACGGCCCGCCCTTCCGTAGCTGCCGCCTCAGCCGCGCGGTCGATGACGCGCTGGATGGCCGCCGTCTGCACCAGCGTCGAGTCGCGCCGCACGCCATGCTTCGTCAGCACAAACTGCCGTCCCAGCGTGTCGAGCACGAAGGGACGGGTGTGGGCATACCACGGCCCGATGGGCGTACCGTCGGGAAAGTGTCCCCGTGTTTCAGGAGTGCTGCCCTCCGGCATGGCTGCCGAGGCTGCAAGACAAAAGCTGAGGCTCAGTACAAGGGCGAGCGGACGAAGTATGGACATGACTTTCATGGGCAAGAATAGGAGAGAGATGTGGAACGGAAATGACGCGTGCCGGCCGCCGTCGGGGCCACGAGCGGCGCATGACGGTGCGTGCCTGCCGCATCCGGTGCCCCGACGCGCGAGTACTATTATAATATAGTTCGCGCGTGAGATATGCGGCATGTGCTGCAAATATACGAAATCCGCACCACCCCTGCAAGCGACATGCGACAAATCGAAATCTCCTCTTCTCAGCCATTTGGCACGCTTTCTGCCTACTTGTGCATTTTTTGTGGGCATTTGATTGCGCTATCAATAATTTTATTTACCTTTGCAAGGTTGAAGGCTGAATGAGATCGGCGCATTCACCGGATGTGGACAGCGCGCCGACGCTTTTTTCTGTGTCTTCACCTCTCCTGTCAGGCAGCCGGATACTGCCACCCCACCATGAACGACAACTTAAAATAAAGCATACATCTTATGAGTTTAAAGATTATCGTACTCGCAAAGCAAGTGCCCGACACACGCAATGTCGGTCCCGATGCGATGACTCCGGAGGGAACCGTCAACCGTGCCGTGCTGCCGGCTGTCTTCAACCCCGAAGATCTGAACGCCCTGGAGCAGGCGCTCCGCTTGAAGGATGCCAACCCAGGCTCCACCATCACCATGATCACAATGGGTCTGCCGAAGGCCGCCGAGGTGCTCAAGGAAGGAATCTTCCGCGGAGCCGACAAAGGCGTGCTCCTCACCGACCGTGTGCTCGGAGGTGCCGATACGCTCGCCACCTCCTATACGCTTGCACAGGGAATCCGCAAGCTCGGCGACTTCGACATCATCCTTTGCGGTCGCCAGGCCATCGATGGCGATACCGCTCAGGTCGGTCCGCAAGTGGCCGAGAAATTGGGCCTCACGCAGATCACCTACACCGAGGAAATCCTCGAGTGCACCAAAGAGAAGATCGTAGCGCGCCGCCACATCGACGGTGGAGTAGAGACCGTCGAAGGCCCGATGCCCATCGTCGTCACAGTCAACGGAAGCGCAGCCCCCTGCCGCAGCCGCAACGCCAAGCGAGTGATGAAATACAAGAAAGCGGCCACCACGCTCGAGATTGCTGCAGCCAGCGAGGAAGTGCAGGCATTCTATGCACAGCGCCCCTACCTCCAGCTTACGGTATGGAACGCCGCCGACCTCGAGGCCGATCCCGCACAGATCGGAAAGACCGGATCGCCCACCAACGTGAAGTCCGTGAAGAACATCGTCTTCAAGGCCAAGGAAAACAAATCCCTCACCGGCTCTGATGCCGACATCGAGGAACTGATTGTCGAACTCATTCAAAACAACACCATCGGTTAAGATATATGAACAACGTATTTGTATATTGCGAACTCGAAGGCAACCAGGTTGCCGACGTGAGCCTCGAACTCCTGACCAAGGGCCGCACTTTGGCCAACAAGCTGGGCGTTCAGCTCGAGGCCGTAGCCGTGGGATCAGGACTCGAAGGCATTGAGAAACAAATTATTCCGTACGGCGTCGACCGTCTGCACATCTTCGACGCACCCGGACTCTTCCCCTACACATCGCTTCCGCACACCTCGGCCGTTGTCAACCTCTTCAAGGAGGAAAAGCCGGAGATTTGCCTGCTCGGCGCCACGGTCATTGGACGTGACCTCGGGCCGCGCGTCTCCTCCGCCCTCTTCAGCGGCCTCACCGCCGACTGCACGCAGCTCGAGATCGGCGACTATGAGCAGAACGTCAAGCAGGCCGACGGCACCATGGTCAAGAAGCAGTTCGTCAACCAGCTGATGCAGATTCGCCCGGCCTTCGGAGGCAGCATCATCGCCACCATCGTCAACCCCGACCACCGGCCCCAGATGGCCACCGTGCGCGACGGCGTGATGAAGAAGGAAATCCTCGACGAGAACTACCAGGGAGAGGTCATCCGCCACGACGTGGCCAAATATGTTCCCCTCACCGACTATGTCGTCAAGGTGCTCGACCGCCACGTCGAGGCTGCCAAGAACAACCTCAAGGGCGCGTCCATCATCGTCGCCGGCGGCTACGGCGTCGGAAGCGCGGAAGGATTCGACAAACTCTTCGAGCTCGCCAAGGAAATCCATGCCGAGGTAGGCGCCAGCCGCGCCGCTGTCGACGCCGGATGGGTGAGCCACGACCGCCAGGTGGGCCAGACCGGCGTCACCTGCCGCCCGAAAGTCTACATCGCCTGCGGCATCAGCGGTGCCATCCAGCACATCTCCGGCATGAAGGACGCCGGCATCATCATCTCCATCAACAGCGACCCCAATGCCCCGATCAACCAGATTGCCGACTACATCATTACGGGTACGGTGGAGGAAGTCATCCCCAAGATGATCAAGTACTACAAGAAGAATTCCAAATAAACGGCACGGGCGTTTCCCCTCAAAGCCTGACAAATCTTACGAACCATGGCAAATTTCTATAGCGACAACCCTGAAATCAAGTTCCACATGCAGCATCCGCTCATGGAGCGCATCGTCGAACTCAAGGAACGCAACTTCGCAGACAAAGATGAATACGACTATGCGCCTCACAACTTCGAGGACGCAATGGACTCCTACGACAGCACGCTCGAGATCGTGGGCGACGTGACAGCCAACGTCATCGCGCCCAACGCCGAGGCCGTCGACGCCGAAGGCGCCCACTGCGAGAACGGCCGCGTGCGCTACGCCTCCAAGACCTACGAGAACCTCGACGCGACCATCAAGGCCGGACTCACCGGCATGACCATGCCCCGCCGCTACCAGGGACTCAACCTGCCCATCACCGTCTACACCGCCGCCAACGAGATGGTGAGCGCGGGCGACGCCGGCTTCGAGAACATCTGGTCGCTCCAGGACTGCATCGAGACGCTCTACGAGTTCGGCGACGAAGACCAGCGCCAGCGCTTCATTCCCTGCGTGTGCGCCGGAGCGACCATGTCGATGGACCTCACCGAGCCCGACGCAGGATCCGACCTCCAGAGCGTCATGCTCAAGGCCACCTATTCCGAGGCCGACGGCTGCTGGCTGCTCAATGGCGTCAAGCGCTTCATCACCAACGGCGACTCCGACATCCATCTCGTGCTCGCACGCTCGGAAGAAGGCACGAAGGACGGACGAGGCCTCTCCATGTTCATCTACGACAAGAACCAGGGCGGTGTCGACGTGCGCCGCATCGAGAACAAGCTCGGCATCCACGGCAGCCCCACCTGCGAGCTCGTCTACAAAAATGCCAAGGCTGAGCTCTGCGGCGAGCGCAAGCTCGGACTCATCAAATACGTCATGGCCCTCATGAACGGTGCCCGACTCGGCATTGCAGCCCAGTCGGTCGGCATCCAGCAGATGGCCTACAACGAGGCCGTCGCCTATGCCAAGGACCGCAAGCAGTTCGGCAAGGAAATCATCAAGTTCCCCGCCGTCTACGACATGCTCGCCACCATGAAGGCCCGTCTCGACGCCGGCCGCACGCTGCTCTACATGACCAGCCGCTACGTCGACATCTACAAGGCGCTCGACGACATCGCACGCGAACGCAAGCTCACACCCGAGGAGCGTCAGGAGCAGAAACGCTACAGCCGACTGGCCGATGCGTTCACGCCGTTGGCCAAGGGAATGAACTCCGAGTTCGCCAACCAGAACGCCTACGACTGCATCCAGGTGCACGGCGGTTCCGGCTTCATGCTCGACTACAAATGCCAGCAGCTCTACCGCGACGCCCGCATCACCAGCATCTACGAGGGCACGACACAGCTCCAGACCGTCGCAGCCATCCGCTACGTCACCAACGGCACCTACCTCGGCATCATCCGCGAGTATGAGGCAGAGCCCGTGGCCGAAGCCTACGAGGGCATCTACCGCCGCATCAAGGAAATGACCTCGAAGCTCGACGCCTCCACCAACGCCGTGAAGGAAGCCGCCAATCAGGACTTGCTTGACTTCTGCGCACGCAAGCTCTACGACATGACCTCCTTCATCATCATGGCGCACCTCATGCTGCAGGACGCACAGAAGGCGCCCGAACTCTTCGCCAAGTCGCTCAACGTCTTCGTCAACTACGCGGAGAGCGAGGTGGAGAAGCACTTCAACTACATCCGCCGCATGAACGAGGAACAGCTCGACGCCTATCGCCACGACATCAGCGAGCAGGCATAAGCCCCTCCCTCCATTCCGACATCCAGCTCCCGATGCGCCTCCGTGGCAAGTCGGGAGCTGTTTTTGTATGCCTGCGTCGGCCGCCTGCCCAAGCGTTGCTGCGCAGTCCGTCGGCCGCAGACCTCTCTCCAGGTCGGTGCCGCCCCTGCGCGCCAGTGGGGCGGCGCCTGCCTCATTCTTTCACGAAGGCCTTCTCGTTGCATCGCGAAGGCCTTCGTTTCGGATTGCGAAGGCCTTCGTTTCGAATCGGCTATTTTCGCCCGTGCTGCCGAGGCTGCCGACTGCGCGAAGTGAACGGGCGCTCCCTGCCCCTTCCGCATACCGGTCCGCTGTTTCCCGTTGCGCGCCTCGGGCATTTCCGATCGCAGGCCCTTGTCGCGCTGGGCGGAGAGCGGATGGAGAGAAAGAGCGGAGCGTATATGCAAAATGCAGCTTGCCCATCGGTGGTTGTTGCGCATCAGAGATGATTTCTCCGCCTTTTTTGTCCTTTTGCGATAAAAATTCCCCACATTTTTTGTGTATATGCAAATTATTGATAATGAGAATATAATAAAGGTTGTACACACCCTGTTAAAAACTTTTTTGAAAATAATGTAGAGAAAATGTGGGGAATTGTGGGGGATTTATTATTTTTGCATTGGAATTCCATAACAGTTCGTTTTTTCTGACGGCAACGCGGAAAAGTTTGCCTCGTGCAGACACGCTCCGCAGCGAGCGAATCCGGCAGCCTTGCGGCAAGCAGGGGCGGGCCGGACCACATGATTCTCCATCGCTCCCATAGCCCGGTTTTTCTGTAAGGTGTGTTCGGCCCAGCCGGGCACCACCAGCAAGCACAACAGTCTTTGCAGGCGCGGGAAAGTGCTGATTCCGCATCGGCCGTCTCGCTCACCCGCATTTTTCCAATTTTCAACCTTCCATTCAATCCCCCGACCAAGCCCCAAGCGTAGATGAGATTTATCGGTGATTATCCTGCCAAGACGGATGCCAAGGGACGCGTATTCCTGCCGGCCTCCTTCCGCAAGCAGCTGGAGATGAGCGGCGAGCGCCGCCTGATTCTCCGGCCCGATGTCTTTGAGCGCTGTCTGGTGCTCTATCCCGAGACGCTCTGGAACGAGCTGCTCGACGAGATGCGCGCGCGGCTCAACCGCTGGAACGGCGACCATCAACGCATGATCCGCCAGTTTGTGGCCGAGGCCGAGGTGGTGGAACTGGACAGCAACGGGCGCTTCCTCATCAACAAGCGCAAGCAGCAGTATGCCGGCATCGCACAGGACGTGCGCTTCCTGGCCGTCGACGACCACATCGAGGTGTGGGACAAGCAGCAGCTGGAGCGCAAACTGGATGAGCAGGACGAGCTCGGCGCCAACCTGCAGAGCGTGCTGGGCAGCATGCCCGCGATGCCTCCGCAGGCCTGATGGCCCCCACGGCGGCCTTCCCGCCGCCGGCGAGGCTGCAGCGAGGAGCGGAGCAGGCGACACATCCGGCCGACAAGCCGTCGGAAGCCCTGCGGAGACCAAGAGGAATCAACCCGAATGAAGAAAATACAAAGCAACCCATCAGCATGACGAACGAAGCAACGAAACAGCAGGCAGAGGCAACCACCTACCACGTGCCGGTGCTGCTCAAGGAAAGCATCGACGGACTTGCGCTCAAAGAAGGCAGGACCTATGTCGACGTGACCTTCGGCGGTGGCGGGCACAGCCGCGAGATCCTCCGGCGGCTCGGCGGCAAAGGCCGGCTCTTTGGCTTCGACCAGGACCTCGACGCCATGCGCAACCTCGACGAGGCATTTGCCCCCGAGGTTTTCACGTTTGTGCGAGGCAACTTCCGCTTCCTGCAGAACTTCCTCCGCTACGAGGGCGTGGAGCAGGTGGACGGCATCCTGGCCGACCTCGGCGTTTCGAGCCACCACTTCGACGACGAGACGCGCGGCTTCTCCTTCCGCCTCGGCGGCAAGCTCGACATGCGCATGAACCAGCGCGCCAGCCGCACGGCGGCCGACATCGTAAACGACTACACCGAGGAGCGTCTGGCCGACCTCTTCTACATGTACGGAGAGCTGAAGCAGAGCCGCCGCATTGCAGCCGCCATCGTCAAGGCGCGCCAGCAGGCACGCATCGAGCAGGTGGAGGACTTCCTGAGCGTCGTCCAGCCGCTGTTTCCGGCGAAGCCCGGCCGGCAGGCCGACGTCAGCAAGAAGGAGATGGCCAAGGTGTTCCAGGCGCTGCGCATTGAGGTGAACCAGGAAATGGACGCCCTGCGCGAGATGCTGCAGGCCGCCATCCGCGTGCTCAAGCCGGGCGGACGCCTCAGCGTCATCACCTACCACTCGCTGGAAGACCGCATCGTGAAGAACCTTATGCGCACGGGCAACTGCGAGGGACGCGAGGAAAAGGACTTCTTCGGGCGCACGCATGCCCCGCTTCGGGCGGTGAGCAACAAGGTGGTCGTGCCCTCTCCCGAGGAGCAGGAGCGCAACCCGAGAAGCCGCAGCGCAAAGCTCCGCGTGGCGGAGCGCGTGGCGGAAGAAGCATGAATCATCCGCCGGACCGCAACGAAAGGCCCGGCCGAACCAACAACCAACGACAATGGCAGAACGAGACGACACACAGCAGAAGCATCAGCAGGCGCAGACGCCGGCCGATGTGCAGGCTTTGGCCGATGCCGCGGTCGGCGGCCAGCAGCGGCGGCCGGACGGTTCCGCCAGACGCGCGGCAGCCACCGACGCCGGCAGTGCTGCGCCCCAGGAGGACCAGGAAGTCATGCGCCGCTTCGTCGACGACGAGGATGCGGACGAATATGCCGACGTCTCGCTCAAGTCCATCCTCGGCGGCGACATCCTGCAGAGCCGCTTCTTCCAGCGGCAGGTGCTCTTCATCCTCTTCTGCGCCTTCCTCATGATTTTCTACACAGGCAACCGCTACGCCAGCCAGCAGGACATCATCCTGCTCGACAGCCTCAAGGTGCAGGTGGAGCAGGAGCGCTACCGCGTGCTCACGCAGTCGAGCGAACTCCTCAATCTCAGCCGACAGTCGCACATCGAGAAGCAGCTCATCCTCAATGGAGACACGGCGCTCAAGCCGCCGGTCCACCATCCCTTCGAGATTACGAAGCCCACCGGCGGCCGTTAATCGCGCTCCCGGGCCTGCTGGCGATGGCGCGCCACAAGCCCGAGAGCGCCGCGCCATATACGAAAACTGCGCATCCACCGCATTTCCGGCGCAGGAAGGCAGTACGTCCACTGCGCATCCACAGCACTTCCGGTAGCGCTTGGCAGTGTTACGCCGCAGGCCCACGGCATTTCCGGCGCACCGGCGCCACTTCATCCCGACGCATCCAGACTTACGCTTCCGTCCGTCGAAAACAACGAAGCGGCGCGGCCGGCGCCACGCACAGCCGCTCCGCCAGACAAACCCCTACAGTTCCGTTTCATGTCCAGCGAATCCGCAAAAAATCCAAGGCTCCTCCCCAACAAGTTTCCGCCGGTGATCATCATCATGATCCTCATCTGCGGCGGCATCATCTATCACATGGTGATGACGGCTGTCGTGGAGCGCGACAAGTGGATTGAGATGCGCCAGCAGTATTTTGAGAAGGACAGCGTGGAGCTGCAGCCGACGCGCGGCAACATCCTCTCCGACGAGGGACAGCTCATGGCCAGCAGCCTGCCCAACTACAAGGTGCACTTCGACTTCATGGCTGGCCTGCCGAAGGACAGTTCGGACCAAAAAGTGCACGTACGCTATCTGAAGGCGCTGCACGAGCGCGACTCGCTGATCCGCACCCACATTCCCGCCATTTCCAAAGGACTGGCGGACATCTGTCCCGCGCTCGATTCGGCCGGCTATGTCCGACACCTCACCAAGGGACTCGACGAGCGCCGCCGCTATTACGACGTGTGCCCGGGCTACATCCTCAATTACATCCAGTTTCAGGAACTGAAGAAGCTTCCCGTCTTCAATATCAAGAACAAATACCAGAGCGGACTGACGGTGGACGAGCGCAACAACCGCAAGAAACCGTTCGAGTCGCTGGCGCGCCGAATGCTCGGCGACATGTATGCGCTGGAGCCGAGAGGCAAGTCGGGCATCGAGCATGCCTACGATTCCCTGCTCCGCGGCGAGCCGGGCCTGATGCGCCGGCGCCGCATCCGCTCGAAGAACGTGACGATCGTCGACCGAGAGCCTGTGCCGGGCTACGACGTGATCTCCACCATCAACGTGGGTTTGCAGGACATCTGCGAGAACGCGTTGCGCGAGAAGCTGATTGAGCTCGACGCCGAGTTTGGCGTGGTCGTGCTCATGGAGGTGAAGACGGGCGACGTGAAAGCCATCGTCAACTTGGAGAGGGACACCGTGCTCGGCCGCTATTACGACCGACGCAACTACGCGCTCACCTCGCTCATGGAGCCCGGATCGACCTTCAAGATAGCGTCTGTCATGGTGGCCATCGACGATGGCGAGATCACCGCGCACGACCCTGTCGACGTGGGCAACGGCGTCTACAACATGCACGGCGCCATGATGAAAGATGCGGGATGGTATAAGAACGGCGGCGCGGGCCTGATCGACGTGGCCGAGGCCGTGCAACGAAGCTCCAACGTTGGCGTCAGCAAGGTCATCGACGCGCACTACCACAACAAGCCGGAGAAGTTCATCGAGGGTCTGAAGCGCGTCGGCATCGGCACGCCGCTCGGTCTGCCGTTCGAGGGAACGGCCAATCCGCGCATTGTCGGGCCGAATGATCCGCACGTCTATTGGAGCGGACCGTCGCTGGCGTGGCTCTCCATCGGCTATGGCTCGATGATTCCGCCCATCAGCACCGTCGCTTTCTACAACGCCATCGCCAACGGCGGCAAGATGGTGCGCCCTCGTTTCGTGAAGGGACTCTCGCGCAACGGCGAGGTGGTGGAAGAATTTCCGGTGGAAGTCCTCAAGGAGCAGATCTGCAAGCCTTCGACACTGAAAGACATCCGTGAGATGATGTGGCGCGTGGTCAACGCCAAGCAGCATGCCACGGGACGCCTGGCCGGCAGCAAGCACTTCGTCGTGGCGGGCAAGACCGGCACCGCCCAGGTGGCGGAGGGAGGCGGCTACCACAGCGGACGCCAGCGCCATCTGGTCAGCTTCTGCGGCTTCTATCCCTACGAGAACCCTCAATACACCTGCATCGTAGCCATCCGCACGGCTGCGCCGGGCGCTTCCGGAGGCCGCATGGCGGGCACGGTGTTTGCCAAGATAGCGGAGAGCGTCTACTCGAAGAGTCCGACGTCGAACCTGAACTTCGTGCGCGATTCCGCCGCCGTGGCGACCCCCGACGTCAAGTCGGGCTGTCTGGCCTCTGCCCGCAGCGCCCTGAAATGGATGCGGGTGCCTGTGCGCCATGCCGGCAGCAAGTCGGGTTGGGGCACGGCCAGCATCGTCGAAGGAGAAGTGGTGCTTCAGTCCGACAGCGCGTCGGCAGACCGCGTGCCCGACTTGAGTGGCATGGGCGCCCGCGATGCCGTCTATGCCATCGAGAGCCGCGGCATGAAAGCGCGCGTCAGGGGCTGCGGCAAAGTGGAGAGCCAGAGCGTTGCGGCGGGCAGCAAGGTGGTGCGCGGCCGCACTGTGCACATCACGCTGGGCTGAACGACGGCGCTTCGTCTCCTTGGAAAGGTCTTCGTCCGGCACCGAGTCGCCAATCATAAGGCACTCCGTAGCCGCCTTGGCTTTGGGAAATGGCTGCGGCCGGCGCCGCTTATCGACTATACCGTTGGTCGAACGACGCTGAGGCTTTGGATGAACGACGCTGAGGCGTTGATCGAACGACGCTGAGGCGTTGGTTGAACGGCGATGAGGCATTGGATCTCCTCCACCTCAACGTTGGATTTTCGGAACTCCGACGTGGAATTTTCGGAACTCCGGCGCGAAATTTTCGGAACTGCGAAAATTGATTTTCGAAACGCCGGTTTTCAAAGCGGGGTGGGGCGTTGCCGAACGACCGGTGCGCAGGAAGATGCAAAGCGGTGCGCCGGATGATTCAAAGAGGTGCGCCGGATGATTCAAAGAGGTGCGCCGGATGATTCATCGAGATGCTCCGAGAGGTGTCGGAGCCTACAACAAGACAATTCAATACATGCGAAGATATGACACTGAAAGAGCTACTGAACAACGTCGACTGCCTGCAAACGTCGGGCAGTGTCGACGGTGAGATCGCAGGCATCGCGATTGACTCGCGTGCCGTGGCTGCGGGCTACGCTTTTGTCGCCGTCCGTGGCACCGTGACGGATGGCCACAACTACATCGGCAAGGCCGTCGAGCAGGGCGCCTCGGCCATCATCTGCGAGGCGTTGCCGGAGCAGCTGGCCGATGGTGTGACTTACGTGCAGCTGGCCGATACGGAGCAATCGACGGGTCAGCTGGCGTGCAATTTCTATGGTCAGCCTTCGTCGCGGCTGCGCCTGGTGGGCGTGACGGGAACGAACGGCAAGACTACCGTCGCCACGGTGCTCTACAATCTTTTCCGCCGGCTGGGCCACAAGGCGGGACTGATCTCGACTGTGTGCAACTACATCGACGGCGAGGCGGTGCCGACCGACCACACGACGCCCGATCCCATCACGCTGAACCAGTTGCTGGCACGCATGGTGGAGGCGGGCTGCGCCTACGTGTTCATGGAGGTGAGCTCGCACAGCGTCGTGCAGAACCGCATCGGCGGTCTTCATTTCGCCGGCGGCATCTTCACGAACATCACGCGTGACCATCTCGACTATCACAAGACGTTCGAGAACTATCTCCACGCCAAGCAGCTGTTCTTCACGCGCCTGCCGAAGACGGCCTTCGCCATTACGAACGTGGACGACCGCAACGGAATGGTGATGGTGCAGAACAGCAAGGCTACGGTGAAGACGTACAGCGTGCAGCAGGTGGCCGACTTCAAGGCGAAACTCATCGAGAGCCATTTCGAGGGCATGTACCTCGAGATCAACGGACAGGAAGTGGGCGTGCAGTTCATAGGCAAATTCAATGTCAGCAATCTGCTGGCCGTCTATGCCACGGCCATCCAACTCGGCGTCGACAAGATGGACGCGCTGGTCGCGCTCAGCGAGATGCGCCCCGTGGCCGGCCGCTTCGAGTCGCTCCGGTCGCCCTCCGGCTACACCGCCATCGTCGACTACGCCCACACGCCCGACGCACTGGAGAATGTGCTGCGCGCCATCCACGGCGTGCTGGAGGGCAAGGGCAAGGTCATCACCGTGTGTGGTGCCGGCGGCAACCGCGACAAAGGCAAGCGTCCGTTGATGGCCAAAGAGGCCGTGAAGCAAAGCGACCGCGTGGTCATCACGTCGGACAACCCGCGCTTCGAGGAGCCGCAGGACATCATCAACGACATGCTGGCCGGCCTCGACGCGAAGGACATGAAGAAAGTGCTCTCGATTGCCGACCGCCGCGAGGCCATCCGCACCGCTTGCGCGCTGGCGCAGAAGGGCGACGTCGTGCTCGTGGCCGGCAAGGGCCATGAGGACTATCAGGAGGTGAAGGGCGTGAAGCATCACTTCGACGACAAGGAGGAACTGCTCGCCGCCTTCGCCTGACCATCCGAACGCATGCTGCACCGCTGCAGCCAATTCTCATCCGCAGTGCCCGTCGGAGGTGCTGCCCAACCTCTCGAAACGAACATGCTATATCACATCTCGCAATTCCTGGATCAGTGGAACGTGCCCGGCGCCGGCATGTGGAGCTACGTCAGCTTCCGCTCGCTCTGCGCCCTGATGCTCTCGCTCATCATCTCGATGTGGGCCGGCAAGCGGTTCATCACCTACATGAAGCGCAAGCGCATCCTTGAGGCAGCCCGCGACGCCGAGACCGATCCGTTTGGCGTGAAGAAAATCGGTGTGCCCTCGATGGGCGGCATCGTCATCATCGCGGCGATCGTGACGCCCGTGCTGCTGCTCGGCAAGCTCACGAACGTCTACATCCTGCTGCTGTTGCTGGCCGTGCTGTGGTTCGGTCTGCTCGGTTTTCTCGACGACCGCATCAAGCTGCGCGGCAACAAGGACGGACTGAAGCCGCGCTACAAGCTGGCCGGACAGTTCCTGCTCGGCATCATCGTCGGCGTCACGCTCTGGCAGAGTCCGCACGCCGTGGTCAGCGGCAAGGTGGAGAAGCACGTCGTCAACAACCACGTCGTCTACAAGAAGAGCCCGGCGGTCAAGTCGACGCTCACGACCGTTCCGTTCTTCAAGAACAACAATGTCGACTATCTGGAGACGTTCTCCTGGATTGGCGACGGCAAGGTGAAGCGTGCGTGCGGCTGGATTTTCTTCGTGCTGGTGACGACATTCGTCATCATGGCCGTCTCCAACGGCGCCAACCTCAACGACGGCATGGACGGCATGTGCGCCGGCAACAGTGCCATCATCGGCACGGCGCTGGGCATCCTGGCCTACGTCAGCGGCCACATTGAGTTCGCTGCCTACCTGAATGTGATGTACATTCCGGGCACGGAGGAAATCGTCGTCTTCATCTGCGCGTTCGTCGGCGCCCTCGTCGGCTTCCTCTGGTTCAATGCCTATCCGGCGAAGGTGTTCATGGGCGACACGGGCAGTCTGGCCATCGGAGGCGTCATCGCCGTCACGGCCATCATCATCCACAAGGAGCTGATGCTGCCCATCTTGTGCGGCATCTTCCTGGTCGAGAGCGTGAGTGTGCTGCTGCAGGTGGGCTATGCGAAGTATGGCAACCGCCGCGGGCAGAAGTTGCGCGTGCTCAAGCGGGCGCCCTTCCACGACCACTTCCGCGTATTGCAGAGCGACCTGCGCGCCGACACGAAGTATCTCATCCGCAAGCCGACCACGGCCCTGCAAGAGAACATGATCACGATCCGCTTCTGGATTGTGACGATTCTGCTGGCCGCGCTCACCATCATCACCCTGAAAATCCGCTGATGCCTCGTGTCAGCCAATCATAATTCCCCCTCAGATATGTCTGCAGACCATCAGAAAAGAATCGTGATTCTCGGCGCCGCCGAGAGCGGTGTGGGCGCGGCAGTGCTCGCACAGAAGAAAGGTTTCGACGTCTTCGTGTCCGACATGGGCACGATCAAGGAAAAATACAAGAAGGAGCTGGACGCCTACGGCATCCCGTGGGAGGAGGGCGGCCACACCGAGTCGCTCATTCTCAATGCCGACGAAATCATCAAGAGCCCCGGCATCCCCGACAAGGCACCGATGGTGCAGCAGGTGAAGGCCGCCGGCATCCACATCATCTCGGAAATCGAGTTCGCCGGACGCTATACGAATGCGAAGATGATCTGCATCACCGGCAGCAACGGCAAGACCACGACCACCTCGCTCATCTACCACATCCTGAAGCAGGCGGGCTACAACGTGGGCCTGGCGGGCAACATCGGGCGCAGCCTCGCGCTGCAGGTGGCGGAGGAGAATTTCGACTACTACGTGATCGAGCTGTCCAGCTTCCAGCTCGACAACATGTACGACTTCAAGGCCGACATCGCCGTGCTGATGAACATCACGCCCGACCATCTCGACCGCTACGACTTCGAGATGCAGAACTACGTCGATTCGAAGATGCGGATCACGCAGAACCAGACCGCCGACGACGCCTTCGTCTTTTGGAACGACGACCCCGTCGTGCGCAAGGAACTGGAGAAATACAACCTCAAGGCCAAGCTCTATCCGTTCTCCGAATTCCACGAGACCGACGCCATCGCCTACATCGAGGAGCGCGAATACAAGATCGAGTCGCCCACGCCGTTCAACATGGAGCAGGAGGAACTGGCCCTCACAGGCAAGCACAACCTCTACAACTCGCTGGCGGCGGGCATCACGGCCGACATCGCCGGCGTGAGCAACGAACAGATCCGCAAGGGGCTGATGAGCTTTGCCGGCGTGGAGCACCGCCTCGAGAAGGCAGGACGCGTGCGCGGCGTCGACTTCGTCAACGACTCGAAAGCCACCAACGTCGACGCCTGCTGGTATGCCCTCGAGAGCATGAAGCAGCCCACCGTGCTCATCCTCGGCGGACTGGACAAGGGCAACGACTACAGCCACATCTTCGACCTCGTGCGCGAGAAGTGCATCGGCCTCGTCTTTCTGGGTGTGGACAACAGCAAGCTGCACGCAGCCTTCGACTCGTTCGGCCTGCCCATTGTCGACGTGCTCAACATGAAGGACTGTGTCGACGCCTGCTTCCGCATGGCCCATCCCGGCGCCTGCGTGCTGCTCTCGCCGTGCTGCGCGAGCTTCGACCTCTTCAAGAACATGGAGGACCGCGGCGATCAGTTCAAGGCCTGCGTAGCCGCCCTGTAGGCCCGCCCGCGGCGCCATCCCGCTGCCGGCGCACCCTTTCTGCCAGTGGGCCGCGCCGCCGGTTCCACAGCCGCCGCTGAAAATGGTCCGTCGTGCCACCGACGAAGTCCGCAGGCCAAACGCATCTTTCGACGGGAAGGCCTTCGCAACGCTGCGAGAAGGCCTTCGTAAACCCACAAGAAGGCCTTCGTGGAAAGTTTCCGGCAGCCGGCCCCCGCATCCGCGACGCCGTCGCGCTCGATTCACGCTGCCGCCCCGCGCTTTTCGCCCTGTGCTTCCGCCAGCGCCGGCTCGGCGTCCCGCCGTTCGTTCCCTGCCAATCCGTTCCTCTCACGCCCCACGCTTCCTAAAATCCGACAACGCTTATGGGTAAGAAAATTTCCGACTTTCTGAAAATCAACATCTTCAAAGGCGACAAAGTCATTTGGATGATTTATTTCCTGCTCTGCATGGTCTCCTTGGTCGAGATTTACAGCGCGGGCAGCAATCTTACCTTCAAGGGAGGCGAGCACTACGACCCGTTGCTCAACCAGGCGAAGTTTCTCATCCTCGGATTCTTCGTCATGGTGCTCGTCAACAACATCCCCTGCAAGTATTTCAAGCTCATCTCGCTCATCGGACTGCCGGCCGCCATCCTCATGCTGCTCTTCACGCTGGTGAAGCAGAGCGCCGTCAACGATGCGGCGCGCTGGATTACGATTGCCGGCATCAAGTTCCAGCCGTCGGAATTTGCCAAGTCGATGCTGCTGCTGCAGGTGGCCGTCGTGCTTGCGCGAGGCAACCTGCTGGGCAAGAAACGGCAGGGCGAGCAGTCGGAGGCCGTGCGGAAGAAGGCCGTGAAGCGCGCCTTCTGGACGGTGGTGATTCTCACCGCCATCGTCTGTGGCCTGATTGTGCCTGAGAATTTCTCTACGGCGGCCATGACGGGACTCGTCGTCCTCGTCATCATGTACGTGGCCAACTTGCCCTGGCGCTACCTCATCGGGCTTGTCGGCTCGATTGCCGCCTGCGTCACGCTGGTGGGCTTCGTCATCTTCGTGACGCCCGACGAGAAACTGCAGGACTACCGCCGCGCGCTCACGTGGAAGAACCGCCTCCTCAAGCATGTCGGCACGTCCGGCGCCGAGAGCGGCGGCAAGACCTACAACATGGAGGAGCACTGGCAGGAGGTGACGGCCCGCATGTCGATTGCCGACTCCAACGGCATCGGCGTAGGGCCGGGCAACAGCGTCTGCCGCGACTTCCTGCCGCATGCCGAGTCCGACTTCATCTATGCCATCATCGTGGAGGAGATGGGTGTGGCCGGCGGCATCGGTGTTCTGCTGCTCTACATCATCCTGCTCGTGCGCGTGTGGCGCATTGCCCAACGTAGCGACAAATACTTTCCGGCCTACCTCATCATCGGTCTTGGCACGATGCTCGTCACACAGGCACTCGTCAACATGTCGGTGGCCGTCGGCCTCGCCCCCGTCACCGGACAGACGCTGCCGCTCATCTCGCACGGCGGCACCTCCATCCTCATCACGAGCTTCAACCTCGGTATGATCCTCAGCGTGAGCCGCTACACAGAGAAAGTGAACGCCGAGCGCAAGGCGCTGGAGGCATCGCTCGCGCTGAACGAGACGACCGAGTTTGCCGATTCCGACGGAATGGTCTGACGCCTTCCGTCCCGCATACGTGCGCCGCCTCTGCCCAAATAGCGGGCCTGCATGATTTTTCAGGAGAAAATGCACTTGATTGTCAAGGAAATTTCGTATTTTTGTAAACTTCAATCCGCCCCAAGCTCACGCTGCTGACACGGCCTGCCGTGCGCACGCGGGCGAAAGCGGCGGCAAACCACGCCTGCCAGCTCGGCGCAGGCCCATATCCCACATGAAACAAACCACCCGAATCATCGTCAGCGGAGGCGGAACCGGCGGACACATCTTCCCCGCCATCTCCATCGCCAATGCCATCAAGGCACTGCGCCCGGAGACGGAAATCCTCTTCGTCGGCGCCCTCGGCCGCATGGAGATGCAGCGCGTTCCCGACGCCGGCTACAAGATTGTCGGCCTGCCCATCGCTGGCTTCAACCGCCGCAATCCACTCAAGAACTTCGCCGTGCTGTGGAAAATATTCCGCAGCCAGCGCATGGCCGGTAAGGTCATCCGCGACTTCCGGCCGCAGGCCGTGGTGGGCGTGGGCGGCTATGCCAGCGGCCCGACGCTGAAGAAGGCGGCGGCTCTCGGTGTGCCGACGCTCATCCAGGAGCAGAACTCCTATGCGGGCGTGACGAACAAGCTGCTGGCCAGAAGTGCCAAGAAAATCTGCGTGGCCTACGACGGCATGGAGCGCTTCTTTCCTGCCGAGAAAATCGTGAAGACGGGCAATCCGGTGCGCCAGAACCTGCTCGATGCCGCCATCACGCGCGAAGAGGCCGTCCGCACTTTCGGTCTCGACCCCGCCAAGAAGACCGTGCTGCTCATCGGAGGCAGTCTCGGTGCACGCACGCTGAACGAGAGCGTCCTCCAGCACGTCGACGCCATCCGCTCGGCCGCTGCCGACGTCCAGTTCATCTGGCAGACCGGAAAATACTACAGCGAGGAAATCCGCCAGCGCCTGGCGCAACAGCCCGCGGTAGAGAACCTGCACGTGACCGACTTCATCGCCCGCATGGACGCAGCCTATGTGGCGGCCGACCTCGTCATCTCGCGCGCCGGAGCCAGCAGCATCAGCGAGCTCTGCCTGCTGCGCAAGCCCTGCATCCTCGTGCCATCGCCCAATGTGGCGGAAGATCATCAAACGAAGAATGCGCTGGCGCTGTCGACGCGCGACGCCGCATTGCTCGTGAAAGACGCCGAGGCGCCCCAACAGCTCATCCCCTTGGCGATCAAGACCGTCGCCGACGCCGCGCGTCTGCAGACGCTGGGCGCAAACGCCGGCACGCTGGCCTACCACGATTCGGCCCGCGTCATCGCAGAAGAAGTGCTCAAACTGGCTGACGACTATCAGTCGAAATCATAACATCCCGTGAGCGGCGGGCGCGAACGACGGAAGTGACGTCGGCAGCCGCCGTCAGGCAAAAGCAAAATGGAAGACATTCAGAACATACAATCCGTATATTTCGTCGGCGCCGGCGGCATCGGCATGAGCGCCCTGCTCCGCTATTTCCTCGTGAAGGGCTATCAGGTCGGAGGCTACGACAAGACGCCGTCAGACCTCACGCGCAGTCTGGAGGCGGAGGGCGCACAGATTCACTACGAAGACAACGTCGACCTCATCGCCCCTTGCTTCAAGAATCCGGCGACGACGCTCGTCATCTACACGCCGGCCATCCCCGACGAACATGCCGAGCTCTCCTACTTCCGCGCGAACGGATTCAACGTCGAGAAGCGCGCGCAGCTGCTCGGATTCCTCACCCGCAAGCACAAGGGACTCTGCGTGGCCGGCACGCATGGCAAGACCACGACGTCGACCATGGCTGCCCATGTGCTCCATCAGTCGCACGTCGACTGCAACGCCTTCCTCGGCGGCATCTCGAAAAACTACGGCACCAACTATATCCTGTCGGAGCAGAGCGACTACGTCGTCATCGAGGCAGATGAGTTCGACCGCTCCTTCCACTGGCTGCGGCCCTACGCCACCGTCATCACCTCCACCGATCCAGACCACCTGGACATCTACGGCACAAAGGAGGCTTACCTCGAATCGTTCCGCCACTACACCACGCTCATCCAGCCCGGAGGAGCACTCATCATCCATCAGGGACTGGAAATGAAGGCCGAGGTGCAGGATGGAGTGCGCGTCTACGACTATGCGCGCACGTCGGGCGACTTCCACGCGGAGAACATCCGCATCGGCGGAGGAGAGATCTACTTCGATTTCGTACACCCCGCGGGCCGCGTCGACAACATCCAGCTCGGCGTCCCCGTGAGCATCAACATCGAGAACGGTGTGGCGGCACTGGCATTGGCCTGGCTGGCCGGTGCGACCGACGAGGAACTGCGCGAAGGCTTGCGCACGTTCCGGGGCGTAGACCGTCGCTTCGACTTCAAAGTCAAGACCGACCGCATGGCGCTCATCAGCGACTACGGCCACCACCCGAAAGAAATCGAGCAGAGCGTGCGGAGCATCCGCGAGCTCTATGCCGACAAGAAGATTGCGGCCATCTTCCAGCCCCATCTCTACACCCGTACACGCGACTTCTACAAAGACTTCGCCGACAGCCTGTCGTTGCTCGACGCCGTCTACCTCTGCGACATCTACCCGGCGCGCGAGCAGCCCATTCCCGGCGTGACGAGCCAGCTCATCTACGACAACCTCCGGCCGGGCATCGAGCGCCACCTCATCCACAAGGAAGACATCGTCGGCGTGGCGCAGAAGCGCGACTTCGATGTGCTCATCCTGCTCGGAGCGGGCGACATCGAGAACTATGCGCCGCAGCTGACGGCCATCCTCTCCGAATAGCCGGCGCAGCGCACCGGCCTTCGCATGGCCCCGCACAGGTCTTCTCTGAGCACCGGCGCAGCGTTTGGTCAGCACCGTCCTCGCCCGATTGTTGCGCTGGAAGCGTCCGCTCCGTGAGCGTCCCGTGAGCAGCAGCCGCGTCGCCATTGAAAAACGAGCGCAGAGGAAATGAATAGCGACTGCGTTCGAAACGAAAAACGACTGCGTCCGAAATGTGAAACGACTGCGTTCGAAATGCAAAACGAACGCAGCGGAAATTGCAATCGATGCAGCGTTTCTCAAAATCCGGCGCAGCGAAAATGAAAAATCGCTGTTGCGAAAACAATAAACCGGTGCAGCAAAAATCAAAAATCGGTTCACCGAAAAAATGAATTCCTGCGCCCAGCCTGCCGAGCAGGTGCGCGAAGCCTCATTTGGGTTTACGCGACTGAGCCCGAAGAGGTGCATCAGAACCCATCGGTGTCCGCGCCGAATGCGTGAATCAGGTGCATCAGAACCCATCGGTGTCCGCGCCGAATGCGTGAAGCAGGTGCATCAGAACCCATCTGGACCTGCACCAACCGCGTGCAGCAGGTGTTTCGAAAAAATCAGCGCGGCGAGGTGGTAGAAAGTGCTCCGCGCCCACAGAATGAACTTTGTCCGTCTGCCTCTCGTGGCAGCAACGGCAATTTCAACGTATAACTCCGTCGTACGTGAACGCTAAGAAAATCCTGAAAGCATCGATTCTGCTCCTCGCCTTTGTGGCGGTGAGCGCTTTCCTCGTGTATGCCTTCGCGGAGCTGCGCAAGGAAAATCCCAAAGAGCGCTGCGAGACGGTGGAGATTGAATTCGAGAATGCTGCAGGCCAACCGTTCCTCAACGAGCAAAACATCATGGATCTGCTGCGTCAGGCCAACCTCTATCCGAAGGGGCGGCTGATGAGCGACGTCGATGCCAGCAAGATTGAGGAGGCGCTCAAAGACAGCCGATTCGTCAGGGACGTGACCTGCTACAAAGTCGGCAACAATCCCGATGGCGACAAAGGCCGCATCCGCATCGTCGTCTCGCTTCGCACGCCAGTCATCTATGTGTTGCCCGACGGAGAGGACGGCTACTACGTCGACGCGGAGGGAGTGGTGATTCCCAACTCCTCCTACTCGCGCAATCTGCTGACGGCCACTGGCCAGATCTCGCCGTCGTTCGCCAGTCGCTCGCTCTCCGCCTTTGGCGAGTACGTGGGCCGCGACTCGCTGTGGAACAATCTGATCGAGCAAGTCTACGTCGTGCGGGACAGCCGCGGGCGCTACAAGGTGACGCTCGTGCCCCGCATCGGAAACCACACCGTCTATCTCGGCACGCTCGACAAGTACGAGACCAAGTTGCGACGCCTGGCCATCTTCTATCGCGAGGCCATTCCAAAAGTGGGCTGGGTCAAATACAAGCAGCTCAATCTGGAATACGACAACCAGGTGGTCTGCACCCGCTGACGCCTTTTCCGCCAGGCTTTCTAGCGCGAGGCGCACGCCGCGTCCGGCATCGCCGTCCACCGCAACCACGGAATCTTCCCCTGCGCGGATGCTCGGCGCACATGCGGCGCACGCCATGCGCCATCCGCCCGCCATTCAACCAAAACTCCTCACTCCTCACTCAACAGATATGCAAGAAAAAGAACCCATCATCGTCGCCATTGAGCTGGGCACTTCCCACATCTCTGGCATTGCCGGAAAGAAGAAAGACGGCAATCTCAACATACTGGCCTACGCTGAAGAAAAGTCGGAAGGTTGCATCAAGCGTGGTGTGATCTTCAACATCGAGAAGACCACGAAGAAGGTGAAGTCGATTCTCGACAAGCTCCAGACCTCGCTCGGGCTGACGATTTCCCAAGTCTACGTCGGCATCGGAGGCCAGTCGGTGCGCACTGTCAAGAACACCGTGCGCCGCAATCTGTTGACCCAGTCCTACATCACCTCGGAGCACATCGACTCCATGCAGATGGAGAGCCGCGAGATCAACAACCCCGAATACGAGCTCATCGACAATTTCCAGCAAGGATTCATCGTCGACTCGAACGTGACGGACGAGCCCGTGGGCGTGACCGGAACCAACATCGAGGGCGACTATGTCAACGTCATCGCGCGCCGCAAGCTCCGCTACAACATCGAGAATTGCTTCAACAACACCAATGTCCGCATTGTCGAGACGAAGCTCGAAGCCTACGAGCTGGCGCAGAACGTGCTCACCGACCAGGAAAAGCGCGCCGGCAGCGCGCTCATCGACCTCGGCGCCGGCACCTCCACCGTGCAGGTTTTCTGGAAAAACACGTTGCGCTATCTGGTGACGCTGCCGCTCGGCACCGACGTCATCATCCAGGACCTCGTCAGCACGCTGCGCATCGAGCCCGACGAGGCGGAGCGCATCCTGCTGCAATACGGCAACGCCAGCAACGATGAGGAAGACATGGAGGAGAATCTGCCGGACACGTATCAAACCAGCGTCAACCGCGTCTACCGCATGTCGGAAGTCCTGCACTACATCTACGCGCGGCAGAAAGAAATACTCGACAACATCGAGAACCAGCTCATCAAGTCCGGATACAGCAACCAGCTGCTCGGCGGCATCGTCCTCACCGGTGGCGGATCGAAGATCAAGCACATCGAGGGCGCATTCCAGAAAATGAAGTTCGGCGTCGAGAGAATCCGCGTGGCGCACGCCATCAACGACCACGTCATCTTCCCAACGTCCATCCGCAACCCCAAGCTCGAGTCCGGAGAGCGTCTCACCATCCTCTCGTTGCTCAAGTCGGGCAACGTGGACTGCGTCGGCAACGTCTTCAATGGCAACGACATGTTCGAGGCACAGAAGAACGACGAGGCTGCCGCCGTCGCCCGTGCGGAGAAAGACGCCAGCGAGAAGCTGGAGAAAGAGCAAGTAGGCATCATCGAAGCCTACAACGACCGGCTCCGCAGCCGCATCACCGAACTCAAGTCGTTGGCAGACAGCCTGCGCGAGGACTTGCAGAACAAGAAGCTGCGCTTGCGCGCCGAACGCACCATCAGCGCGGGCGGAGACATTCTCGACGAAGCCACCTCGCACGCCGTCGACGCCCTCCGCGGCATCGACAAGCACCGTATGGTCACCGATGTGACGACCGATCTCGAGCGTCAGCTCACCGAGGTGACGGACAATCTGCAGACCGTCTGCGAGGACGCCAGGAAGGCGACCTCCGTCAGCAAGCGTCTGATGAACTGGATTGAGCGGCTCGCGCAAGACTGACGCGCAGTCCTCCGACGGCCCACGGCAGGCCGACGGTAGGTCGTCCACCACAATCCCACGTCCTGGGCGCAGCGCGCTGCCCCGCCCGCCGCAGCCGGCCGACATTCGAGGCGCAGCCCTCAAACCCGCTCCCTGCGGTTGTCCGGCACCAGCGGCGCATCCCAGCACCCTCCCAGGCACACCCTCCGCATTATCCCACTCCACACAGAAGTAAATCATTCAGAATATGGAAGAAGCAACATACGCAGCGTTTAATTTTCAGACTGCCAAGAAGAACCTCATCAAGGTGATAGGTGTCGGCGGCGGTGGCGGCAATGCCGTCAACCACATGTACGAAGAAGGCATCCAGGACGTGAGCTTCGTTGTCTGCAACACCGATGCGAAAGCGCTCGAGGACAGTCCCGTGCCCGTGAAGCTCCAGCTCGGCCACGAAGGTCTCGGTGCTGGCAACCGCCCGGAGAAGGGGCGTGAGGCCACGCAGGAGTCCATCGACGAGGTGAAGGCCATGCTGGGCGACGGCACGAAGATGACGTTCATCACAGCTGGTATGGGCGGCGGCACCGGAACAGGTGCAGGCCCGCTCGTAGCCAAGTTGTCGAAGGAAATGGGCATCCTCACCGTCGGCATCGTCACGATTCCGTTCCGTTTCGAGGGCAATCTCAAGATCGACCAGGCGCTCGACGGCGTGGAGGAAATGAGCAAGAACGTCGATGCGCTGCTCGTTGTCAACAACGAGCGGCTGCTCGAGATTTATCAGGAAAAGACACTCACCGAGGCGTTCAAACTGGCCGACGACACGCTCTGCAATGCGGCGCGCAGCATCTCCGAAATCATCACGATGCACGGCAACATGAACCTCGACTTCCAGGATGTGACGACCATGCTGAAGGACGGCGGCGTAGCCATCATGTCGACTGGATTCGGCAGCGGCGACAGCCGTGTGTCGAAGGCCATCGACGATGCCCTCCATTCGCCGCTGCTCAACGACAACGACGTCTACCACTCCAAGAAAGTCCTCCTCCACGTGGTGGAGCCGGGCCCCGAAGGCGAGGCGCCGCTGCGTATCGAGGAAATCAACGAAATCACCGAGTTCATGGACCGCATGCAGGACGAGAACCTGGAGACCAAGTGGGGACACTCCTACAACCCCGAGCTGAAGGACCAGGTGAAGATCACGATCCTGGCCTCCGGCTTCGGCATCAAGGACATCCACTCCAAGGAGATGGACAAGCGCATCAGCGACCAGATGGAGAAAGACCATCAGATGGAGCTGGCCCGCATCGAGGAAGAGGAGAAGAAGCGCGAGCGCCGCGAGAAAATCTACGGTTCGAACGGCAAGAGCGGCTATCTGCGCCATGCCGTCTACGACTATATCTTCAACGATGAGGACCTCGACGACGACGATCTCATCTCCAGTGTCGAGTCGTCGCCCACCGGCACACGCCAGAAGAACAAGCTCACCGAGTTCATGAAACGCAGCGTGGCGCAGGAGTCAGCCCCCGCCGAAGGCGAGCCCATCGTGTTCGACAGCTGAGGCCGCCACGCCATGTGGCCCGCTCCGGCTGCCTTGGGCCTGCTGAGGGCCTTTCGACTCAGCGTGGATGCGCGCCGGCAGGGGCGTGCCGCAGCCGCCTCCCTCATGGCCCTGTGCGGTCTCTCCGCCCAGTAACCGCACTTGTGCGGTCCGCAGGCTTCCCACAAACCATCCTTTTCAAACAAAGATTATATGCTTTTCGAACAGATTTCAAAAGATATCGTGGCAGCCATGAAGGCACAGGATGCCGTGCGCCGCGACACACTTCGCAACGTGAAGAAGTATTTTCTGGAGGCAAAGACGGCCTCCGGCGCCAACGACGAGCTGACGGATGAGGCTGCCCTCAAGATCCTGCAGAAGCTGGCCAAGCAGGGCCGCGAGTCTGCCAACATCTATACGGAGCAGGGACGTGCCGACCTGGCCGAGGAAGAAATGGCTCAGGTGCGCGTCATCGAGGCGTATCTTCCCAAGCAGCTGTCGGAGGAAGAGCTCGAAACCCGTCTGCGCGACATCATCGCAGAGGTCGGCGCCAGCGGTCCTCAGGACATGGGACGCGTGATGGGCAAGGCCACCAAGGCATTGGCCGGACTGGCGGAAGGCCAGGCCATCTCGGCCTGCGTCAAGCGTCTGCTGGCCTGATTCCCGCTTTTTTCACTCCATCGGTGCAGCCCCTGCATCCTTTCGGTCCGTCGGCCGTAGGATGCAGGGGCTGCCTGCATGTGCGTGTCTGTCTGCGCCGATTGAAAGCAAACTTGTCTGCGCTTCGCTGCAGACGCCCGCTGACGCTGTTGACGGCGCGCCCGAGCATCGTTGTTCCGTCATTGTTGCAGCCTTCATGTTGCGCCTGTCTTCGGTGCGTGCTGCGGCTGTCTTCGGTGCGTGCTGCGCCTGCGATTGGAAATGTTATTGCCATTATTCCTTCTCGACGGTTCTTCTGAACTCTCACGAAGGCCTTCGTGAAGGTGCGCAAAGGCCTTCTCGTTGCGTCACGAAGGCCTTCTCGTAGGCGTGTGAGGATTTTGTCGTCGGAGCCGTGGCGGCATGGGTGGGGAATGAACACAAAAAGAGGAAAGCACGGGTGTGTGCTTTCCTCCATTGGTGGATGGCGTCAGCCTTTATTTGAGCTGAATGCCTGTGACGGTGTATTTGTGTCCGTTGTTGAGGATGTATACCTTGCCGTTCTCCACGATCTTGCGCGGTGCAGTCAGCGCGGCGTCATCCTTCGCACCGTTGATGCCGACAGGATCCATGCGCTCTACAATCTCGCGCTCGGGAGCAGGCGTGAGGTTCTCCAGCTCGTTGCTGCGAATCATCAGCTTGACGTTGTCGAAGTAGTAGGTGACGGGTGTCTTCACTTCTGCCAGGTTGAAGGCGATGGAGAGCATGCCGCCGTTCTTACCCTGGTCGGCGCTGACGATTCCCTCGTAGTAGAAGGTCTGCCACTCGGTTGTGAAGTTGACGTCGCCGATGCCGATGTAGTGGTTGTAGCTGCTGGGCTCGGCATGTGCCTGGGTGCTTGCTCTGGCGTTCTCGCTGGCCTTGTAGTCGAACTCGAGGATGTAGTGCGTACCGGCCGGCAGCGCATAGGTGGAGCGGATCCAGAACTGCGTGTCCCAAGCCTGTGCGGGGTCGGCGCCGGAACGAACCTCGATGCCCGCGCTGCCTTCGTTGCCTGCGCCAGGCACGAAATAGGAGTTGTAGGGCAGGAAGTTGCCACCCTCGTCTGGCTCTGAAGACGGTTCCTTCTGCCAGAAGCAGCTGCGGTCAGCTTCTTCCATGTCGCCGTTCTTGATGAGGTTGTCCGACCACGTGTAGGGCAGCTCCATGTAGAAGTTGAGCAGGTAGTGCGTGGCAATGTCCCTGTCGTAGAGGTCGAGGTCGAAGTTGAGACAGCCCAGCTCGAAGCGTCCGACGAGCGTATAGCTCATCGTGTAGCCATCCATGTCGGCAAATCCTTCGGCGTCGATGTGCAGCGTCTTGCTGTTCTCCTGCTGGAAGAGCTCTACGTCTTCCAGCGTGATGTTGCCCAGCGGGAGCGATCCGTTGCCGCTGCCGAGGGTGAGGTCGGTGAACTTGAAGTGGACGACGTCTGCATCGGCTTTCTCGACAATCACGCTGATGTCGGACGTTTCCGTGCCGATGGGGCCTGAAAGCTGGAAGTCGTCGATGTAGATGGTTCCCACCTGGTCGCCGTAGCTGAAGAGGAATCGGTTGGCCGAACCGCCAGTCACGACGCACGTGGCCTCGTATTCCGTCCATTCAGGTGTGAGCGTGCAGTCTGGGAAACTGCCGCGGCCCTGATAGCCGTTGGTGTCCTGGAAACCGAGGGTCATGCGGCCGGCTTCTTGGCCATCCTGCAGCGTGAGGTCGGCTTTGACGCGGAAGCGGAGCGTGTAGGTGGCACCTTCGACGTAGGGCTGGTCGATGGCGCTCTGCACATCCCACGGATTCTTCTGTACGGGGTTGGTCCATTGGAGCACGCCGTCTACAACCTCGCGCGTCACGGCCTCCTCGCCCTGGCCGCCGCCCCAGCCGCCGAAGTGGCGTCCGTCGGAGAAGTCGGTCTTGTAGATGTCGCCCTCGGTGGCGTAGATGAAGGTGCTTTCCTGTGCAACGGATTCGTCTGTCGGACCGATGATGACGAGGTCGTCAATCCAAATGGTGCCGACATATAGTCCGAAGCTCCACGTGAGTCGGTCGGCATTGCCGCCTGTCACGACGCACTCTCCCACATATTCCTTCCATTCATTGCCAAACTCGACCGCAGGGAAGTTGCCGCGCGGCGCATATCCATTGGCAGCATCCTGGAAGGCGATATCCATGGTGCCCGGTCCGTCGTCGGCTCTGATCTTGAATTTGACGGTGTAGGTGTACCCTTCCTTGTATTCCTTGTCGTAGGCGAATTGCGCGCTGTAGTTGAAATCGCCTGCGCTCGGGTTCACCAGCTTGTACATGCCTTCGTCGGCCGTGCGGGTGGAACTGCCACCCCAGCCGATGAGTCCGCTGGTGCCAAAGTCGTCGAAGTCGGCGTTGAGCAGCTCGCTGTAGATGGGCTCGCCGGCAACCGTCTTCGACATGGCTGAAAGTGCGCCGACATATTCGCCCACAACTCTGTCGGAAATATCCGTAGTCTGGGCATTTGTCGTGCTGGGCGCGCTTGCAAGCGCCGCCAATAACGTAGTAAAAAGTAGTGTTTTTCTCATCATAAATTTGTTTAAGCATTAAGGTTAATAGGTTGATGGATTCATATAGGTATGCATCTCGGAAGGGATGCGGATGTGCATCAGTCGGGCGATGTGTGCGTCATGATTGCTGGAGGTAGACATCTTAGAATAGTAGCGTGCATATCTACATCTCGATTGCCGTGCGTCTTGACTGTT
>DBQP01000010.1:163987-174128 GCA_002305265.1 Prevotellaceae bacterium UBA1391 | reverse complement strand
TGTCTCATGCGAGGATCCATCACGTCTGTCGTGCGTCGCGACTGTTGAGGATGTGCGTCTCAGAAAAGTAGCGTGCGTGCATCCCATTCTATGGGGCTTTCATCTTGGCAGACTCGAGATGCGCGTACAATTTTGTCTTGCTTCGTCGCAAATTTATGGAATATGCGGTGTGGACACTGTCAGTTTTGTAACATAAATTTTAGATTTCGTTGTAAATCAGCTTTTTCTACTGTTGATTTTGATACATGTTCCATCCTTTGCATTTTTCTTGCATGCGTCGGCCTGACTATGGAAGCGCAGCTCCGATTCGTTCTTTTACTGCTTTACTTCGTGCTGTTGCCGCTTCGCATGTGAGCTTGCGGGCTTTCGGTCGCACAGGATGTTGCTGCTGGATGACTGTGGAAGGTACAAGAAAAAGCCCGGGCAGCAGGTTGACTTGCAACTTGCTGCCCGGGCTTTTCAATCGTCTGCCCTAATAAAGGGTGTCAATGCGTAGTCTAATCAGTATCAATCCGCAGATTGTACCAGAATTTGCCGCCTTGGCTTTCCGTGGACAACGCCTTGGCTTTCCGTGGACAACGCCTTGGCTTTCCGTGAACAACGCCTTGGATTATCAAGGAAGGAGCGATGGCAAATCGAAACGAGCGTCTTGAAGAACTGACCTCAGCGCCTTGAAGAACTGACGTCGGCGTCCTGAAGAACTGAAATCAGCGTCTTGGTAAATCGTGAGCGAGGCCTTGATTTATGCGTCGATGTTCGCGTAGGTCGCGTTTTTCTCGATGAATTCGCGTCGTGGACCGACCTCTTCGCCCATGAGCATGGAGAAGGTGTAGTCGGCTTCGGTGGCGTCGTCGATGGTGATCTGCGTGAGCAGTCGGGTCTCGGGGTTCATGGTTGTCTCCCAGAGTTGCTCTTTGTTCATCTCACCCAAGCCTTTGAAGCGCTGGATGTGGATGCCTGTCGCGTTCTCGTTGCCGTCGCCGTACATGTCGATGAAGCGTTGCTTGGCGATCTCGTCGTAGCAGTATTCGGATACTTTTCCTTTCGTGCATTTGTAGAGCGGCGGGTTGGCCACGTAGAGGTGGCCGTCGCGGATGAGCTCGGGCATGAAGCGGAAGAAGAGGGTCATGATGAGCGTGGCGATGTGCGCGCCGTCGACGTCGGCATCCGCCATGATAATGACTTTGTTGTAGCGGAGCTTGTCGTAGTTGGCTTCCTTGGTGTCTTCGGGGTTGAGTCCAAAGCGTACGCCCAGGGCCTGGATGATGTTGTTCACTTCTTCGTGCTCGAATGCCTTGTGCCACATGACGCGCTCGACGTTGAAGATTTTTCCTCGGATGGGCAGGATGGCTTGGAACTTGGAGTCGCGGCCCTGCTTGGCGGAACCGCCGGCGGAGTCTCCCTCGACGATGAACACTTCGCATCGTTCGGGATCGCGGCTCGAGCAGTCGGCGAGTTTGCCGGGCAGTCCGCCTCCCGACATGGGGCTCTTGCGCTGCACGTTCTCGCGTGCTTTGCGGGCGGCGATGCGCGCGGTGGCCGCAAGGACGACCTTGTCGACGATGAGCTTGGCCTCTTTGGGATGTTCCTCGAGGTAGTTGGCGAGTGCTTCGCCGACGGCTGCGTTGACGGAGCCGGACACCTCGTTGTTGCCGAGCTTGGTCTTGGTCTGTCCTTCAAACTGTGGTTCTCCGACCTTGACGCTGATGACGGCGGTGAGGCCTTCGCGGAAGTCGTCTCCGGAGAGCTCGATGTGCTGTTTCTCGAGTTTCTCCGTGATTTTGTTGTCGTCGGCGTATTTCTTGAGGGTGCGTGTGAGTGCGGTGCGGAATCCGGCTACGTGGGTGCCTCCTTCGATTGTGTTGATGTTGTTGACGTAGGAGTGGAGGTTTTCTTTGTAGGCGGTGTTGTACATGATGGCTACCTCGATGGGTGTTCCGTTGCGGTCGGTGTTGAGGTAGATGACGTCGTCGAACAGGTGGGTGCGTGCGCTGTCGAGATAGCGCACGAAGTCGCGCAGTCCGCCGTCGCTGTGGAAGACGTCTTTGCGGATGCCGTCGATGCCTGCGTCGGCGTTGGCCTTGAGGCGGAGGTCGGTGAGCGTGATGGTGAGTCCGGCGTTGAGGAATGCCAGCTCGCGCATGCGGTTGGCGAGGATGTCGTACTTGTAGGTGGTGGTGATGAATATCGTGTTGTCGGGCCAGAACTGCTGGCGGGTGCCGCGCAGGTCGGTGGTTCCGACTTCCTTGACGGAGTATTCGGGCACGCCGCGGCGGTATTCCTGCTGGTAGATCTTGCCGTCGCGGAACACTTGCGATGTCATGTGTGTGGAGAGTGCGTTGACGCAGCTGACGCCCACGCCGTGCAGACCGCCCGAGACTTTGTAGGAGCCTTTGTCGAACTTGCCGCCTGCGTGCAGTACGGTCATGACGACCTCGAGGGCGGAGCGGTGCTCTTTTTCGTGCATGTCGACGGGGATGCCGCGGCCGTTGTCCTGCACGGTGATGGAGTTGTCCTCGTTGATGGTCACCTCGATGTGGGTGCAGAAGCCGGCAAGGGCTTCGTCGATGGAGTTGTCGACGACTTCGTAGACGAGGTGGTGAAGACCTTTCTCGCTGATGTCGCCGATGTACATGGCCGGACGCTTGCGCACGGCCTCGAGGCCTTCGAGCACTTGTATGTTACTGGCGGAGTAGTCTCCGCTGCTCTGCATGATTTCTTCTTCCATGATTTGGGTTTTCGTTTGCGTTACAAAGTTACGATTTTTTGTTGAGAAAACGAAATGTTTCGCGTGGTGTTTTCGTGCGTTTTTATGAGTTTTTCCGCCCGTGGGTGCATGGAATAGCCCCGCGTGGTGTCGCGCGTCGCGGATGGGCCTGGAAATGGGGTTTTTCGCGGTGTGGGAAGTGGTGGTGCAGCCCCGTGCTGCGTGTTCTTAGGTCGGTGGGAGGTGCGGCGTCGTGTATGAGGTGCTGTTGCGTGCCTCTGGTATGACGGGTGGGGCTGTGTGACCACAGGCGCGCTGGGGTGGTGGTCCGGGTGCTCGGTGCGCCGGACATAGGAAAAGCCGTGCATTCTCTTGTGGAGTATGCACGGCAGAAATATCAAGAGGATATTTTATGCTATGACAATGGCTGTATGTCGTTGGGGATGGCTGCCCGCTGCTTAGCTGAGTGTGGCGATGAGCTTGCTGACGCCGGACTTCAGATTGGCTGCCTTCTTCCAGTGGATGATGTTGTTCTTTGCGAGTTTGTCCAACATCTTCTGTACTTTAGGATACATCTCTGTAGCCTGAGCCTTGTCTGTCGTGGCGCGAAGCTTGCGCAGAGCGGAGCGCATGCTCTTTGCGTAGTAGCGGTTGTGAAGCTTGCGCTTCTCAGCCTGGCGGATGCGCTTGAGTGCTGATTTGTGATTTGCCATTTCTGTATGTTTCTTATTCTTGTTCTGTTGTCATGAATTGTGTAGCCCATAGCAGAGTCGAACTGCTCTTTAGAGAATGAAAATCTCTCGTCCTAACCGATAGACGAATGGGCCGGCCTTGTTCTCACCCGGGCTTTTCGTGTCGGAGAAGCCCGCCTTTTCGGGGAATGGCGAGGTTTGTAAGCAAATTGGCATCTTCTGCTAATTTGCGGATGCAAAGGTACGAGTTTTTCCCATATCGGCAAAATATTTCCGTGAATATTTTCTCGATTTTGTGCTTTCTTCCGCATCTGGTCGGTTTTTTCATGCGTTTTTTTGAGATGTGTCAGTTGGCGTGTGCTTTCGGCGGCCGGCGGCCGCGGGGGGTGGGCGTGGGCGGCGGAGCGGATAACTTGGCGGGGTGCGCGCGGCGGAATGAAAAAAAAGTCGTACTTTTGTGCCGCTGATGCGGCCTGCCTGTCGGGCCGGGCGTCGGGACTGCTTGCGACGGGGCGGTGCATTTGCCGTGCCGCTCCCGTGCGGTGTCGGCGCGTGGCTCCTGCTGCTGCGCTGCGGGCTTGGACGCAAGGCTGCATCCGGAGGGTCGTCTTGTGGGCGTGCTTTTGTCGGCCGCTGTTGTCGCTTTTGCTGCACGAAGGCCTTCGTGTGGATTTTCGAAGGCCTTCGTGATGCGTTTCGAAGGCCTTCGTTTCCGACGGCATTTTTCCGTCTCGTGTCTTCTGCTGCGGGGCGGGAAGGGCTGTGCGGGGGCGAATGTCCTCGGGTGGTGCGAAGCCAATGGGGCGGTGGCGGGCTGTGCCACGAAGGTGGGTGCGCGTGTGCCCGAATGTGTGGTGAAGGATTTTTACCGGTTATGAGATGAAAGAGATTTTGCATGGTGTTGTCCTCCGCTGCGTGCGCTTCGGCGAGTCGCAGCAGGTGGTGGATGTGTTCACGCGTGAGCATGGGATGCTGTCGATCGTGACGGTGCTGTCGCATGGGCGCCGCGGGCGGTCTGGTGCGTCGGCCACGCTGTGGCGGGTGATGAATTTCGTGGAGTTTTCGGTCGACATGCGCCCGACGGCGAAGTTGCCGCGCCCGGCAGACGCGCGCGCGTACATTATATATTTCACGTTGTTGTCCGACCCCGTGAAGACGACGCAGGCGATGTTCCTGGCCGAGTTTCTCTCTGCCGTGCTGCGGCAGGAGCAGGGCGGGGCGGAACTGTTCGACTACGTGGAGCGGGCGATGCTGTGGCTGGACCGCAGCGAGGGGAACTGTGCCAATTTCCACCTCATTTTCCTCTTGCGTCTGATGACGTTCGTGGGCGTGCGGCCGCGCCTCGAGGGCGGGGATGGCGGTCTGTGCTATTTCGATTTGCGCGCGGGGCAGTATGTGGAGCGTCGTCCGCTGCATCCCGACTTTCTGACGCCGGCTGATGCGGCGCGTCTGCCGCTGCTTTTCCGCCTCTCTTTCTCGTCGATGCACGTGCTTCGGCTCACGCGCGAGCAGCGTCGCAGTGTGCTCGAGCAGGCCTGCCGCTACTATCGGATTCACCTGCCCGGCATGCCGGAACTGAAGTCGCTGGAAGTGCTGCGCGAGGTGTTCGGATAGGGCGTGGGCGGCGGCCGAGAGGCGGGGTAGAAAAATGAAACGCGGACGCTGCAGTTTTTTTGTTGAAAACTTGCGTGTCAATCAAAAAAATATCAGTAAATTTGTAGACTTTTGTAAATTGCCTACGTGCGGGTGTGTGCGAACTTTATGTCAGATTTTCTGCGTCTTGCATGTGCCTGCCGAGGTGTGAAAATGCATTCGGGATATGGTAGAATCGAACCGCTCGGAGCAGGCGCAGCCGGCCTCTGACGCGTCGCAGTTCAGGATTGATGTGGATGAGATCATCCGCACGAAGGCTGGCGCAAAGGCCCGGTGGGTGCCGGGCTTTGTGCGGGGCTGGCTCAAGCGCGTGCTGCATCAGGACGAGGTGAACCGCTTTCTCACGGGTCGTGCCGCGGGCAAGTTCGGCGTCGACTTCCTCGACGAGTGTGTCGACTATCTCGAGATGGACCTCGAGGTGCGCGGGCTCGACGCGCTGCCCTCGAACGAGGGTGGGCGCTATTTCACGATCGTGAGCAACCATCCGCTGGGCGGGGAGGACGGCGTGGCGCTGGGCAAGCTGATCTGCCACAAGTATGACTCGAAGATGAAGTATCTCGTCAACGACGTGCTGATGAACCTGCAGGGGCTGGCGCCGCTGTGTGTGCCCATCAACAAGACGGGCGGACAGAGCCGCAGCTTTCCGGCTATGGTGGAGTCGGCCTTTCAGGGCGAGAACAACGTGCTGATGTTTCCCGCCGGGCTGTGCTCGCGCAAGCAGGACGACGGCACCATCCGCGACTTGCCTTGGAAGAAGACCTTCGTGGTCAAGAGCATCCAGTATCAGCGCGACGTCATTCCGGTGCACTTCTCCGGGAACAACTCGGAGCGCTTCTACAGCATCGCACGCTGGTGCAAGCGGCTCGGGCTGAAGTTCAACCTGGCCATGCTGTTCCTTGTCGACGAGATGTATGGGAATGTCGGCAAGCATTTCACGGTGACCTTCGGCGAGCCGATTCCCTGGCAGACCTTCACCGACAAGTCGAAATCTCATGCACAATGGGCCCAGTGGGTGCAGGACCGCGTCTACGGGCTGGCAAAGAACTAAGATACTCAAAGTAGAATAACTCGCTGTAACATGATGGAAGAAATCATCGCGCCGATACCCGCGGAGGTTCTCAAGTCGGAGCTGACGGAAGACAAACGCCTCCGCTTCACCAACAAAAGCAACAATGAAATTTACGTCATCACGTGGAAAGACGCCCCGAACGTGCTGAGAGAAATCGGACGGCTGCGTGAAATCGCTTTCCGGACGGCTGGTGGTGGTACGGGCAAGGCGCTCGACCTCGACGATTTCGACATGATGGAGACGCCCTGCAAGCAGCTGATCGTCTGGGATCCGGAGGCTGAGGAAATCATCGGCGGCTATCGCTACATTCTCGGAACCGACACGAAGCTCGACGAGAACGGACAGCCGGTGCTTGCCACGAGCCACATGTTCCACTTCTCCGAGCAGTTCATGCGCGACTACATGCCCTACACGATTGAGCTGGGCCGCTCGTTCGTGAGCGTCGACTACCAATCGACGCGCGTGGGCTCGAAGGCCATCTTCGCCCTCGACAACCTGTGGGACGGACTGGGCGCACTCACGGTCATCATGCCCCAGGTGCGCTACTTCTTCGGCAAGATGACCATGTATCCCAGCTACAACCGCCGCTGCCGCGACATGATCCTCTACTTCCTGAAGAAACATTTCAACGACAAGGACAACCTGATCCTTCCGATGACGCCGGTGAAGCTGGAGCACGACGCGGCGGAGTTCGACAAGATCTTCGTGAGCGACGACTTCAAAGAGGACTACCGCACGCTCAACCGCGAGGTGCGCGCCTACGGGCTCAACATTCCGCCGCTGGTCAACGCCTACATGTCGCTCTCGCCCACGATGCGCTGCTTCGGTACCGCCATCAATGACGGCTTCGGCGACGTCGAGGAGACGGGCATCCTGATTACGATCGAGGAGATTCTGGCCGAGAAATACGTGCGCCACATCGAGTCCTTCTTCAAGGAGCATCCGGAGTATCAGGTCATCAGCGACAAGACCAACGAGATCCTGATGGGCGCACCGGGAAAATGACCGCGCGGCCGGGCGAGGCCCGGACAGCGCGGACAGACAACAGAAAGAGCAAGACGGCAACGGCCGGCTTGCTCTTTCTGCGTTTTCGCGCTGGCGGACTATCGTCCTGCGGGGCGGGGCAGCGGCGGCAGACCGTAGGGCGGTCGCTTGCCGTAGATGAGGTGGCGCAGTCCCTCGCCCACGAGTGGGCCGACGGGCAGTTCGATGACCGCGCGTCCGATGCGGAAGCGCGGGGTGACAATAGGCTGCCACTGCCAGTTGCCTCGCACGGGGTCGTAGTCCTGCTGCATGCCCAGCTTGATGCCGGCGCGCCGGCCGCTGTAGTTCACATAGCCGCCATAGCTCGAATAGGACAGGTAGGGGTAGGCTGCCATCGAGGCGAAGAAGGTTTGGCTGGCATACTGGCCGAAGAGCGTGGCCGACCACTGGGGCGAGAAGGTGTAGGTGAGCGCGCCGCCAAGCAGGAACTGCTGCCGGACGTGCTCGTTGATGAAATAGCGCTGTGCACCCGCTGTGGCCTCCAGCGACCAATGGCCCAGCTGCTGGTAGGCGGTGAGGGTGGCCGCCTGTCGGTCGAGCAGGGTCGGCATCCAGAGGTGGGAGCTGGTGCCCCAGATACCGCCGTTTGTCCACGTGGCGACAGTGCCGGCGGCCGTGTACGGGCTCGTGGTCCATTCGGTGCGGATGCTGTTGGATGCCGGCAGGTCGCGCATGAAGTGCTCCTCGAAGCGGTGCTGGAGGCTGATGGAGTCGTCTGCCACGAGACTTCTGTCGGGCGGCGTGAGCTGGATGGGCTGCATCAGCGGCGTCGTCGGTTGCAGCGCCCCGGTGGCCGACGGACGGAACGTGGCGGAATTTGTTTCCTCCTGAGCCGTGGCGCACAGGGCCATCAGGGCCAGCACGAGGGCGAAGGCCGGACGACGGAGCGGGGACTTGCGGGACGGATGCTGCTTCATGGAGGCTGAGGAGGATAAGGGAGAGTGGCAGGGAGGTGCAGGGGAAAAACAGAGGAGACGCAGCAGTGGGTACGTGCGTCTGCTGGATGCAAAGATACAAAAGAGGATGTGAAAACGGGAGATGCGGCCATGGAAAAACGTGTCGGCGGCGAGTTTTTGTTATTGAAGTTTGATGTCATCACCTCTTCTTGCTGCTGTTTGGACGAAGGCGCGGCCCACGATGGAGTCGGATGTTACAAATGCGACAATATTTGAGCGAAAAGTGCTAATTGCCAGGCGGCGTTTTTCTCTATCTTTGCAGCCAGCATACACCTTTATCCAACACTGTATCATCGCATGAAACACACCTTTTATCCTCACATGAAACGTACCCTCCGACTCATGGCTCTTTGCATGGCGCTGATGATGGCGCTGCCGACAGCGGCGCAGAACAGCGCGCAGGCGGAGCGGGAAACCTTCACCAACCCCGTGCTCTGGGCAGACTGCCCCGATCCGGACGTCATCCGCGTGGGCGATTATTTCTATCTCGTCACGACGACCATGCACCTCACGCCAGGCGCTCCCGTCATGCGTTCGAAGAATCTTGTCGACTGGGAAATCGTGAGCTACCTCTACGACCGCCTGACCGACACGCCGCTCTACGACATGGAGGGCGGCACGGTCTATGGCCGCGGTCAGTGGGCGACCAGCCTGCGCTACAAGGACGGGACGTTCTACGCGTATTTCTCGCCCAACGACCAGCCCTACAAGGGATATGTATATACGTCGAAAGACCCGGCGCAAGGCTGGACGCTGCATAGCCGGTTGCCTCACTTCCACGACGCAAGCCTCTTCTTCGACGACGACGGACGCGCCTACATCTTCTTCGGTACGGGCGAGTTGCAGGAGCTGTTGCCCGACCTGACGGGTGTGAAGCCCGGAGCGCCGCGCATCAAGGTGTTCGAGCGCGATGGCGACGAGACGGGCCTGCTCGAAGGAAGCCGCGTGGTGAAGAAAGACGGGAAGTACTATCTGCTCATGATTTCTTGGCCGCGGGGAAAACCTCGGCGCCAGGTTTGCTATCGGGCAGACCGCATCGAAGGTCCGTATGAGAAGAAAGTGATACTGGAGACGCAGTTCGGCGGATTTCCCTATGTGGGCCAAGGCACCATCGTCGACGATGCGTCCGGCAACTGGTGGAGCATCATTTTCCAGGATCGGGGAGGCGTTGGCCGTGTGCTCACGCTGGAGCCCTGCACCTGGACAGACGGATGGCCGATACTCGGCGATGCTGAGGGGCACATTCCGACTGTGATGGACATTCCCGTCCAGGGCGTTCGCAAGGAAACGCGCATAGTGACGAGCGACGACTTCTCCAGCAAGCAGCTGGATCTCTGCTGGCAGTGGAACCACAACACGGTGGACGCAGCGTGGAGTCTGACGGAGCGTCCGGGATACTTACGGTTAAAGACCAATCGGAAGGCGACGTCCATCTACGACGCGCTCAACACGATTAGCCAGCGCCTGGAAGGCCCCACCTGCTCCGGTACGGTGAAGCTTGACCTGCGAGGCATGCAGGCCGGCGACGTCTGTGGCGTAGCCGCCATGAACGGACACAGCGGCGTACTTTCTGTGCGCAGGCTCGACAAGAAGAAGTTCTCGCTGTCCATGACCTCTGAACTTGTCAATCTGCAGGATCCAGGCAAGCGGATTACGGGCGTGGAGGTTACGAAGGAAGAAGAGGTCAGCTTCGCCGGCACGACGGTTTATCTGCGCATCGAGGCCGATTTCCGGCCGAACCGCGACATCGCCACGTTCAGCTACAGTCTCGACGGCAAGCAGTGGAACCGTATTGGTGGCGAATTCAAGATGCGTTTCGACTACACCCGCTTCTTCATGGGAACGCGCTTCGCCATCTTCAACTATGCAACCCAAGATCAGGGCGGATACGTGGATGTCGATCGCTTCGACTATTACGTGGATCCGAAATAAGTAGTCATGCGAATTCGAAATTGAGCCATCACGCGTATTGAGATGAGCCTTCATGATGGGCTACATGAGCCGTCATGGTGAGCGAAAT
>DBQP01000010.1:0-163932 GCA_002305265.1 Prevotellaceae bacterium UBA1391 | reverse complement strand
CCGTCATGGTGAGCGAAATGAGCCATCATAGTGAGCGAAATGAGCTAACATGATAAGCGACATGCAATCACGTTGATCCGGAATCCCCACGATTGAGGTTGAAATATTCATTGAGCGAAAAATCTCGAAAAGCCATTGCAACTTGTGACGTGAAGTCTTTTTGCAATAGTTTTTCGGGATTTTTTTTCTTTGTGCGACAAAAAATGAATAATTTTGTAGCCGAAAATAGAAAAACCAGTGTGCAGACTAAACTGACGGAAGGCGCTTCCATCCTGTTTCCTGCACGTTTACGGCTCAGCGACGCCACACCGTCGCCGCCTACGGAGGGTAGGCGCAAGGTGCGATTAATACATCTGCAAGGGCCACGCATGGTGGCTGCGAGGTATGTTGCCTGCATCTGCAATGCGCATGTGAGGTAGGTGCGAAGTATGATAAATACATCTGCAATGTCCCCGGGAGGTGGGCACGAAGTGCGATGCTTGCGCCTGCGAGGGCCTTGGGGTGCATCCTCGATGCTTTTGTTCTGCAATGAATCTTTACTGACTTTGAAATTCTAACTTTTTTAATTGTCTTCTTCATGCTTCAAAAACTCTTCGGCTTTGATCCCTCAAAGCACAGTGTCCGGACAGAAGTCATGGCAGGTGTGACGTCGTTCCTCACCATGGCCTACATTCTGGCCGTCAACCCCAGTGTGTTCTCTGCGCTTGCCAGTCAGGGCATGGACACCCACGCCGTGTTCACCTCCACCGTCATTGCCAGCGTCGTGGGCACGCTGGTGATGTCCATCTACGCCAAGCAGCCTTTCGGTCTGGCTCCCGGCATGGGCCTGAACGCCTTCTTCGTCTACACCGTCTGCCTCACGATGGGCTACAGTTGGCAGTTCGCGCTCACTGCCATTCTGATTGAAGGCATCATTTTCATCATCATGAGCGTGACGAAGCTGCGTGAGATGTTGGTTCACGCCATCCCGATGCAGCTCAAGATTGCCATTGCCGCGGGCATCGGTCTCTTCATTGCCAGTCTCGGTCTGAAGAGTGCAGGCATCATTGTCGACAACACCGCCACGCTCGTGACGCTGGGCCACATCAGTTCTGGTTCGGCCCTGCTGTGCATCATCGGCATTCTGCTGACGACGGCCCTGCTCATCTACAAGGTGAGGGGTGCGCTCCTCATCGGCATCCTCCTCACCACCCTAATCGGCATTCCGATGGGCGAGACACATCTGAACGGCATCATCGGAATGCCGCCCGACGTCTCGCCCATCTGCATGCAGTTCGAGTGGAAGAATCTGCTGACGCTGGACATGCTGGTGGTCGTCGTCACCTTCCTGTTCATCGACCTCTTCGACACCATGGGCACGCTCATTGGCGTGATGGACAGCGTGGGTCTGGTGCAGAAAGACGGCAAGATTCCCGGCATGAACCGCGCGTTGCTGGCCGACGCCATCGCAACCACCGTCGGCGCTTGCGTCGGTGCGTCGACCACCACGACCTACGTCGAGTCGGCCGCTGGCGTGTCTGAAGGTGGCCGCACGGGCCTCACGTCCTTCTCCATCGCCGCTTGCTTCATCATTGCCCTGTTCTTTGCCCCGCTGTTCATGGCGATTCCAGCGGCAGCCACCTCTCCCGCCCTCATTCTTGTGGGACTGATGATGTTCATGCGCGTTTCTAAGATCGACTTCTCCAACTACGAAGTCGGCTTCCCCTGCTTTATCACCCTCTTTGCCATGACGATGGCCAGCTCCATCTCCGACGGCATCTTCCTCGGCGTCATTTCCTACGTCGTGCTCAACATCGTCGCACGTCGCTTCGACCGTCTCAACGCCACCTTGGTCATTCTGGCCGCCATTTTCGTCGTACGCTACATCTTTGTGTAGTCCGCAGGGCGTCTCTCCGTTGTCTCATCTTCTCACTTTATCAATATCCAAAACCAAGTCCATGGAAAATATCCAGACGAATGGAATAGAGGATGCCCGCCAGTTGGGTGCCGTCAAGTTCGGCATCCTGGGCATCCAGCACCTGTTTGCCATGTTCGGAGCCACGATTCTCGTGCCGGCCATCACTGGCCTGAGCGTCTCGTCCACGCTGCTCTTTGCCGGTTTGGGCACTCTCGTGTTCCACCTCATCTCCAAGATGAAAGTTCCCGCCTTCCTGGGAAGTTCCTTCGCATTCATCGGCGGCTACATGTCGTTCAAGCAGATCGGCGTGGCCCAGGGCCTGTCGGAGACGCTGGCGCTCGACTACGCCTGCATCGGCGTCTGCTGTGCCGGCCTCTGCTACTTCGTGATGGCGGCGCTCGTCAAAGGCTTCGGCCAGGAGCGCATCCTGCGCTATTTCCCGCCCGTCGTGACGGGTCCGATGGTCATCGCCATCGGCTTGTGCCTGTCGGGTTCGGCCGTGTCCAGCGCCTCTTCCGACTGGCCGGTGGCGCTCGTAGCCGTCGTCGTCGTCATTGCCAGCAACATGTGGGGCCGCGGCCTTGTGAAGATCGTGCCGATTCTGCTCGGAGTGGCTGCCTCCTTCGGCCTGGCAGCCTTCATGGGCAAGGTCGACTTCACGCCTGTGGTTGAGGCTGCATGGATTGGTCTGCCCGTGTCTCGCGAACAGACCGTCCTCGCCGTCTTCGACAATCCCAACACGTCTCTCATCCTCTCCAGCGTCATTGCCATCATGCCCATCGCCTTCGCCACCATCATGGAGCACATCGGCGACATGTGCGCCATCTCCAGCACGGTGGGCCGCAACTACCTCTCCGATCCGGGGCTCCACCGCACGCTCACTGGCGACGGCCTCGCCACCATCCTCGCCGCCCTCTTCGGCGCACCAGCCAACACGACCTATGGCGAGAACACCGGCGTGCTCAACATCACCAAGGTCTTCGATCCGCGCGTCATCCGTCTGGCAGCCCTGCTGGCCGTCGTGCTGAGTTTCTGTCCCAAGTTTGCCTGTCTCATCGGCCTGATGCCCGCAGCCACCATCGGCGGCGTCTCGCTCATTCTCTATGGAATGATTTCTTCGGTCGGTGTGCGCAACATGGTGGACGCGCGCGTCGACTTCGCCAAGATGCGCAACGTCATCATCGCGGCACTGATTCTCGTCATCGCCATCGGCGTGAAGTACGGCGCCAACGACGCCGTCGCCATCGGTCCGGTGCATTTCTCGGGCCTCGCCCTGGCGGCCATCGTGGGCATCCTGCTCAACGCCATCCTGCCGCCGCGTGTCAAAGTCAACATGAACCAATACTCGAATTAGCGCTATTCATTAAAATCTATCGCAATGAAAAAAATTCTTTTCTCCGCCCTCCTGCTCCTGGCAGGACTTGCTGCCAACGCGCAGAACGTGCAACTCCACTACGACCTCGGCCGCAACATCTATCCCACGGAGGAGGCTGGCCGCCAGAAGGTGACCGTCACGCTCGAACAGTTCAAGGCCGACAAATGGGGCTCATGGTTCTATTTCGTCGACGTCGACTTCAGCCGCCGCTTCACCGAGGGCGCCTACACGGAAATCGCGCGCGAGTTCAATCTGGGCAAGCAGTCGCCCCTGGCCGCCCACATCGAGTATGACGGTGGTCTGAACCGCTTCGGCAGCTTCCAGCAGTCTGTCCTCCTCGGTCCGGCTTGGAACTTCCACAACGCCGACTTCTCGACGACCGCTTCCCTGCAGCTCATGTACAAGCACTACTTCAAGGGCTATCAGGACACCCGCAGCTACTCCAGCTTCCAGCTCACGGGCGTCTGGAGCACGACGTTTGCCCGCAAGGCCCTCACCTTCGCCGGCTTCGCCGACCTCTGGCGCGGCGAGAAAGCCAACGGCCACGGCCAGCTCGTCTTCCTCACGGAGCCCCAGCTCTGGTACAACCTCAACACCATCAAGGGACTGGAGGAGACGCACCTCAGCATCGGCACCGAGGTGGAAGTGAGCAGCAACTTCGTCTTCAATCTCGCCAACGACAAGACCTTCTTCGTCAATCCGACGATTGCCCTCAAGTGGGTGTTCTGACCCGCCGCGCCTTGCCCGCGTCCGCAGCGGCGCAGGGCTGAGCCCGCAACCATCGCAAAAGCCATCACGGCCACGCTCTTCTGCGTGGCCGGGATGGCTTCTTTTCGTTCTGCCGTTGCCGGCCGTGCTGCCGGTCGGGGCGGAGTCAGATCATGGGGAGGCTCTCGCCGTTGATCTTGCGGTAGAGGTCGAGCGCGTAGACGTCGGTCATGCCGCTGATGAAGTCGAGGATGGCCATAATGCGCGTGTAGGCGTCGGGCGCGTCCACCTCGTATTGCGAGCTCACGCGCGCCAGCAGCAGGCGGCTGTAGGCGCGGTCGGGGTTCATGGCCGCCTCGGTGAAGAGGTCGATGAGCGTCGAGATGATGCGGTAGCCGGCCAGCTCGATGTCCACCACGTCCTTGCTCTTGTAGATTTTCTGGTGCGACACCTTCGTGCAGCGCTCGTAGGCCTCGCGGATGCGCGGCGAGATGTGGGCGAGCAGCGGCCCCTCCATTGTGCCGCTGAGGATGGCCTGCTCGTTTCTGACGAAGGCGGCCGCGCACTCGCGCTCGAGGCTGCCGATGGCGCAGGAGCGGAGGTAGACGATTTGCTCGTTCACGTCGTCCACCGAGTCCAGAATCTCCTGGATGTGGTCGAGCCGCTTCGGGTCGCAGAAGTCGAGCAGCAGCTCGCGCGTCTCCTTCGTCGTCAGGATGCGCAGCTTGTGGGCGTCCTCGATGTCCATGATCTCGTAGCAGATGTCGTCCGCCGCCTCCACGAGGTACACCAGCGGATAGCGCGCATAGCTGCCGTCGGGGCGCCGCTCGATGCCCAGTTCCTCGGCTATGCGCTCGTAGGTCTCGCGGTCGTTCTGGAAAAATCCGAACTTCTGCTTCTTGCCGGCGCGCGAGGCGGGGTAGGGATACTTGACGATGGAGGCCAGCGTGGGGTAGGTCATCACGAATCCGCCCTTGCGCCGCCCTTTGAACTCATGCGTCAGCAGGCGGAAGGTGTTGGCGTTGCCGTCGAAATGCGTCAGGTCGTCCCACTCCTCCGCGCTCACCATCGGGCGGTATTTCAGCCCCGGTCCCTCGCTGAAATAGGTGGCGATGGCCTGTTCACCGCTGTGGCCGAAGGGCGGATTGCCCATGTCGTGGGCCAGACAGGCCGCGCTCACGATGCTGCCGGCCTCGCCGATGTGCGTGGCGGCCAGTTCGGGGTGGTGGTGCAGGAGCAGGCGGGCCACGTCGTCGCCCAGCGAGCGTCCCACGCTGGCCACCTCGAGCGAGTGCGTCAGGCGGTTGTGCACGAAGACGCTGCCGGGGAGCGGAAACACCTGCGTCTTGTTCTGCAGGCGCCGGAAGGGGGCCGAGAAGATGAGGCGGTCGAAGTCGCGCTTGAACTCCGTCCGGTCGTCCTTGCGCTTGAGGTGGAGGCTCTCCTGCCCGAGGCGTTTGTTCGAAATGAGATGTTGCCAGTTCATGAGTGCATGCTTGTATTTTTCCGTATGTTGCAAATTTAGCTGAAAATAGCGAATAAATGACGCGACAGTCACGAAAAGTGACGCAAAATTCGTAATTTTGCAAAGATTTGTGCCGTGTGCGCGCGAGCCCGTCCCGCGGCACGCCACCGCGTGGCGCTCGCCCGCTCCGGACTGCTGCCGCACGTTCGTTGCGCCGTGTCGCCGCCTGCGTGTCGTCGCCCGTCCGCGCCTTTTGCCACACGAAGGCCTTCTCGTCGACGCACGAAGGCCTTCCCGTCGCCACACGAAGGCCTTCGCGATTTTCCTCGCGTCACGCCACATCCCCGTCCGGCGCGCCCCGTCTGCGCGACTGGCGCGGGCGGTCACGCTTTTCATCACCTCGAACGTCGATTCTATGCAAGTCAGCATCATCAACCGCTCCCACCATCCCCTTCCGCAGTATGCCACGCCGCAGTCGGCCGGGCTCGACCTGCGGGCCAATCTCTCGCAGCCCATCACGCTCCAGCCGCTCCAGCGCTGCATGGTGCCGACGGGCCTCTACATGGCGCTGCCGCCGGGCTACGAGGCGCAGGTGCGTCCGCGCAGCGGACTGGCAGCCCGCCACGGCCTGACCGTGCTCAACGCGCCCGGAACGATCGATGCCGACTATCGCGGCGAGGTGTGCGTCATTCTGGTCAACCTCAGCCAGGAGCCCTTCGTCATCAACGACGGCGAGCGCATCGCGCAGCTCGTCGTGGCCCGCCATGAGCAGGTGGTCTGGCAGCCCGTCGAGACGCTCGACGCGACCGAGCGCGGCGCCGGCGGCTTCGGCCACACGGGCCTCTGACCCCGCACGATTTCCCCGACCGAAAGAAGAAGACATTCATGAACACATCCGCATACACCCCGCTGTCCAGCCGTCTCGGCCGCAGCCTGCGCCTGGCGCTGGCCCTCCTGGGCCTCGCCCTCGGCCTCACGGCACACGCGCAGGCCGACCTGCCGCAGGCTCCCGTGCCCGTCACGGCCTCGGAGAAAGCCGACGACTGCTTCCTCGAGGCCACCGTGCAGAAGCTGGCGCAGCGCCATGCCGAGGCCTACGAGCTCTTCCGGCATGTGCTCAGGCTCAACCCCCGCCACGTGGGCGCGCTCTATGCGCTCTCCACCTATGCCCACGTCATGCATCAGGACTCCCTCGCCCTCGACTATCTGCTGCAGGCCTCGCGCCTCGCGCCCATGAACTACGACCTGCGGCAGGCGCTCGTCAGCTCCTACATGGCGGCAGGCCGTCAGGACGATGCCGTGAAGGAACTGGAGCAGATGGCGCGGCAGTATCCCGACAAGACGGAGATCCTGCTCATGCTCGTCGACCTCTACACGCGGCAGGAAGACTACGCGCACGTCATCTCGGCGCTCGACCGCGTCGAGGTGCTGGAGGGAAAGAACGAGCAAATCTCGATACAGAAGTTCCGCACCTACTCCCAGATGAAGGACGAGAAACGCGCCTTCGCCGAGATGCAGGCACTGGCCGACGAATATCCCAACGACCTGCGCTATCGCGTGATGATGGCCGAGATGTATCTCGATCAAGGCAAGAACGACGCCGCGCGCAAGATCTATGAAGAAGTGCAGCGCACCGACCCCGACGACATCTCGCTGCTCGGCTCCCTCATGCGCTTCTATGACACGACAGGCGAGCAGGAGAAATTCCAGCAGACGCTCGAGCGGCTCATCGTGAGCCCGCGCGTCGATGCCGAGACGCGCTTCGGCCTCGTGCGCAACATGACGATGCAGGCGCTGCAGGAGCACACCGACACGGCCAGCATGACGGGCGTCTTCCGCCGGTTGCTCGCCCTGCCGCAGGAAGACGACCGCACGGCCGAGCTCTTCGCGCAATACCTCATCTCGGCCAATGCGCCCCAGGAGCAGGTGAAACCCGTGCTCGAGCAGACGCTCCTCATCAACCCCGAGAACGAGGCCGCGCGCATGCAGCTCCTCATGTACGCCACGCAGGAGGAAGACCACGACGAGATCCTCCGTCTCTGCCGCACGGCGTCGGACATCAACCTCGCCGATCCCGTCTTCTACTACAACCTCGGCATGGAGAACTACCTGAACGACCAGTACGACGAGGCGCTGGCCGCCTTGCGCAAAGGACTCACCAAGACAACGAGGGACACGAGCGTCGAGCTCATCACCAACATGTATGCCGTGGTCGGCGACCTCCACCACCAGATGGGCAACGACCGCCTCGCCTTCGAGGCCTACGACTCCTGCCTGCTCTACCGCCCCGACGACGCCATGGTGCTGAACAACTATGCCTACTATCTCTCGCTGCGCAAGCAGGACCTGCAGCGCGCCGCCGAGATGTCGCTGCGCTCGCTGGAGAAAGAGCCCCGCAGCACGACCTTCCTCGACACCTACGCCTGGATTCTCTTCCAGCAGAAGCGCTACGAGGAAGCGCGCGTCTATGCCGACTCCGTGCTCAGCCTCCTCACCGACTCGATGCAGCCCGCCGACGCCACCTCCGTGGAGCACGCCGGCGACATCTACGCCGAGCTGGGCCAGACGGAGCACGCCGTGCAGCTCTGGGAGCAGGCCCTCCGCCTCTTCCGCAAGGATGAGAAGGCGGATGCCGCCGACACCGAGCGCGTGACGCAGAAGATACGCCGCCGCAAATACATCGAGGTGAAGCGGAAATGACACCGCCGCGCGGCCACGCCTGCCCGTCGCCCAGACTCGGCTGAGCGTCACCCGTCCACCTCCGCCTCGCTCCTTTCCATCCCCTTCATCCGCATCAAACCACTGAATATGAGAACAACACAAATCGCGCGCCGTGCGCCCCGGCAGGCAAGACTCCACACCGCCCTGCTGCTGGTGGCGGCCCTGCTGCTCACCGCATCCTGCCGCTCGTCGAAGTCGGCCGCCGGCGCCGTCGACGCACAGGCAGAGGCCTCCGCAGCCCATACAGCATTCTCTACTTCCAACTACTTCAATACCATCAGCCGCAACGCCCTGGAGGAAGATTTTCTGACGGCCAAGATACGCATCCAGATTCTCATGGACGGCAAGTCGGTCAGCTCCACCGGCACACTCCGCATGCAGCGCGACGAGGTGATTCAACTGTCCGTGGTCGACCCATTGCTGGGCATCGCGGAGCTCGGGCGCATGGAGTTCAGCACCGATCGCGTCTTGCTCATCGACCGTTTCCACAAGCAGTACATCGACGTGCCCTATTCGGAAATAGATTTCCTGCAACGTGCCAACGTCGACTTCTACGCGCTCCAGTCCCTGTTTTGGAACGAGGTGTTCCAGCCAGGCACCCGCCGCGCCTCCGCCACGGCTTTCTCCTACACCAACAGCGCAGGCCAGCCGGTCGACACGCAAGACGGCATTGTCAATCTGAACTACAAGGACCGCATCCTGCAGTACGAGTTCCAGACCGTGCAGCCCTCCGGCACACTTTCCCGCACCATCATCAGCGGAGAGAGCAAGAGCAAGGCCGAGTTTCAGTTCGACTACGCCGACTTCCAGAAGTTCGGCGGAAAGGATTTCCCCTTCGAGATGGTCATGGCCTTCATCATGGGCAGCAGGCAGGCGCAGTTCAAGATCAACCTCTCCGGCGTGCGTAGCAATTCCGATTGGGTGAAGCACACACCGGCTCCGAAGAAGTACACCAAGGCCAACCCGACGGACATCCTGCGCAGTCTGGTCAGATAAATCCAGCGCTCATTCGCCCCTCCCTACGTGGCGAACCTTCGTCCCGACGTCAGCGGTTGAGCCGTCGCATTCCGAATTAAACGTCTTCGCAGTCTGAGAAAAACTTCATCTCAGTTCGAGTGAAGCACCGTCTTACCGCGGTCATAACGCCATCTCACCCCGCTTAAAATGCCGTCGCTGCACGGCCATCACGCAACAATCCCGCTCTTTTGCATCACCATCGACCATGTATAGATTCCTCACTCGACTGCTTCTTTGCCTCTGCCTCTTCCTTGCGGCAGCAGCCTCGGCACAGCGTCCGCGCACGACGCAGCGCACCACCACGCAGCGCCGCACCACCACACAGCCGAGCCGAACGACAACCCCGCAGAAGAAAACGAAGGCCCAGCTGGAGAAAGAGCAGGCCGACGCCATCGCGCAACGCAAGCGTCAGCAGCAGCAGGCCGCCGTGCTGAACCGCAACATCAAGGCTACGCTCGACTCCGTGCTCATTCTCGACAACCAAATCGGGAAGCAGCAGAAGAGCATCGACTCGCTCAATACCGACATCCGCCGCCTGCAGCGCAGCATCAGTACGCTCGAGCGGCAGCTGGACAGCCTGCAGCGCGAGCTCACGCTCAAGAAGCAGCGATACGCACGCGCCATGGTCTACATGCAGCGCCAGGGACACGTGCAGCACAGGCTCATGTTCATATTTTCGGCCAAGAACTTCGAGCAGTTGCTGCGCCGGTTGCGCTATGTGCGCGAATATTCCGCCTTCCTTCGCGCCCAAGGCCAGCTCATCAAGATGCAGCAGGCAGAAGTCAACCGCAAGAAGAATGAATTGCTGGAGGCGAAGACAAAACTTGAGACGCACCGCGTGACACTGGAGGAGAAGCGCCAGCAGCTCAGCACGGCGCGCGCGTTGGCCAGAAAGCAAGTCGCCTATCTCAACCGAAATCTGTCGACCGTACAGAATCAGATTGCGAGCCTGAAGAAGAAAGAAGCCGACCTGAATGCCCAGATCGACCGCCTCATTCAGGAGGAAATCGCTGAGGCGCGCCGCAAAGCCGAGGCCGAGCGCAAGCGCAAGGAGGAGGAAATGCGAATGAAAGCCGAAGCGGAACGCCGGCGCCTGGCCGAGGCGAAAGCCGCCAGAGAGCGTGCCGAAGCCGCCAAGAAAGCAGCGGAAGAAGCTGCGAAAGCCGCCACGAGCGATGCGGAGGCGAAGGCCGCCAAAGCCAGCGTGAAAGCCGCAGAGTCGACACTCAAGGACGCCAAGAGCGAGGAGAAGGCGGCGACGAAGGCGCTGGAGAAGGCTGAGAAGCGCGAGGAGAAGAACATGGAGACGGCCTGGAAGTCGAGCGACGACGCCGACCGCAAACTCTCGTCAAGCTTTGCCGCCAATCAGGGCAGCCTGCCGATGCCCATCACCGGCAGCTACAGCGTCGTCGGACACTACGGCCGCTACACCGTTCCCGGTCTGAATCGCGTAACCCTCGACAACAAAGGTATCGACATTCGCGGTCAGCAGGGCTGCCAAGCGCGCGCGGTCTTCGATGGCGAGGTCAGCCGTGTGTACCAGTATCTGGGCCGCTACATCGTCATGTTGCGCCACGGCAGCTACATTTCCGTCTATTCGGGCCTGAGCAGCGTGTCTGTGCGCCAAGGTCAGAAGGTCAGCACGCGCCAGTCGCTCGGCGAGATTGGCACGAATGCCGACGGCAACTATGTGCTCCATTTCCAGTTGCGCAACGAGAGCGCACGTCTCAATCCGGAGAACTGGGTGCGTTAGGACGTGCCGTGCGCATCCAGCGCCTGCATCATCCCCCTGCTTGGCCTGCATCGTCTCCCTGCTTGGCCTGCATCGTCTCCCAGCTTGGCCTGCATCGTCTCCCTGCTTGGCCTGCATCGTCCCCCTGCTTGGCCTACTGCAACCTCGTGTTTGCTTCGTGGTATCTCCATGCTTTGTCTGCTGCGTCCCGATGCTCGCGCTGTGCTGAAAGAATATTTATCTTTTTTCGCTATTGCCTTTGGGCAATCTTTCCAATCCTTTGCTGCAGAATCAGAATTCTGCCGCCGATTCGACGGAGAATGGCTAACTTTGTACCTGCATTCCAGTCAAGATTCATTCTCACAATTCAATTGCAGCATCCTCAATGAAGAAACAGACGCAAGCCATTCACACCCCCTTCCATCGTCGCGACGCTTACGACGCGCTTTCCATGCCCGTCTACAACGCCGTCGCCTTCGAATTCGACAACGCGGCCGTGATGGCGGACGCTTTCTGTCAGCGCATCGACGCACCCGATTACTCCCGCGTTGAGAATCCCACGGTCACACACTTCGAGGAAACCGTCAAGGCGCTTTCCGGCGCGCAGAACGTCATTGCGCTCAACGCAGGCATGGCGGCCATCAGCAATACGCTGCTGGCGCTGGCCGGAGCCGGCAAGAACATCGTCACCTCGCGCCATCTCTTCGGCAATACCTACTCGCTGCTGACCGACTCGCTCGCCCGATTCGGCGTCGAGACGCGGTTGGCCGACCTCACCCATCTGGACGAGGTGCGCTCGCTGGTCGACGACAACACCTGCGCAGTATTCTTCGAAATCATCACCAATCCACAGCTGGAGGTGGTCGACCCGCGTCAGCTCGCAGCCATCGCACACGCCCGGGGCGCCGCGCTCGTGGCCGACACGACGATTATTCCATTCACGCAGTTCTCTGCCCACGACCTGGGCGTAGACATCGAGGTCGTGAGCAGCACGAAATATCTCAGCGGAGGCGCCACCTCCTTGGGCGGGCTGGTGATCGACTACGGCACGGTTGAAGGTTTCGGCACGCGGATGAAGAACGAAATGCTCTTCAACTTCGGCGCTTATATGACGCCGCAGGTGGCCTACATGCAGAAACTTGGGCTCGAGACGCTGGCCGCGCGCTACGGCGTGCAGAGTCAGAGCGCACTGGAACTGGCGCGGCGCTTGCGTGACTTGCCAGCCGTGCGGCGCGTCAACTACGTCGGATTGCCGGACAATCCCTACCATGCGCTCGCCTCCGAACTTTATGGCGCGTCTTTTGGCGCCATGCTCACCATCGACTTGGAGAGCCGGGAAGCCTGTTTCCGCGCGCTCGATCGCCTGCAACTCATCCATCGCGCCACCAATCTGTTCGACAACCGCACGCTCGCCATCCATCCCGCCAGCACGATTTTCGGGCTTTTCTCCGAAGCGCAGCGGGCCGAGATGCACGTGGCCGATACGACCATCCGACTTTCCGTCGGCCTCGAATGCGTGGACGACTTGTTCGAGGACTTGCGTCAGGCTATCTCGGATTAGCATCTGGCTGCATTCGGATTAGCCTCCCCAAGCATTCAACTTGCCCTCTACAAGCACTCGGCTTGCTATCCCCAAGCACTCAGATTGCCCTCGACAAGCACTCAGCTTGCCCTCGACAAGCACTCGGCGTGCCCCATGATTTTCTGTCAAAGTGAAGTCTCTCCGCCTCCAGGCTGCGTCCGTGCTGTCCCACTCCTTTGTCCTTTCCGATCTTTCCCTACGACTGAAATACACTTTCTATGGCTGCAAATTTTGATTTCGATACGCTCATCAGCCGCGCTGGCAGCAATGACTTGATGCACGAGGCGCTGGCCCCGCGCTGGGGACGCACCGATTTGCTCCCCATGTGGGTCGCCGACATGGGCTTTGCCGTGTGCCCCGCCATCACCGAGGCGCTCAAATCGCGGCTCGAGCATCCCATCTTCGGCTATACCGTCATGCCTGCCGACTTCTGGCCCATCATCATCCAGTGGGTTGAGACGCACCATCAGTGGAAGCTCCGACAGGAGTGGCTGACCTACATTCCCGGCATCGTCAAGGGCATCGGATTCGTCGTCAATGTCTTCACGAAGCCCGGCGACAAAGTAATCATTCAGGCGCCGGTCTATCATCCCTTCCGCATCACGCCGGAGAAGAACGGGCGCGAGATCGTCTGGAATCATCTCATCGAACGTCCCGACGGGCTCTACGACATGGACTTTGACGAACTCGCGCGTTGCTACGACGAGCATTGCAAACTGTTCATCCTCTGCAATCCGCACAATCCGGGCGGCGTCGTGTGGAGCCGCGAGACGCTCGTTCGGCTGGCAGAATTCTGCTACGAGCGCGGCATCCTCGTCATTTCGGACGAGATCCACTGCGACCTCGTGCATGAGGGGCATCGCCATGTGCCCTTTGCCTCGGTGTCGGCGCATGCGGCCGACATCAGCATCACCTTCCAGGCACCGTCTAAAACGTTCAACATCGCGGGCATCGTGTCGAGCTATTCCATCGTGCCCAACCCTGCGCTCCGCCGTCCTTTCTACAGCTGGCTGGAAGCCAACGAACTGAACGACGCGCCGATTTTCGCTCCCATCGCCACCATGGCCGCCTATCGCGAGGGCGAGCGCTGGCGGCAGGAGATGCTGGCGTATGTGGCCGACAACGCCCGCTTTGTCGCCGATTATTGCCGCGACCACATCCCCGGCGTGCGTGCCGTCGTGCCCGAGGCCTCCTTCCTCGTATGGCTCGACTGCCGTGGACTCGGACTTTCGCATGCCGCGCTGCTCGACCTCTTCATCGACAAGGCGCATCTGGCGCTCAACGACGGCGAGATGTTCGGCCCTGGCGGCGAAGGACACATGCGGTTCAACGTGGGTTGTCCGCGCGCCCTCGTGCAGCAGGCGATGGATCAGTTGGCCGCTGCTGTCGCACAGTTGTAACGGGCCTTGCAACACCACAAAAAAACCGGAACTCCGCTTTCTCATTGGCGGAGTTCCGGTTTTTGATTTTCGGTGCACCGATTTTTTTACGTCGGTGCACCGCTTTTTTGTTGGTGTCGCTGCTGCAGTAGTGCGGTGCTCTCTGCGCAGGCGGCTCAGCGCACGAGTACTTTGGCTGTGGCAGCCCCGAAGCGGACGATGTAGATGCCTGCGGGCAGCTGTACCTCCGTGGTTCCGCTGGTGCGGACGCGTGCGGCGGTGGTGCCGCCGAGCGTGAACACTTCGACGATGCCAGCCTTGTCGGTGGTGAGCATCAGGCCCGTGGCCGTGGGCTGCACGCGGAGGGAGGGGATGCGCTGTGCGCCGACGTCGCTGATACCGACGGGATCCTCCTCCGGTGTGAGCGAGCGGAGTCGGACGAGGCGGAAGTCGTCGGCCTTGTACCACTGGCCGCTGCGGATGCCGATCGTCAATGTTTCGCCCGTGCGCACGACAATGCTGTCGAGCGTGGCCGGCGTGAGGTAGAACTCGCCGAACGGATGTGCTGCGACGGCGGTGTCGCAGTCGTTGGCAAAGAGCGTGATGCTGTTGCCCTCCGTGGAGCCCACCATGGCGCTGAGGCGGTAGAGACCGGGACTGATTTCGGCTATGGTCTGCGAGATGCCGGGCGCGTCGGTCGTGGCCGACGTGTAGCTGTAGAGGAGGAATGTGCCGTCGGCTCCGACGCCTCTGTAGGCATACAGCGTCTGGTTGCGCGCGCCGGCTCCCGCGCCTTCGGCGGTCCAGCCATAGGTGGAGCCTGTTGTGGTGGACGTGGCCGAGCGTTCGAACGACGGATTGACGATGAGTCCGCTCATGTCGATGGGCATGTCGATACCGTCGCGGTACTGTGTGCGGCAGGATTCGACGAAGTCAGTGAGCGACCGCGTCAGCGGCATGATGTCGGTCGACGACGTGTAGGGGCGCTCGGAGAATATCTGCTCACAGCGCGCGATAGAGTCGGCGAGCGCCTGCAACACGGACTCGCGGAGGATATCCGCCGACCCCTCCAGCAGTTGCTGCGCCGTCTCGATGGCCTGGCCGAGCTTCTGGTAGGCGGGATCGACGATGATCTGCGAGTTGGCGCGGAACTTGCTTCTCAGGTCGCTGGCGTAGAGATAGCCACGCAGGGCCTCGACGGCGGTCTCGCTGGCCGAAGGCTGGAAGTTTTGGGTGGACTCGTGGTCGAGGTGGAGCGCTCCGGCAGGGGCTGTGGCAGCCACAAACAGGCCGTGGACAGCCGTGTCGGGATTCTCGGCGAGGGCGTCGGCGGCGCTCACGTGGGTGCCGCTGACGACGCGGCGGGCGTCTGAAACCGTCATGACGAGATAGGTGCGGCCCCCGATGAGCGAGTCCACAAGTTCCGTCTTGTTGCTGATGCCTGTGCTCGTGTGGCTGGTGATGGCCTTTGCCACTACGCCCGCACCGAGCCGGACGCTGAAGGGAGCCGTGATGAGCTGCCACTCGTTGGCGGCGATGTTGAGGTCGAGGCTCGCCTCCCGTGCCGTGAAGGCATGGAGCGGGGCGTAGTCGTAGCCGACGGTGAGCTCGAGGCGCTCGGCCGCATGGCCACGGATGATGTTGGTGCCGCTCACGGGTGCATCCTCAGCCACGAAGTAGAGCCGGTTTTTCTGCGCCGTCTCCGTGGCGGGGATGAGGCCGAGATGCTTCACCTGGCGCAGGTCGAAGGTCGTGGCGGCGGCAAATGCGGCTGTCTTCACGAGGTCGGCGTAGGTCGTTGCGTTCCACGTGCCAGCAAAGGTGAGCACGCGCCCGTCGAGCGTGGCGCTTAGATCCTCCTCGGCTGTGGCGAAGACGAAGCGCACGACGGTGTCGGCCACGTTGTCGGGATAGCGCACGCTGGTCTCTGAGGAGGTGGTGAGCTGGCGGCGGAGGGCTGCGTAGTAGAGGTTGCCGGGCACGAGCGGTTTGGTGCTGGTGGCGCTGAGCGAGAAGGATATGGTGCCTTCGCCGGAGGCCGGAATCGTGGCCGAGACGGCGCGCTTGGTGTCGAACAGATGGAAGTCGAGGCCGCCGTTGTCGCTTTCGTAGACGTCGAGGCGGGGATTGTCCTGGTATTTCGACGCGGTGTGGTTGAAGAGTGTGGCCAGGATGGTGGTCTTGTTGCCGTAGACGACGTTGTAGTCGGCGCCGGCGTGCTGCTGCGTGAGACTGCTGCCGAGCACGTCGAGGCTGCGGAACTCGAGGTCGTTGACGAGGTTCTGAGGCGTGATCTCGGTGAAGGAGAGGACGTTCAGGTTCTTGTCGGTGATGTATAGGTATTGGCGGGTGGCCGTCACGGGGCGGAATTCAAGGTCGACCAGCGTGGCGGTGCCGTCGTTTGGCACGACGGTGGAGGTGTTGCTGCTCTTGGCGTCGGAGAGATTGGTGGGCTTGGTCTGCGTGGAGGAGAGGAAGACGTAGAAGCCGGAGTAGTCGAGGGTGCCGTTGTTGCTGACGTTGAGGCTGACGGGCGTGGTGTGGTTGCGGTAGATGCCTTCGGGGAAGGAGGCGCTGGCCTTGAGGTTGGGCTTTCTCGGGCGGACGTTGTAGGTGATGTTCTGGTATTCGTTGAAGCCGTTCATGCTGGTCTGGTCGTTGACGGTGTACCATCCGTCGCCTTGCCCGCCCCAGCCGAAGTTGAAGTGCCAGAGGTTGTCGGCTGCGCGATAGCCGTCGACGAGGACGGCGTGTCCGGAGTTCTCGCTGGCCTTGTAGCCGGAGTAGACGACGGGACAGCCGGCGGCGAGGTCGCGGTAGATCATGTCTTCCCAGGTGGTCTGCGAGCTGACGCCCGACTTGTAGGTGGTGGAGGAGGTGAGGTTGAAGTAGGTGCTGAAGGTGCTGACGAGGTTTTCGATGTAGCCTGATGTGCCGCCTGCGGCGCTGCCGCCGTAGGTGAGCCAGGTGCCTGTGCCCATGACGTACATGTAGTTGGCCACGGCGGCGCGGTATTCGGCGGGCTCGCTGCCGCTGTAGCTGTTGAGCATGAGGTCGTACTTCATGGGTGTGCCGGCGGGCAGGCTGGACGTGACGGGTGCGTCGCCGTAGCTGTAGGTGGGCGTGGCGGCGGGTGTGACGTCGGGCATGTCTTTGTGGAAGAAGTAGGCTACTTGTGCTCCGGCTGTGGCTACGCATCCTGTGAGGGAGCGCTCGGTGGAGTTCTTGACGAGGGGGCAGACGTCGTTGTAGGGCGACGACTGGTGCCAGTGGGTCTGCACGATGGGGGTGACGTCCTGTCGCGGCGTGGCGGCGAGTGCGGGCACGTAGCGGGTTTCGGGCGCGCGGCTCGGGCTGTGGATGCTGATGTTCTGTGCGAGGGCTTGCGCGTCTTCGATGCGGGCGGCGTAGTGGTCGAGCCAGCCGAGCAGGTGGGGCGGCAGGAGGGCTTCGTCGAAGTCGCCGCTTTCGGTGTATCCGAGGATGGAGGGTAGGCAGTCGTCGCCGCTGACGATGACGAATCCTTGTCCCTGTCCGCGGGAGAAGATGTAGTAGGGGGCCGTCTGGGCCACGGCGGCCTGGAGGCGTCGGGCCTTGGCGGGCGTGCGTGTGGCTTGCTTGACGAGCGTGGGGGCGCTGGCGGCCGGCATGAGCTGCTGGGCCAGTCTGCGGGCTTGGGCGGCGGTGATGGGGTCGGCGGCGGCGTTGAGGGCTGTGGCGAGCAACGTGCCGGTGAGGATGTGTCGCAGGATGTTCATGTGTGTAGTATGGTAGAAGTGATGATTGGCAGTGGGGGGACAGTCTTGTCTGCGCATGGTTTGTTCGCGCAAAGTTAGTGATTTTTTCGCGAAGTGCGGGTTTCGGCCGCGCCTTCTTTACGTCGGCTGCGGTTGTAGGGTTGCTGTTCGTGATGAAGAGATTGTGGCGGGAAGGCCTTCGTGATGCGCTGAGAAGGCCTTCGTGTGGTGTCGGGAAGGCCTTCGTGTGGGAGGGAAGTTTCCTTCGTGTCGGTGGGTGGGTGCAGCGGTGTGGGAAGGTTGGTGCGCAGGGAGGGTGTCGGCGCTACTTCTGCTTGAGGTTGCGCTCGGAGTCCATGCGGAGGAAGATGAAGAGGAGGATGGTGAATCCCCACACGGAGGATCCGCCGTAGGAGAAGAAGGGGAGGGGGATGCCGATGACGGGGGTGAGGCCGAGGACCATGCCGACGTTGATGAAGAGGTGGAAGAGGAAGATGCAGCAGACGCTGTAGCCGTAGACGCGGCCCAGGGTGTCGGGCTGGCGTTCGGCGAGGATGATGAGGCGCCAGATGAAGATGAGGTAGATGATGAGCACGCTGGCGGCGCCGACGAATCCTTCTTCCTCGCCGACGGTGCAGAAGATGAAGTCGGTGTGCTGCTCGGGCACGTAGCGGAGCTTCGTCTGGGTGCCGTTGAGGAAGCCTTTTCCCCAGAATCCGCTTGAGCCGATGGCGATCTTGGCTTGGTTGACGTTGTAGCCGGCTCCGCGCAGGTCTTCTTTCTTGCCGAGCAGTACTTCGATGCGTACGCGCTGGTGGTCGTCGAGGTGTTCGAGGGCCCAGTCGGCCACGTAGTAGATGCCGCTGGAGAGGAGGGCGAAGCCGGCGATGAGGAAGTAGCGCGCGAGGCGGTGGTAGATGGCGAGGCCGAGGAGGTAGGCCAGCTGTAGGACATTGACGATGAGCAGGACGATGCAGACGTCGAAGGGGATGACGAAGGCGGAGAAGAGGAAGGCTAGGACGGTGGCGGAGAGGCCGGTGTAGAGCATGATGTGGAGGGCCTGGCGATTGCGGCAGAAGACCCACGTCATGGCGGTGGTGAAGAGCTGTGCGAGGATGAGGACGGCGCATTCGCCGATGCTCACGGGCATGTGGGCGATGTAGTCGTCGGCATATCGGACGCCGATGACGAAGTAGGCAACGGAGGCGAAGGCGGTGAAGAGTAGGGAGCCGGTCATGCCCTCGCGGTAGAGCATGAGGAAGAAGCTGAAGTAGACGAGGGCGGATCCTGTCTCGCGCTGGGCGATGATGAGCAGCATGGGCAGGATGATGAGGGCGACGACGGTGGCAAAGTTCTTGGTGCGCTTGAGGGTGAAGCCGTAGACGTCCATGTATTTTGCGATGGCAAGGGCTACGGCGAATTTGGCGAACTCGGCGGGCTGCAGCTTGATGCCTGCGCCGATGGGAATCCACGAGCGGGAGCCTTTGGCGTCGGGGGCGATGAAGATGGTGGCGACGAGCAGCAGCATGAGCGCGGCGTAGATGAAATAGGCCGACATGTCCCACACGCGCTTCTCGATGAAGAGGATGGTGCAGCCGAGGACGAGGGAGGTGGCGATCCAGACGATTTGCTTGCCGCTGTTGGTGGCGAAGGAGAAGATGTCTGGATTGTTGAAGTCGTAGGTGGCGCCGCACACGCTGAACCATCCCCAGACGAGCATGATGAGGTAGAGACTGATGGTGAACCAGTCGAGCGAGAGGAAGATGCCTTTGTTGTTGGGAGCGTTCACGTGCTTATGGAGGGTTGATGGACAGTGGGGAGGGTGGGACGGTGGGGCGGACTATGGCGCGGCGGTGGGTGGCGGGCCGGCAGGGTCGGCGGCGGGGCGGGCGGTCTCGGCGGGCACAGCGGCGGGCTGCGTGGGGGGCGGCGCTGCGGTGGGATTGGCGCCCTGAGGCGTGGTGGGCTGTGCGGCGGGCTGTGCGGCGGGCTTGAGGTATTTGGAGACGTCGGTGTTGCGGCCGCTGCTGGCGGCGGAACCTTGACGCCGGATTTCGCGCTCGATGAGCGTCTGGTAGGAGATGTGGCGGTTTTGGAAGATCTTGGCTTTGGCTTCGCTGGCGGGCGAGAGTTTGCCGTTGATGTACTGTTCCATCATCAGGGCGCCGATGGGCACGCCGTAGGTGGCGCCCCAGCGCCCGTTCTCGACGTAGACGCAGATGGCGATTTTGGGATTCTCGCGCGGGGCGAATCCCATGAAGGCGGAGTGGTCTTGTCCGTGCGGATTCTGGGCGGTTCCGGTCTTGCCGCACACTTCGTACCAGGGGTTGTTGGCCGAGTGGCAGGTGCCGCCGGTGACGGCCCTGCGCATGCCCTCGACGATGACCTCGTAGTATTTGCGCTCGACGTTGGTGTAGTGGCGGCGGGTGAGGCTGTCGGGCAGGGATCCGCCTTCGACCTTGCGGACGACGTGTGGCGTGATGTAGTAGCCGCGGTTGGCGATGGTGGCGCTGAGGTTGGCAATCTGCAGCGGGGTGAGGAGCACTTCGCCTTGACCGATGGAGATGGAGATGATGGAGAGGGGATTCCACTTGCCGAGCGCCTTGTTGTAGAAGGGCGCGTTGGGGATGAGTCCGCGCATCTCGCCGGGGAGGTCGACGCCGAGTTTGTAGCCGAAGCCCATCGACACCATGTAGTCTTTCCACGTGGTGAGGGCAGCGTCGATGGTGGGGTACTTCTGCCGGTTGGAGAGCATGTGGTAGAGTCCCCAGCAGAAGAAGGAGTTGCAGGAGGTGGCGATGGAGGGTACGAGGGGGATGGGGGAACCGTGGCTGTGGCATCCGACCTTGAAGCGACCGAAGCGGAAACCGTGGGCGCAGGGGTAGGGGGTGGTCTCCGTGATGATGCCTTCCTGGAGGAAGGTGAGCCCCTGCGAGGGCTTGAAGGTGGAGCCGGGGGGATAGACGCCCTGTATGGCGCGGTTGAGCATGGGCTTGAGCGGATGGCTGCCCATCTCCATCAGCATGTTGCCGCGGTCTTTGCCGACGAGCAGACGGGGGTCGTAGGTGGGTGAGGACACCATGCAGAGGATTTCGCCAGTGCTGGGCTCAATGGCGACGATGGCGCCGAGCTTGCCTTCCATGAGGCGCTCGCCGAGGGCCTGAAGCTTGATGTCGATGGAGAGATTGAGGTTGTGGCCGGCCTGCGGGCGTCGGTCTTCGGCGCCGTTCTTGTAGCGTCCTTGGATTTTTCCGCGTGAGTCGCGCAGCTGCACTTCCACGCCTTTGTGGCCGCGCAGCAGGGGCTCGTAGGAGCGCTCGACGCCGGCCTGTCCGATGTAGTCGCCGGGCTGATAGTAGTCGTCGCGCTCGATGTCGCGCTGGGAGGTCTCGCCTACGTAGCCGATGACGTGGGCGAGGTGGGGCTGGGTGTACTGCCGGATGGCGCGGTTGCGCACGTAGAAGCCGGGGAAGCGGAAAAGTTTCTCCTGGAGGACGGAAAACTCGGTGGCGGGAATCTGCGACATGAACAGCTGCTGCGTGTTGGGCGAGTAGCCGGGGTTGCGGTTGAGGTCACTGAGACTCTCCATCCGGCGCTCATATTCTTCGCGGTCGATGCCGAGCGTGTGGCAGAGGGCCTCGACGTCGACGTCTTCTGCCTCGCGCGGCACGACCATGAGGTCGTAGGCCGACTGGTTGTAGACGAGGAGCTCGCCGTTGCGGTCGTAGATGGCGCCGCGGGCGGGAAAGATGATTTTCTTGTGGAGGGCGTTGTTCTCGGCGCTGACCTTGTAGTCGCTCGAGAGCATCTGGAGAAAGAGCAGACGTATGATATAGGCGACGACGATGCACAGGGCAATGCCGCCGATGACGTATTTCCGGTTTTCGAGAATCTTGTCGCCCATGTTGTGTTGGCTGCAGTGGTTATCGTTCGGTGTGCTTGCGGAACGATTGTGCGATGATGATCAGAAGAAAAGCCGACGCGGTCCCGATGCCGATAGCGCAGGCTGTGAGCATGAGGTTGGAGAGTGTGAGCGCGTCGAGCAGGTAGAAGACAGTATGGAAGATGAGCATCGAGAAAAGCGCGTAGAGCGTGTAGCGGCGCGCGCCCAGCGTCCGCATGGATGGCTCGAGGTCGTCGGCGGCATCGCGCGGCGTGAAAAGCTTGAGCAGAACAGGCTGGATCATGCCGAGCAAGGTGCAGCTGGCCATGCCGATGCCCATCGTGTTGGAGAAGACGTCGTAGGCAAGTCCGATGGCGAAGCCCCACAGCAGGAGGGAAATGCGTGAGCATCCACGGCGGAAGTTCATCGTCATGTAGGCGATGACGATGGGCGAGATGTAGCCCAGGATGTGGATGTGGTTGAGCAGAATCAGCTGGACGAGCAGCAGAACTACGAGCTTGAGGATGTTGCGGAGGACGTTCGTGCTCATGTAGAGAGGGCGTGAGGATATGATGGTTGTGCCGGCAAGGCGGAGTGGGCAGGCTGTGGTTGATGCTTGAGTGCGAAGGTGAATAGGGCCGCCGGTGCGCTATGGGATTTTTATAAGCGAATGCGGATTGGGCTGCCGGAGCGCTATGGGATTTTTGTAGGCAAAGGCGGATTGGGCCGCCGGTGCGCTATGGGTTCTTGGAGATGACGCGCATGGCGGAGTCGGCCTGCTGCTCCAGTTGCTTGCGCTCGAGGTTGGTGTAGTTGGTGATGACGGACACGCTGCGCAAAGTGGCGAAGTCGGTGAAGAGACGGATGCTGAGCCCGGCATTCACATCGTTGACGTCGATGTCGGTGCGCTCCACCTTTCCAATGGGAATGCCGGCGGGGAAGATGTCGGAGAAGCCGTTGGTCTCAATGATGTCGCCCTTCTTGGCTTGGGTGTGGGTGGGGAGTCCGCTCACCGTGCAGAGCGATGGATTGCCTTGTTTCCACTGGATCGTTCCGAAGAACTCGGTGCGGCGGAGTCGGCAACTGATGTGCGAGCTGGAGTTGATGAGGGGAATGACGATGGAGAAATGCTCTGAGGTTTGGAAAATGACGCCGACGACGCCGCTCGAGCACACCACACCCATCTCCCTGCGGATGCCGTCGGCTTCTCCCTTGTCAATGGTGATGAGGTTGTTGGCTCGGTGCGTGGTGGCGCTGACGACGCGTGCCCCGACGAGGCTGTACGACTTGAACGGAGGAATCTCGTGGCGTACCGCCGTGCTGTCGGTGCGTGCCGGAAGCGTGGAGTCCGCAGGCAGGTAGTATGGAATCGTGTCCTTGGGATGTGTCAGCGCGTCGATGTGGGACTTCAGCGCGAGGTTCTCACGGCGCAGTTTCTCGTTCGTCTCTTCAAGGATGGCGTTCTCGTGTCCCAGGTGGATATAGGTCTCGATGTTGCTGGCCCACTGATAGATGGTGCCCACGGTGCGGTTCGCAGTCGTGAAGTACACACTTCCCTGATAGTCGTTGTACTTAAAAAGCGAAATAAGGCTGACGACCTCGAGTGCGAGGAACACCAGCCAATATAAGTGGGATTGCAGAAAGTCAATCAGATTTCGCATGAGACACGATGGGGAGTTGACTTATCCGGTACGACGCCACCAGCCTATGGAAGGGCTGATGGCGCCTGTCCGGCGATTTGTGTTGCCTATCTCTTTTTTTGATTCAGCCTTCTGAATCATTAGATGATGGCGCGTTCTTATTTCTTTAGGTGCATTTCCTCACGTCAATACTTGCGTCTACGCACGTCAACACTTGCATTTCCGCACGTCAACACTTGCATTTCCGCACTTAATTGCTTGCACCTTCTTGGTTGGGTATGTGCATCTGCGTGCCCGAATCTGTGCACCGATGCGGCATGCCTTTGCCTATCTCATGAGGAACGAGAAGTTGTGCACGTTCTTCAGCGCGATGCCTGTACCTTTGGCGACGCTCAGCAGCGGATCTTCGGCTACGTGGAACGGTATCTGGATTTTCTCGGTCAGACGCTTGTCGAGGCCGCGCAGGAGGGCGCCGCCACCGGTGAGCCAGATGCCGTTCTTCACGATGTCGGCATAGAGTTCGGGCGGTGTGTTGCCGAGCGCGCTCATGACTGCGTCTTCTATCTTGGCGATGGTGCTGTCGATGCAGTGCGCGATTTCCTTGTAGTTGACGGCGATTTCCATCGGCAGCGATGAAATTCGGTTGGGTCCGTTCACCAGGTAAGGCTCCGGTTCGTTGTCGAGTTCTGTCAGCGCCGAGCCTACATTGATCTTGATGCGTTCGGCCATGCGCTCGCTCACTTTCACGTTGTGCTGGCGGCTCATGTAGTTCTGGATTTCGTTGGTGAAGTCGTCGCCGGCTACGCGGATGCTGTTGTTGGAGACGATTCCGCCCAGCGAGATGACGGCGATTTCGGTGGATCCACCGCCGATGTCGACCACCATGTTTCCTTCCGGAGCCTCCACGTCGAGTCCGACGCCGATGGCGGCAGCCATCGGCTCGTAGATGAGGTAGACGTCGCGGCCTCCCGCGTGCTCAGCGCTGTCGCGCACGGCGCGCAGCTCCACTTCGGTGGAACCGGACGGAACGCCTATCACCATTTGCAGCGATTGGGAGAACAAGTGGTGGCCTGTCTTCACCATGGCGATGAGACCACGGATCATTTTCTCGCAGGCGTCGAAGTCGGCGATGACTCCGTTGTTCAGCGGACGGCTGGTGATGATGTTGTCGTTGGTCTTCTCATGCATCATCTTGGCCTTGCTGCCCACCGCAATCATTTTCTTGGTATTGCGATCCAATGCCACGACTGAGGGCTCGTTGACGACGATTTTGTCGTCCACCGTGATGATGGTGTTGGCGGTGCCGAGGTCCATGGCTACCTTTTGTGTCAGACTGAAAAATCCCATAAATTGGATGGAGTTGCTATTGTTGTGTTGTGTCGTCTTGCGTTTCTGTTGCCCGCGCGGCGTCGGCGTGGGGCGGTTGGTGCGTCGCGTGACAGTGGTGCAGGTGTCTGTAGGAGGGTGTGGAGCCGCCTGCAGGAATCAGTGTCTGCACCGTCGGTGCTCAGCGTGTGAAGTAGGCGTGGATGGCCGTGTCGTAGTGGGAGCTGACGCCGAACGCCTGTCCGGCAAACCACTTGCGCTGCTCCAGGGTGGTCTGTGCGCCCTGTTCCTCCACGATCTTCAGCAGCGGTGTGTATTCGGCCTTGCTGGGAACGATGACGACGTCGTTGAAGTTCTTGGCGCCGGCGCGGATGAGCGAGATGCCGCCGATGTCTATTTTCTCGATGATGGCAGCTTCGTCGTTGGTGCTGGCCACGGTCTCCTCAAAGGGGTAGAGGTCGACGATGACGAGGTCGATTTCCGGAATCTCGTAGCGGGCCATCTCCTGCTGGTCGGATTCGAGTGCGCGACGTCCGAGGATGCCTCCGAATACTTTCGGGTGGAGCGTCTTGACGCGGCCGCCCAGAATGGAGGGATAGGTGGTGACGTCTTCTACTTTCTGGCAGGGATAGCCGAGACTTTCGATGAACGCCTGCGTGCCTCCGGTGGAGAGGAATTTCACGCCGTTGTTGTGGAGCGCTGCGAGGAGTTCGTCGAGCCCGTCTTTGTGATACACCGACACGAGTGCTGTCTTGATTTGCTTCATTGGGATGGGGATTGGGGCTGTCTGCCGGGGGCTTTCGGGCTGTCTGTCCGCGTGTTTGGCCTGCGCCGGCCGGCAAACGAGGGTTTTTATCTTGAAAGGAGTTTACGAATCGGATGCAAAGTTAAGGAATTTTGCTTACAATCAGGCCCCCTGTGTGCAATTATTTTGTGCTTGCGGGCAGATTATTTGCCGACTGTCGGGTGGCAGACTGCAGGACGGCGGAGTTGAGTCCGTCGGTCTCGGCTTTCAGCGTGAATTTGCCGGGCGTGCGTCCGGCGCGCAGGACGACGAGCGCCGCGCCTTCGTGGAGATGGATGTGGGAGGCCGTGTGGATGTCGTCCGACGCCATGTCGCCATTGCCGACGCCGGCGATGCGCACGTCGCCCGTCGTGCTGAGCTGGATGTCGTGGCGGGCGCTGGGCACGCGGATGCCTTTCTTGTCGATGGCTTCGATGCGCACATGGAGCAGGTCGAGGCCGTCGGCTGCGAACTGGATGGGTCCGTCGGTGCCGGGCTGCTCGGCTGTCAGGCGCAGCCGCACGGCAGGCCCTGCGGTCTGGATGCGGTGGCGGGCCACGACTTTGCCGCCGTTGCGCGCGATGGCCTCGAGCGTGCCGGACTCATACGGGAGGTCGTTCCAGCGGATCTGGTTGCGCTCCTTGGGGTCGTCTGTGCGGTTGCGGCGCGTGCCGAGGGAGCGTCCGTTGAGCAGCAGCTCCACTTCCTCGGCGTTGGTGTAGGTGTAGGCCGTGAGCCGTTCGCCCTCGGTGCGGTTCCAGTGGTCGGTGGTGCGGTTGATGCCGGTGCGGATGCCGTTCCACTCCATGGTGCGCGAGGTTTCCTGCACGCCGATGTGTACGACGGGCTCCTCGCTGCTGAACATGCTCTTGACGAGATAGGCCGCGGGCTTGGGTTGCAGCGTGATGTCGAACACGCCCTGTGCCCAGCCCTTCTCAGGCCACCCCTGGCTCTCGCCGAGATAGTCGATCATGCCCCAGTAGGCGGTGCCGAGCACGCGGTCGAGGTCCATCTCGAAGTAGTTGGGGCCGAGCATCGTGGTGTTGGCCTCGCTCTGATAGAAGATCATCCAGGGGTAGCGGCGTCCGTCGCCAGGGAAGTACATGTAGCGGTAGTTGTAGGCGGCGATGTCGGTCTCCCGCGCCAGCGGTGCGGGGAGCGAGTCGCCCGCCTCGGGGTCGCGGCCGCGCGGGTGCATGGCCACGGTCACGGGACGGCTGCGGTCGTAGCGCTGGAGCAGCACCTTCTGCATGCGGTAGGCCGTGACGCCCCAGTCGGCGTAGGGAATGTCCCAATAGGTCTGGAGCTCGTTGCCCAGGCTCCAGACGACGACGGAGGGGTGGTTGCGGTCGCGCTTGACGAATTCGGGGATGTCGTGCTGCCATTGCTCCGTCCAGGGCCGGCGTCCGCCGGTGTAGCGGTCGAGCCATTTGTCGTAGAGTTCGTCGACAACGAGGATGCCGTATTCGTCGCACAAGTCGAGCAAACTCTCGCTGTAGGGGTTGTGCGAGGTGCGCAGGTGGTTGAATCCGAACGCCTTCAGCAGGCGGATGCGCTGCTCCAGGGCCCGTGGATAGACGGCGGCGCCGAGCTGTCCCAGCGTGTGGTGGTTGGCGATGCCCTTCAGCAGCACCTTGCGGCCGTTGAGTTTCATGCCGAACTCGGGCGAGAACTCAAGGGTACGTACGCCGAAGCGTTGCTCCACCTCGTCGGCCACGCTCCCGTCCTCGCGCACGAGCTGCAGCCGGAGCGTATAGAGGTAGGGGCTGTCGACGTCCCAGAGGCGGGCGGCGGGCAGGGCCAGCGTGTCGAGCACGTATTCATAGGTCTTCTGTCCGGCGCGGAAGGGGGGCTGCAGGCGCGCGCTGAGCACGCTGCGTCCGTCGCGGTCGAGCACGTTGAGGCGCAGGTCGAGCCGTTTGTATTTCGAGTCGCGGCGGCAGGTGATTTCGCTTTGCAGGGCGATGTGGGCGGTGCCGTCGGCATCGACGCGCGTGGTCTCGATTTTCAGTCCGTGCCGCTCGAAGTGCATGACGGGGTCGGTGACGACGAGGTGCACGTCGCGGTAGAGTCCGCCGCCGGTATACCAGCGCGAGTTCTCCGGCGCGCGGGTGTCGGCGCGCACCGCCAGCACGTTGTCGGCGCCGAAGCGCAGGAGCTGGCTCACGTCGCACTGAAAGCCGAGGTAGCCGTAGTCGGTGCCGCCGATGCGCTCTCCGTTGAGGTAGACGTCGCCCACGAGCATGATGCCCTCCACGTCGATGAGGATGCGGCGGCCGCGCCATGCGCTGTCGGGCGTGAGGTGGAGGCGATACCATCCGATGCCCATCTCCTTGAATCCGCGCGGGCTCAGCCGCGAGCGCACGTTGTTGCCCGGGTCGCTGTTGTCGGCACCCTCGCCTTGCGTGGGTGCGGTCCAGGGCTGGGAGATGAGGAAGTCGTGGGGCAGGTCGATGCGCTCCCAGTCCTCGTCGTTCAGCGTCGGACGGGCGGCGTCGGGCAGGTCGCCCCGGTGGAAGCGCCATCCGAAGCGGAGGGTCTGGCGGATGCGCGACAGGGTCTGTGCCTGGAGCGCCGTGGCGGCGCAGAGGCAGAGGAGGAGGGCCGCAAGGCAGGAGCGGAGGGGGTGTTGGCAGTGTGTCATGGTGTCGTAGGATGATGTGGTGGTCGTGGCGCCGGAAAGGCGCGGGCGCTGGCGCGAGGTGGGGTTGGCCGGCAGTCGACGTGCGGTTGCGAAGGCCTTCGTGAGGGGTTGCGAAGGCCTTCGCGTCGCTGCGAGAAGGCCTTCGTGTCGGAAGCTGCGCGGGGCGGGGCGGCCATGCAGGCGCACGGTCGGTGCCGTCAGGGCGGGGGAGGCTGGCGGGCGTGCGGCGGCGTCAGTGCTCCGTCGTGCCCCAGAGCTTGTAGGGATAGTGCATCAGGTGCTTGTTGTAGTAGCGGTGGTCGCCGGTCACCTCCGCCCCGAGGAAGGTGGGGCGGGCATAGGGCTCGTCGGGCGAGGCGAGCTCGATTTCGGCCAGCACGAGGCCGGCGTTGTCGCCATAGAACTCGTCGACCTCGACCACGTGCTGGCCGTTGCGCACGAGCCAGCGCTCCTTGTCGATGCGGCCGGGGCGGCAGAGGGCGAGCAGCTGGCGGCCGTCCTCCATGCTCACTTCGGTCTCGAACTCGTAGCGGGCGAGGCCGTCGGGCATGGCTGGGCCCTTGATGGTGAGGTAGGCCTTGTCGTCGCGGATGCGCACGCGGACGGTGCGGCCCGGAGCCGTGTCGAAGTAGCCCTGCTGGATGTGGCTGTGGGCGTAGGCAAGGTGCTTGAATTCACCTGTGACGAGGAATTTCCTCTCGATTTCGATGTTCATGTGGAGGAGGATTGTGCGGGGCGGAGGTGTCCGCCTGCGGTTCATTCGTGCTTGAGAATCTTCTGTGTGCTGCTCACGTAGATGCCGTTGGGCAACGCGGGCAGGTCGGCGGCCGTGCCCATGTGCTGGCCCTGCAGGCTGTAGACGGGGCTGTCGGCAGCGGCAGCGGACGCGTCGGCCACGACGCCGTGGATGGCGTCGGCCTGGAGCAGCTTGACGGTCATGCAGTCGATGTCGGGCATCCAGGCAGAGGCGTTGTAGAGGCGCACGACGTTGGAACCGGCGTTCAGGTGTACGCGGATGCTGGCCGTCTTCGTCGTGCTCCAGCCACCGGAGTTGCAGCTGAGGGTAGTGGCTTTCGCGCCGTTCACGTCGATGCTGAGGTTGCGGTTCTCGCCGGAGATGTAGGTGATGTCGAGCCGGTAGTCGCCGGCTTCGCTCACGTAGACGTCCTGCCACTGAAGGTCGTTGGCCGCTCGCATGCCGAGCCAGCCCGCCTTCATCCCGCCGGAGCAGTAGGAGGCCGCATCATAGATGCCGGTTTGCGCCGTCTGGTTGTTCATGATTTCCTGATAGCTGCTCAGATAGGCCGTCTCGGCCTCGTAGCGCGTGCGGTCGAGCCGGCGGTCGGCGGTGAAGGTCATGATGAGCGTGCCGTGGGCCGGAACGCTGGCGGAGTAGCCGTCGGGGTCCGAGTTGCTGACGTCGGTGCGGTCGAGGATGTTGCGGATGGCGACGTTGCCGGCCAGTTCCACCTCCTCAAACGTGACGCCGATGGTCTGCGCCGCGTCCGTCGGATTGTAGAAGGCGACGGCGCGTTTCGTCCCGTGCAGCGTCTCGATGTCCTTGACGAGCACGTAGCAGCCGCCCTCGCTCCTCACCACGTAGGCCTGCAGCCCGAGCGGGTCCTGGTTGAGCGCGATGAGCTCGGTGTTGCGGAGCAGGTTGAGCGTGGCGGAGGGAATGTTGCGCAGGTCGCAGCCGATGAGCAAGGGCGAGCTCATGATGGACCACATGCCGAGATGGGTGCGTTCCTCGATGGCGCTGAGCCCCCGGCCCACCTCCAGCATGTCCATGTCGTTGTAGTGGCCGCCGCCGCAGTAGGCGGAAAGGTAGAGATTCTGCCCGATGATGTTCTTGATCGAGCCCCACGAGGCGTTGATGTCCTGCGTCGTGCGCCACGAGTCGGCGATGTCGCGCACCCACGTGCCCGGAAAGTCCCAGCGGCAGACGTTGAAGTTCACCTTCCGCCCCGTGCGACGGATGGCGGCGGCGATGGCCTTGTAGCGCTCCTCGGCATTGAGGTCGAGCCGCTCTTGGTTCTGATGCGCGGTGCCGCCGCAGAAGTCCACCTTGATGAAGTCGAACTCCAGCTCGTTGAAATACATCCGACTGTCCTCGTCGTCGTGGTCGAGCATGCCCGCCTGCAGTTCATGCGTCTCGCCGTTGTAGTAGCTGGCGCAGGTGCTGTGTCCGGCGTCGGAGTAGATGCCGGCCTTGAGTCCCTTGGCGTGGATGTAGTCCACCACGGGCTTGAGTCCGTTGGGGAATCGCGTCGGATTCACCTGCAGGCGTCCGCTCTCGTCGCGGTCCCACTGGAAGCCGTCGTCGATGTTGATGTAGTTGTAGCCGCATGCCAGCAGGCCCTTGCTGACGATGGCGTCGGCCTGTCCCTTGACGATGGTCTCGTTGATGTTGGCGTAGAAGGTGTTCCAGGAGCTCCAGCCCATGACGGGCGGATCGAATGTGCGTGCGGTCGCCGCGGTCTGTGCCGCCGCGGTCAGGCCGGTGCAGGCGGCCAGCAGGGTCGAGAGAAGCGTGAATTTCATTGTTCTTGAGTGCTTCTTGGTCGATGTAACGGCAGCGTTTTGTCCGTTGCCAGCGGCCAAAGAGGCCAACGAATGCGTGAATTTCATTGTTTTTGAGTGCTTTTTGGTAGGTGAGACGAGGGCTCGGCGTTGCCGTGAAAGGCGCACGTCGATGCACGGCTGTCGGCAAAAAAGGTTGTTATATGTGCAAAGGTATGGAAAAGTCGTGAAACGATGAACTTTTTTTCTGCGAAAATGCAGTTTTTCAGACGATGTGCGCAATCTGCCGCAGCTGAGGATGTTTTTTACTTCCGTCGCATGGATAAGCTGCAAAAAATGTGTATCTTTGCCAAATGCGGGGCACGCGCTCCGTCTGTTTGGTGCATCTCCAGTGAGCTGGACGCGCCTGTACTTCGATTGGCCGGCGGCGTCCGATGGGGCGGCGTTTGCCGATGAAAAGGCACGCAGATGCCGATGCAATGGTCGGTGTCTGCCGGAAAACTGTAATGAAAGAGACTATGAAAAGACTGTTCAGTGCAATTGCTATTCTGTGGCTGGTCGTCGGAAAGATGGCGGCGCAGCCCGTCAGTCAGTCGCAGCCTGCGCATGCCAATCCGTTTGGGCGCGCGCTCGTGCCGGACATGATAGCCGACGCCAGCATCCAGCAGGTGGGCGACACGTTCTATTGCTACGCCACGACCGACGGATACGGGCGCGGACTCGAGACTTCCGGCCCACCGGTGGTGTGGACGAGCAAGGATTTTGTGAACTGGCGCTTCGACGGCATCTACTTCCCGTCGGCTCGTCAGGAGAAATATTGGGCGCCCAGCAAGGCTGTGGCTGCGAACGGACGGTACTACATCTACCCCACAGTGAACGGCTATATGCACGTGGGCGTGGCCGACGCGCCGGAGGGTCCGTTCCGCCTCGCCCGCGGCGCCGACAAGTTTGAGCGCCCTTATGCTCCCGAAGGCACGCTGCTGCAGGACTCCGACCGCGGTGGCATTGATGCCGAGGTGTTCGTGGACGACGACGGCACGCCCTACGTCTTCTGGGGCAGGCGCCATGTGGCGCGCCTGTCGGCGGACATGACGGTTACGGAGGGCGAGATCCAGACGATTCAGACGCCGCAGACGGCGTATTCGGAAGGCCCGATTTTCTTCAAGCGGAAGGGCATCTACTACTATCTCTACACCATCGGCGGCGATGAGAACTATCAGTATTATTATGGCATGAGCCGCACGTCGCCGCTCGGTCCGTACGACTTCCCTGCGGACAATCTGGTGTCGACCACCGATGTGCAGACGGGTGTGTATGGCCCGGGACACGGCTGCGTGTTCAACGTGAGCGGGACAGACGACTTCTATTTCGCATTCCTGGAGTTCGGTCGGCGCAGCACCAACCGTCAGACTTACGTAAACCGGCTCGAATTCAATGCGGACGGAACCATCCGCCGCGTCGCCGTCGATCTCAACGGCGTGGGAAAACTGCGCAATGTGAAGACGCCGAAACCGCTGCCCGTCCGTCTGGTGACGGCGTCCAGCGTGCGCCCCGCGCTTCAGATTGCGCCGATCGCAAATCCCAACCTCAATCGTACGGAATATTTCGACCCCGCCTTTGCCACCGACGGCGCGAACGGCTCGCGCTGGATGGCCGCAGACACCGACCGCGACTGCTGGTTCATGCTCGACCTCGGCAAGGCGCGGAAAATCCGCCGGAGCGAGATTTTCTTCGTGCGCCCCACCGCGCCCCATGTATACACGCTGGAGGGTTCGACCGACGGCACGACGTGGCGGACACTCTCACGCCACACCGAGCCCACCATCTGCGCGCCGCAAACCGACCGCGTCGATGCGCGCCTGCGCTATCTGCGCGTGAAGATTGAGGACGGAGAACGCGGCATCTGGGAGTGGAATGTCTACTAAAAGTGCCCCCGCCCAATGCTACGTCCCATCTGATTCTGCGCAACAGTCCAACTGATTCTGCTCAACAATCCATCAGTCTCGGCGCAGAAACCCATCAGACTCGGCGCAACAGTCCATCTGATTCTGCGCCACAATCTTGTGCGCTTGGTGCTTTGCTCCGGCCCCTCCGGCGCAGCGTCCCAACCCGCTCCGCGCATCTCTCCCGCTTGCTCCGCTCACTGTTCCCCTGGCTTAGCAAGCAAGCGCAGCCTCGCTGCGCGCAATTTGAATGACAATGAAAGTGCTTCGTATCATCCTGCTATTCCTCTTTTCTTTTTCCGTTTCTGCACCCCTGATGGCGCAGAAGCGCACTTGGGGTGAATGGCAACGCTGGGGCGACCAGGGCGACGGCACCTATCTCAACCCGGTGATTCCCTCTGACTACAGCGACATCGACTGCATTCGTGTGGGCGAGGACTTCTACGCCATCTCGTCCACGTTCCAATTCTCTCCGGGCATGACGATTCTCCACTCCCGCGACCTCGTGAACTGGCGCATCTGTGCCAACGCCGTGCCCGACCTCACGCAGATCAGCGAGGCGCTCAACTGGACGCAGATGAACCGACCGGCGCGCGGCATCTGGGCCGGAACACTGCGTCACCACAACGGCCGGTTCTACCTCATGTTCGGCACACCCGACGAGGGATACTTCATGACCAGCGCTCCGGCGGCGGAAGGCCCCTGGCAACCGCTCACCTGCCTGCTGGCGGAGCCCGGATGGGACGACTGCACGATGGCTTGGGACGAGCGAGGCCGTGGCGTGTTCGTCGGCACCCATTTCAGCGACGGCTACAAAACCTACCTCTTTCCGTTGGCGCCCGACTGCGCTTCCTTCGACCGCTCGAAGGGCGTTCTCATCAACGAGGGCAGCGGACGCGAGGCCAGCAAACTGATTCGTCACGGCCGCTGGTGGTATCTCATCTTCAGCGAGCACAAAGGCGGTGTGGGCCGCTACGTCATGGCCAAGCGCTCCCGCACGCTCACCGGCCCCTACGCGGAGGAGCGCCAATTGGCGCTGGCCTCCCCCGACGCGATGGAGCCCAATCAGGGCGGCATCGTCGAAGGAAAAGACGGGCAGTGGTACTTCCTCACCCACCACGGCTCGGGCGACTGGAGCGGCCGCATCGTCAGCCTGCTTCCCGTGACGTGGCAGGACGGCTGGCCGCTCATCGGCGAGGTCTTGCCCGAGGGCATCGGCACGATGCAGTGGGGCGGACGCATTCCCCGCGCTGCCGACACGCCGGCGGCGGACGGCACCGACTTCTTCATGGCCTTCAGCGACGACTTCGACGCGCCGCGCCTCTCGCCGCAGTGGCAGTGGAACTACCAGCCGCGCGAAGCCTTCTACTCCTTGTCGGAGCGGGCCGGCTGGCTGCGCCTGATGGCCTATCGGCCGCTGGAGCAGAACCGCCTCCTGCGGGCCGGCAACACGCTGACGCTGCGCACCATCCGCAGCGAGGAATGTGAGGTGACGGCCAAATTCGACTGTTCACGGGCCACGGACGGACTTCGGGCCGGACTCTGCCATTTCTCCGACCACAGCAGCGCCGTCGGCATCGTGTGCGAAGGCGACCGTCGCTATCTCGAATACCGCCATAACGACGCCTCGCTCCGCGGCCCGCAGCTCACCACGTCCGCACTCTGGCTGCGCACCTCGTGGGGACTGGACGGACGCGCGACGTATGCATACAGCACGGATGGCGACATCTTCCACCCCTTCGGCGAGGTCTACCAGATGCGCTGGGGCCACTACCGCGGCGACAGAATCGGCCTCTATTGCTTCAACGACGCGGGCGAGAGCGGCCTTGTCGACGTCGACTACGTGCATGTCCGCATCAGTCCTCATGCGCCTTCGGCGCCGTCTCCACGCCCTTTCGCCTTCTGACCGCCGCTGCGGCTGCAGCCGCGTGACAGCCGCACTGCAAGGCCGCTGCGTTTCAGCCAGCAGCCTTTCGTGCCCGAGGGTGGCAGTGGCCACGTGCCCTCTCACCACGAAGGCCTTCGTGAACCCTCGCGAAAGCCTTCGCAAACCACGACGAAGGCCTTCGTGCATCCATGCGAAGACGACCGACCTCAAAAACGAGTGCGCTCGAAACGCAGAAAGAGCGCACCCGAAACACAAAACGACTGCGCCCGAACCCTCATGCGGGCACAATCGCTGCGCCATGCGCCGCTGCTCTGGTCCTGCCGGAGGGCTGTGCAGGCCCCCCTCATAGCTCACACAATTATTCACTTATCAATCCATTAATTATTATGAACAAATCATTATTCCTGTCTGCCGCGCTGCTCTTGTCGGCATCTTCTGCCTTTGCGCAGCAAGCAGACGAAGTGATCGTCAAGGGCAATCTGCAGAATGCGGGCGACACGCTCATCGTGCTGGAACCCCGCGAAACGCTCGTCGTGAAGGACGGAAAGTTCCAGACTACCCTCAAGGACGTGAAGGTAGGCCAGCAGCTCCTGCTCGCCACTCCGGGCACGTTGAGCGGCACCGAGCGCAAGTTCACGAGCCTGCAGCTCGTGCCTGGCACGACGGTGGAACTGACAGGCGACTTGGCCGCATCCACAGTGAAGCTCGGCGGCGACAAGTTCTACACGCAGTATGAGACCATCCGCAGCGCCATCTCCGATGCCACGAAGGCCGAGACCGAGCAGGGCCGCGCACTCGTGCAGCAGTATCAGAGCGCAGCCGACGACGCGGCGAAGAAAGACATCGAGCAGCAGTTCAACGCGCTGCAGCAGACCATCTTCACCAAGACATCGGACGTGATTCGTGCCCACGCCAGCGAGGACGCCGCAGCCCTCTTTGCTGCGCAGGCCGACAGCGAGGAGCAGTTCAATCAGCTCGTGGCGCTGCTGACGCCGGAAGTGCGCAACGGCAAGTTCAAGACGTATATCAACGACATCTTCGCCCGTCTGGAGGAAGCCAAAAAGCAGGAAGAAGCTGCCGCAGCCGCACAGGCCGCAGGCGTTGAGGCACCCAACTTCACGCTGAAGGACATCAAGGGCAACGACTTCGCCCTCGCCTCGCTGCGCGGCAAGTACGTCGTGCTCGACTTCTGGGGCTCGTGGTGCGTGTGGTGCATCAAGGGCATTCCCGAGATGAAGGAATACTACACGAAGTATGCCGGCAAGTTCGAGATTCTCGGCATCGACTGCGGCGACACCGAGGCCAAGTGGAAAGAGGCCGTGGAGAAGCACGAACTGCCCTGGCTCCACGTCATCAACGGCACGGGAGAGAGCGACGTGACGAAACTTTTTGCCATTTCCGGCTTCCCCACGAAGATCGTGCTGGGCCCCGACGGCAAGATTGTGAAGACCATCGTGGGCGAAAGTCCCGACTTCTACACCTTGCTCGACGAGCTCTTCAGCAAGTAAAGCGAGGCATCCGGTCGCCGGCCCCTGCAAGACGGGCCGAACAGCCGCTTGCGCGGGCCGAACAGCCGCTTGCGCAGCCCGCACCATCACAAAGAGAGGACAGCACCCCGACGGTGCTGTCCTCTCTTTTGGGGCGTGCCGAGCGCCCGAAGTTTCACAGGCAATCGCCAGCGCAGAAATCATCACCCTTCTTGATTGACCGTGCGGCGCACGCCGTTTCTTCTTGCAGGGCCACGTCTGCCGGTCGCTGCCGCTGTCATGATTGGGCGGCGCTTCCACCGTTCTTTGTCTGCGCTCCCAGTGCTGTGGACAGGTAATGGCCTACCCTTTCCGATGGCTCTTCCGCCACAGCGCAGGCAGCAGCCACGCCCCCACAGGCGCAGCCAGCGCGCAGCCGATGGCGTCGGCCAGCCAGTCTACCCAGTCACCCGAGCGGCAGGTGGTGAGCCAGGCCTGCCACAACTCCATCGCGCCGCCGAAGAGCAGGGGCACGGCCAGCGCCCACCACCAGTCGGCCCTGCGCCTCGGCCCTGCGCCCCTCCTGCGGCAGATGTCCAGCCAGACGGCACTGGAGATGCCGAAATACATGAGCATGTGCACCCACTTGTCCATGAGATTCAGCGACATCGGCGGCTGGATGTCGGCCAGCGGGATGATGCTCAGCACGAACACGCAGGCATAGAGCAGCAGGCTCCATCCATGCTGTCTGCTCCATCGGAGCACGCGGAGCGAAGCCGAAATGTGGCTGTTCTTCATCATATTTGCATTTTATTTTCGAATTTGCTTTCATTTTATCGGCAAATTTATGAAAAAAATTGTACTTTTGCAGCAATTTTCCATGTTAACTCTCCGCCGGCGGCAGGCGCTCCTGCTGCATCGACGCTGCGAACCTGAAGCGGCGCCGCTGCGTTGCGGCCGTGCTGTTGCAGCACGCGTCTGTTTTTGTGGAGGCGCGCTGCCTGCCTTTCCGCTGCGCTTCTGCTGTCCGGCCGACTCCTTTCAACGGATCTTTACATGAACGAACGCGAAAATTTTGCCAGCAAAATCGGGGCTGTGCTTGCCACGGCCGGCTCGGCCGTCGGACTGGGAAACATCTGGCGGTTCCCTATTGAGACGGGACGTAACGGCGGCGCCGCCTTCATCTTGGTGTACATCGGCTGCATTGTCCTGATGGGTATACCGGTCATGCTCAGCGAGTTTCTGGTGGGGCGTGCGTCTCACCGCAATGCCACCGGCGCCTTCCATCTGCTGGCTCCCGGCACGCCTTGGAAGTGGGTGGGGCGCCTCGGTGTCGTCACCGGCTTCATCGTCCTAAGCTACTACAGCGTCGTGGCCGGCTGGACGGGCTACTACGCCTTCCTGGCCGCCGCCAATCAGTTTGCCGGGAAAGGCACCGCCGACTTCCCGCAGATGTTCTCCGACTACGTTGCCGACCCACTGCTTCCGGCCGTCACGCTCGTTCTCTTCCTGCTGCTGACGCACGTCGTGGTTGTCCGTGGCGTGACGCGCGGCATTGAGCGTTGGTCGAAAATCCTCATGCCCCTGCTCTTTGTGCTCCTCATCGTGCTCGTCGTCTGCGCCGTCGTGCAGCCCGGAGCGTGGAGCGGCGTCGAGTTCATCGTGAAGCCCGACTTCAGCAAGGTGAACGGCGGGGTGGTGCTGTCGGCCATGGGGCAGGCCTTCTTCTCGCTCTCGCTGGGCGTGGGCTGTCTCTGCACTTACGGCAGTTATTTCAACCGGCAGACGAAGTTGATGCGTACGACGCTCTCTGTCTGCATCATCGACACGTTTGTCGCGCTCATGGCCGGCTTCATCATTTTTCCTGCTGTCGCCACTTCGGGCTATCAGTTGGGGGCTGCCGACATCGGCCCGTCGCTCATCTTCATCACCTTGCCCAACGTCTTCCAGCAGGCGTTTGGCTCAATGCCCGTGGTCTGCTACGTCTTTTCGCTGTGCTTCTACGTCCTGCTGATTCTGGCTGCGCTCACGTCGACCATCTCGATGCACGAGATCTCCACCAGCTACCTGACGGAGGAATACGGCATCAGCCGTCATCGTGCTGCCTGGCTGCAGACGATTGGCTGCATTCTCGTAGGCGTCTGCTGCAGCCTGTCCTTCGGTCCGTGGAAGGAGGTGCACCTGTTCGGCATGTCCATCTTCGACTTCTGCGATTGGCTGGTCAGCAAGTTCTCCATGCCCATCGGCTCCATCTGTATGACGCTTTTCGTGGGCTGGTGGCTCGACAAGCGCATCATCCAGGAGCAGCTGACGAATTTCGGTACGCTCCGTGCGCCTTATGTGGCGACGTTCCGCTTCATGGTGCGCTACGTCACGCCTCTCGCTGTCTTGCTCATCTTCCTGCATCAGTTCGGTCTGCTCTCGTGGATTGGCCTCTGATGCGACGTCCTCATCACCCACTATCTTCCCATCTTTTCCTCTCCTCATGACGAATCGTGAAAACTTCGGCTCACGTCTTGGAGCCATCCTTGCCGCTGCCGGCTCGGCCGTCGGGCTGGGCAACATCTGGCGCTTTCCCATCGAGACGGGACGCAACGGCGGCGCCGCCTTCATCCTCGTCTACATCGGCTGCATCCTCATCGTCGGTCTGCCCATCATGATCAGCGAGTTTCTGATTGGGCGCCACACGCAGGCCAACACCGCGCGCGCCTACCAGATGCTCGCGCCCGGCACGGCCTGGAAGTGGGTGGGGCGCCTCGGTGTCTTCACGGCCTTCTTCATCATGTGCTACTACTGCGTGGTGTCGGGCTGGACCATGCACTACGGCTTCCTGGCCCTCACCAACGGACTGGCCGGACACGACGCCTCCACTTTTCCCGCCCAGTTCCTTGATTTCGTGCAGAATCCCTATCTGCCCATCGTCTGGATGGCCGTTTTCGTGCTGCTCTCGCATGTGGTGATCATGCGCGGCGTCACGCGCGGCATCGAGCGATGGTCTAAAATCCTCATGCCCCTGCTTTTCATCCTCGTGCTGCTGCTCGTGGTCGTGAGCGTCATCCAGCCCGGCGGATCCGAAGGACTCGCCTTCCTGCTGCGCCCCGACTTCAGCAAGGTGACGGGCTCCACGGTGCTCTCCGCCATGGGGCAGGCCTTCTATTCGCTCTCGCTCGCCATGGGTTGTCTCTGCACCTACGCCTCCTACTTCAACCGCCAGACCGACCTCGCACGGACGGCGGTGCAGGTGAGCGCCATCGACACGATGGTGGCCATCATGGCCGGCTTCATCATCTTTCCCGCCGCTGCGGCAGCCAACTACTCGCTCTCGCCGTCGGACATCGGCCCCTCGCTCATCTTCATCACCCTGCCCAACGTCTTCCTGCAGGCCTTCGGCGCCTATCCGCTGCTCTTCTACATCGTCAGCAGCGCCTTCTATGTGCTCATCATCCTGGCTGCGCTGACGAGCATGATCTCCATGCACGAAGTCGTGACGTCGTATCTGACGGAGGAATTCGGCTTCAAGCGCAGCCGTGCCGCGCTGCTCGAGACCATCGTCTGCATCTTCTTCGGCTGTTTCGCCTCGCTCTCGTTCGGCCCGCTCAACGGGGTGCGCCTCTTCGACAAGACGATATTCGACCTCATCGACTGGAGTGCGTCGAACATCTGCCTGCCCATCGGCGGCTTCTTCATCAGCATCTTCGCCGGTTGGCGTCTCGACCGCCAGCTGTTCCGCGACGAGGTGAGCAATTTCGGCGCGTCGCGTGCCCGCTATTTCCGTCCGATGGTGTTCCTGCTGCGCTATGTCGTGCCGCTGGGCATCCTGGGCGTATTGCTCAATCAGGTCGGCCTGTTCTGACGCCGCGCCTGCAGCAGCTTCCCCCTTCGTCTATCCGCTGGCCCCATCGCTCCGCACGTTGCTCCTCGCCTTTGCGGCGTGGCGGGTGGGCTGCCGTCTCGCCGGTTTTCACCGTTCCTCTCATCGAGAAGGCCTTCGTTGTTCGCAGCGAAGGCCTTCTTGATGGGATACGAAGGCCTTCTCGCCGCAGTTGCGACATCCGTCGGATGGATCGGACGTTCTGCACTTGTCCGTTGGGGGTGTGCCCTGCCGCTGGGGCAGTGCAGGGCCGTTGCAGGAAACGTGCAGGGCCGTTGCAGGCAATGCACCCTGTGTCGGGCCCGAACGGCAGCGAGGCGCAGTTCCGGCCAGCGGGGCAGCGTTCCGGAGGCGAAGAGGAAGGCTTGTTGATGGACGGATCGGTTTGACGAAAAAAAGGAAGCTGCCTGCCGGAAACGAAGAAGAGGGTGTGCAGGAGTGAGCATTCACTCTGGCACACCCTCTCCGCGTGGAGGGATTGCGGGAAGGCAAGGGCCTCGGGCGGTGCGGGCACCGGCCACTGGCGGGGCCCTGCGGCTCAGCGCACCACCTTGCGCTTGTTGATGATATAGACGCCGTGGGGGAGTTTCTGCCCCTTGTCCTTGCCGAGGAGGCGACCGTCGAGGGTCCAGATGAGGTCGTCCTGCTGGTCGGACTCCTGCACTCCGCCGATGCCGAGCACGAGGGGCTTGAAGTAGTCGTCCATCTGCTGCAGGCGTCCGGCATACCACTGCTCGATGTGTGCGATTTCGGTCAGGAGGTCGGAACTGACGGGTGTGCCTGCGCTCCAGCGACTGACTTCGCGCTGCCAGGCGCCTGAACGGGTGAAGAGCCGTGCGTAGCGTTCGAGTTTTGCGTTGATGGAATCTTGCGAGAATGCCTTGTTGCGGATGTCCAGCCAGCGCTCGGCCATGGTCGAGCGGTAGTGATTGGTGTTGTTGTCCCACAGCGCTGAGAACGGCATGTTCTTGTTGATGCGCATGTCGGCGATGGCCGTGTTGTCGTAGGTGCCGCTATGGAAGCGTCCGTCGTAGTAGCCGCCCAGCGAGGTGTCCATGTCCCAGGGGGTGATGAGGTAGCGATGTCCCTTGGTGAGGTTGGGCGTGCTGAGGAAGAGGTTCTTGTTGCCGTTGTCGATGAGGTTGGCTGCAAGCACCAGGAGATGGAAGTCGATGACGTTGGACGTGTAGAACCACTGGTCTACGCTGGCGTCGAAGGCAGAGGCTGAGGAGCTGCAGAATTGGTAGAGGTCGACGAGTGGCTGCCAGGTGGTGGCGGAGGGGAACTCGTCGGGTGTTTGGAGCTCCCAGTTGTTCCATGCCAGGGTGTCCATCGGCTGCGAGGGCTTGAGGGAGGACAGGCGCAGGTCGGTGTTGTCCCAGGAGTTGCTCTTGTAGAGTACGCCGCGAATGGTCACGCTGGTGGTGTCGGCATTGACGACGGGTTTCTTCAAGTCGAGCAGTTTGCGGTTGATGCGGTCGGTGAGGCAGTAGATGCCGTAGTAGTTCCCGTTGAGAAAGAGTTCGACGAATTGGCCTTCGGTGCCGTTGCGGTTGTCGTAGTCGGTGGAGTAGGGCGTTCTGGAGATTTCGTTCCAGAGGTCGAAGCAGATGCGGTTGCGCATGCGAATGCGGTCGATGGCCATGGCGTCGAGAATCCACTTGTCGTCTTCCCGGATGCCGAGGAGGGTGGTGTCGAGCGACTCGCCCTGCTGGTCGAGGAGCCTGACGTTGAGCGACTGCTTGGGATAGTTGCGGGCGGTGGCTCCACGCTGTCTGACGGAGGCGGCGAGGGTGGCGAGGCTGGGCTGGCTGCCATCGTCGAGGCGCAGGGTGGCGGGGGTATAGTCGTTGGCAAAGTTGCCCGACACGGAGAGGTTGACAATGGGCAGGGCCGTGAAGGCTATCCGGCTCTTGACGACGGCTTCGTCGTTGCGGAAGAGGGTGAGGGCGCGTGTCTGGCCGTTGAGGTCGGGCGTGAGCCGTGTCTGCGGCTCGCCAGTGAGCGTATCGGTGAGCTCAAGGCGATAGGTGGCGTCGTCGGCGGTCTGGAAGGAGAACTCGGCTGTGGCGTCGGCCAGTGTGGCGACCGAGGAGAAGAAGGTGGACGACTGCGTGTCGAAGGTCAGCAGGCGGCTGTTGAGGGCGACGTGGTCGGCATAGGAGAGCAGCGGTGTGGCGGCTGGAAGGGTGATGGCGTTTCCATTCTCATCGTAGAGGAGGAAGCGGACGTAGGGGGAGGTGCCGCTGCTGACGGAGGTGCTGACCATCTTGTCCGATCCCATCTCCATGAAATAGTTGGCATCGGTGGCGGCATAGTGGAACACGAGGCTGCCGCTGGCGGTGCCGACGGTCCAGTGGGCTTGCTCGGTGAGCTGCTGGCTGAGGACGAGGCGGACGTAGGTGGTCCAGTCTTTGGCGGGTGTATAGGTGAGATAGTCGCCGGTGGCTGCGTTGCGGAAGACGAGGTGAACGTTATCGGGGCTGGTGATTTCCCACCAGCAGGCGGCGTCCCACTGTGTGGGGTCTGTCTCGTAGGCCACCTGGACGCTGCTGCTATGGAGGCTGCCGATGGTGACGGCGCCATCGCCCCAGACGGGACAGGCGATGCGGTAGCGCGGATGGTCGGACAGATGGAGGAAGGCGGGCGAGAGCGGAATAGGCACTATGCTTTGTGCCTGCGTGGCCTGCATCTCCAAAATCCAAAGGAAAAGGAGGAGGAGACGGCGCAAGCTATCTGCCCTCTTGACGTGTAATGATCTTATCATGTGAAGAGGTTGAGATGTCATCGCTGGAAGTGGTGGGGTGTGTAGCTTCCCCGATATGGCTATGTGGGACGGACGGTTGCGGCGCATCATGCGGTGGTCTGCAACTTCTTGGTCAGTTCCTCTGTGACGGCGGTATAGAGACGCTCCATGACCACGGGCTTGGTGAGGAACTGGTTGGCTCCCATCGACAGGCCTTTGGTGATGTCGTCGTTGAAGTTCATGCCGGACAAGATGATGAGGGGAAACTCCTGCTTGTCTTTGGCATGGATGGTGAATTCGCCATTGTCGCATCCGTGGCGCACGGCTTTGATGACCTCGTAGCCGTCGATTTCAGGCATCATGAGGTCGACAATGGCCAGGTCGAATGCTTCGGGTGTATCTTGCCGTTCTTGAATCATCTGCAATGCGAGACGTCCGTTGTAGGCTTTCTCGATTTGAAATTCGTAGGGGCGGAGCATCTTTTCCAACAAAATCAGGTTGAGTGGGATGTCATCTACCAAGAGGACTTTGAATTGATTGGTATCCTTTCCTGCAATTTGTTTCATAATATATAGTTTACTTTACTGAGTTCGAATTGGGGATGAGTGGTAGCAAGTGGCTCTCGACTATTCAAATGTTATGTCGTAGTACCTGCTGTTCTTCTGAATGCGGTCTTTGCCGTCGGAGGTGGTGTCGGTGCGGTATTCCCTGGAGAGGATGCGCTGGCCGAGGAGCCTCTCAGCCTCCGTCTGAAGTTTTTTCTCGTAGTATTCCTCGTAGTCGGACAGGTCGTTGGAGGGCCTGACGATGTTGGTGTCGAAGATGATGTTGGCGACGCCATCGGGGTAGATGTTGCCATAGACTCGGATGATGTGGCGGGCCAGTCCGATGTTCTTGTCGGAGTGGAAGGTGAACTTCAGAAGCGCTGTTTCGCCCGGCGGTATCATTTCGACGTTCCATTGGTCGACCTCGATGGTGGGGACGGCAGGCTGGACATCGGTCAAGACGAGCATTTCGGGACCTAAGTTGCGGACTTCGTACAGCATGACCAGTTTCTGGCCAAGGATGGTGGCCGGATAGTGGCGTATGGAGTCTTCAATCTGTATGGCAGTGGGCTTGATGTTCTTGTGGCATGATGTCAGCGACGACAGGACCACAATCAGTACGGCAAAGCCCAAAGCAAACGTGGCTGAGATGTGATTCTTTATTTCCATTGTTCCAGATATTTGGCGATGGTGTGGCCGGTTTCGTCGCGGTTGACCATTCCTTTGATCTCGCTGTGCCCCTTCAGGATTTCCTTCATCTCGGCCGCCATGTCGGCGTCCTTGGGTAGTAGTCCGCAGCGATACATTTCGAGTTGTGTGTAGGCCAGTGATGTCAGGAGTGCGTTCAGCCGATGGCGCTCTTCGCCCATGGTCTGCTTGCTGGCTGCATCGAGCTGTCGGCGAAACGCCACAAATTCGCTGGCGTTGAGATAGATCCGGTTCATCTGTGCCATCGTGCCATAGAGGGGCAGTTCACGATTGGTTGTCCGGATGCGTTCCTCCAATCCCCAGTAGTACTTGAGGAGGATGGGGGCGGTGATGGGATAGTTCTGCTGAAAGTAGTCGGCGACGGCATCTTTCACATTCAGATTGGGATTGTCCATCAGCCGTGCGAGCACATGGGTCTGCATGTCGTCGAAGGCTGAATAGTCGTCGCCGCTCCCGTTGAAGAAGACGCCCAATATGCCCAGCTTGCTGTAGAGCTGCAGGCGTGACTGCATGGCGAGCAGGCAGGGGAAGGGAGAGAGGTAGTCGTCGAAGTTGCGCTCGTAGTCCCACACGTAGATGCGGGGGCATTTCTTTTTCCAGGCGGCGACCATCGACTGGAACTCACGATAGCCCTTGCTCTGAGTGAAGTCGACCTGCACGGGCAGTGGGATGCTCGAGATGAAGACGCCGACATTGGCGGGGAGGGCGGCGGAGGGAGCCTGTTTGGTGGTGTGGTAGGCGGAGGTGAAGAACTGATGCAGGGGGAACTCCTGGGCCAGTCGGGTGACGAACTCTGTGACGGCGGGGGTGGCATTGCCGGGCGAGTTGCCTTTTCCCTTGCATTGGCTGCAGGTGCATGCCAGCTGGTTGTCCATGGGCATGATGCTGATGCGCTCGCTGTAGGTTTCATCACCACTTCCGTACTGGTCGATGATGTAGTTGCGCACGGCATCGTAGAGCGCAGCGCTGGAGAAGCAGAACTGCTTGGGATTGCGCTTGCCGTCGACGATGGCGTACATGTCGTCGGTGAGGTTGTCGGCGACGGCTTTCTTCAGGTTGTGGCCCCAAAGTCCCCAGTCGTAGTCTGGATGGTTGGTGTGCATGGCGCTCTGTACTTCCTGCGTGTTGGAAGGGGTGTACAGCCCACGGTATTCAGACAGCGGCGGATTGTCGATGGTCTGTGCCGTGCCTGAACATCCGCCGACCAAGAGGGCGACGGAGAGGTTCGCCATGAATTTAGAAATGTATTGTAACATAAGCATCCAGATATAAGTAGTTTTTGCTTTTTCCTACCTCGACGAGTTTCGTCATCGGGTCTGATTCGCCAACTGCTTCTACTTCCACTTGCGTCTGGCTGGACACGGCCATGTTGTACCATGTGGCGGAGATGCCGAGGTCGATCATGGAGTTGATGACGTAGAGTCCGCCGCATCCCAGCATCGTGTTGAGCTGGTTGAAGCGCAGCGGCATGGTCTTGTCGATCAGCGAAATCTCCGGGGCATTACCCACGCCTCCTGTGACGAAGATGTGGGAACGGCTGTTCTCTACGGGATAGACTCTGGCGGTCAGGCTTCCATTGACGAAGAATTTGGAGTCGAAGAGACTCGTGTCCTTGCTCTTCATGTAGAATGCGCGGACGTCGGCGCCGAGGCTGAATGGCGCAAGGTCTTTGGTGATGCCGAGGCCTGCTCCCCACAAGGAGGTCTTGACGTCGTCGCCAATCTGACGGAAGGACAAGTCGCCGCGTCCGGTCCAGTCGTGGTTGAAGGAGTAGGATCCGCCGAGCCCGAACTTGAGGCGTGGCAGGAATTTGGTGGAAATTCCCGCCGAGAGGGTGGAGGTGAAGCGCTTGTTCCACTTGTGTTCCCATTCGCCAACGACCTGAATGCCGTTGCCTCCTTCGAGCACCTCATCTTCAATCGTCTCCTCAAAGGTTATACTCTCCCCCTCATAGGTTATCCCGGTGGGGTCGGTGAGTCCATCCCGGCCGACATAGACCATGTTCAAGGTATATGTGTCGTTCTTCTGGATGCGGGAATAGGACATGGTGGCCATGGAGGTGATGTTGTCCTCGTTGGAAGGGCGGGCCCACTGGTAGTCTACGGTGACTCTGTTTTTCAGCAGGTGGCGCTTGAGTGACTCCATGCGCTGGCGGTATTCATGCAGCTCGCCGTAGGGGGGATGATACTGCTTGTAGGAGGCGATGGCCTGTTCCCAGTCTTTCTGCTTCTCATGCACCAACGACTTGGCGAGCATCAGCGACTGGTTGGAGGGATCGTACTCGAGTCCGGCATCGATCAGGCGCATGGCAGACTCGTAGTCTGCGCCCTTGGTGAAGGTGGCAGCCAACTCCTCGCAACAGCTGACATAGGCATCCACGAGCGCGGTATCGCCGAGGTAGGTGTCGAGCATCGGCTGGAGCAGGTCGTAGGCGCTTTGGTAGTTGCCTTCGGCTGCCATGAGCTGCGCATCCTTGAGCAGGAAGAAGGGATCGTCCGGATAGAGGCTCTTTCCCTGCTCCACCAGCGAGCGGGCTTTTTCATTGTTCTTCAGTATCAGGGCGGTGTTGATGCCCATGGTCAGGATGTCGGCAGACGGGTAGCCTCTGTCGATCACCTGCTGGATTTCTTCATCTGCCCTGCGCGTCAGTCCACGGCTCATCAGCATTTTGATGTGAGGAATCATGATTTCCTGATACAATTCAGCTGACATCTGCTGGCTGACGCTGAGTCTGTCGAGCTGCTGCAGGGCCTTTTGGTGTTCGCCTGCATTCACATAGCAGGTGAAGAGCCTGCGCTCGATGGCATCTTTGGTCTCGCCTTCGAGCTGATAGGTGGCCAGCTGCTCGAGGAGGGAGGTGGCCTCGTCCCATTGCTCGAGGTCCATCATGCGGCGCACTTCCTCCAGCTGGAGGGCACAGAGTTCTTCGTTGACTTCCGTGTTGTCGGGCCAGCGCTCGTGCATCCGCTGCAGCATGGCTATGGCAGCGCGGGTGTTGCCCATGCGGCGCTGCACGATGTATTCCCTGTACATCAGGTTCTGTGTGTCGCCGCGGAGGCGTCGCGCCTCGCGGATGTACATCAGTGCGTCGTCGAGATAGCCGCGCGTCATGGAGGTGTTGAGCAGGTAGGTCAGTGCTTCTTCTGAGTGCTCTTGTTCGTACAGACGTCCGTATGCGGTGTAGGGATCGTTCTTTGCGTTGGCGCGGGCCTGTTCTTTTTCGAGCTCGTTTTTCAGATTGTTTAGTCTGCCACGGCTGGGAGAGAGGGCCAGGATGGAGTTCTGTACATTCTGCACGTACGCCAAAGCCTCGCCATAGCGTGCCATCTCGGCCAAAAGCGATGCCTTCTTCTCGACAAAGGGGTAGGGATTGGCAACGACCGTGGCTGCATGGCCCGCTATGTCGAGGGCTTCTTCCAGGCGTCCTGACTGGATGAGCACGTTGCACAAGGCCAGCTGAAATTCTTCGTCCTTGGGGCTCAATCTCACGAGTTCCCTCAGCACCTCTTCCTGTCCGGCCAGGTTGTTTTTCTCGCGCAACCGGCGATATTGCATCTCATAGTCGCCGATGATCTCGCGTCTCACTTCCGCGCGGTCGGGATAGATGGACCCGAGTCGGAGCAGCATGCGAGATGCCTCGACGTGGTTGCCCTGCAGGCGGAACAACTCAATCTTCTTGCGCCAGAGCTCGTAGTCGTATGGAGACAGCTCGAGCAGCTGGTTGCAATAAACGATGGCGGAGCTGTAGTGCTGGGCTTTCTCCTCAATCTTCATCAGCATGTGCAGGGTGAGCTGATCCTTGTTGTCGTCGCGCAAGGCGCGGATGAGGTAGTAGCGCGCTCTGTCTGGCTTGTTGTAATGGAGCCAGTAGGTTCCCATCAAGCGGTTGAGGCCAACCGCCTGCTCATAGTGACGGAATCCTTCATCCAGCAACTTCTTGCCTTCTTCCCACCGCCCTTTCTTGAACAGGGCGTTCACTTCATCCTCATAGTACTTGAGTGTGCCTTTTGTGGAAAAGAGGCCCGGGGCGGTTCGCTTTCTGTCGTTGTCTTGCGCCCATGCGGGCTGGGCCAGCAGGGCCAGCCATGCGATGATGCATCCTATATATATCGTTGCGCGTCTCATAATCCTCGATGTTGTTTTATTGTTACGCCGTTTCTGTCGCTGGCTGCGCCGGAGCCGCAGAAGTCGCGGGGGCTACTGGAGCTGCTGGCGCCGCATGCTTCATGCCGGTACGTTCCATGGACTTCCATACTGCCCGCTGGCGGGTGATGAATCTGTAGTAGCCGATGATGGAGCATACCACGATGATGGGGTGATAAATGATCGGCTCAAAGATGGCTGCCACCAACAGCTTGAGATAGCTCTTGATGCTCGTATAGGACGTTCCCAAGATGAAGTCGTAGAAAACGACAAAGGTCGAGAGCATGAAGCTGAAAGTATAAATCGCGAAGAAGGTCACGAAGAAGGTGTCCCAGTTGATGCCACCGGTGAAGGCGAGATAGACCATGAAGACCAAACCTGTGGTCTCAATGATCGGCGCCATGAACTCAAAGAGGAATGTGTATGGCATCGTGATCAAGCCCAGCCGCTTGTATTTGCGGTTGAGGATGATACGGCGATGCTTCCACATCGTCTGAATCAGACCGCGGCCCCAGCGGATTCGCTGTCGGGTGAGCATGTGGAAGTTGGACGGACCTTCCGTCCAGCAGCAGTTGTGCGGTATCTGCACGACTTTGTACTTGCGCTTGAAGTCGCAGCAATACGCGATCATGCGTGTCAGCATGTCCATGTCCTCGGCGAACGAGTCGCTGCTGTAGCCTCCGGCATCGATGACGACTTGCGTCGAGAACAGGCCGTAGCCTCCCGACACGTTGTTCATGGCGTTGATGTTGCTCCATCCCATCTTACCGATGAGGAACGAACGCTTGTATTCCAAGTCCTGGAAGAGCGGTATCGGGCGATTGGAGGGCCGTATCTCCACCAACTCGCCGTTGCTGATGGTCGAGCCGTTGCTCATCGACATTGTACCCGATACGGCGATGATGGTTTCGTCGGTGATGACAGGGAACACGCACTGATACATGGCATCCTTGGAGAGGATGCAGTCGACGTCAGTGTTGATGAAATACGGATTGGAGATGACATTCAGGCCCGCATTCACTGCGTCGGCCTTGGTGCCACCGTTCGCTTTGTCTACAACGATCAGCCTCGAGTAATGGACATTGACCGATTTGAACAGTCGCTTGAAGGGTGCGCAATGCACTTTCTCCACGTATTCAAACGGAACTTCCACCAGGTCGAACGTGTCAATCAGCAGCTCGAGCGTCTTGTCCTTACTGCCGTCGTTGACGATGCAAACCTCGAAGTTGGGGTAGTCCATTCTCAGCAGCGACTGTACGTTGTCGATGATGGTTTTTTCCTCGTTGAAGGCAGGCGCCACAATGGAGATGCCAGGGACATACGGAGAGCTTTGCACCATGTGTCGAATGTAGTCGTCCGACCATTGCTTGCTTTTGGTGCTGTATTGGTAGGAGAAGACCAAAAGCATCACATAAGACGCCAAGAGCAGCAGCGAATATGCGAAGATGATGTATCCGAAGAAGAATAATATAAGGTCCCACATGGCTATAGTGTTCTCATTTGATTCAAAACTCCCAACGAATCGATCTGATCCATCAGCGTTCGGTCTGTGTTGGACTTGATGTATGTATCTCTCAGCAATTCGAACGTGCGTCTGCCGTCATGTCCGTAGGTGTAAAGGCAAGTGAGGGCAACTTCGCGCGTGTATTTCGACGTGGATGTGCGGTAAGCCTGCACAAAGAAGTCTGTGTGTTTGCCGGAATTGATGGCATAGATGGCTTTCAGCACCTCCTGCCGGATATGTTCCGGCTGCTGCTCATAGGATTCGATGGCTGCTTCTTCCTGCTCGGTATCACGCAGGATGGACACGGCAAGGAGTGCCGCAGAGCGGTATTTGTAGTTAGGCGACAAAAACCATTCATGCAGCGTGGCTTTTTCTTTCTCGCTGCCCCAATAGGCCGTTTCTTGAATGAGGAAGGCCACGGAGTCCTCGTCCTGCACTTTCTGTGCCATCACCAGGAACTGCGGCATCTGGCGCTCGTTGGTCTTGGCCCAGGCGAACAGTCGGTGGAGCATCATGATTCGCCACAATCCCAGCTTGTCGTTGAACTCTTCCATGAAGTACCGGTAGGGTTCGGCATTGGAGGATATGACGTGGCAGATGCGCGCCATGTGGCGGATGTTGTCGTCATAATGGTTGATGTACATCGCCAACAGTCCTTCGTTGACGGGGATGTGCATGTTGGCGAGATTCTGTAGCGTCAACAATACATCCTTGACCGTGGCGAGGTTTTTCTCGTAATATGCTTTTACACCGGTGAGCAAGCAGAGCGTGTCTGCATTGGGAATATCGCCGAGCTCTCGGCTGAGGTCCATACATATTTCCGAAATAAGCCGAGACAGCGTCTCGGCTTTGTAGGAGTGAATCTTTTCTTTAGTCACCCCACACGCCGCTTCGAGGCTCTCCATGCTCGGTTTTTCAGCAGAGACCAATATCTGATAAAAGCCGTTGTACAAGTCGTTGTGAGCAGAGTTGTATTCCCTTTTCACGCGGTTGTTCAGATGGATCTTTCTTAGGAATAAAATAAATAGAATGCCAATCGTGATGATGCATGCCAATATCAGTCCATATAGAAGGGTGACGTTCCATGGATAATCCGAGTAATGAAGCAGGAACTTCCGTGTGTAGTATCCTATGACTTCAAAATCGTAGAAATCCACACCTCTCCCGGATGGATATTCTATGCCTTTTGTCCATATCATGATACTTCTGATTTACAAAATTGTACATGGGGCGCAGAGACGGGGCATCAGCTCTGCGCCTTGTCTATTCTCGCGTTTTCATCGCGTCTTTTTCAACGTAGCAAATCTTCATTCCGTCAATTAGGTGCGCTTCATTTCTTTCGTTTCCGCGCCCACATCAATTCCGAAGAGCAGCGTTTCTTGTTTGTCGCCTCTGGTCAGGCGTTCAGTTCAAACATATATTTGATGCCATCCGTGTATTGGATGTCTCTGTAGACGCGTCCGTCGAGGAGCTTGGCCATCTTCTGGCTGATGCGCAGTCGCATGCCCAATCCATGTCTGTGGTCGCTGAGACTCTTGACGATGGAAGTATAATAGGTATGGCCCTGCGTGTAAGGAATGCTGGCTGCAACCGAAATCTCCACGATGTGGTTGTTCTGCCGCAGATCCATGAGAATCTTGCCGGTGCTGATGAACTGGCAGGAGTTGGTGAGCAGGTTCTGCACGATCTGTCGTATTCTTCGGCCGTCGCTCTGGATGGTGAATCCATCGGGTAGCTGGGAGGAGAGGCTCACTTCCACGCTCGCAGGCTTGCAAACGTTGACGGCCTCGACGGCGTCTCTGACCACAGAGGTCACATCCACGCTCGCTATATTCACACTGTACTGATGGGTGTCGTATCTTGTCGACACCATCAAGTCGTTGAGCAGCATGTCCAGCATGTTGTAGCTGTTCTGGATATGCATGGCGTAGGAGTTGCGCTCCTCGTCGGTCCAAGTGCCCTCTGGCAGGCAGAGCAGCTGGGAGAATCCGTATACGGAGTTGAGCGTCGTTCGGATCTCGTGGCTCATGTTCTTGAGGAAAAGTTCCTTGCTTTGCTGCAGTTCCTCGCGCTCGTACGACACGACGTAGATATAGAGTGTCAGGGCCGACGTCGCGAGACTGATGCTGGTAAAGGGTGCACCTGGAAACATCATTTGCAGCGGACTGAAGATCAAAGCCACCAGTGAGGCAATACAGACGGCCCAGCGTCTTGGGTTGTGCCTGTTGCGAGGCTTACGGTGCTGAATGACCTTGATGACCGCGTAGCAGGCCAGCAATATGTAGAGGGTGTCCTGAAAGAGGACCGTTGATTCTCGGAAGGTGTCCACCAGGGAGAGTCCGTCAATGCTTTCGAAGAGCGGGGGATTGAACACCCGCATGGAGACTAAGATGACGCCTGTCAGCACGAACAATCCGTCGAGCACCAGCAGGATGGTGAAATACGGTTCCTTGAACTTGACGTACTGCAGGGTGAAGTACAGCCAGAAGAAGAAGTTGGCAAGACTCAGCACCCTTGCCACCTGGGATGCTCCTGCCAGCACGGCCTCATTGCTGATGACTTGGCTGTAGCATAGTCCAGTCACTATTTCCGGCAGACAATTGAGCAGAGTCAGGCTGATCATTAAGAAAAATGATCGGTCCAATTGGTTCATCGTCTTGTATCTTCTCCATTCGTGGATCATGATAATCAGCATGACGATGGCAAAACATGCTGCTGTTATCCAGTATAGATGATTAATCATTCTGTCTTCTTCGTGTTATAAGCAGAGAGAATCAACCTGTGTTTGTGCAGGCTCAGAAACACGCGTTCAAAACATCCACGGATTCAGAGCCTTGTTTATCTTGTTTTCTGACTTGGTGTTCGTTTTAAATTTTATTTTCTCATTAGGTGATTGTTGCTCACTCAAAGGATGAGCAGGAAGCGTGCGCCATTCGTGTAGCTGCGGTCGAGCTTGATGTCCGCTCCCAGTTTCTCGGCGATGATGCTGCAGATGTGCAGGCCAATGCCTGAGCCCTGGATGTTGTAGTGCGCCTTCTTGTATCGTTTGAAGATGTCTTCAGCCAGATCCGCGGGCACGCCCGTTCCGGTATCCGTCACCGAGAAGGTGAGATGGCCGGGGTTCTCCGTGGTCGACACGTGCAAGCGGATTTCTCCTTGGCAAGTATGCTTGCAGGCGTTAGTCAGGAAGTTCAGGAGCACCTGCTGGAGGCGTCGTTCGTCGGTGTTGGTCGTGTAGTTGTCATCCACTTCCGAGGTGAAGTAGAGTGTCACGGTGCCCGGAACCTTCATCTCTGCCATCTGCGTGACGGTTCGGCAGGCCTTGTTCACGGCGACGTCGTTCTTGTGGATGATGTAGTTGCCGTTTTCAGCATCCGTGATGTCCATGACGTCCTCGATGAGCATCGACAGGATGTTGAAGCTGTTGTTGATGGTCTGGAAATATTCCTGCTTCTGCTCGTCGGACAGTTCCATGCCCGGCATGCTCAGCAGCTGCGCAAATCCAAAGATGGCATTGAGCGGCGTTCGGATCTCGTGGGTCATGTTCTGGAGCATCTTGGTCTTCGACTGGTTGGCCTCGATGTTTTCCTTCAGTTCCTTCACCAGCTTCAACTCGCGGTCGATCTGGTCTGAGACGTCTTTGATGGCGCCCACCATGTGGAAGATGGTGCCGTCGCTGTTGCGGTCGCTCACGATGAGTGTGAGGCGAACCCACTTCACGTATGCACCCTGGACGGTGATGGAAATGGATTTATGCTCTTTCAGCCGTTCGTTGATCGTGGTGATTTCCATGAAGTTGCGAACGGTCTCATACTCGTGCTTGGCACAGAGTTTTTCTGCAATGATTCGGTTGGCTTCGGTAATGCGTCCTCTCTCTGGCAGGAACCGCAAGACGTTGGGGCTTGGACTCGGGTAAGTGATATACCTGTTCTTGTCCAAGTCCATGTAGAGCAGGCATGAATATGTTCTGGCAAAGGCATCGGCCACGAAGGCATCCTGTCTTTGCTTCTCAATACGTTCGGTAACGTCGAAATAATATCCCTTGATGACGACAGCGCCGTCGATGTTCTTGCCACCGATTCCTCCGGCTCTGGCCGTCCTGACGCCCTGCGTGGGGTGAATCCAGCGGTAGATGGATTCCACGCGCTCGCCAGAGCCCAGTTTGTTCAGGCTGTTCTGAACGATGTATAGATCTCCTAAATAAATTCGTTCATACCACCACTGGTAAAGATCCTCTGCCGTCATGGCGGGCCGATTCTCTATGCCCAGCAAATTGATCATGTGTCCGGAAATTTTCAACTGGGGGGCATATCCATCTCTATAGATGATGCTCCATACTCCCATTTCTGCAGCCTTCAGTACATCTGTGATGTTTTCCTGCTGCATTAACAGATTATCGGAAATAGGATTACCTGATGTCATCTGTTTTCTTTTTTAATTATTACTTCGGTGTCTCTATCTATACATCGGCGTCTCTCCAGACGCCTACATCAAAATGTTTACATCAAAAACAAATTTCCGCGTGCAAAGTTAAAGATTTATTTTGAATAGCAACGTGTTTTGTTTATTTTTTAAGACGTGAAGCGAAGGAAAGTTGATTTTGGATGGCGTCGATGCCGGTTTGTCTGGCTTTTCGGGTGTTATCGCACACGCATTCCGAGCCTTCTTTCCGGTCGTGCTCTCCCTGCCGGATTTGTGCATCGCCTTCACGACCGAGTAAATCTCATGCTCAGCTCTCTGCCTTCGCTTCCTGTGCTTGCCCGCATGACCTTCCCCGCTGTCGCCGTCCGCTTTTGCACATCGAGCCTTGGCGTGTGCCCTTTGCTTTCATTGTTTTCCCCTGCAGTTCACATTTGTTGTTAGAAAACTTTAAAATGTCTTTGTCGTTCCACGGTTTTTCCGTATATTTGCCCCCGAAATTGCAGTCCCCCTGCCTCAGCGTTGGTTGTTCAACGTCGGTTGAGACCTCTCCAAGAACCGGTTGCCATCAATAGAGAAAAGGGCTAAGAGTTGCATTTAGATTTGAAAATTTAAAGATTTGAAGTTATGAAAAAAGTTTTGAGTTTGCTCTCATTGGGAGTGCTTACCTTGGGCTTTGTGTCGTGCAGCAGCGACGACCTCAATACGCCAGATACCAACATTCTGACGGCGAATGTCCAGAAGTTTGGAACCCGCTCCTCTGAGGTCAGCCTCTATTTCGGCAGTGCCGAGGTGGTTGCCTCGCGTGCCGCTGACGTCAATGGCAACATGTGGGGCGACGATATCATGCCCGCTTATCCCACCCAGGAAGAAGCCGACGGCATTCTCGCCTATGTCCGTAGCCACACGGGCGCCTCTGTCGCATGGCCCGGCTACACCTATTATTTCGTTCAGCACGTCGTTGGTGCACACAACAAGTACAGCTATGTCGACTGGAACAACGCACCCCACAACGACATCGATGGTACTTCCCACCTGGACAAGCTGGAGATTGAAGAAGATCGGGCTTGGAAGTCCTGGGAGATCGACGGCAATGGCGTTCCCTATAGCTGGGCAAGCAAGTTCATCCATGTCAACAATTTCAACAGCGGTCAGAACAACAACGCCGCCACGCACAATGCGACGCTCATGACCGAAGGCTTCAAGAGCGCCCGCGCCCACGACTCCTACGGCAACACCAACGTGGACGACTGGAAGCTCTTCTACTGGAGCGGCAACTACTATCTGGGCATCGACTACAAGATGACGAAGGATGACGGCAAGATCCTCCCCGACGGCATCTACGACGACTGGATCGTGAAGATTCTCCCTGGCCGCGGTGAGACGCCAGTCGTTCCCACTCCGGATGAACCGACGCCGACTCCCGACGATCCGACTCCGACGCCCACGCCCGATGATCCAACGCCCACGCCTACTCCTGACGACCCGACTCCGACGCCCGACCCGACGACTCCTGTCACGGTGGCAGGCGAGGTTGAGTTCGACATCCACCAGCAGGAGCACAAGGACTGGAATGAGATCAAGACATCCATCCACGTGCGCGACACGGCGGCTGTCCATGTCTTCCTCCCCATCCCCTTCATCAGCCAGGCTGTAGCCGACGACTTCGACATCCGTACGGGCAGCGACTACACATATCTCAGCGAGCTTACCTACAATGAGATCTATGTCGCCAAGTTTGAGTTTGCAGGCACGGAGTTCTCCTTCCCCGTAGAGATCCAGCACAATGAGGCCGGCATCGACATCCTGATCGACTGCACGACAGACGAAGCCAAGGCAGCGCTGAAGTTGGCCCGCGGCGTCTTCGACGATGGCATCACCTTCGAAATCCACAGCTTTGTCAATCCGGACGTTACTTCGGAGCAGATTTGGAACTGGCTGAAGACGGTTCAGCTGCCCAGCACGAAGACATCGCAGTGGCCGCAGACGGGCGACATCTCCACCCACGTTCACGGACAGGTTTCCTCCGCCTACTACAAGGATGAGACCATCTCCTTCGACGAGCGTCCGTAATTCGCCCCGCGCTACCCATCATTCCATCATCGCATCGCACCCCAAAGGTCCTCCGACTTTTGGGGTGCTTTGTTTGTCGGCGCTTTCCATGGAGCGTAGATGGCGACGCATGGGCCTGCAGCGGGCTCGGTCAGGCTGCGCCGAAGGCGGCAGAGGCATCCTGCGCCAGCCGGCGACTGGGCCGTATCTCTCCGGCAGCTTCTACGTCGGCATGGGTGGGCTGCGGAGCGCATCGCCCGCGTGCGCTTGCTTCACGCCCCGCGGTGCTTGCTGGCGAGAGGGTCGTGCGTGATGTCAGTAAAATGCGAAGGCCTTCGCAACGCCACACGAAGGCCTTCGTGTTGTGTTTCGAAGACCTTCGTTTTGGTTTGTAGTTTTCTTTTGCTGTTGCAGACAATGCCGTCTCCGCCAGTTTGTGAGAGCTGCTCCGCCGGGACTTGCTGGTGGCTCCGCTGGGATTTGATGTTGGCTCCGTCGGGACTAAGCGGCTGCTGCTTGGAAAGATCAAATAATTATCCGAAATCGTACCACCGATTATTTGTGGTGTTCTGTCAGACTTTCCGATTTTTTTGCTGTCAGCAAAGAATAAATTGAAAAACATTTGGTGAGCATAATCAAAACGACGACCTTGCACTGCATTTATAAATGTATATGAAGCCCTTTGATTTTAACAAGTATTTCCCCGACCGTGGTACTTACCGCAGCGTCTATAAGTAAATGCCGGACAAGGAAGGTGTGACGTGCCAACATTGTGGCAGTATTGTGACAGTCACGATGTAGCATGGCTGGAAAGCAAGCAATAGTATCCGTGCAAGCAATATCAGTACAGGACTGCCCTTCGGATCGTTGCAGTGATGCACGGTTCCAAATAACCCTTTATGTATTGGCTCATCGCCATGCACCTGCTGACTTCCACAAAGAAGAGCATATTGGCAACGGTGTTGCAGTGACACTTGGGACACAAACATTCTCAGCTCATCTCATTCATCATGGCGCAAAGCAGGAGTTCCTGCAAGAATACCTTGACGAGTTCTGCTACAAGTTCAACCGTTGCTACTTTGGGGGAGGACTTGTTTGGCAGACTGGTCATGACAGCGGCATCTCACCGCACGAACTTTGACCACTGGACATACCGCAAGGCGGCCTGAACGATGTTGGGGACATTGCCCTATATGCAAATGGGCAGAATCCGAAATGCAAATATCAAGGCTATCAGAAGGTTTGCAAGTCTTTAAAAAACAATAAAATATAGTGTCTATTTTGCAAATACAAATTGGTTAGTTTGCAAATGAATATCGAAAATACAGCATTGAGATTACCCAATATTGGCAGATTACGCCTACCTTAAAACAAACATATTGTTGCCGGCTTTGGCACATTCAAAGGAGAACGCTTATGTAACACCTACAGAATATGCCGTATTGAAAAGTACAACCATGAAGGCTGACCATGCGGTCAGCCTTCATGAGTTCTCAAGATTTTGGTGGTACGATTGCGGATCATCATTTCAGGTAATGCCAGCCCTGTGGGAATTTGATGTCTACTCCGCGAGCGGGGGCTGTATGGTCGGTGGGTTTTGTTGCCGGCGGCGGTCAGGGCTTGTGGCGTGCTGGGGTGAAATATGAAAAGAGGGGATGAGGCGTGTGTGCGGCACACGCTTCATCCCCTCTTGCTGTGGGTGTTGCGGGGGTGGCTATGCTTTCGACGGCTTGGTCGCTACGACGAAGTAGGCGATGAGGCAGACGTAGGCGATGAGTGCGGCCCCTTCGCTGAGCGGGTTGGCCAGCCACGTCTCGTGCACGAGGTTGAGTCCGGCAAAGCGCATGATGGCGCTCACTACGCCCATCAGTGCTCCGCCGGCAATGAAGCCGGAGGCGAGCAGTGTGCCTTTGTCGGTGCGGGCGGTGTTGACGGCTGCATCCTTCGAGCGGCTGCCGACGTACCAGCTGATGAGGCCGCCGACGAGGAGCGGGGTGTTCAGTTCGAGGGGGATGAACATGCCGAGCGCAAAGGCCAGTGCAGGCACCTTGCAGAGCGTGAGGATGATGGCCAGTGCGGCGCCGATGGCGTAGAGGAGCCAGGGGGCGCCCTGTCCGCTCATGAGCGGGTCGATGACGGCGGCCATGGCGTTGGCCTGCGGGGCTGCCAGCTGGCCGGAGGTGAAGCCGTAGGCCTGGTTGAGGACGATGATGACGCCGCCGACGGTGGCTGCGCTGACGAGCGTGCCGAGGAATTTCCAGGTCTCCTGCTTGGCGGGTGTCGTGCCGAGCCAGTAGCCGATCTTGAGGTCGGTGATGAAGCTGCCCGCCATGGAGAGTGCGGTGCAGACGACGCCGCCCATGATGAGTGCGGCCACCATGCCGGCAGGGCCTTTCAGTCCGACGGCCACCATGACGACGGAGGCGAGGATCAGGGTCATGAGCGTCATGCCGCTCACGGGGTTGCTGCCGACGATGGCGATGGCGTTGGCGGCGACGGTTGTGAAGAGGAAGGAGATGACGGCCACGAGCAGGATGCCGACGACGGCTTGGATGAGGCTGCCGGTGAAGACGTCGAGGTAGAAGAAGAGGAAGGTGACGGCGAGGGTGACGATGCTGCCGATGGCGATGATTTTCATCGAGATGTCGCGGTTGGTGCGGGCTTCCTGTGTCTTCGGTCCGCTTTTTCCCTTCATTTCCTTGGCGGCGAGTCCGACGGCGCTGCGGATGATGCCCCAGGAGCGGATGATGCCGATGATGCCGGCCATGGCGATGCCGCCGATGCCGATGCTCTTGGCGTAGGAGGTGAAGATGAGCTCGGGGGTCATCTCGCCCACGGTCTGCGTGATGGAGGGATTCCACTGGTTGAGCACGTCGTTGCCGAAGAAGAGGGCCATGCCGGGCACGATGAGCCACCACACGAAGAGGGAGCCGGCGCAGATGATGATGGCGTATTTGAGACCGATGATGTAGCCCAGGCCCAGTACGGCAGCGCCGGTATTGATCTTGAAGAGCAGCTTGGTCTTGTCGGCGATGGTGCAACCGAGCTCGGTGATGCGGGTCGTGACGTTCTCGTTCCACCATCCGAAGGTGGAGACGATGAAGTCGTAGAGTCCGCCGATGATGCCGGCAATGAGCAGCGGCTTGGCCTGGCTGCCGCCTTTGGCGCCCGACATGAGTACCTGCGTGGTGGCCGTGGCCTCGGGGAAGGGATACTTGCCGTGCATCTCGCCGACGAAATACTTGCGGAAGGGGATGAGGAAGAGGATGCCGATGATGCCTCCGAGCAGGGAGGAGATGAAGACCTTGAGGAAGGAGGCGGTCATCTCGGGATATTTGGCCTGCAGGATGTAGATGGCGGGGAGGGTGAAGATGGCGCCTGCCACGACGGCGCCGGAGCATGCGCCGATGCTCTGGATGATGACGTTCTCGCCCAGTGCCCGATTGCGCTTGCTGGCTTGCGACACGCCGACGGCGATGATGGCGATGGGGATGGCGGCCTCGAACACCTGTCCGACCTTGAGTCCGAGGTAGGCGGCTGCGGCCGAGAAGATCATGGCCATGAGAATGCCCCACGTGACGCTCCAGGCGTTGACTTCCGGATACGTCTGGTTGGGCTTCATGATGGGCTGGTAGGTCTCGCCGGGCTTTAGCTCGCGGAATGCGTTCTCCGGCAACTGGATTTCGTTCAGCTCTTCGTTTGGGTTCATAATAATAGCGATTTAGATGTTGGGTTCTGTCGGGGTTTGTTGTTCTGTTGTCTGCCTCGGGCGGCAAGGGCGGCGGAGGCGGATGGGCAGGGCGCGGGGTTGGGCTTGGAAGACGGCGGCTCCGGCGGCCTGCCGACGCCCGGTATGGGTTTTTCTGGTTTGCTTCTATGGGTTTGATTTCTTGCGTGTTGCAACTGTTATCAACAGGGGGTGTGGATAACTCGAGGGCGGGCGAAAGGGTCAGCCTTGCGTACATTCCGCGAAGAGGCGGTCGAAGAGGTCGCGCAGGGCAGCGGGCTGTTCGATGAGCGACTGGAGCTCGCGGTATTTGCGGGCGTTCTCGCCTTCGTTGAGGGGCAGCTTCAAGTAGCCGTGCGTGGAGTATTTCTCGTCGAGATGGGCGCATACCCGCTCGTAATGCGCTTCGCGGCTGAGCTGGGGATGGTGGCCCAACCCATACTGGATGCAGCGTCGGACGACGGTTTCGGGCGTCATGTCGCGGTCGGCCTCCGACACGATGCAGCCATAGATGCTGCGGGGCGGGTGGGGGCAGGAGGCACGGTGGTCTTCGACGGCCTGCGCCATGAGCTCGATCTGGTGATCGTCGAACCATTGCGAGAGGCGGTCGTCGGCGCGGAGCAACTGGCCGGAGAGCAGGTGGTGGGTGGCGCGCGGTCCTTGCAGACCGAGGTCGTGGTAGGCGGCGACGGCATAGGCTACGTTGATGTCGACGCCTCGGAGGCGTGCCAGTTCGAGTGAGCGGCGGACGACGCTGTCCATGTGGTCTGTGCCGTGGGCGGCGTCGAAGGTGGTGTATTGTGGTCGGATTTCGGCGTCGATGAAGGCACGGAGCGTGGGGTCGACGCCGTCGAAGTGGGTGGTTTGCATAGGGGGATGTCAGAAGAGCGGCATGGGCGAGGTGAGCAGGGTGTGGTAGAGCGCGACGGCTTGTTCGATCTCGTCGAGGCGGATGTACTCGTCGGCCGTGTGGGAGCGTGCCGACTGTCCGGGGCCGAGCTTCACGCTGGGAAAGTGCATGAGCGCCTGGTCGGACAGGGTGGGCGAGCCGAAGGGCTGCAGACCGAGGGACTCGCAACGGCGGACGAAGGGATGGTCGGGGCTGATGCCCGAGCTTGAGAGACGTGTGGAGCGCGGCTTGAGGGTGCTCTCGAGATGGGTGGAGAGAATCTGGAGGATGGCCTCGTTGGTGTAGCACTCGTTGGACCGCACGTCGATGGTGTAGGCACAGCGGTCGGGGACGACGTTGTGCTGGGTGCCGGCATGGATGATGGTGACGCTGGTCTTGACGGGACCGAGCAGGGGGGAGACCTGTGTGAAGAGGCCGTTGTGCGGGTTGGAGAGGAGGGTGATGTCGCGGAGGGCGGCGTAGATGGCATTGTCGCCTTCCTCGCGTGCGGCATGCCCGGCGCGGCCGTGGGCCTCGGCATCGACGACCATGAGGCCTTTCTCGGCGATGGCCGGCTGGAGGCCGGTGGGCTCGCCCACGATGGCGAAGTGGATGGGCGGGAGCAGGGGTAGCACGCTCTCGATGCCTTCGTGTCCCGAGACCTCCTCTTCGGCGCTGGCGAGATAGATGAGGTTGAAGGGCAGGGGCTCCGCCTGATTCTGGAGCCACGGAAGTGCGGCGAAGAGGAGGCTGACGAGTCCGCCTCCACAGTCGTTGGCCCCGAGCCCGTAGAGGTGGTTGTCTTCGAGGGTGGGGGTGAAGGGATCGTGCTGCCAGCCGCTGACGGGGCGTACGGTATCGAGGTGGGCGTTGAGCAGGAGGGTGGGTTGGTCGGCGTCGTAGTAGGGTGCCACCGCCCAGACGTTGTTGCCCTTGCGCTGGGGGTGTATGCCGTAGGTCTGGAGGGTCTGCTCCAGAAGGTCGGCGGCCGCTTTCTCCTCGCGGCTGATGCTGGGGGTGGCAATCAGTCGGGACAGGAGGTCGACGGCGTCGTATGTGGTTTGGGAATAGTCCTTCATGCTGCAAAGATAAGGATATTTTCTGGATTGGGAAGGAGGAAGGCGGAGATTCGGTGGTGTGAGGGGGCTGGGGCGGCGTGCCATGTTCTGCTTCCTGTCGCTTGTGGCCGGCGCAGCGGCTGGCACATGGCTCGCTTCATGGGAGGTGCTGCGGGCGTGCGGGTGGTGGGCGTCGAGGGTCAGTGGTGGCCCTGACGGTACTGCATGGGGGTGACTCCGACGAGTTTCTTGAAGATGCGGTTGAAGTAGGAATGGTCGTCGAAGGCAATGCGGTAGGCAATCTGCTTGACGGGCTCGTCGGTGGTGACGAGCATGAGCTGGGCCAGTTCCATCTTCTTGTTGTTGATGTAGCGCATGGGGGTGATGCCCATCTCGCGTCGGAAGATGCGGATGAGGTTGTCCTTGGTCATGCAGGCCTGGGTGGCGAGTGCGGAGATGTGGAGTTCCTCGTTGAGGTGGTGGCGGATGTATTCGGCGGTGGCGGCCACGCGCGGGTCTTGTTCTGTCTTCTTGGGCTGGGCTTCGTGCATCAGGCGTGCGAGGAGGGTGAGGACGATGCCCCGGCTCTCCATCTTGCGGCTGAATGAGCGGTTTTTGTTGAGGAGGAGGTTCTGGCGCAGCTGTGTGATGTTGTCGTAGAGTTGTGGGTCGCTGCCCGGCAGACGAAGTTCGGGATTGTCGTCGCAGAGCCGCTGCATGAGCGTCCGCTCACAGTCGCTGGCGGTTGTCTGGTAGGGCAGGATCCAGTTGTCGAGGATGCTGTGCTCGATGCCGTTCTCCTCGTAGATGTGGACATAGTAGTGGACGAAACGCTCGGTGCACTCGTAGGAGTGGCTGGTGAAGGAGGGAATGAAGTAGAGATGGTTGGGGATCAGTTCGATGGTGGTGCCCGCCATGTGGATGCGTGCCCGTCCTTCCACGATGTAGTAGAGGCGCATGAAGGGGCTTTGGACATTCTGCCAGTTCCAGGTTCCTTTTTCGTGCGCGGTCAGCCCGACGTTGAGGACGAGCGGCCGGAAATTGTCCAATTGGAGATTCATGGTGGTAGAGGTAGGGGGATGAATAGATGTTGCAGGCGGGAAAGGATGAACGGTGGGTGGTGCGGTTCTGCTTTCGTGCCCTGAGCGATGGTGGGAAGGTCGTTGCAAAGTTAGTATTTTTTTGATTCCGACGTTGTTGCCGCTCTCTTTTTGTGGCGGAAAAGGGGAAAGTTGTGGATGATGCGCTGGCGGGGCGGGCTGAGAAGGGTTTCCTGAGCGGGAAAAAAGTTTCGCAATGCGTGCTGACGGGGTGTGGAGGGGGATGGCTGCGAGGGGCGGTGGGATGGGGCGGAGGCTGAAGTGGCAGGGGGCTTTGCAAAGATGGAAGAAGGAAGGGACAGGACGAAAGCATCCGGAAAGCGGAACGGTGGGTCCTGCTTTCCGGATGCAAGGGAGGAAGGGGATGTCAGCGGGCAAATTCCACGAGGATGCGGAACACGTCGCCTGGATGCTGGCTCCAGCGGATCAGCGTCTCTCCGGCCTCTTCGGGGGAGATGATGCCGGAGATGAAGCGGTCGGTGCGGTCGGCGTGCTGCTCGAGGTAGCGGACGACGGCGCGGAAGTCTTCGGGTTGGGCATTGCGTGAGCCTCGGATGTCGAGCTCTTTCTGGACAAATAGCTTGGTCTGGAACTCCACGCCACTTTTCGCGTAGCCGATGCAGACGACGCGGCCGGTGAAGCCGACCTCGTCGATGGCCATGACGTAGGTGGCGGGACTGCCGACGGCCTCGATGACGACGTCGGCCCCGTGTCCGCCGGAGAGCTGGGTCATGCGCTCATGCACGTTCTCCGTGGCGGAGTTGATGGTGTGGGTGGCACCTATCTCGCGGGCAAGGGCGAGTTTGGTGTCGTCGATGTCGACAGCTACGACGGTGGCCCCGCGGAGAGACGCGCGGACAATGGCGCCGACGCCAATCATGCCGCAGCCGATGACCATGACGATGTCGGAGTCGGTGACCTGACCGCGGTTGACGGCATGGAAGCCGACGCTCATGGGCTCGATGAGGGCGCAATGGCGGGTGGAGAGCGTGGTGGCGGGGATGACCTTCTGCCAGGGCAGAACGAGCGTCTCCTGCATGGCGCCGTTGCGCTGGACGCCCAGTGTCTCGTTGTGCTCGCAGGCGTTGACGCGACCGTTGCGGCAGGCGGCGCAGTGACCGCAGTTGGTGTAGGGATTGACGGTGACGTGCATGCCGGGGGCGAGGTGGGCGGGTACGCCAGCGCCGACGGCCTTGATGGTGGCGCCGACCTCATGTCCTGGGATGACGGGCATGCGGACCATGGGGTTGAGTCCGCGGAAGGTGTTGAGGTCGCTCCCGCAGAATCCGACGTAGTTGATTTGCAGCTCGACCTCTCCCTCGTGGAGGGTGGGTTGGGCCATGTCGATGACTCCCGTGATGCCGGGGTCGCTGATTTGTAAGGCTTTCATCTGGATGATTATAGGGATGTTTTTCGTGAATGCTGTGGCTCGGGCGCTGCCGTAGGGGGCAGGGGACGGCTGGGCTTGCCGCCGCCACGCGGTGGGGTGGCGGCGGAGGGGCCTATGCCGGCCTACAACTTCACCCGCTGCTGCTTGCCGTCGTAGTCGACGGTGACGGTCTGGCTACCGATGTGCACCTGTATGGTGCGGCGGAGGGGCATGCCTGGGAAATTGCCGGTGCGGCGGCCGATGGTGAGGACGCGCTTGGCATCATTCCACTCGAAGGGGATGCGGGAGCAGAGGTTGCGCTCGTAGTTGTAGTTGGTGCCCTCGTCCTCGTAGAGGGTATAGCTTCCGTCGGCGCCGGGGTAGACCTGGAGGATGAGCGTGGACGCAATCGTGTCGGGCACGTACTCCGCGGCCTCGTTCTGCGGGATGATGCTGCCGGCACGTGCGAAGACGGGCCAGCTGTTGATATCTACCGAGGAGGTGATGCGCTGTCCGCCGTTGTAGTGACGTTGCGAGGCGGTGTCATACCATCCGCCGGGCGTGGTGGGCAGATAGGTGGTGTGGGTGGTGGCGCCTTCCTCGAGTACTGGGCTGACGAGCAGGGAGGGACCGAACATGTAGTCGGTGGTTTGCTGGAGGGCTTCGGCGTCGTGAGGGAAATCGAACACGAGCGGACGCATGAGGGTGTAGCCGTCTTCGTAGATGCGGGCTGCTGCGCTATAGATATAGGGAAGCAGGGCATAGCGGCGCTGGAGGCAGGCACGGATGATGTCCTCGGCTTGCTGGCCGTAGCGCCAGGGCTCGGTGTCGCTCATATAGCCGTGCACACGCATGACGGGCAGATAGACGCTGCCTTGAATCCAGCGCAGCATGCGCTCGATGTAGGCGGGGTTGCTGTGCTGGTTGCCGGGACGGAAGAAACCACCGGCATCGTAGGTCCACCAGGGATGGCCGGCGGCCATCATGCCGAGGCCTGCGGTGAGCTGGAAGCGGAGGGTCTGCCAGTCGTTGCCCACGTCGCCGCTCCAGGTGGTGACTCCGTAGCGCTGGATGCCGGGGAAGGCTGAGCGCGTGAAGATCATGGCGCGGCGGTCGGGGTCGTCGCGGCGCAAGCCTTCGTATACGGTTTTGTTCATGACGAGCGAATAGACATTGCGGAAGAGCTCGCCGGGATAGCGGCCGTTCATGATGCGGCGATGCTGCAAGTCGTCGTTTTCGGGCTCGGTGGCGTCCTGCCACCATGCGTCGATGCCGATGGGCTTGAGCAGGCGGGAGGAGAAATGATTCCAATAGGCCTGTGCGGCATCGGGGTTGAAGAAGTCGATCCACTGCGTGCCGGGGATGTAGGCGCCGCGGCGCATCATGTCTTTACCGACCTCGCTGTTGGTGTCGATTTTCGACCAGACGCTCACCATGAGGCGCATGTTCATGCGGTGGAGGCTGTCGACAAGGGCGGCGGGGTTCGGATAGAACTGCTCGTCGAAGCGCATGGCGTTCCAGCCGTACTTGCCCCAGTACTGCCAGTCCTGCACCATGACATCGACGGGGAGGTGGCGCTGGCGGAACTCACGTGCGGTGGCCAGAATCTCGTCGGACGAGTGGAAGCGCTCGCGGCAGTGGATGTAGCCCAGTGCCCAGCGTGGCATGAGGGGCGCACCGCCTGTCAGTGCGTGGTAGGTGCGCATGACAGAATCGGCAGAGCCGACAAAGACGGTGTAGTCGACGGCGTTGGCCAGCGGCGACTGCAAGGTGGAGGTGTTGTCGATACGCCGGAAGTAGAGCGTGGGCTTGTCGTCGCGCTCCAGCCGCGCCTCCACGTTGTGGGTGCCGGCGGTGAGCTCGACGATGGTGGAGGCTGTGGGCGGAAGCCAGAGATTGGCCACATCGATGAAGGTCTGTCCGTCGATGGCCAGATGATGACGGCGCGCCATGGTCTGTCCGACATCCAGCAGGAGCGCGTAGCGACCGTCCTCGGGGATGGTGAGGGATGCGGTGAACTTGTTCTCCTCGCGCACTTCGCGGCGTCCGCCTTCGGTGCCGGTGACCTCTACCTCGGTGCGCTGGCCGTGCTCGCTGGTGCGAGTGAGCGAGACGGATGCCTCTCCAGGATTCCAGTCGGTGAGGCCGTAATTGTTCCAAAGCAGGCCGTAGCCGAGATTGGAGACGTACATCGGCAGGGAAATCTGGGTGTTCACTTGTGTCAGCCGTCGCGTGAGTCCGAAGACGTCCGCGTAGCCGTCCTGGAACTGTCCGAGGCCGTAGAGGTGTTCCTCGCCCACGCTCTCAGCTTGCATGCGCGCTGTGTAGGCTTGGATGTCCTGCACGCGGTTGGGGGTGAGGGTGTGGCTGGTGGCTCGGAACACGACCTTTCCGTCTGGACGGCTCACTTCGACGAGGCGTCGGTCGGCGTCGATGCTGACGGTCATGGACGACGTGGTGAGGCGGAACTGCTGTCCGGACTGCTTGGTCTTGTAGCGGACAGACTGGGGTGCGGACGTGTAGATCCATTCGGGGAGTTGGAGCGTGTCGGTCTCCACATAGCGGATGCGCACGGCATTGTCAGCCATCGGCCGGAGTTGCAGCTGTCCTTGTCCGAACGGGATGCTTTCAGTGTTTTGCGACGAGGCGGCGCCTATGCTGAGCACAGCCGCCGCGAGGGTCAGAGTGATGCGGTTCATCGGGTGAGTCGTGATAGGTGTTAGGGTGGTTAGATATTTAAGCTGCGGGGCGGATGCGACAGCCTCTGGCGCCGTACCAGCCGCAGACGAGGAAGCAGATGAGCGGCACGATGTATGCGATGTAGTACACCTGCTCGTTGACGTGCATGAAGTAAGCGGTCAGCTGGGGCACGCAGGCGTTGCCCACGATGGCCATGACCAGGAAGGCGCTGCCGCTCTTGGTGCGGTCGCCGAGGCCACGGAGAGCGAGCGAGAACTGCGTGGGGTACATGATGGACATGAAGAAGGATATGGCAATCATGCAGTAGATGCCTGTCCAGCCTCCGACGAGGGCGACGACGCCACACAGCAGGACGTTGGCGATGGCGTGGACGACGAGCAGTTGCTCTGGCTTGACGCGTACCATGACCAGCGTGCCAATCCAGCGCCCGGCGAGGAATGCCAGCATGTAGAAGCCGAAGAGCGTGGTGGCGTCCGCCTCGCTGATGTGGACATACTTCGTGCTGTAGACGAGAAAGAGGCTATTGATGGCGGTCTGTCCGCCATTGTAGAAGAATTGAGCGACGACGCCCCAGCGCAGATGAGGCACTTTGAGCACGCTGAAGTCGATGAGCTTCGTTTCTTTGTGGCTGGTCTCGAGTTCGTCCTGCACCTTTGGGAGTTTGGTGAGAGCGAAGACAACGGCGATAAGCAGAAGCATGCCGGCGAGGATGAGGTACGGCGTCTTCATGGCGTCGGTCTCGTTCTCGATGTATCCGGCCCAACCTCCGGCATAGTCTGCAGGCAGCGTCTCACGTGTGAAGTCGTGGCCGCTGAGCACAAGCTTGCTGAGGAACATGGCAGCGATGAACGCACCGAGACCATTGAACGACTGGGCCAGATTGAGCCGCCGAGTGGCTGACTGCGGATCGCCCAGCGCCGTGACATAAGGATTGGCTGCTGTCTCGAGGAAGCACATGCCGGTGGCAATGACGAAGAACACGCAGAGATAGCCGGCGTAGCTCTTGACCATGGCAGCCGGAAAGAACAGCAAACCACCGACAGCTGCCAGCAGCAGTCCGAAAATGATGCCGCTCTTGTAGCTGTAGCGCTTCATAAACATGGCGATGGGTATCGGCCAGATGAAATAGGCCAGCCAGTAGGCTGTTTCGGTGAAGGAGGCTTCAAAGGTGTTGAGCTCGCATGTTTTCATCAGCTGGCGAATCATGGTGGGCAGCAGATTGCTGCTGATAGCCCAGAGGAAGAAGAGGCTGAACACCATGGCGAGCGGGAGGGTGTAGTTCTTTTTCATGATATCAATGGTGAAGTTATTCCGACATGTTCTTGACATAGGGCGGCACGGACAACTGTCCAAAGCCGTAGAATTGCTGTGCGTTGAGGCCTAGGAAAGCGCGGATTTCCTGCTCGTTGAGCAAGTCGGAGCGGAACAGGAAATCGTAGGACATGCGGTAGGTGATGGCCGTGATGGTGCGCGGATAGTCCGATCCCCACATGAGGCGGTCGATGCCGACGGTGTCGGCAGCTTCGCGGATGGCGCGGACCGCACCGCTGAAAGGATAGAACTCCTCGTTGAAGAGCCAGGTGATGCCGCCCGACTCGATGCGCACGTTGGGATAGCGTGCCAGCAAGACTTGCTCTTTCCACAGCTTCGACGTGACCAGTCCGAAGTGTCCGATGGCTACTTTGAGGCTGGGACACTCCTGCAGCACCTCGTTCATTTCGCCAATCTGGCGTGCGTCGTCGTCGAGGCAAAGCGAGAGGATGGCGCCCCGCTGCTCCATGTCCTTGAAGAGCACCATCGGCTCGTCGGAGGTGAAGCGGATGTGTCCGTCCGTATCGTTGTTCAGTCTGTGGCCTGGGAGGGCAATGGCTCGGAAACCGCGCTCGTCCATCAGTTGGCGCGCAGCGGCTGCATAGCCCGGCTGGCGGAAGTCGACAAATCCGCAGCAGCGGAAGCGGTCGGGAAAGGTGGCGCTCACCTGTTCTAGATAGTCGTTTTGCTGACCGTCGATGAACTCTTGCGTGATGACTGCTGCGCTCACTTGCGCATAGTTCATATTCGAGAGGAAGACTTCGGCGGTGTTGCGTCCGTCTGTCAGGAAGGGCGGGAGCATCTGACGTGGCTCCCCCATAAACATGGCGCGTCCGTCGGGAAGGGGATCGATGTGCTTCCCTTCCACAACGGCCTGCTGCTTAAGCCATAGATGGGCGTGGGCGTCAATGATGAGAAGGTCGGTAGGGCGGTTCATGGCTGGATGAGATAAGATGGAAATATAGCGGTGTCTGGTCTTGTTGTTCGTGGTGCAGGTACGTCTGTACGAAGGTCCAACAGTTTTCCCGAAAAGATGTCGATGGCCCTCGGCAACACGCTGCCTATGGAATCAGGACGGCAGGGCTTATGAATTTTTCCAGCTCACGCGCTGCTGTTCGCCGATGATGTCGCGCACTTCTTCCAGCAGTGTCTCGTCGACGGGGCGTGCCGCGTTGGCAATGTTCTTGAGCACGTTTTGCGGATTGGCCGTCGAGAAGAGCGTCGTGCAGATGCGCGGATTGCTGACAGCATAGGAGACGGCCAGTTCCTCGATGTGCGTGCCTCGGGCGGTGCAGTGGTCGGCAGCACGTTTGCAGGCTTCGACAAGCGGACGTGGCGCAGGGTGCCAGTTGGGAACACCACGTTCCGACAAAAGTCCCATCGCAAGCGGAGAGGCATTGATAATGCCGATGCCCCGCTCCTCGAAGTAGTCGAGGTAATCGACAAGTTTGTCGTCGTTGAGGCAATAGTGGCAGAAGTTGAGCACGCTCTCCACGGTGCCGGGTGCCGAGTGGTCGATGACCCAAACGAGATTCTCCAGCTGCAGGTCGGTGATGCCGACGTGCCCGACGAGTCCCTTCTCGCGCAGTTCGACGAGTGCAGGCAGGGTCTCGTCCACCACCTGACGGAGGTCGGCGAACTCAATGTCGTGCACGTTGATGAGGTCGATATAGTCCAGCCCGAGCCGGTCCATGCTCTCGCTCACGCTTTCCTGTGCGCGTCGTCCGGAATAGTCCCATGTGTTGACCCCGTCTTTGCCGTATCTTCCTACCTTGGTCGAGAGATAATATTGGTTGCGGGGAATGCGGCGCAGCGCCTTTCCAAGCACAGTCTCAGCCTTGTAGTGGCCGTAGTAGGGCGAGACGTCGATGAAGTTGATGCCGTTTTCGATGGCTGTTTCAACGGCGCGGATGCCTTCTTCTTCTTGGATGTCTCGGAAGACGCTTCCGAGCGACGAAGCGCCAAAACTGATATTGGATAGGCGCAGGCCTGTGCGGCCGAGTTCATTGTAGATCATGGTGGATGTTGAGAGGTGAAAAAGTGTGAGTGTGTGTTTATCTTTCAAGGCAGGCCGCCAGCCGATTCTCCTATGGTTTTTGGAGCAGCAGCGGCTTCAGCCGTTGATTGTAGCGCTACGCCAGTGAATAAATGTCGATGGCTGTTCCCGATCATGGGACGGGGCCGTCGTGCGTAGATGGTGTCAGTCTCTACGATTGCCGGCAGACATGAACGGAAAGCGGGCTTGTGATGCAAGAGGATAGGTGTTATTCGCTGGCTCCCACAGGGCCTTACGTCTGTCCCGGAGCGCAGGAGGTTGCTCTTTAGCTGTAGAGGTAGAACATGCGGTCCATGAGCTGCCATTTCTCGTCCGACGTGGCTTCTGCGCTACAGCGCTGAAACTCACCGACAACGGCTTCCCACTCTGCCTGCCGCGGTAGCGTGGCCAGCCGCTGCATGGCAGGCGTCCAGTCGAAGTCTTCCGGCGTCTCCACAATCATGACAATGGTGTGGCCGTGGATATAGATCTCCATCTCGAGGATGCCGACTGCACGGATGCCTTCGCGGATTTCGACCCAGTGCTGCTCAGGGCTGTGCAGCAGACGATACTGTCGGATGAGCTCCGGATTGTCCTCCAGCGTGAGCAGTTGTACATAACGTTTCGTTTTTTTTCCAAACTGACGGACGGGATATCCGCTCTCTGGAGAAGCTGTTGTATTCATGACGTAGGGTCTGGAATCTTATTATATAGAAGCATCAGTTGGTGGATGATGCGCCGTCAGCATTTTGTTGACACTTGCAAAGGTAGAAATTTTCGTCTGTTCGCGAAGTGGACTTCGGCGACGCGATATAGGACATTGTCGACATTTTAGCGGTCTTGAGGCTGGCTTGGGAGCATCAAAAGGCTACATCAACGACACTTGGTCGACGAAATCCTATTCTTGGCCGATATATTCCACTTCGGATTCGTGGCGAACATCTATCTTTGCAGCGTATTTTTTTTCCTAATTTTTGTTTGTCAGAAAGTTTGGATGTAATATTTCTGATTCCACTTGACGCCCTGATAATAGAAGAACCATCATATCAACCATCATTTCATTTCAAAAAATCTATGAACAACACGATTCGACGTGCGCTTTGCGCATTCTTGATGGGTACGGCTCTGGCGGCCAGTGCCCAGACCAACGTGCCGGTTGCGACGGGTGCATTCACCCCCGATTGGCAGAATCTATCATCGTGGGACTGTCCCGAGTGGTTCAAGGATGCCAAGTTCGGCATCTGGGCCCACTGGGGCCCGCAGTGCGAGGCCGAAGCTGGCGACTGGTATGCGCGGGGTATGTATGACGAGGGAAGCGGACAATACAACTACCACGTCAGCAAATACGGCGACCCAGCCACTTTCGGTTTCAAGGATGTCATCAACGAGTGGAAGGCAGAAGAGTGGAATCCCGATGCGCTCATCCAATTGTACAAGAGCGTGGGCGCGCGCTATTTCTTCACCCTCGGACAGCATCATGACAACTTCGACCTATGGAACAGCCCCTATCAGTCGTGGAACTCCGTCAACATGGGGCCGAAGAAAGACATCGTCAAAGGCTGGAGCGACGCCTGCAAGAAGTACGGCCTCCCGCTCGGCATATCCATGCATGGCAGCCATGCCTGGACTTGGTATGAGCTGGCACAGGACTACGACGGCAACCTCACCGCAGCTGATGGCGCAGGCAAGTGGTGGAATGGTTACGACCCACAGGAACTCTACGCCCAGAACCACACGCCGAGCACCAATTACGAGTCCGCCGGCACCATCCATTCGCAGTGGGATTGGGGCAATGGAGCCTCCCTTCCGAGCGAAGCCTACAAGATGAAGTTCCAGAACCGCGTCCTGGAGGCCGTCAACACCTTCAGCCCCGACATGCTCTATTTCGACGACACCGTGCTCCCCTTCTACGGCTGCGACGAGAGCGTGGGCCTGAACATTCTCTCGCATTTCTACAATCGCAGCGCGTCGCAGCATGGCGGTCAGCAGCAGGTTGTCGTCATGGGCAAGAAGCTCAACACGTCGCAGAAGAAAGCCATGTTGTGGGATGTGGAGCGTGGCGTACCCGACCGTCCGCAGGACGACTACTGGCAGACCTGCACCTGCATCGGCAGCTGGCACTACGACCGCTCCGTCTACAACAACAACGGATATAAGAGCGCCCAGCAAGTGGTCGATATGCTCGTCGACATCGTCAGCAAGAACGGCAACCTCCTCCTCAGCGTGCCCATCCGCGGCAACGGTACCATCGACGAGAAGGAACTTGCCGTGCTCGAGGGCATCAAGGCCTGGATGGACGTCAACGCCATCTCCATCTACGGCACGCGTCCTTGGAAGAACTTCGGCGAAGGCCCGCTCGCAGAGGCCTCCAATCCGCTCAACTCGCAGGGATTCAATGAGAGCAACAACTACACCGCCAAGGATGTGCGCTTTGTCCAGCGCAACGACACTGTCTTCGCCACGATCATGCGCTGGCCCGCTGCCGGCAAGTTCACGTTTGCTTCCTTCAGCAGGACCTCGAAGTACTTCAGTGGCGACGTGAAGCGCGTCAGCCTGCTGGGCCATGGCGACGTCACCTTCGAGAACACCATCGATGGCCTGACCGTCGACGTTCCCGCCAATACCTCCAACGCCATCGCTCCGGTCTTCGTCATCACGTTCGACGAATCCACTGCAGGAGAGCAGAGCCTGTCGGAACTGATTGGCTTATATGAGACCAAACTCGACGAGATCCGTCCCCGCATCTCCACCAACACAGGCTGGTGGAACCGCCGCGCTGTCGCTGCGTTCTCCGCTGCCATCGCCGACGCCAAGGCCGTCGTGGGCATGGGCGCATCTGCCGAGCAGCGTGCCATCCGCAATTTGGCCACCGCCTACGAAACCCTGAAGGCAGAAGGCATCAACGTCGGCACCACTCCCGATGCAACCGGCGCAGAAGACATCACCGTGGCTCAGCTCGTCGAGGCCAGCGCATTCACAGCATCCGAAATGGGCTCTCGCTTCGGAACACCGGCCAACTGGACCGTGGAGAACTTCACCATCCCGCAGAAAGACGCCAGCAAAGGCGTTAAGAACGGAATCGATGCCTACGGCGGCACCAGCTGTCTGATGCTCGGTGTCTGGGGTGGGGAAGATGTCGACGACTACACATCCGACATCACCAACGCCCGCATCTACCGCAAAGTGCACCTCATGCCGGGCCGCTACTACTTCGGTGCAGCCTACTCGGCCAACTATCAGCTCTCCTCTGTCTATATCTTCGCTTCCACCGAGCTCACGGCGACCGATGCGCTTCCTGCCTCCGCACTGGCTTTCGAATCCATCAGCAAGGCTGGCATCAGCTCCACGCCACGCGGCATCACCTTCACGCTCGATCAGGAGCAGGACGTCTATCTCGGATTCCAGGCTGATCTCGCCTCCGGCAGCACCGGACAGGAGTTCCGTGCACAGTCCGTGATCCTGCTTTCCTATGGTGTGGCCGACACGGAAGCGCTCGACGCGCTCATCATGGAAGTGGATGCGCAGCTCGAGGAAGCCAAGATCTCGAACAACACCGGTTTTTTCTCTCCAGCGGCCGTTGCTACATTGCGGGCAGCGCTTGATGCCGCTATGGAGGTTGACGGCAGCTCGAGCGAGTCAGCCATTGAGGATGCCTACAACGCGCTCCGCGAAGCGCTCGTTGCATTCCGTAACAACGGACGCAATCTCGGTGGTCTCCCTAAGATGGAAGGCGCCACCGACATCAGCAACGGCATTTTCGGGGAGACATCCGCTTTCTCCCGTCTCGATCCTTCCGTCACCACCCGCTTCTCCCGTCCGCGCGACTGGACCGTGGAGAACTTCAGTATCCCCAACGGCGGCAGCGGAACGAAAGAAGGTCTCGACAACTATCCCGGCTACGATTGCCTGATGCTGGGCATCTGGGACGACCGCAACCAGAATCAGCAGGGCGATATCTCGCAGGCACGCATCTATCGCACCGTCCATCTTGAGCCGGGCCGCTACTATTTCGGAGCGGAGTATCAGACGACCTATGCGCTGAACGACGCCGCCTACATCTTCGCCTCCGCCTCGCTGCTCACCACTGAGGGCATCACGGAGGATGCCATTGCATTCCGCCGCATCAACCTCACGGCCGACCACAGCACCAACACCGAAGGCATCTTCTTCGACATTGCCGAAGCAGGCGACTATATCCTGGGCTTTCAGGCCGACCTCACGAAGGGCGGCAGTGCGCAGGAGTTCCGCGTCAAGAGCGTCACGCTCCTCTCCTATGGTCTCATCAACTACGACAAAGTGGCGGAGCTGCTCGCGGCCATCGACGACAAGCTGCCGACACTGAAGGTCAGTGAGAATACCGGCCACTATTCCTCCACGGCCTTCGCCGCCCTGCAGCCCATCATCGAGGCAGCCCGTGCGCTCCAGCCGACGGCGTCGTTCGACGAGATCGTCGACGCCTATCAGACCCTCTCCGACGCCTGGGCCGACTTCCAGCAGAATGGGCGCAACGTGGCCAGCCAGCCCGACGAGCTCGATGCCGTCGACATCACGCTGTCCGTACTGCCCGAGCGCAGCGCTTTCGAGCGGGCCGACCCCTCTGTCACCACCCGTTTCTCCACTCCGCTCAACTGGATCGTCGACAATTACGGCATCGTCTCCAACTCAGAGGGCATCCGTGGTGGTCTCGACAAGTACCCCGGCGACGACTATCTCTGCATCGGCATTTGGGACGACCGTCAGAATGCTCCGGCCGAGTCCGACCTCCACAACGTCCGCATCTATCAGAACGTGCAGCTCCCCGCAGGCCGTTACTACTTCGGGTCTTCCTACGAGGCACTCTACAATCTCTACGATGCCTATGTCTTTGCTTCCGCAGCGCCGCTGGCCACTTCCGACATCAAGGATGAAGCCATCGCTTGGAAGAACATCAATACCTGCGCCAAGGACGGTAAACTCTGGGGTGTCTACTTCACGCTCGCCGAGCCGACCCAGCTGATGCTCGGCTGGCAGGCCAACATCGCCGAGGGTAGTGGGGCACAGGAGTTCCGCACGACGAACATCACCTTGCTCAGCTACGGCAACGGAGAAGACCCCAACGCCATCATCGCCCCGGCTGCAGACGGCACCGGCAGCTTCGATGCCGCCGCCCGCATCGAATACTACACGCTCAGCGGACAGCGTCTCGGCGCTGCACCTGCCCACGGACTCTTCATCATGCGTCAGGGCACGCGCACGCTGAAGGTCTACAAGCCCTGACCGGCGCCCGTGCGGACGGAGTCTTCCGTTCCGCGAGGCCTGAAAACCAATCCGTGCGATGCAAGGACTTAGCTCCTGCATCGCACGGATTTTTTCTGTTTTCTCGCTGCCGCCGTCCTGCCCAAACAGCCAGTGCGGGAAGGCGCGCCACTGCCAGCGGGCACCACGGCCGCGGCGGAATCGCCCTCGGTGTCCGGCTTATTCTTCCGCCTTCGCCGAGAACTCCATGAGGTAGGCCTTGATGAAGTCGTCGATCTTGCCGTCCATTACGCCCGTCACGTCCGACGTCTGATAGTTGGTGCGGTGGTCCTTCACCCGCCGGTCGTCGAACACGTAGCTGCGGATCTGGCTTCCCCATTCGATTTTCTTCTTTCCCGCCTCGATCTTCTCCTGCTCGGCCATGCGCTTTTTCAGCGCGCGATCGTAGAGCTGGGAGCGCAGCAGGCGGAGGGCGTTCTCACGGTTCTCCAGCTGCTTTCGCGTCTCCGTGTTCTCAATGAGGATTTCTTCTTCCTCGCCGGTGTCGGGGTCGACATACTGGTAGCGCAGGCGCACACCCGTCTCCACCTTGTTCACGTTCTGTCCGCCGGCACCGCCGCTTCGGAAGAGGTCCCACGAAATCTTGCTCTTGTCGATGACCACCTCGATGCTGTCGTCGACGAGCGGAGTCACGAACACCGAGGCAAAGCTCGTCATGCGCTTGCCCTGCGCGTTGTAGGGGCTGACGCGCACGAGGCGGTGCACGCCGTTCTCGCCCTTGAGGAAGCCATAGGCCTGGTCTCCCTCGATTTCCATCGTCACCGTCTTGATGCCGGCCTCGTCGCCGTCCTGCAAGTTCGAGATCGTCACCTTGTATTTGTGGGCCTCGGCCCAGCGCTGATACATGCGCATGAGCATCTGTGCCCAGTCCTGGCTCTCGGTGCCGCCGGCACCCGAGTTGATCTTCAGCACGGCGTCCATGCCGTCGGCCTCCTCGCGCAGCATGTTCTTGAGTTCCAGCTCCTCCACGAGGGCCAGGGCGCGCACGTAGTCCGCGTCCACCTCCTCCTCGCTCACGAGCTCCTCCTTGAAGTAGTCGAAGGCCAGTTCCAGCTCGTCTGCGGCCGCCTTCACTTCCTCGTAGCCGTCAATCCACTTGCGGATGTCCTTCACCTTCTTCATCTGTGCCTCCGCGCTCTTGGCGTCGTCCCAGAATCCGGGGGCCTGCGTGCGGAGTTCTTCCTCCTCCACCTCCACAAGTTTCGATTCGATGTTGAGATATCTGTAGAGCGCTTCCGTGCGCTCCTTCACGTCTTTCAGTTGATCTGCTGTAATCATTGGATTGGAATTTGGACGCAAAGTTACGGATTTTTAAGTAAATAACAGTTGCTTTTCGTCCAATAATCCCGTCGGCCGCCCCGAAAGCCTCCGGCCGCTGCCAGCCGCCAGCGCACACATTTTTTTGGGGCCGAAATGAAAAAACGACAGCGCCATGTGGCTTATCTCGCTGAATTGGCGTATTTTTGCAGCAGGAAGCACTCTGCGCAGCCCGCGCTCCGGCGTCCGAGCGCCCCCGTGCTTCCCAGGCAGAAACCTCACACCTCTCGTGCGTATGCTACACAAGATTCTCACCCTTCTCGTGGCGCTCACCTGCGCCGCTGCCGCACAGGCACAGTTCTTCGACTTCGGTTTCGACGACTCCTTTCCTTTCAGCCAGCGCCGCGTGCAGCAGCGCGAGCGTACTACGCCGCCCCAGTTCAAGGGCGGGCAGGAGAAACTGCAAGCCACGCTCGAGAAGCAGTTCCGCAATCCCGGCGTCGTCGACCGCAACCTCGACGCCGTCATCGTCGTTGCCTGTCTCGTGACGGAGAAAGGGAAGGTGGCCGAGGTGCACGTCGTGCGCAGCGCCGGCCGTGCGCTCGACGACGAGGCCCTGCGCGTCTGCCGCAAGCTCAAGTTTCAGCCCGCCCTCCGCGGCAAGGAGAAGGTGAAGGGACGCTTCGACGTCCGATTCCCCATCCGCCGCGGCCGGCTCAGTTTCTCCACGCTTCCCACGGTGGAAGTCTGACCCTCCCTGCCGTCTTGCAGCTCCTATGATACACCAGGATACAGAGTTTGTCATGACCCTCCAGCGCCTGCTGGAGTTCGTCGGCACATTTGCCTTTGCCGTCTCCGGCATCCGGCTCGCCGCCCTCAAGCATTACGACTGGTTCGGCGGTTTCGTCTGTGGCTTTGCCGTCGCCATCGGCGGCGGAACCATCCGCGACGTCATGCTCGACGTCACCCCTTTCTGGATGACCTCGCCCGTCTACATCATCTGTACGCTCATCGCGCAGACCGCTGTCATCCTCTTCAGCCGCCTCATTCCGCGCCTAACGCGCGTGTGGCTCATCTCCGACACCCTCGGCCTCGCCCTCTTCACCATCGCGGGCATTCAGAAGACCCTCGCGCTGGGCCATCCCATGTGGGTGGCCATCGTCATGGGCACCCTCACGGGCTCGGCCGGAGGCGTCATCCGCGACGTCCTCCTCAACAACGAGCCGCTCATCTTCCGCAAGGAAATCTACGCCATGGCCTGCGTCGTCGGCGGACTGGTCTATTGGGCCCTGCTCACGCTTCACGTGCCCAACTACTTCACCGTCATCGCCTCCTTCGCCGTGGTCTGCCTCATCCGCTACCTCGCCATCCGCTACCGCATCTCGCTGCCCACCCTGCGCGGCGAGGCGGAATGATCCGCCTGCGCCACGCTCTTTCCCTTCCGTTCCCATGCATCCTTTCCTCTACCATCTCATCGCGCTTGTCACCGTCGCCATCTGGGGCTCCACCTTCATCTCCACCAAAATCCTCCTGGCTGCCGGACTCTCGGCCGTGCAGATCTTCACGCTCCGCTTCCTCATCGCCTACGTGCTCATGCTCACCGTCAGCCACAAGCAGCTGTTCGCCCGCTCGCTCAAGGACGAGGCCCTGATGCTCCTGCTCGGCGTGACGGGCGGCTCGCTCTATTTCTACACCGAGAACGAGGCGCTCGTCTACAGCGCCGCCACCAACGTCTCCCTCATCGTCTGCTCCTGCCCGCTCTTCACGGTGCTGCTCTTCCGCGTCTTCGTGCGCGGCACACGCCTCAGCAACCGTCTGCTCCTCGGCACCTTGCTGGCCCTCTTCGGCATGGCGGCCGTCGTGCTCAACGGACAATTCGTCCTCCATCTCTCCCCCCTGGGCGACTTCCTCGCACTCGTGGCCTGCCTCTGCTGGGCACTCTATTCCATCTTCATGAAGTTTGCCAACGAGCGCTACTCCTCCGCCTTCATCACGCGCAAGGTGTTTTTCTACGGCCTGCTCACCATTTTGCCCTACTATTTTCTCTATCCCGAGATGCCCTCCTGGGACGTGCTGTCCCGCCCCGAGGTGGCGGGCAACCTGCTCTTCCTCGGCGTCGTGGCCTCTTGGATCTGCTTCCTCACGTGGACTTGGGTGATGCGCAAGCTCGGCGCGCTCGTGGCCACCAACTACGTCTACGTCAACCCCGTCTCGACCATCGTCTTCGCCTCGCTCATCCTCGACGAGCGCATCACGCCCTACTTCATCCTGGGCACCGTGCTCATCATTGCCGGCACATGGCTCAGCAGCACGCACGGAGGCAAGCTGCGCCTGCTGCGCCAAGCCAACCGCTGAACGGCCCCGCGGCGCCCCCTGCATCCTCCCATCTCGCCGCCGCACGCTGCGCTGCTCACCTGCATGCGTTGTGCTGCCCACCTGCACTCGTTGTGCTGCCCGCCTGCATGCGTTGTGCTGCTCACCTGCATGCACAGCACTGTTTGCCTTGGCCGGATGCGCTGCCTCCCTTCACCCGCTGCGCTGCCCGCGTCTCTCCCTGCCGGCCCATTTCCATTTCCCGACACGAAGGCCTTCGTAACGCCCTACGAAGGCCTTCGTCGAGCATCGGGAAGGCCTTCGTGCATTTCGGCGGCGGAGGCCCGTTCCGTGGCGTCATGCCGCACTGCCGTCGTTGCGGCGACGCGGTGTCGCACTGCCGGCAAGAAACGAAGCAGGCCGGTCTGTGCCGTGGGGCACAGACTGGCCTGCTGTAGGTGCGCCGGAGGGCGGGAGAGGGACATGCGGGCGCCCGGACGGGCGCGACGGGCACGCGGCTTAGCCGTTGTATTCCTGCCAGCTCTTGATCTTCACGTCGTCGAGCGAGATGGAAGTGAACGCCTCGATGAAGGACTTGGCCAGGCGCACGTTCGTCATGAGCGGGATGTTGTGGTCGATGGCGGCGCGGCGGATCTTGTAGCCGTTCGTCAGCTCGCGCTTCGTGTGGTTCTTCGGAACGTTGACGATCAGCTCGAACTTGTGTGCCGAGATCATGTCCATGACGTTGTTGTCAGCCTCCTCGTCGGGCCAGGCCACGGGAATCGCGGCGACGCCGTTCTCCTGGAAGAACTTGGCAGTGCCGGCCGTGGCATAGATGTCGAATCCCTTGCGGGCAAGTTCCTGCGCAGGCTCGAGGAGGTCTACCTTGCCTTTCACGCCGCCGGAGCTGATGAGCACGCTCTTCTTGGGGATGCGGTAGCCGGTGGCGATGAGGGCATTGAGCATGGCCTCGTGGAGGTCGTCGCCCAGACAGCCCACCTCGCCGGTCGAGCTCATGTCGACACCCAGCACGGGGTCGGCGTTCTGCAGGCGGGCGAAGGAGAACTGGCTGGCCTTCACGCCGATGTGGTCGATGTCGAACTCGCTCTTCGAGGGGAGCTCATAGGGCGCGTCGAGCATGATCTTCGTGGCCGTCTCGATGAAGTTCGTCTTGAGGATCTTGCTGACGAAGGGGAAGGAGCGGGAGGCGCGGAGGTTGCACTCGATGACCTTCACCTCGCGGTGCTTGGCCAGGAACTGGATGTTGAAAGGACCGGAGATGTTGAGCTCGGCGGCAATCTTGCGCGCGATTTTCTTGATCTGGCGGATGGTGGAGAAGTAGATGTGCTGCGCGGGGAACACCATGGTGGCGTCGCCGGAGTGTACGCCGGCATACTCGACGTGCTCCGAGATCGCGTATTCCACGATGCGGCCGTGGTCGGCAACGGCGTCGAACTCGATTTCCTTAGTATCTGTCATGAACTTCGACACGACGACAGGATAGTCCTTCGACACTTCGGTGGCCATGGCGAGGAAGCGCTCCAGCTCCTCGTCGTCGTAGCAGACATTCATCGCTGCGCCGGAAAGCACGTAGGACGGACGCACGAGGACGGGGAATCCGACTTCCTCCACAAACTGCTTGATGTCGTCCATGGAGGTGAGGGCGCGCCATGCAGGCTGGTCGATGCCGAGCTTGTCGAGCATGGCGGAGAACTTGTCGCGGTTCTCGGCGCGGTCGATGTCTACGGGAGACGTGCCCAGCACGGGGACGCCCTGGCGATACAACTTCATGGCCAGGTTGTTCGGAATCTGGCCACCTACGCTCACGATGACGCCGCGCGGCTGCTCGAGGTCGATGATGTCGAGCACGCGCTCCAGCGTCAGCTCGTCGAAGTAGAGGCGGTCGCACATGTCGTAGTCCGTCGAGACAGTCTCCGGATTGTAGTTGATCATGATCGACTTGTAGCCAAGCTTGCGGGCCGTGTTGATGGCGTTGACGGAGCACCAGTCAAACTCCACGCTCGAACCGATGCGGTAGGCGCCCGAACCCAGCACGATGACCGACTTCTCGTTCTTGTAGTAGTTGATGTCGTAGCCGCTCACGTGGTATGTCATGTAGAGATAGTTGGTGAGTTCGGGATGCTCGCTCGCCACAGTGTTGATGCGCTTCACAGCCGGCAGGATGCCGCGCTCCTTGCGGTTGAGGCGCACCTCGAGGTTGGCTTTCTCCATGTTGCCTTCCGGCTTGAGCACGAAGCGCGCGATCTGGAAGTCGGAGAATCCGGCCTGCTTGGCCTCCAGCAGGAGTGCGTCGTCCACGTCCTCGATGCGGTCGAACGCCTGCAGCTGGTGCTGGATGTCGACGATGTGCTTGAGACGCTCGATGAACCACTTGTCAATCTTGGTGAGGTCCTCGATGCGTTCCACGCTGTAGCCCTCCTCCAGCGCTTGCGCGATGGCGAAGATGCGGAGGTCCGTCGGGTTCGACAATTCCTCGTCCAGATTGTCGAAACGCGTATGGTTGTTGCCGACAAAGCCGTGCATGCCCTGTCCGATCATGCGCAGGCCCTTCTGGATCATTTCCTCGAAGGAGCGGCCGATGCTCATGATCTCGCCCACCGACTTCATCGAGGAACCGATGAGGCGGCTCACGCCGGCGAACTTGGTGAGGTCCCAGCGCGGAATTTTGCATATCATGTAGTCGAGCTGGGGAGCCAGGTAGGCGGAGCTGGGCGTGCCCATCTCGCCGATCTGGTCGAGCGTGTAGCCGATGGCGATCTTCGCCGCCACAAAGGCGAGGGGATAGCCCGTGGCCTTCGACGCAAGCGCGGAAGAACGGCTCAGGCGCGCATTCACCTCGATGATGCGGTAGTCGTTGGTCGTGGCGTTGAAGGCAAACTGAATGTTGCATTCGCCCACGATGCCGAGATGGCGCACGCACTGCGTGGAAATGTCCTGCAGCATTTTCACTTGCGATTCGCTGAGCGAGCAAGTGGGAGCCACCACGATCGACTCGCCGGTGTGGATGCCGAGCGGATCAAAGTTCTCCATGCTGGCCACGGTGAAGCAATGGTCGTTGGCGTCGCGAATGACCTCGAATTCGATTTCCTTCCAGCCCTTCAGACTTTCTTCGACCAAAATCTGCGGAGCGAACGTGAAGGCGCTCTCCGCGAGCTCCTTGAACGCACGCTCATCCTTGCAGATGCCCGATCCGAGGCCACCCAGCGCATAGGCTGAGCGCACCATCACGGGATAGCCGATGGCGCGGGCTGCCTCGATGGCGTCGCTCATTTTCTCAACGGCGTGGCTGACGGGAGTCTTCAGATTGATTTCGTTCAGTTTCTTCACGAAGAGGTCGCGGTCCTCGGTATACATGATCGCCTCGACGCTGGTGCCAAGCACGCGCACGCCATACTTCTCCAGCGTGCCGTTGAGGTACAGCTCCGTACCGCAGTTGAGGGCGGTCTGTCCTCCGAATGCCAGCAAGATGCCGTCCGGACGCTCCTTCTTGATGATTTCCGTGACGAAGTGCGCGTTCACCGGCTGGAAGTAGACGGTGTCCGCAATTCCCTCGGATGTCTGGATGGTGGCGATGTTGGGATTGACCAGCACCGAAGCGATTCCTTCCTCCTGAAGCGCCTTCAATGCCTGTGAACCTGAATAGTCGAACTCGCCGGCCTGGCCGATCTTGAGAGCGCCGGAGCCGAGTACGATGACTTTCTTGACGTTTTTCATAACTGAACGTTGATAATTTGAATATTGGATGGTTGTGTGTGCGGGTGGCAGCGGCGGCGATTCATTCCGCCGGGTGTGCTGTGTGCGGGTGGCAGCGGCGGCGTCTCATTCCGCCGGGTGTGCTGTGTGCAGGTGGCAGCGGCGGCGATTCATTCCGCCGGGTGTGCTGTGTGCGGGTAGCAGCGGCGGCGATTCATTCCGCTGGGTGTGGCTTTGGGTTGAGCCTGGGTTTCGAATTGTCAGTGCGTCTGGTGTATAAAAAAACATCCGAATGCCCTGCGGGAAAACAGGGATTCGGATGTCTTTTCTGTTGTTCTCTGTCGTTCTGAATGAATCATATTGATGAAAACGAGACGAGGAGGTTTAGTCGTTTGCGGGCTTCTTGCCTGTAAGCTTCTCAGCGATGCGTGCCTTCTTACCTGTGAGATTGCGGAGGTAGTAGAGCTTGGCGCGGCGAACTTTTCCGACTTTGTTCACTTCGATGGAAGCGATGTTGGGAGATTCGAGGGGGAAGATGCGCTCAACGCCGACTGTTCCGGACATCTTGCGCACTGTGAAGCGCTTCTTGGTGCCTTCGCCTGAAATCTTGATAACGACACCGCGGTACATCTGAATACGTTCCTTGGAGCCTTCAATGATCTTGTAGCCGACGGTGATGGTGTCGCCTGCCTTGAACTTTGGGAACTCTTTGCCGGTGGCAAATGCTTCTTCAGCAATTTTAAGTAAATCCATTTTGGGTTGGTAGTGTAAATTGTTGTGGTTGTTCCAACGAAGCATTCACGTTTTCTCTCTTCTCGCCAGAGGCTTCGCTAAAGCGGTGCAAAGGTACGAAGTTTTTTTGGGATACGTGCACTTTTGCGTGGAAAATGTGTTCTGGCTGAGGAATTTTCCCTAAATTTGTCCTCGTTTTCAACTCAATGAACATGAAAGGTCTTTACACGATTCTCTTGCTCACCGTCAGCAATGTGTTTATGATTACCGCCTGGTATGGCCATCTCAAGCTTCAGGAGATGAACTTGATTTCGCGCTGGAGCCTTGCTGCCGTGATTTTGTTTTCCTGGATGCTGGCCTTGCCGGAGTATTGTTTTCAGGTGCCGGCCAACCGCATGGGCTTTGTGGCCAACGGTGGCCCCTTCTCGCTCATCCAGCTGAAGGTCATTCAGGAAGTGCTGACGCTGATTGTCTTCACCGTGTTTGCCGTCCTTGCTTTTCCGGGTGAGCATTTCCGCTGGAATCATCTCGTGAGTTTCGTGCTGCTGGTCGGCGCCGTCTACTTTGCTTTCTTGAAGCCGGCTGCGGCTTGAGGGGCGTGCCTCTTGTACGCGCGCGCAATCTATTATATAAAGGATGGCGCTGTCTTTCATTAAAGGCAGCGCTGTCTTTGTTGTTGGGCCGCGCTCACTTTATGATAGGGTAGTGCTGCCTATGCTGCTGGATGCTGCTGCCGCAGTGGGGTGGCGAGCCTGTCGTTTGTCGGCGTGGAGCATGAAGCATAAAGGCTCGACTTCGCGATGAAGTCAAGCCTTTACAAGTATCAACCTTTAAAACTTTGTGGTGCCACCAGGATTCGAACCGGGGACACACGGATTTTCAGTCCGATGCTCTACCTACTGAGCTATGGCACCCTTTGCAATGTGGAGAATCAGTTGTCGGCGTGCGCGGGCCAGAAGAGGGTGGTGCCACCAGGATTCGAACCGGGGACACACGGATTTTCAGTCCGATGCTCTACCTACTGAGCTATGGCACCGTTGGTCTTCTGCGCGTCTTTGCCTTGAAATCAGGCCGCGGAACCGTGCCGTTTCTCAATTGCGAGTGCAAAGGTAGGCATTTTTTTTATTTTGCCAAAAATAATCTTTGAAAAATATGGCTGTCTCGCGCAAAAAGCGTAACTTTGCACTCGCTAAAGGGGAACGGCGCTTCCGCACGACGGTTGTTAGCCCCTGCAGGCATCGGGATTTAGCGCAGTTGGTAGCGCACTACGTTCGGGACGTAGGGGTCGGGCGTTCGAGTCGCCTAATCCCGACAGAGAAAGGCAGCAGGGTACTCCTCGCTGCCTTTTTTGCTTGCCGGCAGTGCCTTTCGCATGCCGGGGCGCGCCAGCGGCATACGGTGGAGGGCCCATCATTTCTTTGGGGATGCCTCATCATTCCTCTCGGAATGCCTCACCATCCCTCTTAGACTACCTCATCATTCCTCTCGGAATGCCTCACCATTCCTCTTGGGAAGCCTCACCATTCCTCTCGGGAAGCCTCACCATTCCTCCCGGAATGCCTCATACTCCCTCTCGTAATGCCTCACCATCCCTCTTAGACGACCTCATCATTCCTCTCGGAATGCCTCATCATTCCTCCCGGAATGCCTCATCATCTTCTCGGAATGTCTCATCATTCCTCTCGGGATGCCGCATCATTCCTCTCAAGACAGTATTCACCCTCACTAAAAAGCAGAACGAAATGAAACGAACCATCGTGATCACAGGTGGCGCAGGATTCATCGGCAGCCATGTCGTCCGCCTTTTTGTCAACCAATATCCGGACTATCGGATCATCAACCTCGACAAGCTGACGTATGCTGGCAACCTGGCCAATCTCAGCGACATCGAGCACAAGCCCAACTACCGCTTCGTGCGCATGGACATCTGCGACTTCGACGCCTTCCTCGCGCTCATGCAGGAGGAGCACGTCGACGGCATCATCCATCTGGCGGCGGAGAGCCATGTCGACCGCTCCATCAAGGATCCCTTCACCTTTGCCCGCACCAACGTGATGGGCACGCTCTCGCTCCTGCAGGCCGCCAAGGTCTATTGGGAGAGCCTGCCCGAGAAGTACGAGGGCAAGCGCTTCTACCACATCTCCACCGACGAGGTCTACGGCGCACTCGAGATGACCCACCCCGAAGGCATACCGGCTCCCTTCACCACGCAGGCCTCGAGCGGCGCCAAGCATGAGGCCTACGGCGAGGAGTTCTTCCTTGAGACGACGAAATACAACCCCCACTCGCCCTATTCGGCCTCGAAGGCCAGCAGCGACCACTTCGTGCGCGCCTTCCACGACACCTACGGCATGCCGACCATCGTGACGAACTGCTCGAACAACTACGGACCCTACCAGTTCCCCGAGAAGCTCATCCCGCTCTTCATCAACAACATCCGCCAGCGCAAGCCGCTGCCCGTCTACGGCAAGGGCGAGAACGTGCGCGACTGGCTCTACGTCGAGGACCACGCGCGCGCCATCGACACCATCTTCCACCGCGGCACCGTGGCCGAAACCTACAACATCGGCGGCTTCAACGAGTGGAAGAACATCGACATCATCAAGGTGGTCATCAACACCGTCGACCGCCTGTTGGGCCGCAAAGAGGGCGAGGACCTCGACCTCATCACCTTCGTCACGGACCGTCTGGGACACGACATGCGCTATGCCATCGACAGCCGCAAGCTCCAGCGCGAGCTGGGCTGGGAGCCCAGCCTCCAGTTCGAGGAAGGCATCGAGAAGACCGTCCGCTGGTATCTCGACCATCAGGACTGGATGGACAACATCACGTCGGGCGACTACGAGCGCTACTACGACGACATGTACAAGAACCGCTGAGCGGCCCATGCCCGCTGCCTGCAAGCCGGAACACTGCCGCGCGGAGTCATCGGCTCCCCGCGCGGCAGCCTTCCGGCTTCTTTCGTAGGCTCAGGCCGCTGCCGTCCGCCGCTGCCGCTCTCCCCCTCATGCAGTCCCTTTGCGCGCCCGCCGCGCGGGCGGGGCGGATGGGGCACACGTGAAGACGACAGGCTGCGCGCGTCGATCGGTGTCGGGCGCTGAGGAAAATTCGACGCGAAGGCCTTCGTGTGCCGTCGAGAAGGCCTTCGCATCGGCGCACGAAGGCCTTCGCAATTTCCGTTCGTCGGCGGGGCGCCGGTCTCGGTGTGTCCTGCCGTCGCCCCGACTGCGTCGCGTGGCCATAGACCGGTGCGGACGGCTTTGGGTGAGGCTGAGGAAGCCGGAAAAGTGGGAGGCGGCGGGGCGGAACGACGGAAATCGGGCCGCGTCCTTGTGAGTATCGCCGATTTTTGCTAAATTTGCAGCTTATACCATCTATCATCTATCATTGCGCGCGCGTGTATGGCGCGCGGGCATGCCTTTCAATTCTGTCAGCATATGCCCGTCACAGAACTCATCAATACGAATCCCGCAACGCCCAGCCTGTCCTTCGAGGTGCTGCCGCCGCTCAAGGGCAACGGCACGGAGACCTTGTTCCGCACGATCGACATGCTGAAGGTGTTTCGCCCGAAGCACATCAACATCACCACGCACAAGCAGGAATACGTCTACCAGCCCCAGCCCGACGGCACCTTCCTGCGCAACCGCATCCGACGCCGTCCCGGCACGATTGCCGTGGCGAGCGCCATCATGCAGAAATACGACATCACCGTCGTGCCTCACCTCGTGTGCAGCGGCTTCAGCAGCGAGGAAATCGAATACATGCTCCTCGACCTCCAGTTCCTGGGCATCACCGACATCCTCACCATGCGCGGCGACAAGGCCCGCGAGGAGAACACCTTCCGCCCCGTGGAAGGCGGCTGGGCGCATGCCACGGAGCTGATCGAGCAGGTCAACCGCTTCAACAGTGGCGTCTTCGAGGATGGCTCGCCCATCCGCAATCCCGGCAAGCGCTTCTCCTATGGCGTGGCCTGCTATCCCGAGAAGCACGAGGAGGCGCCCAACATCGACTTCGACATCCAGGTGCTCAAGCGGAAGCAGGACCTCGGCGCCGAATATGCCATCACGCAGCTCTTCTACGACAATGCCACCTTTTTCGCCTTTGTCGAGCGCGCGCGTGCGGCCGGTGTGACGATTCCCATCATTCCCGCACTCAAGCCGCTGGCCAAGCTCTCCCAGTTCAGCGTCGTGCCCCGCACCTTCCACTGCGACCTCCCGCTCGCGCTCAGCGAGGCGCTGCTCACGTGCAAGACCGACGACGACGCGAAGCGCGTGGGCGTGGAGTGGGGCGTGGAGCAGTGCCGCGACCTCATCCGGAACGGATTCCCCCACATCCACTTCTTCACGGTGAGCGCCGCCGACAGCATCCGCCAGATCTGCGAGACCGTCTTCTGACGCGCCGACGCCACCGCGATTCCTACCGATACAGCCATTCCTTCATCCAAACGAAGCGCTCATGCAATTCTCAGACGTCGTCGGACAAGACCTGATCAAGCAACGGCTGCTGGCCGACTATCGCAGCGGCCGCGTGCCGCACGCCCTGCTGTTCTGCGGCAAGGAAGGATCGGGCGCGTGGCCCATGGCACTCGCCTTCGCGCAGTATCTGCTGTGCACGGGCAAAGACCCCATGGCCGACGTCGGCATGTTTGGCCCAGCGGCCGCCACCGCGCCGCTCGACCATGCCTGCGGGCGCTGTCCCTCCTGTCTGATGGCGGGCAAGCTGCAGCATCCCGACCTCCATCTGGTGTTCCCGATCTACAAGAAGCAGTCGAAGCCCACGTACTGCGACGACTTTGTGGCCGAATTCCGCGACCTCATGCTCGCCGACCCCTACGCCAGCTATGCCGACTGGCTGCGAGCCAGCGGCGCGCAGAACCAGCAGCTGGTCATCTACGTCGAGGAGTCGGACGCCATCACCCGCAAGCTCAGCCTGAAGGCGAGTCAGGGCGGCTACAAGGTCTGCCTCATCTGGCAGGCCGACAAGATGCACGAGGCCTGCGCCAACAAACTCCTCAAACTGCTGGAGGAACCGCCCGCACAGACCGTCTTCATCCTCGTCAGCGAGCGCCCCGAGCACATCCTGCAGACCATCCGCAGCCGTACGCAGCGCATCGACTTCCCGCCGCTCGCGGAGGGCGAGATGGCCCAAGCCCTCGTGCAGCGCAACGGCATCGGGCACGACGTCGCCCTACGTCTGGCACACAACGCCGAAGGCAGCTTCACCCAGGCGCTCCGCAATGGGCAGCAAGACGAGGAGCAGCAGCTCTATTTCGAGCTCTTCGTCAGCCTGATGCGGCTCAGCTACGCCCGCAAGGTGAAGGAAATGAGGCAGTGGAGCGAGCAAGTGGCTGCGTTCGGACGAGAACCGCAAAAAGCCTTCCTCAACTACTGTCAGCGCATGGTGCGCGAAAACTTCGTCTACAACTTCCGCCGCCCCGCCATGTCCTACATGAGCGATGCAGAAGCCCAGTTTGCACTGAAGTTCGCCCCCTACATCAACGAGCGCAACGTCGTCGGCATCATGAACGAGCTCTCGCTCCTCCAGCGCGACATCGAGCAGAATGCCAATGCGAAGATCGCCCTCTTCGACTTTGCGCTCAAGATGATCGTCCTCATCAAGGACAGATAGCGGAAGACGGCTCCGCGCCGTCCTTCCTCAGCAGCAACGGCATGAAACGTGCGGCCCTGCGCCGCTCCGCGCATGCTGGAACAAATATATACGGACGGCCCTGCGCTGTCCTTCCTCAGCAGCAACGGCATGACACGCACGGCCCCGCGCCGCTCCGCGCATGCTGGAACAAATATATACGGACGGCCCTGCGCTGTCCTCTTGATTCGCCCTTAGGGGCGCCCACATATAATCCCCATACATCCTATGTCTGAATTCAAAACTGGAGGTGGCGGCAATTGCTCGATGGTGGCCGCAGGCTGCTCGCGCTCCGCCAACAAGCTCAATACTTTCGACTGGCTGGCCGACCTGCCCGACAATGCCTCGGCCTGCAACATCGTAGAGGTGCAGTTCAAGCCGCCACGCAAGAGCTTCTATCTCAATTCCAACAACCTCGACCTCAAGAAAGGCGACATCGTTGCCGTGGAGGCGAATCCCGGCCACGACATCGGCACCGTCTCGATGACCGGACGGCTCGTGCCGCTGCAGATCAAGAAGGCGCGCCTCAAGCCCGACTTCGAATACAAACGCATCTACCGTATCGCCCGCAATGTCGATATGGACAAGTATCGTGAGGCGAAGGCGCTGGAACACGAGACCATGATCGAGTCGCGGCAGATTGCGAAAGACCTCGGTCTGAAGATGAAGATCGGCGACGTGGAGTACCAGGGAGACGGCAACAAGGCCATTTTTTACTACATCGCCGACGAGCGCGTCGACTTCCGACAGCTCATCCGCGTCCTCGCCGACAGATTCCACATTCGCGTGGAGATGAAGCAGATCGGCGCCCGGCAGGAGGCGGGGCGCATCGGGGGGCTCGGCCCTTGCGGCCGTGAGCTTTGTTGTGCCACATGGATGACGAACTTCGTCAGCGTGAGCACCTCGGCGGCACGCTTTCAGGACATGTCGCTCAATCCGCAGAAACTGGCCGGTCAGTGCGCCAAGCTCAAGTGCTGCCTGAACTATGAGGTCGACCAGTATGTAGAGGCACTGAAGCGTCTGCCATCGCGCGAGATCTCGCTGCATACGCAGGACGCGGAGTATTTCTACTTCAAGGCCGACATCATGGCGCACACCATCACCTATTCCACCGACAAGCGCGTGCTGGCCAATGAGCGTACGATCAGTGCCCGACGCGCGTTCGAGATCATCCAGATGAACCGCGAGGGCCGCAAGCCGGAGGCCCTGACGGAAGACGGAAAGCTGGAGAAGGAGGAGTCGGCCGACCTGCTCGATCAGGAGGATATCAGCCGCTTCGACCGCAGCAAGCGGAAGAACCGCAAGCGCCGCGGCGACCGTCCGACGGCCGAGCCGGCCAAAGGCAACGGCAGAGATGCCGCAAACGAGTCGGAGCCGCGCAGCGAACGTCCGCGCCGTGAGCGTCAGAACCGTCCGCGTGACGAGCGTCCGGACCGCGGCGAGCGCACGGACCGCCATGAGCAGGGAGGACGTCCCAACCGCCCGCAGCGCCCTCCACGTCAGCAGGCGGGCAATTCCGGCGGACATGAATAGCAACCTGCGGCCTCTCCTGTGTCTTCTCGTGGCGCTTTTGCTGGTGTTCGCCAGTTGCGACGAGCGCCCGTCGGTCGGTTCCGACCGTCGGTTGGGGAGCATGTATCGCTCCGTCGATGCGGCTGGATGGCGCAAGAACGACACGCTGGTCTTCCCCCTCCGGCTGGCCGAACTGGCACCGGACGCGGCGGCCGACTCGCTGCCGCTCGGGCTCCGGGTGCAACTGCTGGTGCGCGCCTCGAACGCCTATGCCTATCGCGACGTCGAGCTGCGCACGTTTCTGCGCGTGTCGGGAGCGGTCTACTGCCTGCGCAGCCTCCGCCGCACAGTCACGCCGGACTCGCTTCGGACCTTGCGCGTCGACACGTCGTATGCTTTCCATCGCGATGTGACGCTGCGCTCTCTGTCCCGCACGCCCGTCGCGCTTTTCGAGACAGCGCGTCCCGGCGTGGAGGCCAGCCCCGTGCGGACGACGGCCGTGGTGCCGCTGGCCGACCTCACGCTGCATGCCGACTCGCTCTATGAGCTGCTCGTCGTGCACAACATGCGCGAATGGAGCCTGCCGGGGCTGACGGACCTGGGACTGCTGATGGAGAAAATCCCCCCGCGGCGGGAGGACTTCCCTACGGCGTCCGCGGCGAAACCCTAAACTTTCACGAGCCTCGGAAAAATCCTATGCCATCGTTTGGTGCTTCCGCCGGCAAAGCTTACATTTGCCGACGAAACCAACGAACCGCACCGGCACGCAGCATCCGCCGCACTGCCGGCGCAACCAAACAGAAAGCCCTATGAAACAGTTCTACCGCACACTCGCACTTGCATTCGTTGCATTGCTCCCCATTGTCGCCTTCACTTCCTGCGACGACGACACCGAAGAGGCCATGGTTCTCTCGGGCGAATGGACCGGCGACTTCAATATGTACTACACCGACCGCTACGGCTACGAGTATGACGCGGCCTACACCGACCTCCGGATGATTCCGGCCTACGACTACGCCACGTATGGAACGGGTCAGCAAGTCGACTTCTACAGCCGTCCGTGCCCCGTGCGCTACCAGTCGTTCTACTTCACGTGGGAGGTGCGCAACGGCCGGATCTATCTGACCTATCCGTACGACCACAACCTCGACGTGGTCATCCGCGACTACCGGCTCAACGAAAGCCGCTTCACGGGGTACTTCGGCGACACCAACTCCAGTTTCTACCTGCGCAAGCTCTCCGGCTTCTATTGGGGCGACTATGGCTACGGCAGCAACTACTACGGCTATGGCTACTACGACGAATATGCCGACTACTTCTACTATGGCAGCGGTTATGCCAAGTCGAGAACGCCGGTTGGCGGAGCGCTGGCTGCACCAGACAGCATCGACCTCGACGTGGCCGGCTTCAAGCAGGGACGCCGCATGTAGCCCGTTTCGGCTGGCATGCGCAAACGGCGCATGCGACAAGGCACGGAAAATGTATGTTGCGCTGGAAAAAACTCGCATAAATGCTTGCCGGTTCAAAAAAAATCTGTACCTTTGCACTCGCTTTACGGAAGCAAGGCTTTTGGTAGCCGCGTACTGGAGTGCCTGCTTTTCCGTAACAGCAGTTGGCGAGATAGCTCAGCCGGTTAGAGCGTCGGATTCATAATCCGAAGGTCAAGGGTTCAAGTCCCTTTCTCGCTACAGACTTTTTTTAAGAATGAATTGAAAGGGAGTCACGATGCATCGTGACTCCTTTTTTTGTGTGCTCGGCTGCATCCTCTCTCCCTGCGCGCATGGGCTGTGGTTGCAGGCTCGCGTTGCGAGGGCGGGCGGTGGAGGTGGCATTATGTGCGTCCGCAGCTGAGGCGGCATCTGTCGCCGCGCGTGGCGGCGGCTGGCGCATGCGCCGCCCGATGCCGCTGCGCTGCGAGGTGGGGAGGACACTACCGGCGGTTGACACCGTTGCCGCCGGAGGCGCCTGCCTGTCTCGCTTCCTTTTTTGCACGAAGGCCTTTGTCTGGACGCACGAAGGCCTTCGTGATGTGAAGCGAAGGCCTTCGCGTGGAATGGAGAAGTTCCTCGAATGGGATGGGGAGAGCGTTCGCCGGCAGGTGAGGGTGGGGGAGCGGGTTGGTGCGGATGTGCGGGGCGCGGATGCGGGGTGCGGCGCGAGCGGGCGGAGGGAGCCTTGCGTGCGATTTCCTGTTGCCGCAGCGGGGTGAGGAGGCGAGCCATGTGCACCCATGAAAAAGTCCGGCGGTGGGCCGGACTTGTTCGAGGGGATTCAAATTGGGTCTGTCGTGGAACGGAGGAGGCGCCTGTCGGGCATGCTGCCTCCTCGCCGCGGGTCAGTCGAGGAAGCGTCCTCTGGTCACTGCATACTTGCCGCCACCGGTGAGGCAGAGCGCGGCCGAAGTGAGCAGATAGAACATCGGGAGCTCGATGGCCCATCCTCCTGTGTTGGGGTCGAGGGTGAAAATGTGGGTGGAGTGCGCCATGAGGATGGCTACGACCATGTTGCCCAGCATGACGAATGCGGCGGCGCGGGTCCAGATGCCCAGTATGATCAGGATAGCAGCCAAGAATTCTGCGACAATCACGAGGTATGCCAGGAATCCGGGCACGCCCATGCCGGTGAGCATGCCTTCGATGCCCGAGATGCCGTTCACCAGTTTGTTTACGCCGTGGAAGAGCATCAGACCGCCGACGGCGATGCGCAGAAGCAACAATCCGAGGTCGATATTGTTGCAGTAGTCACTGTTTTTTGCCATAATCTTCTTTCTTTAAATGTTTCCAATGGAGGATTCCGCTCGCTTTTTGCGCACGAAATCTCGGTTACGTGTGCAAATATAAATTAAAATAATCAGAAAAGGAAAAATTTTTCGGTGGGAAGTTGCGGGTATTAGCGAAAAAAGTTTCTAAAAGACGGTGGCGTACCGGGGGCTTGGTGGGCTGAAGTGGCGGAAATGGAGGCGCAGGGCAGGTAGGGCGGAGGGGGCGGAGGGACAAAAAAAGAGGATGGCAGAGACGCGCTGTTGAGGCGTCTCTGCCATCCTGCATCTGTGCATGGGACTGGATTATGATTCGGCTGGAGCCGGTTTGCGGCGGAGGGACATCACGATGACCGCGATGAAAGCCAGGGCCAGTATGCCTACGCCGATGTAGGAGATGGTCTCTGTGGTGGCGACGGAGGTGGGCGCGAAGGTCATCTCGATGGTGTGATGGCCGGCAGGAATCTGCAGGGCACGGAGCACGTAGTTGACGCGTCCGAGCTCGGCCGGTTTGCCGTCGATGGTGACTTTCCAGCCCGGATAGTAGATTTCGGAGAAGACGGCGAGGCCGGCGTGGCGGTTGTTGGACTCATAGGTGACGGAGGTCGAGGCGAGCGACGTCTGCCGAATGCGGGCCGTGGAGTCGGTGGTGAAGGTGGTGGCTGCGCCCAGCGCGCGGCTGAACTGCTTGTCGGCTACGGCCGTGTGGCGCGGATGGATGCGGTGGAGTGCGTCGATCTCGGCGTTGGCGTCGTCGACATACTGCAACTGGTCGACGAACCAGGCGTTGCCGTACGCCGAGGTATTTTCCACCGGAATGCGCGCATTCTGCTGCTGCGCCGGCAGGATGAACCACCGGGTGTTGAGCATGTTGATGACGGGATAAAGACTGTCGGTGTTCACCGCGCTGAAGTCGTAGATGGGGTGGGCGAGGTCGCCGGCTGCGGCCATGGCGGCCGTGTCGAGGCGGGCGAGGCCCAAGGCCTTGTAGACATTCGACATCTCGGGCGCGATGTGCGCTTCGATGAGCTCCTGATAGCGGCGCAGCTTGGCCGGATGGTAGCCGCCGACGGAGCTGTAGAAGTAGGAGGTCGTGTTGTCGTTGAAGGTGCTGACCGTGAAGTTGAGCACGCGGTAGTCCCGCTTGTTGCCACTGCGCGAGAGAATGTAGTCGTCGGCCTCGGTGCGGGGCAGGGCTTCAGCCGGGCGTGGCGTCGTGAACATGCTGTCGTTCAGGTAGCGCTTGTTCACCGACCACATGTCCCAGAGGCAGAGAAGAAGCAGCAGGATGCTGAGCACGCTGGCAGCGCGCGATGCGCCGGCTGCGGCCGTAGTGGCTTGTCCGCTCTGGCCGGCAGCCGGCTGCGCGGCCTGGGCAGAGAGGAACTTGCCGCTCTGCTTGAAATAGAAGTAGAGCAGGACGGCGGCGAGGGCGACGATGAAGGCCGAGCGCCATGCGTCGGCGGTGAGCATCGCGGCGCGCATCTTGGAGATGCTGGCGAGGATGGTGTTGCCGAACGCTGCGTCGAAGTAGCCTTGCTGCACGTATTGGCTGATGGATTCACGGTCGTGCGTCGACACGCAGTCGCCCAGCGCGGTAGGAGCGAGGGCGAAGCACAGGCAGCAGACGAGGGTGAATGCCGTGCTCACGGCCAGCAGGCGCAGGCTGCGGACGCGCTTGTTAGGCTGTTGGCAGTCGGCCACGAATTGGCGCAGACCGAGCAGCGCGAGCAAGGGAATAGTGAACTCGGCGACCACGAGAATGCTGCTGACAGTACGGAATTTGGCGTACATCGGCACGTGGTCGATAAAGAAATCGGTGAATGGCATGAAGTTCTTGCCCCAGGAGAGCAGCACGCTGAGAAGTGTGGCAATGAGCAGCGCCCACTTCAACGGCGAGTTGGGAAGAATGAGAAGTGCAAGAACAAAAAGCAGGCAGACGGCGGCGCCGAGGTAGACGGGCCCGCTCGTCATGGGCTGTTCGCCCCAATATTGTGTGAATGCGTTGTAGATTCCGTTCTGCGACAGCAGCGGCTCGGCTTTCTTCATCGCCGTCTTGTTGGAGGAAAGTAGCTCGCTCGCGCCGCCGCGGACGTTGGGGATGAGGAATGTCCACGTCTCCCCGACGCCATAGCTCCACGCCGTGATGTAGTCGCGCTCGAGCCCGCTGTTCGTTTGGTTTTCGCCCTGTGCGCCCTCTTTCTTCAGCTCGCTTTTGGCGCGCATGGTGTCCTTGGCGTATTCATACGTGTGGTAGAGCGACGAGATGTTCACGGCCACTGCGATGAAGGCGGCTCCGATGAGTGCTCCGGTGGCCTTCGCAAAACGTGGCAGGCGCTTCTCGCGCACAGCCTGGACGAGGAAGGCGACGAAGAGGCACAGCTCCGGAATCAGGAAGTAGTACGTCATCTGCACGTGGTTGGCGCGGATCTGCAGCGTCGCGAAGAAGGCTGTGGCGAGGAATCCCCACAGATATTTGCCACGGTAGAGGAGCACCATGCCGGCGATGGTTGGCGGAATATAGGTGAGCGTGATGACTTTCCAGATGTGTCCAGCTGCGATGATGATGAAGAAATAGCTGCTGAAGGCCCAGATGATGGCGCCGAGCGCGGACATCCAGTGGCGGAAGTCGAAGGCGCGGAGCAGAATGTAGAAGCCGAGCATGGAGGCGAAAATGTACCACACATAGTCGGGCAGACCGAGGTGATAGACCGTCTCAGCCATGCCGACGGCGCTGTCGGAGCCATAGCTTGGCGCAATCTGGTAGGTCGGCATTCCGCCGAAGATGGAGTTGATCCAGCGGGGCGTCTCTCCGTCGTGTTCGGCACGATAGTTGGCAATCTCCACCGACAGGCCATCGCCGGCGCTGTTGTCGTGCTGCGTCAGCCTACGTCCGTCGAAGTCGGCAGGGAAGAAATACAAGAGGGCGATGGCGGCAAAAATCAGGATGCACAGCGCATCGGGAATCATTTTCTTGAAATTCATATCTCTGAGGGTGTGGTGTTTCTGATGTGGATGCAGCAAGCCCAGATGCGGGCGCTGCGTGCTTTAGGTGAATATTCAGCATTTTCTATTTGCGGCAGCCAAATGTTTCAGATACGGAGGCTGCGCATTCAAGATACGGATGGTGCGTGCTGCGAATGCGGATGCTGCGTATTCAGGATGCGGATGGTGCGTGCTGCGAATGCGGATGCTGCGTATTCAGGATGCGTACGCTGCGCGATGATCAGAGCAGCGTGGGCAACTGGAAGAGTTTGGTTGCGTTCGAACCTTTGATGAGGATGGTGTAGCCTTGAGGTGGCTCTGCGGCAATCTCGCCTTTCACCTGCTCCACGTCGTCGAAATGGCGGAAGGTTTCCGGGCATGGACGCACGTTCTGAAAGTTGCGGCCGACGAGCCAGACGACGTCGAATTGCGCTTCTGCCAGTTGCCTGACGACGTTTTCATGTTCTTGCTGGCTCGCCTCGCCCAGTTCGCCCATGTCTCCCAGAATCACCATCTTGCTGGATGCGTTCATCTGCTGGAAGTTCTCTATGGCCAGCCGCATGGAGGTCGGATTGGCATTGTAGGCGTCGACGATGAGCTGGTTGTGCGCCGTCTGCATGAATTGGGAGCGGTTGTTCGACGGCGTGTACTCCTCCAGTGCGGCGCAGATGTCGCTGTCGCTCACGCTGAAGTACTTGCCGATGGTAGCGGCGGCGAGCACGTTGTCGATGTTGTACGCACCGATCAAGTGGGTTCTCACCGTCTGTCCTTGCCATTCGACGGTGAGAAATGGATTGCACTCCAGCATGTGTCCTTCAGCGAAGAGCGGTTCCATGGCTTTGTGTTGCCCGTAGCGGATGAGCGAGAGGCCGTGTGCGATGCCGAGCAGGTAGGGATTGTCGTTGTTGATGAAAGCCTTTCGGTCGTTCTGACGCAGGAAGTCGTAGAGCTCTCCCTTCGTCCGGATCACGCCCTCGAAACTGCCGAATCCCTCCAGATGCGCCTTGCCGACGTTCGTAATCAGTCCGTAGTCGGGGTGGGCGATTTCCACGAGTTCCTTGATGTCGCCGGGATGGCTGGCTCCCATCTCCACCACGGCCACCTCGTGTTGGGCGGTGAGCCGCAGCAATGTCTTGGGCACACCAATCGAATTGTTGTAGTTGCCTTCCGTGAAGAGCACGTTGTACTTCTTCCGGAGCACGGCGGCCGTCAGTTCCTTCGTCGTTGTCTTTCCGTTGGTTCCGGTGATGCCGACGATGGTGGTGCCGAGCTGGTGTCGGTGGTAGCGCGCCAACTGCTGGAAGGTGCGCAGCGTGTCGTCGACGAGGATGAAGCGCGGATCGTCTGCCGGTGCATATTGGGGCTCATCCACCACGGCATAGGCGCAGCCCTCCTGTAGTGCGGCAGCCGCATAGGCGTTGCCGTTGAAGTTTGCGCCTTTGAGTGCAAAGAAGATGGAGTTTGGCGTACAGTCGCGGCTGTCGGTTGTCACACACGGGTGCTCGACAAAGATGTTGTATAGGTCTCGAATTTCCATGGAGCAGATGTAGTCGTTGCGGGACGGCAAGCGCACGCCCTCCTTGCCGGCTGCTGCTGGCGCCGTCGGAGGTGGAAGGTGTCGTCGGGGCTGGTCCCTGGTCGTTGTCTTGTCTTCCCGTTGCGGGAAAAATGCGATGCAAAGGTAATAAAAAATGGGGAAGGATGCCAATAAGTCAAGAATAATACTTATTTTTGCGTTAAGAATTCTTTCTCTCAATTGGATTTGCATCTTCAGGCGCTGCAGGCTTGACGGCCCGCTGTCATGTTGTTTCGCGCATGCGGCGATTCGGGCTGCCGCACGTCCGGATCGGGCCTGGCGCAGCATGCAATCTTTTTTTGTTCTACTTCCGTTCTGTTTTCCGCCCCTTGCGGGGTGGCCGGTCGCCCTTGTCCGGACAGATTCTTTCCTTCGACATGAACCAGCTTTTCACGATACAATCGCATGGACGCCTCATCGACATCACGCGTCCGCAAGTCATGGGCATCCTCAACGTCACTCCCGATTCCTTCTATGCGGGCAGCCGGATGCAGACCCAGGCGGCCATCGAGGCCCGTGTCGACGCCATCCTCAGCGAGGGCGGCGCGATGATCGACGTCGGTGCCTACAGCTCGCGCCACGGCGCCGACGACGTGAGTCCGGCCGAAGAAATGTCGCGCCTGCGACCGGCGCTCCAGTACATCCGCACGGCGCACCCCCAGACCATCGTCTCGGTCGACACTTTTCGGGCCGACGTGGCGCGGATGTGCGTCGAGGAGTACGGCGCCGACATCATCAACGACATCAGCGGCGGTGCGCTCGACGCAGCCATGTTCCCCACGGTGGCCCGGCTCGGCGTGCCCTATGTGCTGATGCACATGAAGGGGACGCCGCAGCACATGCAGGATGCGCCCTCCTACGATCATCTCATGCTGGAGATGCTGCAATACTTCGCCGAGCGCATCCAGCAGCTGCGCGACCTCGGGCAGAAGGACATCATTCTCGATGCCGGCTTCGGATTTGCCAAGACGCTGGCCCACAACTACGAGCTGCTGGCCCATCTGGAGCAGCTCCACGTGTTCGAATTGCCCATCCTCACGGGCATTTCCCGCAAGAGCATGATCTACAAGCTGCTCTCGACCACCCCCGCCGAGGCGCTCAATGGCACCACCGTGCTCAACACCATCGCCCTGATGAAAGGCTGCGCCAACATCCTCCGCGTCCACGACGTGGCTGCCTGCGTCGAGGCCGTGCGCATCTGGGAGGAAATGCGCAAGTTCTGAGCCCGCCTCCGCCGGCCCTGTCCGTCCTTCCTGCACGTTCGTCGCCGCTGCCTCACCGTCGTCAGCCGCCAGCCGCCGCGCCCCGTTTCCGTCCCGTTCACATCCTCTCTCACCCCGTTTCCCATGATCGAATTCGGCATCAAAGACATCATCGACATCTTCTCCGTCGCCTTGCTGCTCTACTATCTTTATAAGTTGATGCGCGGCAGCGGCACGCTCAACATCTTCTACGGTGTCCTCATCTTCATCGTCACGTGGATTTTCGTCACCCAGATCATGGAGATGAAGCTCCTCGGCAGCATCTTCGACAAGCTGGTCAGCGTCGGCGTGCTCGCCCTCATCATCCTCTTTCAGGACGAGTTGCGCCGCTTCTTCTTCAGCGTCGGGTCCAACAACCAGATGAATGCCATCATCCAGTTCTTCTCCCGCCGCAGCCACTCCAGCGCCGATGCCAACCCCGCCGTCATGCAGATTGTGCGCGCCTGTGCCTACATGAGCAAGAACTATGTGGGTGCGCTCATCATCTTCGAGCGCAACATGTCGCTCTCCGACATCACCAACTCGGGCGAGCTTATCGACGCCAACATCAACGCACAGCTCATCAAGAACATCTTCTTCAAGAACTCGCCGCTACACGACGGCGCCATGGTCATCTCCAACAACCGCATCCGCGCCGCCGCCTGCATCCTCCCCGTCAGCCACAGCACCAACATTCCCAAGGACATGGGACTGCGCCACCGCGCCGCCCTCGGCATCACGCAGCAGAGCGACGCCCTCGCCATCATCGTGAGCGAGGAGACCGGCCGCATCACCTTGGCGCACAAGGGCACCTTCACCTACGACCTCAACCAGGAGGAGCTGGAGCGCAGCGTCACCGAAGCCCTCTCTGCCAAATAGCCCTCCGCCCGTCCCCTCCGCTTCTTTCCTTTTCCATTCCCCACCCACCACTCATCCATGAAACGTCATTCCATCATCCTGCTGCTCTTCTCCCTGCTCACGCTCCACGCCTGGGCCGCACCGCGCATGCCCAAGCCTGCCGATGTGCTGGCTGCCATGCACCGCGCCAATTCCTATTTCATCTCCCGCCATCCCGACCCCACGGCGGCCACGTTCGTCAAGAAAGAGCGTCCGAGCAATCTCTGGACGCGCGGCGTCTATTTCGAGGGCCTCATCGAGCTCAACCGCATCGACCCACAGCCGCAGAATGTCGGCTACATGGCGCGATGGGCCCACTTCCACCGCTTCATGCCGCGCAACGGCATCACCACGCGCGATGCCGACGACTATTGCTGCTCGCAGTCCTATCTCGACCTCTACGTCGACTCGCTGCCCTTCTACCGCGACCAACAGATGATCGCCCCCACCGTGCAGCTGCTCGACCGCCTCGTGAGCCTGCGTCAGGCCGAGGCCGCCGCCGAAGAGGAGCGTCCAGCCCTGCGCCATTCCTCCGTGGAGGACTGGACTTGGATCGACGCCATCCAGATGGGGCTGCCCGTGTTCAGCAAGCTCGCCCGCATCCGCCACCTGCAGGGCGATGCCTCCGCCTCCGTCTATACCGAGCAGGGCTGGCGCATGTATGAATGGACGCGCAACGTGCTGGCCGGCGGTCTCTTCAATCAGCGCGAGGGGCTGTGGTGGCGCGATGCCGACTTCACGCCGCCCTACCAGTCGCCCAACGGCAAGAACTGCTATTGGAGCCGCGGCAACGGATGGGTCTACGCCGCACTCGTGCGCGCCATCGACGCCGCCCTGCTGGCCGACAACGCTGCCTATCCCGACTATCGCGAGAAGCCCGGTGCCAAGTCGTGGAAGCCGCTCGACTTCGAGCCGCATCTCGCCGACTATCAGTCCGACTTCCTCGCCATGACCGAAGCGCTCGTGCGCTGCCAGCGCGCCGACGGATTCTGGAATGTAGACCTGCTCGACGACACCAACTTCGGCGGAAAGGAGCTCACCGGCACCGCCCTCTTCATCTACGGGATGGCCTGGGGCGTGCGCCACGGCATCCTGCCCGAGAAGCGCTTCCTCCCCATCATCGCGCGCACGTGGAAAGCCATGGTGAGCGAGTGTCTCCATCCCAGCGGATTTCTGGGCTACGTGCAGGGAACTGGCAAGGAACCGAAAGACAGCCAGCCCGTCGGCTACGACGTCGAGCCCGACTTCGACGACTTCGGCCTCGGCTGCTTCCTGCTGGCCGGATCCGAAGTCTACCGCCTCGCCCTCCGCTGATGCTCTTCCGGCGCGCCGTGCCTCCCGCCGCCTCCTGCCGCCGAGACCTCAGGCGGCTTGCGCCGTCACATCCCGCGAGCTGCCCCTTCGCCCCTGATCCCTTTTATCCTCCTCATCGTGCGAAGGCCTTCGCATCGCATCACGAAGGCCTTCGTATCGCGTCACGAAGGCCTTCCCATAATCATCCCGATGCCGGTGGGCCGCGCCCACGATTCGCTGAAACCCCATTCCACATGAAGCACTTTTTCCCTCTCTCCGTCCCCTCCTTTCCCCTTCTGCGGCTGCTGGCCGCCCTCGTGCTGTGCCTGCTGCTCTGCGGCTGCGGCGACGGCCGGAAGTCGAAGGGCGGGCCGCGCGGCGCTTCCGTCTCGGCCCCCTACGAGCTGCTCGTCGTCACCGACAAGGAATGGCTCTCCACGGCTGGTGCGGAGCCGCTGCGCCAGTTGCTGGACGCGCCGATTCCCTGCCTGCCGCAGCTGGAGCCAAACTTCCGCGTCACCACCATCAACGAGGCTTTCTTCTCCCGCCAGTTCCAGGCCTATGCCAACATCCTCATCGCGAAGATCGACCCGCGCAACAAGAAGGCGTCGTGCGACATCGCCCACGACGTCTTTGCCCGTCCGCAGACCGTCATCAGCCTCTCTGCCGCCGACGATGCGGCCATGGCCGATCTGTGCGAGCGCTTCGGCCAGCAAATCCTCGAGGCATTCAATCGTGCGGAGCTCCAGCGCGAGATGAAGAATCTTGCGCGGGCCAACAGCCGCCTCGTCGACAAGCAGGCGCGCCGTCAGTTCGGCGTGAGCGTGACCGCGCCGGTCGCGCTCGATGCCATCAAGCAGGGGCAGAACTTCTTCTGGTCGTCCAGTCAGTCGCTCGATGAGAGCTACTACAACTTCTGCCTCTACACCTATCCGCTCGTGCCCGACTCCGTCTTCACGCTCTCCCATTTCCTCAGCAAGCGCGACAGCGTGATGCGGGTGAACATTCAGGGAGAGACCGAGGGCAGCTACATGGAGTCGGACGCCCGTGTGGCCGAGTCGGAGCTGGTGACCTTGCCCGACGGCGGGCAGGCCCAGCTGGTGCGCGGTCTCTGGGGCATGCATGGCGAGGCGATGGGCGGTCCCTATGTGTCGATGGTCCGCATCGACAGCCTCCACCGTCGCGTGCTCGTGAGTGAGGGCTTCGTCTATGCGCCCGACAAGAAGAAACGCCCCTACATCCGCTCGCTCGAGGCGGCGCTCTACACGGTGCGCATCCTGCCCGCGCAGCAGTAGCGTGGCGTCCGTGCTCCTCCACCTTCCTTCCGACGAATCATTCATCCTTTCTTTTCTCCCACCTCATGCGTATCATTCCGCTGCTCAGCCTCTTCCTGCTGCCGCTGCCACTGGCCGCACAGTCATTCTTTTTCTCGCTCGACGGGCGCGACCGCACCGCCCGGCGACTCTCCGCAACCGACGTCTACACGCCGGAGCGCGGTTTTGGCTACGACTTCACCGCGCAGGCAGCGCCGGCCCCCGATGGCGCGGCGCAGCGCCCATGCTTTCTGAGCGTCGACGTGCCCGATGGCAACTACCTCGTCACCGTCACGCTGGGGGCGCAGAAGCGTGCCGGCAGCACCCTGCTGCGGGCCGAGTCGCGCCGCCTGATGATGGAGGAGACCCCCACTCGCCGTGGCGAGCGGAAAGAAGTGCGCTTCGTGGTCAACAAGCGCAACACAATCATCTACGGCCGCTCGGCCGACGGCAGCCCGACAGAGGTGGACCGTGTGCGCATCAAGCCGCGAGAGCAGTCGAAACTCAACTGGGACGACAAGCTGACGATCGAGATCAACGGCAGTGCCCCCGCCGTCAGCAGCGTGCGCATCGAACCGGCCGACACTGCCGTCACGACACTCTGGCTCTGCGGCAACAGCACCGTCGTCGACCAGGACTTCGAGCCCTGGGCTTCGTGGGGACAGATGCTCCCGCGCTGGTTCGACGAGCGTGTGGCGGTGGCCAACTATGCGGAGAGCGGCGAGACGGCCTCCACGTTCATCTCCGCCGGACGGCTCAAGAAGATTCTCTCGCTCGCACGCAGGGGAGACATCCTCTTCGTCGAGTTCGGCCACAACGACCAGAAGCAGCGCACGCCCGGCAGCGGCGCCTTCTACAACTTCTCCACATGCCTCAAGCAATTTGTCGACGAGGCGCGGCTGCGCGGCGTGACGCCCGTCTTTGTCACCCCCACGCAGCGCCGCTCCTTCGATGCCGATGGGCGGATTCAGGAGACGCACGGCGACTATCCGGAGGCCATGCGGGCCGTGGCCAGACGTGAGCAGGTAGGCGTCATCGAGTTGCACGACATGACGCGGACATTCTTCGAGGCGCTCGGTCCCGAGCCTTCGAAGCGCGCCTTCGTGCACTACGCTGCCAACACCTATCCCGGTCAGGCCGTGCCGCTGGCCGACAATACGCATTTCAACCCGTATGGCGCATACGAAATTGCCAAGATGGTCGTGGAGGGAATGAAGCAGCTGCGCCTGCCCGTCGTCGGACAGCTGCGCCCCGACTACGTTGCCTTCGACGCCGCGCACCCCGACGACGTCGGTTCGGTGCGCTGGAAAGACAGCCCCTTCTTCGAGGCGCTGAAGCCGGACGGCAACTGAAGCGCCTGTTCATCGGGTGCGGACGCCGGCGGCCGACCGTCTGGCGTGCTGCGCTTTTTCCCTTCTGGGCTGCCTGCCGCGCAGCGCATGCTCCGCCTCTTCTATTTGCATGTTCGCCGGCCGTGCGTTTCCAACTCACTGCCGCTCCACACACCCTACTAATACCATCAATTCTATGTTCCGTCATATTCTCTCGATTCTGTTGGTCGGAGTCACGCTGGGCGCGTCGGCGCAGCAGTGGATTCCCATTCCGCCTGAAGCCAAACCGCACACCCGCTGGTGGTGGCTGGGCTCGGCGGTGGATTCAGCCAACATCCGCAGCCTGCTCGAAACGTACGGCAAGGCCGGACTGGGCGGCGTGGAAATCACGCCCATCTACGGTGTGCAGGGCAACGAGGCGCACGAGCTTCAGTATCTCTCTGCACCGTGGATGCGCATGCTCGGCTGGGTGGAGACCTGCGGTGCGCAGTCGGGTGTTCGGATTGACATGGCGACGGGCACCGGATGGCCCTTCGGCGGCCCTTGGGTCGCCACCGACGACGGTGCGTGCAAGGCAATCTTCCAATCCTATGGCGCGGCAGAGCTGCAGTCGGGCGGCGCGCTGGTCGACGTGACGTGCGCCGACGCCCGTCAGCGGGCGGTGGCCCGGCTCGGCCGCGTGATGCTCTACGACCGCTCGGGGCGCGCCGCCAATGCGACGTCGTTGGCGCGCATCGACGTGCAGGCGAAGACGGTGGCCATCGACGTTGCGGCCGCCAGAAAGCAACTGCGCCTGTCCGACGTGGCGCAGATGGTCGTGCTCTACGTCGGCCGCACGGGCCAGCAGGTGAAGCGCGCCGCTCCAGGAGGGGAGGGACTGGTGATCGACCATTTCGACAAGGGCGCGGTGGAGTCGTATCTCAGTCACATCGCGCAGGCGTTCCGCACTTCCCGCACGCCGGCTCCGCACGCTTTCTTCAATGATTCATACGAAGTGTACGGCGCCGATTGGACGCCGCAGCTGCTCGAACGCTTCCGCGCCCGCTGGGGTTACGCGCTGGAGGACCACTTCCCGGCGTTTCTGCTTCCTGCGGAGGAGCGTACGGAGCAGGCGCGGCGCATCCTGAGCGACTATCGCGAGCTCATGGGCGAGCTACTGCTGCGCAATTTCACCACGCAGTGGACCGACTGGGCGCATGAGCAAGGGGCTGTCACACGCAACCAGGCGCATGGCTCGCCGGCCAATCTGCTGGATGTCTATGCGGCTGTCGACATTCCGGAGTGCGAGAGCTTCGGCTTGTCGGATTTCGGCATTCGCGGCCTGCGGCGCGACGAGGGCCACACGAAGAAGAACGACTCCGACATCTCCATGCTGAAATACGCCTCCTCGGCCGCGCACATCAGCGGCAAGCGGCTGACGAGCAGCGAGACCTTCACGTGGCTGACGGAGCATTTCCGCACTTCTCTCTCACAGTGCAAGCCCGATCTCGACCTCATGTTCGTGGCTGGCGTGAACCACGTGTTCTTCCACGGCACGGCCTATTCGCCCGCTGAGGCCGAATGGCCCGGCTGGCGCTTCTATGCCAGCGTCGACATGTCGCCGCAGAATCCGCAGTGGAACGCCATGCCGGCCTTCTCCGACTACGTGGCCCGCTGCCAGAGTTTCCTGCAATGGGGAGAGAGCGACGCCGACTTCCTGGTCTATCTGCCGTACTATGACATGATCGAGGAGCAGCCGGAGCGGCTGCCGCTCTTCGACATCCACCACATGGCACAGCGCGCCCCTCGGTTCATTGCCGCCATCCAAGGCATCATCCGGCTCGGCTACGACGTGGACTACGTGTCGGACAAATACGTGCTGAAGACGCGTCCGGTGGCGCCCGACGACCTGCGCCTGACGACGACGGGGCAGAACCGCTATGCCGCCATCATCGTTCCCGGCGCGCGATTGATGCCGGAACGCACGTTGCGGCACCTCGTGCGACTGGCGGAGGCGGGGACAAAGGTGATTTTCGTAGGCGACATGCCGGTATCGAATCCCGGACTCGCGCGTCTGCAGCAGCAGGATGCTTCTGCCTACGAGGCGCTGTTGGCAAGTCTGAAAGCCCATGCCGTGCATGTGAAGGACTACGATGGCATGGCGGAGCTGCGTCTGGGCGGGCGTGAGGCGCTGCGCACGGAGCACGGACTCTCCGTCATCCGCCGTCGGAATGCGCAGGGCTATCACTATTTCGTCAGCAATCTGACGCCGGACGACGTGGATGCGTTTGTCCCGATTGCCGTCCCCTTTGCGTCGGCGGAGGCCTACGACCCGATGACGGGGCGCGTGGGCCGAATGGCAGTGAGCGACGGACGGCTCTACCTGCGGCTTGCCAGCGGCGAGAGCATGGTCATCCGCACCTACGACGAGCGCAATGAGCACGTGGAAAGCGAGCCGCTGCTGCAGCGCGCGGACCGTCGCGAAGCGCCTGTGCTGCGCCTCGCGCTTTCTGACTTCACGCTCACGTTCCCCGAGTCGGCCCCCATGCGCATCGCCGAGTCGTGGCGTCTGAAGGACGGATTGAAGTCGTGGACGGAGCTGGGCGACGAGCGCTTGTGCCGGATGATGGGCACGGGCCGCTACGCGACGACGTTCCGCTTGGACGGGCGTACGCTGGAGCAGGCGCAGGAGGCGTGGCTCGACCTGGGCGACGTGCGCGAGTCGGTGCGGCTGGTGGTCAACGGAAAGGAGGCGGGCGTGCTGTTTGCCGTTCCCTTCAGAGCGGACATCCGGCCCTACCTGCGCACCGGCAAGAATGAGCTCGTGCTCTATGTGACCAATCTGGCTGCGAACCGCATTGCGCAGATGGACCGCGACGGCGTGGCGTGGCGGCGCTTCAAGGAAATCAATGTAGTCAACTTGCAGTATGGACGGGAAAACTATGCCGACTGGGCGCCGATGCCTGCCGGACTGCTGACGGCGCCCATGTTGCAGCTATGGTGAGAATCAGTTGCTTGTACGATTCTGTGTGGAATTTGTACGATATTGTCATAAGCAGATTTGCATACCTGCTGTTTTTTCTTGACTTTTGCAAACCAAAGCAGCGTCTGTTCGGCGCCAATCTTGGCTCCGTGCATGCGTCCAGCATTTCCGTTGTAGCGTTGCTGCATGCCCTCTGCGTCGCTTTTGCGCTGACACTGTAGCGGTCTTGCATTTCCTTTGTAGCGTTGCTGCATGCCCTCCGCGTCGCTTTTGTGCTGACACTGTAGCGGTCTTGCATTTCCTACGTAGCGGTCTTGTTTTTTCGCTGAAGCGATTTTACATTTTCGCTGTTCTGAAAAAAGATTTCCGGAACTCCATTTTTTCGGAGAATGTGGCAGCAAGACCATGACACGGCACAGATGCCAGCGCCCGAGCGGGCTGCAACCATGAAAAAAGTAGACCGCTTCCGTTTGCAGAAAGGGCTGAGATCAAAAACTGAAAGGACAGAGATCCAAAACTGAAAGGACAGAGATCCAAAACTGAAAGGGCTGAGATCCAAAACTGAAAGGGCAGATAGCCTAAAAAGTGCGTGCGCTTTCGCGTCCGTACGGAAGAAGGGATACCCCTTTGTCGATGAGCGTAAAACCTATTACATTCAAGCATATTTGCAATGAACCGAACGAACACTATGAAAACTTTGTGCGGATCGCTTTCAGCATCCGTGGTGATGGCACTTGCCCTATCGCTGCCAGCGGTGACGGCGGAGGGTGCGGCAATGGACTCGCGCGTGCTGCGTGGCACCGCTCTGCCAGCTGATGGCACACCGCGCAGTATCCGGCTCGTGGAAGAAGTGAACGTGGACGCTCCGATGGGTACGGCGCCCCGCCTTCCTTACCGTTTGCTCGTGACTTATTCGGACGGTGCCAGTGAATACCGTCAGGTGCGCTGGACCAACAGCGGGGCCATCACTGAGGCCAAGCAGGCCAGCAGCTCGCACGCGGTGGGAGACAGCTATCAGGTGCGCGGATTCATCTTGGGCGACAACACGACGGGCAACGGTTATCCTGTCGTGGCGAGAGTGAAGGTCGTGGACAAGGCGTGGTCAGCGCCTGCTGCCAAGCCCAAGGCCGAGCCGCTCCCGCTGAACGCCGTGACGCTGCTGGGCAACAACCGTCTGACCAGCAACCGCGACCTCGACATCGACCAGCTGCTCTCGCTCGACGTGTCGCAGCAACTCTACAACTACCGCGACACCTATGACATGCCCACTGAGGGCTATACGCTGTCGAACGGATGGGACTCGCCGAAGACGAAACTGAAGGGCCACGGATCCGGACACTACATGTCGGCCATGGCTTTCGCCTACGCCTCCTGTACCGATCCGCAGAAGAAAGCCCGTCTGCTGGCCAACATCAAGCGCATGGTGGACGAGTTGCGCGCCTGTCAGGAGCGCACCTTCGTCTACGACGAGAAGCTCGGACGCTACCGCGAGGCCCGCGACCTGGCTCCCGAGGCGGAGCTGCGCGAGCTGAAGGGCGACTGGGCGTCGTTCGACGTCTACAAGAAAGACTACAAGAACTACGGCTACGGCTATCTGAATGCGATACCCGCGCAGCATTGCGCGCTCATCGAGATGTACCGCGCCTACAACAACGAGAGCTGGGTGTGGGCACCCTACTACAGCGTGCACAAGCAGTTGGCCGGACTCATCGACATCGCCAACTACGTGGAAGACAAGCAGGTGGCCGCCAAGGCGCTGCTCATTGCCAAGGACATGGGCCTCTGGGTGTGGAACCGCATGCACTACCGCACCTATGTCAAGAGCGACGGATCGCAGTCGGAGCGCCGCGCCAAGCCCGGCAACCGCTACGAGATGTGGAACATGTACATCGCGGGAGAAGTGGGCGGCATGGCCGAAAGCCTCTCGCGACTGGCTGAAATGACGTCCGACCCGACGGAGAAGGCGCACCTCATCGAGGCTGCGGGCGCATTCGACTCGCCTGCATTCTTCGACCCGCTCGCACGCAACGAGGACGCCATCCGCACGCGCCACGCCAACCAGCACATCCCGATGATCGTGGGCGCGCTGCGCAGCTATCGCTCGAATGCCAATCCCTACTACTACAACCTGTCGCTCAACTTCTGGAACTTCATCCAGGGACGCTATCGCTACGCCATGGGCGGAGTGGGCAATGGGGAGATGTTCCGCCAGCCCTACACGCAGATGCTCTCGATGAACACCAACTCCTCGTCGTGGGGTGGAGGAAGAGCGCGCCCCGAACCGAATATCAACGAGACCTGCTGCGCCTACAACCTGGCGAAGCTGACGAAGGATCTCTTCGCCTACGACCCCGACAACGCGGCCTACATGGACTACTACGAGCGGACACTTTACAACCAAATCGTGGGCAGCGTGAACCCGCACGACTACGGCGTGTGCTATCAGTATGCCGTGGGACTGAACGCCTCGAAGCCGTTCGGCAACGAGACGCCGCAGTCGACGTGCTGCGGAGGCACCGGCGTGGAGAACCATGTGAAGTATCAGGAGGCCACTTATTTCGTCGACGAACAGGCCATCTACGTCAATCTCTACATGCCGACAGAGGCCTGCTGGGACGCCAAGAAGGTGGTCATCCGGCAGGACTGCAAGTGGCCGGCCGAGAAGAGCGTCATCCGGATTGTCAAGGGCGGACGTTTCGCCATGAAGCTGCGTGTTCCCTATTGGGCGACGTCGGGCTTCGACATCAAGCTCAACGGACGGTCGGTGGCGACGATGTACGCCCCCAGCTCCTATGTCGAGATTCCCGAGCGCAAGTGGAGCACGAAGGATGTGGTGGAGGTAACGATGCCTTTCACCTCGCATGTCGACTTCGGTCCTGACAAGATGCAGCTGGCGGTTGTGGGCGGCGAGGAAGGCCGGAAGAACTTCACGCCGCAGTGGGTCGGTGCGCTGATGTATGGCCCGCTGGTGATGTCGACCACCGGCATCAGCAGCTGGGAGGAGGCTGAGGCCGACCTGAAGGCCGACCTGAGCAACGTGAAGCTGCTGGGCGCTACGCCGGACGAGGGAACCGACGGCAATCTCTACCGCCTGTCGTTCGCCGGACGCGAATTCATTCCCGACTATGCGGCCAACCGCAACGCAACGCACTATCTCCGTCTCGACGTGGAGAGCGATCCGGCTGCGAAGATGTCGGAGGAGGTGCAGGAACTGCTGGCCGACGCGGGTGTCGACAAGGCGGACCTGACGGAGCTGATGCAGGACGCTCGCGCCCGTCGCGACGCGCAGTATGCGTGGAACGCAATGACAGTGAAGGTGCCCGAATATGCGCCCTGGGCGCCCCACGGATTCACGCGTCTGATGGCACAGTATGACCAGTGCAACGAGATTCTCAACTCGCAGGATCCCGACCTCACGCAGGAAATGGTGGACAATGCGGCCGCTGCGCTCAATGCGGCGCTGAACACGATGCGTCCCGGCAACCTGCCCGAACTGGAGGACCTGAACACGCTCCAGCCGCTGCTGCGCCAGGTGCGCCGCTCGGATGCCGCCGCTACGGATGCGGGCAAGCAGGCCATTGCCTACGCCGAGATGGTGATTTCATACGTGAGCGACGGCTCGGGAACGGCCGACATGATTGACAATGCTGTCAAGCAGTTGGAGGCGCTTGCGAAATAAACGCCTCCCGACTACAGAAACGCACTTCCGCGCATGAGCAGTAATGCTGATGCGCGGAAGTGTCTGTTTGGGGGTGCGGCGGGCGATGGAGCCCCGAGTGACTTCATGGGAAAGGGGTGCAGGCTGCGTCTGCCGTGCGATGGGATTGCTCGCAGAGCGCCGAGCGGCGGTGCCTGCGCCGCAGGATGCGCCCGCGGGCTGACGGACGAGAAGGCCTTCGTGAAGGGTTGCGAAGGCCTTCTCGTGTTGTTGCGAAGGCCTTCGTGTGGATAGAAAGAAAGGGCTCCGAATGGGTGGCGAGGGCAAGCGGATGTGCTGATGGCGACTGGAAGCGGCGGGCGCGGGGGACAAGCCGGAGCGGGGCGTTGCTGCCGGCGGTGTGCGGGGACGGCGCGGTGGGGCGCGATGGGCGTGCAGGGGAATCAGAGTTTCCAGGCGTGGTGTGTCGTTCCGCCGTTCTGCGTGGGCGTAGTCAGGACGAGGCTGTCGATGCTGCCGGCGTAGACCCAGGTCGGGATGCAGAGGTGGGTCTGCACGAGATAGTTGTCGGCATCGTTCTCGGGGCGGCGGTGGAGGAGCCGCAGGTGGGCGATGCGGTGTCCGGTGGGCGTCGTGCGGATGCTGTCCTGCAGAAAACCGAAGGAGTGGGCGTCGTTGCTGGCCGTGGGATAGCTGATGTGGAGATTGACGTAGCGCGGCGTCACCCAGCTGCTGATGAGGCTGACGGGGTCGCTGGGGTAGGTGGTGCCGGGCTTGGGCAGGAGCGGACGGGAGGCGGCGACGGCTTTCAGTTCGTAGATGTTGGCGCGGGGCATGCTGGCGTCGGCTTGTCCGGGGGTGGTGCTGGGCTCGTAGGTGCAGCGCACGCGGTAGGTGGTGTCTGCGACGTCGGCCTGGATGTGGTGGTGGGAGATGTCGTAGACGCGGCCGGCGTCGGTGAGCAGGCGGGCGACTTCTCCCTCGCTGTCGGTGTGCACTTCGGCGAGGTCGGAGATGAGGACGGGGCTGGTCGACGTGTCGTCGTCGGAGCAGGCGGTCATCAGAAACGACAATGCCAGCAGGCTGCACGCGGCGGTCTGCTGGCAGATGGATGGCATTTTCATAAGGGAAAGTTATGAACGGATGGCTTTTTCGTAGTTGAGCAGCGGGTTGGCATACATCGTGAGGATGCGCTCGGTGAGGTAGGGCACGTCGGGCTGTGCGAGCTGGACGAGGGAGAGCTTCTGCTGCACGTATGCGTCGAACTGCGCTGCCTGCTCGGCCGTGTAGCGGTCGGCATGGAGGGGCGAGCCCGACAGACGGTCGGCGGCGATGTAGTTGGCCGGATAGAGACGGTAGTTGCGGTGGATCTCACGGTCGATGTGCTCGGCTACGCGGCGGAAGTATTCCGTCTTGGGCAGGTCGGGCGGGAGCGTGTCGAGCCAGTCGTTGATGCAGGGCGCTGCATGGAAGTCGATGTGGCCTTTGGGACCGAAGATGCCGATGCGCATGTTGTCGAGGTCGTCCTGTGGGCTTTTCTTGAATCCCGCGATGTCGCGCTTGTTCTGAAACTCTTGCGCCTTGAGGTAGTCGCAAGGGTCAAGCTCGTAGCTGATGGTGAGGGGCACGATGTTAAGCTCGCGTAGGTCGCCGCCCATGGCCAGCATCTTGAGGACGCTCTCCTGCGTGCGGTCGTCGGAGTCTTTGGCGCGTCCCTCGCGCTGGGCAATCCAGATGTTCTCTCGTTTCTCGCTGATGGCGAAATGCATGTAGCGTGACATCTTGGCAGAAGCGAGCAGCATCTGTCGCAAGGGCAGCGAGCGCTGGACGATGAAGCTCTTGTTGGCGCGGACGAAATCGCGGATCCAGGGGCGGATGAGCAGGTTGTCTCCGATGGCAATCTCCACAGTGTTGGAGCCGGCGTCGTGGAGGGCCACGGAGAGCAGCGCGCTGTCGAGTACGATGTCGCGGTGGTTGGAGATGAACGTGTGGCTGACGTGGGGGTCGAGCTGCGCCTCGGCGAGGTTGCTGGTCAGGCCGTTCGCCGCGTCGGCAACGAGCTGCTTGAGCATCGGATAGACGATATTGATCTGAAGCTCGAGGTTGCTGCGGCAGGCGCGGATGCGTGCGGCGATCTGTTCCAGCGGGATGCCCTTGAAGACATACGCCAGCGCGCCCTGAAACTCGGGGTCTCTCAGCAGCTTGTCGTAGATGGCGGGCAGTTCCTCGGGCAAGTAAGGACGGATGTCGTCGAAGTCGTGGATGTTCATAGGAGGTGCGGTTGAGGTGCGGTTCGTCAGGCGGGACTGCCTGCGGCCAGTTTGTCTTCGATGATGGCGGAGAGCACGTCGGTCATGTTCTTGCCGTCGGCTTCCACTTGCTGCGGGATGAAGCTGGTGGCGGTCATGCCCGGCGTGGTGTTGATTTCGAGGAGGTTGATGACGTCGGTCTCGCTGCCGTCGGCCTCAGACTTCTTCGAGATGATGTAGTCGATGCGGATGATTCCAGACGCGCCCAAGATGTCGTAGATGGCGGCGCTCAGCTGCTTCACGCGATGGGTGGTGTCTTCAGGCAGTCGGGCCGGCGTGATTTCGTCGACGTGGCCGTTGTATTTGGCGTCGTAGTCGAAGAACTCGTCGTGCGGAACGACTTCGGTGATGGGGAGGACATGTACGCCTTCCGCTGATGTGCGGTAGACTCCATTTGAGATTTCCGTGCCTGACAGCAGGCTCTCGATCAGCACCTCGTCGCTTTCCTCGCGCGCTTTTTGGATGGCCGGTTGCAGGTCATCGATGGTCTTGCACTTCGTGACGCCGAAGCTGCTGCCGCCCGCATTGGGCTTGATGAAGCAAGGAAGGCCCACGCGCTGCACGATGTCGGCATCGGCGATTTGCTGTCCTTTCCGCACCAAGATGTCCTCTGCGACGCGAACGCCGAAGCCCTTGAGGTATTGGTTGAGGGCAAATTTGTTGAAAGTCATGGCCTCGATAAAGACGCCGCTGGTCGAATATGGAATATGGAGAAGGTCGAAATAGCCCTGCAGGAGGCCGTCTTCGCCGGGCGTTCCGTGAATGGTGATATAGGCGAAGTCGGGGACGATGCGCTTTCCGTTGTCGTCGAAGGAGAAGTCGTGGCGATTGACGGGTGTGGTCGCGCCGTCTTCCAGATGCGCCAGCCATGCCTTGCTGGAGATTTCAACGATGTAGACGATGAACTTGTCGCGGTCGAGCCAAGAGTTGATGCCGGCCGCGGAACGGAGGGAGACATCGTGCTCGGAGGAGTCGCCTCCTGCGACGATGGCAATTGTTTTTTTCATTATAGAAGGATGAATGTTGTTGGCTGAATGGATGGATGTTGGCTGCAGTTTGCAGCCGGACCAGCGAAAAAATCATGTCGGGAGGCGCTGGCAAGATGGTGTGTGGCCGATGGCGTCGACTTCAGCTGCCTGTTTCACAATTTGCTATTGCCTGTCACGCCATGTTTCGAGGGCGATGGCGTCGACTTCAGCTGCCTTTTGCGCAACTTTCCGTTGCTGCTGAAATGACCTGCTGTTGCTGCAGCTGTCATTCGCTGTCAGGCGTTGTGGACGTTGGTCAGCGCGCGGCGGTGTAGGCTCTCCACTTGTCGATGAGTGCCGACATGTCGTCTGGAAGTTCCGAGCGGAAGCGCATCATCTCGCCGGTGCGTGGATGCACGAAGCCCAGGGTGCGGGCGTGAAGCGCCTGACGCGGGCATATCTGAAAGCAATTCTCCACAAACTGCTTGTATTTGCTGAACTGTGTGCCCCGCAGGATTTCGTTTCCGCCGTAGCGCTCGTCGTTGAAAAGAACGTGGCCGATGTGCTTCATGTGTGCTCGGATTTGATGTGTGCGTCCTGTTTCCAGCACGCAGCGCACGAGCGTGACGTAGGAGAAGCGCTCCAGCACTTCGTAGTGGGTGACGGCGGGCTTTCCTGTCTCGCTGTCGGGTGGGAAGACTGCCATCTGCATGCGGTCGCGCGGATTGCGGCCGATGTTCCCTTCGATGCGTCCCTGGTCTTCTTCGAAGTTTCCCCAGACGAGCGCGTTGTATTCGCGCTCCGTCGTCTTGTTGAAGAACTGGAGGCCGAGATGCGTCTTGGCGGCCGCAGTCTTGGCGATGACGAGCAGTCCGCTCGTGTCTTTGTCGATGCGGTGTACGAGTCCGATTTCCGGGTTGTTGACGTCGAACTCGGGGTGATCCTTCATGTGGAAGGCGAGCGCGTTGAGCAACGTCCCGCTCCAGTTGCCGTGCCCGGGGTGCACCACGAGTCCGGCCTGCTTGTTGATGACGATCACGTCGTCGTCCTCGTGAACGATGTCGAGCGGAATGTCCTCCGGAGTGATGTCGTTGTCGTAGTGCGGGCGGTCGAGCATTACTTTCACGACGTCTGCAGGCTTCACCTTGTAGCTGCGCTTCACCGGCTTGTCGCCGACCATGATAAAGCCGGCGTCAGCTGCTTGCTGGATGCGGTTGCGCGAAATGCCCGACAGGTGGTCGATGAGGAATTTGTCCACCCGCATGAGCTTCTGTTTCTTGTCGGCCACCACGCGGTAGTGTTCGTAGAGCTGTCCGCCCTCGTCTTCATCCTCGTCGGCGTCGTTGTCGACGTACGCTGCCAGTGGCAGGTTGGCCTCTTCGGATGTCTCGGAGGCGGTGTATGTAGTTTCGTCTATCGCCATGTCGGTCGTTGCTGGTGGGCGCAGGCATTAGAAGTCGAGTTCGTCCTCGAAGTCTTCTTCCTGCTCGTCTGCGTTGTATTGTGTGGCCACTCCGTTGGAGTCGACGATGATGGTGTCGAGATAGGTGTCGGTCTCTTCAAATCCGGCGCCCGCCAGGATGGTGATGGCGCGGTCGCGTCCCACCATGTCGCCGCCGTAGATGTTGGTGTTGCCCTGCCGCAGCCCGACGACGAGGTCCTTCGGCTCGCCGTCCACGTACATCACCGGCGTGAGCCGGAATCCCAGGTTCGTCAGCTGCTCTTGGGCGATGCGCACCGTCAGGTTGCGGATGATGTCGGGCACGCGGGCCGGTGCCTCTCCGTTGCGGTTGATGGTCAGGAGGATTGTGCGTGTGCTCTTCACAAGGCTGCCTGCCGCCGGCGTCTGCAGGAGCACGACGCCCGCACGCTTCTTCACGTTGTAGTTCGAGTCCTCGATGACGGCCGTCAGTCCCTGTGCGCGCATGACCTCGATGGCTTGTTCCGCGTCGAGGTCACTCACGTCGGGCACTTCGATCTTCTCGCCGTGGTGTGTGAAGATGTCGAGGAAGAACAGCGCCACCGATGGAACAGCCACCAGCACCAGTGCGGCCAGTGCGGCGTTGAACCAGAACTTCACACCGCTGCGTCCCGAGAAATATTTCTTGATTGCCATATCGTTGAGTTGATGGAAGATTGAATGCGTGGAGAAGAGGGCGGGTGGGCGCGTCGGGTGTGCGTCCGGAGGCATGCGGCATTTGTGCATGGGCCCAATCCGCTTGCAAATTTAGCGAAAATCTGCCACACAAGATGCGTTATTCCTCTTTTTCCTTTGTTCTTCTGCTGCTTTTGCCTTTTTCCAGCCTGTTCCGCCGCTTCGCCGGCCGGCTGGCATTATTTTTGCTGCATTTCATTGTGCGGGTGTCGGCCGACCGGTCTTTGCCCGTTTTCGCTTCTTCCGTCAGGCGGGGCCGCCACCTCTGGTTGCCGCCTGCGGTCCGTGGCTTCGGCGCCCACGGCGCGCCGCGTCTTTTCTATCCCTACAACAAGCATACGTTTATGAACCAAAAAGAAATCCCCGTCCTGCTTCTCACAGGCTATCTCGGCAGCGGTAAGACCACCTTGCTCAACCGCATCCTCTCCAACGAGAAAGGCATCAAGTTCGCAGTCATCGTCAACGACCTCGGCGAGGTGAACATCGACGCCGCCCTCATCGAGAAGGGAGGCGTGGTCGGCCAGAAGGACGACAGCCTCGTGGCGCTGCAGAACGGCTGCATCTGCTGCACGCTCAAGATGGACCTCGTGGAACAGCTGCAGGAAATCACGCAGCAGCACAAGTTCGACTATATCGTCATCGAGGCGAGCGGCATCTGCGAGCCGGCGCCCATCGCGCAGACCATCTGCTCCATCCCCTCCATGGGCAAGGAGTACACTCAGCACGGCGTGCTCCGCCTCGACAGCATCGTGACCGTCGTCGACGCCCTCCGCATGAAGAGCGAGTTTGCCAATGGCGACAAGCTCGTCTCGCCCAAGATTGCCGAGGAAGACATCGAGAATCTCATCATCCAGCAGATCGAGTTCTGCAACATCATCCTGCTCAACAAGGCTGCCGAGGTCGAGCCGCGGGAGTTGGCGCGCATCAAGCAGATTATCCGCGCCATCCAGCCCCACGCCCAGATCATCGAGACCAACTATGGCGACGTGCCGCTCGACCGCATTCTCGACACCCAACTGTTCGACTTCAACCGTGTGGCCACGTCGGCTGCCTGGATCGAAGCCATCGAGGGATATGCGGGCGACGCCGACGAGGAGGAGCATGACCACCATGGCCACCACGACGGGGAGCACGACCACCATGACCACGACGACGAGCATGACCACCACCACGGCCACCATCATGACCACGACGACGACCACGACGGCCATGACGACGACCACGACGACCACGACGACGCTCACGAAGCGCACGGTCACCACCACGGCCACGCCCACCACCACCATCATCACCATGGCGAGGGCGAGGCGGAGGAATATGGCATCGGCACGTTCGTCTACTATCGCCGCCCGGCCTTCGACACATTGAAGTTCGACACGTTCGTCTCGGAAATGTGGCCCTCCAATGTCATTCGCGCCAAAGGCATCCTCTACTTCAACGACCACCGCGAGATGTGCTACGTGTTCGAGCAGGCCGGCGTGCAGAAAACCGTGCGCGAGGCGGGACAGTGGTACGCCACCATGCCCGAGGAAGACCTCGTCCGCCTCATGCAGGCCGAGCCGGGCATCCTGCGCGAGTGGGACGAGAAGTATGGCGACCGCATGATCAAAATTGTCTTCATCGGACAGAACCTCGACAAGGAGGCCATCACGCGCCAGCTCGACGCCTGCCTCGAATAAGCCCTCCGGCCCTTTCCCCTTCTGGCCTCCGTCGCTCGCCACACCGGCAGCGGCGGAGGCCTTTTTGCGTCGTGCCCCTGCTGTGCCGGCGTCGTGGCACGGCTGCGCCTCTGCGAGTGGCCATCGCCGTGCTGGCGCGCGGGGACGCTGCGTGGCGCACACACACGAAGGCCTTCGCGCAGCATCACGAAGGCCTTCGCGTCGGTGCGCGAAGGCCTTCGTGTGGAGCGCACGACGCGGCTACAGTTGAGCGGGCCCGCGCCGCTTCCGGATTGACGGCGGGAAGAGGAGGAGAAAAGTTGGTCGGGACGGAAGGTTTTAGTAACTTTGCAGCCACATGGACACCACGCCTGCCGCCGATCCGCGGCGCACCGACCGCAAGATTCTGCACGTCGACATGGACTGTTTCTTTGCCGCCGTCGAGCAGCGCGACCACCCCGAATGGCGTGGCCGCCCGCTGGCCGTGGGCTTCGACGGGCCGCGGGGCGTGGTGAGCACGGCCAGCTACGAGGCGCGCAGGTTCGGCGTCCACTCCGCGCAGGCCATCATGACGGCCAAGCGGCTCTGCCCCGACCTGCTCATCGTGAAGCCCCGCTTCGATGTCTACAAGGAGGTGTCGGCACAGGTGCGCGACATCTTCCACCTCTATACCGACGTCATCGAGCCGGTCTCACTCGACGAGGCCTTTCTCGACGTCACGCAGAACAAGCGCGCCATCCGCTGGGCCACGGACGTCGCACGCGAAATCAAGACCGCCATCCACGCGCAGACGGGGCTCACGGCCTCCGCCGGCGTGAGCTACTGCAAGATGCTGGCCAAGATTGCCAGCGACTACCGCAAGCCCGACGGACTGACCGTCGTGCATCCCGACCGCGCGCAGGACTTCATCGACCGCTTGCCCGTGGAGAAGTTCTGGGGCGTGGGACAGAAGACGGCCGAACGCATGCACCAGATGGGCATCTTGTTCGGCCGTCAGTTGCGCGACTACTCGCTGCAGGGTCTCACGCGCTCCTTTGGCAGCCGCGGTCAGCTCTTCTACGACTATGCGCGCGGCATCGACCTCTCGCCCGTCGAGCCCGTGTGGGAACGGAAGAGCGTGAGCTGCGAGCGCACGTTCGAGCAGGACATCCATCGCCCGATGGCGCTCGTGGTCGAGGTTTACCACGCCACGCTCGAGCTGCTGAGCCGGTTGGAGAAAAGCGGGTTTGAGGGGCGGACGCTGACGCTGAAGGTGAAATATGCCGATTTCGCGCAAGTCACGCGCAGTGCGACGCAGGCGGAGCCACTCACCACAAAGGAGCAGATCCTGCCGTTGGCCAAGCAGTTGCTCGGCCGTGTGCCCATCAGCGCAGACCACCCCGTGCGGCTCATCGGACTGGGCGTGTCGGCCACGGCCGGCCACGAGGCGACGACGCCTCAGTGGGAGGAAGGCGAGCTCGACTTCGGGCCCTGGCCCTGATGCCCGGTGGACGCCTGCTGCTGCAGGTGCTGCTTGCGCCATTCCACGGGCGTGAGCCGCGTGTTGTGCTTGAACATGCGCGAGAAGTGGTTGGGATAAGAGAAACCGAGTTCCTCGGAAATCTCGTTGACCGACATGCTCGTGCCCTCCAGCAGGCGGATGGCGTTCGCCACGATTTTCTGCTGGATGAACTCCTGCGCCGTGATGTGCATCTCGCGGCGCACCATCTCGCCGAAGTAGTTGGCGGAGAACTTGAACTGCGCCGCGCACCACGCCACCGTGGGCTGGCCCATCTGTGCGGCAGACCCGCTGGAGAGATACGTGTCGAGCAGACTTTCGAGGCGGTCGGCCAGACTGCTTTTCTGCACGTCGGGCGTGGCAAACTGCCGCTCGAAGAAGCGCTTGCAGTAGCTGAGCAGCTGACCGATGCCCAGGCGCAGCATGTGATTGGAGAGATAGTCGCGCGGCGATTGCAGCTCGGCGCAGATGTTTGCAAAGCTGTTGAGGATGATGCCGCGCTCGACGTCGGAGAGTTCGAGCGCGTCGTTCAGGTCGTGCTGGAAGAAACGGAACATGTAGAAGTCGCGCCCGAGCCCCGACTTCTCCAGCAGCTCGGGGCGGAAAGCCAGCATCCAGCCCTGCGGCTTGACGCTGTAGTCGAGATTCATCGACACCACCTGACCGGGGCGCATCGAGAACACCGTGCCGGCGCGGTAGCGCATGCGGCTGCCGCCCATGACGAGCTCGCCGAAGTCGACGTCCATCAGCACGACACAATACATGTCGAAGTCGGTGGGGTCGTACAGCGAAAGGTCGGCCTGGGCCAGGTTGCCCACCGCCATCAGGGGGTGGAGCGTGGGCTGATGGAAGAAGCGGTTGAACTCCTCGATGCTGGTGATTTTCTTGCTCATGGTGTGGATGGGGCAGGCAAAGGTGCGGGCTCACCCCGCCTGAAGTGCGTTGTTTCGCTTTTCTAAGGTGGTAGATTTCTTGGCCCAAGATAGGGCCGACCCTGCCGACGCTGCGGATCCGCAAATGCGGGAGCAGCGGTCGTTTTTTTTGTCGGCGGCTGTGCCTTTGGCCGAAGAGGGCGTAGCGGTGCTTTTTGCCGTCTGTACGCCGGCGGCCAGTGCAGCGGAACGGAAGGACGTCGGCGCGGTAAAGATAAGGATTCGGTGGAACAAAAACGTAAAAATGGTCAATGATTTTGGTATGAATTGTCTGATTTCGAGAAAAATGGTAGGAAATCAGGTAATTTTGTTATTGCCTGAGGCCGCGGTTTTGGCTAATTTTGCAGCCGACATCTTCGACAATTCATGAACCTCAACTAAAGTAAATCCCCTAATCCCATGTCCGTAAAATTCTATCGCGCCGAAAATCAGGTGCCCTTGGAGATGCACAAAGTGCGCGTCGTACAGAAACTCACGCTGCTCCCAGTGGAGGAGCGCATGCGCGCCATTCAGGCCGCCGGCAACAACACCTTCCTCTTGCGCAACCGCGACATCTATCTCGACATGATCACCGACTCCGGCGTGAACGCGATGTCGGACCGTCAGACGGCCGCCATGCACGTGGCCGACGACTCCTATGCCGGCAGCGAGAGCTTCTATCGCTTCAAAGCCGCCGTGAAAGAAGTGTTTGGCGTGGACAACGTGCTGCCGACCCACCAGGGGCGTGCCGCCGAGAACATCCTGGCCACGCGCTACATCACGCCCGGCAAGTCGGCGCTGATGAACTTCCACTTCACCACCACGAAAGCGCACGTGACGCGCATGGGCGGCGAAGTGATCGAACTGGTGCACAAGAGCGGATTGGAGCCCATCAACGACGAGCCGTTCAAGGGCGACTTCGACTTGAAGGAGCTGGAGGAGACCATCCAGCGGCTCACGCCGGAGAAAGTGGGCTTCGTGCGCGTGGAAGCAGGCACCAACCTCATCGGCGGACAGCCCGTCTCGCTGGAGAACATGTGCGCCGTGGCCGACATCTGCCACAAGTACGGCGTGGTGAGCGTGCTCGACGCATCGCTGCTGCAGGACAACGTCTATTTCATGAAGACGCGCGAGGCGCAGTGCAAGTACATGTCGACACGCGAGATCTACCACCTGCTGGCCGACAAGATGGACATCATCTACTTCTCCGCGCGCAAGCTGGGCTTCGCGCGAGGCGGCGCCATCATCAGCCACAACAGCGACATCATCAAGGGATTGATGGAGTTCATCCCCTTGTTCGAGGGCTTCCTCACGTATGGCGGCATCGACGTCCGCTCGATTGAGGCGATGGCCGAGGGTCTGCTCGAGAGCCTCGACATGGACTACATCTCCCATGGCCCCGAGTTCATCAACTACCTCGTGAAGGAACTCGACGACTACGGCGTGCCCGTCATCAAGCCTGCGGGCGGACTGGGCGCGCACATCAACTGCCAGGAGTTCGTGCCCGACATGCCGCACAACCAGTATCCGGCCGCTGCCGTGTCGGCCGCCATCTACATTGCCGGCGGCATTCGTCCGATGGAGCGAGGCACCCTGTCCGAGCAGCGCGAGCCCGACGGAACGGAGCGATACGCCGAGCTCGAGTTGGCGCGTCTGGCTGTGCCACGTCGCGTGTTCACCCTCAGTCAGCTGAAATACGTCGCCGACCGCGTGAAGTGGCTGTGGGACAACCGCGAGCTCATCGGCGGTCTGAAGTGGGTGGAAGAGCCAGAAGTGCTCCGCTTCTTCTTTGGCCGCTTGAAAGAGATAGGTCACTGGCAGGAAGACTTGGTCGACAAATTCCGTCAGGACTTCGGCGATTCGCTCTAAGGGCAGCACCGTCCGCGCGCCGGAGGTGCAGCAAAAAATAGACAAAAACGGCAAAAAGAGAGCGTTCACATGCAGTTGGATCGCTCTCTTTTGCGTAATTTTGCACGGTGAACACGCAAAATTTGCGCCATCATCAGGCGAGTTCTGCGCCATCATCACGCAAAATTTGCGCCATCATCAGGCAAACGTTGCGCAATCATCAGGCAAACGTTGCCCATTCATCACGCATATTTTGCACGAAAAAGAGACAAGTAGAAGACAGAATGATAGGAACAATCACCAATACGGTCTGCATCGTCGCCGGTACGCTGCTGGGCTGCGGACTTCGCAAGGGCATCAAGAAAGCGTATCGCGACGCGCTTTTCAATGCCATGGGACTGGCGTCGCTGGCATTGGGTGTCAGCGCGTTTGTGCAGAACATCAGCAAGAGCGAGTTTCCCGTGCTGTTCATCATCAGCATCGCGGTGGGCGGACCCTGCGGTACGATGCTGGACTTGCAGGGCCGGGTCGACAGATGGGCTGCGCTGAAAGGGCGCTCTCGGCTCGTGGAAGGGCTGACGACAGCGTCTTTGCTCTACTGCATCGGGACATTTTCCATCGTCGGCCCCATTCTTTCGGCGCTGCAAGGCGACAATACGTTCCTCTTTACAAACTCCACGCTCGACCTCGTCACTTCGGCCGTGTTTGCCACTACATACGGCATGGGGATGCTGCTGGCAGCCCCGATCCTCTTCTGCTGGCAAGGCGGCATTTACCTGCTGGCCAAGCTGTCTTCGTCTGCAGAGATCATGCAGGGCCCCTTGCTTCATGAGATGTCGGCGGTGGGTGGTCTGCTGATCCTCTCTTCAGGGCTGGCAATTCTCAGAATCAAGGATTGCAAGACGCTGAACTACATTCCGTCGTTGCTGATTCCGATTCTTTTTTATTGGGTCAAAAGCCTATTCTGACTGTGTCATAAGATTTTTCCGACTGCGTTCAAAGTTCTTTTCGACTGTGTTTAAAGTCCTTTTTGACTGTGTTCAAAGTCCTTTTTGACTGTGTCCAATTTTTTTTCTGGAGCCGCTCTCGGTTCGATGTTGGTACGTCGGCGTTGAATCTGTAGTGTGCACGCGGAAATACGGACATGCGGCACAATGCCTTTCGAGGCGTCGTGCCGCATGTCTCTCGGTGGGCTGTATCGGATGCTTATGGGCGGATTTTCTTTTTCTTGAAGTTGAATCCGACGTAGAAGTTGAGCGAGCCGAAGGAGTTGTTGAGGCGGACGGTGGAGTTTCTGTAGTCGAATGAATGGAGGATGAAGGACGCCCCGGCGAAGTATTTTGAGTTGTTGTAGACCACTGCGGCGCGGACGACCATGTCGAAGTTCAGCTTGTCGAGTCGGAAGTCGGGGAAGTGTTGGCGCTCTTTGACTTTGTTGTCGTCGTCCTGAGTGTGGTAGAAGGTAGCGTTGTAGGCGAGTCCCGGCATGAGTGAGAGGTTGATGAGCCAGTTGCGGCGTGGTACGTAGTTGTAGCCGTAGCCCGCATGCAGGCTGTAGTCGTTGTACTTCACGTTGTCGAAGAGCAGGCTCTCGTCGATGTAGGGACGCAGCAGTGTCTTGATGGCGGACTCCTTGAAGGAGACGCGGTGGTGCGTGAAGGAGAATCCGAGCATGAAGGATCCGCTCGATTTTCGTTGCACGGTGCTTTGGCTGTAGGCGGCGGGGTAGGAGAAGTGGCGGTAGTTGAAGATGTAGTAGACGTTGAGGCCGCGCACTTTGATGCTGAGTCCTTCGAAGTGGCTGGAGAGTCCTTCTGGGCGGGGGTTGCTGTCGGAGAAGAGGCTGTTGAGGTTGGACAAGCGGAATCCGTTGCCGGTGTCGCGGTAGAAGATGTCAAATCCGAGGCGGGAGGTGTAGATGGAGAGGTCGAACTCTGTGCGCTGGCTGGAGGTTCTGTCGTTGGTGAAGACGCGTCCGATGTCGAATGTGTAGCCGAGGAAGAGCCATCGCCATCCGAAGTAGCCGCCGAGTCGGAAGGTGGGGCGCGGTGCGAATTTGAGTGTCTGCTTGTCGTCGCTGGCGCTGCTGACGGTGAATTCCTCGAAGGTGTTGGTGTTCTGCATCATGAAGGCGTAGTCATACTGCTGCGGCTGGATGTAGAAGGTGTCGATGTCGTTGAGCTTGTCAATCTGGTTGCCGAGGAAGCCGCGGATGAAGCGCTTTTTCTTTCTTGGGCTGAGCTGGTCGAGTTCGTCGATGTCGATGTTCAGCGAGTCGGCCAGTTGCTGTTTCAGCTTGAGGTCGGTGGCCATGGCTTTCTCGAAGAAGCGGAAGACGGGGTGTTCGGTGGTGTCGGGCTGTGCCTGTGCTTGCGTCTTGCGGGTGGTGATGTCGTTGTCGGGTATTTCTTTGTCGATGTCGTCGATGTGGATGTCCTGCGCCTGTGTGGCGAGGGGCAGGAGCATAAAGAGCAGAAGCACGAGTTGTGCCGCGGTGTGGGCGGCACGGCTCATGCTTGTGCTGTGGGAGTGTGGTTTGCGATGGTGTACCGTTGGCATGTGTCGGACGCTTCGCTGGGGATGTACCGGCGCGGTGCTGGCGGAGCGCTGTGGTTTAGTTGTTGAAATAGTAGAGGAACGTGGCGATGCCCTCGAGTGCGGGCTTGCGCACGTCCTTGATTTCGATGCGGAAATGGATTTCCACCTTGCAGGTGCCGTGGAGGTTGGCGATGGAGTGGAGCGTGGTGACGAGCCGGACGCTGGATCCGGTGATGACGGGGTGGCCGAAGCGCATCTTGTCCATGCCGTAGTTGACCATCATTTTCAGGTTGTTCACCTCGATGATCTGGTTCCAGAGGTAGGGCAGGAGGGAGAGCGTGAGGTATCCGTGCGCGATGGTCGACTGATAGGGGCTTTCTGTCTTCGCACGTTCTGTCTCGACGTGTATCCACTGGTGGTCGAGCGTGGCGTCGGCGAAGAGGTTGATGCGCTCTTGGTCGACTTCGAGCCAGTCGCTGGTTCCGAGGACTTCTCCGAGGTGGGATGCGAACTCCTCGTAGGAGTTGATGACAAGTTTGCTCATGTGCTTAGATGTTGTAGATGTGAATGTGATGTGTCCGGCAGTTGGTTGCAGTGGGCCGCTGTGTGTCCGGATACAAATTTACGATGTTTTTTTGAGATTCCTGTGCTTTTTTCGCGAAACTTCCTGCGCGGTTTCTTCTGCTGTGTGTGGGCCGGTGGCTGCTGGCGTAGGTGTACAGCAAAGGCATCGCACGCTGGTGTACTGGGGGGCTGAGTGCCTTGTCAGTACGACGCAGGCAGCGTGTGATGCCTTTGTTTGCCTGCCTGGCCGCTGGCTGGGCCAGTCTCCTGTGGGGTCGTGCGCGTGTGGCGGTCCGACGTGTGCTGTCCGCAGGTGGTGGACTGCATGCCGAGGAGGAAGTGCGGCTTACTTGCCGTGGTGCTCGCTGGACACGGTGAGTGACTTGCGGCCTTTCTTGCGGCGGGCGGCAAGGACGCGGCGTCCGTTCTTTGTCTGCATGCGGAGGCGGAAACCGTGCTTGTTGACTCTCTTGCGGTTGTGTGGCTGGAATGTTCTTTTCATTGCTTTCTATTGTTTTTATTGTTCTGATGATTCGTTCTGACGGCTGCTACGAGACATAGTTTCATCATCCAGAAGCCGGGGCTTCTGAATGACGGTGATGCCGTTGAGGCCTAATTCGGGGTGCAAAATTAGTGATTTTATGTAAATTGCGCAAGTAATTGCGGCTTTTTAAGTGGCTTTTTTTGTCATTTTATGGAAAATCACTAATTTTGCAGTCGTTTTCCGAGAGGTGGAAGTCAACCTCGTGGAGATGACGATTCCTGCGCCGGGCTGCTCCCGCGCTGCGGATTTGTTTTTTTTTATCTTTGAAATTCATTTCTCAACCCAGAACCAACAATGAGCATGTTAGCAGGAGACATCAAGAAGAACGTGTGTCTCAGAATTGACGGAAGAATTTACGTAGTCATCGATTTCCTTCACGTGAAGCCAGGCAAGGGCAACACGGTGATGCGCACGAAGTTGCGCGACGTGCAGGACGGCCGCGTGCTGGAGCGCACGTGGATTGTGAGTGCGAAACTCGAGGACGTGCAGGTGGATCACCGCCAGTTCCAGTACCTCTATAAGGAAGGCAACGATTTCGTGATGATGAACATGGAGACGTTCGAGCAGGTCAACGTTCCCGCTTCGGCCGTGGACGGCGCCGACTTCCTGAAGGAGGGCGAGACGGTGATGGCCACCATCGACGCGGCCAACGACACGATTCTCGCCATCGAGATTCCGGTGAAGATCGTGCTGAAGGTCACCTACACCGAGCCGGGCCTCAAGGGCGACACGGCCACCAACGCCACGAAGCCGGCTACGCTCGAGACGGGTGCCGAAATCCGTGTGCCCCTCTTCATCAACGAGGGCGACCTGATCGAGGTGGACACCCGCGACGGCTCCTACGTGACCCGCAAGTGATATTCTCGCCGCATGGCATGCGGCAGCCAGCCGCCCGTGATGGGGCTGGAAAGAAGTGATGCACCGCTGCAGCGACCCGGAAGGGACGTTGCAGCGGTGCTTCTTTTCCGCGCCTGTGCCGTGGCCGGCATGCCATGCGGCCTGCGGCTGTGGCAGCCCTGCGCCGGGGTGGCGCGCCGTCGTGGCGGCCGTGGGGCGGCGGGGAGGTGTCGTGTGTTTGCGGCCGATCGTTTGCGAAGGCCTTCGTGGCGGACTGAGAAGGCCTTCGTGCGGCGTCGGGAAGGCCTTCTCGCCGATGGGCCGTGTGGGGCGGAAGCGCGGGCGGCAGGCGGGCTGACGGAGTCGGGCTGGCGTTCGTGTGCGCCGATGCGCGGGGGCGGGGGCGAAAAAATAGGGGGCGGCGTCTACTAAAAATGTGAAAAGGAGGCGGAAATCGCAAAAATATTGTACCTTTGCAAGTTGAAAGGCGTCCTGCATCTCCGCCGCCTTCTGTCGTGGCGGGGATGGCGCAGGATGGCGGCGCGCGCAGCTGCGTGCCGCTGTCGGCTGGCATGACAGGCTGACAGGACGTCGCGGACCGACAAGATTCTCTCGCCATGCGATTCGTGAAGAAACTCGACCTCTATGTTTTGAAGAACTTCCTCATGTTGTTCATGGGCACCTTTGTCATTTGCCTGTTCATCGTGATGATGCAGTTCTTGTGGAAGCATATCGACGATCTGGTGGGCAAGGGACTTAGCTTCGAGGTTCTGGGCAAGTTTTTTTTCTACGCCGCCGAGACGCTCGTCGGCCTGGCGCTGCCGCTGGCCATTCTGCTGGCGTCGCTGATTTCGTTTGGCAACATGGGCGAACGGCTCGAGCTGCTGGCGGTGAAGGCGGCGGGCGTGTCGCTCTGGCGCATGCTGCGGTCGCTGATCGTGGTGATGGCGGCCTGTACGGCGGTGTCGTTCTACTTCCAGAACGTCGTGGCGCCGGAGGCCTGGAACAAGCTGCTGACGATGCTCTACACGATTAGACAGAAGTCGCCCGAGCTGGACATCCCGGAGGGTGTGTTCTACGACGGTGTGGAGGGCATGAACCTGTTTGTCAACCACAAGGACAAGAAGACGGGCATGCTCTACGGCGTGATCATCTACAACATGCGCGACGGCGTCGACCGCGCCCATGTGCTGCTGGCCGATTCGGGCCGGCTGGAGTCGTCGGCCGACAAGCAGCACCTGCTGCTCCACCTGTGGAACGGCGAGCAGTTTGAGAACCTGCGGGAGAACATGCTCAAGACCAACAATGTGCCTTACCGCCGCGAGACATTCGTGGGCAAGGACTTCATCATCGACTTCAACCAGAATTTCGACATGACGGACGCCGACTTCTCCGGCTCGGCGCGCACGAAGAACACGGACCAGCTGGAGCAAGGCATCGATTCGCTGGCGCAGGTGATCGACTCCACCTCGCGCATGTTCTACGAGGACATGAAGCGCGGCACGCTCTACGTGCCGGAATATCTGGCTGCCGAGGCGAAGATGAGGCACAGCAGTGCCCCTGCGGCTACATCGGAGGCAGGCGTCCGGCGCAATGAAAGCGGCGGCGCGGCCCAGTCGACGCCGGCGACAGGGCAGGGCGGAGGCCCATCCCGCGCGGGCGGCAAGGCGAAGGCGCAGGCTGCTGCGCCCGTGGCAGCCGTGGCCGACCTCGACTCACTGTTCGGCGAGATGCCCCAGGAGGAGCAGACTGCTGCGCTCCGGCGCTCGCTTCAGCGCGTGCAGATGACCGTCAACGACCTGGAATTCCGCGTGGAGATCATGAAGGACTACCACAAGGACTACCGGTTGCACGAGGTGCAGATATGGCAGAAGTTCACGCTGGCCCTCGCCTGTCTCATCTTCTTCTTCATCGGTGCCCCGCTCGGCGCCATCATCCGCAAAGGCGGACTGGGCATGCCGATCGTCGTGGCCGTCGTGATCTTCATCTTCTACTACATCATCGACAAGCTGGGCTACAACCTGGCCTATTCGGGCACAGTGCCTCCGGCCGTCGGGATGCTCTTCAGCACGGTCGTGCTCGCGCCCATCGGCGCCTTCCTCACCATCAAGTCGAACAACGACTCCGTCGTCTTCAACATCGACAGCTACATCCAGTTCTTCCGCAAGCTGTGGGGCATCCGCACGCATCGCTACATCACGTCGAAGGAAGTCGTCATCTACTCGCCCGACTATGCGGCGATGGCCGACGAACTGAGGTGGATTGCGGCCGAGGCATACGACTATCGGCGCACGCAGCACCTCACGCGTTTCCCCAACTACCTGCACATCTACTTCCAGCGGCAGCGCGACGAGCGCATCGAGCAGCTCTCCAACCGGCTGGAATATTGCATCGAGTCGCTGTCGAACTCGCGCAACAGCAACATCGTGCTCGCGCTCAACGAGTTTCCCGTGCTCGACGCCCATGCCCACACGGCGCCCTTCAGCAGCAAGAGCTGGAACATCGCGGCTGGCATTCTCTTCCCTGTCGGCATCGGCTTGCTCTTCCGCATGAGCCGCTTCAGGCGGAGGTTGCGCAAGGACTTGCAGCAGATTCGCGAGACTGGCACAAAACTTGCAGTGTATTGTGACAAAGAGGTGGAGCAATTGCCCGCCCCATCCCAAAACCAATGACTCTTATAGAAAAAAGATATGGACGCAGTAAAGTTTGCGACAATCAGTGAAGCCCTTGAGGACTTCAAGCAAGGAAAATTTGTCATCGTAGTGGATGACGAAGACCGCGAGAACGAGGGCGACTTCATCACGGCGGCGGAGTTGATCACACCCGAGAAGGTGAACTTCATGCTGCAGGAAGGCCGCGGCGTGCTGTGTGCACCCATCACACGCACCCGGGCTGCCGAGCTGGATCTGGCACATCAGGTGGAGGAGAACACGAGCATGCTCGGCACGCCTTTCACCGTGACGGTCGACAAGCTCGAGGGCTGCACCACGGGTGTCTCGGCGCACGACCGTGCCGCGACGATTCTGGCGCTGGCCGATCCACAGAGCCGCCCGGCCGACTTCGGACGCCCCGGCCACATCAACCCGCTCTACGCACAGGACAACGGCGTGTTGCGGCGTGCGGGCCACACCGAGGCCGCCGTCGACTTGGCGCGGCTGGCTGGACTGCAGCCGGCAGCGGCCCTGATCGAGATTCTGAATCCCGACGGCACGATGGCGCGCATGCCTCAGCTGATGGAGTTGGCCGAGAAGTTCGACATGAAAATCATTCAGATCCGCGACCTGATTGCCTATCGGCTCGAGCTGGAGTCGCTGGTTGAGAAAGGCGTGGAGGCGCTGCTGCCGACCGATTACGGGGATTTCCGCATCATTCCCTTCCGCCAGAAAAGCAACGGGCTGGAGCATGTGGCGCTCGTCAAGGGCGAATGGAAACCGGACGATCCGGTGCTGGTGCGCATGCACTCGTCGTGTGCCACGGGCGACATCTTCGGCAGCCAGCGTTGCGATTGCGGTCCGCAGCTGCACCGCTCGATGCAGATGATCGAGAAGGAAGGGCGCGGCGCCATCGTCTATCTGATGCAGGAAGGTCGTGGCATCGGCTTGATGAACAAGATTGCCGCCTACCGGCTGCAGGAGCAGGGCTACGACACGGTGGATGCGAACATCCATCTGGGCTTCGATCCAGACCTGCGCGACTATGGCGTGGGGGCGCAAATTCTGCGCGACTTGGGCATTGGCAAGATCCGGCTCATCACGAACAATCCGGTGAAGCGCGTGGGGCTCGAAGGCTACGGGCTGACGATTGTGGAGAATGTGCCCATGGAGATCGCGCCGACCAAGTACAATGAGTTCTACCTGCACACGAAGCAGGAGCGCATGGGACATCTCCTGCATTTCCGCAAATAGTCGCGTGTCGGGCCACGCAGGCTGCGTCCGCTGCGGACGGAGCGAGGCGACGGCACAGGACGGCGGCAGGTTCGGCGCGGCCGGATGCCCTGCTGCAGAGAGAAAGAACAGCACTTGTGGCGTCTGGTCGCTCAGCCGCAGCAAGTGGACTTAGCAACTTTAACGAATCAGATTATGAGTGATTACATCCGCAACTACAGCGGCTACGACACTGCACGGCCCTCTGTAGAAACGCGCGTAGCCGGTGCGTTCTCCGTGCTCATGCAGAAAGTGTACATCTGGATGACCCTGGCCATGGTCATCACGGGGCTCGCCGCCTATGGCGTCAGCCAGAACGAGCAGCTTTTCATGGCCATCTTCTCGAACCGCGTGCTCTTCTTCGGACTGGTCATTGCGGAGCTGGGTCTGGTCATCGGGCTGACGGCGGCGCTCCGACGCATCTCGGCGCTCGTCGCCACCCTGCTGTTCCTGGCTTATTCCGTGCTCAACGGCGTGACGCTGGCCAGCATCTTCTGGGTGTTCAGCATACCTTCCATCACGACCGCGTTCCTCGTTTCGGCAGGTACGTTCGCCGTCACGGCCGCCGTGGGTTACTTCACCAAGCGCGACCTGACGTCGCTGGGAGGCATCCTGCTGATGGCGCTGATTGGCCTGATCATCGCGACTGTCGTCAATATCTTCTTGAAAAGCGTGATGATGGACTACATCGTCAGCGGCATCGGTGTGCTGGTGTTCGTCGGGCTCACCGCATACGATTCGCAGAAAATCAAGCACATGATGCTGGAATACGGCACTGAGGTCAACGACATGACGCAGAAGCTCGCCATCATTGGTGCGCTCACGCTCTATCTCGACTTCGTCAACCTGTTCCTCTATCTGCTGCGCTTCCTGGGCAACCGCCGAGACTGAGACCGCGGCGGAGGCAGCCGGAAGCGTCCGCTCCGCGGCCTTCGACTTCAGCGCATGCTGTGCAGCCAGCCGCCGTCGCTGCATGCAGCCCATCCGGCGGGCAGACGGACCGCCGCCATTTCCCTGAATCCAATCCCTCAATTTTCATCCATAATTCATTATTCTCACATGGAACAACTCTCTGAACGTTTGCTGGCTTTGCAGCCATCAGCTACGCTTGCCATGTCGCAGCGCAGCGCCGAACTCAAAGCACAGGGCATTGATGTCATCAATCTTAGTGTCGGCGAGCCCGACTTCAACACGCCTGACCACATCAAAGAGGCTGCCAAGAAGGCGATTGATGAAAACTGGACACTCTACAGTCCCGTCCCGGGGTATATGTCGCTTCGCCAGGCCATCGTGGCCAAGCTGAAGCGGGAGAACGGTCTCGACTACAAACCCACCGAGATTCTCGTCTCGAACGGAGCCAAACAGAGTGTCTGCAATGTGCTCATGGCGCTGGTCAGCAAAGGTGACGAGGTGATCATTCCTGCTCCCTACTGGGTCAGCTATCCGCAGATGGTACTTTTGGCCGAAGGTACGCCTGTGAGCGTAGAGGCCAAGATCGAAGCCGACTTCAAGATCACGCCGGCTCAGCTCGAGGCTGCCATCACGCCGCGCACACGCGCTATCATCCTCTGCTCTCCGTCGAACCCGACGGGCAGCGTCTACACACGCGCCGAGCTGGAGGCCTTGAAGGACGTCCTCCTCAAGTATCCTCGCGTGATGGTCATTGCCGACGAGATATACGAGCATATCAACTACATCGGCGAGCATGCGTCGATGGCGTCGTTCCCCGACATCAAGGACCGCTGCGTCATCATCAACGGTGTCAGCAAGGCATACGCCATGACGGGCTGGCGCATTGGTTTCATGGCAGCAGCCGAATGGGTTGTCAAGGGATGCAACAAACTGCAGGGACAGTACACGTCCGGTCCGGCCTCCATGTCGCAGAAGGCAGCAGAAGCCGCTTGGAACGGCCCGCAGGAGTGTGTCGAGGAGATGCGCGTCGCCTTCCAGCGCCGCAAGGACCTCATCGTCAGACTCTGTCGCGAGGTTCCGGGCCTGGAGGTGAATGATCCGGCCGGCGCCTTCTACCTCTTCCCCAAGTGCTCGAGCTATTTCGGCAAGAAGGACGGTGAGCGCACCATCAACACCAGCACCGACCTCGCCATGTACTTGCTGGATGTAGCCCACGTGGCCACCGTCGGCGGCGACGACTTCGGCGCCCCTGAGTGTTTCCGCATGAGCTACGCCACGAGCGACGAGAACATCGTCGAAGCCATCCGCCGCATCAAGGAGGCCTTGGCGCGTCTGAAGTAATCAGCTGCCAGAAAGCCCATCGGGGCGTGCCCATTGGCCGTCGCGGCAAAGCCGGCAGGCGCTCCGTGCTGCAGGAACGACGCAGATATACATATAGGAAAGCCCGTCGCTGACGATTCAGCGACGGGCTTTCCGTTTTCTTCTGCAGCGCCTGCGTGTCAGGCCGTTGCCTGCTTCGCCACGCAGTGGCTGCGTCCAGCGGCTTTTCCGGCTGCTCCAGCCTTCATGCCGCGCTGCGCCGTCATGATTCTCCCTGCATTCCTTTTCTCAATTTTCGGAGTTCCGCTTTTCATTTTTCGGAGTTCCGATTTTTGGCTGTCGGAGTTCCGCTTTTCTGCGTTGTCTGCGCATCAAGCGTGGAACGGCTTCAGCTGTAGCCTCAGCTCGCTGTGCTGCCAATGGGGTCGGAGTGCGGGCGTTGCGATGTGTAGGGGCTGTGGCGGCTGTCGGGCCGTGCGCTTACTGATAGAGGAAGCGGCGGATGTTTTGCTTCGGCGTCTTCTCAAAAGGAGTTTCGCGCGCCTCGATGGCAGAGACGGCAGCGTAGGCCGGAAGCATCGAATTGACGTGGCGGCGGTAGCTGTCGAACTTCTGGCTGTGTTCCTCACGCGTCATGCCGTGTTTCTGGAGCGTGTCGTCGGATGTGTAGACCAGCAATGTCAGTTTTTGGTCGCGCTGCACGACCACGCACTCGTCGAACAAGGCATAGCTTGTAAACTTCTCCTCGATTTCTTCCGGATAGATGTTCTGTCCGTTCGCACCGAGCAGCATGTTCTTCAGGCGGCCGCGCAAGTAGACGTTTCCGTTCTTGTCCATCGTGGCCAGGTCGCCCGTGTGCAGCCATCCGTCTGCTTCCAGCGTCTCTGCCGTTGCCTCCGGATGCTTGTAGTAGCCAAGCATGACGTTCGTTCCGCGCGCCAGCAGTTCGCCCGGCTGGTGCTCCGGGTCGGGACTGAGCACCTTCACTTCCATGCGCGGTGCCACCCTCCCGCACGATCCCTTGGCGAAGGTCGTCCAGTCGCTGTAGGTGATGATCGGTGCGCATTCCGTCATGCCGTAGCCCACCGTGTAGGGGAACTTGATGCGCTGCAGGAAGTCCTCCACCTCGGAGTTGAAGGCGGCGCCGCCAATGACGATTTCGTAGATATTGCCGCCGAAGAGCGCCAGCAGCTTCTTGCGGATGCGCGTATAAATCAAGTTGCGCACGAAGGGAATGCGCAGGAGATGGCGCATGCGTGCGGCGCGGATGACCGGGAAGATGCTGCCACGCACGATTTTCTCGATGATGAGGGGCACGGCGATCACGAGCCGCGGGCGGATGGCGCTGAACGCCTCCATCAGCACGCTGGGGCTTGGCGCCTTCGTCAGGAAATGCACGTGGACGCCTATCGAGAAGCAATAGGCGAACTCGAAGGCAAATCCGTACATGTGCGCCAGCGGCAGCATGGAGAGCAAGCGCGCGTTTCGCTCGATGCCCAGCTTCTCGTCAGCAAACAGCGTGTTGGAGAGAATGGCGCGATAGGGAATCATCACGCCCTTGGAGTAGCCCGTACTGCCGCTCGTGTAGCTCAGGATGCAGAGGTCGTCAGGATTTTCCGTGAAGAATTCCACGTCGTCTGCCGACAGTGGCTTCCCATATTGGCCGGGGCGGATGGTGGCGACATCCAGCACCTCGCATGGCACCGGCGACGCGTCGTGCTCCACGATGCGCTCCACCACGTGCTTGTTGCAGATGATCAGCTTTGCCTCCGAGTGCACCAGCACATTGCGGATTTGCTCGCCGTGGAAGTCGTGAAGGATGGGTACGGCAACGGCACCGTAGCTGAAGGCGGCCAGAAAACCAACGACCCAACCGCAGGAGTTGCGGTCGCAGATGGCGATACGGTCGCGCGGCTGGATGCCTTGCGCTCGGAAGAAATCATGCAGACGGGCAAATTCGGATGCCACGTCGCCATAGGTGAAGGTCAGGTCCGTGCCAAAATCCGTAAAGGCAGGCCGTTCCCAGTTTTGTTTGATCGTCGATTCGAAGATTTTGAGAATCGAGGTGTGTTCCTGTAAGTAGTATTCAAACATCTGCTCAGTTGCTGTGATTTTGTGCAAAGGTAACAAATATTTCTCATTGACGAAGAAAATGTGCGGAATATTCGCTTCGATGGGCGCGAGAAGTGAAAAAAAGTGCGGCAAACCACGGACACACCCCAACTAATTCTTATCTTTGCACGGCCAACAGCGTCCCAGGCATGGCATTTCTCTCGTTGGGCCCCACCGGTTTTTCTTTCCGACGCCCCTGTCGGGCTCCGTGGCCCAACCGAAGTCTCAGCATGCGCTGCCGGCACGCATCATCCGCATCCCACACCTATTCTTCATCCACATGAGTCTCCTTCCTTCCTTTCACATGCTTTGCTCCCGCCTTTTCCTGTCGATGTTCCTCCTCTGCGCACCCGCCGTCCTGCCGGCGCAGGTGGAGCAGCGCCAGGGGCTTGAGGACGTCAACGGCGTGCGCGACGTGACGCTCGATTCGCTCGCCAAGGCCAGCCAGGCGAGGCCCGTCAGTGGTTCTTCCCGCCGCGGCACGCACCCCGTACTCTTTCTCGTCGGCAACTCGACCATGCGCAACGGCACCCTCGGCAACGGCAACAACGGACAGTGGGGGTGGGGATATTTTGCCCGCAACTTCTTCGACGAAGACAAGATCACGGTCGAAAACCATGCGCTGGGCGGCACGTCGCCGCGCACGTTCTACCGCCAGCTGTGGCCGGCGGTGCTGACGGGAGTCAGGGCAGGCGACTACGTGGTGCTCGAACTGGGGCACAACGACAACGGGCCGCTGGACTCCGGCCGTGCCCGTGCCAGCTATCGGGGTGACGACGGCAACGGCGCGCTCTCCGACGACTCGCTGCTCGTCCGCATCGCCGAGACGGGCCGCGAGGAAATGGTCTACACCTTCGGCGGCTACATCCGGCGCTTCGTGGCCGACATCCGCGCACGTGGCGCACACCCCATCCTCCTCACGCTCACGCCGCGTCTGGCCTACGACACGCCCGACTCGACGCGCATCGACCGCAAGCTCACCACCTTCACGCCGTGGATTCTCTCGCTTGGCCGTGAGCTCGACGTGCCCTGCATCGACCTCAACGACCTCAGCGCCGCCAAACTCGAGCGCTACGGCACGTGGAAGGCGGCCTATCATTTCTTCGGCGACAAGATTCATTCGTCGGCCTTCGGCGCCCGCATGAATGCCGAGTCCTTCGCCGAGGGCATCGACGCCTCGTCCGACAGCCGCCTGCAGGCGCTCAAGTCGATGCTGCTGCCTGCTGCCGTCCATCCCCGATCGCTCAAGCCGGCGCAGGCTGCCGGCAGCGGAAAGAAGAAGCCCACGGTCTTTCTCACCGGCGACTCGACGGTGAAGAACGAGGACAGCGACGAGAACGGCATGTGGGGCTGGGGATCGCAGGCCTATACGGTGTTCGACGAGCGCAAGTGCACGGTGGTCAACGCAGCCATGGCCGGCCGCAGCACCCGCACCTATCTGGCCGAGAATCGCTGGGACGCCGTCTATCGCTCGCTCGAGCCAGGCGACTACGTGCTCATCCAGTTCGGCCACAACGACATCGGCGGCATCGACCGGCAGAAGGAGCGCGGCGTCATTGCCACGGCGGCCGACACCTGCCACGTCTACAAGATGGAGTCCGACGGACGCTACGAGGTCATCTACTCCTTCGGATGGTACCTGAAGAAATTCATCCAGGACGTGCGTGAGAAGGGCGCCACGCCCATCCTCGTCTCGCTCACACCGCGCAACGAATGGCCCGGCGGCCACGTGGAGCGGCGCAACGACACCTATGGAAAATGGTATCGCGACGTGGTGCGCGAGACGGGCGTGGCCTTTCTCGACCTCCACAACATCACGGCCGACGCGCTCGACCGCATGGGCCAGGAGCAGGCAGCGGCCATGTACAACCGCGACCACACGCACACCTCCCTCGCGGGTGCCCGTCTCAATGCGCGCTCCGTGGCCGAGGGACTCCGCGCCATGCGCTCGCCCTTGCGCCGCCTGCTGCGTTAGGGCACAGGGGCCAGCCAGCCCATGCTGCGCCACGCGCGCATCAAAACCACACAGAATGTTTCACGGGGAAGGGGCCGAGGCTCGTTCCCGCAATTCCTGCTAACGATATGAAAATAGGAGATCGCGTACGATTCCTCAGCGATACTGGCGGAGGCGTCATCACCGGATTCCAAAAGGGCAATCTCGTGCTCGTGGAAGACGCAGACGGCTTCCAAATGCCGGTGCCGGAGCATGAGGTCGTCGTCATCGAGACCAACGAATACAACTTCCAGCGCCCGCCCAAGCCCGTCGGCAAATCTGTTGCCCCGGCTGCGGCCCCGGCGCAGCCGACGTCCCAGTCCGCAGGCAAGGCCGCGGCAAAAGCCGCCTACGAGCGCACGCTGCAGCCTGCCGACGTCGAGTCCGACCCGCTCGACCGCCCCGTCACGTTCCGGCCCAAGCCCCAGGAGCGGCGCGGCGGCGAACAGCTGAGCGTCTACCTCGACTTCGTGCCCGTGACGCTCAAAGAGCTCTCGCGCACCACCTTCGAGTGCTACCTCGTCAACGACTGCAACTATTTCGTGAGCTTCGTCTATCTCTCGGCCGAGAATGCCGTGTGGAAGCTGCGCGCCCAAGGCGTCATCGAACCGAACACCAAGCTCTTCATCGAGGAAGTCGACCATGCCATGCTCAACGACATCGAGCGCGTGGCCGTGCAGCTGCTGGCCTACAAGGAGGGCAAGCCCTTCAGCCTGAAGCCCGCCGTCAGCGTCGACCTGCGCATCGATACGACCAAGTTCTACAAGCTCCACACCTTCCGCGAGAGCCTCTTCTTCGACGAGCCCGTGCTGGAACATCCCCTCGTGGTCGACGACGAGCCCGTGCGTCCGCTCGTCGTCAGTCCCCGCCAGCTGAAGGCCGCCATGTTCGAGAAGGCACAGGCCGAGCGTCCCGAACGCCAGCCGGCCCGATCGAAGGCACACGACGACCCCACGCAAATCGTCGAGGTCGACCTCCATGCCCACGAGTTGCTCGAGACCACGGCGGGCATGTCGGCCGCCGACATCAAGGACTACCAGCTGAAAGTCTTCCGTAAGACGATGGACGCCCACCTCAAGGAGAAGGGCCGTCGCTTGGTCTTCATCCACGGCAAGGGCGACGGCGTGCTCCGCCAGGCGCTCCTGCAGGAACTCAAGCGCAGCTATAAGACGTGCACCTCGCAAGACGCCAGCTTCCAGCAGTACGGCTTCGGCGCCACTATGGTGATTATCCACTGATTCGTTGCCTCGCCTGCGCGGCTGGCCGTCCGCATCGCGAGCGGTGCGGCGCGGCAGAGGCCGATGCTCCGCCGCCCGTTTCGATGAATGCACGAAGGCCTTCGCGACGCATCACGAAGGCCTTCTCGATGCGTCGGGAAGGCCTTCGTGTTTTTGTCAGGCGCTGCCCCCACGCACAGACAGCCCCGCCGGTTCCGGAGAATCGGCGGGGCTGTCTGCCTATGGCGGTGGGGCCGGCTTTCAGTTACTGCGCCGGCTGCCTGCGCCTGAGCAGCGGTTTCTCGACGAGATGCCAGGAGACGAGGGCCAGCAGGACGGTGCCGGCCAGCGTCAGCAGGAACATCGGGGCATAGCCGAGGCGCTCGGCGCGGAAATGCAGCAAGATGTGGATGACGGGGCAATGGTAGAGGTAGAGCCCGTAGGAGATGTTGTCGTAGCGCCGCAGGAAACTGAAGACGCGGAGCAGATAGGCCAGTCCGATGATGAGCGACGAGAAGGCCAGCGGCTCCACCCATGTGAGCCCGGGCAACCAGTGCTGCGCCACGAGCGTCAGTGCCGCCACGAGGGTGACGGGCTTGATGTGGCTGATGAACCACGGGAAGAACGTGAGCAGGAGCATGCCTGCGCAGAAATACATCTGATAGGTGCCGTACTGATGGCTCAGGGTGTTCCACAGCGGATCGCCCGTGCGGTCGGCCATCCATACGCATCCCGCCTTGTAGAGCAGCGAGAGCGCGATGAGCGAGAGCAGGAGGTGCAGCCGCTGGCGCGGGAATCTGTGGAGCAGCCAGGCCAGCAGCGGCAGCAGGAGGTAGAAAGCCACCTCCACTTTCATCGACCACAGCGCACCGTTCATGGCCGCTTCGGGCTGCCCCTCGAACACGCCAGGCAGTGTGGGCTGAAGACTGTTGAGGAAGAGGAGGTTGGAGAAGAGGTACTTCCAGGTCTGCGGCGAGCCGAGGAAGTCGGCCAGTGGCCACGACGTCAGCAGAAGTCCCGTGAGGAAGCAGAAGAAGATGACGCCCGCGTAGGCCGGACAGATGCGGCGCACGCGCTTGTCGAAATAGGATCGGAGGCTGTGGCTGCGCAGCAGGCTGTTGTAGACGAGAAAGCCGCTCATGACGAAAAACGCCTTGACGCGCGTTCCGCCGGCCACGGGCCAGAACTGCTCGATGCCACAAAGCGTGCAGAAGTGTACGGCAATGAGGGAGAAGGCGAAGAAATAGCGGAGCAGGTCGAACGCATTGTCGCGTCCGACCAGCGCGCGGGTCTCCTCCGGCAGGCGGCTGCTGTGTGGCTGTGGCGATGTGTGGCTCATGCTTCCGACGGGTTGGGGGCGGGGAGCAGCGGCGCGATGCGGTCGTATTCCTGCTCGAAGTTGGGCGTGAGCACGCCCTGACCGCGGGCCGCCTCGATGTCGGCGCGCGTCCAGAAGCGGCCGCCGTCCGTCTCCTCAGACGGGCAGATGCCTTCGCTCTGCGTGGTGACATGGACGAACACCAGCTCGCGCTCGACCGACGATTCGAATACATACTGGCACAGCTGGCACACCTTGCCCTCGCGCGCCTCGTCCGTCCCGTCCACCCAGCCGCGGATGTCCAGGCCCAGTTCCTCGCGTGCCTCGCGCCGCAGCGCCTGCTCCACTCCCTCGCCGAAGTCGACGTGGCCGCCGACGGCCGTGTCCCAGCGGCCGGGCTGTACGTCTTTCCAGTGCGGGCGCTTCTGCAGAAAGATGTCGCCTTGCTCGTTCAGCACATGTAGGTGGACGACCGGATGCAGCCGCTTGCTGCCGTTGTGGCATTCGCCGCGCGTAGCAGCATCCAGGATATTGCCCACCTCGTCGACGATGGGCAGCAGTTCGTTTGCGTTGTCTTTCATCTGTTTCGAATCGTTTCGGCAGCCCGACAGCAGGCCGTGCCGGCAATTGCGAAGACAAAGATACGGTTTTTTTCTTTCACAGGCGAAAAATGCCGCCACCTTCCACAAAATCAGTGGGAAGAAAAAATGCAGGGAATAAAAATTGGTGGTTTGGACGAAATCCTTTATCTTTGCGTTTTGGAAACTCCGCAAGCGTCCTGATTGGGATGACTGGAGATGCTACTAACTTGAAAAGACTTGAAAAACAACACCTGAACATGAAAAATAAGCAGCTCTTAACCGCCTGTCTGATGCTTCTGTCGGTCATTCCGGCTCAGGCACAGTACGTGGAATGGATCGACCGCACGTCGCTCATCGCGAATCCGACGTTCGACGCGGGCAATGCCACCGGGTGGACTGAAACCCACGACGGCAGCATGAACTTCAATGCGCAGTGCATGGAAGTGTGGAATGGCAACTTCGACGTCTATCAGAATCTCACGGGGCTGCCCAACGGCAAGTACCGGCTGGGCGTCTCCGCCTACTACCGCGTGGGGTCCAACGACGTCTCCTACCGGCAATACCAGAGCGGCACGGAAAACATTACCGCATACCTCTATGCCAACGCCACGCAGCAGCCGCTGCTGAGCACCTACAGCGTGCAGCAGACCACGGCGAGCGGCGACGGCTGGTGGGCCAGCAACGGCTCCTCCGGTCCCTACTTCCCCAACAACATGGCAACGGCACAGGCATGCTTCTCCGCAGGCCAGTATCGGCAGACCATGGAGGTCGAGGTCACCGACGGGACGCTCCGCTTCGGTATCCGCAACACCAACCATCAGAACAACAGCTGGGCCATCTGGGATAACTTCACGCTCGAATACTGGGGCGAAGTCGTCTGCATCGACTCCATCACCATCGGCACCGGCGTGCAGAACTACATCACAGGAGAAGTCAGACAGCTGCCCTTCGTGATTTATCCCGCCAACGCCACCTTCCAGAATCTGATCTGGTCATCCAGCAACGAGACCGTGGCGACAGTCGACGGAAACGGCGTCGTCACGGCGCTGAAGTCCGGACTGGCCTCCATCACCGCCACTTCGCGGGATCCGCTCGGCGCCAGCGCACGCCGCACGATTCGCGTCCGCGACAATGCGGCGACGGCCGAAACCCTCATCATCAACGAAGTGCAGGCGTCAAACGTCGACATGTTCGTCGATCCGTCGTGGAATTACGGCAGCTGGATCGAGCTCTACAACCCGACAGACTTCGCCGCCGGCATCAGCGGATACTATGTCAGCGACGACGAGACGAACCTCAAGAAGTTCAAATTGTCGAGCACGTATGGCGTTGTCCCCGGACACGGCTACAGAGTCATTTGGTTTGACCACCACGAGGACGACCCCACGCAAGTCAATTTCAAGCTGAGTCCGGAAGGAGGCAGCATCTACATCTCCAGCCCGCAGGGAGTGCTGCTCTCCTCGCAGACCTATCCTGCCACCGTCAGCCGCACGAGCTATGCGCGCAGGGCGGACGGCGGCGACATCTGGGGCATGACCGCACAGCCGACACCGGGCGCCTCCAACGCGACGAGCACGTTCTCCGAGGACCGTCTGGCCGCACCGCAAGTGGACAAGGATGCCCAGTTCTTCACGGGAACGCTGCAAGTAGTCGTCAGCATACCGCAGGGCGCCACCCTCAAATATACGACCGACGGAAGCGCGCCCAGCGACAACAACGGAATGACGTCGCTCACCGGTATCTTCAGCATCTCGCAGACGACGACTTTCCGCTTCCGCCTCTTCCAGGACGGCATGCTGCCCAGCGCCGTCGTCACGCGCTCCTACCTGCGTCAGGACCGCGAGTACACCTTGCCCGTCGTGAGCATCGTGACCGACGCGAAGCATCTCTACAGCGACGAGATGGGCATCTTCGTGCGCGGTGTCAACGGCCGTCCCGGTCTGGGTCAGTCTACGCCCTGCAACTGGAACATGGAGTGGGAGCGTCCGGTCAACTTCGAGCTGATCACGCCGACGAATCAAATGGCCTTCAATCAGGAAGTCCACATCTCGGCGGCAGGCGGCTGGAGCCGTGCGTGGGAGCCTCACAGCTACAAGCTGAAGGCGGACCGCGTGTTTGAGAATCTCAACTCGATGGACTACGCTTTCTTCGCCGACAAACCTTACAACAAGCACAAGGTGCTCCAGATACGCAACGGCGGCAACGACAACTACTGGCGTCTGAAGGATGCCTTGCTGCAGATGATCGTCAGCACGAGTGGCTTGAAAGTTGAATATCAGGCCTACCAGCCCGTCGTGCAGTTCATCAACGGCGCCTATGCCGGCGTCATCAACATGCGCGAGCCGAACAACAAGCACTATGCCTATTCGAACTACGGCTACGACAACGACCTCGTCGACCAGTTCGAGATGAGCCCCGACTCCGGCTACGTGCAGAAGGAGGGAACGCCAGCCGCCTTCCTCGAACTCGTCAATCTGTCGACGGAAGCCGCTTCCAACGAAGTCTATGAGGAAATCTGCCAGCGTCTCGACATCGACGAGTATATCAACTACATGGCCGTCGAGCTCTATCTCGGTGGCAACGACTGGCCCCACAACAACTCGAAGGCATTCCGCTCGCGCGTGGAGGACGGCAGGTTCCGCTTCGTGCTCTTCGACCTCGATGCTTCCTTCGCGCGCTCCGATCCGTTCACTGCCTTCCAGCAGGAGAAGACCTACACCTTCAACTGGCTCTACGACAAGCAGACGCAGATCACCCAGGAGGTGAAAGTCGTCACCCTTTTCCTCAACTTGCTCAAGAACGACACGTTCCGCAAGCGCTTCATCGACACCTTCTGTCTGGTGGCCGGCAGCGTGTTCGACCCCGCCCGCGTGAATGCCGTGGTCGACGAGCTTGTCGCGCGCGTCAGTCCGATGATGGCCTACGATGGTCTCTATCCCGCCTCCAACAGCGGCAGCTCCTCCAATGCCGTCAAGAACTCGCTGGCCGGACGCCAGTCCACGCTCATCAATTCCATGCGTGCCTATAGCCCCATGAAGCTCACCCAGAGCGCGGCGATGACGGCCCAGCTCTCCACGGGTCTCTCCGACGGCCGCATCTACGTCAACGGCATTGAAGTGCCCACGGGTGCCTTCAGCGGCACGCTCTTCTCTCCCGTCACGCTCTCGGCCAGCGCGCCCGCCGGCTATCGCTTCGCCGGCTGGAAGAGCGTCGGCGCCGCCGCCTCGAAAACCATCCTGAGCCTCGGCTCGTCGTGGAACTACTACACGAGCGGTTCGCTCGACGGCGTCGACTGGACGTCTGCCACCTTCTCCGACAGATGGAGCACCGGACTCGCCCCGCTCGGCTATGCCACGTCGGACGTCAACAACACGCGCGGCCTCAACACACAGCTCGACTATGGCACCAACGCCGCAGTCAAGCGCCCCACCTACTATTTCCGCCAGACGGTGAACCTGGCCACGGCTCCCGCCTCCGACGACGTCTTTACGCTGAACTATGCCATCGACGACGGCTTCGTCATCTACGTGAACGGCACCGAAGCCGGACGCGTCAACATGCCCGCCGGCGCCATCAGCTACAATACGTATTCCTCAGCCTACGCAAGCGATGCCCCCCTGCAGGGCACGATGACCCTCGCCACCGAACTCTTCAAGAAGGGCAACAACGTGATCGCCGTCGAAGTACACAACACCAGCGCCTCGTCGTCCGACATCTATTGGGACGCCTCCCTCAGCCAGTCGTCCGTGGAGCTCTCCGGCAGCATCGTCTCCACCTCGCCTGATTACGAGCTGACGGCAGGCCGCACCTACAATCTGCGCGCCGTCTACGAACCACTGACCGCAGAGGAGCTTGCCGCCAGCGGCATGACACCGGTGCGCGTCAACGAGGTGAGCGCAGCCAACAGCATCCACCTCAACGAGTATTTCAAGAAGAACGACTGGGTGGAGCTCTACAACACGACCGACGAGGACATCGACCTCGCAGGCATGTACCTCAGCGACAATGTCGACAAACCGCAGAAATACGTCATCAGCGCCGAGGCCACAGAAACCTCCACCATCATCCCCGCCCGTGGCTACCGCATCATCTGGTGCGACAAGCTCGAGCCCCTCAGCCAGCTGCACGCCACCTTCAAACTGGCGGCAGAGGGCGGCGACGTCGTGCTCACCGCAGCCGACCGCAGCTGGAGCGACACCTTCCACTACACTGTGCATGAAGGCACGCAGAGCATGGGACGCTATCCCGACGGCACCGACTCCATCTACGTGATGACGCTCCCCACCATCGACACGCCCAACGTGCTCACGTCCTACGCCACGCTCTACGTCTACGATCCGATTGCCGCAGGCATCGACGACGTCCACCTCACGACAGACGGCAGCCTGAGCCTCCATCTCGTGGGCCAGACCCTGCTCGTGCGCGACGAGGATGCCACATCGGCCACCCTCTCCATCTATGCCGCCAGCGGCCAGCTCGTGCGTGAGCATCGCCTCCGTCTCACCGACGACCGTGCCTCCGTGGCCATCGCCGATCTCCCGACGGGCACTTATATCGCACGTGCCACGAGCAGCACAGGCCAGCAGGTCAGCGTGAAGTTCATCCACCGCTGATTCCGCCGCCGCATTTCGCGGCAAGCGCCGACCCTTGTTGACCTCGCCGCCGCACTGTCCGGCAAGTTTCGTCCCTCCCCACAGACCTTGCCGCCACACTGTCCGGCCAGCGTCGAACCCCTCTGCTTGCGCAGGAGCCCCCACGCTCCTGCGCAAGTTTTCTTGTCCCCCGCTCACACCTTCCCGTCCACGCCACCCCCCTCATCGTCTGTCCCCTCGCCAAATCTCTGCATCTTCCTCGCCAACAATCTTCATCTCCTTCGCCAACTGTCTGCACCGTCCTCGCCATGACTGCACCCTCGCTCCGCCTACGCTCATCATCGCAGACGTCTCCACACAATCACGAAGGCCTTCGCAGCGCACGACGAAGGCCTTCGTGTCGGTTCGCGAAGGCCTTCGTGTCCATGTGCGAGTGTTTCAGGCGTAATCATCAGTGTTGGGAACAGCCTGTAGATGCGCAGGACGTCTGCCTTTGGCGTCGCGAGTCCCCGATTTCGTTTCCGAAGGCGGCAGGTCGTTGTTTGTCGCTCAAACGCCAGCCGGCGCAGTGAGGATTCGGTGCGTGGAGTGCGCGGCAAGACTGGATACGGGAAATCGGTTTGATGCTGAAATGGAGTAGAAGGCGATTGTGTCGGTGAAGACAAGCCTTGACTGGAGTGCCATCTCTGTAGAAAAAAAGGATGGTATGGGGAAATGGGATGCCGTCGCCAAAGATGTTCGGGTGTGGCAAGGAGAGCATGATGCAGGCGATTTAGTGCATAATTATCGCGTATTTTGCGGGTTGGATGCGAAATATTCGTATAATATGCGAGAAAACCGGCTTTTTTCTTGCATAGTTTTCAGAATTGATGTAATTTTGCAGCGTAATTATGAATATAAATACATGACATGAACAAGAAAGCGCAAAGACTTGACACCATCAAGATCATCATCTCGAGCAGAGAAGTAGGAAGTCAGGAGGACATTCTGAAAGTTCTTGCCGAAGAAGGAATCGTCGTCACCCAGGCCACACTCTCGCGCGACCTGAAGCAGCTGAAGGTTTCGAAGGCCATCTCCAACCAAGGCCGTCCCGTGTACGTGCTCCCCAACAACGCCATGTATCGTCGCGTGAAAGAGCATCGTCCGGCGCAGGAGATGATGATGTTCAGTGGTTTTCTGTCGCTGCGCTTTTCCGGCAATCTGGGCGTCATCAAGACGCGCCCGGGCTATGCGAGCAGCATTGCCTACGACATCGACAATGCCAACGTGCCGCAGATCATCGGAACGATTGCGGGAGACGACACCATTTTGATTGTGCTGGAGGAGGGCAGCTCACGCGACGAGGTGCGCGAGATGCTGGCTGATATCATTCCGGCATAAAGGCTGGATGGCCATCGGATGTTTCCCCGGCGCACGCGGCGTTCAGTCGGGGAATGGATTCATGGCCGGACTTTTGATATTGAGAAAAAACGGAGTAAAGATTCAATGGACAACAAGGATAACATTGAAATACTGGTGGCAGATGCCAGCCACGAGCGCTACGTGGACACGATTCTGCAGACCATCGAGGAGGCCGCGAAGGTTCGCGGCACAGGCATCGCTACGCGGACACACGAGTATCTGGTGACGAAAATGCGCGAGGCGAAGGCGGTCATCGCGCTCTCCGGCGACCGTTTCGCCGGATTCAGCTATATCGAGACATGGGGAAACAAGCAGTATGTCACGACGTCGGGCCTGATCGTTCATCCCGACTATCGGGGACTGGGCCTGGCGAAGCGCATCAAGGACATGACGTTCTCGCTGGCGCGCACGCGCTGGCCGCATGCCAAGATCTTCTCGCTGACGAGCGGTGCAGCCGTCATGACTATGAACACGCAGCTGGGCTACAAGCCCGTGACCTTTGCCGAGCTGACCGACGACGAGGCATTCTGGCGGGGCTGCGAGGGCTGTGTGAACGTGGATGTGCTCCACCGCACGGAACGGAAATACTGCATCTGCACGGGCATGCTCTACGATCCCGAGGAGCATCTGCCTGCCAAGATACCCAATGAGGTGCTGGACCGCATCCGTCGCATCGAGGGATTGCCGCCGTTGTCCGCCGGACAGCCGGCGGAGCATCAGACAATAGAACAGGAATCACATTAGAAAAGAAATAAGTTATGGCAGACAAGAAGAAAGTGGTTGTAGCCTTTTCAGGCGGACTGGACACGAGCTACAACGTGATGTACCTCACCAAGGAAATGGGTTATGAAGTCTATGCGGCCTGTGCCAACACGGGCGGCTTCAGCGAGGAGCAGCTCCGGCAGAACGAGGAGAACGCCTACAAGCTGGGCGCCGTGAAATATGTGACGCTCGACGTGACCCAGGAATACTATGAGAAGAGCATCAAGTACATGGTCTTCGGCAATGTGCTGCGCAACAACTGCTATCCGATTTCCGTCTCCTCGGAGCGCATCTTCCAGGCGCTTGCCATTGCGGCGTATGCCAAGGAGATTGGTGCCGATGCCATCGCGCACGGCAGTACGGGCGCCGGCAACGACCAGGTGCGCTTCGATATGACCTTCCTCGTGAAGGCGCCGGGCGTGGAAATCATCACGCTCACCCGCGACCGCAATCTCTCGCGGCAGGAGGAGGTGGACTATCTGAACGCCAACGGCTATTTCGCCGACTTCACCAAGCTGAAGTATTCATACAACGTCGGCATCTGGGGTACCAGCATCTGCGGAGGCGAGATTCTCGACTCGGCGCAGGGTCTTCCTGAGTCGGCCTACCTCAAGCATGTGACGAAGGAAGGACCTGAGCTGCTGAAGCTGGGCTTCGACAAGGGCGAGCTGTGCAGCGTGAACGGCGAGCACTTCGACGACAAGATTGCCGCCATCCAGAAGGTGGAGGAAATCGGCGCAGCTTATGGCATCGGACGCGACTGCCACGTGGGCGACACGATCATCGGCATCAAGGGCCGTGTAGGCTTCGAGGCCGCAGCCCCCATGCTCATCATCGGTGCCCATCGCTTCCTGGAGAAATTTGTGCTCAGCAAATGGCAGCAGTATTGGAAGGACCAGGTGAGCAACTGGTACGGCATGTTCCTCCACGAGAGCCAGTATCTCGAGCCGGTGATGCCCGACATCGAGGCCATGCTGACGAGCTCGCAGCGCAACGTGACGGGCGAGGTGACGCTCGAACTGCGTCCGCTCGGTTTCCAGACCATCGGCGTAGAGTCGCCGAACGACCTCGTCAAGAACAAGCTGGGCGAATATGGCGAGACGGCCAAGGCGTGGAGCTCTGAGGAGGCAAAAGGATTCATCAAGGTGACATCGACGCCCCTGCGCGCCTATTACCTGGCTCACCCTAACGAGGAACGATGATGGTGAGAGTAGGAATCTTAGGTGCGGCAGGCTATACAGGTGGCGAGCTCATCCGTCTGCTGCTGAATCATCCCGAAGCCGAGATTGTCTTTGCCAATTCGGAGAGCAATGCCGGCAATCTCGTGAGCGACGTGCATGAAGGTCTAATCGGCGACACCGACTTACGTTTTACGGACGAAATGCCGTTCGACGGCGTCGATGTCGTGTTCCTCTGTTTCGGCCATGGAAAGAGCGTGGCGTTTCTGCAAGAGCATGAGGTGCCAGCCGGAGTCAAGATCATCGACCTCGCACAGGATTTCCGTCTGGCCGGCGACCACGACTATATATACGGTCTGCCGGAGATACACCGCAGTCAGATTGCCGCCGCACAGCATGTGGCCAATCCCGGATGCTTTGCCACTTGTATCCAACTGGGTCTGCTCCCGCTGGCCCATGCGGGCCTGCTGACGGAGGACGTGGTGGTGAACGCCATCACGGGTTCGACGGGAGCAGGACAGAAGCCCGGGGCTACGACGCATTTCTCGTGGCGAAGCGACAACTTCTCCACCTACAAGCTGTTTGCACATCAGCACCTGCATGAAATCACGCAGTCGCTCAACGAAGTCCGTCCGGCAGACGCGCCGCGTGTGGCCGACCCGCTGGTGGAAGGCTATGCTCCGGACGGTGCCATCACCGTCGACTTCATTCCCTATCGTGGCGACTTTGCGCGGGGCATTTTCTGCACCGCCGTCGTTCGTCTGGCGTCGTCGTCCGATGCTGACGGCGTCGCACAGCTCTACCGCGACTACTATGCCGATGCGGCTTTCACGCACTACAGCGAGCAGGCACCCGACTTGAAGCAGGTGGTGAACACCAACAAGGGACTGGTGCATGTGGACGTATTCGGCCGCAAGGTGGTCATCACATCCATGATTGACAACCTGCTCAAGGGTGCCGTCGGACAGGCCGTGCAGAACATGAACCTGATGTTCGGGCTCGACGAGCGCAGCGGACTGAGATTGAAGGCCAGCGCTTTCTAAACCATAAAAACCATCATTATGAAACTTTTCGATGTCTATCCCCTTCTCGACGTGAACATCGTGCGTGGCCAGGGCTGCAACGTGTGGGACGAGAAAGGACAAGAATATCTGGACTTGTACGGCGGACATGCCGTCATCTCCATCGGCCACACACATCCACACTACGTGGAATGTGTGACCCGTCAGCTGCAGCAGGTGGCGTTCTACAGCAATTCCGTCATCAACACCCTGCAGCAGCAGCTGGCTGAGCGTCTGGGACGCATCAGCGGCTACGAGGACTATCGGCTTTTCCTCATCAATTCGGGTGCGGAGGCGAACGAGAATTGTCTCAAGTTGGCTTCGTTCAAGACGGGGCGCACGCGCGTCCTCTCCGCACAGAAGGCGTTTCATGGCCGCACGAGCCTTGCTGTGGAGGCGACGGACAACCCCAAGATCATTGCGCCCATCAACAACAACGGGCATGTGACGTATCTGCCGGTGAACGACTTGGAAGCCTGGAAGCGCGAACTGGCCAAGGGCGATGTCTGTGCCTGCATCATCGAGGCGATACAGGGAGTTGGTGGCTGCACGATGCTCACGCCGGAGTTTGCGCAGGGGCTGGAGGCCGCCTGCCGAGAGGCGGGTGCCGTGCTTGTGGCAGACGAAATTCAGTGCGGCTATGGCCGTACCGGCAAGTTCTTCGGCCACCAGTGGCTGGGCATCCGTCCCGATTTGATCAGTGTGGCCAAAGGCATCGCAAACGGGTTCCCGATAGGCGGCGTGCTGATTTCTCCCGACTTCGAGGCCATCTACGGACAGTTGGGCACTACCTTTGGGGGCAATCACCTCGGTTGTGCGGCTGCGCTGGCTGTGCTCGACGTCTTCGAGCAGGAACAGCTTGTGGAGAATGCCCGTAGGGTCGGCGATTATCTGATGCAGCAACTCAAGGCGTTGCAGGCGGAAAGCAGCCACATCACGGAGTTGCGCGGACGCGGACTCATGGTTGGTGTCGTGCTTGACGTGCCGCACAAGGAAGTGCGCGGGCGACTGATCTATGAAAAGCATGTGTTCACAGGCTGTGCTGGCACGAATGTGCTGCGTCTGCTGCCACCGCTGACGCTGACCCATGCGCAGGTGGATGCGTTCATCGCGGCGCTGCGCGATGTTCTGACTTCGCTTTAACTGCTGCGGACAGACACCGTTCTTCTAAGATGACCTCGATTTTGCCTTCATTTGCAAAGGAATGTAGGCAGAGTCGAGGTCATTGGGTAATGTGCATGTCTGAAAGGAATATGCACCTCGTTATTTGCATGCGACGGAACGTGGCATGGCGAAAATGTCATAGAGCAAAGAAAAAACACTTAGTTGCGTGAATGGTAAAGCCTTCATTTTCTGCCTTGCCTTTGTTTTGAGTGTATACTGTGCAGGGTGTGTGAGCAGGGAAATGGATGAGTTTCCGAAAATATTTGTATTTTTGCACTTAAAATGGATTAGCTACCATGCAACGAAACAACAGACATATTATTCTTTTGTTTGACGGAAGTTTGGGTCTTCGGTTCTGTTGTTTGTTGTTTGGATGTTTGCTTGTTGTCTTCATTTTGGGTTTTCCTGCTTGGGGTATGGCGCAGGTGGGACGGTTCTACGGTTCAGAACAACTGTCAAGCACAATGATTTCGTCTTCGGCAATCGATCAAGATGCCGAAGGGTATATATGGGTAGGCACCGAGTACGGATTGAATCGTTACGATGGGTATCACTTCTTCAAGTTCGTGCACAATCCAAATGACTCTACGACGTTAGGACATAATTTGGTATCGACGCTACTGTGTGAGAACGACGGCCAAGTGTGGATTGGAACGGCACAAGGTTTGGATTGCTATGATGTTGATAGGAATGCTTTCTTACACTTCCGTTTCCCCGCAGGAATCAGTCCGCGGGTGACAAAGATTCTACGCACGAGCAATGGACAATTGCTTGTGGGGACGGCGGGCTACGGGCTGTATACAGTAGACGAACGGTCACGGAAGTTGACAAGGGTCCGCGACTTTACTACTGCTGGCGATGATGTGTTCTACTCCAATCTGTTTGAGGATAGCAAGGGGAATATATGGAAATGCGACGCAAATAAAGGATTTACCTTCAATAAGATGTCTACGCCAGGTAAATCGCATCGGTTTGTTTCCACACTTGGCACTCCGATGGCCTTCGCCGAGCGTGATGGCGAGGTCCTGATACTCTGTCTGCATGGGATGCTTGTCTACCGCAATGGCCATATTGTGCAACAGTCTCTGACGATTGATGATGATATCGTGCTTCGCTCCATGTTTCAAGACAAGCATGGACATATCTACATAGGTACGCGTGGCCGTGGGCTGTATATGCTGATGCCTCGTTCATGGCGGGGGGAAGAGGTGAAATTCAGCCAGTCGGACATAGACTTGAGCAAATCGAAAGTGTGGAGCATTTTTGAAGACCATCAGAATAATTTGTGGATAGGATGCCAGCAGAAAGGCTTGCTGATGATACCAACCATAGAACCGCTGTTCGATACATATAGCTTTTCTAATCAGAAGCAGCAGATAGGTACGCCTGTAACGGCCATCTGTAAAGGCGATGACGGCATCGTCTGGTGTACGGTGCAAGGCAATGGCATCTATGGGTTTGACCTTGCCGGAAAGATTCACTCCAGCCACAATGCGCCAAAGGCCGTGGAAATGATGTATCGCGACTCAAAAGGAAAGTTCTGGGTAACGACGGACAGGGCCCTATACGTCTGGCAGCCTACAACAGACACTTATCAGCAAAAGGCCGTCTTCGACTGTGACAAGTTAAACGATATGGTCGATGACCGGAATGGACGACTGTATCTCTCAACGTATTCCCGTGGATTTGCTGTATATGACACAGCGACTGGCACATTCAGATCATTCAGCTCGTCACCATCAAATAGCGGAAAGGGTTCATTGCACAACAATTGGATTCACAAAATGTTCGTTGACAGCAGCGGACTTGTTTGGCTGGCGACTGCCGCTGGTGTTTCGTGTTATCATCCTGTGCTTGACAGTTTCAACAGTCTCGGCTGGAATTACTTATTGGATGGGACGATGTGCTATGCACTTTGTGAAACGCGGGAAGGTGACATGCTGATTGGTACGGAGCAAGGCCTTTATACATGGCATCGTCAAAAGAATCAGGTGACAAAGTCACCACACGCAGAAGTGCTTTGCGACAAAGCTGTCAGTTATATAGCCGCTGAGAGCGATGGCGGTATTTGGTGTAGTACGCGTGAAGGTATATGGCACTATCAGCCAAAGCAGGAAAAGTGGGTGGGGTATCTTCGTGGTAATGGACTGGGCAGCAGTGACTATGTGGTGGCGGCAGGCTTGCAGACAGATAGCACCATCTATTTCGGCACAGCAGATGGCATCACTTTCTTGCAGCCAAATCGCTTCAAAAAGAGTAGAAGCAGATTAGGCAGGGTGTATCTGACGTCATTTCTGATAGCAGGCCATCGTCACGCTACTCGAGGGAAAACTCAATTTGAAATACCGTATCAGACAAACTCCTTCACTGTTGATTTCTCGCATTTCGACTTTAATAATGCTGAGAATACGGTGCTTGAATATCGGTTGAACGAGTCGCCGTGGACGCCTCTTGCCTCCGGACAGAACAGTATTTCATTCAATAATCTTTCATCGGGAGTATACAATCTTGAGGTCAGAGCAGTAGTGAATGACCAGACATCGGCCGTGAGCAACTATACTTTTATTGTTACAACGCCGTGGTATCGTACCGTGTATGCCTATCTTGGTTACGCGATGCTGCTTGGTTTCATTGCTGCATACTTAATTAAAGTATATTTGCGGGAAAAGCGGCGACAGTTGGAAAACGAGAAGATGAAGTTTCTCATCAATACCACGCATGACATTCGTTCTCCCCTGACACTTATTCTATCGCCTTTGAATAAGCTGAAGAAAAAACACGCAGGGGCTCAGGGTTGGGAAGAATTGGAACTCATAGAACAGAATGCTAATAAAATCCTTGCACTTGTCAATCAAATTCTTGACATGCGGAAGATTGACAAGCAGCAGATGAAGTTGCAATGCCAAGAAACCGATATTGTAGGCTTTGTCAACTCCATCTACAAGATGTTTGCCTACAACGCAAAGGAGCATAATATCAACTATACGTTCCATCGTCCCAATGACGCTGTGAAAGCTTGGATTGACCATACACAATTCGACAAGGTGGTGAGCAATCTGCTCTCGAATGCCTTCAAATACACCTCGGACGGTGGTAATATTGATGTGGTGGTTTCTAATGACGATCATTTTGTTCGGTTGTCTGTGACAGATGACGGAATAGGAATTAGAGAGGACGAACGTAAACGTGTCTTTGATCGTTTCTATCAAAGTGCAGGATCAGAGGCTGGAACTGGCATCGGTTTGCATCTATGTAAAATGATTGTTGACCTGCACCATGGAATTATCGACGTGCTTGCTGGCTATCATGGACAAGGAACAACATTTGAGATTAGGATTCCGGTGGGTAATCAGCATTTGAGCGCAGATGAAATCATGCCAACAATTGCTGATGCCACGTGTGGCTGTCGGCCTAATTCTCAATATCGCCTGCTATTTGTAGATGATGACATTGACTTGGCATCCTTTGTAGTCAAAGAGCTATGCCGATTTTACCATATAGTCCATTGTATCAATGGGCGCGAGGCGATGCGTAAGCTAAACGTCGAGGCGTATGATATTGTTGTTTCTGACGTTATGATGCCAGAGATGGATGGCTTAACCTTCCTGCGGACCATCAAACGCAACTCCATGCTGAACCATCTTCCGGTTGTCTTGCTTACTTCTCAGGCTGATGTGTCTAACCGGCTGGAGGGGTTGGAAGGCGGTGCTGACGGTTTTTTGGCCAAACCTTTTGATATAGAGGAACTGCATACGCTCATCGACAATCTTCTTAGTAACCGGCTAAGACTAAGAGGAAAGTTTACGGGTATTCAACAGCAAAAAGTGCGTGTGGATAAAATTGAGTTGAGCAGCGCGGACGATCAGTTGATGGAACGTGTGATGAATGCTGTCAACGAGCGGATCAGTGACAGCGAATTTGATGTTGATGCACTGGCCCATGCCGTTGGTCTCGGCCGATCGCAATTATACAAGCGCATGAAAGAGCTGACGGGGTTGAGTGTGGCTGATTTTATTCGCAACATCCGGCTTGAACAGGCTGCACGCCTGATTCAGGAGAACAAAGTCAATATCTCGCAGGTTGCCTATACTGTCGGTTTCTCAAGTCCGGCTCACTTTTCCACTTTGTTCAAGAGATACTTTGGTGTTCCACCATCTGAATATGTTTCAAAGGACTAACGCGGATGTAACATTCCGCGTTTTTTTTGTTCCGTCAGACAAATTGAAAAGGGCATCGGACAAAAATGAAAGCGAAATGTGAGATTAGCTGTATCTTTGCGCTGAAATTACCAAACTAACTAATATGAAACGATTGTTTTTCTTGATGACATTGTTCATCTGCTTGTTGGCTGCCAGTCAAGCTGCCGTTCCTTTGCGTCGTCCCATTTCGCCCGAACAGCCCATGTGGATTATCCATATTGATACATGGAACACGGCCGACCCAGAGCGCATTATTGAAATGGTCCCCGAAGACATAAGGCCTTATGTGGTATTTAACCTGTCATTGTCGGCTACTGATGCTACTTGTGTCAACGGACCCGATGTATGTGATTCGTGGATGAAGGCTTGCGCTGCCAAGCGCGTCTGGGCAATGATTCAGCCTGCCAGTGGCTCGCACAGTCGTTTCAGCGATACGGAATTTTCCGAATATGAACGCTATTTCAAGGAGTACCCCAACTTCATCGGTTGGAACTTTGCAGAGCAGTTTTGGGGGTTTGGCGACACAGGCCAACCTACTTTCGAGCAGCGTCTGAATACTTTTGCTCACATTCTGGATTATTGCCAGCAATATGGGGGCTACCTTGTGGTGAGCTTTACGCAGGCTTATTTTTCTGCCCACATGATGCCTATTGCATACATGCGCAATGCGGCTTTGAGAAAGCGGCTGACTGAGCACCCTGAAAACTTCATTTGCTGCGAGAAGTATACTATGTCAACCGACTTCTTCGATATTGAGAGCAACTGTCTCGGTGCTTTTCTTGGGGGCTATGCCGGAAACTTGGGCATCCGCTTCGATGCCTGTGGATGGTCGACGACCGACGGTGATAAGGATCCATTTGTGAAGGCTGTCAGCGCGACGACCATCATGGAACACGTAATGTTGAATGGTATGACTGTTATCGATGGCCCTGAAACCATTCCCGTAGAGTGTTCGCGTGAGACTGCGACGACTGTCACCGCAGATGGTTATACACGTCGTAACTGGGGATGGTTTCCACATTTTGTTAACTGCAACATTGACGGCTTCCGCAAACTGCTGGATGGAACCGTGCGCATTCCAACCCGTGAGGAGGTCATTAAGCGAACCAAAGTGGCAATCATCAATACGGGCGCAACATATGTTGAGGCTAATGGGCCGGTATCGTACCATACGCCTGAAAGTCTCTACGATGGGCTTTATCGCCGTGAGTGCGACAACTGGGGGCGTGGCACGAATCCGCACAAGCGTCCTTTGGAGCAGCGGTGGTGGATGAAATCTACGGGGCGCTATCCTGCGCCGGCACAATGCTATGCATTGGTCGACTCTTTGGCCAAAACCATGCAAGTGAAGGTGAACTATAGTTCTTATCCCTTGCGTTGGGGAAATGTAGACAAAAAGGTAAAGGAGTTTAATGAACTTTTTCCTGAGGAATACAAAGGAGACATTTTTGCTGCCCACATCGACAATGTGTGGATGACTTACAATCCTTATCAGTACATCGACGTGCTGAACGCAGAGACCAATGAGCGTACGCTGACCACTGCTACAAGCCGGGCCAGTGGGGTTATACCTTTATTGTATAATACAGCTGATAGCGTCTATTTGAGTTATGCCGCCTATTCGATGGGAGTCATGAAGGAGTTTGGCGACGGCGTAACATTCTACCTCAGCAATTACCGCAACTCGAAATCAGGCAATTCGTTTACGGAGAAAAGCAATGAAGTTGATACCATACGCATATTTGGCGTAAGCAACAATCCTACTGTTAATTGGGTTGATCGCGCTAAACATCGTAAGAGCACTGTGGAACAGACCATCGAAGAGGGTGTGCTGACACTGGTCGTGAAACACAATGGCCCCTTGGATATTACTGTCGATTGTCGTGGGACGGCTACGGAAAGATTATCCAGTGATGATGTGCCGGCGGCGGTTGTCACACCTCCCGCTCTTCCACCGCTCTATACAGATACACTGCAGTACGAAGCTGAGTGCATGGACTACAAGAGTATCACAGCCAATCGTGCAAATGGCTACTACTTTGGACATGAACGCTACATGGGGCAGGGCTTTGTGGAGTTTGGTACCAACTCGGCTGCAGCCCTACGTGATACCATTAGTGTAATTGCCGGTGGAAGAGCTAAGATGAAACTGCGCTACCAGTCACCCAATGGAGATGCCATGGTGCGGGTGAGGGTAGGTCAGGCCGTACAGACGGTCTCCTTGCCTTCTTGCACCATATGGCAAGAAGTGGAATTTGATGTGGAATTGGTAGAAAACCGGAATATGGTGACGATATTGGCTGCAGCAGCCAATCGCAAGAATGTCTTTCTCGACTGCATCAAGGTGTTCGACTATCAGACAGAAGCAACAGGAATTACTGCACCCTCTTGGTCGGCTACAGCTGGAGAATCTTATTATGACTTGCAAGGTCGTCGGATTGCCGTCCCGACACAAAGAGGTTTTTATATCAGAAATGGCAAGAAGATCATGATAAGATGAAGCGTATCATGATGAGGCCTTTTTACCATTTATGTTGTGTTGCTCACGACTTCTGTGTTGTTGTCCACGACAAGTTTAATGTGAAATAATCAAATAGTTGACTGGCTCCTTTGTGGAGTCTACGGAAATATTTTTAAATACCATACACCTATGAGACGATTATTCTTAAGCATTTGTGTAATGCTTGTCGCGTTTACAAGTAGCGCACAGTTTCAAAACCCAATGTTGTTCGCTGATGTCCCCGACCACGACATCATCCTGGTGGACGGAACGTACTACATGGTGTCGACGACCATGCACTTTGCACCGGGCTGCGGCATCATGAAGTCGAAGGACCTGGTGAACTGGGAAATCGTGAACTACGCCTACGATGCGTTGGACGATGGAGACAATTTCCGTCTCATGAACGGGAAGAGCGAGTATGCCAATGGCCAATGGGCCACGAACCTGCGATACGACCCCTATGAGAAGCTCTACTACATGATCATGACCTGCAACACGACAGGGAAGACGTACTTTTATGTGACGGACGACATCGAAAACGGCCGTTGGCACGTGTCGAAAACGGATAAGTGCTACGACCCCGGCCTGCTGTTTGATGACAACGGCAAGGAGGTAAAGAAGTACGTGTTGCATCCAGCCGACACTTTCGAAGACCATGCGATGTATCTTCGCGAGATGAAAGTGGATAAAGACTGGAATGTGACGGTGTCGGAGCGCCGCAAGGTCATCGACTATGCCAATCTTGAGAACCCAGCTCGGGGCCTGCGCGCCGAGGGCTATCATGGCTATAAGATCGGCGACTATTACTACATCTTTATGATTCAGGGTTGTGACGGTCAGCGTCAGGAGATTGTCTGGCGCTCGCGTGATTTGTTGAACGGCAAGTGGGAAGGTCGCTTGGTGTTTGGCGGTGAGATGGTCGATGCTGATGGCCAAGTAGTGATGCGTACGAATGGCATCGGACAGGGTGGCATCGTGCAAGCCAAGGACGGCAAGTGGTGGTGCTTCCTGTTTAAGGACTATGGAAGCCTGGGCCGCATGCCCGTATGGCTGCCGATGACATGGAGTCAGGATGGCTGGCCCATCGTAGGCAGTGGTACAACCAACTTGCTGCCCGAAGGCAAGAATATGGTCTCCCCATTCGTCGTCGACCTGCCTGCACAGAAGGGCATAGGGATTGTGCAGAATGACGAGTTCAATACTTGGCAGCCTAAGAAGTCGAAGAGCCGTTTCGGCTGGCGCTGGGAGAACAGCATCTTAGGCAACAAGCAGCAAGGATGGCTGAAGCCCGTGTGGCAATGGAACCACGTACCCGACATGAACGGCTGGAGTCTTTCTGAGCGCAAAGGTTGGCTACGTCTGAAGACCAAAGCTGTGGTGAAGCACATTCGTGAGGCCCGTAACACATTGACCCAGCGCGTCTTTGGTCCAACCTGCCAGGGCGAGGTGCTGATGGACTACGCGCAGCTGAAAGAGGGTGATGTGGCCGGTCTTTCCTGTTTCCAGAACCGTTATGGTTTCGTGGGCGTGAAGAAGGAAAATGGTCAGTTTTACGTTGTCATGCAGCGTGCGATGGAAAAAGGAGACGCGATGGGCAAGGAGATTGAAAGATATAAGATAGGCGATGCAGGCGGCAAGATCTATCTCCGCTTCTCGGCTGACTTCCGCGACCGAACCGACAAGGCCGTCTTCTCATATAGCCTCGACGGCAAAGCATGGAAGAGCATTGGCGACACTCTCCAGATGCACTACGACTGGCCAGACTTCTGCGGCTATCGTTTCTCGCTGTTCCACTACGCCACTCAGGAGACTGAAGGCATCGCCGACTTTGACTACTTCCACGTTTCCTCCATTTAGTTTCTTCGGCATTCATACATCATCTTCGTGATCATGCCGCTTACTGGTTGGCATGCCAGGGCCGTCGGGCGGGCTATACCTGCCATGCGATGCCTTGGCGCCCATGGCCAGATGATAGCCGGAGCTTGTTCCTCATGGCATTTGAATCTGTATGCGACTTTGCAGGCATTTCTTAGGAAATGCAGGCAAAGTCGCATGTTTTAGATTCTCTCAACTTGAAGATGCATATACAGTGGCTTATCGCATGCTCGCAGAAAGTTTTTTTTGACTTCTTGCCAGACTTGTAAGTCAGTCCTTTGTTGCGCATGCCGGGGGAGATAGGAGCCTCTGTCGGCTTTTAGAAAATATGCAACTCGCGCAAGGGAAAAATGTAAAGGTGGGCCATACTTTGCAGAATAATAACTATATTTGGAGCCAAGTTTCTTTCTCACACACGGCGTTGCCTGCACGACCTTGTCTCTGCGCAGCCATGCCACACAAACGATTTGCTGACTATGCATGCACTCTCTATCATCTCTATGCCGGCCCTCGGGGCTGTGCTCGTCTTTTTCCTCATCATGATTTATCTGGCGCGTCGCAACAGCCAACGTGGCAAAACGCCTGCCGCATTCAAGATCACGGGTGGTGTCCTTATGCTGGTGGTGCTGACGGCGGCCATCATCTTTGCCGTGCTCGCACTGAATGCTGAGGCCGAAGGGGAGCGGATGCGGAGTTATGCTGATCAGGCCGGCGCATCCTCTGTCAGCCGGTTTACCGGGGCATTCCTCTCTGCGGCACTTCTGTTCGGCTTTGGCGTCTATTTCTTCTTTTTCCGCCGCAGCCAGTGTCCCATGTGGAAGACTCTGCTGAAGGTGCCGGCCTATCTGTGCTTCTTCGTCGCTTATGACAGCCTTGTGGCCTTGTTTACGGGGATGGGAGACTACAGCGTGCTCTTGCTGATTGCCACGCTCATTGCTGCGGCTTTCGGCCTCTATTACAGCCATCATCGCAAATCTCGTTCTGTGGTGCAGACTTCGGACAGCGCCGCCCCCGTCGTTGGTTCTGCTGCGGCTGCGCCGGAACAGTCTGCCGGGCTGTCGGAGGAGGCAAACCCTTCCCTGCAACCGGCGGCTATTGCTGCGGGCGCGGCGGAAGTGAAGCCTGTCATGGAAGGCGTAGATGTGCAAAGCGGTGGAAACGCCGGTTTGGAGCAAGCAGACAGCGAAGTCAAGTTGGGGCAAGAGCGGGTAGAGCAAGCTGTTTCATCCCTTGCGTCAGCATCTGCCGATGATGGCACGCCAACCGGTTCGCTGTATTGGCAGACCTTGCTGACCGAGAAACCGAATACGGCGCAGGCCATCGTTCGGCTGGGGCTAGACGACTTCGCCATGCTTTCCGACTTGGACGCCCGACAGCGGACGGAGACGCTCATCCGCATGGCTTCGGAGCATCAGTGCAGTATCGACGATTTACGCAGCGTTTGCTTGGCCGACTTACATCAGTTGCAGCATGGCCCGCAATCGCTTTCCATTGTTGAGCTGATCACCCAACTGAAGAATAAGCAGGAGACCGAGTCGCTGGTCAAGGGCGTTCGTCCCGAAAACACCTCAGCCGCTATCCTGTTGCGCTGGTTGGATGAAAGCCTCAAAAGCTGAGCCCTCTCATCGCAACAACCGCTGCGCACTCAGCCATTTCGTTGGCTGAAAGTCTCGAACGCTGAGACATCTCGTCTTAACAACGGCTGCGCACACAACCATCCCGTTGGATGAAAGTCTCGAACGCTGATCCCTCTCATCGCAACAACGGCTGCGCACACAGCCATTTCGTTGGCTGAAAGCCTCAAAAGCTGAGACATATTTTTTCGCAGCCTGCAGTTGCAGGCAAGTGGTGAACTCTCAACAGCGAAGAACGATAGATAAGCCATCCTCTCAAGTCCACCTGCTGCGTGTATTGTAATTAAATACGCGCGTCGGACCAAGCTGATCCAAACCGTCGGCCGGATGCTTCGTTGTGGTGCATCAAACATGAAGGCCTTCTGATGCGGCCACGAAAGCCTTCTTGCCGATAGCAGAAGGCCTTCGTCTTCAAAACAACAGTTGAGGTGCGCAGATTGGCTTCGTTGCCAGACCTTACTTGAAGTGTGGGTTCTACGCATTTAAAGCAAAGTGAGCTGTGTCTTAGCCCTCTATAGCCATTGCTGTTGAGGCCTGCAGTTCTTTATTGATTATCAACATGAGGTCGGAGCGGATGTGCCCAAGGCCAACTTCCAATCACTTGTGATCTTTCGAACTCGTGTTCAGAATGTAATACTCTAACTGAAATAAATTTAACAGGACGTATGAAAACATTATCTGTGAGACAGCCGTGGGCCTCGCTGATCGTAAGCGGGTTGAAAGACATTGAGAACAGGACTTGGGCGCCAAACTACTTAGGCCCCGTGCTGATACATGCTTCTTCGGCGAAAGTGCCCAAGAACTTTGCGGACCAAAATATCTTTGATATTAATAACGAGATTGAGAATGAGCAATTGTTTGGCAACTTCCCGCAATTTGAGGACTTGGAATATTCTGCCATCATAGGTTACGTCACGATTAGCGGAGACAGTAACGATTCCAAGTCTGTGTGGGCAATGCCGGTTGAGCATCAGTGGCACTTAGCGGATGCGTATCTGTTTGACGAGCCGATACGAGGTGTCAAGGGGAAACTGAATCTCTTTGAGACCGCAGAATTAGATATTGAGCATCTGCCTGCGGCACACAAACTGGTACGTAGAGCTCCTCGATTGGAAGGGGAGTGCCTGGTCGTTCCAGTGACAGAGGCTGGCTTGCAGGAAATACGTGACGCCAACCGAGTGGAACTATGTGCTACGGACGAGATTCTCAACCTCGTGGAAAAACCCATCGAAGAACTAAAAGACGGTGAATACGCTTTCAAGCCGATTGGCTCCATTCGTCTTGAGACGTTGTCCCAGCAGGTGTCTTTCGAAGTCGAACAGATTAGTTATCAGTTTTGGGACAAGGAAGATGGGTCGCCCATCAAGGCGATTGACTGGAATATGAATGAAATTGATTATTTCAACATTGGCATCTTGCTGAAGGACGTGATAGCTTCTTGAATTGAATAATTCATCCGCTTTAGGATGGGAGGTTTGATTTCTAAGACTCTTCGCTTGCTAATTGCGAGGAACATCGTGTGCGCTCTTCAGTAGCTATCAGCGCATCAGCATCGTGAGAGGTTCCTCTTTTATATGCAAGAAAGCCGCATATGCAAAAAAGCCATCCCCCTGATGGGCGAGGGGATGGCTTTTGCTTTGTTCATATCGGAGGGATAGGAAGGAATCGGCAAGGCCAGCTGATCCAGTCACGTTGAACGGAATGCTTCAACGGCGATGCCGACTGTGCAGTCCCCATGCGTAGACTTACTGCCGTGCGTCTCCAACACCTGTGACTTTCTTCTCTTCATACCATTTCTTGAGCGTATAGAACGCCATCTTGCGCTTGCCTTGATCGGAAATCAGTCCTTTGCGATTGAAATACCCCTGGATGGAGGGATGCGGCCGTCGGGGTGAACGAAAATCTTTCAACACCCAAGGTGTTGTGCCTGCCAGTCCATCAATCTTATTGAGCATTTCAAGGTTTTGCCGATACAAATTGTCTTGAAACTCCTCGGTCCATCGTTGCTCTTGAGTGCCGTGATAACCGGCCACGGCCCCGCCTCCAAATTCACTGATGATTACAGGTTTGTCGTAGGGAACTTCCCACGTCATCTTTGGCGCGTCGTTCACATTGCGGTACCAGCCAACATACTGGTTGAAACTGATGACGTCTACGTAAGGGTGTAAGTTGTCATGGAGCCTATTGACATAGTTGGAGGCACTGGTCACCTCCATGGCCAACGATATCAGTCGCGTGGTGTCTTGGGCGCGCGCCTCTTGTGCCAACCGCGCCAAGAATTGGTCTCGGGCATCGCTGTGAGGCGTCTCATTGGCCACGGACCAGATGATGACGTTGGCACGGTTTTTGTCACGGCGAATCAATTCCGTCAGTTGGTTTTTTGCGTTGGCGTAGGTCGCCTCGTTTGTCCAGTCAATGGTCCAGTAGCAGGGAATCTCTTCCCAGAGGAGGATTCCTTGGCGTTCTGCAGCACGCACCATCAGCTCGTTGTGCGGATAATGAGCGAGTCGGAGAAAGTTGCAATTCAAGTCTTTGGCCCATGCAATCAGAGAATCGGCATCTTCCGTTGTAGTGCAGCGCCGATTGGTGTATGCTGTTTCTTCGTGAAAGCAAATTCCTCTCAAGAAGATAGGCTTGCCATTGAGAAGTATCTGTTTGCCACGCGTCGTGATGGTTCGGAAACCAATGTCGTCTCGTATCGACTCCCCGTTCAAAGAGAGATTGACCTGATAGAGTTTAGGATTCTCCGGCGACCAAAGAACGGGTTTGGCTTTGATGGCCATTCTGGCCATTCCGTCATTTCCCGTGGTCAGCGTTTTCTTGATCTTCAGTTCAGGAATGCTCAGTTCAACCTTTTGGTTAGAAACCGCAGGATTCAACTTGACCTCGACATTGATTTGCTGAGGGTCGTGTTTGTCTGCTTGGATGGTATAATCCTCGATGTAGGTGTCTGCCACGGAAAGCATCATCACATCCCGGGTGATACCGCCATAATTCCACCAATCGAAAATAAGCGTAGGAACATTCTCTTTGCTGCGCCGGTTGTTGACCATGACGACCACCGTGTTTTCTCCGTCTTTGACCATGGAGGTCACATCGAAGCAGAATGGCGTGAAGCCTCCTTCGTGCTCTCCGGCCTTTTTGCCATTCACCCACACACGGGTCTGATAGTTGGCCGCTGCGAAATAGAGTAGTGATTTGCGTCCCTGCTGCGGCTTCCAGCTGAAAGTCTTGCGATACCAGATCGTGCCTTCATACCAAAGGAGCTGCGGGTCTTGCGTGTTCCAGTCGCCCGGAACCGTGATGTCTTCGCTCTCGTCGAAGCTATACTCTATCAGATCGCCAGGCCGTGCAGGCTTTGCGTCGAGAAAGAAACCCCAGGATGTCGGGTTCATTCTGTAATCATAGTAGCCCATATCCTGTTGGTCGACGAAGTATTTCCATGGGCCGTTGAGCGATTCCATCGGCCGGTTGTACACATTCGCGGGAGGTGTCACTTTCTGAGCGGTCAACGTCGTCAGTCCACATGTAAGAAACAAAAGGGAAAGAAGTTTTCTTTTCATATCGGTATTTAGATTATTTTATCAGCGAATATCGAGAGTGCAGGTGAAGAGCACAGGTACAGATACCCTGTTCCTTCATTGGCGATTAGGTTTTCATCTCTTCTCTTTGATACAAACGGAATTTAATTATTTTTATTACGTTCCCGTTCGTTCTTGTATGGCGGAGTATGACAGTGTTTATACGGAATAATGAAAAAAGGAGTTAAGATTCGTCTTAACTCCTTTATTTATCATCATGGACCAGCCAGGGCTTGAACAAAGTACCCTCCAGATTATTATGCCTCTCCATCCATTGCTGCGAAAATAATAAAGACGATAAACATTGCTATGGAAGAGATAATAATCTTAGGCGTCTTGTTCATAGTCCTATTGTTTTAATCATATATATTAACATTATTATCAATTATTACTGTCCGCTAAACTT
>DBQP01000008.1 GCA_002305265.1 Prevotellaceae bacterium UBA1391 | reverse complement strand
TTATCGGACAGCAATAATAAAAAATGGTCTTCGTGGTATCAGCCTGTCCGGCAGACAGCATGCGCGGGCCCTCCGCGGACCACCGGCGCCGGCCGCCAACATGGCTGAATCTGTCTCTGTTGATGGCAAAAAATGATAAGATGTTACGTAGCGTGCAGGCAAATATACGATTTTCACACAATACCTTCAAACTTTTTTCCTTCTTTTTTTGTTTTTTTTACAGCAACGTCACAGCGCGGCCAGTCCAACCCTGCGCCCCACCCCCGCTACACCGCCCACTGCCCCTGGCCTCCATGGGCCTCGACAGCCCCGCTCCCGCAGGCCCGCCGACAGCGGTGCACGGGCCGCGGCAGCCCGCTCCACGCCGCTCCAGCAGCGGCTGCGCACCCGTCGGCCCACTGCCGCGCCTCGTCCTGCGGCCCCTGCCTCGCCGCCGCCCCGCCCCGGCCGCATCGTCGCGTCTGCCGCGATTCACCGCGACATCGGGGCACACGAAAACTCAATCAGACGCGAAGGCCTTCGCACGCCCTCACGAAGGCCTTCGCAACGCCACACGAAGGCCTTCGTTTTTTTCGCCGTGCATCCCGCCTCCGAACCGACGGCGCCGTCCCGCCCCAATGGCTGCGGAGCGCTGCCGGAAGCCGGCTGAAGCCCCTGCCTCTGCCGGGCACGACACACGGCCGCGGGAGGCGGCGCACAGGGCCGGCGGAGGAATTTGGGGCACGACGTTTGGATATGACGCGCCGAATCGCTAACTTTGCACCGACTTGCGCGCAACGCGCGTACAATGATATTAAAACGAAAGGATACAGATGACATTCCACTTTGATGTCGTCGTCGTGGGAGCAGGGCACGCCGGATGCGAGGCCGCTGCCGCTTCGGCACGCTTGGGCGCGAAGACCTGCTTGATAACGATGGACATGAACAAGATTGCGCAGATGAGTTGCAATCCAGCCATCGGCGGCATCGCCAAGGGGCAGATCGTGCGCGAGATCGACGCGCTCGGCGGACACACCGGCATCGTCACCGACGCCTGCGCCCTGCAGTTCCGCATGCTCAACCGATCGAAAGGGCCGGCCATGTGGAGTCCGCGCGCGCAGTGCGACCGCGAGAAATTCATCTGGACGTGGCGCGGCATCCTCGAAAACACAGACAACCTGCAGATCTGGCAAGACCAAGTGAGCGAACTGTTGGTGGAAGACGCTGAAGTTCAAGGTGTTAAAACCTTCCTCGGCGCCGAGTTCCGCGCCAAGTGCGTCGTCATCACCGCCGGCACCTTCCTCAACGGACTCATGCACGTGGGGCGCGTCAGGCTGCCGGGCGGACGCATGTCCGAACCCGCCTCGCCGCTCCTCACCGAGAGCATCACGCGCCACGGCATCCGCGCCGGACGCATGAAGACCGGCACGCCCGTGCGCATCGACAAGCGCAGCGTCGACTTCTCCCTCATGGAGGAGCAGCCGGGCGACGAGGAATACCACACGTTTTCCTTCCTCAACATCCCGCGCCGCCTGAAGCAGCTGCCCTGCTGGATCGTCTACACGTCGGCCGAAGTGCACGAGGTGTTGCGCACCGGATTCGCCGACTCGCCCCTCTTCAACGGACAGATTCAGTCGATCGGGCCCCGCTACTGTCCCTCCATCGAGACCAAGCTCAGCACCTTCCCCGACCGCGAGCAGCACATGCTCTTCCTCGAGCCCGAAGGCGAGACCACCAACGAGATGTACCTCAACGGATTTTCGTCGTCGCTCCCGATGGACGTGCAGCTCAACGCACTGCGCAAGATTCCCGCCTTCCGCAACCTCCACGCCTACCGCCCCGGCTACGCCATCGAGTATGACTTCTTCGATCCCACGCAGCTCTTCCACTCGCTCGAGTCGAAATGCGTGGCCGGACTCTTCCTCGCAGGACAGGTGAACGGAACGACAGGCTACGAGGAGGCTGCCGGACAAGGACTCATCGCAGGCATCAACGCCGCCCTCAAGACGCGCGGCGAGGACCCCTTCGTGCTGCGACGCGACGAAGCCTACATCGGCGTGCTCATCGACGATCTCGTGACCAAGGGCGTCGACGAGCCCTACCGCATGTTCACCTCACGCGCCGAATACCGCATCCTCCTGCGCCAGGACGACGCCGACATGCGCCTCACGGAACGCTCCTACCGCATCGGCCTCGCCACCGAGGAGCGCTACCGCCGCATGACTGAGAAGAAAGCCGCCGTCGAGACGCTCATCGCATTCATCCAGAACTTCAGCGTCAAGCCCTCGCTCATCAATCCCGCGCTCGAGACACTCGGCACTACACCGCTCCTCCACGGCTGCAAGCTCAGCGAACTGCTGGGCCGTCCGCAGGTCACGCTCGCCAACATCCGACCCCACATCCACACCCTCGACGCCGAAATCCAGCGCATCGCCGAAGGCCGTACGCCCCTCGAACTGGAAGAAATCCTCGAGGCCGCCGAAGTGGAGGTGAAATACGCAGGCTACATCCGCCGCGAGCGAGAGATGGCAGAGAAAATGGTCCGCCTCGAGAACATCCGCATCGCCGGCCGATTCGACTACATGAACATGAACGCCATCACCATCGAGGCACGCCAGAAGCTCACGGCCATCCAGCCCGAGACACTGGCACAGGCCAGCCGCATCCCCGGCGTGTCGCCCGCCGACATCAACGTCCTCCTCGTACTGATGAACCGCTGACGCCTCCGACGCACACCGCCGCCCTCCCGTCGGCGCCCCATCCGAGCGCAGAGACGCCGCCATCCGAGCACAGAGACGCCATCATCCGCAAATCGCACCGGCGCCATCCCGCGCGCCAAGACAGCACAAACAGAACATCCACCCACTCATTCAAAATATGGAAACAATGATCGACAGCGAGAACATCGCCTATCTGAAGAAGCACCTGCGCTCCATTCAGGACTTCCCACAGCAGGGCGTCAACTTCCGCGACGTCACCACCCTCTTCAAGGATGCACGCTGCATCGAAATCATGGACGAGGAACTCTACAATCTCTACAAGGACAAAGGCATCACGAAAGTAGTCGGCATCGAGTCGCGCGGCTTCATCATGGGCGCCGTGCTCGCGCGCCGCCTCGGTGCCGGACTCGTCATGTGCCGAAAGCCCGGCAAGCTCCCCGGCGAGACCGTCCGTCAGGAATTCGAGAAAGAATACGGCACCGACGTCATCGAGATTCACAAAGACGCCATCAGCGAGGACGACGTCGTCCTCATCCACGACGACCTGCTCGCCACCGGAGGCACCATCAAGGCCGCCTGGCATCTGGTGAAGAAGTTCCACCCGAAGAAGTGCTACATGAACTTCATCATCGAGATCCGCGACGAAGGACTGTACGGACGCGAGAACATCGGCCCGGACATCGAGGTCACATCCCTCCTCAAATACTGACGGCAGCAGCCCCGCTTCCCCCGACAGGCGAACCAGCCATGCAAAGGAAGCGCAGGAAGCAGGAAAAAAGCGCGCAAGGAAAACGCAACAAAGGCGCATGAAGCACGCAAGGTGCACACATGGACAATCCCGCGAAAGCAAAAAGAACTCGCAACGCAAGCGCAAAGAAAACGCCGCGGAAGCTCCTCCAAAAGGGCCGCACGACGCCCCACCCGTTCAACCACGCCGTTCAGCTAACACCCGCAAAGCGCAAGGAAACCAAAAGATTATGTCCAATTTGTTCCACGTGAAACACAAGTTGGGCATTTTCGTTCCACATCTCCAACGCGGCACACACGCGCCCTCCCAACCTCCACAACGCACCACCGCTTATGACAAAAGACGAAGAAAGAATCGCACGGCTGAAGAACATCGTCCAAGCCATGCCCGAGTCGCCGGGATGCTATCAGTATCTCGACGAGAAAGGGACGATTATCTACGTCGGTAAAGCCAAGAACCTGAAGCGACGCGTCAGCAGCTACTTCATGAAGCGCGTCGACCGCCGCAAGACCGAGGTGCTCGTGTCGAAGATTCAGGACATCGCCTACGTGGTCGTGCCCAGCGACGAAGACGCGCTGCTGCTGGAGAACAACCTCATCAAGAAGCACAAGCCGCGCTACAACATCCTCCTCAAGGACGACAAGACTTACCCTTCCGTCTGCGTCACCAACGAAGACTTCCCGCGCGTCTTCAAAACACGCAACCTCACGGCGAGGGGCGGAAAATACTACGGGCCCTTCTCTCACGCAGGCACGCTCAACAACATGCTCGACCTCATCAACCGCATGTACAAGGTCCGACGCTGCCGCATGCCGATGTCGGAAGACAGCGTCAGCCAGGGGAAACATCAGGTCTGCCTTGAATACCACATCAAGAATTGCCTCGCGCCCTGCGTCGCCAAACAAACGAAAGCGGACTACCTCCGCATGATCGACGACGTTCGCGAGATTCTGAGCGGCAACACAAGGAACCTGTGCTGCCGCATGATGGACGAGATGATGCGTCTCTCCGATGAAATGCGCTTCGAGGAAGCGGCCGCGCTCAAGCAACGCTACGACATGGCGCGGGAGTTTGTCGAGAAAAGCGAGGTCATCGCAAACTACGAGCACGACATCGACGTCTTTTCCATTGCGGATGAAGAAAACGTCTGCTACATCAACTTCCTGCACGTCACCAGCGGCTGCATCAACCAGGCATTCACGTTCGAATTCAAGAAAAAGATCGATGAAACCGTCGAAGACATGCTCTCGCTGGGCATCGTCGAGATGCGCTCACGCTACAAGAGCCGCGCCAAGGAAATCATTGTCCCCTTCGCCATCGACACGGAGCTGCACGGCGTGACCATCACCGTGCCCCAGCGCGGAGAGAAAAAGCACCTGCTCGATCTCTCGCTGGCGAACGTCCGGCAGTACAAGTTCGACCGTCTGAAACAGGCGGAGAAGCTCAATCCCGAGCAGCGGAGCGTGAATCTGATGAAGGAATTGCAGCAGAAACTGGGTTTGCCGCGCCTCCCCATCACGATCGAATGCTTCGACAACTCCAACATCTCTGGCACCGACGCGGTGGCCGGATGCGTCGTCTTCAAGAAAACGAAGCCTGCCAAGAGCGAATACCGCAAGTATAACATCAAAACCGTCGAAGGTCCCGACGACTACGCGTCCATGGCGGAAGTGGTGGAACGACGCTACCGGCGCATGATCGACGAGCAGACACCGCTCCCCGACCTCATCATCACCGACGGCGGAAAGGGCCAAATGGAAGTCGTACGCCGCGTTGTGGAAGACGTACTCCACCTCTCCATCCCCATCGCGGGCCTGGCCAAAGACAACCGACACCGCACATCGGAAATCCTCTACGGCTTCCCACCGCGCGTCATCGGCGTTGAAATCAACTCCGCGCTGTTCAAATTCCTGACGCGCATACAGGACGAAGTACACCGCTACGCCATCACATTCCATCGGGAAAAACGCTCGAAACATCAGATCAAGTCGGCGCTCGACGACATCCGCGGCATCGGTCCGGCCACCAAAGCCGCCTTGCTGAAACACTTCAAGAGCGTCAAGCGCATCAAGGAGGCGAGCCCCGATGAACTTGCCGCCGTGGTCGGAACAGCCAAGGCGCGCATCGTCGCCGAGGCGCTGGCCGCCACATCCGACAGTGCGCCCGCAACGCCTGCGGAGGATGCCCGATAGCAGCGAGTGAGCAACAAGCGTTTCCACAGCAAAGCACACGACGCTCACCACATCGAGCCCGCACCCGCAGCGCAGAAAGCACGCACCTGAAACGCAGGAAGCACGCACCTGAAACGCAGCGAGCCCGCACCCGCAACGCAGGAAGGATGCGCACAAATTGTGGCGATTGCTTGCAGGTTCTGCGAAATATCCCTACATTTGCAAGTAAGCGCTGCAATGCTTTCCTCCGAAGGCTGGCCTTCCAACACGCTCCCAAGGCACGGGAAATACCCGGCCGAAGCCTTGCGGACAGCTTGCTTCACTTCTTTCAACGAACCGATGCAAAACACTCATTATCAACCTATTGCATATCTAGAACAGCGGAAAGCCTTCACCCATTCACTCCGGAGGCGCTTCCCTTATCTTCCCACCCAACATGCGAGCAGTCATACAGCGCGTGAGCGAGGCATCCGTCGCCATCGACGGCGCCATCCACAGCCAGATTGGCACAGGTCTGCTGGTGCTTCTCGGTTGTGAGAACGCCGACACCGACGACGACATCGACTGGCTCAGCCGCAAGATTTGCGCGCTGCGCATCTTCGACGACGAAAACGGCGTCATGAACCGCAGCCTGCTCGATGTCGGCGGACAGGTGCTCATCGTCTCCCAATTCACGCTTTGGGCCTCCTACAAGAAGGGCAACCGCCCCTCCTATCTGCGCGCCGGCAGCCACGACATCACCGAACCGCTCTACGAGCGCTTCTGCGCCGCCATGACCCGTCTCATCGGTGCGCCGGCGGCAACGGGCCTTTTCGGCGCCGACATGCAGGTGCGGCTGACCAATGACGGCCCCGTCACCATCTGCATGGACACCAAAAACCGCGAGTGAGCCCCTCCCGTCGGTGCTCCACGCGACGCGTCTGCCCGCCGCAGCTGCCCGCATCCACCTACGATTCCACACAAACCAGACAATCCGACCCCTATGACAGAAGAAAAGAACAAGTACGAGCAGATGCTCGCGCTCTACAACACCGACATCGACGATGCAGCCGTCGGCCGCATCGTCGGCACGCTCCTCTCGGAGCACCTGGCGGAAAACAACACCCGCGACGTGAAGCAATTCCTCCTCAACTCCGTGGAGCTCACCACTTTGAAGACCACCGACAGCGAGGAGAGCGTGATGAAATTCACGGAAAACGTCAACAAGTTCGACGACCTCTACCCCGAACTCGGGCACGTGGCCACCATCTGCGTCTACCCGCGCTTCGCCAAGACCGTCTATGAGACGCTCGAGAACGAAGACGTCATCATCACCTGCGTGAGCGGATCCTTCCCCTCGTCGCAGACCTTCATCGAGGTGAAAGTGGCCGAAACGGCCCTTGCCCTGAAGGACGGCGCAGAGGAAATCGACATCGTGATGAACGTCGGACAGTTCCTGTCGGGCGACTACGAGGGCGTGGCCGACGAAATTTCGGAACTCAAGGCCGTCTGCGGCGACAAGAAGATGAAGGTCATCCTCGAGACCGGTGCACTCGGCACGGCTTCCAACATCAAGAAAGCCGCGCTGCTGGCGATGTATGCCGGCGCCGACTACATCAAGACCTCGACCGGCAAGCTCGAGCCCGCCGCCACACCGGAGGCAGCATTCGTCATGTGCCAGGCCATCAAGGAATACCACGACCGCACCGGCGTCCAGATCGGCTTTAAGCCCGCCGGCGGCATGAAGACCGTGGAAGACACGCTGAAATACTACACCATCGTCAAGGAGGTGCTGGGCGAAAAGTGGCTCACCAACCAGTGGCTGCGGCTGGGCACGAGCGGCGTGGCCAACTTGCTGCTCTCCGACGTCGTAGGCGAGGAAGTGAAAGTGTTCTGACCCAAGCTCCACCCAACAGCAGAAAGGGGCTGAAAACGCAGGAAAAACGCGTTTTCAGCCCCTTTTCGTTCACCACTGCAGCCACGCAGCGGCGCGTGCGCCGTTCTCGGGCCGCAGCGCAGCCCGTCCGCAGCCGTCTTCCGCCACTGCCGGCCATCGCCGCCGACGGGCACGACAGGCGTCAGCGGAGCAGCTTCTCCACACGCCGCGTGCCGTCGGCATACGTCGTCTGCTCGAGCAAGAGTCCCCGCAGTCCGGCACCCGCCCTGCGCCCGTCGAGCGTGTAGCGCTGGCGGGAGGCAACCTGAGCGCCCGTGGCCGACACGTCGTCCGAAAGCTCGAGGCCCCGGATGGCCACCGTCTCTGCCGTCTCACGATGGAATTGCCAGTCGTAGAGACGTGTCTCATACGAGCTGAAATGCACGAAACGGATGCGGTGGACGCCGGTCAGACGCCGGTTGAGGTTCACCGTCACCGTCTCCCGCTGGGCATGATCGCCCGTCTGGGGTACGACGATCGTGGCAATGCGGTAGGGCGCATCATCGGCCACGAACACATTGATGCGCGACAGATTCCGCAAGTCGCTCAGCGTCATCGAGATGCTCTGTGCGCCTTCCTCGCCGAAGTCGACCAAAGCCACGGAGAGCGAGTCGTTCGTATGGCTCATCGAGGCATAAACACCGACGCGCTCGTCGCCGCCCGTCGTCACGCCCACGGCGTTGTTGTAGGTCGCTCCCGCCACGCGCTGGTAGGGATTCAGCGTGCCGACGGGCGCCACGCCCTTGCGCGAGGGCTGCATCAGCGGAAGCGAGCCGTCGGGGTTCCACGACAGGTCCTGCACCGCGATCGAGCGGGTGAAACCGCCGCCGCCATTGCCCTCGTTGAGCCATCCCGTGTGGTAGAACAGATAGCTGCGCCCCTTGAAGTCCACCACCCCGCAGTGGTTGGTGAAGGAATTGGTGGCAGACACCGGCATCAACTTTCCCCTATATTTCCACGGTCCCGTGGGCGATTCGGACGTGGAATAGGCCAGATTCTCAGGCACACCGCCCGCTGCATACAACAGATAGTAGAGCCCGTTGCGCTTCGTCAGCCACGGACCCTCCTCGTAGCAATTCTCACCCTGCACCGTGCCGTCCACTTTCACGCCTCCGAATGACTCGGCCGTGAGCGACACCGTGACGATGCCGTTCTGCCCCACGGAGCGGTCGTAGGAGATCATGTCGGCATTGAGCTTCACGTAGCACAGCTTGTTGTTGCCGAAATAGAGGTAGGCCTGCCCGTCGTCGTCGATGAAGACGGTCGGGTCGATGTCGCCCATGGTGCCTGTCGAAATCAGCGGCTTGCCCAGCGCATCGCGGAAGGGGCCCGTCGGCGTATCCGACACGGCCACGCCCACGGCGTGCCAGCGGCCGGGATAATCGGCGCAGACATACCAGTAGTATTTGCCATTGCGGGCGATGCACTGACTGGCCCAGGCCGAGCCGTCGCTGGCCCACTTGAAGGTCGATAGCGGCAACGCAACGCCATGCTCGCGCCAGTTCACCATGTCGGTCGTCGAGGCCACGCGCCATTCGCGCATGTAGAAGAACACGTCGCCCGAGGGCGTCACGCCCTCGTCGCGGTCGTAGTAGACATAGAGCGTGTCGCCGACCACGAGCGGAGCCGGATCCGCCGAATAGTGGGTACGGATGATGGGATTTTGCGCCGAGAGGCTGAGCACCCGCCCCAGGGCCAGCAGCGCAAGGAGAAGAAAATGCTGTTTCATGGGATGAAGATGTTAAAAGTCAGAAAGAAAGCACGTGGCCGTCAGGGCCACGCACGCCTGCGGCATCGCCCAGACGGAAGCCGCCAGGCGCGTCCTAAGCAACGGCAAAGTTACGACTCACTCCCGACGTCGCCTGCAAGGATTCTTCCTTTTCCTTCCACTTTTGAATCATCCGCGCTGCGCCCGCAGCCCATTCAACCACAACACCGTCCGTCGTCCCGCGCCGGCGGCTGCCCACCCTCGGACATGCACGAGCGCTCCCGAAAGCCGAAAGGAACGCACTCGAAACCGAAAACGAGCGCACTCAAAATCGGAAATGACTGCGCTCGTTTTTCCCGCCATGCGTCGGCCGATTCCGACGCGAAGGCCTTCGCAATGCGTCGAGAAGGCCTTCGTGGAGGTGCGAGAAGGCCTTTGTGTGCATGCAGGGATTGCAGGACGCGCCGCGGCGCTGGCAAGAAGAGGCCCGACAGGCGCGGGGGCGAAGCGCATCGGCGACAGCGAGGGGCAGAAAACAGCGATGAAATGGTGCGTTTGCAGGCCGAGGCGGAGGGAAAAAACCTCGATGAAATGGCGCAAACGAGGAGCCATCGGGCCCGAAAGGAAACAAAAAAGCCTGCCGCAGCTTCGGAGGGGAAACTGCGGCAGGGCCGTGAGTGAGGATGCAGAAGCGCTGTCTGTCGCCTGCGAGCAGGCCTGGAAGGACGCGTCGCGCCCGTGGCTGGCGCCCCGCAGGCGCTGGGCGACGGATTATTCCGCGTCGTGGCAGGCGCAGGGATAGTTGTAGGAGCTGCCGTCGAAGCAATGGGTGCAGATGTCGCACTTGGGCAGGCCGATGGCCTCGACGAGCGTCTCGATCTTGTTGAACTTCAGCGTGGTGAGCCCGAGCTGTCGGCGGATTTCCTCCACCATGCGGGTGTATTCGGGCGAGTCGGTCTGTGCGTACTTCTCGAGGTTCTTGTTGGGCTCGCCCTCGAAGCTGGCGATCACGCGGCGCGAGATGAGCTCGAGGTCGCTCTTCGACGCGGTGAAACCGATGAAGGGGCAGCTGTAGACCAGCGGCGGACAGGAGATGCGCACGTGCACTTCCTTGACGCCTGAGTCGAAGAAGGTGCGGACGTTGTCGCGCAGCTGGGTGCCGCGCACGATGCTGTCGTCGCAGAAGACGACGCGCTTGTCCTTGAGCAACTTGCGGTTGGCAATGAGCTTCATCTTGGCCACGAGGTCGCGGCGGCTTTGGTTGCCGGGAGTGAAGGAGCGGGGCCATGTGGGCGTGTATTTCAGCACGGCGCGCTTGTAGGGAATGCCGGAGCCCTCGCTGTAGCCGAGGGCCGTGCCGATGCCGCTGTCGGGGATGCCGCACACGAGGTCGGCCTCGATGCTGTCTTCCTGCCCCATCACGCAGCCGCAGTCTTCGCGCATTTTCTCCACGTTGATGCCCTCGTACTCCGATGCGGGGAAGCCGTAGTAGACCCACAGGAAGGCGCAGATCTGCTTGCGTTCGAGCGGCTTCTGGAGCACCTCGACGCCGTCGGCGGTGATGCGGACAATCTCGCCCGGGCCCAGGTCGCGCTCGATCACGTAGTCGAGCGTGGGAAACGACGTGCTTTCGGAGCAGACGCCGTAGCCGCCGTCGAGCTTGCGGCCGACGACGATGGGGGTGCGTCCGAGCGCGTCGCGTGCGGCGATGATGCCGTTTTCGGTCAGCACGAGCATGGAGCAGGAGCCTTTCACCTTCTGGAAGACGAGGTTGATGCCCTCCTCGAAGGTCGAGCCCATGTTGATGAGCAGCGCGATGATTTCGGTCTGGTTGAGCACGTTGGCCGACATCTCGCTCAGGTGCATCTTGCGCTCGAGCAGCTCCTGCGCAATCTCGCGCAGGTTGGTGACCTTGGCCACGGTCACGACGGCATAGCGGCCGAGGTGGGAATTGATGAGGATGGGCTGCGGGTCGGTGTCGGAGATGACGCCGATGCCGCTGTTGCCGTGGAATTTCTCCAGTTCGGGCTCGAAGCGGGAGCGAAAATAGTCGCGCTCCAGGCTGTGGATGGAGCGCGTGAACCCGCCTTCGACGTCGAAGGTGACCAGACCGGCACGCTTGGTGCCGAGATGTGAGTGGTAGTCTGTACCGTAAAAAAGATCGTTAATACAGGATTTTGGCTGGACTGTGCCGAAAAAACCTCCCATTGTAGATTGTGCTTTTATGTTGAGAATCAAGAATGTTTGAGACGAAGACGGAAAGCGACGGCAGTGGCAGGCGAGGGCGCTGCCAGCCGTGCGGGGCGCCGGCAGGACACCTGCGGCGGACGATGTGGGCAAATGAAAAATCGAATTTCGGGCACCTGCGCAGGCACGGGAAATTCGAATGGATGGTTAGAAGCGGCGCTCCACGACGTAGTCGACAAACTGGCAGAGCGTCTGCTGGGCCTCTCGGCCGGCATAGACGTCGAGCAACTGGCGGGCTTCCTGGGCCAGCTGCTCCATGACGCGCTCGGCATAGCCGATGCCGTCGTGCTGGAGCGTGAACTGCACCAGACGCTCGATTTCATCGCGGGAATTCGTACCCTCCTTGACGCGGAGCGCGATGTCGAGCATCTGCTGGTCGGACGTTGACTTGAGGGCATGGATGACCGGCAGGGTGAGCTTGCCCTCCTGCATGTCGTTGCCCGTGGGCTTGCCGATTTCCGCGCCCGCGATGTAGTCGAAAATGTCGTCGCGAATCTGGAAGCAACGGCCTACGAGTTGGCCGAAACGCGTCATCCGATCGACGTCTTCCTGGGCGGCACCGGACAGCAAGGCGCCAGAGCGCGCGCAGGCCTCGAACAAGGCCGCGGTCTTGGCGTCGATGATGCGGTAGTAAGTTTCCTCGGAAATGCGCTGATTGTGCACGTTGCGCAGCTGCAGCAGCTCGCCGTCGCAGAGACGCTGGGCCGCCTTGCTCATGATCTCGAGCAGGTCGAGGCTCTGCGTGCCATAGGCGGCCCGCATGGAGGACGCCAGCATGTAGTCGCCCACGAGGACGGCCACCTTGTTGGAAAATGCCGAATTGATCGAGGCTTCTCCGCGGCGCTCGTCGCTTTCATCGACGATGTCGTCGTGGATGAGACTGGCGTTGTGGAAGAGTTCGAACGCCACCGCAGCATAAATCACAGGCTCCTCCACCGCTCCCAGCAGACGGGCCGAGAGAATGGTCAGCAGCGGCCGCAACATCTTTCCCCTGCGCTCCTTCACATGGGAGAGCGCAAGATTGAGCAAGGTATTGTCGTGCGCCATGAAAGAATCGTACAAGTCGCGGGCACGCTGGATGTCCTGCTCGACAGGCAAAGTAAGAATTTTCAAATCAGTCATTTGCGAGAATTTGGAATGCTTTACCCCAATGCGGAGCGCGGAATACGCACGTTTTGAGGCAACAAAGTTACACATTATATTTGGGACATGAAATTTATTCGCTAACTTTGAGGCAAATTACAATGCAAAAAATATGAAAAAACTTTTTCTGCTGGATGCCTACGCACTCATCTACCGCGCATACTACGCCTTCATCCGCACCCCTCGGATCAACAGCAAGGGCGAGAATACGTCGGCCGTGTTCGGCTTCGTCAATACGCTGGAGGAGGTGCTGAACAAGGAAGCGCCCGACTACATCGGCGTGGCGTTCGACCCGAAAGGCGGAACCTTTCGCCATCGCCTCTATCCCGACTACAAGGCGCAGCGCGAGGAGACGCCGGAAGGCATCCGATTTGCAGTTCCCTATATCAAAGAGGTGCTGAAAGCCTACAACATCCCCGTCATCGAAGTGCCCGACTACGAAGCCGACGACGTCATCGGAACGCTGGCATGGCGATTTTCTTCCGATGAAATCGACGTTTTCATGATGACGCCCGACAAAGACTATGGGCAACTCGTCAGACCCGGCGTGAAGATCTATCGCCCCGGCAACGGCGACAAACCCACCGAGATTCTCGATGCGGAAGCCGTCTGCGCGAAGTACGGCATCGAGCGCACCGAACAGGTGATCGACTTGCTCGGCCTCATGGGCGACGCCTCCGACAACATCCCGGGATGTCCGAAGGTGGGCGAGAAAACCGCCGTGAAGCTCATCGCGCAGTTTGGCTCCATCGAGGAACTACTGACACGAACGAGCGAACTCAAGGGAGCGCTGAAACAAAACGTCGAAGAAAACGCCGAGCAAATCCGGTTCTCGAAGATGCTGGCCACCATCAAGACGGACGTGCCGTGCGAGATTGCACTGGAGGACCTGGCCCGCAGCCCCAAGAACGCGGAGCGGCTGCGCCAACTCTTCGATGAACTTGAATTCCGAAATCTCACCGCCCGCGTGCTCGGTGCACCGGAAAGCGCCGCACCAAGTGCGACACGCGCCACCGACATTTTTTCAAGCGCAGCATCTGCATCACCTCAGAGCGCACGCCGCACCAAGAAGGCGGCGGCCCAATCATCCGGCATGGCCGACCTTTTTGCTTCGGTCGACGCTTCAGCCGAAAGTCAGGTGCAGACCCAGCAGTCCGACAAGAGCGCAATCGCCTCCGACAAGAGCGCAACCCTTTCCGACAAGCGCGTCTTCATGTCGGGCATGAGCGCAACCCACTCCGACAAGAGCGCGTCCCACTTCGGTGCCGGCGCACTCCTTCCGCACGCTGTCGCCAACGTCACGACCGCGGAAACGGCCCAAATGAACGCCGACGAGAGCGCGAAATTCCCGCCCGTCGGGCAATTCGGCGCCGAAAACGCGAATCTCAGCGACCTTCAATCGACGCCTCATCAGTATTTCCTCGTTGAGAATGAGGAAGAAATGGCGCGAATCTGCCAGAATTTTTTGTCAGAGAAAATGATCAGTCTAGACACGGAGACCACTTCGGCGGACTCCATGCAGGCAGAATTGGTGGGTTTGAGCTTCAGCGTGCGCGAACATGAGGCATACTACATTCCCGTCCCGGCAGAAAGAGAGAAGGCCATGCGGATTGTTGAAATCTTCAAGCCAGTGTATGAAAATGACGCCATCTTGAAAATCGGACAGAACATCAAGTACGACATCAACGTGCTCTCGGCATACGGTGTCGCCGTCCGCGGCCCACTGTTCGACACGATGATCGCGCATTATGTCCTACATCCCGAGCTGCGACACAACATGGACTACCTCGCCGAGGTCTATCTGCACTACCGGACGATACACATCGAGCAACTGATTGGCCCCGCGGGGAAGAACCAGAAGACGATGCGCGATCTTGCGCCTGCTGACATCGTGGATTATGCCGCCGAAGACGCGGACGTCACGCTGCGCCTCTACGGCAAGCTCCAGGCAGAGCTGGAGCAAAACCAGCTCACGCCGCTCTTTGCCGACATAGAGATGCCGCTCGTTCCCGTGCTGGCCCAGATGGAGCAGAACGGCGCCCGCATCGACACCGACGCGCTGCGACAGACCTCCGAGGACTTCACGACACGCATGCAGGTCACCGAACAGGAAATCCAGGCGCTGGCGGGCCAACCCCTCAACGTTTCGAGTCCGAAGCAAGTGGGCGACCTCTTGTTCGGCGTGCTGAGGATTGTCGACAAGCCCAAGAAGACGAAGACAGGGCAGTACGTCACCTCCGAGGAAGTGCTGCAAAGCCTGCGAACGAAACATCCCATCGTGGAGAAAATCCTCGAATACCGCGGCTACAAGAAGCTGCTGTCCACCTACATCGACTCGCTGCCGTCGCTCATCAATCCCCGCACCGGCTACATCCACACATCTTACAACCAAGCCGTTACGGCCACGGGACGCCTCTCCTCCTCCAACCCGAACCTGCAGAACATTCCCATCCGCGACGACAACGGAAAGGAGGTGCGCAAGGCATTCATTCCCGACGAAGGCTGCCTGTTCTTCTCCGCCGACTACTCTCAGATCGAGCTGCGCATCATGGCCCATCTCTCGCAGGACGCGCACATGATCGAGGCCTTCCGCGAGGGACACGACATCCACCGCGCCACTGCCGCCAAGATATATGGAATCCCCCTCGACGACGTCACTTCCGATCAGCGCCGGAAGGCAAAAACCGCCAACTTCGGCATCATCTATGGCATCACGACCTTCGGTCTGGCCGAGCGCATGCAGGTGAGCCGCGCGGAGGCCAAAGAGCTGATTGACGGATACTTCGACACCTATCCGCGCGTCAAGGCCTATATGGATGCTTCCATCGAGAAGGCGCGCGCGCTCGGCTACACCGAGACAATCTTCGGCCGGCGCTGCTATCTGCCCGACATCAACTCCAACAACGCCACCGTGCGCGGCTACGCGGAGCGGAACGCCATCAACGCCCCCATCCAGGGCTCGGCTGCCGACATCATCAAGATAGCCATGGCGCGCATCCACCGCCGCATGCAGGCGGAAGGGCTGCGCTCCAAGCTCATCCTGCAGGTGCACGACGAACTCAACTTCTCCGTCCTACCCGAGGAGAAAGAGCGTCTCCAGCGCCTCGTGGTCGAGGAGATGGAGGGAGCGGCCCACATGTCCGTCCCCCTCGTGGCCGACTGCGGTTGGGGCAGCAACTGGCTCGAAGCACACTGACACGCCGCCAAACCATTGGCATTTCGTCGTTTGCACACCCCCAAGACGCCGCCAAATATCTGTCGTTTCGCCATTTGCACAACGCCGAAATGCCGCCAACAGCAACTGCTCCTACGCCCTGCATCCACGGTCAAACCGCCATCTATCCACCCCTTCCCTGCCCCTCCCAGCACGGGAGGGCGCGGAGCGGACGGTAGACACGGCTTCAGGCACATCCGATACGGTTCATCCGTATCCCCCGCCAACACCTAATTCTTCCTTCAAACACCCCATTTTCGCCTCACTTTCCCCCTGCCGCTCTGCCCGCAGGCTGCATCCGCGAAATCCTTCTGAACATCCAATACCGACCATGAACCTCCACTTCCTGCTCATTCTCATGCTGCTGCTCTGCCCGAGGGGCGCAGCCGCACAGCACGACCGCACCGGCCACACGCCTGAAGCACAGGCCGGACAGCCCGAAAAGCACGCCTTCCGCATCAGCCATGCGCCCGCAGCGCAGGCCATCGACCTCAACGCCGCCACCATCCTCTACGACACCACCGAAGCCGCCGTCGTCGGTCATGCCGCCCGCATGCTCGCCGACGACATCGGCCGCGTGACGGGACGTCGACCCAGCGTGGCGCCAACAGCCTCGAAAGGCACGGCCGTCATCATCGGGACGCTCGGAAAGAGCCGCCTCGTGGGCGACATCGTGCGCCGCAAGAAGCTGTCCGTCGATGCGCTCCGCGGCCAGTGGGAACGCTTCTACATCGCTGCCGTCGACCGCCCGCTGCCCGGTCTCGACCGCGCCATCGTCATCATCGGCAGCGACCGCCGCGGCACGGCCTACGGGGCGCTGTCGCTGAGCGAGGCCATCGGCGTATCGCCGTGGTACTGGTGGGCCGACGTGCCCGTCGTCCGCCGCCCGCAGCTCTATGCCCAAGTGCCCCAGCCCTGGCTCTCCCCCGCCCCGTCCGTCAAGTTCCGCGGCATCTTCATCAACGACGAGGACTGGGGTCTCCAGCCTTGGGCCGCAAAAAACTATGAGCCCACGCTCGGCGACATCGGACCGAAGACCTACGCCGCCGTCTGCGAACTCCTGCTGCGGCTCAAGGGCAACATGCTCGCGCCCGCCATGCACGCCTGCTCCGCGCCCTTCTATTCGCAGCCCGAAAACCAGCGCGTGGCCGACGAATACGGCATTCTCGTCACTACCTCGCACTGCGAGCCGCTCCTCTTCAACAATGCCTCGGTGCTGGAATGGGACCCGCAGCGCGACGGCGCCTGGAACTACCTCACCAATGCCGCCACCATCCGCCGCAAGCTCGACGCCCGCGTGGCAGAGGCAGCGCCCTACGAGAACATCTACACGCTGGCCCTGCGCGGCCTGCACGACGCCGGCATGCAGGGCGACCTCACCCCCGCCGAGCGCCTGCAGCTGCTCACCCGCGCCATCAACGACCAGCGCGACATCCTCCGCAAGCACCTCACGCAGCCGCTCGACGCCGTGCCGCAGATATTCGTGCCCTACAAGGAAGCCCTCGACGTCTACGAACTGGGCCTGCCCCTGCCCGACGAGGTGACGATCGTCTGGCCCGACGACAACTACGGCTACATCAAGCGCCTGTCCACGCCTGCCGAGCAAGCCCGCACGGGCCGCTCCGGCGTCTACTACCACACGAGCTACCTGGGCACGCCGCACGACTATCTCTGGCTCAACACCACGCCCCCCGTGCTCATGTACGAGGAGCTGAAGAAGGCCTACGACACAGGGGCCGACCGCTACTGGCTGCTCAACGTGGGCGACATCAAGCCCATGGAACTGGCCATCACCACCTTCTTCGACATGGCCTACAGCCTCGGCAGCCACACCTACGACAGCGTCCACCGCCATCAGGCCGACTTCCTCGCCGCCATCTTCGGCAGCGGCCACACGGCTGAACTGCAGGCCATCCTCGACGAATACTACCGGCTGGCGTGGTCGCGCAAGCCCGAATACATGGGCTGGGAGCGCGAGTGGGACACGCCGCGCTGGACACCCCTGCAAGACACCGACTTCTCCTTCGCCCACTACAACGACGCCCGCGGCCGTCTGGCCGACTACGAGCGCCTGCGCCAGCGCGTGACGACGCTGCAGGCCGCGCTGCCAGCCGACGTGCGCCCCGCCTTCTTTGAGCTCGTCGCCTACCCCGTGCTGGCCTCCGAGCAGATGAACCGCAAGTTTCTGCTGGCCCAGCTCAACCACGAACTCGCCCGCAGCGGCGACAAGGCCGGGGCCAACTGGGCGGCCGCGCAGTCGGTCGAGGCATTCGAGGCCATCGAAAGCCTCAACACCACCTTCAACCGCCTGCTCGACGGCAAGTGGAACCACTTCATGTCCGTGCCGCCCGGCTTCGTAGCCAAATACCACGAGATGCCGCCGCTCACCACCTTCGACGGCGTGGCACCGCGCCGCGTCGACCTCACGCCCCAACCCGCGCAGAACGTGCTCGACCGCTGCACCGTGGTCGACCTCAACCGCGTCAGCCGCCTGCAGACCAACGGCACCCACGCCGTCCGTCTGCTCCGCGGCATCGGCTACGACTGGGTGGGCCTCCAGATGGGCGAGGCCACGCAGCCCGCCACCGACCCCACCTCGCCCCGCTCGCCCTGCGCCGAATACACCTTCACCGCCACCGGCGCCGACAGCGTCACCATCAGCCTCTACGTCCTGCCCTTCTGGCCGCTCAACAAGGAGCGGGGCACGAAGCTCGGCGTGAGCGTCGACGGCGGCGCCGTGGCCGTCGTCGAGAACGAGCTCGTGGAGTGGGCCCCGCTCTGGAAGGAGCAGGTGCTGCAGAACAGCGCCGTCTACCGCCTCCGCTTCCCCCTCTCCTCCTCCACCTCCCACACGCTGCGCCTCATCTGCGGCGACCCCGGCGCCATCATCCAGCGCATCGTCGTCGACTGGGGCGGGCTGCAGCCCAGCTACGTCGGGCCGAGCATGCGCCTCGCCGCCGCGCGCCAGTAGGCCGCTCCCCCGCCCTGCGCCGCGCCTGCGCCCGCCGCCTCCCCGGCAGCAGCCCGCCAAGCCGGCAGTGCAACACGGAAACGAACGCGTTCGAAATCGGAAACGACTGCGTTCGAAGTCGGAAACGAACGCAGTCGTTTCTGCATACGAAGGCCTTCGCGATGCCTCACGAAGGCCTTTGTCGTCGTGCGCGAAGGCCTTCTCGCACGACGGTTTGTGCCGCGGCTACGAAGTGTGCGCGCAGCGCGCAGGAACGAACGACGCGACCGCATATTTTTTGGGGCAAGACGCGCCGAAAACAATGAAAAAAACGTAACTTTGCCTCCGTGCGGCCTACCGCACCGCAACCGGCGCGCCTCCCGTGCGGCCGGTTGAAGACACTGACAGTCAGAACCTACAACAACTACTGAACACATGAAGACATTGAGACACATCATGCTGCTGGTGGTCCTCCTCGTGGGAACACTGGCGGGCCGCGCGCAGACGGCCAGCGAGGGCATCCGCTTCGTGGCGGACAAGACGTTCGCCGAGGTGCTGGCACAGGCCCGGCAGGAGGGAAAACGCGTGTTCGTCGACTGCTACACCACCTGGTGCGGCCCCTGCAAGATGCTGGCGACGCAGGTGTTTCCGCAGAAAGTGTGCGGCGACTACTTCAATCCCGCCTTCGTCAGCGTGCAGATCGACATGGAGAAAGGTGAAGGCGTCGAGCTGGCCAAGCGCTGGGGCATCAGCGCCTATCCCACCCTGCTCTTCCTCTCGGCCGACGGCACCGAGGTGCACCGCATCGTCGGCGCAGAGTCGGACGCCACGGTGTTCGTCGACCAGGTGAAGAAGGCGCTCGAAGGACAGACCCTTGCCGAGATGGCCGCCCGCTATGAGGGCGGCGACCGCAGCCGCGCCTTCCTGTCGGACTATCTGGGCATGCTGCTGAAGGCATACGACAAGCAGCGCGCGCCCGAGGTGGCACACCTGCTGCTCGACGGCCACGAGGAGGAAATGGTCAGCGATCCGCTCCTCTACATGGCCTTCCGCCGCTTCGACAACGACCCGCTGACGCCGGCCTTCGACTGGGCCATGCGCCACGAGGCCGCACTGGCAGAGAAGTATGGGAAGGAAGTGCACGCGAGCTTCATGCAGACGACGCTCACGCAATATCCCTTCGTGCTGGCAGGCCGCAACAAGGCGGGCGAGAACGTGCTGAACCGCGAGGGCATCAGCCGCTTCCGCGCGCTGCTCAAGGCGTGGAACGTGGCGGAGCGCGAGTCCATAGAGCAGACGCTCGACGTGAACGTGGCCGCCATGGAGGGCAACTGGAGCGAGATGCGCCGGCAGGTGGAGCGCGCGCAGAAGAAGTTCGGCGTCAACGACCAGCATCTGGCCGTGTGGGCCAGCCTCATCCAGACCGGCTGCCAGCAGGCCGACGTGCGCCAGGCCGCCGTGGGCTGGATGGAGCGCCGCCTGCAGCAGCTGGAGGAGGAGAAGGCGCGGCAGGCAGCGCTGCCTGAGGGCACCGTGCGGGCCTATAGCATGGTGGACTTCACGCGAGTCTATCCGCAGCTGATCGAGCGCATGAAACCATAGACGGCCGCGCCGCGTGCGCCGGCTGCAGCACTACAACGACAGCGCCCCGCGGGGCCGACGTGGAAGCCTCGGAGGCAGCCACGGACGGCGCCGCGGGGCGCTGCACATGGGGGCCACGCCCTCAGCGGGCAGGCGGGCAGGGGGAAAGCGGAGGAGGGGAGACCGGGGCGATGGGCGCGCAGACCGCACGCTGCAGAGCGGGCGAGGGCAGGGGAGCGGAGAGCGGACCGAGGGCATTTTTTTCGCGATTCCGTAGGAGTTGTGGTGAAAATCTGCTAAATTTGTGGCAATCAAGTTTCCTGAACCAATGAAAAACTGGCTGAACCGGCATGCCTCCCGCATGCTTCCCCCTGCGCTTTGTTTCCTCCTTGTGCTGCTCACCGCATGTGTGCTGGCAGTCGCACTGGCTGTGCCCGCACGCGCCCAGAGCGGCGCAGACGTGCGCTTCCGCAACATCAACATGGAGCACGGCCTGCCCTCCTACGGCGTGCGCAGCCTGCTGCAGGACGCGCACGGCTTCATCTGGCTGGGAACGGACAACGGACTCTGCAGCTACGACGGCATCCGCATCCGCCGCTTTGTGGCCGCGGAACTGGGGCAAGACCAATACATCTCGACCATGGCCCAGACGCCGGACGCCATCATCGTGGGCACGAACGACGGCGTCTTCCGCTTCGACACCCACCGCGAGCGCTTCGAGCGTCTGCTGCCGGAGCTGCGCACAGGCGTAACCAGCGTGACCATCGACCGCGACAGCACGCTGTGGGTGGCGACCGACGGCGACGGCATCCATGGGCTGAACCCGAAGAACGGCAGCGCCACGCGGCATCAGGTGGGGCAGGACCTGCGGACGAAGGTGAACTACGTCTACACCGACCGCGACAACCAGGTGTGGGCACTGAGCGTCGCCGCCCCCTACATCTATCGGCTGAACCGCGCCAGCCGCACCTTCGTGCCACTGTCGAAGACCGCCTCGCCGCAGCTGGTCAGCAACACCTGCATGCTGCAGACAGCGGACGGAACGCTCTATGTGGGCACCTGGAACGCGGGACCACTGCGCCTCGACAAGGACGGCACAGTCGTGGAGGTGATTCCACGCGGCACCGGTCGGAGTCCGGCAGCGCAGACGCGCGCCTTGCTGGAGGCTGCAGACGCACACCTGATCGTGGTGTGCGGACAGGGACTGATCGACGTGAGTCCACGCACAGGGGCCTGGAAGCGGCTGGAGATGACGGCCGACCCGATGGCTGTGAATGGGCGCTTTGCCTACGCCGCGCTCATCGACCATGAGCAAGGCTTGTGGTGCAGCACCTTCTATGGCGGCGTGAACTACATCTCGCCCGTCGGCAGCCGCTTCGAGAGTTTCCGGCCCGCCTCGGGCGGTTTGCAGGGCAACGTCGTGGAGAACTTCGCGGAGGATGCCCGCGGACGCATCTGGATTGGTACGGACGACGGCGGCCTGTCGTGCTACGACGCCGAATCGGGACAATTCGTCGACTTTCCCCGGCGCGCCGAATTTGCATCGCTGAACATCCACGCACTGCTCGTGGACGGTGATGAGCTGTGGATCGGCACCTACGGCAACGGCGTCTGCCGGATGAACCTGAGCAACGGCAGTGTGCGGCAGTACGGCAGGAACGACGGACTGAGCGACAACTCAGGCTATTCGTTCCACAAGGATGCCAAGGGCCGCCTGTGGGTGGGAACGATGGGGACTGCCTGTCTGTTCGACCCCGCGCGCGACCGCTTCGAGACGCTGCAGTATTTCAAGGCCATCTGCTCTTCGATCCGGACGGACCGGCAAGGGCGCGTGTGGTTTGCCACACAGAACCAGGGACTCTGGCGCTACGAGCCTGGAAAGAAGAAATGGAAGCAATACAAGGCAACCGACAAGCCGACCGGCGGGTTGCCAGCCGACGAGGTGAACGCGCTCTCGTTGGACGCGCAGGGCCGCCTGCTGGTGGCAACGAGCGTAGGACTGTGCGTGCTGGACGAGAAGACAGAGACTTTCGAACAAGTTCCGCTGCCGCTGGCCTCGCACCGCGTCTGCGCCATCATGCCCGACGGCACGGACATCTGGCTCTCGACGGTGGAAGGCGTGGTGCGGCTGATGGACGACGGCAAGACACAGCTGTTCAACCGCCACGACGGACTCGTGGCCGACCAGTTCATGCCCAACGCCAGTCTGCTGGCGTCGGACGGGCACGTCTATTTCGGCGGCTTGCGTGGCTTCAGCCGCTTTCTGCCCTACGACATCGAGCTCAACCGCCGTCCGCCGCACGTGTTCATCACGGGCCTGAGCGTGAACAACCGCCAGACGGAGGTGGGGTCGGAGGTGCTGCCGAAGGCCTTGCAGTACATGCAGACGCTGTCGCTGGCCTACAACCAGAACAACATCACGCTGCAGTTCACGGCGCTGAGCTACTGCTCGCCCGAGAAGAACCAGTACTCCTACATGCTGGAGGGCTTCGACTCCGACTGGACCATGGCCGGACCGACGCACATGGCCACGTACACCAACCTGCCGCCCGGCACCTACACGTTCCGCGTGAAGGCCACGAACAACGACGGCGTGTGGAGCACGGAGGAGGCGAGACTCGAGATTGTGGTGCATCCGCCGTTCTGGTGGAGCGTGCCGGCGAAGCTCTTCTATCTTCTGCTGGCCGTGGCGGGCATCTGGCTCTACACGCACCTGCGGCTCAAGCGGGCACGCCACCAGCACCGCCAGGAGCTGCGCCTGCTGAAGGAGAAGCAGAAGGCCGAGGCAGAGAAGCAGCGCCTCGAGTTCTTCACGACCATCGCACATGAGATCCGCACGCCCGTCTCGCTGATCATCGCGCCGCTGGACAATGTGGTCAACAGGCTGAAGAGCGTGCCGGCCGCGCGCAACGTGGATGCCGACCTGGGCATCATCGGGCGGAATGCCAACCGGCTGCTCGAACTGGTGAATCAGCTGCTCGACTTCTCCAAGGTGCAGCAGACAGGACTGCCGGTGCGCTTCCGCCGCCAGCCGCTCGTGCCCGTCATGGAACGTGTGGCAGAACGGTTCATTCCCTCGCTCCGGCAAAAAGGCATCGCCTTCGAGAGCCTGCTGCCCGACGACAGGGACTTCAACGTCGACATCGACCGCGAGGGACTGACCAAGGTGGTGAGCAACCTGATGAACAACGCCCTCAAGTATGCCCGCAGCCACGTGCAGCTCGCCTGCAGCATCTCGCCAGACGCCACCACCTTCACCATCCGCGTGAGCGACGACGGGAAGGGCATACCGGAAGCGGAACAGAAAAAGATCTTCCAGCCGTTCTACCAGGCGGAGAACAACAAGCCGGGAACGGGCATCGGCCTGTCCATCGTGCAGCGCATCGTGGAGCAGCACGGCGGCAGCGCCCACGTGGAGAGCGAGGTGGGGAAGGGCACGACCTTCGACATCACACTGCCGGTGCGGCAGCTGGTCGTGACGACCGACGAAACGGATGCAGAGCTCGCCCGCGAGGCAGAGAAAATGGAGCGGACGCAGCCGCAGACGCCCCCGCAGGAAGCAGAAAAGCAGAGCCGTACGTCCGTACTCGTGGTGGAAGACAACGACGACATGCGCTCCTTCCTGGCCACTCACTTCGCCGAAACCTATCGGGTGCTGGAAGCGGAGAACGGGCGCACCGCGCTCGAGCAGCTGCAGCAGCACGCTGGAGAAGTGAGCCTCATCGTGAGCGACTGGATGATGCCCGAGATGGACGGACTCGAACTCTGCCGCGCCGTGCGCTCGGACACGGCCACGAGCCACATCCCGTTCGTCCTGCTGACGGCCAAGACCGACGATCTCTCGAAAGTGGAGGGAATGGACACGGGCGCCGACGCCTACATCGAGAAACCCTTCTCCGTGCAATACCTCGAAGCCTGCATACGTCGGATGATCAGTGCGCGCCGCGAGCTGCTGCTGCGCTTCTCCAGCCAGCCCGACATGCCGGTGACGGCCATTGCCACATCGAGCGTCGACAACGACCTCCTGCAGCGCCTGGAACGCGCCATCGAGGCAAACATCACGCATCCGCAGCTCTCCGTGGCCTTCCTGGCCGAGCAGCTCAACATGAGCCGCAGCTCGCTCTTCAGCAAGATTCGGGCGCTCACGGAGCAAACGCCGAACGAGATGATCCAGATGATCCGCCTGCGCCATGCGGCCCGACTGCTCAGCGAGGGACACTACCGCGTGAACGAGGTGAGCGCGGCCGTGGGCTTCAACAACGCCTCCTACTTTGCCAAATGCTTCGCCCGGCAGTTCGGTTGCAAACCGACGGAATACGGCGTCAAAAAATAGCCAGCGCAGGCGGCAGACAATCCTGAAGCACACCCGCTGCACATGCCGCAGCCACTGCACAAGGCCAGCTCGCAAACAAAATCCGCAGCCGGCGACTGGTGCCACCACTGCGCGCACATTTAAAACGAAACGCGAAGGCCTTCGAAACCCAAAACGAAGGCCTTCGTGATTGATGGAAAGAAAACGCAGAAACGTTTCGGCACGGCGCACAGCAACTGATGCGGCATCACGCTGAACATGTCTTGGCGCACATACTGAATATTTGCAGCTGAAAGCGGCATTTGTTGCGGCGAGAAGATACATCTATTTCGGCACCACGCCACACATTTCTCGGTGGATGGCTGGAACAGGAAAAAAGAAAAGGCAAGGAAGAGTAGGGGAGACATGCTCCACTCTTCCTTGCCTGCGTAATGATGTGGTCGAGCCGACAGCGGGAGGGCGGCGCGGCCTACGGATGTCGTAGGATGCCGCCTGAGAATGCTCTGGATTGCACCGTCAGACGATGGCGACGGCGCGTCCAGCCTTTCGACTCAGCGCGCTGTGTCGTGCTCAATGGGCGCGGCTTTTCTTCTTCTTGGCGAACTTGCCGTAGAAGGGCTGTGCCTCCACTTGTCCGTCGAAGAACTGCGCCCACTCCGGCTTGCCCTTGCTGCTGCCGCGGCTGGGCTTGAAGTCGAGGTCGAAGTCTGCAAATTCATCCACATAGCCTCCGGCATTGCGGGCGGTGCGGAGCGGCTTCCTTCCGCTGTCTCGCCCTGCCTTCTGCTCCTTGCGGCGCTCGACGGGTGCCTTGAAGTCGCGACGAGCGGGACGGGAGGCGCCTTGGCGCTGCTGGGCGGGTGCGTGGGAAGCGTTGTCGCTCACCTCGATGTTCACCGCGCGTCCGTTGAAGTCGGCTCCGCTCAGCGTGCGCACCACGTCCTGAGCCTGCTCCGTCGGCACCTCGAAGAAGCTGAACGACTTCATGAGGTCGATGCGTCCGATTTCGAAACGCTTCTTTCCTGCCAGACGATTGATGAGCCCCATAAACTCTCCGATGTGCAGATGGTCGAGGCGGCCGATGTTGATGAAGAGGCGTGTGTAGCCCTCCTCAGCACCAAAACCGCGGGCGCCGCGCTCACGACGGTCGCCGCCCGACTTGCGGTCACGACGGCCTTCGCGCTCGCTGTAGCTGTCGCGGTCGGAGTTCTTGCCCGTGGGCTGGATGATTTCCGGCGCGTTCTTGTAGTAGTCCAGGAAGTGGTTGAACTCCATCGAGACCATGCGCTTGATGACGTCTTCCTTCTCCATGAGGTCGAACTTGCGGTAGATGTCGTCGAGGAAGGGCGCAATGGCTTCTTCGTTCACCTCCACGTGCTCGATGTCGCTGATGACCTTCATGAGCTGCTTGTGGCAGATTTCCTCGCCCTTGGGCAGCACACCGGCCACAAACTGCTTGCTGATTTGCTTCTCGATGGCGCGCACCTTGTGCTTTTCCTTCACGTGGATGATGCAGATGCTGGTGCCTTGCTTTCCGGCGCGGCCCGTGCGTCCGCTTCGGTGCGTGTAGCTCTCGATGTCGTCGGGCAGACCGTAGTTGATGACGTGCGTCAAGTCTTCCACGTCGATGCCGCGCGCGGCCACGTCGGTGGCGATGAGGAACTGCAGGCGGTGCTGGCGGAACTTGCCCATCACGAGGTCGCGCTGTGCCTGCGACAGCTCGCCATGGAGCGAATCGGCATTGTAGCCGTCCTGAATCAGCTTGTCGGCAATCTCCTGCGTCTCCAGACGCGTGCGGCAGAAGACGATGGCGTAGATTTCGGGGTAGAAGTCGGCGATGCGCTTGAGCGCAAGGTACTTGTCGCGCGCGCTGACGAGGTAGTAGATGTGGTTCACCTTCTCAGCGCCCTCGTTGCGGCTGCCCACTTGAATCTCAGTGGCATTGCGGAGGTAGTTCTTCGAGATGCGCTCGATTTCCTTGCTCATCGTCGCCGAGAAAAGGAGCGTGTTGCGCTCCTGGGGCACGCCCTCAAGGATTTTGTCGATGCTTTCGCTGAAGCCCATCGACAGCATCTCGTCGGCCTCGTCGAGCACGACGTTCTCCACCTGGTCGAGCTTGGCAACGCCGCGCTCCATCAGGTCGACGAGTCGGCCGGGCGTGGCCACCACCACCTGCACACCTTTCTTGAGCTGGCGGATCTGTGTCTCGATGCTCGCGCCGCCATAGACAGCCAGCACGTGCAGTCCGTCGATGTACTTCGAATAGTTCTTCAAGTCGTCCGTAATCTGGAGACACAGCTCGCGGGTGGGGGAGAGGATGAGCGCCTGCACGGCCGGCACTTCGCTTTTCGTATTCCACTGGTCGAGCTTCTCGCTCACCTTTTGCAGCAGCGGCAGTCCATAGGCTGCGGTCTTGCCGGTTCCCGTCTGCGCGAGCGCCACTACGTCGTTGTTGTTTCCGAGCAGATAGGGTATCACCTGTTCCTGCACAGGCATCGGTTCCACATATCCGAGCTCATCAATCGCACGGCGTATCTCTGCAGACACGCCTAATTCTTCAAATGTTTTCAAATTTTTGTCTTGGCTTTAAGAGTTTGAACACAGGGCGGACAGCCCTCATTCATCCTGAAAATAAATAATAACTTCTGCAAACGGAAAGAACTGTCCCACCCGTTTACAGATTCATGGGGCGACGCTTGGCGTGAGGCCGGTGCAGCAATTTCTCGCAGCCGTGCCACAGGTCTCCCGACCTTGTTCCGCACGCCTGCCGCTGTGCCACCGTCGAGCAAGCACCCGAAGGACAAAAACTTTCTTAGGAACCGATTCTTTCCCAAATGCGCGGCAAAGGTACAAAAAACTTTTCATTCCACACTGAATTTCAGCAGATTTCTTCTTCCACACCCTCGAAAAGGCGCCGGAAAAGCGCTATCTTTGCTGACTTTGAAGCGCGTATCGGCATTGAAATCTTGCGGAAAAGCCGCTGAAAAATTGCTATCTTTGCACCTACAAGCCGTGGCGGCGCACCTGCTGGAGCTTGAAGGCGCTCCATCTCTGCTTGCGCGCTGCACTCACTGCGGAACACAACGGTACACACCACGACAAAAAACCGATCGAAACGCGGAACACAACCGAACGAAACGCGACACAAAATCAAACGATACGCGACGCAAAGCCGAACGAAACGCGTTACATAACCGAACGAAACGCGACACAAAATCAAACGATACGCGACGCAAAGCCGAACGAAACGCGATACAAAACCGAACGAAACGCGATACAAAACCGAACGAAATAATGAAAACCCGCATTCTCTTCATCTGCCTCGGCAACATCTGCCGCAGTCCGGCCGCGCACGCTGTCATGCAGCATCTCGTCGACACGGCAGGGCGCACCGCCGAATTCCATATCGACTCCTGCGGCATCGGCGCCTGGCACGTCGGCCAGTTGCCCGACCGCCGCATGCGCCAGTGCGGCCAGCGCCGCGGCTACGCCATCGACCACCGCGCACGTCAGTTCCAGCTGGACGACTTCGACCGCTTCGACCATCTCTTCGTCATGGACGCCGACAACTATGCGGAAATCGCACCGCGCGCCCTCCATCCCGACCATCGGAGCAAGATCCACCTGCTAGCCGACGAGCTCACCCGCCACCCCGGCGTGCGCAGCATTCCCGATCCCTACTACGGCAGCCTCTCCGACTTCGACCACGCGCTCGACCTCATCGAGGACGCCTGCGCCCACTTGCTGGCGCGCCTCTAAGCCCCACGCACACCCAGAAGAGCCATCCGCCGCGGCCCACAAAGACCGCACGGATGGCTCCATTCATTGTCGGGCGCACCCCGCCGACAGCCGGCGGCGCATGCACACCGCACGCCTTACTCCTGCGGCAGCGAATCAAAATTCACATCCGCCAGATCTTTCTTCATCCGGCCCGACGGCGTGAAGCCCATCTTGCGCCGATAGACTTGCGGAGCGCCCGCAGTCTCGACATCGTCCGTCGCATGTGCGCGCACCGCGAAGGAGAACGTACCGAGCGACGGCACCTGAATGCCATGCCCATTCACCAGATAGTTGCGCATCTCCTGGGTGAGCGCCAGCAGCGCCGCGCGAATCGAGCCCTTGCTCAGCTGCGAGTTCTCCGCCGCCCGCGCCAGCAAATCTTCGCTGCTTACCGTGGAGTAGCTCACCGTGCGCGTCACATAGGCCGACTTCAGTTTCACATGAATCTTCTGCCAGTCGGACTTGAGGATAATCTTTCCCATAATCGTGTTTTCCTTTCTTTTTTTGATGAAACAAACTTTGAACTTGATGCAACCAGCCATCCACGTATCCCGGCCGAACGACATGAACGCCTCATTCTTCCCCCGAACGACCCGCTGAACGTGGCCTCCGACGTCGGAATGCACCGCAAAGATACAGCCCGCCAGCACCCCCCGCCAAGCCGGCCGACGCCTTCCTTGCAAAACCCAGCTCGCATCTGCCACCTCCCAGTCTGAAAAAAACACCCCGCCGGCACGCCACTTTTCATCTTTTTTCCTATCTTTGCATCAGACACCCCCTCACCACCTTTTTCCATCACCCCACATCACACACTCCACCATGAAGCATTTTCTACTCTCCCTCCTCCTTCTGCTCGCCACCGCTGCCCACGCCGACGACTGGCAAGCCCTCCTCCCCGACGACGCCTACATCGCCGAAGTCAGCCTCCCCGGCACCCACGACAGCGCCACCGGCAGCGGGTTCTCCGGCTTCCTCGGTGCTTTCGGCGAGTCGTACGCCCGCACGCAGGACATCGACATCGCCCGCCAGTGGGCCACCGGCATCCGCGCCTTCGACCTCCGTCCCTGCGTCAGCGGCACCAGTCTGCAGATCAACCACGGCATCATCCCCACCGCCCTCAGCTTCGACGACGCCCTCGCCACCCTGCGCGACTCCCTCGTCGCCCATCCCACGGAGTTTGTCGTCATCCACCTCCTCCATGAGACCGACGGCGACAGCAACTCGCCCGACTTCGAGACGCTCCTCCACCAGTCGCTCCAGGCAGAGGGCATCAAGGAGCGCCTCGTCGACTTCCGCCGCGACCTCACCGTGGCCGACCTCCGCGGCAAGATGCTCATCCTCTACCGCAACGCCTACACCACCCATCCCGCCGGCGGCGAGATGAGCGGCTGGGCAGGCTACATCGACTGGAACGCACAGCGACGCGGCTCCATCCGCGGTGGCGGCACCGGCACGATGAACACCGCCACCCTCTACATGCAGGACTTCTCCAACACCAGCGCCGACGGCGCCGTCGACACCAAGTGCCAGGCCCTGCGCACCATGCTCGACTTCTCCACCCGACAGACCATCAGCACCAGCGCCGACATCGTCTGGGTCTACAACTTCGCCTCCGCCTACTCCCTCGTGGCCAACCTCTTCGGCAACAGCGTGTCCACCTCCAACGGCTACCGCGACAACGCCACCTACACCCACACCGCCATCATCGACTATATGAACACGCACGAGGCAGGCCCCATGGGCATCATCCTCATGGACTATGCCGGCGTCGACCAGTCGGGCGACTACGCCACCCGCGGACTCGAGCTCACACGCCTCATCATCGACAACAACACCCGCTACTTCGCCCGCCGCGCACAGGAAAAGCTCATCGCCGCCCACTGGGAGGCCCTCCAGGCCGAAGTGCAGCGCCTCGTCGACCTGCGCACCGAGCTGCGCCGCGAGCTGCGCGAGCAGTGCCCCGACGTCTACGACGACTTCTCCTCCCGCCTCACCCAGCTCTACACCGCCATCATCGCCGAGAAAAGCCGCCTCAAGAAACTTTACGAGGCCGGCACGCTCACCCTCGACGACGCCGTCGACTCGGCCCCCCTCGAAGCCGAAATCGAGGCCATCCGCCAAGATGCCCACGCCGCCCAGGAGCTCGCCATCGCGCTCGGCATCAGCGACACGCCCGAGACCGAGGCGCCCGCCGTCTACTACAACCTGCGCGGCGAGCGGATCCACCAGCTCCCCACCTCCGGCATCGTCATCCGCCGCACCCCCGACGGAAAGAGCCGCAAGGTGATCCTGCGCCCCTGACACGCGCGCACCCCGCACGCCCGCACCGCCAACGGCCTACCGGCAACACCCGCCGGCGCCTGCCCTCCCGACGAGCCACGCGTTCCCTACCGACCACCGGCGCTACCGCCACCGACCGCCGCCACCGACACTTTATAACGAAGGCGTTCGAAACCAAAAACGAAGGCGTTCGAAACCGAAAACGAAGGCCTTCGAAAACCATCGCGAAGGCCTTCGTCCCAACAGCCCGCCGCGCGCGGCCTGCCATGCCCCTGCGCCACGACGCTGGCCACGGCGCCGCCCGACATACCCCCACATGACAAAAAATCCCGGACTGCCCACAGTCCGGGATTTTTTCTGCTGCACGCCCATCGACGGCCGCCGCCGGCCGGAGCAAGCGGAGTCGCCTGGCCGCGGCCGACGGTGCGGCTACGACTTCCTGTATTTGGAAAAATTGCGGTAGAAGGTGCTGCCCACCGCGTAGCCCGAACGCGCGGCCACATCCTCCATCGTCAGCTCGGGATGCTCCGCCAACAGGCGCTCGGCATGCGCGATGCGCAGGCGGTTGATGTATTCCGAGAACGACATGCCCATCTCCTCGTTCAGCGTCTGCTGCACGTAGCGGCGGTTGGTGCCCAGCCGATGGGCCACGGTGTCTACCGTCAGGTCCGAATCGAGATACAGCTGCGAACCCTTCACCAACAGTTCGAGTTGCTCGCGGCGCTCACTCCACACGGCCTCCGCCGCCGCGCAGGGCTGGCACGGCTCGTCCCGTGGAATATCGACAAAGGAGAAGCGCTGCCGGTAGCCGCAGTAGGCCAGCGCGAAAAGCAGCGCGCTGAAGACTACGAACGGAACCACCAGCAGCCATACATTCCCGACAAACACGTGGTGCCCCACCATGTTGGCGACAAACGAAACCACTCCCGTCGCCAGCATGAGCGAGAGAATCAGCGGAATGCCATAGAGCCGGCGCCGAGCCGTGTCGGAATAGATGGAGTCGACCAGGCGGTTGTAGCGCCTCACCTTCACGACGCCCTGCCACAGCGTCAGCCCCAAACCGACCACAAACACGACCTTGCCCACGCTGTGCATCAGGGCCAGCAGCCGCACTACACCCTGCAGCCCCACATAGCAGTTGCCGAAGAGGTAGGTCGTTATGAACTGGTCGCGCTCGGCCGGCGTCAGCAGCGTGTAGAGCACCCCTACGGACAGGCCCAGCAACAAGGGCGGCCACCAGATGAGGTCCATGACCCATCGGGCCACGCGCCCCTCCGTGAGCAGCGAGAGATAGCGCAGGTAGAGCGGGAAGACCGCCACGTTGCAGGCTACTTGGAGGGTCTTGAAATACGGAATCAGGGCCCGGTCGCCATTGTAGAAGACAAAATAGCCGAGATAGAGGAGCGTGGACACCATCGACCACCACCAAAGTGCGCGATGGCAGCCCCTGTCGCCATGCTCCCTCATGTCGATGGAAAGCATGAGTGTCCAGAACGCACACACCAGCATGGGAGTTACAGTGACTATGGATTTCAGCATGTGGGACGTCGATTTAGCCCAAAGAAGGCGAGAAAACAAATATATTCTAACAACTCTCATCGCAAAATTAGCAAAAATCTCGAGCACGCAAGGGCGGATGCTGAAAACGCAAGGGCTTTTTCCGAAATTGCAAGACGCGCCAACGAAAAAAAGGGGAAATTTGCACTCGCAGACCGGCTGTCGGCTCAAGGACTGGCAACGGCGGCGCAAACCAGGTACGTTCCACAAAAACTTTCATTAAAACATATCTGATTCATCACTTGTAACGCACACTGAACCATGAAAGAAAAAGAAGGAAAGAAGCAAGCCTATGCGCCGCCCGCCATCCAGGTCGTGGAAGTCACGCCACAGCTGGTCTGCACAAGTATCGTCGAACCGGCACCCAAGAAAGACGAGGTGGAGGACATTTACTACAGCAGTCAGGAATGGACCCTTAACTAAAGAAGAGGAAAACACGATGAAGACAAAAAAAGCACCCACCATTAGTTATCGACGCCAGACAGCGGTCTGGGCAACGGTCCTCCTCCTGCTGTCAATGCTCTCCACCTCCGTCTCCTCTTGCAGCGGCGACGACGACAGCCAGACCACTCAAGCCAGCGGCCGGAAAATCACCCTCTCGGCCACCGTGGAGGCCGTGGTCAAACCTGCATCGCGAACATCCTACGCCGACGACGTGGAAAACCGCATCCTGACAGTCGACTGGGAGGCGCAGGAGGCCATCACGGTCATCTCCATCGGCGAAAGCGGCATCAGCGCCATCGACGAATTCACGTCGACGGGCGAGGCCGGACGCACCGTGGCCGAGTTCACCGGCACCTACACCGGCAAGGAGGGCGACACGGTGATCTGTCTCTATCCGGCGCTGTCGACCACGGCTGGAGCCGCCCGCTTCAGCGGAGTGGCCGTCGGCGCCACGCAGATCGAACTGAACTATCCCGCCCATGCGCCTTCGAGAAGTGTCGCCAGTCTCAAGGAGTGGGACGTGATGGTCGGCACGGTGGAACTCAACGGCAGCGCAGCCTCCGTGCGGCTGAAGCGGCAGATGTCCGTGCTCAAGCTGGGCGTCAGCGGCACCTATCCCTACGATTCGTCATGGAGAATCGGCAAATACCTCTTGAATCTGGGCGTATCGGCCAGCGACAACGCGGGCTCGGCCAAAGCTTTGGCCTCACATGGTACGATGTCGACGCGAAAGTCGACCTTCGACCAGACATTCACGCCCGACCAATACTATGCCAGCAACTATTTCACACTGAGCCCCCAGCAGACCGAGGACGTGGAGATTTTCTACTACATCCCCGTCTTTGGCAACGGTACATTAAATGGCGGCGACCTACTGCGTGTGAGCGGGCGCATCAATGAGCGCGACGACGGACCGTGGTATCAATACGATAAAACGGTAGAGTTCACCATCCCCAACGGCCAAACCATAGACTTTTCCTACGGCCAGGTGATAGTGGCCCACGTGAACATGTAGTAGCGCCGCCTCCGGCAACGCCGAGACGAGATGCCCCCGAAAGCGATTGCGACTTTCGGGGGCGTCTCCGTTTGTGCGACAACAGCACGACTCAGGGCTGAACAGCCGCGCACCGACGACGACCACACGCCGGCGAGAATAAGGAAACGATGCGCGGCAGAAAAAATAATTCACATTTCTTTTGATAAATTCGGAATAAAAAGTAAATTTGCAACTGTCACAACACCACTACTGAGAAGCAAACCGATTACACCTTATTCACTCACCCTTAATCATCATCTTCCTATGAAAAAGACGTTCAACACATGTCTGCTGATTGCATCCCTCCTCGTCGGTGCAATCGCCCTCAACGGCTGCAACGGATCGGCCAGCAATGAGAAACAGGCAGAAGCCGCAGCTGCTCCAGCGGAGGAAAGCTTCGACGAATTGAAAATCAACAAGCAGCTGCTGACCCGCTTCGAGGAACTCTACAAAAAGGTGCTCGCACGCGACAAGGAAGCCGTCGACCTCGAGAAGGAATTCACCTCCGAAGCCTACTACAAGCTGTACGAGGAGCTGAAGCAGGAAGAGGCTGGCGCCGGCATCAAGTTCATCGACCACGACCATTGGACGATGACGAAGAGCAAGAAATGTGCGCAGCCTCAGGTGGACAACATCGAGGTCATCGACGGCCAGAACGCCATCATCAACTTCACCATCCCCAACCCGGGCAAGGATGCAAAGCATGTCACCTACAAGATGGTGTACGAGCGCGACAACTGGTTCATCGACGACATCGACAACGAGCGCGCAGAGATGCAGGACTTCATCAACAGCATCTGACCTCGGCACGCACGACGCAGCAACAGAAAGGGGGATGTGTCAAAATTGGCACATCCCCCTTTGCGCATGAAAAAGAGGATGTGCCTATTCCGACACATCCTCGGGTCTGAAATGAAAACGGATCATCAGCCGTTTCAATTGATGCTTTTCGGAGCCTCAGAAGAGGCCTTGTCTATTTCTTGCGGACGAGTGAATGGATTACTTGCCCATCCTTGTCGATGGCGTTGAGCGTGAGGGTGCGCTTTTCGGCTGAGATGACCGTGAAACCCGCTGCACTGCTGCACCACTGCGTCCCCGTTGTCGGCTCCACCTTGCGGGACAGTGACGCGGCGCTGTTGACCCAATAGTCGATGTCGTCCTTCGGCATACGGATGTGCTGGAAGTTATGGATGTGGCCGCAACCGTAGAATGCCACGTTGCGATAGCGCTTCAGCACTGGCAGCAGGTAGCGCTGCATGTCGGTCCGTTCGCTGTCAGCTTTCGGTGTTTGGGCATAGATGGGGTGGTGGCCGATGCAGATGACCCAGTCCTCACGTGCGTTTCTGAGCACGCCGTCTAACCACTTCAGCTGTTCGTCGCGCGACTGGCGGCAGGCGTCGGGATATTCCGTGGAGTCGTTGCGGTATTTGTCGATGAGCGGTGCAGTGTCGATGAAGACCACGCGCACCGTGCAGCTGTCTCCGCTGAAGACGCGGGTGTAGTAGCGGCCGGGCATCACCCAGCGGCGACTGACGCGCGAATAGTCGAGAACGGCCTGCGTGTTGCCGCGGTACTCATGATTGCCGAGGATCGGATACCAGCTCTCCATCAGTTCGGGATGGCTGTAGATCAGCTCGAAGTTGGTGGTCCAAAGCGGGTCGTTGACGGATGCTACGCCATTGAAATGGTGCACGTCGCCGGCTGCGATGATGGCCTCGGGGCCGATGGCTTCGGCCATTTCGCCCATGATGGCGGCTATCGGGCGCTGGTCATAGTATCCGTTGCGGCCCATGTCGTTGCACCAAAAGAGGTTGAGATCGCTTATCAGGGCGTCCCACTGGTAGCTCTGCTGCCCCTGCGAAGTCAGCGGTGCCAGCAGCAGGGCCAGCAATAACAGGAGAAAAGATAGGCTCTTTTTCATATTTCTTTCGTCTGGAGCGCAAGCCGCCAACTGTGCCTTACAGGCTCAGCTGGCAGGCATGCGCAGGATGGTTATAGGGTGCCAAAGGCTCCGTAGAATACGCTCAGTGCGGGCGCCGTGAAATAATAGTTCTGATCGTTGGCGGTGTCGATATAGTTGACTTTCTTGATGCCGTAGAAAGGCAGACCGTTGGGGAAGAGGCGGTCGATGCTGCCTGCGCCTCCGGAGAGAGCCGGTGAACCCGCCTGCAGATGGAAGTCCCAATCCTTTGAGTAGGCCAGCGGTGCACCCTTTGCAATTTCGTCCACTTCGCAGTTGATGTTCATCTTTGGATTCTGCGCGAAGTTGACAAAGGCAGGGTTCATGTCGCCCGCAGTCTTGCTGCGCGGATCGCTTTCATAGTACATGATGAGGTCGGCGCTTGGACCTGTCTGCTCTACACCCGTCGACGTGGAGGAGAAGTAGTAGTTGGGGGTGACGATGCTCTTCGAAACGTCAGCTCCGTCGGCCTTGGGCTGCTTCATGCCGTAGCGGCAGTCGTAGACAAGGTTGTTGACAAACTTGGGATAGATTCCTTTTTCCAACCAGATTGAGCCGCCCTTCTTGTTTTTGGAGCGTCGCCATCCGCAGTTGACCATCGTGTTGTTGAAAACTCTGATTTCAGTCGAAGGCATTACTTCGCTGGTACCTGCATTGGAGAGTTTGAAAGCATTGGTGCAGGCATTGTAGATCAAGTTGTAGGCGATGTCCAAGCGGCAGCCCGACTTCACGTTGATTGCTTCACCGCCGTCGGCTGCGTTGCCGCTGTCGGCGAAGACGTTGCCGGTGATCACTCCGTAGCCTCCGGTGAAGTAGGTCTGGTCGTTGTAGTTGTTATGGAAGTAGCTGTTGGCAATGACAAACTTGCCCGAAGGATTGCAGAAGTGGAACGCGGGCACGCCACCGTCGATCTCAGTCTTGAAGAGTTTGTTCTGGAAAGATATTGACGATTCGGTTGGGGTGGCACCTGCATAGGCGATGTCGACATGATTGAGCACCACCTCTCCCGAGTTGTAGCCGCAGATGATGCCGCCCCAGGCAGCCGGCTCCTTCTTGTCCGAAGTGAATGTGACAGGATTCTCGACGGTTCCCAGGCAGTAAAGGTTGCCTAAGACGACCAGCTCCACGGGCACTTTGGCATCCGCGGCGCAGGTGACGGTGACACCCTGCTCGATGTAAAGTGATGTACCTTCGGGAATCTCCACCGACTCGTTGAGCGTCGTGTCGTGGGTCCACACCAGCGAACCGATGGGATATTCGGCCAGCTGGGTCATGAGGACCTCGCGCGAGCCTTGGTTTTCCGTCTCCTCAGTGGAGCCGGTAAGCTCGTAAGGATTGATGTTGTCGTTCTCGCAAGAGGACATTGACATGAGAACGGTCAGCCCGATCAGGGCGGCAACGGCAGATTTCTTTTTCATCTTGTTCTGTTGTATTCGTTGTTTTGATATTTCTTCTGATAGTCCTTATAGGGTCTTATAAGGTGAACCGGGCACCGATGAGGAAGGTGCGTCCGAACTTGTAGGTGCGTGTGATGGTGCGGTCGGTGCGCTGTCCGGGGAACTGGAAGTTGTAGTCATTGACGGTCTTCAGATAGTGTTCCCGCTTGGCATCGGTGAGGTTGTTGGCCTTGAAGAAGAGCGACCATCCGCCCTTGAACTGCTTCTCTCCGCTCAGGTCGATCGAAATCTGGTGGCGCTCCCATTCGTCAGCATTCTTGAACGGCGAGACGAGAACGATCTGGTTGCCCGTGTAGGCGGATGCCAGCTGGAAGTTCCAACCATGCTCCGTGTCCTTGTAGAGCAGCGAGAGATTGGCCGTGTGGGGTGCCTGGTTGACCAGTGGACGTGTCTGCTTGGCGAGCTCAACATCCGAGCTGCCGGGCTTGAACTGCCGCTTGCTGGTCGTGATCGCTGAGTGCGTGTAGGTGTAATTGGCCTTCAGACCGAAGTGGCGGATATATTTGATTACGTCAACCTCTACACCGAAGTTTTTCGCATTGCCTAAGTTCTGCGGCATGTAGAAGCTGTTGTTGGTCTGTCGGTTGTCAGTTGCGAAGGTCATTTCGATGGGATCCTTCAGATACTTGTAGAATACGCCTACGAGCAGCTGCTCATTGGCTGACGGGAACCATTCCCAACGCAGGTCGATGTTGTCGATCCGGGCGCGGCGGAGATCGGGGTTACCCTTCTCGATATAGTCTTCTCCGATAATCTGATAAGGCACGATCTCATAGAATCCCGGACGGTTGATGCTCTTGTAATAGCTCAGTCTGGCGTTCATCTGCCTGTTCATTTTCCATTTCAGAGATGCTGAGGGGAGCCAGTCCCAATAGCTCTGCTCGCCGACGGATCCCATGCCGCGGAACTGCTGAAGCATGGTATAGATCTGGTTGGTGTGCTCTGCGCGCACGCCTGCTACGAGCTCGCCCCAGCTGTTGGCAATTTGCATCATTCCGTAGACGGCTCCGATGTGCTCCTTTGAGTTGTAATTGAGCTGCGAAGCCTGAGCGTAGGGTGTGCGGCAGTACCATTCGATGCCGTCGAAGACCTCATATCCGTTGCCATCAAGGGTCGCTGAGATGTCCAGAGGATTGAACTGGTAGGAATAATATCGGTTTTCACGCTTCTTCTTGCGATACATCGCGCCGGCCTTCCACGTCGCATCGGCAAAGGAGAAGGGCGTTGCGTAGCTGGCGTTGATGTATCCTGCCCAGTCGCGGTCATTGTTGTGCTGGAACCTGCGCTCCATTGCGCTGGCCACGGTCTTGGTCAGCTGATTGTCCAAAAAGCTGTTCTTGATTTCGATGTAGGCACGGTCGGGATCTTTTTCGCGGGCCTCCGAGAAGACGCCTGACCAGTCGACGGTGAACTGCTGGCCGAACTTATGGGTGCCTTTCAGATGGGTCGCAAAGATTGTCTGGGTCTGGGTGTTGCTTCTGATCTCGTCATCGCGGGTGTAAAGACCCTTTTCCGGCTCGTAGCCAAAGTCGGTCGTGATGACCTGACTGTATCTGACGCCGTCCTCCTTCTTATGCATCAGCATGTTGTACCACTCGAACTTGTGGTTGCCCAACGTGAGGTCGGCTTTCGCATGGAGGCCCACCGTGAGGTCGTGGAATGAATAGTCGCGGCTCTGCATCTTCGAGATGACCTCCGCCTGTTCGCCAAAAGGCATGGTCGGTGTATTGAGCGTGCGCTCCGAACCACGATAGATATTCTGCAGGCTTCCTGCAACAAGCAGTCCGAGTCGCTTGTTCAAGAATCGGTTGCCGGCTGCCAGGCCAGCGAGAATGTTGGGAGCAGGCATAGCATGACGGCTCACCTGCGCTGCGCCAGATTTAAAATCCTGCATTGTGGCCTTGTATTCGCTCCCCATTCGTTCGTAGGGTGCCTTGGCCGTCGTGTTGCCGCGGTCGGTCGTGAGATAGTCCCTGTCGCCCATGAAGAAATCGCTCGCGCCCATGGCAGCATTTGCCTGGAGCATGAACTGTCCCGGAGCGTCCTTCATCTGCATGTCTACCACGCCACCGGCAGCGTCGCCTTCCATGTCGGCCGTGAGTGACTTCGAGACCACAAGACGGTCCATGAGGTCTGAAGGAAAAAGGTTCAGGGGGATGTAACGGTTCTTGTCGTCGGGACTGGGAATCTTGATGCTGTTGACCAACGTGTAATTGTAGCGCTTGTCCATACCACGAAGAATAGCGTATGCAGCTTCTCCGGCCGCGTCTTTCTCCATGGTTACGCCCGACACACGCTGCAGGGCGCTGGCCACGTTGATGTCTGGAGAGAGCTGAAGTGCCTGCTGGCTCATCACGTTGAGCACCTGGGACGACTCACGAACCATAGCGATGGCGCTCTGATCTGTCCGTCGATTGAGCATTCCGGTCACCATCACCTCATTGAGGACGCGCTCATCGGACTCCAGCTCCACGGTGATTGGAGTACTGCGGCGCAGGTCTACACTGATCTCCTGCGGTTTGTAACCGATGTAGGTGACAACAATCGTCACCGTGCCGTCATCAGGTAAATTCTTCAGATGGAAAGTACCGTCAAGTCCGGTGGTCGTACTAAGCTCGACTTGGTTTTTCACTCGGACAACCGAGCCTATCAGTGATTCGCCCGATGTCTTGTCTTTCACTATGCCTTTGATGGGGCCTGCATGCAGCAATGATATCATCTGAGATAAGAACACCATTGCCATCAATCGACGTCTTTTCATTCCTTATTGCTCTCGAATTTATGATTTCGGGGGCAAAATTACACTCCTCTTGTTACGGATGATTTGCAAGATTGTTGAAAATATGTTACAATCCTACAAAAAAATGATACAACCCCTCCGTCTGCCTCATGTCCCCCACAGGCGGACTGTTGGTGAGATGCAGATAATGAAAGAGTTATAGGTCTGTCAAGGGATGTAAACGACAAAGAGGATGTGCCTATTTTGACACACCCTCTTTGTCTTGCCGTCTGGCCTCCGTCAATCAGCGTCGCGCCCTTGCGTCTTTTCCCATTCCTCCCACTCGCGCAGCGCCTGCTGCCAGTCGGACGTCTGCGGCTGCGCAGGCGCGGCCTCGGCGGCAGAAAGCGCGTCGCGGGCACGGTCGCGCGCCCGCTTCGCCTTCATTGCCTCAATCGTGGCCTCGTCGAGCACCGTGATGGCGCCGCGCGCAATGGCCGCCGCCAGCTCCGCCTCGCCGAAGGCCTGCCCCTGCACGTTGAAATCGCTGATGTTGAACTCATAGTCCACCCGCAGCGTGTGGCGCAGCTGCTTCTGCATGGCACGGTTGGCCGCATTCTTCATGCGGAGCAACTTGGAGATTTCCTTGATTTCACGTTCTGAGAATTTGTTTCGGCCCATGGCGGCAGGATTGAGAAGAAGATATATAGAAGAAAATGAGAATGCGGTGGCGCACTGCTGGATGCGCAGAGAATGCAAAGCGAAATGGCAAAATGGCAAAACGGCAAGCAGGCGGGTTGCACGACGGCAGACCGAGACGCACGCAAAGCGGGATGGCAAGGCGGCATCAACCGCGGATGCGCAGTGGCAAGCCAAGCGCGCTGCACCGTGGCCAGCACAGCGGCAGCATCGGCTGCGGCACGAATGCGGCTGCAAAGATACACTTTCTCCACCACATTTCTGAATCGGAAGCTGTGAGATTTTTGAATCGGAGGCGGTGAGATTTCTGAATTGGCGGCTGTGAGATTTCTGAATCGGCGGCTGGAGATTTCTGAATGAGAGGCTGTAAGATTTAGAGAATCAAAGCTTAACCCGTTGGCGGAATTAATT
>DBQP01000005.1 GCA_002305265.1 Prevotellaceae bacterium UBA1391 | reverse complement strand
CATCCTTCCCCCGTCCATACTGCGCATCTTGAGCCTTTCTTCCATGAATAGAAAGTGCAGATGTGCCCCGAAAGATAGGATGGAGTAGGGAGTCTGAGCGCTGTTCCGCATGATGTTTCCGCGTATCTTTGACGGCTATTTCCATCTTCTAATGTAAAGCTTCAGCGGAGAGTTGCATCGAAGTGGCAGAAGGGGTAGGGAAAGAGTGTTTCTTTCCAAAATTTACTATTTTTGCAATAGGGCGGAAGACGGCGCACCATAGATGAAAAAGAAGTGAGGCAAGATTCCAATAAGCATAAAGAATCTGAAGAGGGTAGTTCTGATCCGAAAAATAGTTCCGTACAAAAAGAACAATCTCAGGGCGCAGTTTTTGTTCTGCTTTTTAGCGCTAAAAAATCAGACAAAAATCCTTCTGGCTGCGCTTGAAGTACTCCCAGAGATAAAGTTTGATGGATTTTCAGCGAAAAACCAGGCGCATTTTCGTTCGTTTCGTAGCCCCGTCGATGTATTTTTCCTTTTTCAGCGGAAAAATGTTGCACAAGATTTTCACCCTTTATTCTGTTGATATTCATAGTGTTAAGTGCATATCAAGCATGCCGAGAATGCGACAGCCATATTTCCTTGCATCCTCGCCAACTTTTCCGAATTTCGCGCTAAAAACGGTCGAAATTCCCACGCCGGCCATTCGTTGTTAAGTATTTTTAATTTTTACGAATATAAAACAGACCTCGACGTGCGTTCATAAAATGAGAACAGCAGCAATGAAGATTTATAAATTGGCGGAGCGGGTGCGCTCGATTCAAGGAGGTAAAACACGGAGTTTATCTTTATTTTTCTAAAATCCATCTTTGTAAAAATATAAATATGCGGAGTGAAAATGGGAAGAGTAAACATCAGAAAATGAAATAGTAGCGTGTTTTATTTGGTGAATACCTTTCAAATATACTCCCCATGCGCGCCTTTCATCATTTCTTGCTGGATGAATGTACGCAAATTGCTTCTATACAAAGATTTTAAGACCAAAGCATTAGATTTTTTTGTTTGACTTCTTCAAAAGGTGGTCGCCATGGATTATTTTTATAAACATGAAAGGAATGCCCCTCTGCGCCTGCCTTTCAATTTTACCAACATGAATTTTATAAACTGTAAATTCGATAATATGAAATTTATTTTTCGGCGTGAATTTTGCAGGTTTGTGAATTTGTTGTAACTTTGTCAAAAGTACTCATGAAGGATTTACACTTATAAAATTTTGCTACGCCATGACCGATGTTGAACGTATTGCTGCGATCATCCGCGATTTTCAGCTTACCAACTCCCAGTTTGCACAACGGACGGGCATTTCTCCTTCTACACTCTCCAACGTGTTGAGCGGAAAAACGCGACCGACGCTGCCTATCATTATGAGCATTTCGGACAATTTCCCGCAAATTAGTCTCACCTGGTTGTTGAAGGGTGACGGCGAAATGTACAACCAGGCGGCGGGTTCGGAAGCGGGTGTCGGCGAAGAGGGATTCCCGGGGTTTCTCTCCTTTGATGAATCAAACCTTGATTCCGGAATTTCCAATCCGGATCTGGGCGGGTTCATGCAAGCACTGGATGGTGTGGCGGGCCCGAACGGTGGCCAGGATTCTTCACAGAATCAGTCGGGCTCGCTCGATGGCAATGACCGGACGCTGCCGTCTTACGGTGAGGGGGATGCTTCCTCGTCGCATGTTCATGCAGGTTCGGCATCTGTTCGTCATTCTGCCCCTTCTTCTCAAGGTGGCTCGCTCCCCGCTCAAGGCGCATCGCTCTTCCCTCAGGACGCTGCCGTCTCTACTCTGGAAGTGTCGTCTGCTTCTCTGGGAACGTCAGCCTCCCCGCAGGGCGGTTCGCCCTCTTCGCAGGGGGCGCAGCTCAGTTCCTCTGGTGTAGCCTATGCTACCAAAGCCGGGAGGCAGGCGCCGCCCGTTGCAGGCGCATCTTTTTCCTCCTCCGCCGCTGCGGGTGCTTCTGGCAGAGAGCATGGCCGAAATGGCGTGAGCGGGTACTCACCGCGTGAGGCGCGTGTCAATGGTGCTGCGGACTGGAACGATGGAAATGCGCGCTATGGCAGAGCGCAGCAGAGCGAGCGTCCTGCACTAAGCGCCTCGGACATCGTACGTGAGACAATGATGCAGATGAAGCGTCCCACGCGCAAAGTCGTCGAGGTTCACATCTACTATGACGACGGAACCTATGAGGTTTTTGGCAGCGGGAAATAGCAAAACATCACTATAAAAGTGCGCATTCCGCCGTTGTTGATGGTGTGGTAAGAGGTCTGATGATAGGTGACCTTTGCTCTCAAAGTGTGCATCAATCCTCTGTTTCTGACGTTGTTAGTGCGCAGTGAGAGGCAAGGCCTTCCTACTGGAGCACGCATCCTCGCCTATTCTCGCCTGCATCTTCCCCTATTTCCGTCTGTATCTTCCCCTATTTCCGTCTGCATCTTTCCCTATTTCCGCCTACGGCTATCTCTTTTCTTGCCTGCGCCTGCCACTTTTCTCGAATGTGCCTTTGCTTCCAAGGATGCTTATCCATGTATATAATTGCATTTATTTGCATATTCTATTGCGCGTATCGTCTACAATCTATGAATGCAGCGGCCATCTTTTTTGCCTGCCTCTCTCCTGATTGGTTTTCCTATGTGCAATGAAGTTTTAGGACGAAAGTTTCATTCTTTTCGCTCGGGTCGCAGCGAGGTCGTGTGATGATTGAAAATGGTAAATATGTGAAAATATTGCTTTCGGCCTACCCTGGTCTTATCTCCTCCTTAGCCCTTCTATTCCTGTTAGCTTGCCTCTTCAAGGCTCGAATACCTCTTTATGGAATTAACGGAGATGCGGTTATCTTTGTTTATAGTTTCTGATATATCAACTAATATTTGCGTAAATTTTGCTTTGACTCTTTCTTTTCTCTTGTTTTATTGTGCATTTTGGATCAGTCGATGCGCGTCTGTGTTTTTCTTATTGTGCATCTTTGGACTTTTCTGTTTCTGCAAAGTATCTTCTTTCCGTGCATCTTTGGTCTTTTCTGTTTCTACAACGAGTTATTTCTTTCCTTGACAGCAACTGTTTTTTTGCTTGCGTTATTTCTGTGGTGATGGGATCTTGAATGATTGGGTTGGGTCTCTATATGGGTTTATATTTACTTCTGCAGTCTCAATGAGGCGCGTCCTTTGTGCTCGGATGGAAGATGGAATTGGTTGTATCGCCGTCTTGTTGTGAGTGCATGGCTGAGGCGTGATGAGGGGTGGTGGGCTATGAATTCGATAAATGTGCAGTAGATCCTATATATAAAAACGAATCAGCGAGACAATGTTGCCTCGCTGAAATGACCGCTGCTTGCCTATCCGTACGAGCGGAAATGCTACAGCTGTGTGAATGGGTGTGCCTTTGTTCTGTAGGGCTGGGCTTATGTCGCCTCAGTCTTCTAACGTCTTTAGTGCAATTGTTCCGTCTATACTATTGCAATTGTTCCGTCTATATTCCTGCAATTGTTTTGTCTTTATTCCTACAATTGTTCCGTCTATATTCCTGCAATTTCTCGTTTTTATTCCTGCAATTTCCCGTCTTTATTACTGCAATTGCTTTGTCTTTATTCCAGCAATCATTGTCTTTGTTGTAGTATGTTTTCTACTTTAGTTGCCATTGCTTGCAGTCTTCATTGCTGTTTGTTTTCTGTCTCCATGAGAAGATTCCAGTCAATTTCGAGGAAAGTGCTTGCCGTCATTCGGCGGTGCTTTCATGTCCGCTTGGCGGGATGGCTGCGTGCGCTACAGGATGTAGGCCTGCTCGAGGTTGCGGGTGACGATTTGGTCGTGCTGGAGTGATGCCTGCACATCGATGATGCGCTGGTTGGTGCTTCCTCGGAAGATGAGGTCGGGGTCGTGCTTTTCTTGCAGGAAGGGGCCGTCGACGAGCACGTCGATCTGCTGTAAGAGCGCACGGCGTGCCGGGTGCTGCAGCAGCTGCTCGTAGAGAAAGCCGGTGAAGCACCAGATGTTTTTGTCGGATTGCGCATGGATGGCCAGCGCCAGTTCGGTGAATCCTTCTGGCTGAAACATCGGGTCGCCCCCCGTGAAGGTGACGTTGGCGAAGGGCGAGGCCATGATGACGCTGAGCATTTCCTGCGTGGTGGCTGCGTGTCCGGCCTGGAAACTCCACGTCTGCGGGTTGTGGCAGTTCGGGCATTGGTGTGCGCAGCCTGCGCAATAGATGCTGGTGCGCAGTCCGGGGCCGTCCACCATGGTGTCTTCGATGATGTTCAGGATGCGGATCATAGGCCGTAATGGTTGTTCTTTTTTCTTGCGGGTGCAACATCTGCGCTTGTCGGTCTCAGCCCGTTTCCCAGCTGGGTGTAGTGCGCATGCGGCGGCTTTGTTCGCTCATAGGGTGTCTGCGCCGCCGATGTGGGTCACGCGGTCGTTCAGTTCGGCCAGTTTGGCGTGGTTCCATCGGTCGGTGGTGCCCACGAGATAGCCTGTGATGCGCTGCAGTTTGTCGATGTGCTGGCTGCCGCATTTCGGACAGGTTTCGAGTGTGGCGTCGGCGTTCTCGTATCCGCAGTCCATGCAGCGGTTGCGGTTGTGGTTGACGGAGCCGTAGCCCATGTTGTAGCGGTCCATCATGTCCACGACGTTCATGATGACGTCGGGGTTGTGTGTGGCGTCGCCGTCGATTTCCACGTAGAAGATGTGGCCGCCGCGTGTGAGGTCGTGGTAGGGTGCCTCCACTTCGGCCTTGTGGTGTGCCGGGCATTTGAAGTAGACGGGCACGTGGTTGGAGTTCGTGTAGTAGTCGCGGTCGGTGATGCCCTCCAGCACGCCGAATTCCTTGCGGTCGCCTTTGGTGAAGCGTCCGCTCAGCCCTTCGGCGGGTGTGGCCAGCACGCTGTAGTTGTGCTGATAGCGTTCCGAGAAGTCGTTGGCGCGGTCGCGCATGTAGGTGACGATGCTGATGCCGAGCTGCTGGGCCTCCTCGCTTTCTCCGTGGTGCTTGCCCACGAGGGCCTTGAGACATTCGGCCAGTCCGATGAAGCCGATGCCGAGCGTGCCCTGGTTGATCACGCTTTCCACCGTGTCGGTGGGCTGGAGCTTGTCGGCCCCGATCCAGAGTTTCTGCATCAGCAGCGGAAATTGCTTGGCGTAGGCCGTCTTCTGAAACTGGTAGCGCTCGTCGAGTTGGCGGGCCGTGATCTCGAGCAGTTCGTCGAGGCTGGCGTAGAACTGTGCGATGCGCTCCTGCTGGTCTTCGATGTGCATCACCTGCAGGGCCAGTCGCACGATGTTGATGGTGGAGAAGGAGAGATTGCCGCGTCCGACCGACGTTTTCGCTCCGAACCGGTTCTCGAACACGCGGGTGCGGCATCCCATCGTCGCCACCTCGTGCTGGTAGCGCTGCGGGTCGTCGGCGCGCCAGTCGGCGCTTAGGTTGAAGCTGGCGTCGAGGTTGAGGAAGTTGGGAAAGAATCGGCGTGCCGTCACCTTGCATGCCATCTGGTAGAGGTCGTAGTTGCGGTCGCCGGGCAGGTAGTTCACGCCGCGCTTCTTCTTCCATATCTGGATGGGGAAGATGGCCGTCTCGCCGTTGCCCACGCCCTGGTAGGTGCTCTTCAGCAGCTCACGGATGACGCAGCGCCCTTCCGCGCTGGTGTCGGTGCCGTAGTTGATGCTGGAGAAGACCACTTGGTTGCCGCCGCGCGAGTGGATGGTGTTCATGTTGTGGATGAATGCCTCCATGGCCTGATGCACGCGTCCGATGGTGCGGTTCACAGCAAACTGGAGCAAACGTTCGTCGCCGTCCAGTGCGTCGAGCGGGCGCTCCGTGTAGTCGTCGAGCGCCACGTCGTACAGCTGCTCCAGCGTGTGGCCCGCGTAGGTCTCGAGGGCTTTCAGTTCCTCCACGAGGCTGGTGCGCACGAAGGGGGCGAGATAGAAGTCGAAGGCCGGAATGGCCTGCCCGCCGTGCATCTCGTTCTGGGCGGTCTCCAGGCTGATGCAGGCGAGCACGCTGGCGGTCTCGATGCGTTTGGCCGCGCGGCTGCTGCCGTGCCCGGCGGTGAATCCGGAGGTGAGGATGCGGTCGAGCGGATGCTGGCAGCAGGTCAGGCTCTTGGTGGGGTAGTAGTCCTTGTCGTGGATGTGGAGCAGGTTGTGCTTCACGGCCGTGCGCACTTCCTCGCTGAGCAGGTAGTCGTCGACGAAGGGTTTGGTGCTTTCGCTGGCAAACTTCATCATCATGCCGGCGGGTGTGTCGGCATTCATGTTGGCGTTCTCGCGGGTGACGTCGTTCGACTTGATGTTGACGATGTCGAGGAACACGTCGCGGATCTTGGCCTTGCGGGCGATGGACCGCTGGTCGCGGTAGGCGATGTAGGCGCGCGCCACATCCTTGCGTGCCGACTTCATGAGCTCGCGCTCGACGGCGTCCTGGATGTCCTCCACGCTCATCTGCGACTTGCCGCGGAGCGAGATTCTGTCGGTGATTTCCTGAATGAGGTCGGCGTTCTCGCCGCGCTCCGTGTGGAGCATGGCCTTGCGGATGGCGCTGGCTATCTTCTGGGGATTGAAACCGACGATGCGTCCGTCGCGTTTCTCTACTGTCTGTATCATGCTGGGTCGTTGTTGAGTTCTGAAAGGATGTGTGGGCTATTCCGCTGGCCGGGGACTTTCCTCGGGTTCGTGGCGCAGGGTGCGCAAGCCGATTCACCCCCGTTTGGGTGGTCGGCCGGTGTTTTCTGCATGGTTGTGCAAAGATACAGTTTTATTCCATTGGTTGTTCAAAAGGGAAAACTTTTAGCGTGTTAAAATATGTTTCCTTGTTGATAATTAGATTTATACGAATTTAAAACAGAAAACTTTTTGTTTTTTATGAAAGAAAACTTTTACATTTCTGTTAACTCTTTGATAATATAGCGTTTCCATCTTTCGCCCTTTCCTTCTGTTGCCCGAACAACGTGAAATCTGCCTCGACGCTGTGGAAAGGGTGTCGTTCTGACAGCGGGTCCCGCGGTTGCCGCTGCTTGCGTTACGACCGTTGGCGGATCCACCGGCGTGCAGTCTGCGCGATGCCTTGTGGCTGCGCCGTCAGTGTGATGAACCGATGCACCGAAGGACGTGGCAAGACGTTTAGACGATGGTGGGAAGGCCTTCTTGAAGCTGCGGGAAGGCCTTCTTGAAGTAACAGGAAGGCCTTCGTGCCGATGTGCGAAGGCCTTCTCAATGGAAAACGAACGCAGTCGTTTTGCGCGGCGAGTGCGTTCGTTTTCGAAAATGAACGCAGTCGTTTTCTGCGTGGTGTGCTGGTGGCACGTGCGCTGGGTGCGTGGCGCGTGCGGGAAGGATGATGGCGGGTGGCGCCGCGGGCGTGCGGAGAGGCGGCTGGTGGCGCTGGGGCGGACAGAAAGCAGAACGCACCTGCCCGGCGGTTGGCGGGTGGGTGCGTTCTGCGGTGTGTGCGGGGGAGGGGCTGTGTGCCCGTTGCGCGGGTGGAGCGAAGCCGGCGTCTATTTTCCTGCTTTGAGCTCGGACGGACTCCATGCCGCTCTCCAGGGGATTTCCATCTTGGGCACGGCGGTGGCGTCGGCTGCCGGCGTGATGTGGAGGGGCAGCCAGATGTAGCGGCTGTCGGCCAAGTCCTTCTTCTTCCACATGTCGAAGCAGGCGATGAACTGGCCCTTGCGTGGGTTGACGGGGATGACGTAGGTGCTCTGTCCGTAGAAGGTCTTGTCGGCATCCACGCCCGTGCAGGGGTCGCCGATGACGGTCCATTCGCCCATGATGCTGTCGGCCACGGCGAGTTCGGCGCGGTTGGGGTCCCATCCGGTGCAACCGCTGGAGAGCATGTAGTATTTGCCGGCGTATTTGAAGACGGCGGGCGCCTCGCGCGACATGCCCACGAAGCGGCGGACGAAGTGCCCGTCGGGCCGCAGGTAGTCGTCGGTCAGGCGGTTGATGTGCATCGTCTGGTTGTTCTCAGAGGACGCGAATTGATAGCAGGTGCCGTCGTCGTCGACGAAGAGGGTTTGGTCGCGCGACATGGAGTCGTTCGGCCGGAAGCTGCCGAGGTAGGTGAAGGGTCCGGTGGGCGTGTCGCTCACGGCCACTCCGGCTGCCGCCTTGCCGTAGTCGGCGCTCTCGGCGTGCACCCACATGACGAATTTCTTGGTGCGCTTGTTGTAGACCACCTTGGGTCGTTCGATGACCTTGGAGGGGTGGAGGTCGCTTTCCGGATCGTCGGGTTCGGCTTTCAGGGCCAGTCCCTCAAACTTCCAGTTGAGCAGATCTTTCGAGCTGTAGCAGCTCACGCCGGTGACGTCGGTGCGGTAGCATTCCCAGGTGGCCCAGGAGGGCAGAATGGTCTGGCCGACTTTGTACTCGCCGTACCAGTACCAGCGTCCGCCGTGGTACATCAGACCGCCGCCGTGGGCGTTGATGGCGTTGCCGTCGGTGTCGGTCCATACTTCCTTCGGCACGAACTGCGTGTGCTTGGTGGATTTGTTTTGGCTGCGCTGCGCCGCTGCGGGCAGAGCGAGCAGGGTGAGGGCAAAGGCCCAAGTCAGTAGTCGTTTCATGATGAGTGGTTTTGTTGCCATTGAAGGCTGAAAAGAATGTGTGCGGGGGTGCAGGGTCAGTCGGCCGAGGTCAGGATGTCCCAGCGGCTTCGTTTCATGTCGACGTGTCCGGCGCGCGTGAATGCTACGCCTTCGGCTGCGAGCAGTTGCGTCTGTTCGGGCCAGCGCGAGGCGGTGTGGCCGTAGGCGTTGACCACGCGGTGGCAGGGGATGTCGAGCGCCTTGGGCGCGAGGTGCAAGGCCCGGCCCACTTGTCGTGAATGGTTGGGGAAGCCGGCCAGACGCGCCACGTCGGAATAGCTGAGTACGCGGCCACGGGGAATGGCGCTGACGATGTCGTAGACGACAAGGCGGAATTGCTGGCTGTTCATAGGCGGGGCGTCGGGAGTGGGAAAGAAGCGGAAGATGCTGCCGGGTGCCGGCTGCGCGGATTTCAGGCGCAGCGGCGGCGACGGATGGTGCGCAGGATGTCGGGCAGGATCAGCACGGGCGAGGTGAGGAGGATGATCCAGAGCCAGTCGGACGCGTGGAGGGGGCTGACGTTGAACATCCTGTCGGCAAAGTTGACGATGAACACCTGTCCGATGAGAATGGCGACAACGACTCCGATGAATCCGCGGCTGTAGAACGTGCGGAAGGGGTGTCCGTGCCGATGCAGGTGGTCGTTGATATCGGCGATGAGGCTGCGGCCGGTGCAGAAGTATTTGGCGTTGAAGAGGTTCCAGAACTGCATCAGGACGAAGGTAGAGAAGAAAAGTCCCAATTCGTACGTGCTCAGATGGGCCTTGCTGTGCGAGAGCGAGAAGAGTTCCTTGACGTTGATGTCAGACAGACTGCAGACAAATTGCTGCATGGAGGTGAAGTCCTTCTGCCAGAGGAGCTGCCAGAAGAGGATGAGCGCGACGGAGAAGACCAGTCCGTAGGTGAGCATGGTGCGCGCCATCGGGCGGTTGATGATGTGGTCGGTGCGGCTTCTCGGCTTGCTCTCCAGCACGCTTTTGTCGGCAGGCAGCGAGGATAGCGCCATGGCGGCGAAGGTGTCCATGATGAGGTTCACCCAGAGCATCTGCGTGACCGTCAGCGGTGAGTCGAGACCGGAGCATGCGCCGAAGAGCACGATGAGGCATGCGCAGACGTTGATGGTCATCTGGAAGAGGATGAAGCGCCGGATGTTGAGGTAGAGCGAGCGCCCCCACATGATGGCCTTGTTGATGGAGACGAAGGAGTTGTCGATGATGGTGATGTCGCTGGCTTCCTTGGCGCGTGCCGTTCCGTCGCCCATGGAGAGCCCGACTTGCGCTTGCGAGAGCGCGGGGGCGTCGTTCGTGCCGTCGCCGGTGACGGCCACGACCTCGCCTCGCTGCTGGAGCAGGCTGACGAGACGTGCCTTGTCGTTGGGACGTGCGCGCGAGATGATCTTCAGTTTGGGGTCGCCGACCAGTTCCAGGGCTGCGTCGTCGTCGAGCTCGGCAAACGCCGTGCCGGTGATGGTGAGGCTGTCGTCTCCTTCTTGGATCAGCCCAATCTGGCGTCCGATCTCCCGTGCCGTTCCCGGCGTGTCGCCTGTGACGATGATGACACGCACGCCTGCATGGTTCATACAAGTGTCAATGGCGGCGGGCACGTCGTCGCGGACGGGGTCGGTGATGCCTACGATGCCGCTGAAGACAATCGGATTCGCGTCGGCATCGCCGTCGGCCCACTGCCATGCGAAGGCAAGCGTGCGCATGGCTTGCTGCTGGAAGAGCTGCAGTCGTTCGGCGTAGTGTTCCCGTGTCTGCGCGCCGGCCAGTTGGTCGGCCATCGCCAGCACGATCTCGGGCGCGCCTTTGATCAGTCGGATGGGCCGTTCAAACTGGGGCAGTTGCGCCGTCGTGACCATATACTTGAGCTCTGTCGAGAACGGTTCTTGTGCGAGCACAGTGGCTTCCTGGCGCATGGCTCGATAGTCGGTGCCTGCGTGGATCATCCATTTCAGGAGCGCCACCTCCGTGGGGTTGCCGATGCTTTCGAGTGTTCCATCTTCGTTGCGCTGCACCTCGGCCGTCGAGTTGACAGCCATGTTGGTGCGGATGCGGAGCAGCTCGTCTGCGTCGTCAGGGAAGTCGGTCTCCATCACGGTCATCTGGTTGCGGGTGAGCGTGCCCGTCTTGTCTGTGCAGATGATGGTGGCGGCGCCCATGGTCTCACAGGCGTGGAGGCGCCGGACGAGGTTGTTCTGCCGCAACATCTTGCGCATGCTCAGCGCCAAGCTCATGGTGACGCTGAGCGGCAGTCCTTCGGGCACGGCCACGACAATGAGCGTGACGGCCAGCATGACGGACTCGAGGGCGAAGGCCACGACCTCTATCCCGCCCTTCGGATCGTTCTGTACGTTGCCGTCGAGGAAGAAGTAGAGCATGCGTCCGACGATGATGAGTGCGCCGACGATGAAGCTGGTCTTCGAGAGCATCCGACCGAGTTGGTCGAGCTGGCGGTTGAGCGGCGTCTGCATGTGGTTTTCCTCACGCGTCTTGGCCACACCTTGTCCTTCTTCGGTCTGCATGCCGATGGCGGTGACGCGCATGAGGCCCGCGCCTTCGATGACGGTGGCGCCGCGCAGCAGGAAGTCGGTGGGGTAAGTGGCGTCGGGGTCGGCGTGCGCGGGGTCAGCGCTTTTGTTGGCGTAGAGTTCTCCTGTGAAGTTGGATTCGTCGACCCGCAGCTGGTTGGATTCGAGCAGGGTTCCGTCGGCCGGAATCTCGTCGCCGCTCTCCAGGCGCACGATGTCGCCTACGCAGATGTCCTGCTTGCGCACCATGCAGAGCTGGGGCTCTGCTTCCTGTCCGTCGGCGCGCTGCTTGCGGCGGTAGACCTTGACAGGCCGGGAGTCTTTCACGCGGTTGAGCACGTCGAACTCTCGCCCGGCCTTGACCTCGAACACGAAGCCTACGCCGGTGGCGAGCAGCAGGGCGAGCAGGACGCCGATGGGCTCGAACAGCACGCTCGCGGTCTTTCCCTCGACGTGGAGGAGCTCGTAGACGGAGACGCCGACACTAAAAACAAAAACCACGAGGAGCACAATGATGAGCGGATCGCGGAATTTGTCGAGATATTGTCGCCAGAGGGGTCTTTTCTCCGGTGGTGGGATGATGTTTTGTCCCCGCCCCGTGCGGGCGCTCTCTTCGGTCAGGCAAGACTGGATGATTTCGTTTGTTGTCATGCTGCAAAGTTCGTGATTTTTTTTGAGATAGCGGCATTACCCTGCATGGGATGTTGCCTGGTTGCGGCATTTTTTCCGTGGCTGAGTGCGGCGGATGTGCCTGCTGGTGCTTTGCGCGGGGCTTGCAGGTGGCACTGGGGATGGCTCTAAAGACGCAGCATGCCACACCGGGCCTTGTGTCGCGCAGGATGGCGCGTGCAAGGTCGGTGTGGTAGCTGTATCCTGTTGGGGAATCCGGCGGTCGCAGGGGCTGTCAGAAGTGTGGGATGGGCGCTGTGGCGTTGGGCGGGGCGGCCTACATCTCGTAGAATTTCGTGAAGGCGCGCACGCAGTAGAGGTGGTCGGCTACGGAGCCGGTCTCGCGGCAGGAGTGCATGGCGAGAATGCCGTTGCCCATGTCGACGCCTCTGACGGGGAGCGAGGAGGCGAGGATGTTGCCCAGGGTGGAGCCTCCGGGCACGTCGCTGTGGTTGACGAAGCGCTGGACGGGGACGTCGGCGGCGCGGCAGATTTCTGCAAAGATGCTGGCCAAGACGGCGTCGGAGGCGTATTTCTGTGCGGCGTTGTATTTGATGACGGGGCCGCCGCCGAGGACGGGATGGTTGGTCGGGTCGTATTTCTCGCTGTAGTTGGGGTGCCAGGCGTGTGCGTTGTCGGCGCTGACCATGAAGGCGCGCTCCACGGCCTGCAGGAATGCCTCCTCGCTGTGGCTCTGCTGGAGGGCGACGCGGCGGAGGAGGGAGGCCAGGAAGGGGCTGCCGGCGCCCTGCTTGGTCTGCGAGCCTGTCTCCTCGTTGTCGAAGATGGCCAGCACCTGTGTGGTGTCGCCCGTGGGCGCGGCGAGCAGGGCCTCGAGTCCGGCCTGGCACATGGAGAGATCGTCGAGGCGTCCGGAGGAGAGGAACTCGTCGTGGATGCCGAAGGTGCAGGCCGGTGTGGTGTCGGCCAGATAGAGGTCGAAGTCGAGGATGTCTGCGGCGGCCACGTGCTGGGCAGCGTCGCGGCGGCTGTTGATGTCGGCCACGAGGGCGTTGATGAGGAGCTGTCCGCGCTCGAGCTCGTCGCTGATGATGCCGAGGATGGGCAGCACGTCTTTCTGGCGGCTGAGCTTGACGCCTTCGTTCACTTCACGGTTGAAGTGGATGGCGAGGTTGGCGATCTGGAGGAGCGGGCGCCGGATGTGGACGAGCTCGGTGAGGGGCTCGAGGGGGGACGGGCCGCGCAGGATGACGCGTCCGGCTATCGTGAGCGGGCGGTCGAACCACGTGGACATGATGGGGCCGCCATAGACTTCTGTGTTGAGGCGCACGATGCCGCCTTCGGCTGTCATCTCGGCGTTGGGCTTGATGCGGAAGGTGGGCGAGTCGCAGTGGGCGCAGATGAGGTGGAAGCCGGCGTCGGCCAGCGGGCGGCGCCCGATGCGCAGGGCGTAGATGGAGGAATCGTTCTTGGTCGTATAGATTTGGTCGCCGGCCTTGAGCGGGGGCAGGGGCTGCGTGGGGTCGATGCGGCAGAATCCGGCTGCGTCGAGTGCATCGGCGATGTTGCGCACGGCGAGGAAGTTGACGGGCGATGCGTCGAGGAATTGGAGGAGTCGGGAAATCATGTCGGGATGTGTTTGAGGTGGATGATTGCGTTGGGTGGGGAACTGGCCTGGCGCTCCGGTGGTGCGGCTGCCGGCGATGTGTGGGCTGGCTGGCACACGCGGGTTGCGCGGAGCGGGGCTGGCTCCTCGTTGCAAATATACTGTTTTTTTCTGGAATTTGCGTTGTCGGTGGTCGGGAATCCTGCGGCGGCTGCGGGATGTGGACGGAGGGTGTGGGAGCGACGGGCAGGCCTGCGGGTTGCTGCGGGCGTCTCCGCTGCGGGCGGTGGTCATGCGGGCGGCGGGCTGCGGGCGTCTTCGCGATGGCAGGGTGGCGTGCTGCGTGCGGGGGTGGCTTGACGGCAGGAGAAAACGAAGGCGTTCGTTTTCGGAAACGAAGGCGTTCGAAATGGAAAACGAAGGCCTTCGTTTTTTCCGCGCGTGCGGAGGGGGGCTGTGGCGGGGGTGAAAAGAAATCTCCACCGCGAAGGCCGGAGGGCGATGCGCGGTGGAGATGGGATGGCGGTTGTAGTGGCGGAGGGGTCAGGCCACCTTGTTGAGTTTCTTCAGCACGGAGAAGATGAAGATGGCGGAGAGGAGGCAGAGCACGCTGAAGGCGCACCATACGACCCAGAGGGGGAGTGTGCCCCAGAGCTCGCTGCCGAGCTTGGTGCCGTAGTTGCCGATGGCGGTGGCGACGAACCAGCCGCCCATCATCATGCCCTTGAACTTCGGGGGAGCCACCTTGCTGACGAAGGAGATGCCCATGGGCGAGAGGAGGAGCTCGGCGAAGGTGAGGACGAGGTAGGTGCTCACGAGCCAGTTGGGCGACACGCGGGCCACTTCGGTGCCGGCGCTGAGGGCGGCGTTCTGCTCTGCCGGACTGGCGAGCTGGAGCGAGCCGACAATCATGATGAGATAGCCGAGGGCGGCGACGAGCATGCCGAGACCAATCTTGACGGGTGCCTTAGGCTCCTTGCCTTTCTTGGCGAGGGCGCCGAAGATGGCCATGCTGACGGGGGTGAGCATGACGACGAAGAGCGGGTTGAACTGCTGGAAGATGGGGGCGTCGACGGGTGTTTCGGCCGGCATCTGGGTGTAGCTGTAGACGAGGTAGGCGACGGCGATGGCGATGACGCCTGCTGCGATGCCGCGTCCCTTGGTGGTGCTGCTCTGGAAGAGGGAGAAGAGGGCGTAGACGATGGCGATGACGCAGAGGAGGTTGGGCACGCTGAACATCATGCTCTCGATGCCGGTGGAGGATGTCACCGTGTAGTCGCGGGCGAAGAAGGTGAGCGTGAGGCCGTTCTGGTGGAAGGCCATCCAGAAGAAGATGACGACGGCGAAGACGAGGCAGAGGGCTGTGATGCGTGCCTTGTTCTCGGCCGGCGACAGCTCTTCGGCGGGTGCGGCGTCGCTCTTGGCGGCCACCTTCTTGCCTCCGTCGGCGTGGGCGAACGTGGAGCGGAAGAAATAGTAGATGGCGATGGAGAGGATGAGGGAGACGCAGGCCACGGCGAAGGCGAAGTGGTAGGAGTCCTGCACGCTGACGCCGAAGGCTTCCTGTCCCCATTTCATGATGGTGACGGCCGTGGATGGAGCGAAGAATGCGCCGATGTTGATGGCCATATAGAAGATGGAGAAGGCTGCGTCGCGCTTGTTGGCATATTCGGGTGCGTCGTAGAGGTTGCCGACGAGCACCTGCAAGTTGCCTTTGAAGAGTCCGGTGCCTGCGCTGATGAGGACGAGGGCGACGAACATGATGACGAGGGCTGTGGTGTCGGCGCCTGCAGGCATGGCCAGGAAGAGGTAGCCGAGGAACATGATGAGGATGCCGATGGTGACCATCTTCATATAGCCGAAGCGGTCGGCCAGCATGCCGCCGATGAAGGGGAGGAAGTAGACGAATGCGAGGAAGCCGGAGTAGATGTCGCCGGCAGTCTGCTCCGAGAAGCCGAAGTTGGCCTGGAGGAAGAGCACGAATACGGCCAGCATGGTGTAGTAGCCGAAACGCTCTCCGGTGTTGGCGAGGGCAAGTGCCCAGAGACCTTTGGGTTGTCCGTTAAACATGGTGAGGGGGATGAATGGTGAATAATGAATAAGGATTGATGGAGCGGGGGCGGCAAGGCTGGGCGATGGCCATCGGGCGCTGCGGAGCTGCGGGACGGCGTGGCCCGAGCAGGCGTTGCGGCTGGTGGCGGCAGCGCGTGCGGCGCGTGGCGCGGAGGCAGCTCAGGCCTTGATGTTGGGCTGTTCGAGCCCGTATCCTTTCTTCTTGTCGACCACCTTGAGCAGATAGGCGACGAGGAGCGAGGCTGTGGCGATGGTGGTGAAGATGATCATCGGCAACTGATAGTCGTAGATGTTGCTGCCGTCGGCGTTCTGTCCCACGATGCAATAGCCCTCGAGCACGCTGCCGATGAGGGCGGGAATGCCCCAGAGACCGATGTTCTGGATGAAGAAGATGAGGGCGAAGGCCGTGCCGAGCTGCTTCACGGGGAATATTTTCGTGACGCTGGGCCACATGGCGGAGGGCACGAGCGAGAAGGCGATGCCCAGCACGATCATGAGGGCGATGGCCACGGCGCTGCTGCTGATGAAGGGCAGCGAGTAGGTGAGATGGACGAGGATGAGCATGGCGCTGCCGAGGATCATGATGCTGGCGGCCTTTCCTTTCTTGTCGATCATGCCGCCAAAGACGGGGGTGAGGAAGAGCGCGCCGAGTGCCGGCAGGCCGGCGAAGGTGCCGGCGAGGTCCTCGTCGACGCCATACTTCGACGTCATCAGCTCGGTGGCGAATTTCTGGAATGGGAAGACGCAGCTGTAGAAGAGCACGCAGAGCACGGCGATGAGCCAGAAGCCGGGGTTCTTCACGACGGCCACGACATCGCTGAACGAGAATTTATCCTCGTCGGCGGCGGGCGCAGCGGCCTTCACCTGCTTGTCGAGCTTGCGGTCCATGAGGGAGAAGGCGAGGAAGGCCACGAATCCGGCTACGAGGACGCAGGCGCCGATGAGCAGCGGCGTGGAGATGCTGAAGGCTTTGGCCACGGGAATGGCGGCGGCGTAGGCCACCTGTGAGCCGATGCGGGCGAGCGCGACCTGCACTCCCATGGCGAGCGCGACTTCCTTGCCGGCAAACCACTTGCCGATGATCTTGCTGACAGTGATGCCTGCCACCTCAGCGCCGACGCCGAACACGGAATAGCCGGCCGAAGCGAGGAAGACATCGAATTTGTAGCCCAGCACCATGTCGGTGGAGCCAGCATATTTCGTGATGGCCAAGTATTCTGCGCCAGTTCCCACCACCATGAGGATCGTGGAGAGGATGCCTGTGAAGCGGATGCCGAAGCGGTCGAGGATGAGTCCGCCCCAGATGAGCATGAGCAGGAAGACGTTGAGGAACGAGTAGGCGCCCGTGAAGAATCCGTATTCGGAAGATGTCCAGCCGAGCTGGCCTTCCAGCATGGTCTTGAGAGGCGCCATCACGTCGTTGACGTAGTAGGCAGCCATCATCGTGAAGGCCACGATGAAGAGCGCACTCCAGCGCAAGGCTGGGGAGTCGCTGAGCTTTCTTTGAATGGTTGAGGTCATAGATATAGCTTGATTTAGGATTGATGCCGTGAGGAAGACGCACTCGGATGAAGTTGGCCGTGTGGCCGGAGGGGTACAAAGAGGACGTCAGGTAGTAGAACCGTTGCGTCCGGACGATTGGGACACAGAGGACGGAGGGGAAGACGGCCGAGAAGGGACGGAGTGGGAGAGGCGCAACTGGAGAATTTGGAAAGCGCAGTTGGTAGTTTGGAACGTTCAGTTGGATTCCAACGAAGATGCGCGCCCAAAGTGGGAAGTCCGCACGCCGGTGGTTATCTTTGCACGCGGATGCGCATGGCGATGCGCGCGTACGAATATAATGGTCTGCCGGTGTAGTGTGAGATGTCCGTCTGTGGAGTGCGGGGGAAGTGCGCGTGCCGCGTTTTGGCCCGCTGTCCACAGGCGGATATCGGTGCGCCCTACTTCTTCAGCCAGCGGTCGAGCCAGGCAAAGTAGGTGCGTTGCCAGAGCACGCCGTTCTGCGGACGGAGCACCCAGTGGTTCTCGTCGGGGAAGACGAGGAACTCGGCCGGAATTCCGCGGTAGGTGGCTGCGTTGTAGGCGGCCATCGCCTGACTGGTGACGATGCGATAGTCTTTCTCTCCCTGGATGCAGAGGATGGGCGTGTCCCAGCGGTCGACAAACTTGTGGGGCGACCGCGCGTAGGTGCGCTGGATGGCTTCATCCTGCAACCAAGGCGCGCCGCCGAGGTCCCAATTGGCAAACCACATCTCCTCCGTCTCGAGATATTGCTGCTCGAGATTGAAGATTCCGTCGTGTGCAATGAAGCATTTGAATCTGCCGTCGTGGTTGCCCGCGAGCCAATAGACGCTGAAGCCGCCGAAGCTGGCGCCCACGCATCCGAGCCGGTCGCGGTCGATGAAGGAGAATTTGTCAGCAGCCTGGTCGATGGCGCTCTTGTAGTCGTCCATGCATCGGCCTGTGTAGTTGGTGGAGATTTCTTCCAGCCATTCCATACCGAAGCCGGGAAGTCCGCGTCGGTTGGGCGCAACGACCACGTAGCCGTTCGCCGCCATGATCATCATGTTCCAGCGGTAGCTCCAGAACTGGCTGACGGGACTTTGGGGTCCGCCTTCGCAGAAAAGGAGGGTCGGATACTTCTTGCTGGCATCGAAATGAGGCGGCAGTACTATCCAGCTGTGAAGCGGTTTTCCATCCACGGTTTCGCCGATGAACTCCTGGGTTGTCCCCCAGTCGATGGCGTCGCGGAAGTATTGGTTCTCGTGAGTCAGCTGCTGCACGTTGCCGCCCTTCGTGTAGGGTTTCGTGCTGACGAGGAAAAGTTCCGGCGACTCGCTCATGCTGTGGCGCTCGCAGAGCAGCTGCTTGCCGCAGAGGGCGACGCTTCCGTAGTCGTACTGGCCGTCGGTGATGCGCTGCACTTGCCCCTTGAGGTTGGTGGAGTAGACGTGTGTCGTTCCGTGCCATGTGCCTACGAAGTAGAGCGTCTTCGAGTCCGCGGCCCAAGTGTAGGCATCGACGTTGCTTTGGAACGTCTCCGTCACGTATGTTTTCTGGCCCGTCTTCGTGTCGAGGATGCAGAGTCGGTTTCGGTCGGATTCGTATCCGTCGCGCTCCATGCTCTGCCAGGCGATGTAGCGGCCGTCTGGCGAGAAGGCCGGATTTGTGTCGTAGCCGAGGTTGTAGTCCTTTCCCGCTGCAATGGGGGCGTTGACCGGCTGGTGCTGGAGCGAGCGTGTGTAGTCTACTTCAGGCGCCACGTAGTCGGCAGGTTTGCACAGATTGGTCGTTGTGCCCGTCTCGATGTCGTAGAGAAAGATGTCGCTGTCGGTGCTGGTCGCGTAGTCCAGACCGGTTTTCTTGCGGCATGTGTATGCCACTTGTTTGGAGTCGGGACTCCAGGCCAGCTGCTCGATGCCGCCGAAGGGGCGCATCGGGCTTTCATATGGTGCGTCGCCAAGGATGCGGATGGGGTCTGTGGAGAGTTCCGTGCCGTTGAAGTGATAGATGAAGGGCTGCGGAGCGGCCTCTACCCATTCGTCCCAGTGACGGTACATCGCCGTCTCGGTAATGATTCGGCCGGTCGTCTTCTGAAGGTCGGGATGCTTGTCTACGGCCTTGTTCTTGAGGTCGACGGGATGGATGATGAGCACGCGTTTTCCGTCGGGGGCGAACGCGTAGTCCTCGATGTCAAGCGTTGTATGGGAAATTTGCCGGCGATTGGTTCCGTCGGCGTTCATGGCGAAGAGCTGCGAAGTGCCGTTCTCGTCGGCGGAAAGGTACGCTATTTGCCGTCCTCCGTCGAAGAAGCGGGGCGATCGTTCGCTCTTCGTGCTGCTTGTCAGCAGGCGTTCGGCGGTTCCGTCGGTGGCTTGCAGATAGATGACAGCGTGACTTTTGTTTTCTTCCACGCTGTAGTATGTCACGTTGTAGACGATGCTTTTTGCATCCGGTGCCACATCTGAGGCACCGATGCGGCCCATGGCCCAGAGGGCTTCGGGAGTGAGGCGGCGGCCTTCGATGGCGGGCTGCTGACGGCCGATGAACGTCTGGGCGTCGGTGTCGGTGGCGCTGGCCATGATGGCGGCTGCTGCGATCATAGTGAAATATGCTTTGTTCACTGCTTCGATTCCGTTTTTTCGTTTTGTTTTCTTGACGGTTGAACCGCGAAGGGCGGTGCGTCGGATGTTGTTTTGCCTGCGGGCAGCGTCCGGCGCATCGCCTTTCACGTTGTCTCAATCGTCATTTCTTTTTCTGTGCTTCCTGCTGCTGACGGAGGATTTCCTGCTGCTGTTCTGCCATGCGCTGCATGCGCTCCATCATCGACGATGCCTTTCTGGGGTTGCTCTTGCGCTCCTTGAAGCGAGCCTCGAGCTTGGCCAGGAGTTTGGCGTCGTCGGTGGTCTTGCGGAGGAACCACATCAGGAGGATCGTGGTGAGGCCAGATACGAAGTAGTAGTAGTTCAGGCCGGAGGAGTAGCTGTTGAAGGAGAAGAAGAAGATGACGGGCATGAGGTAGCTCATCCAGCGCATCATCTTCATGCTCTGCTCCTGCTCGGGCGACATCGAGTAGGACTGCTGGCGCATGCTGATCCATGTGGTGGCTACGGTGGAGAGGCACCACAGCACGCAGAAGAGCGAGAGGTGGTCGCCGATGCCCCAGATGTGGAAGCCCCAGTTGATGACGTCGTCATAGGTGGAGAGGTCGTCGGCCCAGAGGAACGACTGCCCGCGCAGCTCGATGGCGTTGGGAATGAAGTTGAACAACGCAATCCAAATGGGGAACTGAATCACCATTGGCAGACAGCCGCCCATGGGGCTCACACCGTACTGGGCGTAGAGTTGCATGGTCTCCTGCTGCTTCTTCATGGCGTCCTGCGGGTTCGGATATTTCGCGTTGATCTCGTCCACTTTCGGTCGGAGCACGCGCATGTTGGCCGAACTGAGGTAGCTTTTCTTCATGAGCGGGAACACGGCCAGCTTCACGATGATGGTGATGATCAGCAGCACGATGCCCATGTTGAGGCCCCATCCCGTCATGAAGTCGAAGAGATAGAGGAAGACAAAGCGGTTGATGAGGCGCACGATGGGCCAGCCGAGGTAGACGATGCTCTGGAGGTCGAGGTGGCTCTCCTGGTCAATCATCACCTCGTTGTTCTTCAGGGTGGAGAACTTGTTCGGGCCGATGTAGAAGGTGAATTCGGTGGCTTTGCCGCCTGTGGGGTCGAAGGGAACGCTCATGTAGGCCTCGTAGGTCTTCAGATAGCCCTCGCCTTCGTTCGCCTCGTCCACTTGCTCTTGCTTGAGGCGCTGCACGTCCATGCCCTCGTGCGCAATAAGTATCTGCGAGAAGAACTGGGTCTTGAAGGCGGTCCAGCGCACGCGGCCCTCGATGTCGTCGTCGCTCTTGTCCTTGTCGCCGCCTGTCGACGAGAGTGTCTCGGTGTCGTCGTCCGTCGTGCGGTAGACGATCGACGAGTGGCTGTTCTCAAACGAGAAGCCCTTTTCCTGCTGTCGCATCCGCTCCGTCCAGCTCACGTCAATGGCCTGCGTCTTGACGGGGAAGAAGCCCTGCAGGCCTTCGGCCTTCACTTCCATGTCGAGCAGGTAGCTGCCAGCCTTCAGCGTATAGGTCACGCTGATCTGTCCCTGGCCCAGCGGCAGCGTCATCACCACGCTCGAGTCGGTGGCTGCGCTGGGCGTGAAGAAGAATTCGTCGGAAAGGATGTTCTGGTCTTTTCCCTCGAAGGCCAGCTGCAGTTTGGAGTCGCCCTCATCGAAGAGCACGACATTGCCGCCCTGCTGGTTGCGATAGGTCTGGTCGAGCAGCTCCGCGCGAACTACTTGAGCGCCCTGGTTCGAGATGTCCAGTTTCAGCAGTTCGTTCTTCAGCGTCGTCTTTCCGCCTTTGCCCTGACGTGCTGCGAAGAACACGTTGGTCGAGTCGGTCTGCTGGGCCTTGATTTTGGCGGCCTCCTGCCGGGCGGTCACCTCCCTGATGCTGTCGCTCTTGTGCTGTGCGATGGAGTCCTGAATCTGCTCCATGCGCATCTGGGCAGCCTGTTGCTGCGCATTCTTGCTGTTGTACACCATGAAGCCGATGAATACGGCTGCGATGAGCACCCATCCGATGACGGTGTTTCTGTCAAAGTTCATGTCGTCGTGTTATGTTTTGATTTTGATGTTTCCAGTTCCGTGCCAGCCCGCGCCGATGCTTCTCCTGCATCCGGTCTGCGCGCTGGTGCGCTGTCCGATGGCTTTTTCTTCTTCCGCTGTCAGCCGTTCAGCCTTTTCCGGCCTATGTCCGGCGGCCCGTTCCGTGGTCGTTCTTCGCAGGACCGCAGCAACAGGCACATCTGCAAAGGTACGAAATTTCCGCATATTCTATGCACGCGCGCTTGCATAAATTGCAAGGGAGCAACATTTTGCACGACAAACCGCCCCTCTTTCAACCCTTTTGGCGCATCCCATCCGACGCTGCGGCGCGCGGCAGTATGGGATTCGCGGCGGCAAAGCATGCGCCCAATCGTGCTCTGGTGCGGCATCCGCCGCGTCGTCCCGTCTGCAGGGGCTTGACGTCCGCGCGCCGCGAAGGCCTTCCCGCGTCGACGCGAAGGCCTTTGTAGAGCGCCACGAAGGCCTTCGCAAACAGGAACGACTGCGTTCGTTTTCCGTTTCGAGCGCAGTCGATTCGTCAAACGAACGCAGTCGTTTTGCTAGCAGGTTGCCGTCGCGTGGAGGGAAGGGCGTCGCCATTGCTCCGTTCGTGCGCCGCCTATCGGCCGTGCGTGTGCCTCCTGTCCGGCTTCCCAACTAAGATACGGCATCAGTAGAGCGTCATATATTCCCAGCGATTGCCAACGAGCTGCAGATAGCGCTCGAAGTCGCTGCGACGGATGACGACCGTGCCGCGGCAGTCGTTGGGGTGGAACGAAAGCGTGTCGGCGGTGCTGAGGGAGGCGTCGAGAAAGAAGATGACGTGGTGGTCGGCGTCGTTGATGAGGCCGAACGGGCTGACACTGCCGGGAGCGAGCCCGAGGAATCGCTCCATGCGCTCGGGCGAGGCAAAGGAGAGCTTGCCCGGCGAGGGAAGTCCGGCTGCCTGCAGGCGGGCTTTCAGGCGCTGCTCGAGGTCGTGCACGTCGAGGTCGTGGTCGCAGTGGAACGACACGAGATAGTGCTGGTTGCCTTTATGATTGCGCAGGAAGATGTTCTTGCAGTGCACGCTGCCGTCGTCGCGCCACCATTGCTTGGCCTCCTCGATGGTGCGTCCTTCGGGATGATGGTAGACATCGAAGGGGATGGCGTGGCGTTCGAGAAAGCCGAGCACGATTTCCTCGCGCGGCGAGAGAGGTTGCTGGAGGTCGTTCATGAATTTTGTCGGATGAGCCGCAGGCCCTCGCAGGGGCGGAGCGGGGAGGATGAATACAGTAGGAGAACCTTTGTGGAGGCTGAGGTGGATCGAGTTGCGCACAGCCTGAGGGATGTGGGAGTGCGGCCTCTGCTGCCGGATGCAGGCACAGGCCGTGAGGTGTGCTAAATCTCGCGCTCGCGCTGCCGCAGCTTGCGGTGGCTGATGACGAACCAGGCCGTGAGCACCATGATGCCCGTCAGCACCCACGAGACCGGATATGCCGTGAGCAGGAAGGAGAACGTGGGGCGCAGCGGAAAGGCAAAGTAGATCCAGGCCAGGCGGAGCACGCAACTGCCGAACACCGTGAGCAGGGCCGGCAGCAGCGAGTAGCCGATGCCGCGGAGCGCGGCGCCGCTCACTTCATAGCTGCATGCCAGAAACTGCAGCGCCAGCGCCAGTGCCATGCGCTGCTGGCCGAATCGGATGACCTGGGCGTCGTCGGTGAAGATCGACAGGAAGGGGCCGCTCTGCCAGGTGAAGAACAAGTTCGACGAGGCTGTCACCACAACCGCCAGCGCCATGCAGAGCCAGAACACGCGGCGGCAGCGCTTCATGCAGCCGGCGCCGTAGTTCTGTCCGATGAAGGTGACGGCGGCACCCGTGAAAGCCGTCAGCAGGAAATAGCAGTAGTACTCATAGTTCTGCGACGCTGCCGATCCGGCGATGGCGTCCGCGCCAAACGTGTTGATGGTGGTTTGCAGAAACACATTGGCAAAGGAGAACACCACGCCCTGCAGGCCCGCCGGCAGTCCGATGCGCAGGATTTTTCCCAGTTCGTGGCGGCTGATGGCCAGGCGTTTCGGGCGCAGGCGGAGCGGGTCGACCTCGCGCCGCAGCACCTCCACCATGAGCCAGGCGGCCACGCCGTTGGCAATGGTCGTCGAGATGGCCACGCCCGCCACGCCCCACTTCAGGCTGATGACGAAATACAGGTTGAGCACCGTGTTGACCACGCCGGCGACCACCAGCATGTAGAGCGGCCGCCTCGTGTCGCCGATGGAGCGCAGGATGCTCGCGCCGAAGTTGTAGACCATCATGAATGGCATGCCGCAGAAGAAGAGGCGGAGATACAGCACCGCCTGCGGCAGCACTTCTTCCGGCGTGCCCATCGCTTCAAGTATGGGGCGCGCCGCCAGCACGCCGATCACCAGCAGGAGCACGCCGCTGATGATCGCCAGCAGCCCCACCGTGTTCACGGAGCGGCGCACGGCGTCCATCTTCTTGCGGCCGATGTAGTTGGCGATCACCACATTGGCGCCGACCGAGAGACCGACGAACAGGTTGATGAGCAGCGAGATCACGCTCGTGTTGCTGCCCACCGCGGCGAGCGCTTCCTTGCTTGCAAAGCGTCCGACGACGGCAATGTCGACGGAGTTGAACAGTTGCTGCAACATGCTGCTGAGCGCCAGCGGCAGCGCAAAGACGAGTATCTTGGAGAGCAGCGGGCCGTGAGTCATGTCCATCTGGGCCGACTCCCTGCGCTGCATGAGTGCTTTGAGTGTTCCGAATGCCATCTGTTGTGGGTGTAGGTGAGCGTTTTGGGGGGTATGCACAACGTGAACGCAACGGTCCGGCGGAACCGACGGACGTTGAGCCTGAATCCTTTTTACCTTTCTGTGTGCAAAGATACGGACTTTTTTTCAGACTGCCTTTTGGCCGTTTCGGCAGAAACATCTATTTTTGCATGTACAACTGTTTTTTTTAGTTTTCGCCAATGAAACGCTTTCTTTTCTCGCTCTCGCTTCTCATGATGCTCGTCTTTGCCGTCAACGCGCAGGCAAAGAAAAAATATCCTGTCATCAAGTTTGACAAGACGACGGTCGACATCGGCACTTTCTCCGTCGACCAGCCGGTCCAGACGGCCACGTTCCATTTTCGCAACGTGGGCGATGCGAAGCTTGTCATCAACTATGCCCGCGCCTCGTGTGGCTGCACTTCGGTGGACTATCCGAAGGATTTCATCTCGCCCGGCGGCGAGGGAAAGATCGTGGTCACCTACGACGGTTCCGGCAAATACCCTGGTCACTTCCGCCGCTATGTGCAGCTGTTCACCAACTGCAAGGAAGATTTCATGCGCCTCTATTTCGAGGGCGACATGAAGGCGACGGCCCGCGAGCAGAAAGTGTTGGATGAACAGAAATAATCATGCGCCTATGTACTTGAGAAACTTGCTGCTGGCGGCCACCATCGCCGCCAGCCCTGTCTTGGCTACAGCCCAGGACACTTCCGCATCGGTCGAGATCACGCTGCCGCCGCCCACGCTCACACAGTGGCTGCAGGGACGGGAGACGCCGCTCGACACGTTCTATCAGAAGTATCTGCTCGCCGACGGCATCCCTATCGTGAGCTCGCGCCACGTGAGCGACGAGGCCTTGCTGCAGGCGCGCTACATCATCACCACCATGCTGTCGCGCATTCCGGAAGCACGCGACGTCATGCTGCAGCATCATTTCCGCGTGGGCATCGTCGGCAAGGACGAGAATGTGACCGACATGCCCGAATGCCGGATCATGCCCAAGCTCTGGCCCGGCACCGACTGGGACAAGCGTGGGCGCGGCTACGGCGCGACTCCACAGATTCCGCTCATGACATGCGGCGAGGAAAACATCGTCTACCAGCCCGACAGACGCGAGCGCTATGCCCACGAGAGCATCATGGTGCATGAGTTCGGACACAACATCGACTTTGGCCTGCGGCGCGCCCGACCCGGCTTCGAGGCCCGTCTGCAGGAGTGTTTCCGGCTGGCGAAGGAGGAGGGGCTGTGGCGTGGCACCTACTCGATGACCAATTCGGGCGAATACTTTGCCGAAGGCCTGCAGGCGTGGTTCAACACCTGCAACATGTATGTGGAGCTGGACGGCCGCCGGCAGCGCATCAAGACGCGCGACCAGCTCCTCGGCTACGACCCGCGGCTGCATGCGCTCCTCGCCGACGTCATGCCCGAGACGTATCTGAAGGGCTACCACTTCGACGAATAGGCGTGCGTGCTCCGTGCGCTTTGCGCACTGTGCCATGGCGGACGGTGAGCTCCGAAGGCTGGTCGGGTGCTCGACGAAGCCACCTTGCGTGCACTGATTCTGTGCAACGGGTTCGCTGGACAGGGAAACCAAGCTCGGCCTGAAGAAAAAACGAACGCGTTCGAAATGAAAAACGAACGCAGTCGAAAATGAAAACGAACGCAGTCGTTTTCGGCGCACGTTCGAATTATTTTTGCATCGATTTGCGCCACGGTTTTTTCCGCTGTGGGGCAAAAAGAAAGGGACGACGCAGGCTGTTGGCTTGCGTCGTCCCTTTTCGTTGTGGGGGAGAGGCGGCTGGGGAGTGCCAGCAAGGGCGGAACCGCCAGCTGGAACGGCTGGCACGGGCGGGGACGGGTGCGTGCCGCGGCGGGCCGGACTGCGTGCCACGTGCGTCGTTGGCTATTTGCCGGACGTCGGAGGGCTCAGTCCATATAGCCGAGCAGATGGAGAATGACATACATCTCCGGCTGCACGGCGATGGGGAGATGCTGTTGCAGCTCTTTCCAGTGGGCGGGTCGGCCCTGCCGTTCCACGATTTCGCGCACGAGCAGGAGGTGCTCCTGCGGGATGATGTCGGCGTATTGCAGTTGGCCGGCCTCCACCTGTGCCTTCAGATGGCCGAAGACCGTGCCGACGGTCAGGCCTCGCTCCTGGGCGATTTCCTGTGTGCTTCGCCCTTCGCGGAAGAGGCGGAGGGTCGTGTCCTGCGTCTTCTCCTTGGCTTCTTTCGGCGTCTTGGTCTTGAGGGCGCGGGCCGGTTTCTTGGCTTGGGTCGTCGTGTCGTAGTCGTGAAGCAGCGCCTGCGCCTTGTCTTTCAAGTAGGATTGGACGGAGAAACCGTGGACGGCGGTCAGGCGCAGTGTGGCCTGCTTCACGCGCACGTCCGTCTGCAGCGCGTCGACGGCGCTGCCGAGCTGCTTCTTCACGGCCTTGTTGGCCACGCTGGGCAGCAGCTGAGAGACCACTTCCTGCACGCCTTCGGCCACGGGTTGCAGCGCCGTGGCGAAATAGCTAGCGGCTTTCTGCACACGCTCCTGCAGCAGTGCGTCGCTGCCAGACTGCGCACTTTGCTGGAGAAGCGCCTCGTATTGTTGGCGGAAACGTGGCACAACGGGCTGGAACGACTGCTCGAAGTTTGTCTTCAGGGCGCGCCACCGCTGCGCGTGGGAAGGGTGAAGCCGGGAGAGATGCTCCTGCAGGATGCGGTCGACGTAGGCAATGCCACGTTGCAGACCATCGAAGGCAAACAGTTCGTCGAGCAGCGCGCGGAAATAGTCGGCACGCAGCGTCGGCAGCTGCCGCGCGCTGTCGGCGCCCTGCTCCAGCGACGCCTGCATGAAGCGGCCTACGCTCTCGTCGGGGGTGAGCGTGCGCAGCTGCACGGGACGCGTGAGCACGATGCCTTCGAGGCTGCGGCAGCGCGAGAGGGCGACGTAGACCTGTCCGTGTGTGAACGAGTCGTTGATGTCGAGCACTGCGCGGTCGAAGGTCAGTCCCTGGCTCTTGTGGATGGTGATGGCCCAGGCGAGGCGCAGCGGAATTTGCCGGAACGTCCCGATGATTTCCTCCTTGATTTCCTTCGTCTCCGCGTCAATCGACACCTTGGCATTGGTCCATTCGTCCACACCGACGCTGATGGGCACCGGACTGTCGGGACAGACCACCGTGGCGGAGCCCTCGGAGAGGGCCGCCACGCGCCCGATCTTGCCGTTGTAGTACTGCTGCTGTCCGCTCGGGTCGTTCTTCAGGAACATCACCTGCGCGCCCACCTTGAGCGTGAGCTGCAGGTCGGCCGGATAGGACGTTTCGGGGAAGTCGCCCGACACGCTGCCGTGGAAGGTGCACGTGCGCGTCGGCAGCGCCGTCAGCTTGGCCTCGTTGTATTGCTGCGCCTTGTGGTTGTGGGTCGTGAGGCGGATGTAGGCCTCGGCGTCGTCGGGCGTGAAATCAGGAATGTAGCGGCGGTTAAGTGCGGCCAGCGTGCCTTCGTCGTAGTGTCCGGAGCGGATCTGGCTCAAGAGCTGGATGAACTCGGAGTCGCTCTGACGGTAGATGTGCTGCAGCTCGACGGTCACGAACGGGGTCTGCTGCAGCGCCTTCGACCCGAAGAAGTACGGCGTCGTGTAGTAGTTGCGCAGCAATTCCCACTCGCGGTCCACTGCCACGGGCGCCAGTTGCTGCAGATCGCCGATGAGCAGGAGCTGAACGCCGCCAAAGGGTTTGAAGCGGTCGCGGTGTGAGCGGAGCACCTCGTCGATGGCGTCGAGGAGATCGGCGCGCACCATCGATATCTCGTCGATGACGAGCAGGTCCATCGTGCGCAGGATATTCTTTTTCTCCTTGCTGATCTGGAAGTGGATGTTGGGCCGCTCTTTCGCAGCACCGGGAATGTGGACGCCCGGTGCAATCTGGAAAAAGGAGTGAATGGTCACGCCCTGCGCGTTGATGGCGGCCACGCCCGTAGGCGCAACCACCACCATGCGCTTCGGACTCAGTTCGCGCAGCCTGCGCAGGAAGGTCGTCTTGCCTGTTCCTGCCTTGCCCGTGAGAAACACGCTCACGTTGGTGCCTTCGATGAATTGCCAGGCGAGATCCATCTCGCTGTTGTTCTGCCGTGCCTCCCGCAGTTGTTCTTGTGCTTCTGTCGACATTTCTTCAGTTGTTCTTTCTCTGTGCTCGTTGTGTCTTCTCACTCTCTTTCTGTGCCCATCTGCCCATGGCAGCGGCGGCTTTCCATACCTCTTCCGTCGCACGCTTTGGGCGCTTTCGCCGTCAGTGTCTTGCGTTTATGCCGGCTCTCGATGGGTCTTTCGCTGCCTTTTGCAGGGTCTTTCGCTGCCTTTTGCAGGGTCTTTCGCTGCCTTTCGCTGGTCCTTCCGCTGGCTCTCGATTATTTTTTCGGCGGCTTCCGGCGTTTCTGCTGCTGCGGCTTGAATCCAGCGGCGGGCTGCTGTCGTGCGGGACTGGATGCGGATGCGCCGTTGCTGAACAGCTGGTCGATGAGGTCGGGGCGCTGCATGCGCCGCAGCTCGCGGATGATTTGCTGGCGTTCGGCAGGCTTGTACCAGAAGAAGAACTGGCGCTGGGCGGCTTTCTCTTGCTGGCTTTTGGCAGAGAAGACAGGCTCGAGCGTGTAGGGATGCAGCCCCGTGTACCAGGCCTCGGTGGCTACGGTCATGGGCGTCGGCGTGAAGTCCTGCACCTGCTCCAGCTGAAAGTTGAGTTGCTTGGTTTCGACGGCCAGCTCTGCCATGTCGGCTTCCGTGCATCCAGGATGCGAGGAGATGAAATAGGGGATGAGCTGCTGGTTCAGCTGCTCTTCGCGGTTGATGCGGTCGAAGAGGCGCTTGAAGTCGTGGAAGAGGCGGAAGGAGGGCTTGCGCATGAGGAACAGAACGCGGTCGGAGGTGTGCTCGGGTGCCACTTTGAGGCGGCCGCTCACGTGCCGGACAATCAGCTCGCGGGTGTAGTCGCGGTTGGCCTGATTGACCCGCTCTTCGCCGGTGTCGTGCAGCAGCAGGTCGTAGCGCACGCCGCTGCCGATGAAACTTTTCTTGATGCCCGGCAACTTGTCGACGCTGCGGTAGATGTCGAGTAGGGCGGAATGGTCTGTGTTGAGGTTCGGGCAGACGGAGGGATGGATGCAAGATGGGCGTTTGCAGCGGTGGCAGATGGCGAGATTCTTGCCTTGCATGGCGTACATGTTGGCGCTGGGCCCACCGAGGTCGCTCAGATATCCCTTGAAGTCTGGCATCTCGGTGATGGCTCTCACCTCGCGCAGGACGCTTTCCTTGGAGCGGGAGCTAATGAATTTTCCCTGATGGGCGCTGATGGTGCAGAAGGCGCAGCCGCCGAAGCAACCTCGGTGGAGGTTGACGGAGAACTTGATCATCTCGTATGCGGGGATGCGCTTGCCGCGATATTTCGGGTGGGGCAGGCGCGTGTAGGGCAGGTCGAAGGCGCGGTCGAGCTCGCTTTGGCTCATCGGCTGATAGGGCGGGGTGACGACGGCAATGCGCTCGCCCACACGTTGGAGGATGCGCTGTGCCTCGTATTTGTTCGACTCTTCCTCGATGTGTCGGAAGTTCTCGGCCTGGCAGCGTTTGTCGGCCATGCACTGCTCGTGGGAGTGGAGCACGATGTCGTCGGGGCTGATGCCGCCCGGAATTTCCTTTTCGGTGAGCAGGAGCGCGGTCTGCTGCTGTGGGTAGCGCAGCATGAGGTTGCGGAAGCGGCGGCGGTCGATCTCGCATCCCTCGTCCATGAGCAGGCGGGCCAGTGCGGTGATGGGCTTCTCGCCCATGCCGTAGATGAGCATGTCGGCCCCGGAGTCGACGAGGATGGAGGGGCGGAGCGCGTCGCTCCAGTAGTCGTAGTGGGTGAGACGGCGGAGGGAGGCTTCGATTCCGCCCAGCACGACGGGCACGTCGGGATAGAGCTGGTGGAGTATCTGCGTATAGACGATGGTGGGAAATTCGGGGCGCATATCGTGTCGGCCGTCGGGCGAGTAGGCGTCTTCGGAGCGCAGGCGGCGTGCTGCCGTATATTTGTTGACCATCGAGTCCATGCAGCCGGGCGAGATGCCGAAGAAGAGCCGCGGGCGTCCCAAGCGGCGGAAGTCGCGGAAGTCGCCGTGCCAGTCGGGTTGCGGCACGATGCCCACGCGCAGTCCCTCGGACTCAAGCACGCGTCCGACAACGGCGACACCGAACGACGGGTGGTCGACGTAGGCGTCTCCGGAGAAGAGAATCACGTCCAGTTCGTCCCAGCCGCGCAGCTCCATCTCCTTGCGGGTGGTGGGCAGCCAGTCGCTGAGGCGTTGGCGTGGTTCGGTGGGGGCAGAGGTTGTGGGGTGCTGCTTCATGCCTGGTTCTCCCTGTCTGTCGCTTCGTGGCTGGCGGTGGGCTCTGTCTCGTAGCGGCTTTCCATCCAGCCGACGTAGAGCATGATGAGCTCGCGCAGCCCGTAGGTTTTCATGTTGTCGTGGAAGAGCACGTCCTGGCAAAGCCGTGCGAGGTCGTCGCTGCCGGGGTTGCCGCAGAGGTAGGAACGCACGTTCTGGCGCAGTTTCTCCAGTGTTTTCTCTTCGACGATTCCGCTGGAAGCGACGAGTCCGTGGAAGAGGGCATACTTCTCGATGGTGGCGAGGTGTTCCTCGTCGACGTTGATGTGTCGCGTGCCGGAAAGGTTCGTCTGAATCTGATACATAGCGAAGTGGAATGAATGACGGGTGGTGCTGCCGGTGGTCTGCGAAGGCCTTGCTGCGGCAGTGGGAAGGCCTTCGTGGTGAATCGGGAAGGCCTTCGTGGTGTGAAACGAGTGCGTTCGTTTTCTGTTTCGAGTGCGTTCATTTCCGATTTCGAGCGCGTTCGTTTTTCTGGCCGGTGCATGCGTGTTGCTGCGGGGCGGCGGATGTGCTCTTGCAAAGGTAGAAAAAGTTTGCCGGAAACGTGCAGCCGAGGACTGTTTTCTTGCGTCTGCCGCCCTTGGGGCGCTTAGTCGAAGAGGAAGGAGATGACGGCCGCCATCAGTTGGTTGCGCTGGCCGGCATCGGTGATGCTTTCGAGGGGGAAGCCGAAGGTGATGGCGCGGTGGCGTTTGCCGGGGTAGGCGACGGCGGCGGATTGCCCATTGGAGTAGGCCAGCATGGCGAAGGCGTCGGCTTGTGGCTGGATCGACTCGGGGGCGGGAACGGCGTAGCTTTTGGCGTTCATCCCGCGATAGATGTGGAAGTTCAGTCCGCTGCCGCTGATATTGTCGATGGTGCGGCTGGTGAGGGTGGCGGCGAGCGTGGCATGGAGCGAGGGGCATTGCAGTCCACCTTGCTTGAAGAGGTTGGCGCCGCTCACAAACACATGGCCTCCGGCTTGCATGAAGGTTTCGAGCAGGGCTGAGGTGGCCGGATGGAAGTCGGTCTGCACGCCATAGATGACGTCGATGGCCTTGAACTGGCTGAGGCGTACGTTGTTGCTGCTGCGGCTGCCCACCGACGCATGGAGGGTCGACTCGCTGCATGAGGCGAAGGAATGGCGGTGTGTGAGCTGGATGCCCTTGCCGTGGAGGAAGGCGTAGTCGAACGTATTGCCCATCACGATGCTGTCTTCCAGTTCGCTGCCGCTGTAGCCCAGACCGTCGGTGGCCTCGCTGCCCGCACGGGAGAGGTCGAAAGCCTGCTGGCGGCCGCAGAATCCGTTGAATGCGCCGTAGGGAACGCCCGGGTCGGCATCAAGATCGAATCCCTGCCGCGTGGCTGTGGAGATGGCGGCGGGCCCGCTCAGGCGCGTGAAGGCATTGACGATGAGCACCGTTCCCTCGTTGCGCGAGGAGATGCAAGCGGCCAGTGTCTCCGACGGGAAACTTTGTCCGCCTTTGTTCACGGCGCAGACGCGGAAGGAGTAGATCTCGTCGGGGCGCATCGGGATGTCGCACGTGGTGCCGCTCACCATGCGTCCGTTGTCGAAGGCGCCGTAGCCCACGCGTGTGTAGACGATGTAGTCCGTCGCACGCGCTGTCGGTTCGCTCTCGTCGTCGGTCGGCTGCCAGGAGAGCCGGGCCTCCTGCTTCCGCTCGTCGATCATGACGGCGAAGTCGCGCACGGGCAACGGCTGGATGACGTAGTCGCGCTGGTGCATCTCGGCGGTCTGCTTCACGATGGTCTTGTACACCGAGCGGGCGAAGTCGAACTTGAAGTGCGGGTCGTAGGCGAGGCGCATGTCGGCAAAGTTCTGATGCGAGAGCATCTCGAGAATCACGGCCGGCGTCATCGGCACGCGCGTCTCGCCGTAGTTGCGGTTCCAGAGCTTGCGCACACGCCAGCCATACTGCTTCAGGTCGGTCTGCAGATGCTGGAGGAAGAGGGAGGCGAGATCGTAGGAGGCGCGTCGGCTGACGCCGGCATCGGTGACGCCGCCGGTGAAGTCGGTGGTGCAGATGGAGAGCGATCCGAAGACGGAGTCGGCCCGATGGAAGCCCGCATCCGTGTGGAAGGCCAGTTGCAGCTCGATGGGGACGCCGAGCCCAGGCTGATTCGGCACGTAGGTGCTGCCGCCTGCCAGGTAGTTGGCCGAACGCGGGCGGGAGAGGATGTCGCTGTTGTAGTCGTTCTCGCCCTCGTAGAAGTCGTAGATGCTGTCGGGCATGCCGTACCACTGCTGGCTGTAGCGGGCGGCCTCCGCCCACCGGGGATGGCCGCTGAGCGTGCCGCCGATGCTGCGGCTCAGGCCCCGCGCGATGTTGCCCATGCCGCCGCCGAAGCGCACGGCATCGGCCGTGACGACGCTGCCCGATTCGGCTACATTCGTGAGCACCACCATGCCGTAGTCGTGCTGTCCGGCCTCAAACTCGAAGGTGCCGAGGTAGACCCACGTGCCGCCTCCCATCTGCTGGTTGACGCGCACTTCCGTCATGCCGCCTTTGTGGAACACGACGTAGCGTGCGGCATCGGTGGAGTTGGGCTCGGTGTGGTAGGAGACGTAGACGGCGTAGCGCCCGCTCTCTGGAATGTCCGGCACCCATTGGGCCATGGTGGCCTGTTTGGCCGAAGAGACGGCGGGCACCGTGCGGTAAGTGCCGTCGGAGAAGGGGCGGTCGATGGCCTGATAGAGGGTCTTGCGCCAGGCAAATCCTGGGCTGCCGGCGGTCTGCCATTCGTGTTGTGCCTTCTGCTGGAATGCGCTCTCGATGTAGCTGCCGCCCTGCTGTGGCAAGTCGTTGTCGACGATTACCTCATGGCGTTGCCAGTCGCGTTCGCGCGGCGTGAAGACGACGGCGCCCGCATTCTCCAGCATGGGGATGATGTAGGGGACGACGATGGACTGCGACAGCAGGTCTTCGGTGGAGCAGAAGAGGCGGGGACGCTGCCAGCGCCACTCGCTCTTCTTGGCGTCGTAGAAGCTGCCGTGGCTGGGCCAGAGGGCGATGTGGGTGCCTTCGAGGCCGCGTTCGGCACGGTAGGGGCGCGAGATGTTCTCTGTCCAGGGCTGCGCCGTCGACGTGTGTCTCCATTCGCGGCTTCGGTCTTTCTTGCCGTCGCGCAGGAAGTTGGGCACGAGGTCGCTGATGCGTTCGCCGTCCGTCCTGACCACGAGCGCGTATTCCTTGTAGGCTTCGGGCAGTGCGGCCTGGATGCCGGCTTCTATTTTTTCTACGACGGACGGGGTGAAGAGTTGCTCCTGAAAGCCGCCGGTGGCGCTGATGGTGATGGTCTTGTCGGCGTCGTTGACGGTGCAGCTCTCCAGTTTGGAGGGCGAGAGGAGGGCGTCGGTGCGGTCGTATGTCGTGATGTACTGCTCGATGGCGCGGCGCACGTCCGTTGCCTGCTGCGCGCGGGTGTGGAGCGGCAGGCTGAGGAGGGTGGCCAGGAACAGGAGGGGAAGAATCTGAGGAGGGGTATGAGGACGTTGCATGAGATGGATTGAGGGGGTGTCGGTGGGGTTACTGGCCGCGGTAGTTGACGCGGTTGTAGCCCACGAGATGGTCGTAGCGGTCTCCGAAGGGGCGGTGGTAGACGTAGACGCCGTACTCGTTCTCCGTCTGGTGGAAGTTGCCTTCCGTCTCGGTGGTGCTGCCGCTGGCGGAGCCTGACGGCAGGAAGAGGTACTGGTAGTTGTAGCTGCCCTGCTTGAGGGGGATGGCGAGCTCGTAGGCGTGGTCGATGAGGTTGTACTGCATGCGGAATTCTTCGGTGAGCATGTTGTTGGTCAGGTCGCCGTTGAGGTAGAGGTCGCCTCCGGGGATTTCCGGCATCTCAAGCCGGAAGTGCGTGATGAAGTAGTCGCTCTCTGTCTCGTTCGCCTCGTTGTCGCCGTTGCGGACGAGGTAGCGTCCGTTCTGGTCCTCGTCGTAGATGTAGTTGATGCGCTGCTCGTCGGTCATGACGTAGGCATGGTAGAGTGGGTCGACCCACTGCATGGACTCCACCCGCATCGTGGGCACATATTCGTCGAGAATCTCGAAGCGGCGGTATTCGTTGCCTGCCTCGAAGATGAGCGCGCGGTTGTGGCTGTAGAGGAGCTTGTTGGCTTGCAGGTAGGTGGGGCGCAGGCCGCTCACCTGCTTGTCCCAGCGCCGGTTCTGCACGACGACGGGCCTGAGCTCGGTCTCGGGGTTCGACACGCTGTACTGGGCGTAGTTCACTTCCAGCTCCAGCTGCTGGTGGGCGCGGTAGGCATCGATGTCGGTGTTGGGCGTGACGTTGATGCCGATGCCCACCTTGGGCTCTACGATGGAGAAGCAGGCAGTGGCCACGGGTGCGTCGTTGCCATCCTCGAAGATGTCGACGCGGTAGTTTCCGCTCACCTTCAGTTGCCGCACATCGTCGTTGGGCAGTGTGAGCGTGTAGTGGTTGTAGTCGACGGCTGTGGCCAGGGAGGGCTCGTAGCGGTCGATGCGCAGTCCGTTGAAGCCGTCCATGTATTCGTTCTCGAGCAGGGCGGAGGGGGTCCAGTCGGCGTTGCAGTGGGTGATGTTGTAGGTGTAGCGCACGTAGTTGTGCTGGAGGTCGTCGAAGGAGATGTTGACGAATTGTCCTGCATTGAGCAGGATGACGGGCGCGGCGTCCCACTGTCCGTTGGCTTCCACGCGCAGCGTCTTCAGCCGCGGCAGGTTGATGCGGTTTTCCTGTGCCTGAAGGGGCAGGGTGGCGGCGGCGGTGCAGAGTATGAGGGCGGCGCGCAGGAGAATGGACTGTGGGGCGGAGTGCGGCATAGTGGGGAAGGTTTGGAGGGGGACTACCGGCGAGCGGCCGTGCGGGCGGCGCGCTGGGCGGAGGATAGGGGGGATGCGTTGTGAAAAACGAACGCGCTCGTTTTTGAAAACGACTGCGTTCGTTTTTCATTCCGACTGCGTTCGTTTTCACGTCGTGCTGCCGGATGGCCACGGACGTGCTGCGGCGGGAGGGTGCTGCGGTCAGAACTTGAAATAGTTCTTGGCGTTGTAGTAGCAGATGTCTTCCACCATCTGGCCGAGGCGGGTCATCTCGCTGGCGGGAATCTCGCCGTTCTCCACGTCGTTGCCGAGCAGGTTGCAGAGCGTGCGGCGGAAGTATTCGTGGCGGGGGTAGGAGAGGAAGGAGCGCGAGTCGGTGAGCATGCCCACGAAGCGGCTCAGCAGGCCGAGCAGCGACAAGGCGTTCATCTGCTTCGTCATGCCGTCCTTCTGGTCGAGGAACCACCACCCCGAGCCCCATTGGATCTTGCCTGGGCAGGTGCCATCCTGAAAGTTGCCCAGCATCGTGGCCACCATCTCGTTGTCGGCGGGGTTGAGGTTGTAGAGGATGGTGCGCGTGAGGCGGTCGTTCTGCGCGAGGCGGTCGAGGTAGCGGCTCATGGCCTTGGCGGTGTTGAACTGTCCGATGGAGTCGAATCCGGTGTCAGGCCCGAGCTGTCGGAACATGCGGGTGTTGTTGTCGCGGATGGCGCCGTAGTGGAATTGCTGCGTCCAGTCGGTGGCATGATCCATCTCTCCGAACACGACGAGCATGCAGCTCTTGAACTGCAGCACTTCTTGCTGTGTGAGCTGCTGTCCGGCCATGACCTTGGTGAAGATGCGGTCGATGTCCTGCTGCGTATAGTCTTCGGCGTAGAATTCCTCGATGCCGTGGTCGCTGAGGCGGCAACCGTTTTCGGCGAAGAAGTCGTGCCGGCGCTGCAGGGCCTCGACGAGGTCGGCGAATGTGGCGATGCCGACGCCGCTCACCTCGCTCAGCCGGCTGATGTAGGCGGCGTAGGTGTCGGCGTTTTCGACGGCCATGGCCTTGTCGGGGCGCCAAGTGGGCAGCACTTTGATTTCAAATCCGCTCTCGCGGATGCGACGATGGTGTTCGAGCGAGTCGACGGGGTCGTCGGTGGTGCACACGGTTTCGACGTTGTACTTGCGCATGAGGCCGCGCGGGGTGAACGTCGGGTCGTTCTGGATGCGCGCGTTGCAGGCTTCGTAGACGTCATGGGCTGTGTCGGGATTGAGCACTGTGTCGATGCCGAACGCTGTGCGAAGCTCCAGATGCGTCCAGTGGTAGAGCGGATTGCGGAAGGTGTAGGGAACGGTCTCCGCCCATTTCTCAAATTTCTCCCAGTCGCTCGTGTCCTTTCCCGTGCAGAATCGCTCGGGCACACCGTTCGACCGCATGGCGCGCCACTTGTAGTGGTCGCCTCCGAGCCATATCTCCGTGATGGAGCGGAACGGCTTGTCCTCGTCTATTTGTTGCGGACTCAGGTGGCAGTGATAGTCGATGATGGGCATCGGAGCCGCATGCTGGTGGTAAAGCTCCTGTGCGGTCTGCGTCTGCAACAGGAAGTTCTCGTCCATAAATGCTTTCATGGGGTATTTGAGTTGGTGAAAAAACAAAAATGTGGTTATGTGCCACAAATTTAGTCATTTTTACGACGTGCTCAAAAAAAAGCAGTAATTTTGTAGACTGAAAAAGCGCTGTCGACGCTCTCGTGACGCGCTGCACCCTTCCTGCCGCGCCCCGACGACTGACAATTCCATTTCAATCTACATAATACCATGCTTCAATCTCTTAACGCCCGCACGGCTCCCAAGAGCCATGCACCCGAACGCATCATCCAGTTTGGAGAAGGCAACTTTCTCCGCTGTTTCGTCGACTGGATCATCTACAACATGAACCAGCGCACCGACTTCAACGCCTCCGTAGTCGTCGTGCAGCCCATCGAGCACGGCATGGTCGACATGCTGAACGGGCAGGACTGCCTCTACCATGTCAACCTGCAGGGCCGGCTCGACGGCAAGCCCGTGAACGAGCTGCAGCGCATCGACGTCATCTCGCGTGCCATCAACCCCTATACGCAGCATGCGGCCTTCCTGGCGCTGGCCGAACAGCCTGAGATGCGCTTCGTCATCTCCAACACGACGGAAGCCGGCATCACCTTCGACCCCTCGTGCCGGTTCGCCGACGCTCCGGCGTCCAGCTACCCCGGGAAGCTCACACAGCTGCTGTTCCATCGTTTCAAGACCTTCCGCGGCGACAAGAGCAAGGGGCTCATCATCATGCCCTGCGAGCTCATCTTCCTCAACGGACACCATCTGAAGGAATGCATCTACCAGTATATCGAACTTTGGAAGGAGGATTTCGGCGCCGACTACCAGCGATTCAAGGAATGGTTAACGAAGTCCTGCTACGTCTGCGCCACGCTCGTCGACCGCATCGTTCCGGGCTTCCCGCGCAAGGACATCGCACGGATTCAGCAGCAAATCAGCTATGCCGACCAGCTTGTCGTGCAGGGCGAGGCCTTCCACCTTTGGGTGATCGAGCGGCCGGAGAATATGACGGTGCGCCAGCTCAAGCGCGAGTTTCCCGCCGAGAAGGCCGGACTCCACGTGCTCATCGCAGAAAGCGAGAAACCCTACCACGAGCGCAAGGTGACGCTGCTGAACGGTCCGCACACGGTGCTTTCGCCCGTGGCCTATCTCTCCGGCGTCGACATCGTGCGCGATGCCTGCAATCATCCCGTCATCGGACGCTACATCCGCAAAGTGCAGTTCGATGAACTCATGCAGACGCTCAATCTGCCGATGGCCGAGCTGCAGCAGTTTGCCTCCGACGTGCTGGAACGGTTCAACAATCCCTACGTCGACCATCAGGTGACGAGCATTATGCTCAACTCTTTCCCGAAGTTCGAGACGCGCGATCTTCCCGGCCTCAAAATCTATCTGGAGCGCAAGGGAGAATTGCCGCAGGGCCTTGTGATGGGACTTGCCGCCATCTGCACCTATTACAAAGGCGGCGTCCGTGCCGACGGTGCGCCCATCCAGCCCAACGATGCACCGGAAATCATGCAGCTGCTTGCCGACCTCTGGGCCACGGGTTCGACGCGCCAGGTGGCTGAAGGCGTCCTGGCTGCGGTGCAGATTTGGCACGAGAATCTCAATGAGACCGTTCCCGGACTAACCGACCTGCTCACCGCCGACCTCGACAAGATTCAGCAGCTGGGCATGCTTGAGGCTGTGAAGACCATCTTGTAAGCCTTTTTCCGGCTGTTCGAGGCGTACTGTTCCCGTTCTCCGGACGGCCATTGCGCACGCAGCTGGTGCCTTTCTGCTGTGTTGGCGGCACACAAGCCTCGCTATGGACAGGCGTCCGTGCGACGCATTGGCCACATGTACTTAACTCCCGTGGAAAGCCGCGGCGGCCTGCACAGTGCGTGCAGTTCGCCGCGGCTTTGTTTTGATGGAGCATTTACGGTGCGGAAGCAGGTCATCCCCGACGGTGTAGCGTTGCGTCTGCCATGGGAATTCATTGCACTTGAGGTGAATCCGTGGCATGCCCGCGTGCGCTTGCCGCTGCAACCGGTTGCCTACATACTTTTTCGGATGCAGTTTTTCGGCGAATCCGCGGATGTATGGAAAAAATGCCGTACATTTGCAGAAAATATACCATCAACCCCACTTCATCTTCTTATGCTTTCCGACATTGAGATTGCGCGCAGCATCCCATTGCGCCCCATTGCAGACATCGGCCTCGACCTTGGCATCCCTTCCGATGCCCTGATTCCCTATGGACGCTACATGGCGAAGGTGGACGAGCGAGAGGCGTGCGGCGAGAAAATGCCCGACGGACACCTCGTGCTTGTCACCGCCATGTCGCCCACGAAGGCGGGAATCGGCAAGACGACCATGAGCGTGGGGCTTGCGCTCGGGCTCACCCGCCTGGGAAAGAAAGCAGTACTCGCCTTGCGCGAGCCTTCGCTGGGCCCCTGCTTCGGGATGAAAGGCGGTGCTGCGGGCGGCGGCTATGCGCAGGTGTTGCCCATGGAGAAAATCAATCTTCACTTCACGGGGGATTTCCACGCCATCACGTCTGCCAACAACATGATTGCGGCCTTGCTCGACAATCACATCCATCAGCATCGCGACGACGGCTTTGCGCTGAAGCAGGTGCTCTGGCGCCGCGTGCTCGACGTGAACGACCGCTCGCTGCGCTATATCGTGACGGGGCTTGGGCCGAAGTCGGCCGGCGTCGTGCAGGGAACGGGCTTCGACATCACGCCCGCTTCGGAAATCATGGCCATTCTTTGTCTGGCGACAGACGAGGCTGACCTGCGGCGACGCATCGACAACATCCTGCTGGGCATCACCATCGACGACGCGCCGTTCACTGTGCGCGACCTGGGCGTTGGCGGGGCCATCATGGCCCTGCTGAAGGATGCCTTCGCGCCCAATCTGGTGCAGACCACCGAACACACACCTGCCTTTGTCCATGGAGGCCCCTTTGCCAACATCGCCCACGGCTGCAATTCCATCATCGCCACGAGGATGGCCATGCGCTTCGGCGAGTACGCCGTGACGGAAGCCGGATTTGGCGCCGACCTCGGTGCCGAAAAATTTCTGGACATCAAATGCCGTCGGGCCGGCATTCAGCCATCTCTCACGGTGCTCGTCGTCACGATGCGGGCGCTCAAGCTGCACGGCGGATGCACGGAGCAGACGATGTCGGAGCCTAACTTCGATGCGGTGTATCGCGGCACGGAGAACATGGACCGCCACATCCGCAACTTGCAGCGCTTCGGGCAGACGGTCGTGGTGGCACTCAACCACTATGGCGACGACAGCGAGGCCGAGATTGAGATTGTGCGTCAGCATCTCCTGGCCATGGGCGTTGGCTTCGCGCTCAACAAGGCTTTCGTCGAGGGAGGGCGTGGTGCCGAGGAACTGGCTCGCCTCGTCGTCGACACCATTGAGCAGAATCCCTCGCAACCGCTCCGCTTCACCTACGAGGAGCAAGAGCCTGCGGAAACGAAGATAGAGAAAGTGGCGAAGGGCATCTATGGCGCCGGCGACATCACCTATTCGCCCGCTGCGCGCCGGGCACTGGAAGAGGCACGCCGGCTGGGCTACGGCCATCTGCCCGTGTGCATCGCCAAGACGCAGTACAGCTTCTCCACCGATCCGAAGCGCACCGGCGTTGCCGATGGAGCGCCCTTCCATGTGCGAGACATCGCCATCAACGCAGGAGCGGAGATGCTCATCGTCATTGCCGGCGACATCATGCGCATGCCGGGGCTGCCGAAAGACCCTCAGGCGCGCCGGATCGACGTGGTCGATGGAGAGATAGAGGGCTTGTCGTGAGGCGCTGAGGCGCGGCCCATTCGGAATCATGGCCATGCGGTGTGGAATTCCACGCTGCATGGCCATGACTGTTTATGCTCCTTCGCGTGCCTTTAGGTCAGCCGTTCCGTGCTGACACCGTCGGGACGGTGGTGCTCGACGACGACAGCATTGGAATCATCCAGCACGTCGTCGTCGACGATGTCGGGCACGAGCTCGCCGGCATAGGCCAGTGCAAAGATGGAGAGGCGCAGCGCGGGAATGCCGCAGAGGGCACGGCCGCAGGAGAGCAGCGTCGCCCCCGTCGTGAGCACGTCGTCGACGAGCAGGACGTGGCGGCCGCGCAGCCCGTGGATGGCGGCCTGTGCCGCAGGAGCGGGGTTGAGCGTGAAAATGCCTTCCACGTTGTCGCGGCGCTTGTCGCGCCCTGCGAGCGTCTGGCTGGGATTGTTGACGGTGCGCACGACGATGGCGTCGAGCACGGGCAGGCCCGTGATGCGGTGGATGCCGCGTGCCAGCCATTCCGACTGGTTGTAGCCTCGCTGGCCTTGCCGGACGCGGTGGAGCGGCAGTGGAATGACGGCCTCGATGCCTTCGAAGAAACCCTGTGCGAGCGCCTCTCGCGCCCAGACAGCGGCCAGTGCTTCGGCCACATCCGGACGGTCGGCATACTTGATGGAATGAATCATGCGGCGCGTCTCCTCGCTGTGGTAGTAGCACATCGCCGTGGCACGCTCGATGGGCAACTGGCCCCAGAAGATGCGCTCGATGAAGCCATGCCGTCCCGGCCCTTCGTAGGCCACGCGCTCGAGCTGCATCTGGCACGCCAGGCAGAGAGGCCGCTCAGCGCGGCTGATGCGTCGGCCGCAGCGGGGACAAGCCGGCGGCAGCAGCAGGTCGAGGAAGTCGTGCAGCAGGTTCATGGCATGTAGGCAGGAACGTGTAAGTGGTGGACAATCGAGCGCGTGGCGTGTGCGTTGGAAATGCTGCAGGCGCGGTCATTGCGCAATCCGCGCAATCGTTTCGACCATCTCCTCCGGGCTCTCCACGATGTAGTCGGCCGCAGCCTCCTCCATCTCGGCCCGGTCGCCGTAGCCCCAGAGCACGCCCATGGAGGGCATGCCGACTTCGCGTGCGCCATCGATGTCGAAGTGGCGGTCGCCGATCATGAGGGCTTCGGCGGCGGAGATATGGAGATGTGCGAGACAGTCGAGCAAAACGTCGGTCTTGCTGTGGAGGCGTCCCTCCTCATCGCGGCCGCCGACGTAGATGAAGTGGTGGCGCAGGTGGAAGTAGCGGAGTATCTCGTCTGCCATGCGGGCCGTGCGCGAGGTGGCGATGACGAAGCGATGGCCTGCGTCGGACAGCGTCTGCAGCGACTTTCCGATGCCGGCGTATACATAGTTCTCGTAGCGCCCTTTCACGGCGAACCGCTCGCGGTAGAATGCGGTGGCACACTCGGCTTCTTCGGCCGACATGCCGTAGAACTCGATGAAGGAGTCTTCGAGCGGAGGACCGACAAACTTGCGGAGCGTGCGGTAGTCGTCTACTTCGATGCCCATCTTGCTGAGGGCGTACTGGGCGGAGCGCATGATGCCCTCGCCAGAGTCGGTGAGTGTGCCGTCGAGATCAAAGAATAAATCCATGAAGAAATAAACTATTGAGATGTTTTAGATGAAGCGGCCGAGTTTTCTGGCCGTATGTCGGACGTAGGCGGCAGCTGCTGTTTCCAGCTGCTGGCGGCCTTGTGCGGTGGGCGTCGGCCTCTGGTGGAGTGGAGGCTGGCCGCCTGTGTGGTGGGCGGAGCGCAGCGGCGTTGTGAACGACAGCGTTCGTAATCCCAAACGAGTGCGTTCGAAATCGAAAACGACTGCGTTCGAAATCGAGAACGACTGCGTTCGTTTTCTGTAAGAAGGCCTTCGTGCGCCGCCGACAAGGCCTTCGCAGTTCTTTGGCAAGGCCTTCCCGTGCGGATAAACGCAACAGGTTGAGCCACAGCCGGTCAGGCGGCTTGCTTTTGATGGCGCGGCCGTGGCCCGGCGGTCAGGCGTTCATGATGACGCCTTCTTTCTTTGTTCCGTCGATTTTGATGACGAGCGGGACTGGGAGATGCACATGGCGGATGTGCGCCGTCTCGTGCACGGCGGGTAGGGAGTCGAGATAGTCGGAGCGGAAGATGCCATCGCCGATGAAGTCGTTGACGGTGAAGTAGCCTACGCCGAGCGACGTGAGGTTTTGGAAGAAGTGGGTGCCTTGCGAGGGATCGACGCGGTAGTTGGTGAGTCCGGCCTCGACGATGACTTTGGCGGCGCTGATGGCCGGCCACTTCACGGGCACTCCGAGCCAGGGGTCGCTGCTGCCCCAGCGTCCGGGACCGACCAGCACGTAGTTTTTCTGTGCGTGGAGGAACTCGCGGTTGAGGCGCTCGACCTCGTCGGCGATGGCGGGGTTGTGCGATGCCGTATAGGTGTTCTCGCCGGTCTGCGGGTGGCGCGTCTTGACGTAGACGATGTCCTCGATGTCGGTGAAGATGCCGTGGCCGATGGCATTGTGCGACCGAATGATGGTCTGCTCGTCGGGGATGGCCGTGAGGTCTTCGTCGAGCAGGGCCTTGTTGTCCACCATCGGACGAATCTGCAGCAGGTAGAAGTCGCCCGTGCGGTCGGGATTGATGGTGCAGGCAAACTCGATTTCGACGGGCCGGCGCATGTCTTCCTGCCCGTAGCGCATGACGAGGGTGAGCAGTTCGGGCAGGGGGAACACGTTGTGCTGGAGTACGCCGCAAAAACTGATGATTTTCCGGCCACCTTCGTAGATGCCGTCGCGGATGACTTGGTCGTAGGGGTCGAAGGTGGAGGCGATGTACTGGAGCGAGTTGTCCTTCTCAGCCTCGCGCACAGAAAGCTTGAGGAGGTTGAAGCTGTCGTCGACCTTGAACTGCTCGGTCATGTTGGTGAGGTCGAGCGCATAGAATTGGGTCTGAGTCTCGCGCAGGGCGATTTCCATCTCGCTGAGCTGCATCACCTGGTGGGGGTGGGCCGGGGAGACGCGGAGGTTCAGTCCGCCATCGACGATGTACTTTCCGAGTCCGAGCGCGAGGTTGACGACGCCTTCCTCGGCGCGCTCGTCGTTGATGGGGTAGTAGTTGACGCTGCGCGCCACGCCGGAGATGTGGGGATAGAAGCGCGTGCCGTAGGGCTTGCCGACGACCTCCTGGAGGATGACGGCCATCTTCTCCTGGTCGATGACGTTGGAGGTGGCGGTCATATAGTCTTTGGAGGCGCGGTAGTAGACAGAGGCGTAGACAGCCTTGATGGCGTCGGACAGCATGCGCAGGCGGGTGTATTTGTCGCCGGCAGCAGGAATCATATATGTGCTGTAGATGCCGGCAAAAGGCTGGTAGTGCGAGTCTTCCAGCAAAGAAGAAGAGCGGATGGCGATGGGCTGGCGGACAACCTCAAGAAAGGCCATGAGGTCTTCGGCCAGCCGTTCAGGCAATCGGGCGTGGAGGAAATACTGGAGAATTTGCTCGTCGGAGATGTCGGAGAGCGCCACCTGATAGAGTTCATTGGTGTCCATGAACTCGTCGAAGATGTCGGTGCAGAGCACCACAGTCTTCGGAATCATCACCCGGGCGTTGGCAAACTGGTTGAGGTCGGTGTGGCGCTTGATGATGTGGTCGAGGAAGGCGATGCCTCGGCCTTTGCCACCCAGCGAACCTTCGCCAATGCGGGCGAAGTTGGAAAATGCGTCGAAGCGCTCGCGGTGGAAGACGGCTACGACACCCTGGTTCTTCATCTTGCGGTAGGCCACGATGGTGTCGTAGATAATCTGGCGGTGCATGTCGATGTCCTGGAAGGAGTTCCACGTGATCTTCTTCAGCACTTCGGCGATGGGAAATAGTGCGCGCGAGTTGAGCCAGCGGCTGACGTTGTTGTGTGAGACATGGTAGAGCAGCGACTCTTTGGGAAGCTTGAAGATGTTGTCCTGCAAGTCTTTTAGGTTCTTGAGTCGCGCCACCTCCTCCATGGTGTCGGGGTTGCGGAAGATGAAGTCGCCAAAGCCGAAATAGTAGAGAATGAGTTGGCGCAGGTCGACATTCATCTTCTTCGAGTTCTTGTCGATGAACTTCGCCTTGCATTGTTTGGCAAGGGCTTCGTTCTCAGATTCCGACGACTCCATGATGAGCGGCACATACTCGTCCTGATTGCGGATGGCGCTGAGTAGATCGAAACCGGCGCGCTCATCCTTGACGCCGCCGCGAGGGAAGCGGCAATCGGAAATCACGCCGAGCACGTTGTCGCTGTAGCGTTCCCAAAGTGCCCAGGCTTCTTCGTAGCTGCGTGCCAGCACAATTTTCGGTCGTCCGCGCATGCGCAGCGTCTCGAGTTGCGAGTTGAGCGCCTCTGTCGCGAAGTTCAAGCTTTGCTGGAGCACGAACTTATAGAGATTGGGGAGGATGGAGCTGTAGAAACGGATGGAGTCCTCGACGAGCAGAATCATCTGCACGCCTGCTTTGGTGTCGGCCTCGAGGTTCATCTTGTCCTCGATGAGTTTGATGATGGAAAGCAGCAATTCCGTATTGCCGAGCCAGCAGAAGACATACTCGAAGATGCTTAGGTCTTCGTTCTCCATGCGCTTGGTGATGCCGTGCGAGAAGGGAGTGAGCACCACGATGGGCACCTGCGGGTTGAATTCCTTGATGTGTCGGGCGATGTCGAAGACGTCGTTGTTGTCCGTTCCAGGCATGCAGATGATGAGTTCGAAGCTCGTCTTCCTCAATTCGTTCTCAGCCTCTTCTTGCGATGCCACCTGCACGAAGCGGGGCGGGAAGCGCAGTCCGAGCTTGGCATACTCGTCGAAAATCTTCTCGTCGATGCGTCCATCGTCTTCCAGCATGAAGGCGTCGTAAGGATTGGCGACGAGGAGAACGTTGAAGATCCGCCGCTTCATGAGATCGACGAACTGCGTGTCGTGCAGGATCAGCGGAGACTTGCTGATAGTTCGGTTCGCAGGGACTATATCTTCGTTGTCAATGCTGTAGAGCGCATTGTCAGGATTGTCGGGATGGAGCATAGCGGGCGTAGTTTGGGAAGGGTGCAGACAAAGTTACGATTTTTTTGCGGGATAGCCTTGTTTTTGCGTCCAGAGAAAATGATCAATACGGACGAAAAACACGGCGCATGCTGCATGCCGTGTGGCAAATAGTGAATCTGATTGGCCATGGAGGCTATATCAACTGGATGGCGATGGCTCTAAAGAGCGCTCACTGGCCTCAGCTGCCATCATAGGATTGTCTTCTTCAGACAGAGAGTAGCGCTTGGCGCGGTCTTTTAGGTATATATGTCGGAGGGTGAGGGCCAAGGATTCCAACGTTGCGTTGCGCATCTCCTCAGTTTTCAGCTGGCATTCCCACACTGTGATGCTGTGCCATCCCAATTTGGCCAGCGCCTGTTGGTCTTTCTGGTCGCGTGCCTGGTTGCGGGCGATTTTGCTCTCCCAGAACGCGGTGTTCGTCTTGGGAAGGCGAAAATACCGGCAATCCGCATGTCCATGCCAGAAGCATCCGTTCACAAAGATGACGGTGTTGTATTTCCGCAGTACGATGTCCGGATGGCCCGGTAGCCGCGGGTGATGAATCCGATACCTGAATCCACGAGCGAACAGAAAGCGTCTGACCACCATCTCGGGCTGTGTATTCTTCCCTTTGATGGCGGCCATATTTTGGTGGCGCTGTGCGGTGGTGGTTGGATTCATGGCTTGGTAGGGCGTTTTGGCTGTTTGTAGGAAGGGTTAGGGCAGGCCTGTTACCTACGAGTTCTCAGCCGCCCACGATTTGATGCGCGCAATCACTTCGTCGTCGGCCGCCACCCAGTCCAGTTGGTCGATGTGCTCCGGGCGTGTCCAGATGAAGGAGTTGTGTTCGCGCATGGTGAATGTCTTGGTCTGGGCGGTGCATAGGAAACATTGGAGTGTGACCGAGAAATCGGGGTAGGTGTGCGCCACGGTGATGAGATGCTGGTCCACTTGGATGTCGATCTCCAGCTCCTCGCGAATCTCGCGGTGCAGGGCTTCTTCCGGCGTCTCTCCCGGCTCTATCTTTCCGCCGGGAAACTCCCACTTCATGCTGGTGTATTCGTACTTTGTTTTTCCACGCTGCATGCACAGAATCTCACCGTCCACGCGGATGATGGCGGCAACGACGTTGAAATGTTTCATCTTTCTCTTTGTGTTTTGTGTGTAAAGATACGACATTCAAAGCCCATTGTCAACAGTTCCCCTGTGATTTTTCTGTTTCCAATTGCTATTTTCCGCTGCCTGCCGGCGTGGCGCCTTGGTTCGTTTTGGCTGCGCTGGCTGCGGAATGCGGCGTCGGCCGCAGGCGGGAATATATTCGTGTATTTAGGTCATTTTTCTCGCTGTGGAAGACTAAAGAAAGCGCAGCCGCTCGTTCTGTGACGGGCAGCTGCGCTTGAATCTTTGTGAGTTGTGTGGGCAGGATGTTCCTGCGAGATAGTTGGGTGCAGGCTTGGTTTATACGATTCCCTGCGCCATCATGGCCTTGGCCACCTTCATGAAGCCTGCCACGTTGGCACCCTTCTCGTAGTTGACGTAGCCATCAGGCTCTGTGCCATACTTCACGCAGTTCTCGTGAATCTCGCTCATGATGCGGTGGAGGCGGTTGTCCACTTCCTCGGCCGTCCATGAGAGGCGCTCAGAGTTCTGACTCATCTCGAGGCCCGACACCGATACACCGCCGGCGTTGGCAGCCTTGCCCGGAGCGTAGAGAATCTTTGCATTCTGGAACACCTCGATGGCTTCTGGCGTAGAGGGCATGTTGGCACCTTCACTCACGGCGAACACGCCGTTGGCTACGAGCGTCTTGGCAGCCTCCTCGTTGATCTCGTTCTGTGTGGCGGAGGGCAGAGCGATGTCGGCCTTCTCCGACCATGGCTTCTCGCCAGCCACATACTTCACGCCATACTTCTCGGCGTATTCGCGGATGCGGCCACGATAGATGTTCTTGAGCTCCTTCACATATTCGAGCTTCTCTGCATCAATGCCGTCCGGATCGTAGATGTAGCCGTCGGAGTCGGAGAGGGTAACGGGCTTCGCACCCAGCTCGATGAGCTTCTCGACCGTATATTGAGCCACATTGCCCGAACCGCTGACGAGGACCGTCTTGCCCTTGATGTCGATGTTGCGGGTCTTGAGCATTTCCAGCAGGAAGTATACGTTGCCGTAGCCGGTTGCCTCCGGACGGATGAGCGAACCACCAAATTCAATGCCTTTGCCCGTGAACGTACCGCTGAACTCGTGCGTAAGCTTCTTGTACATGCCGAACATGTAGCCCACCTCGCGTCCGCCGACACCGATATCACCTGCCGGAACGTCTACGTTCGGGCCGATGTGGCGTGTGAGCTCCAGCATGAAGGCCTGGCAGAAGCGCATGACCTCAGCGTTGCTCTTGCCGCGTGGAGAGAAGTCGGAGCCACCCTTGCCGCCGCCCATGGGCAGTGTGGTGAGTGCGTTCTTGAAAGTCTGCTCGAAAGCGAGGAACTTCAGGATGCTGAGCGTGACAGAGGAGTGGAAGCGGATACCGCCTTTGTAGGGACCGATGGCGTTGTTGTGCTGGACGCGGTAACCCATGTTGGTCTGCACGTTGCCCTTGTCGTCTGTCCAAGTCACGCGGAACTGATAGACACGGTCTGGAATGCAGAGACGCTCGATGAGGTTCAATTTGTCGAACTCAGGGTGCTTGTTATACTCTTCCTCGATGGTCGGGAGCACCTGAGATACTGCCTGATGATATTCAGGCTCGTTGGGAAAACGACGCTTGATGTCGTCTAATACTTTTTTTGCGTCCATAATAGATGATTGAATATTGGAGTTGGAATGAATTGTCGCCGTCTTAACGCGTCATCTGTAAGCCCTATTGGCTTCTTTTTGTTTTTGCGCTGCAAAGATAGCAAGTTTTAAACAAACAATCAAAAATATAATCAAAAATCTTTCGTTTCTTCAAAAAAAATTACAAATTTCCACATCTTTGAAACAAAAATGCCGTTTTGATGCAGGATTTCTGCTGCATTTCTCACTTGACAAGTTGCTCTTGCTATTATTTTGCCCCGATGGCTGACAGAATGACAATTGACGGCGCCGGAAGGGTGCCGCTGCGAGAAAACTTGCTGAAATTGTTGCCGCGTCACAATATTTCCGCTACCTTTGCCATGGGATGCAGGCTGCCGGCAGCCGTCTGCGTGGCTTCGCGCGCCCATTGTCTGTGCGCCTGCTGGCTGATTCTTCCGGCAAGTGTGCACCTCTGCTGCTCCTGTCGGCCCCTTCCTTCGCGCGCGTTACTTTATTATATAGAGCGTTCCGACGAATTTCTACGGGCGTTTCGCCGCGCTTCTGCAGGGCGTTCCGCCTTGGCGGCAGGGTGCAGCTGTCCCTTCTGTCCGCAGGTGTGGCGCGCGTGCTTCGGCCGCTCCATCCCTTCTTGCTTTGTTCACATGAAATCCGAACCTTCCCACTTATGCTGACACTCGACCAGGACATCACCTACGTGCCGGGCGTGGGCCCCCGGCGTGCCGAACTTCTCAACAAGGAGCTCGGCATTCGCACCGTGGGCGACCTGCTCGACTATTTCCCCTACAAGTACGTCGACCGCAGCCGCTTCTACCGCATTGCGGAAATCAACGGCACGATGCCCTATGTGCAGCTCTACGGTCAGATCCTGAGTTTTGAGTCCGAGGGCGAGGGCCGAGGCCGCCGGCTGGTGGCCCATTTCGGCGACGGAACGGGTATTGTCGACCTCGTGTGGTTCCAGGGGGCCAAATACATTGCCAAGACCTACGACACCCGCACGCCCTACGTGGTCTTCGGCAAGCCCCAGCCCTACCACGGACGCTACAACATTGCTCATCCCGAAATCGAGAAGCCCGACAGTTCCGTGGCCGAGATGGTGCGCCGCAGCGCCTTCGAGCAGCAGCTCTTCGACCGCCAGCAGGCCTCCGCCGGCGTGGAGCAAGAGCTCTTTCCCACCACCGACGACGCACCTGCTGCGCCCGAACCGCAGCACCCCGCACAGCCCCATTCGGCACTCCGTCCGGCCTACAACACCACCGAGCGTATGAAGCGCGGCATGATGCAGTCGAACGTGCTCTCGCGTATTGTCTCCCACGTGCTCTCGCAGCTCGCCGCTCCCTTCGAGGAGACACTTCCGGCGTCGCTCGTCGAGCGGCTCAAGCTGATGAGCCACGACGAGGCCATGCGCAACATCCATTTCCCGGCCTCCGCCGACAGCCTCCGCCGGGCCCAGTCGCGCCTCAAGTTCGAGGAACTCTTCTATGTCCAGCTCAACATCCTGCGCTATGCCAAGGCGCGCGACCGCAAATACCGTGGCCTCGTCTTCTCCCGCGTCGGCGATGCCTTCAACGGGTTCTATTTCCATCATCTCCCCTTCCAGCTCACGAATGCGCAGAAGCGTGTCATCCGCGAGATCCGCACCGACATGGGCAGCGGGCGCCAGATGAACCGCCTGCTGCAGGGCGACGTGGGCTGCGGAAAGACACTCGTGGCGCTCATGTGTGCCCTGCTCGCCGTCGACAACGGCTGCCAGACCTGCATCATGGCGCCCACCGAAATCCTGGCCGAGCAACACCTCGCCACGCTCCGGCAGCTGCTCGGCGACATGCCCGTGCGCGTCGAGCTGCTCACGGGCAGCGTGAAAGGGAAGGCGCGGAAGCGCATCCTCGACGACCTGCAGGCCGGCCACGTGCACATCCTCGTCGGCACCCATGCCGTCATCGAGGAGAACGTCCTCTTCGCCCACCTCGGCCTCGTCGTCATCGACGAGCAGCATCGCTTCGGCGTAGCCCAGCGTGCGCGGCTCTGGCAGAAGAATGTCGTGCCTCCCCACGTGCTCGTCATGACCGCCACGCCCATCCCGCGCACGCTGGCCATGACTCTCTACGGCGACCTCGACGTCAGCGTCATCGACGAACTGCCCCCCGGCCGCAAGCCCATCCGCACCATCCATCAGTTCGATGCCCACCGCCGGACGCTCAACGAGCACATCCGGCGGCAGATTCAGCTGGGCCGGCAAGTCTACATTGTCTATCCGCTCATCAAGGAAAGCGAGAAGATGGACATCAAGAACCTGGAGGCTGGCTTCGCGCAGGTGAAGACCGACTTTCCCGAATGCAGCGTGTCGATGGTGCACGGCAAGCTCAAGCCAGCCGAGAAAGACGCCGAGATGCAGCGCTTCGTGCGCGGCGAGACCCAGATCATGGTGGCTACGACCGTCATCGAGGTCGGCGTCAATGTGCCCAACGCCAGCGTGATGGTCATCGAGAATGCGGAGCGCTTCGGCCTCAGCCAGCTGCACCAGCTGCGCGGCCGTGTGGGCCGCGGCGCCGAACAGTCGTTCTGCATCCTCGTCACCAAATATCAGCTCAGCGACGTCACGCGCAAGCGCATCCAAGTGATGGTCGACTCCAACGACGGCTTCGAGATTGCCGAGCAGGACCTCAAGCTCCGTGGCCCCGGCGACCTCGAGGGCACGCAGCAGAGCGGTATGGCCTTCAACCTCCGCATTGCCAATCTGGCCAAGGACGGCATTCTCCTCCAGATGGCCCGCAACGAGGCGGCCGCCCTGCTCGACGCGGATCCGGCCGAGAACCATCCCGAGAACGCCGTCGCCTGGCAGCGCCTGCAGCAGCTGCGCAAGACCCACGTCGACTGGAGCGCCATCTCCTGATGCCGTGCCCCTCCGGCCCGTTGGGCCCGCGCGCTCCGCTCCTCCGTCCGCCGCCTCCGTAGCGGCTGGCCCGTGCGCGGCTGGCGTCACGAAGGCCTTCCCGTCAGCTCGCGAAGGCCTTCTCGCCGATTTGCGAAGGCCTTCTTGCAGAAAAACGACTGCGTTCGTTTTCGGTTTCGACAGCGTTCGATTTCAGTTTCGAGTGCACTCGTTCTGACCACAGGCTGTGCCAGTTTTCTGCGTCAGCCGCGCCCGCCAGGCTTTTCCGGCGTCGCCGCTTCGTGCTGCAGTTTGGGTATTTGCCTGATGGCGAGAATGATAGTGCGGTATTCTGCTGGAGCTTGAGACCGTTGGGCGAGGGGGCTGGCCTGTGCGGCGAGTTTTCTCGCAGGCGCGGTGCGCGTGGTTCCCGTGTTTTTTCCGTTGACTGAAAAAGTACGGTTTCATGCGGTCTGCAGGGCGATTCTGTCAACTGGAAATCACTTTTTTGCTAAAAAGGGTAGCGGTCTCAAAGTTTTTCTGTAACTTTGCACGCTGTTTACAGAAATTACTGAAACGATTCGTTCGTTTTTAAGTCAAATACATATCCATGTGAGTTGGCAGACAGGAGCATGCCCAATCGCCTTGTCCGGCCGTTCCGACGGCATCCAAACGACTTGCATACAGAAACTTGAATATGGGTTTACTACAAGAAAGAATGAGTAAGTATAGAGAGCCTCAGAAGTTCATGGAGGCTGGCATCTATCCTTATTTCAGAGAAATCGACAGCCATCAGGACACGGAAGTGACCATGGGTGGCAAGCGGGTTCTGATGTTCGGTTCCAATTCCTATATGGGGTTGACCTACGACCAGCGCATCTGTGAGGCAGCCATCAACGCCATCAAGAAGTATGGCACCGGATGTGCCGGCTCCCGATTCCTCAACGGTACGCTCGACCTCCACATCCAGTTGGAGAATGAGCTGGCAGAATTCGTCGGGAAGGACGAGGCGCTCTGCTACTCGACGGGCTTCACCGTGAACTCCGGTGTCATTTCCTGTCTCACCGGACGCAACGACTACATCCTCGGTGACGACCGCGACCATGCGTCCATCGTGGATGGCCGTCGCCTTTCTGTCAGCACTTTCTTCCACTACAAGCACAACGACATGGCCGACCTGGAGCACCACCTCCAGCGCTGCCGTGAGGATGCGCTCAAGCTCATCGTCACCGACGGTCTCTTCTCCATGGAAGGCGACCTCGCCAAGTTGCCCGAGATTGTGGAGCTGAAGAAGAAATACAACGCCAGCCTGATGGTGGACGAGGCCCACGGCCTGGGTGTCTTCGGCCGCAACGGCCGCGGCACGTGTGACCATTTCGGCCTGACGGACGAGGTGGACCTCATCATGGGCACTTTCTCCAAGTCGCTCGCCAGCATCGGTGGATTCATTGCCGCCGACAAGGACACCATCAACTATCTGCGCCACAACTCGCGCACCTACATCTTCTCCGCGTCCAACACGCCGGCTGCCACTGCCGCTGCGCTGGAGGCCCTCCACATCATCAAGAGCGAGCCGGAGCGCCAGCAGAGCCTTTGGGACATCACGAACTATGCCCTCAAGTCGTTCAAGGAGGCCGGATTCGAGATCGGCGACACCGAGAGCCCAATCATCCCGCTCTACGTGCACGACGCCATGAAGACGTTCGAGGTGACCAAACTGGCCTTCGACCGTGGCATCTTCATCAATCCGGTGATTCCTCCGGCTTGTGCGCCTCAGGATACGCTGGTGCGCGTTGCCCTGATGGCCACGCACACCAAGGAGCAGGTGGACACCTGCGTCAGCGTGCTCGTCGACTGCTTCAAGCAGCTGGGCATCATCAAATGAGAAGATATGGCTGCCGCCATCTTGCTCTGACTACATACAGAAGCTCTGCCTTGCCTGCAATCTGATGTTTGGCACGCAGGGATTTTGTCTTTTTCTGGGGCTGTGCGCGCAGCGCATGCCTCAAACATTCAACCAGTAACTTCTAACAAGAACATATATGTGCGGAATCGTTGGATATATCGGGAAGCGCGATGCTTATCCCGTTCTCATCAAGGGTCTCAAACGACTGGAGTACCGTGGATATGACAGCGCCGGCGTCGCGCTCATCAGCAACAGCGGAGAGCTGCATGTCTACAAGGCCAAAGGCAAGGTGAGCGACCTCGAGCAATTCGTTGCCGACAAGGACGTCAGCGGAAACATCGGCATCGCACACACACGATGGGCCACACACGGCGAGCCCAACTCGACGAATGCCCACCCTCACATCTCGTCGTCGGGCAACTTGTCGATCATCCACAACGGCATCATTGAGAACTATTCCACCATCAAGCGACAGCTGCAGGACAAGGGCGTCGAATTCAAGAGCGAGACCGACACCGAGGTGCTGGTGCAGCTGATAGAATATGTGCAGTCCAGCCAGCAGGTCGACCTCCTGACAGCCGTGCGCCTGGCTCTGCGCGAGGTCATCGGCGCCTATGCCTTTGCCCTGCTCGACAAGAATAACCCCGACCAGATCATTGCGGCGCGACAGAGCAGTCCGCTCGTGATCGGTGTGGGCAAGGATGAGTTTTTCCTGGGGTCGGACGCCAGCCCGATCATCGAATACACCGACCGCGTCGTCTATCTCGACAATCAGGACATCGCCGTCATCACCCGCGGCAAGGAGGAGGTGGAGTTCTGCAACTTCAACAACGAGCGCCTCGAGCACGAGGTGCAGACGGTGGAGCTGAACCTCGGGCAGATCGAGAAGGGAGGCTTCCCGCACTTCATGCTCAAGGAAATCTTCGAGCAGCCCAGATGCCTGCAGGACAGCATGCGCGGCCGCGTCAACATCGACGTCAACCACGTCGTTCTGAGCGCCGTGATCGACTATCGGCGCCAGCTGATCAATGCGCGGCGCTTCATCATCGTGGCCTGCGGCACGAGCTGGCATGCCGGCCTCATCGGCAAGCAGCTCATCGAATGCCTCTGCCAAATCCCCGTCGAGGTGGAGTATGCCTCTGAGTTCCGCTACAGCAATCCCGTGATTGACAGCAGGGACGTGGTCATCGCCATCTCGCAGAGCGGTGAGACGGCCGACACGCTGGCGGCCATCGAACTGGCCAAGAGCCGTGGTGCCTTCATCTACGGCATGTGCAATGCGGTGGGCTCTTCCATCGCACGTGCGACCCACACGGGTTCCTATCTCCATGTGGGCCCCGAAATTGGTGTGGCCTCGACCAAGGCTTTCACCGGGCAGGTGACTGTGCTCACCATGCTGGCGCTTGCCATCGGCAAGGCGCGCGGCACGATCAACAATGCCGACTACGAGAAAGTGGTGAGCGAGCTGTCGAAGATTCCGGAGAAGCAGACCAAGCTGCTGGAGTGCAACGACCATGTGCGCGATATCGCCCGCATCTTCACCTATGCCCGCAACTTCATCTACCTCGGCCGCGGCTACAATTATCCCGTGGCGCTCGAAGGAGCGCTCAAGCTCAAGGAAATCAGCTATATCCATGCCGAAGGCTATCCGGCGGCGGAGATGAAGCACGGTCCTATCGCACTTATCGACGACGAGATGCCGGTGGTGGTCGTGGCTACGCAGAATGTGCTCTACGACAAGGTGATGAGCAACATCCAGGAGCTCAAGGCGCGCCACGCCCGTGTGATTGCCATCGTGACGGAGGGCGACACACGCGTCAAGGACCTGGCCGACGAGTATGTGGAGGTTCCCCAGACGATAGAGTGTCTCGAACCGCTGCTCTCGACAATTCCGTTGCAGCTTCTGGCCTACCACATTGCGGTGTGCAAGAGAAAGGACGTCGATCAGCCGCGCAACCTTGCCAAATCGGTCACGGTGGAGTGACGAGACGGGCGGCCATCCGCTGTTGGGCCGCTTCCACATCGACTGCTGGTCGTTCTTCCGCGCTGGAAGGGCGATGGCAGCAGTGTAGTTTTATCGAATCAGATTTATGCGAATAGACATCATAACCGTGTTGCCGGAGTTGTTCGGCGGCTTTTTCACTGAGAGTATTCTGGGCCGTGCGCAGCAGAAAGGATTGGTGGAGATTCACGTCCACAACCTGCGTGACTACACCAAGGACAAGCATCGGCGCGTCGACGACTATCCGTTCGGCGGCGGGTCGGGCATGATCATGCAGATTCAGCCGATTGCCGACTGCATCGCAGCGCTGCAGCAGCGGCTGATGGAGGAGAAGGGCGAGACGTATGACGAGGTGATTTTCACGACTCCGGACGGGGAGCAGTTCGACCAGCCGATGGCGAACGCGCTCTCTCAGCTCAAGAACATCATCATTCTCTGCGGCCACTACAAAGGCGTGGACCAGCGGGTGCGCGACAAGGTCATCACGAAGGAAGTGTCGGTGGGCGATTTCGTCCTATCCGGAGGTGAACTGCCTGCGGCGGTCATGACCGACGCCATCGTCCGCGTCATTCCCGGAGCGATTGGAGATTCGCAGGCGGTGCTTGACGACTGCTTCCAGGATGAGCTGCTGGCGCCTCCTATCTATACGCGTCCGGCCTCCTATCCGGGGTATGGAGATGTGCCCGAAGTGCTGCTGTCGGGCGATCCGAAGCGTATCCGCGACTGGGAAATCCAGCAGGCGATGGAGCGCACGAAGCGTCTCCGGCCAGACTTACTCAAGGGTAAGGCGTAGTTTCCAGCCTGCTGCGGTCGTTTCGGGAAGCGCGTTCCCGCGGTTTCAGCTTCGAAGGAGAGACCGTCAGGAGGTGAGCCCGAAGGTTTTGGCCTGTGTCTGCAAGGACCTGGCTGCGAAGAAATGAAAAGCGAGATGCACGATCGTGAGGGTCGTGCATCTCGCTTTTGCTGTGTGGGTGGCTGGAGTTGGATGGGTGAAGGACGCGTCACTCCATCAGTCCGGCGGCTTTCTGGTAGAGCGTAGTGGCCAGGAACAGTTGGCAGCGGGCGCGCACTTCAGAGGCGTAGGCCGACTGCCAGGTGGACTGTGCGTCGAGGTGGTCGGAGAGTGTCTCGTAGCCCACTTCATACTGTTTGCGCGAGAGGCGCAGGTTTTCCGCGGCTTGCGCGCGGCTACGCTGGGCAATGACGAGTTCGGACTGCGCTTCGGTCAGTTGGTGGAGGGCTTGCGTGGCCTCCAGCGTGAGCTTCTCTTCGATGTCCTGCTGCTCGAGCTGGGCAATGCGTTGCTGTGCCTTGGCCGCGCGGATTTTGTTGGTGGATTCGCCAAAGGTGAGAACGGGAATCTGGATGGTGACGCCGACGGAACCGTTGATGTCGTCCATCAAGGTGCGGTTGGCCAGTTTGATGCCGTTGGTGTAGTTGACCCCCGCGAAGAGGGCCACTTTTGGCAGATAGTTGCTGCGCTCCAGTCGGACATTCTCTTGCTGCATCCTCAGTTTCTGATCATAGACGGCGGCTTCAGGACGGGAGCGGATGTTGGCGTTGTCGGCGAGGGGCGGCGTTGTCGGCAGGAGCGTATCGACGTCGAAGGAAGAAGTGAGCGGCATTCCGATGATGTGGCAGAGGTTCATGCGGGCCAGCGTATAGGCGTTGTCGGCCTTCAGACTGGCTTGTTGGGCTTCGTTGAGCTTGACTTGTACTTTCATGAGGTCGTTGCGGGTGCGCAGTCCGTGATTGACGGCGGACTGGACGTTGCGCAGGAGCTCCTGCAGGAGTTGTTCGTAGCTGCGGGCCACGGTCTTCATCTCCTGTGCCTCGACGGCCTGAATATAGGCGCGGTCGGCATCGACACGCAGCTGCTGGCGGGAGAGTCGGACGGCTTCGCCTGCCATGTCCGTGCCCAGGCGTGCCATGCGGTAGGCGGTGGAGATTTTTCCACCCATGTAGAGCGGCTGCTGAAGCGTGATGCCCGCCGTGAGGACGTTGCGGATTTTGTAGTCGAACTTCTGGGAGGGGAAGTCGGCGTATTGGGTGAGCGTGTAGCTGCCATCGGCATTGGGCGAGACGGAGGGTACGTAGGTGCCGGTGGAGGGGTTGAGGGTATAGATGGGGAGATGGCCGCCGTCGATATTGAACGATCCTGACGCCGTGGAGTAGAGATCGGCCGCCATCAGATTGACACGGGGGAGGAAGTTGGAGCGTATGGCTTGTGCGTCATACGTGGTCTGCTCCAGCTTGGCCTGCTGGATGGCGACGTCCTTGTTGTGCTGCGTGGCCAGTTCGCGAGCCTGCTGAAGGGTGAGCGTGGTTTGTGCGTGGCCGCAGGTGGCGGTCAGCGTGAGCAGTATGAGTGGGAGGAAAATCTGTTTCATTTTGAGTGTGGATGCGATGAGAGGAGTCGGCTGCTATGCGTTCTTGGGATGGCGAATGTGGAAGAAGAGCGAATAGAGCATGGGGATGAAGATGAGCGTGATGAGTGTGCCCATGAAAAGTCCGCCCATGATGGTGACGGCGAGCGAGCCGAACATGGCGTCCGGAATCAGCGGAATCATACCGAGGATGGTCGTGAGCGACGCCATCATGACGGGGCGCAGACGCGATTTGGAGCTCTCGATGAGTGCTTTGTACGGCTGCATGCCCTGCGAGATGTTGAGGTCGATCTCATCCATGAGCACAATACCGTTCTTGATCATCATGCCAATCAGACCGAGCACGCCGACGATGGCGACGAAACCGAATGCCTTTCCCGTGAGCAGAACAGCAGGTATGACGCCGGTGACGACGAGCGGAATGCAGCAGAAGATGATGGCCGGCTTCTTGAAATCCTTAAAGAGCAGGAGCAGAATGGCGAACATCATGAGGATGGCAGTTGGGAATCCGCGGAAGAGGTACTTCATGGATTGGTCGCTGGCTTTCTTCTCTCCTTGCCACGTGAGCGTATATCCTTGAGGCAGATGAAACTGCTCAACAATGGCGGCGACGCTCTGCCGGGCTTTTTCGGTGCCGACGCCAGGACGTGGAGAGCACTGCACGCGCAGCATCCGTTGCCCGTTGTAGCGCATGACGACAGGCTCTTCCCACACGATGTCGACGCCTTTTGCCACTTGCTTGAGTGGCGCGGTCTGGGTAAGTCGCTCCAGCACATCTTCTTTTTTGATGCTGCCCGACATCAGTCCACGCACCATGTCGCTGTTGAGGACAGACGTGAAGTTGGGAATGGTGCCGAAGACGGGCACATTCTCAATACGGTCGATGGGGCGTCCGTTCTGGTCCGTGCACTTGAAATAGATGTTCTCGGTGTGGATGCCGTCGTAGAAGGTGGCGACGGGAATGCCGCCGGTGTAGGCCATGATGGAAAGCGCCACGTCGGAACGGCTGAGCCCGGAGGTTCGTGCCGAGGGCTGGTCGTAGTCGACGGACAGCGTCGGCACGAGCGGTTCCCAGTCTGTTGTGGCCAGATAGACGTACTCTGACTGGTTGATGGCGTGCAGCGTCGAGTCGGCCAGACGGCGCAGAACAGCTGGATCGGGTCCAGAGAAACAAACCTCGATGGGATATTTCTTGAACATCAGGTTGTAGCGTTTCAACTTGATGTATGCGTCGGGGAAACGCTTCGTCAGCGCTGCCTGTATGTCGTCGATGTTGTCTACGAGATCTTTGGGCGACGTGAAGTCGATGATGAGCTCGCCGTAGGAAAGCGACGGCGTTGCGAACGAACGAACCAGGTTGTAGCGGGAGGGAGTACCGCCGATGCTGGTTGTGATGTGCGTGATCTCCTTGCGCGTCTTGAGATAAGCGGCGGCTTCCTCCAGATCGGCCTCGACTTGTGTGCTGTTGTAGCCCTCCGGAAGTTTGTATTCCATGTAGAGCTGGTCGTACTCCATGTCGGGGAAAAAGGCCTGGTTGAGGAATCCGTAGCCGATGGCGCACAGCACGAGCAGGCCGGCGGCGCTAAGTAGGGTCAGAATGTAGTGCTTGAGAGAGAAACGGAGGCACGTCTCCAGCACTCTGTAGCTGAATCCGCGATAAAGTTCCGGGGTCTCCTCGTGCGTCTCGACGCGCACTTCTGTTGTTCCAATGGGCGCTTCTGTTGTACCAACGGGCGCTTCTGTTGTCGTAATAGATGCATCTTTCGCAGTAGCGGACGCTGTTGTCGTAGCAACGGACGCTGTTGTCGTTTTCCGGTGGGTGCATGTCGATGTCGGGGATGCGCCTTTGCGCTTTCCTTTTGGCTTCTTCAAGAGCGAATCGGCCATGATGGGAACATGTGTGAGTGCCAATACCCAGGAGAGCAGCAGGGAAACCGCGATGACGATGAAGAGGTCGTGAACGTAGACGCCGGCTGTATCGGGACTGACGAAGATGGGCCAAAAGGCGAGGATGGCGATGAGCGTGGCGCCCAGAAGTGGCATCGCGGTACGACGACCGATAGACGTCAGCATGCTGCGACGCGACGCGCCGCGTTTCTGGCTGACGAGAATGCCGTCCATGATGACAATCGCGTTGTCGACGAGCATGCCCATCGCCAGTACGAAGGCTGCGAGCGAGACGCGCTGCAGCGTGCCGTCGAAACCTTGCAGGATGAGCAGCGATCCCATGACGATGGTGATGAGCGAGGCGCCGATGATGAGCCCCGACTTCAGTCCCATGGTGAAGATCAGGACCAGCACCACAATGACAACCGATTCGAGGAGGTTGATCAGGAAAGTATCCAGGGCGTCGCTGACACGCTCGGGCTGAAAGAAAATTTTCTCGCACTTCACGCCCACCGGCATGGTCTTGGTCAATTGCTCGATGGTTTTTTCCACTTTGGCGCCGACTTTGAGGATGTCGTGGTCGGGCAGGCACGCAATGGAAATGCCCAAAGCGCGCTCTCCGTCGCGCATCAGCTCGTTGCGTGTCGGCTCGACGTAGCCTTTGTAGACGCGGGCCACGTCGCTGATCCGGATTTGCTCGCCGTCATGTCCCTGAATGAGCATGCGTGAAATGTCGTCTACATTCTTGAACTTGTCGGCCACGTTGACGCGTACCCGTCGGTTGCCATTGTCGAAGTAACCGGCATAGGCCGTCTTGTTCTGCGCGTTCAGCGTTTGAATCACCTCCGCCGGCATGACGCCGAGATTGGCCATTTTGTCCTGATGAAACTCGATGTAGATGCACTCCTCCCGCTTTCCATAGATGTCTACGCGCGATACACCCTCGATGTCGGCCACGTTTCGCTTCACATTCTCCGCATAGTCGGAGAGGTCTCGGTCCGACAGGCCGTCGCCCGTCAGCGCATAGAAGATGCCGTAGACATCGCCGAAGTCATCTCTGACGATCGGCGTACTGGCCGTGGCAGGAAGCGACACGGCCGCGTTGTTCACCTTGCGTCGCAGCATGTCATATTGTTGCTCCACGTCGGCGTCCTTGGTCGTCGTCTTCAGCTCGACGGTGATGAGGCTGAGGTCGGCCATCGACTGGCTGGTGACGTTGTCGACGCTCTGCATCTCGCGGATGGATTTCTCCAGCCTGTCAGTGACCTCAAGCTCCACTTCGTGAGCGGAAGCGCCGGGGTAGGTGGTGATCACCATCGCCTGCTTCACCTTGATGGCCGGGTCTTCCAGCTTGGGCATGTCGAGATAGGCGAAGATGCCGCCGACGAGCAGACAGCAGACGAAAAAGCGTACGACGTTCTTGTTGTCGAGCGCCCAGGAGGATATATCGATTTTCATAAAGAGAGTTCGTTTTTCAGTCGAGGCGCCGACATGGCCGTGCTGCGCCTGAAATTCTTCATACGATTGATACTGATGGGGCGCGCATGGTTCAGCAACGCGCCTATGAATGGATGGTGCGGGACTTCTTTCCTCACTCGTAGCAGGAGTCAAAGCAGGCCGCCCACGTTGGAGGCAGATGGTTTTTCCAGCGGTTTCACGCTCATACCGTCCTCCAGGTAGCGCACGCCGGCGCTCACGACGACGTCGGCACGGTGCAGTCCTTTCAGCACGCGTATGTTGCCCTCGTTGTCCACACTGCCTACGGTCACGTTCACGCGGCGCACCGTTCCTTTCTGCTTGTCGTAGACGAAGGCGTAGCTTTCTCCATTGTTGGTCAGGATGGCCGACGTGGGCACGATGAATCCCTTGTCGGCATTGCTCATCTGGAAGCGCATCGTCACCATGGTCGACATGCCTGGAGTGATGGCCTCGCGCCCTTCCACGCGGCTGATGCTGAGGCGAACCTCATAGAGCTGGCTGGCGTTGGCCTCGCGTGAGAGGCGGGCCACCCTGAGCGGGAGCTCGCGTCCGGGCAGGACATCAAACGTGCAGAACGCCTCGGTCAGGCTGTCCATCCGTGCATATTCAGCGGCAGGAATGAACACCTCGACCTCGATGTCGCCATGCTGGAACAGCGAGACGACGGGCATGCCCGCTCCGATGGTCTCGCCGGCCTCGTGCAGCAGTTCCTGTACGAAGCCGTCCATCGGAGCCACGAGCCGACAATCGGCCACCTGATTGCGACAGTTGTTGAGTTTTTCCCTCATCTGTGCCAGCCCAAATCGGGCGCGGTCGTAGTTGGAGGCTGTCGTCGCCTGTTCGGCATACATGGCCTCGATGCGGTCTGCGTCGGCCTTCACTTGCTTGTATTCCGCCTCCGCGGCTGCCAGCTGGGTGCGGTAGTCGCGTGCGTCCAGCAGCGCGATCACTTGTCCTTTTTTCACATAGTCGCCTTTTTTCACCAACATTCGCTCGATGGTTCCGGCGACGCGAAACGAGACGTTGGCGTCCGTTGCGCTTTTTGTCTTTCCCGAATAGCTCAGTTCGGCGCCGTCGCCGATGCCCCGTGCCTCGGCCGTCTTGACGTAGACCACGTCCTTCTTTTCCGGTTCGTTGTTCTTGCAGGCGAGAGCGAGGCATGCCGTCATGCACAGCAGCGTACATTTTGATAATAAATACTTCATATCGGTTGATTATTCATTTACGGCTGATTCCTGGATGATACTCATCATCGGGTGCAAAGGTCGCGTATTTTGCGAAAGGCGTCAAGGTTAATATGGAGTTTATTTTGGCCATTTTGTACGTTTTTCAACTTTTCTTTCTGCCTTTTTGCGCTCCCGCGTGGAATTTGTATCTTTGCCTCTGCAAAATCCATCATTCATGCAGACACTCTTCGATTATTACCATATTGTCGGCGGATACCACGAGTTGGTTGCCGGTCTCCTTCCCCTGCTCGACAGGGAGAACCCGGGCATGCTGCTCTGCGTGCGCGGCGAGGCCTCCCTCGTTTCCAACGGCATGCTCCATCACGTCGTTCCCAACTCGCTCGTCATCTATACGCCGCAGACTGTCTTCCAAGTGGCGGAGTGGAGCGAGGACTTCGAGGGCTATGCGCTGACGACGGAAATCGGCACCATTCAGGGCCTTCTCTTTCAGGTGAGCAGCAGCGTCAGCATCTTCACGCTGGCGCAGCATCCGGTGCGTCACATCTCCGAGGAGCAGGCCGACATCCTTCTGCAGTACATCCATCTGATGCGGCATTACCAGAAGCAGGCTCGGCAGTTTGCCGCTCAGGGGCAAGACCGCTTGTGGCAACTGAACCAGATGCAGGGCACCAACGTGAAGAACGCGCTGATTCTCCACATCATCTCCCTCTTTGCCGAGGAGAATGGGCACACGAAGAATGCGCTTTCACGGGGCGACCAAGTCGTCATGGAGTTCTTCAATCTGCTCAACAATCATTTCCGCGAGCACCACGAGGTCGGTTTCTATGCGGATGCGCTCCATCTCTCCATCCGCTATTTCTCCTCGATGCTGCAAGAGCATACGGGGCAGAGCGCCTCGCAATGGATCGGTACGGCCCTGCTCAACGAGGCCAAGCGGCTGCTGGTGGAGTCGGCCATGAGCGTCAAGCAGGTGAGCGATGTGCTCCATTTTCCCTCGCAGTCCTACTTCGGCAAGTGGTTCAAGACCAAGACGGGACTTGGTCCGCTGCAATTCAAGCGGGCCACCGACTCTGCGGCCGACGTCGGCCAGTTGTCCATCGAGAATGTGCTCGGGCGTGCCTACGTGAACCGTTAGCGTGGTGGCGCGGGGCGTCAGCACCCGGACGAAAGCACAGAGGTGGCAGGAAAGAGACGCATGTTGCGATGCTCTTTCCTGCCACCTCTGTTGGTTTTGTCCGATTGGTCAGTCTGCTTGCTGCCGGTGCGCCGTTTTTTCGGGGGATGGCTATTTCAGCCAGTTGGCAATGCGCTCGATGCCGGCCTCGCAGTCCTCGCGCTGTCCGAAGGCCGTGAGGCGCAGATAGCCGTTGCCGCTGGGGCCAAATCCGACTCCGGGCGTCGTGACGACGCCTGTCTCGTAGAGAATCTGGTCGAAGGCGCGCCAGGAGTCCATGCCGTCGGGCGTCTTCATCCAGATGTAGGGTGCGTTGTCGCCGCCATAGACGGTGACGCCGGCCTGCTCGAGCGTCTGCTTCATCATGCGGGCGTTCTGCATGTAGTAGCCGATGGTGGTGCGCACCTGCTGTTGTCCGTCGGGCGTGTAGATGGCCTCGGCGGCGCGCTGGGTGATGTAGCTGGTGCCGTTGAACTTCGTCGACTGGCGGCGGTTCCAGAGTCCGTTGAGCTGAATCCGCTCGCCGAGCAGCGTTCCGGCCGTGAGTTCCTTCGGCACGACCGTATAGCCGCAGCGCACGCCTGTGAAACCGGCTGTCTTGGAATAGCTGCGGAACTCGATGGCGCATTTCTTTGCTCCCTTGATCTCGTAGATGGAGTGGGGAATTTCGGGATCCTGTATGTAGGCTTCGTAGGCGGCGTCGTAGAGCAGGAGCGTGTCGTTGCGCAGCGCGTAGTTCACCCACTTCTTCAGTTGCTCCTTGGTGAGCACCATGCCCGTGGGGTTGTTGGGGTAGCAGAGATAGATGATGTCTACGCGTGTGTCCGGCGGATTGGGGATGAATCCGTTCTGCTCGTTGCAGGCGATGTAGGTCACGTTGCTCCATCGTCCGTCCTCCAGTGTGCCTGCGCGGCCGCACATGACGTTGGAGTCGATGTAGACGGGGTAGATGGGGTCGGTCACGCCGATGCTGTTGTCGTGGCGGATGATGTCGCCGATGTTGCCGCAGTCGCTCTTGGCGCCGTCGCTGACGAAGACCTCCGAGGCGTCGAGCCGCACGCCGCGTGGGGCGTAGTCGTTCTTGATGATGGCCTCACGCAGGAAGTCGTAGCCGCGCTCCGGTCCGTAGCCGCGGAAGGTTTCGACGTGGGCCATCTCCTCCACGGCCTTGTGCATGGCCTCGATGCAGACGGGCGGGAGCGGCTGGGTGACGTCGCCGATGCCGAGGCTGATGATGCGTTGGTTGGGATGCACCAGCTTGAAGGAGTTTACTTTCTTGGCGATGTCCGAGAACAGGTAGTTCTGCGGAAGTTTCAGCATGTGTTCGTTTACGAGTGCCATGTGGGGAAGTTCTGAAGGGTGAATGGCGGGAGGTCCCGCACGGATTTTATTGGGGATATTGGACGCTGCCCTCGAAGACGCTGACGGCTTCGCCCGTCATGTAGACGTGGCCGTCGGCGGCCCATTCGATGTGGAGGCTGCCGCCGTCCATGCGCACGAGGGCCTGGCGGGGCGTGCGTCCGGTGAGCGCGGCTGCCACGAGTGTGGCGCAGGCTCCGGTGCCGCAGGCTTGTGTGATGCCGCTGCCGCGTTCCCACACGCGCATGCGGATGCTGCCGTCGGGCGCGATTTCGGCAAACTCCACGTTGACGCGCTCGGGGAAGAGGGGATGGTGTTCGAGCTGGCTGCCCACTTCGGCTACGGGAAACTGCTCGACGTTGCTGACGAAGCAGACGAGGTGGGGGTTGCCCATGCTGACGAAAGTGCCCTCCACGCGTTGTCCGGCGGCCTCGAAGGGTGCCTCGCGCAGCGTTCCGTCGGCGGTGGCGGCCTGCTGCGGCTGTTCCGTCAGCGGCCGACCCATGTCGACCGTCACGCTTTCGACGGCGTCGTCGGGCGTGAGGTGGAGGTGGAGGTGGCGGACGCCTGAGCGGGTCTCGAGCGCGATGTCGGTCTTGTCGGTCAGGTGGTGGTCGTGGACGTAGCGGCCGATGCAGCGGCTGGCGTTGCCGCACATCATGGCCTCGGATCCGTCGGCATTGAAGATGCGCATCGAGAAGTCGGCCTCGGCGCTGGGCCCGATCAGTACGAGACCGTCGGAGCCGATGCCTTTGTGGCGGTCGCTCCATGCGATGGCAGCCTGCTCGGGATGAGGAAGCGGCGCGGAGAGCGTGTTGACGTAGATGTAGTCGTTGCCGGCTCCGTGCATCTTTGTAAACCGAATATCACTGGTCATATTGGCGGCGAATGTTTGCAATTTGTTGCATATTGACAATTATCGACGCAAAGTTACGACAAAATGATTGAATGTGCAACACGTTGTGCCGACTTTTTTGCTGCCTTTTTCATGTTTCATTTTCTTTTTGAGTATGCACGTTTTGTTTTCCTTATCATTTGAAAGGGAAATGCTCGTCGGGCTTTCAGATTGTTAATTATATCTATTTTTGTAGGGAAAGGCGTGCGTGGAGCATGGTTTTTTGTCACTTTTGCCGTAACTTTGCATCGTCAAAAATGGGCTCTCGCCATCGGGTGGGTTTTCTCGAAGGCCTTTGTGTCGGGTGGAGAAGGCTGTCGGCCGTCGCTGCGAAGGCCTTCGTGCAATAAAAACGACTGCGCTCGAAATCTTTTTCGACTGCACTCGATGGAAAAAACGACTGCGTTCGTTTCGGACGCCGGCTGCGCATGTCTGTGGCCGGCTTGCATGCTGCCCTGTTTTTGACGTACAGATTCTGAACTGATATGGAAGTATTGAAACACGAATGTGGCGTGGCGATGATCCGCCTGCTCAAGCCGCTCGACTACTACGAGCAGAAGTATGGTACGTGGATGTACGGGCTCAACAAGCTTTACCTGCTCATGGAGAAACAGCACAACCGCGGCCAGGAAGGCGCGGGTCTGGCTGCCGTGAAACTGCAGGTCGAGCCCGGGGCTGAGTATATGTTCCGTGAGCGGGCTGAGGGCAGCGGTGCCATCAGCGAGATATTCCAGCTTGTGCAGCAGCATTTCCGCGGATACACTGCGGAGCAACTGCACGACGCCTCCTTCGCCGAGCAGCATATTCCCTTTGCGGGTGAGGCGTACATGGGCCACCTCCGGTATTCCACGACCGGCAAGAGTGGCCTTTCCTATGTCCATCCCTTCCTGCGCCGCAACAACTGGCGGGCGAAGAACCTGGCGCTGTGCGGCAATTTCAACTTGACGAACGTCGACGAGATCTTCGACCACATCACCTCGCTCGGGCAGCATCCGCGGGCGTATGCCGACACGTTCATCATGCTGGAGCAGGTGGGCCACCGGCTCGACCGCGAGGCGGAGCGATGCTATGTGGAGGCACGTGCCCTCGGACTGGAGGGCATGGACATCACGCGCTACATCGATCAGCACATCGACCTGGCCCGCGTGCTCCGCAGCGCCAGTCCGATGTGGGACGGTGGCTACGTGATCTGCGGCCTGACGGGCAGCGGCGAGTCCTTTGCCCTGCGCGACCCCTGGGGCATCCGCCCCGCCTTCTGGTATCAGGACGACGAGGTTTGCGTGCTGGCCAGCGAGCGACCGGTCATCCAGACTGCCTTCAACGTGTCCAGCGACTGCATCCGCGAGCTGGAGCCCGGCGAGGCGCTGCTCATCAGTCAGGCGGGACAGGTGCGCACCGAGCAGGTGAATGCTCCCCGCGAGCGCTCGGCCTGCTCCTTCGAGCGCATCTATTTCAGCCGGGGCAGCGATGCCGACATCTACCAGGAGCGCAAGATGCTCGGGCGCGAGCTGGTGCCGCAGGTGCTGAAGGCGATTGACGAGGACGTGGACCACACGGTCTTCTCCTTCATTCCCAACACGGCCGAGTCTGCTTTCTTCGGCATGGCGCAAGGGCTGGACGAATGGCTCAACGAGCAGAAGGCGCGGGCGATAGCTGCGCTGGGCCCGAAGGCCTCGCCCGACGAGCTGTCGGCCATTCTCTCCCGCCGCATCCGGCGCGAGAAAGTGGCCGTGAAGGACATCAAGCTCCGCACCTTCATCACGGAAAGCAACTCGCGCGACGACCTCGCCGCCCACGTCTACGACATTACCTACGGCACGGTGCGTCCGGAGGTGGACAACCTTGTCGTCATCGACGACAGCATCGTCAGAGGCACCACGCTGCGGCAGAGCATCATCGGCATCTTGGCACGCCTGCGACCGAAGAAGATCGTGATCGTGAGCTCATCGCCGCAGGTGCGCTATCCCGACTACTATGGCATCGACATGTCGCGCCTGTCTGAATTCATCGCTTTCCGTGCCGCCGTGGCCCTGCTGAAAGAGCGCGGGATGGAGGATATTATTGTACACGCGCGCGAGCAAGCCTTGGCGCAGCGGTCTCTGCCGAGGGAGCAGTGGCAGAACTGTGTGGCACAGCTCTACGCTCCCTTCACACCGGAGGAGCTGTCGGCGAAGATGGCCCAACTGCTCACGCCTGCCGACGTCGACATTCCCGTCGAGATCGTCTATCAGTCGATTGACGGCCTGCATGCGGCCTGTCCGCAGCACACCGGCGACTGGTACTTCTCCGGCCAATACCCGACACCGGGCGGCGTGCGCCTGCTCAACGAGACTTTCCTGAGTCAGGAGTACTGATGCGAGCTTCCGGACACGCCGGCAGGCACTGCTTCTGCTGCGGCTGGCCGGACCGGAGGACGGGACTCTCATCACGGCCCGACTGGGCTGCGCGCAGGGCGCTTCTGTGCTTCGGCGCGCTTGTAAAGGGATGGCATACATCCTAGTCATACCGACACAAATTCTCTTCACAATGAAATATATATTTGTAACAGGCGGCGTGGTCAGTTCGCTCGGCAAGGGCATTATCTCCGCGTCATTGGCCCGACTGCTGCAGTCGCGCGGCTATCGTGTGACGATTCAGAAGTTCGACCCTTACATCAACATCGACCCGGGCACGCTCAACCCCTACGAGCACGGGGAGTGCTACGTGACCATCGACGGCCAGGAGACCGACCTCGACCTGGGCCACTACGAGCGCTTCACAGGCATCCGCACGACGCGCGCCAACAACATCACGACGGGCCGCATCTACCAGAATGTGATTGAGCGGGAGCGACGCGGCGACTATCTCGGCCATACGATTCAGGTGATTCCCCACATCACCGACGAGATCAAGCGAAACATGCTGGCGCTCGGGCGCACGGGAGAGTTCGATTTCGTGATTACGGAAATCGGCGGCACGGTGGGCGACATAGAGAGTCAGCCTTTCGTCGAGGCCATCCGACAGTTGCGCTGGGACCTGCCCGGCGACACGGTGTGCATCCACCTGACCTACGTGCCCTTCATCAAGGCTGCCGGTGAGCTCAAGACGAAGCCCACGCAGCACTCCGTGGCCGAATTGCAGAGCAAGGGCGTGCAGCCCGACATCCTCGTGCTGCGTGCCGAGCGCGACCTGCCGGCCGCGCTGCTGGCGAAGGTGGCCTCCTTCTGCAACGTCGACCGGGAATGTGTGGTGCTGAGCGTGGACATGCCCAGCATCTACGAAGTGCCGCTCGGCATGCAGCAGCAGGGCTTGGACACGGCCGTGCTCCGCAAGTGCGGAATGAATCCCGCAGACACGACGGCGAAGCTCAACGACTGGCTCGACTTCCTGCATCGGCGTGAGCACGCCACGCGGGAGGTGCGCATTGCCCTTGTGGGCAAATACGACCTTCAGGACGCCTACAAGTCGATCCGCGAGTCGCTCTCGCATGCGGCCACGTACAATGATTTCCGGGCGCGCATCGAGTTTGTCAACAGCGAGCACATCACGGAGGAGCGTGTGGCGGATATGCTGTCGGCGTTCGACGGAGTCGTGATCTGTCCGGGCTTCGGGCAGCGCGGCATCGAGGGTAAGCTCGTGGCTGCCCGCTACTGCCGGGAGCACGACGTGCCGACTTTGGGCATTTGCCTCGGCATGCAGATGATGGTCATCGAGTATGCCCGCAACGTACTGGGGCTGTCGGATGCCAGCAGCAGCGAGATGGACGCGCAGACGCCGCACAACGTGATCGACATGATGGCCGACCAGAAGAACCTGACGCAGCTGGGCGGAACGATGCGCCTGGGCGGATATGAATGTGAGCTGAAGCCCGGCTCTCATGCGGCCAAGGCCTACGGCGAGCTGCACATCGTCGAGCGTCATCGCCATCGTTACGAATTCAACAGCCAATATCGTGCGGCGTTCGAGGAGGCCGGCATGCAATGTGTCGGGGAGAATCCGCAGACGGGGCTGGTGGAAGTGGTCGAGGTGCCTTCACACCGGTGGTACATCGGCGTGCAGTATCACCCCGAGTATTCCTCCACGGTGCTTCGTCCGCACCCGCTTTTCTACGATTTCGTGAGCGCATTGAAAGCGAGTGCGGAATAAACCTTTTGCGAAAAAAGATGTCGGATAGCTCGGAGGAAGTATCTCACCGACTCAATCGGCAGGCATCCGACTCGCACACCCAAGACATGGAATGTTTCACGTCCCTTTTTCCATAGATAGATTATGAATGAAACCAACTATAACGCTCGGCTGATTCTCAGCGATGGCACCACATTCTGTGGCCACTCCTTTGGCTATGAGGCGCCCACACAGGGTGAGGTCGTGTTCAACACGGCCATGACAGGTTATCCCGAAAGCCTCACCGATCCTTCCTACGAAGGACAGATTCTCACCTTCACTTATCCGTTGCAAGGCAACTATGGCGTTCCCTCGACGGCGCTCCGTCCCGACGGGTTGCCGCTGCGCATGGAGAGCGACCGCATTCATGCCCGCGCCATTATCGTGAGCGACTACAGCGCTGCTTTCAGCCACTGGGAGGCGGAGGAAAGTCTGGCCAGCTGGTTGAAGCGCGAGCAAGTTCCCGGAATCACGGGTATCGACACACGTGCGCTCACCAAGTTGCTGCGTGAGCAGGGCGTCATGATGGGCCGCATTGAAATCGAGTGCGACGGCAATGGCGCTGCGCCGACGGTCAATGAGCCCGTGAAGCAGATGACGATGGAGGAATACGACGCGACGAACTTCGTGGCAGAGGTGAGTTGCAGCGGCGTGACGACGTACAGCGAAGCAGGTCGTCCGCGCGTCGTGCTGCTCGATTGTGGCGTGAAGGCCAACATCATACGCTGTTTGCTCGACCGCGGTGTCAGTGTCGTGCGTGTTCCTTGGGACTACGACTTCAATACGCTGCAGTATGATGCGCTCTTCCTCTCCAACGGTCCGGGCGACCCCGACACCTGCGAGGCTGCCCTGCCACACATCCGGCAGGCCATGCAGCGCACTTCGTTGCCTATTTTCGGCATCTGCCTCGGCCATCAGTTGCTGGCCAAGGCGGCTGGCGCCGGCGTCTACAAGCTCAAGTACGGACACCGCAGCCACAACCAGCCCGTGCGTCAGGTGGGAACGGAGCGCTGCTTCATCACATCGCAGAACCATGGCTTTGCCGTCGATGCCGAAACGCTGCCGGCTGATTGGGAAGCACTCTTCGTCAACCTGAACGACGGTTCCAACGAAGGCATTCGCCACAAGACGCATCCCTGGTTCTCTGTGCAGTTCCATCCGGAGGCCGCCAGTGGTCCTACCGACACTGAGTTTCTCTTCGACGAGTTTATCCAATCCATCCATTCCTCTACGCAAGTATGAAACAACAAGATATCAAGAAGGTGCTGCTGCTGGGCAGCGGTGCGCTCAAAATTGGTGAGGCAGGCGAATTCGACTATTCCGGTTCGCAGGCGCTCAAGGCACTGAAGGAAGACGGCATCGAGACCGTGCTCGTCAACCCCAACATCGCCACGGTGCAGACATCCGAAGGCGTGGCAGACCACATTTACTTTCTTCCCGTCACTCCTTATTTCGTGGAGCGTGTCATTGAGAAGGAACGCCCCGACGGCATCCTTCTTGCCTTCGGCGGACAGACTGCGCTCAACTGCGGTGTGGAACTGTTCAAGAGCGGTGTATTGGAACGTCATGGCGTCCGTGTGCTGGGCACTCCGGTGCAGGCCATCATCGACACCGAAGACCGCGAGCTGTTCGTCGAGCGGCTCGACGAAATCGACGTGCGCACCATCAAGAGCGAGGCTGTCAGCGATGTGGAGTCGGCGCGCCTGGCTGCCGCGCGTCTGGGCTATCCGGTCATTGTTCGCGCTGCCTATGCCCTGGGCGGACTCGGCAGCGGATTCTGCGACAACGAGGAAGAACTGAACGTACTGGTTGAGAAAGCCTTCGCCTTCTCGCCGCAGGTGCTGGTCGAGAAGTCGCTGCGTGGATGGAAGGAGATAGAGTATGAAGTCGTGCGCGACCGCTTTGACAACTGCATTACGGTCTGCAACATGGAGAATCTCGATCCGCTTGGCATTCACACAGGTGAGAGCATTGTCGTGGCGCCTTCGCAAACGCTTTCCAATGACGATTACCACCGTTTGCGTGCTTTGGCCATCCGCATCATCCGCCACATCGGCATTGTGGGAGAGTGTAATGTGCAGTATGCTTACGATCCGCATTCGAACGATTGCCGCGTCATTGAGGTCAACGCACGTCTCTCTCGCTCCTCGGCGCTCGCTTCGAAGGCGACAGGCTATCCGCTGGCGTTCGTCGCCGCCAAACTTGCGCTGGGCTACGGTCTCTTTGAGCTCACGAATAGCGTGACTCGCACGACCAGCGCTTTCTTCGAGCCGGCGCTCGACTATGTGGTCTGCAAGATACCCCGCTGGGATCTTGGCAAGTTCCACGGCGTCAACCGGCACCTCGGCAGCAGCATGAAGTCGGTGGGTGAGGTCATGGCCATCGGCCGCACTTTCGAGGAAGCTATTCAGAAAGGTCTCCGAATGATAGGCCAGGGCATGCATGGCTTCACAGAAAATCACGAGCTGCACATCGACGACATCGATGCCTCGCTGCGCGAACCGACCGACAAGCGCATCTTCGTGATTTCCGAGGCGCTGCGCCGCGGACGTTCCGTGGAGGAGATTCACCAGCTGACGAAGATAGACCGCTGGTTCCTCCACCACCTGATTAATATTGTACAGACGAGTTCCCAACTGGAGGCCTGTTCCTCTAAACCGCTTTCAGAGCTCTCGTCCGAGCTCCTGCTGCAGGCCAAGCGACAGGGCTTCTCCGACTTCCAGATTGCACGTGCCCTGGGTCTTGAGTGCAGGATGGGCGGCGAGGCCGGTCTTCTTGCGGTTCGTCAGTTGCGCCGCGAGCGCGGCATTCTCCCGGTTGTCAAGCAAATCGACACGCTTGCCGCTGAGTATCCGGCTTCCACCAACTACCTCTATCTGACGTACAGCGGCACCACCAACGACATCTCCTATGAGGCTGACCACCGCACGGTCGTCGTCTTGGGATCGGGCGCCTACCGCATCGGTTCCAGCGTCGAGTTCGACTGGTGCGGCGTGCAGGCTTTGCAGACAATCCGTCAGCAAGGCTTCCGCTCCGTCATGATCAACTACAATCCTGAGACCGTATCCACGGATTATGACCTCTGCGACCGCCTCTACTTCGATGAACTGACGTTTGAGCGCGTGCTCGACATCATCGAACTCGAAGCGCCGCATGGCGTCATCGTCTCCACGGGTGGGCAGATTCCCAACAACCTCGCCCTCCGTCTCGATGCGCAGCAGGTTCCGATTCTCGGCACTTCAGCCCGCGCCATAGATAATGCTGAAGACCGCGACAAGTTCTCGGCCATGCTCGACCGCATCGGAGTCGACCAGCCTCGATGGAGCGCCCTCACCTCTATGGATGATATCCAGCAGTTCATCAGCGAGGTTGGATTCCCCGTTCTGGTGCGTCCCTCCTACGTGCTGTCGGGCGCAGCCATGAATGTTTGCTCCAATCAGCAGGAACTGGAGCGTTTCCTCCAGCTCGCTGCAGAGGTCAGCAAGCAGCACCCCGTCGTCGTCAGCCAGTTCATTGAGCACGCCAAGGAGGTTGAGATGGATGCCGTGGCCCGCGATGGCGAAATCATTGCCTACGCCATCAGCGAGCACATCGAGTTTGCCGGCGTCCACTCCGGCGACGCCACCATCCAGTTCCCGCCGCAGAAACTCTATGTGGAGACGGTGCGCCGCATCAAGCGTATCTCTCGTCGCATTGCCCGCGAGCTGCACATCTCCGGTCCGTTCAATATCCAGTTCCTGGCACGCGACAACGAGATCAAAGTCATCGAGTGCAACCTCCGTGCTTCCCGCTCGTTCCCGTTTGTGAGCAAGGTGCTCAAAATCAACTTCATCGATCTGGCTACGCGCATCATGCTCAACTTGCCTGTAGAGAAGCCCGACAAGAATCTTTTCGACCTCGAATACGTGGGCATCAAGGCCTCTCAGTTCTCCTTCAACCGTCTGCAGGGCGCCGATCCTGTCCTTGGCGTCGACATGGTGTCTACCGGAGAGGTCGGTTGCATCGGCACCGATACGCCCGACGCCATCCTCAAGGCCATGCTCTCCGTCGGCCATCGCATCCCCGAGCGCACCGTTCTGCTCTCCACCGGCACCATCCGGCAGAAGGTCGACATGCTGCCTGCCGCCCGTCTGCTGGCCCAGCGTGGCTTCACAATCTATGCCACCTCCGGCACCGCCGACTTCTTGCACGAGAACGATATTCCCGCCACCACCGTCTACTGGCCCAGCGAGCCCGAACGCCAGCCTCAGGCGCTCGACCTGCTGCATCGCCACGAAGTGGAGCTGGTGGTCAACATCCCGAAGAATCTCACGGCAGGTGAGCTGTCGAACGGCTACCAGATCCGCCGTGCGGCCATCGACCTCAACATCCCGCTCATCACGAACGCGCGTCTCGCCTCTGCATTCATCAGCGCATTCTCCACGCTGACGCCCGCACAGCTCGAGATTCGTTCGTGGGAAGAATACAACTGATCGGGCACGGCGTCGTTGCAGGCCCTCCGACGGGTCATCTGCTCGCCACACGCAAAGAGGTGATAGTTGCCGCTCTGTCGGCACTATCACCTCTTTGCGTATTTTTTTCCGTGCCTCTTACGCCTCTTATTCTCCGCTTCCTCCGTCTGTAGCCGTATGCTGCGGACAATGCCTTCATGCGCTTTTCTCCTCAGCCCCCGGCATGCTGACGATACAGTCAGTGCATCTATTCTGCCTCCATTGATTCCTATTCGGCCTGTCGGCTTTGTCCTGACGGAAATGCCCCTATGCGAGGTTGAAAAAACGACTGCGTTCGTTTCCGTTTTCGACTGCGTTCGTTTTCATTTTCGACTGCGTTCGTTTTCATTTTCGACTGCGTTCGTTTTTACAATTGATCGCAGTCATTTTCGCTTTCTCTTGAGGAGAATTGGAGCCTCCGGCGTCGGCATGGGGATATGGGGCATTGTTTGCGGTCGGGGTACGACGAAGGGGTGGGGCGTAAATGACATTTTGTTTACGTGTTTCCTTGGGCAATCGGGTGGCCTTTGCAACAGAATATTGTTTCGTGCGAACTCCATGGAAGTGGCAAGAGGAGGTTGCGTCAGGGAGTGAAGGGTATGTAGTAAATATGTCGAAAATGAAAACTTTTTTTGAGGAAGATGGGATTTGATAATTTGTAATCAGGTTTCTTAATTTTATTTACAAAATGATTTTATAATTGTTTGTTTCTTGTGTGATTGTAAGGAAGTGTGGATAGAGAACGAAATTTTGCTGAATGTATTGCTTTACTTGTACGTCAAATCGCTAACTTTGCAGTCAAAATGAAAGTAAAATCGTTTTAATCATGGTCAAAACGAAAGCAAATTTGGTAAAATCTGGACGAAAAGGGTTGTACGACACGGCTTATGAGCACGACGCCTGCGGTGTTGGTATGGTGGTGAATATTCATGGAGACAAGAGTCACGAATTGGTGGACTCTGCCCTGAAAGTGCTGGAAAACATGCGTCACAGAGGTGCCGAGGGAGCCGACAAGAAGACTGGCGACGGCGCTGGCATCATGTTGCAGATTCCGCATGAGTTCATCCTGCTGCAGGGGATTCCTGTGCCCGAGAAAGGTAAATATGGAACGGGTCTGATCTTTCTGCCGAAGGACGAGAAAGAGCAAGGTGCGATTCTGAGTGTGCTGATTGAAGAAGTGGAGCGCGAGGGTCTGTCGCTGATGCACCTGCGGAATGTGCCGACCAACCCCGCTTGTCTCGGACACGACGCGCTGGCGACGGAGCCGGACATCAAGCAGGTCTTCATCACGGGCGCTGGCTCCGACCTCCTGAAGTTCGAGCGTCAGCTCTATGTGATCCGCAAGAAGGTGGAGCGCCGTGTGAGCCATGAGGACTTCTATATCGTCTCGCTGTCGAGCAAGAACATTATCTATAAAGGAATGCTTTCGTCGATGCAGGTGCGCGAGTATTTCTCCGACCTCACTCACCCCTATCTCACGAGCGGCCTGGCATTGGTGCACAGCCGTTTCTCGACGAATACTTTCCCGACCTGGAGCCTGGCACAGCCTTTCCGCCTGCTGGCGCACAATGGCGAGATCAACACCATCCGCGGCAACAGAGCGTGGATGGAGGCAAGAGAGAGTGTGCTTCAGTCGCCTGCGCTGCCCGACATCAAGAGCATCCGGCCGATCATTCAGGAAGGCATGAGCGACTCGGCCAGCCTGGACAATGTGCTGGAGTTTCTCGTCATGTCGGGCATGAGCCTCCCTCATGCCATGAGCATGCTCGTCCCAGAGTCGTTCAACGACAAGAACCCCATCAGCGAAGACCTGAAGGCGTTCTACGAATACCACTCAATTCTGATGGAACCGTGGGACGGTCCGGCCGCACTGCTGTTCAGCGACGGTCGCTACGCCGGCGGTATGCTGGACAGAAATGGCCTGCGTCCGGCGCGCTATCTCATTACGACGGGCGACATGATGGTCGTGGCCAGTGAGGTCGGCGTCATGGATTTCGAGCCCGGAGAAATCAAGGAGAAAGGCCGCCTGCAGCCGGGCAAGATTCTGCTCGTCGACACGGAGAAGGGACGCATCTATTATGACGGTGAACTGAAGAGCGAGCTGGCACAGCAAATGCCCTACCGGCAGTGGCTGGCAGCGGGCCGCATCGAGCTCGACGCGCTGCGCAGCGGCCGAAAGGTGGCCAACAGCGTCGAGGATTTCTCCCGCCGCATGCTGACGTTCGGCTTCTCGCGCGAAGACGTGGAGCGCACCATCGTTCCGATGGCGCAGAACGCCAGCGAGCCGGTGGCGTCGATGGGTAACGACACACCGCTGGCTGTGCTGAGCAAGCGTCCGCAACTGCTCTTCAACTTCTTTCGGCAGCAGTTCGCTCAGGTCACCAATCCGGCCATCGATCCCATCCGCGAGGAACTGGTGATGAGCCTGACGGAATATATCGGCGCAGTCGGCATGAACATCCTCACACCGAGCGAAAGCCACTGCAAGATGGTGCGTCTACCGCATCCGGTGTTGAAGAACACGCAGCTGGACCTGCTGTGCAACATCCGCTATAAGGGCTTTCATACGGTGAAGCTGCCCATGTTGTTCGAGGTGGAAAAGGGCAAGGCAGGACTTCAGCAGGCCCTTGCCGAACTTTGTGCAAGGGCGGAGCAGAGCGTTGGTGAGGGCGTGAACTACATCATTCTCTCCGACCGCGACGTCGACTCCACGCATGCCGCCATTCCCTCGTTGCTGGCCGTCAGCGCCGTCCACCACCACCTGATTTCCGTGCAGAAGCGCGTGCAGACCGCGCTCATCGTCGAGAGCGGTGAGATTCGCGAGGTGATGCATGCGGCGTTGCTGCTGGGCTATGGTGCGAGTGCCATCAATCCGTACATTGCATTTGCCGTGCTCGACGACCTCGTGAAGCGCGGTGAGATTCAGCTCAACTACGAGACAGCGGAGAAAAACTACATCAAAGCCCTCTGCAAGGGCCTGTTCAAGATCATGAGCAAGATGGGAATCAGTACCATCCGCTCCTATCGTGGTGCGAAAATCTTCGAGGCGATCGGTGTGAGCGCGGAGTTGCTCCAAACTTACTTCGGTACGGCCACAAGCACGATAGGCGGCATCCGTCTGGAGGAAGTGGCCCGCGACGCCATCCGTCGCCACGACGAGGGCTTCGGTCCGCTCGTCGTGCCGGAGCTGCTGCCCCACATCGGTCAGTTCTCTTTCCGTAAGGACGGCGAGAAGCACGCCTGGAATCCGGAGACCATCGCCACTTTGCAGCTGGCTACTAAACTGGGAAGCTACAAGAAGTTCAAGGAGTTCACGCAGATGGTCGACGCCAAGTCCGACCCGATTTTCCTGCGCGACTTCTTCCACTGGAAGCGTCGTCCGATCCCGGTCGACGAAGTGGAGCCGGTGGAGAACATCGTGCGCCGTTTTGTGACGGGCGCCATGTCGTTCGGAGCCATCAGCAAGGAGGCCCACGAGGCGCTGGCGCTGGCCATGAACAAGCTGGGCGCGCGCAGCAACACAGGCGAGGGCGGCGAGGATTCAGCACGCATCAAGGGCACGTTCGACGGCATCTCGCTGTGCAGCAAGACCAAGCAAATTGCCAGCGGTCGGTTTGGTGTGACCGCCGAATACCTCGTCAATGCAGAGGAAATACAAATCAAGGTGGCGCAGGGAGCGAAGCCCGGAGAGGGCGGACAGCTGCCCGGCTACAAGGTGAACGACATCATTGCCCGCACGCGTCACAGCATACCCGGCATTTCGCTCATCTCGCCGCCTCCGCATCACGACATCTACTCCATCGAGGACCTGGCCCAGTTGATCTTCGACTTGAAGAACGTGAACCCGCATGCGGCCATCAGCGTCAAGCTCGTGGCGGAGAGTGGCGTGGGTACGATTGCGGCCGGTGTGGCCAAGGCCAAGGCCGACATCATCATCATCAGCGGTGCTGAGGGTGGTACGGGTGCGTCGCCGGCAAGCTCGATGCGCTATGCGGGCATTTCGCCCGAAATCGGCATGAGCGAGACGCAGCAGACGCTCGTCATGAATGGGCTGCGCGGAGGCGTTCGCCTGCAGACCGACGGCCAGTTGAAGACGGGCCGCGACATCATCAATATGGCGCTGCTGGGTGCCGACGAGTTCGCCTTTGGCACGTCGGTGCTGATTGTCCTCGGCTGTGTGATGATGCGCAAATGCCACACCAACGCCTGCCCGGTGGGGGTGGCCACGCAGGATGAGAAACTGCGCGACCGCTTCCGCGGACATTATCAATACGTCGTGAATTTCTTTACGTTCCTGGCTGAGGAGGTGCGCGAGTATCTGGCCGAACTCGGATTCCGCCGTCTGGAGGACATCATCGGCCGCACCGATCTGATCGAGACGTCGCCCGATGAGGCGCCGCTGCTCGACTTCCGCCGCCTGCTCCACAGGGTCGACTCCGACTCGCCCGCCCACTACGTGCCGGGCGCGCCGCATGCGGTCCAGCCCGCCAAGGACGCCGATATTCTCTCCGCGGCCAAGCAGGCCCTGGAGCAGGGCAAGGAAGTGAGCCTCGAGTATGCCATCGCCAACACCGACCGCAGCGTGGGAGCCATGCTCGCTGGCGCTGTGGCGCAGAAATACGGTCAGCAGGGCCTTCCCGACCAGACCATCAACATCAAGTTCAAGGGCTCGGCCGGACAGAGTTTCGGCGCCTTCCTTCCCGCCGGCGTGAGCTTCAAGCTCGAGGGCGAGGCCAATGACTATCTGGGCAAGGGCCTGAGCGGAGGCCGCATCGCCGTGCTCCCTCCCGTGCGGTCGAACTTTGCCGCCGAGCACAATACGATTGCCGGCAACACCTTGCTCTATGGTGCAACCTCGGGCGAGGTCTACATCAACGGCCGTGTGGGCGAGCGTTTCGCCGTGCGCAACTCCGGCGCCATCGCCGTCGTGGAAGGCGTGGGCGACCACTGCTGCGAGTACATGACCGGAGGACGCGTCGTGGTGCTCGGACAGACGGGCCGCAACTTTGCCGCAGGCATGAGCGGTGGCGTGGCCTACGTGTGGGACAAGAACCACAACTTCGACTTCTTCTGCAACATGGAGATGGTAGAGCTCTCGCTCGTGGAAGACAGCACGTCGCGCAAGGAGCTTCATGAACTCATCCGTCAGCATTATCTCTACACGGGGTCGCAGCTGGCGCGCATGATGCTTGACGACTGGAACCGCTACATCGACGATTTCATCCAGGTCGTCCCCATCGAATACAAGCGCGTGCTGCAAGAAGAACAAATCAGAAAACTGCAGCAGAAGATTGCCGAGGTGCAGCGCGACTATTGAGTCTGCATCGAGGCGTTAGAACCGATTCACCCACCGCCCCCTTTCCGACAGTCTCCGCCCGAAAACGAGTGCGTTCGTTTCCAAAAACGAGTGCGTTCATTTCAAAACACGACTGCGTTCGTTTTTCTCCGCCTGGCAGGCAGCAAGCGCGGGGAACGGCCCTCTCAGGAGCACGGTCGACAGCACAATCTCAAGAAACACAGTATGAAAGATCCAAGAGCATTCATCAAAATACCCCGCCAGGAGGCGGGCTATCGTCCCGTACACGACCGCATCGCTGACTTTGGCGAGGTGGAGCAGACGCTCAACACGCACGACCGCAAGTTGCAGGCTTCGCGCTGCATGGACTGCGGCGTCCCTTTCTGCCATTGGGCCTGCCCGATCGGCAACAAGCAGCCCGAGTTCCAGGCGGCTCTGGCAGAAGGAAAATGGCGTGAGGCCTACAACATTCTGAGCGAGACGAACGACTTCCCGGAGTTTACGGGGCGCATCTGCCCCGCATCCTGCGAGAAGGCATGCGTTCTGCAACTCTCGGCCGATGCACCGACGACGATTCGCGAAAACGAGGTAGCCATTGCCGAGGCTGCCTTCCGCGAGGGCTACATACGTCCCGTCGAGCCGAAGCGCAACGGTAAGCGCGTGGCCATCGTAGGGTCGGGACCCGCCGGACTCTCTGCCGCCAACCAGCTGAACCACATGGGCTACGCGGTGACGGTGTTTGACCAGAATGAGGCTGCGGGCGGCCTGCTGCGCTACGGCATCCCGAACTTCAAGCTCAACAAGAGCATCATCGACCGTCGCCTCGACGTGATGAAGCAGGAAGGTGTGGAGTTCCGCATGAGCACGCCCATCGATGTGAAGGCTCTGCCCGAAGGCTTCGACGCCTACGTCGTTGCAACGGGAACGCCCGATGCCCGCGACCTCAACATTCCCGGCCGCGACCTGAAAGGCATCCATCTCGCCCTCGACATGCTCAGCCAGCAGAACCGCGTGCTCGACGGTGCGACTTTTTCCGCGTCGGAGCGCGTCACCGCCAAGGGCAAGCACGTGCTCGTCATCGGCGGTGGCGATACCGGCAGCGACTGCATCGGAACGAGCAACCGTCAGGGCGCGAAGTCGGTCACGCAAATCGAGATCCTTCCCAAGCCGCCCGTGGGCCACAACCCCAGCACGCCCTGGCCGCAGTGGCCCATCGTGCTCAAGACCACGAGCAGCCATGAGGAGGGATGCGAGCGCCGCTGGTCGCTGAGCTCCACCAAGTTCATCGGAAAGGACGGCCACGTGACGGGCGTGGAAGTGGAGGAAGTGGAATGGATTCCCAACCCCGACGGCGGACGCTCCATCATGCAGCCTACGGGCAAGAAGGAGGTGCTCAAGGCCGACCTCGTGCTCCTCGCCATGGGTTTCCTGCGCCCCGAGCAACCCACATTTCCGGCCAACGTCTTCGTCTGCGGCGACGCCACCTTGGGCGCGACACTCGTCGTGCGGGCCATCGCCTCGGCGCGCGAGACCGCCAAGAAGGTCGACGCCTTTCTCTCCGTGCGCAACTGAGCACCGGAAGGGCTGCGGGCCGCTTGCGCCCCGACGCCATCCCCCTTTTCTCTCATTCAAAACATCAGAAGTCTATGTGCGGCATTGTAGGAATATTCAACATCAAGGAGCAGACACCGCAACTGCGTCAGAAGGCATTGCGCATGTCGCAGAAAATACGCCACCGTGGTCCGGACTGGAGCGGAATCTACGTGGGCGGGAGTGCCATTCTGGCTCATGAGCGTCTGTCCATCGTCGATCCGAAAAGTGGCGGGCAGCCGCTCTATTCGCCCGACCGCAAGCAGATTCTTGCGGTGAACGGCGAGATATACAACCATCGGGACATCCGCGTCAGATATGCCGGGCGCTACCAATTCCAGACGGGCAGCGACTGCGAGGTGATTCTCGCCCTCTACCGCGACCGGGGCATACAATTCCTGGAGGAACTCAACGGCATTTTCGCCTTCGCCCTCTACGACGAGGAGAAGGACGAGTTTCTGATTGCCCGTGATCCCATCGGCGTCATTCCGCTCTACATCGGCTACGATGCGGACGGCAAGCTGTATGTCGCATCGGAACTGAAGGCGCTGGAGGGCTTTTGCGAGACGTATGAGCCATTCCTGCCGGGGCATTATTACAGCAGTCGGGAGGGAAAGATGGTGCGCTGGTACGAGCGCGACTGGATGTCGTATGCGTCGGTCGAGCGCAACGACGCCAGCGTGGAAGCCGTGCACGACGCCCTCGAGACGGCCGTGAAGGGACAGCTCATGAGCGACGTGCCTTACGGCGTGCTGCTCTCCGGAGGACTCGACTCGAGCGTGATTTCAGCCATCGCCAAGAAGTATGCCGCCAAGCGGGTGGAGACTGAGGACGTGCAGGATGCATGGTGGCCGCAGCTCCACTCCTTCGCCGTGGGCCTCGACGGTTCGCCCGACCTGGCCAAGGCGCGCGAGGTGGCCGACTTCATCGGGACGGTGCATCACGAGATTCACTATACGGTGCAGGAGGGGCTCGACGCCATCCGCGACGTCATCTATTTCATCGAGACCTACGATGTAACCACGGTGCGCGCCTCTACACCGATGTATCTGCTGGCCAGAGTCATCAAGAGCATGGGCATCAAGATGGTGCTGAGCGGAGAAGGGGCCGACGAGGTGTTCGGCGGCTACCTCTACTTCCACAAGGCGCCTTCGGCCCAGGAGTTTCATGAGGAGACGGTGCGCAAGCTGGGCAAGCTGCACCTCTACGACTGCCTGCGCGCCAACAAGAGTCTCTCGGCCTGGGGCGTGGAGGGACGCGTGCCGTTCCTCGACAAGGATTTCCTCGATGTGGCCATGCGGCAGAATCCGGAGGCCAAGATGTGTCCGGGCAAGACCATCGAGAAGCGGATCGTGCGCGAGGCGTTTGCCTCGATGTTGCCCGAGAGCGTGGCCTGGCGGCAGAAGGAGCAGTTCAGCGACGGCGTGGGCTACAGCTGGATTGACACGCTCAAGGAAATGACGGCGGCGGCTGTGACCGACGAGCAGATGGCGCATGCCGCGGAGCGGTTCCCCATCCATACGCCGCAGAACAAGGAGGAATACTACTACCGCTCCATCTTTGCCGAGCATTTCCCCAGCGACAGCGCGGCCCGCTGTGTGCCGAGCGTGCCTTCGGTGGCGTGCTCCACGGCGGAGGCCCTTGCCTGGGACGAATCGTTCAAGCACCTCAACGACCCGAGCGGTCGCGCCGTGCGTGGCGTGCACGAGGAAGCATACCAATGACGGGACAGCAAACGATTTGTTGTCTGACGACAGGGAAAAGACCCTGCGCGGGCCGGAGGACGGCACGTGCAGGGTCTTTTCTATTGTGCTTTGTCTTGCCATTGTCTTGCGGCGGGTGCGCGGCAGCATGCGGCCTGCCTCGTCTGTTGGCTGGGAGGGGAATGAAGAGGGATGAAAACGACTGCGTACGTTTTTGTTTTCGACTGCGTTCGTTTTTGTTTTCGACTGCGTTCGTTTTTCTATGCAAAGGCCTTCGTGGGGTGCTGCAAAGGCTTTCCGGTGGTGTCGCGAAGGCCTCCCTGTCTTCTTCGCTGGCACGCGTGGCATTCGTCTGAGCGTGGGGTGGGAGGATGAAGGACGGGGTTTCTACGGTTTGACAAGCCAGATGGAATGTTTATTTTCTGTGGATGTTTCAAATTGTAAGCGAAAATTTTGTTTTAGTTTTCAATATGATAGTTTACTGAGTGTTCGCCGTGATAAAATGTAGCACACCAATAAAAAGTATGAATGAAACGTTGGGTTTATAGTGGATGATGCGTGAAAATGTCATAACTTTGCATCAAAGAAAATCAAAATGCTATATAAAACCGAATTTGGTTTGCAATGTGATAAGGTAAAATCAAGCTGAGCAGATACGAAAGTTATTCATTCATTTTTTAAAACACTGCGAAAGGTATGAAGAAAGTTATGATGCATGGGTTTTCAGGTGCGCTGATGGCGGCACTCATCCCCGTGGCGGCAAGCGCCCAGGTAGAGGTTTCGGTGGGAGCCGATGTTGTCAGCGGTTATGTCTGGCGTGGCCAGAAGTTGGGCGATGCGGCTGTGCAGCCGGGAATCTCGCTTGGATGGAAAGGCCTGACGCTGGGTGCGTGGGGTAGTGTTCCCGTTGTGACCACGGCCGACGCGAAGGAGTTTGATCTCTCAATAGGTTATCAGATCGGCAAGCTCTCCATCGGTCTGACGGATTATTGGTTCGACACGGAAGGTGTCACGCCACGCTATTTCCATTACGCTGCGCATGAGACGGCGCACGTGTGGGAAGCGACTGTGGGATACGACTTTGGTCCGGTGCGCGCCGACTGGTATACGAACATCGGTGGAGCGGACGGTGTGAACAGCGATGGCGACCGTGCCTATTCTTCCTACGTTCAGCTGACGGCGCCCTTCCAGCTGGGCGGTCTCGACTGGGAAGCCACGGTGGGTGCTGTGCCGTATGCCACCTCCTTTTACGCGCAGGCCGACGGATTTGCTGTGACGAACGTGTCGGTGAAAGTGCAGAAGTCCATCCAGATCACGCCGTCGTTCGCGTTGCCGCTCTTCGGCCAGCTGATTTGGAATCCGAGCACGGAAGGTGCGTGGATGGTGGCCGGACTGCGATTCTGAGAGAAGGCTGGGCCATCTGGGCCGCAGCGGCCGCACGGCCGACACAGGCGTCCTGACATCGCTCGTGGGGCGCCGAGGAAATAGAAGTTTATCAAAATCAGATGAGAAAATGAAGAAAATTGAAGCAATCATTCGCAAGACTCGCTTTGAGGATGTGAAAGAAGCCTTGTTGGAGGCCGACATCGAGTGGTTCTCCTATTACGATGTCAGAGGAATCGGCAAGAGCCGTGAAGGCCGTATCTACCGCGGTGTCGTGTATGACACCAGCAGCATCGAGCGCACGCTCGTCAGCATTGTCGTGCGCGACCAGAACGCGGAGAAGACGGTGACCGCCATCCTGAAGGCGGCGCAGACGGGCGAGATCGGTGATGGCCGCATCTTCGTGATTCCAATTGCAGACGCCATCCGCATCCGTACGGGGGAGCGCGGCGACATCGCGCTTTACATCGCGGAACAAGAGAAGTGAGAACAAGAGGCGGGTGACGGAAGAAATGGGTCATCCCCAATGAAACAAACACTAAAAGAATACAACTATGACTCCAGATATGACACAACTGACGACTGGCATCAACACCGTCTGGATGCTGCTTGCAGCCATGCTCGTCTTTTTCATGCAGCCGGGATTTGCCCTTGTCGAAGCGGGCTTCACGCGTACGAAGAACACCGCCAACATTCTGATGAAGAACTTTGTGGACTTCCTGGTCGGGTCGATTCTCTTCTGGCTCTTCGGCTTCGGCATCATGTTCGGTGCGGGCAGCCTGATGGGCATGCCGACGTTCGGCGACATCGCCAGCATGGCCAAAGTGATCGACAACGGCCTTCCGATCGAAGGTTTCCTGGTCTTCCAGACCGTTTTCTGCGCCACCAGCGCCACGATTGTGAGCGGCGCGATGGCAGAGCGCACGAAGTTCTCCATGTATTTGGTCTACACCATCTGCATTTCCGTGCTCATCTATCCGGTCAGCGGACACTGGACCTGGGGTGGCGGATGGCTGATGAACGGAGCTGAAGACAGCTTCATGATGCAGACTTTCGGCAGCGCCAGCCATGACTTTGCGGGCTCGATGGTCGTTCACTCGGTGGGCGGATGGATTTCCCTCGTCGGCGCTTGGATTCTCGGTCCCCGCATCGGCAAGTATGACAAGGACGGTAAGAGCCGCGCCATTCCCGGACACAACCTGACGGTGGCTGCGCTCGGTGTCTTCATCCTTTGGTTCGGATGGTTCGGATTCAACCCCGGCAGCCAGCTGGCTGCAGCGACAACGGAAGACCAAAGGGCCATCTCGCTGGTGTTCCTCAACACCAACCTTGCAGCTTGCACGGGCGGTCTGGCTGTCCTCCTGCTGTCCTGGCTGAAGTATGGCAAGCCATCGCTCTCCCTCACGTTGAACGGTATTCTTGCCGGATTGGTCGGCGTGACAGCCGGATGCGACGTCGTGAGTCCGACGGGTGCTTCGATCATTGGTGTCATTTGCGGCGTCGTGATGCTCTATGCCGTTGAGTTCTTCGACCGCAAGCTGCATATTGACGATCCGGTCGGCGCCAGCAGCGTACACGGTGTCTGCGGCACGCTGGGAACGATTCTCACCGGTTTCTTCTCCACAGACGGCGGTCTGTTCTACGGTGGCGGCTTCCATCTGCTCAGCGCGCAGGTATTTGCAAGCCTGGTTGTGGCCGCTTGGGCTGCCGGCATGGGCTTCATCATCTTCAAAGTGCTCGACAAGGTTCACGGACTTCGCGTGATGCCGCGCATCGAAGAGGAAGGCCTCGATATCTATGAGCACGGCGAAAGCGCATACAACGGCTGAACCGCTTGACCAGAGGCAGGCGCGCCCATCCGGCGGGAGGGCTGACGCGACACGTTTCGGATGCCCGTCCGGACTGAGGACAAGGCCTTCTGGTGAGAATATCTCAGCCCTGTCGAGGTGCTGAGTAGGTCATTGATTCATAGCCGGATTCGCATTTAAGAAGAATATCTCAGCCCTGTCGAGGTGCTGAGTAGGCAATAAAATTAGTCTTGGATGATGCGTCGGGCGTTGCCGAGAGACGTTCGTACCGTGTCAGGGGCGCAGGCGTATCATTCCGGACACCTCCATACAATACAGAATTCATATTCAAAAAAAATTATGACAGACTTAAGATTTAGAGTTGTGGAGACGGCTTTCAAGAAGAAACCGGCCACCGTAGAGATTCCCAGTGAGCGCCCGAGTGAATATTTCGGCAAGTATGTGTTCAACCGCGAAAAGATGTTCAAGTATCTCCCATCGTCTACTTACGCTCGCCTGCTCGACGTTATCGACCACGGCGCTGCGCTCGATCGGTCGATTGCCGACGAGGTAGCGGAGGGCATGAAGCGCTGGGCCATGGATCTGGGCGTGACGCATTACACGCACTGGTTCCAGCCGCTGACGGAGGGAACGGCTGAGAAGCACGATTCCTTCGTGGAGCACGATGGCAAGGGAGGCATGATGGAAGAGTTCAGTGGCAAGCTGCTCGTGCAGCAGGAGCCTGACGCGAGCAGCTTCCCCAACGGTGGCATCCGCAACACGTTTGAGGCCCGCGGCTACAGCGCTTGGGATCCGTCGTCTCCGGTCTTCGTCGTCGACGACACGCTTTGCATTCCTACGATCTTCATCGCCTACACGGGAGAGGCGCTCGACTACAAGGCTCCGCTGCTGCGGGCGCTGCGTGCGGTGGACAAGGCTGCGACTGAGGTTTGCCAATACTTCAATCCGGAAGTGAAGAAGGTGGTGGCTTATCTCGGCTGGGAGCAGGAATACTTCCTGGTGGACGAAGGTCTCTATGCGGCGCGTCCGGATCTGCTTCTCACGGGCCGCACGCTCATGGGCCACGAGAGCAGCAAGAACCAGCAGCTGGAAGACCACTACTTCGGCGCTATCCCTTCGCGTGTGGCTGCCTTCATGAAGGATTTGGAGATTCATGCGCTGCAGTTGGGCATTCCTGTCAAGACGCGACACAACGAGGTGGCTCCGAACCAGTTTGAGCTGGCACCCATCTTCGAGGAGTGCAATCTGGCCGTCGATCACAACATGCTGCTGATGTCTGTCATGCGCAAGGTAGCCCGCAACCACGGTTTCCGCGTGCTCCTGCACGAGAAGCCGTTCAAAGGTGTGAACGGCAGCGGCAAGCACAACAACTGGTCGCTCGGCACCGACACGGGTCTGCTGCTGCATTCGCCGGGCAAGACTCCGCTCGACCACCTGCGTTTCATCACCTTCTTAGTCAACACGCTGATGGCTGTCTACAAGAACAACGGCCTGCTCAAGGCCTCCATCATGAGTGCGACGAACGCCCACCGTCTCGGCGCGAACGAGGCACCTCCAGCCATCATTTCCTCCTTCCTCGGCAGTCGCCTCACCGCCGTGCTCGACCATCTTGAGCAGTCGGAGGAGGGAGACCTGAGCAGCCTTTCGGGCAAGACAGGCTACAAGCTCGACATTCCCCAGATTCCGGAGCTGCTGATCGACAACACCGACCGCAACCGCACGTCGCCCTTCGCCTTCACGGGCAACCGCTTCGAGTTCCGCGCCGTGGGTAGCGAGGCCAACTGTGCCAGCGCGATGATCGCGCTCAATGCGGCGATGGCGCATCAGCTCACGGAGTTCAAGGCAGAGGTGGATGCCCTCATCGCCACTGGCGTTGAGAAGGAGAAGGCCATCATGACCATTGTCCGCCGCTATATCAAAGAGTGCAAACCCATCCGTTTCGACGGCAATGGCTACTGCGATGAGTGGAAGGTAGAGGCCGCCAAGCGCGGACTCGACTGCGAGACCAGCTGCCCGGTGATTTTCGACAACTATCTGTCGGCCGGCACCATCGCCATGTTCGAGGCCACTGGCGTGATGACACGCAAGGAACTCGAGGCGCGCAACGAGGTGAAATGGGAAACCTACACCAAGAAAATCCAAATCGAGAGCCGCGTGCTGGGCGACATGGTGATGAACCACATCATCCCGGTCGCCACCGACTATCAGAGCCGCTTGATCGACAACGTCTTCAAGTTGCGTGAACTGATCACCAACGGTGAGGCTACGGAGCTCACGGAGGAGAACCTCGCCATCATCAAGCGCATCGGCCGTCACACCAACTTCATCGCTGAGCATGTCCGCCAGATGGTGGAAGCTCGCAAGGAAGCCAACAAAATCGAGGATGAGCGCGGAAAGGCCGTGGCCTACCACGACATCATCGCTCCGATGCTGGAGGAAATCCGCTACCACATCGACAAGCTCGAGCTCATCGTCGACGACCGCATGTGGATGCTTCCGAAGTACCGCGAATTACTTTTTGTACGATAATAAAACAATGAATTGTCCAAGATTTTATTGAATATTGGATTTGGGCGTCGGACCGTGAGGTTAGACGCCCATGCTGTTTTCAGGCCGGCGCAACTGTGTTCGAGCAGTTGCAGCCGGTCTTCCCGTTCTCCCCGCGCCTCGATGGCTGGCAGCCGAGTGCAGGCGCGCCGGTCTGGGCGCACGCCAGCCTCGCCCCGGACCGCCTTTCGGTCCGCTGCATCGGCCGTCTGCTCCTCCATTGGCGGCTCCGCCGCATGGCGTCTCCGCACGGGCCGGTCGCCGCCTTCGGCAGCGCGCCTCCGCAGGCAGGGTCGCGACCTTTGTCCACGTCATGTAGGGACGAAGGCCTTCGTTGCCGTCTGCGAAGGCCTTCTCATCTCCACATAAAGGCCTTCGTATTTCTTTCGGGGAAACTGGAGAAGAAAAAACGAGCGCAGTCGTTTGGAAAAACGAGTGCGTCCGTTTTCGGAAACGAACGCACTCGTTTTCTTCGGCAGCCATCCGGCGGAGCCGGTGCTCCAGCGTGGAGCGGAGGATGCTGGCAGCGCGTGCATCTATCTGTGATGCAAATTTTTCTCTGTTAGTGGCCTAACTTGTAATATTTTCTGTATCTTTGCAGACACACTTAATCATCTTATTCATGAAAAGAAATTTCTATCATCTGACTACAACATGACAAGCACCACATTTTTCCACAGCCGCTGGGCGGGCATCAGCGCCGCCATACGCCATCACGGCGATGTCTCTGCGGGCGGCAGGACGTGCAGCCTGCGCATGAGAACAGCCCTGACGGGCCTGCTGCTGTCGGCGGCTGCCGTACTGCCGTCGCGCATGCAGGCGCAACTTTCCACCAACCCCGACAAGTTTCTCGGCAACATCACGACAAGCTACAACGTGGATTACGGGAAAGAGGCGTTCCACACGCTTTGGAACCAGATCACGCCGGAGAACGAGTCGAAGTGGTCCTCCATTGAGGGCTCGCGCCGCGGCAGCTTCAATTGGGGCAGCGACGCCGCCTACAATTACGCCAAGAAGTACGGTTTCCCGTTCAAGTTCCACTGCCTCATCTGGGGCGCACAGTATCCGGGCTGGGTCGACAATCTGTCGACAGAAGAGCAATACAAGGCCATCGTCGAGTGGATGGACGCCATCAAGGCGCGCTATCCCGACCTGCCCCTCATCGATGTGGTGAACGAGGCCGTGTCCGGCCATCAGCCTGCACCCTACAAGGCTGCGCTCGGCGGCGACGGAAAGACCGGTTACGACTGGATCATCAAGGCATTCGAGATGGCGCACGAGCGCTGGCCGAACGCCATCCTGATCTACAACGACTACAACACCTTCCAGTGGCAGCGCTCGCAGTTCATCAGTCTGGTGCGCACGCTGCGCGATGCGGGTGCGCCCATCGATGCCTACGGATGCCAGTCGCACGACCTCACCGACATGAGCTCCGCCAATTTCCAGGCGGCCATGAAGGAAATCCAGAATGCGCTGAAGATGCCGATGTACAGCACGGAGTACGACATCGGTACGAGCGACGACGCCCTGCAGCTGCAGCGCTACAAGGAGCAGATTCCTTATATGTGGGAGGCCGACTACTGCGCCGGCATCACGCTGTGGGGATACATCTACGGCCGCACGTGGACGACAGACGGCAATTCCGGCATCATCAAGGATGGCGCCGACCGTCCCGCCATGGCATGGCTGCGCGAGTACATGAAGACCGACGCCGCCAAAAATGCGAAAAGCCCCTTCCCCGGCATGGTGAAGGAGGCGTCGGTGTATGTGAAACCCGCCACCCTGAGTGCTACGAAAGGGGAAAGCCTGGGCATCACCGTGCGCGCCTCGATGCGCACGAAGACGATAGAGAAGGTGGAACTCTACGTGAAACGCTCGTCGGCATCCACCTACACGCTCCTCAGCACGATGACGGAAGCCCCCTACGTGGCCGAATACACGCCGCTTTCACTGGGCGCCTACAACCTGAAGGCTGTGGTCACGACGACCGACGGCACCACCTATGAGCGCCTCTCGGGCTTCAGCGCCTACAATCCGCGCTCGACGTTCAAGGACATGTCGCTCCCCGGAACCGTGCAGTTCGAGGACTTCGACAAGGGCGGCGACGGCGTCACCTTCCACGATTCCAACACGACCAACAGTGGCACGACCGCCTATCGCACCGATGGAGGAGGCGTCGACATCGTGCAGGCAACGGGAGGCTATGCACTCGGATACACGGAGACCGGCGAATGGATGGAGTACACGGTGAACGTGAAGGAGCCCGGACTCTACGCCTACGACGTGACCGCATCGTCGGGCAATGCCGGATCGGCCATCACCGTGCAGCTCAACGGCGACAGCGGATTGACGGACCTGACGGGCTCGATTGCCATCCCGTGCGTGCAGCAAGGCAACTGGGACCTCTACCGCACCGTGCATGGAAGAATGATCGTGCCGCTCGACTCCGGCCGGCAGGTGATACGCGTCAACGTGACGGGAGGAAGCTGCAATCTCGACAAGATGACTTTTGCCCGCATCGACGTCGATGCGGGCATGTCGGTGCGCGTGAGCGCCAATCCGGCACCGGCCACCGTGGGCGAGCCGACGACGATTTCCGTGACGGCATCCTCCACCACCAGTACGATTGCAGGCGTGCGTATCTATGTCGACGATGTGCTGCTGGCCACGGTCGGCGCAGAGCCGTTCCAGGCCAGCTACCAACCGAGAGCGAAGGGAACGAACGTCGTGACAGCCGAAGCCGTAGATGCAGAGGGCCGAATCTCGCCCGTGGCGAAGTATACGTTGAAGTCCAACAATCCGCGGACGCCGTACGGCGGCGTGAAGGCGCTGCCCGGCATCATCGAGTTTGAGAACTTCGATGGCGGAGGAGAAGGATTCACCTTCCACGATTCAGACACCGAGAATCAGGGCGATGCATCGACGTACCGTTCAGACGGCGAAGGCATCGATTTCGGAAAGGGCAACGGCGGAACCGTCATCGGCTATACGGCACGCGGCGAATGGATGGAATACTCGGTGGACGTGAAGGAAGCCGGCCTCTACTCCTACGAAGCCACCGTCTCGTCGGGCACGACGGGGTCCGGATTCACGCTTGCCATCGTGCAGAATGGCATCATCAAGACGCTTGCACGTGTGAATGTGCCGCAGACGGGCAACAGCGACTGGACCACGTACACCGTGGTGAAAGGTTCGCTGCTCTCCGCGCTCGAAGAAGGGCCGCAGCTCTTCCGTGTCACCATCACGGGGGCAAATTGCAATATCGACAAGATAGAGCTGAAGTGCACGACGCCTACCGCCATCATCAACGTGGAGGCAGACGCGCCCGAGGATGGCATCATCTACAACTTGGCTGGCCAGCGTGTGGACGAGAACTACAAGGGCATCGTCATCCGGGGCGGCAGGAAATACCTCAACCGGTAGGCCACGGCCGGCTCCGGACGAGCAGACAAGAGGCAGCCACGATGTCTGTAGACATCATGGCTGCCGAACCACCGCAGGCGGCAGCATGCGCATGCTGTCTGGAAAAAGGCGCAAAGGGTGCCGCAGCAATGGCTGCGGCACCCTTTTTGTGTCGTGCGTCATCTGTATGGTATCGCGGCTTGTCCCGATGCGCTGGCGCATCATCTGCGTGGAGGGCGTGAAGGAGCACTTCATGGCTGCAGCGGGGAAAAAGCTGCGGGGCTGGCTACAAAGCCTGGGCCTGTGAAGCAAAGCGGTCCGGCTGAGGCGCGTGTGGCATACGCCCTCCGCAGCCGGTCAGAGCTGGGTCTCTCCCTCCACGTAGTTGTCGAGGAACATGTGCTCTCCGTCGAAGACGGCATAGGTGAAGAGGGAGTACCATTCGCCGAGCACCATCATGCGGGATTCTTGCGTGAGCGCGACGTCGAGATGGAGGTGGCGGTGCCCGAACAGGAAGTAGTTGATGGTAGGATGGGAGGTGAGATATTCCTTGGCGTAGCGCACAAGCCCCTCTTTCTCCTCGCCCTGATAGGGAAGTTCGCCTCCGATGCTGTGCCGCTCGCGGCTGTGCTTTGCCCAGTTGAGTCCGAAGTTCATGAACCAGTGGGGATGGATGGCGCGTGCGAGTGTGCGCAGCATGCGGCTCTCGAAGCAGGCATACATGAACTGCACCAGCCACTTGTGGTCGCGATGGTCGAGCTGGTGGCCGTGTGCCAGATAGAACAACTTGCCGCACAACTCGATGGTGCAGGCTTCCCGATGCAGGATGACGCCACATTCGTGCTCAAGATAGTCCCCGCACCACATGTCGTGGTTGCCGCAGAAGAAATGCACCTCCACGCCGGCGTCGGTCAGTTCGCTCACCTTGCCGAGAAAGCGGGTGAAGCCTTTTGGGACGACGTCGGTGTATTCAAACCAGAAGTCGAACATGTCGCCCAGCATGAAGATGGCCTCCGCTTTGTCCTTGATGCTGTCGAGAAAGCGGACGAGGCGTCGCTCCTGTGTGCGGTTGTGCTTGAGGGCGCGCGATCCGAGATGAGCGTCGGATATGAAATAATAGTTCTTCATAGGCGGTGATTGGGTGTTCTGCTGTGATGATCGTGCGTTCTGCTTGAAGATAGGACTAACTCGTTTTTGATTTCCAGTGCAGTCGCTTCTAATTTCGAACGCAGTCGTTTTCGATTTCGAACGCAGTCGTTTTCGATTTCGAACGCAGTCGTTTTTTTTGTCCCGCATCACGCCAGTCTGTGGCTGACGTATGGCGGTGATACTCAGCGCGTTCTGCGGGTGTGAACGATGCGGGCTACAGTTCTTCGGCTGCGATGCCTTCGGCTGATTCCCAAGCCCGTATGGGCGGGGCGAGCGGCTGCCTGCGTGGTCTCGAGCGTGCGTGTCGCGTCTGTCGGGTGTCAAAGAAAACCGAGGTCGAGCTTCGCCTCCTCGCTCATCATGTCCTTGTTCCACTCCGGCTCGAAGACGAGGTTGACGGTGACGGCGCCCACGCCGGGAATGCTCTCGAGCTTCTGCTGGACGTCTTCCATGATGAAGTCGGCAGCCGGGCAGTTGGGTGCGGTCAGTGTCATGTCGATGGTCAGGTCCAGATTGTCTGCGACGTCGATGCGGTAGATGAGCCCCAGTTCGTAGATGTCGACGGGAATTTCGGGGTCGAACACCGTCTTCAGCATGGCAACGGTGCGCGTCTCTATATCGTATTGGGTGGGTTTATCTGTCATATTTGTAAAAGTTCGTGGAGGGTTTGTACGGGCAAATATAGCAACAATTTTTCTATCTCTGCCTCGTTTGGATGAAAAAATCTTCTGCTTGTAGTGCGCATCGGCCTTGAGCCGTCTTCCTACCGGCCGACTGAGAGGGTTGCCGTCTCCTTTGCGGTGGAGAGGGGCGAACCTGCTGGGAGGGGCTGCGCACTGCGCCGTGTCAGGCAGTGAAAAGATGGGCGATGGCTTCGGCCACGCCATCGTGGTTGTTGTCGGCGCGGGTGACGTACTGTGCCGCTGCTTTCACGGAGTCTTGTGCGTTGGCCATCGCAACGCCCATGCCGGCCAGTTCCAGCATGGTCAGGTCGTTGTAGCCGTCGCCGATGGCCACCATTTCTGCGGGTTCGATGCCGATTTGCTGCAGCAGCCGGCGGAGCGAGGCGGCTTTATCGATGCCTGTGGGCACGACTTCGAGGAAGAACGGAGCGCTGCGATAGACGGACAGGCTGCCGCGGGTCTGCGTGGCGAGTGCCTGCTCGGTGGGTTCGAGGCGCGCCGGATCGTCGACGATGAGGCACTTGTCGACGATGTCGGGCAGCGCCTCCATGAAATTCTCCACGCGGCGCACGTTCATCTTGTTGATGCGTGCTTCTTCCAGCACGTACGGATTGTCGGGCGTTTCCGTGATGATTTCCTCGTTTCTGTAGCTGAGGATGGCGTGTCCGCCCGCCTTTGCGGCCGCGGTGATGCCGGGAATCTGGTCGGCGGGCAAGGCCTGTTCGGCGATGATCTGCTGCGAGGCGCAGTCGATGATTTTGCCACCGTTGAAGGCCAGCACGAAGCCACCGAACGTTTTCAGGCGCAGCTGTTCCACCAGCGGCATGATGCCGTAGACTGGCCGTCCGGAAGCGAGCACGATGCGTACGCCGCGCTCCTGCAGCCGGATGAGGGCATCGAAGGTGTTGGGAGTGATGTTCTTGTCGTCGTTCGTGAGCGTGCCGTCGAGGTCGAGCGCGAGGATGCGGTAGGGCATGATGCGTTGGGCTTGAGGTTTGACTGCGAATGGGGTGTATGGACGGGCCTACAGGGCGGCGATGAGTTCGTCGATGGCCTGCGGTGTCGTGGCCCATGAGGTGACGAATCGCACCATGGTCTCGGTCTCGCCGCGCGCTCCCCATACTTCGAATGTGGCCGTCTGCGCGAGGCGGTCCAGCACCTCGTTGGGCAGGATGAAGAACTGTTGGTTGGTGGGAGAGTCGACAGCCAGCCGATATCCCTTTGCCGTGAATGCGCGTTTGAGGCGCATGGCCTGTTCGATGGCGTTGCGCGCAATGCGGCCGTAGAGGCCATCGGTGAAGAGCGTCTCGAATTGAAGGCCCAGCAGGCGGCCCTTGGCCAGGATGGCGCCGTGCTGCTTCATCAGCGTGACGAAGCGTGGCAGGAGGGTTGGCCGTGGCACGACGCATGCCTCGCCGAACAGCGCGCCCACTTTGGTGCCGCCGATGTAGAATACGTCGGCGAGGCGTGCGATGTCCTGCAGCTGCGCGTCGTTTCCGTCGGCTGCGAGGCCGTAGCCCAGCCGTGCGCCGTCGAGATAGAGCGGAATGCTGCGTTCGCGGCACACGCGGCTGAGCGATTCGAGTTCCGCGAGCGAGTAGAGGGTGCCCAGTTCGGTGGGCTGCGAGATGTAGAGCACTTCGGGGGGCGTCATGTGCTCGTTCGATGCGTCGGCGTAGAAGGCGTCGACGTAGTGCGCCACGTCGTCGGCGCTGACTTTTCCGTCGTGCGAGGGCAGGGCGATGACCTTGTGTCCGCTGGCCTCGATGGCGCCGCCTTCATGCACGTTGATGTGTCCCGTCTCTGCGGCCATGACGCCGCCAACGCTCGACAGCAGGCCGTCGATGGTGGTGGCGTTGGCCGGTGTGCCGCCGACGAAGAAGAAGACTTTTCCGTCGGGCTGTGCGCATGCGTCGAGGATGAGGCGTGCAGCGCGTGCGGTGTAGGGGTCGCTGCCGTATCCGGTGGTTTGGTCAAGATTGGTGTCGAGCAGGCGCTGCAGGATGGCTGGATGCGCCCCCTCCATATAGTCGGAGTCGAAGTGTAGCATATCGGGTGTGTGTGGATGAATGTGTCGTAGGCGTTGGATGGTGCTGCCGCGCTGCAGTTGGTGCGCTGTGGATGCGTGGACAGTCTGGCAGGCGCGCAGGTCAGAGGTCGATCACCTGGCCGTCGTAGGCCAAGTGGACGTGGCTGGGCAGCCTGCGTTCCTCCTGTGCATGCGGGAGGATGTGGTGGGAGAGATGGATGAGGTAGGTCTCGGGGCGTCCCAGCCGTTCGCTGAACTGGATGGCATCTTCCACACGCTGATGGCTCGGATGGGGCTCATGGCGCAGCGCGTTGAGGATGAGCACGCGCACGCCCTGCAGGTAGGGCAGTTCGGTGTCGTCGATGCTGCTCATGTCGGTGATGTAGGCGAAGGGGCCGATGCGATATCCGAGGATGGGCAGGCGCCCGTGCATGATGCGGATGGGCATCACCTCGACGTTTCCGATCTTCACGGGCACGTGCGGTTCGATGTCTTCGAGGTCGATCGAGGGCACACCCGGATAGCGCTTGTCCTTCGGCGTGAAGCAGTAGGGTATGCGCTCGCGCAGGTGGTTGTTGCAAGGTGTCTCACCGTAGACCACCACGTTGCCGAAGACGGAGAAGGGCCTGAGATCGTCGAGCCCGCCCACGTGGTCGTAGTGCTCATGGGTGATGAAGATGGCGTCGAGCGGCTCGAACGGCGTGCGCAGCATTTGTTCGCGGAAGTCGGGGCCGCAATCGATGAGAATGCGCCGCTTGCCGCTTTTCGCGCTGTCGTCGTCGACTTCGATGAGAGACGAGCAGCGCAGGCGGTGGTCGCGGGGGTCTGTCGAGGTGCACACCGTGCAGCGGCAGCCGATGATGGGGACGCCGGTCGAGGTGCCTGTGCCGAGAATATGGATACGCATGGTGGAATGTTTGCTATTGGGTTGCGCGCCGCAAGGTCTTGCATGGGCTCTTGCCCGACCTGGCTGGCCTGACCGGCTGTGGCGCGGATGTGGGTTCAGAGAATGTTGACTTCGGGGTGGATGTCGACGCCGAAGCGTTGCTTCACGTCGGCGCGGATGCGGTCGCTCAGTGCCACGACCTCAGCGCCAGTGGCACCGCCGCAGTTGATGAGTACGAGCGCCTGCTTGGCATGCACGCCGGCGCGGCCCAGTGTCTGGCCTTTCCAGCCGCATTGGTCGATCATCCAGCCGGCCGGAATCTTCACGCCGCCCGCAGTGGCATAGTGTGGCATGGCGGGGTAGGAGGCCTGCAGCGTGCGGAACGTCTGCTCGCTCACCACGGGGTTCATGAAGAAACTGCCTGCGCTGCCTACTTCGCCAGGCTCGGGCAACTTCTCGCGGCGGATGGCCGTGATGACCTGCCGCACGAGATGCGGCGTGAGTTCCGCTCCTTCGGGCAGCGAGGCGCGCACGTTGCCATAGTCGAGGTGCGGTGTGAACGTCTTCGAGAGGCGTAGGTCGACATAGGTGACGGCATAGCGCCCGCGCAGCTCCTGCTTGAAGATGCTCTGCCGGTAGGCGTAGTGGCAGTCGGCGTTGCTGAACGTGCGCCGCTCGCCCGACTGCAGGTCGACGGCATGCACGCGCTCGATCACGTCCTTCACCTCCACGCCGTATGCACCGATGTTCTGCACCGCTGCCGCACCCGCCTCGCCCGGAATGTGGCTGAGGTTCTCGATGCCGCTCCAGCCCAGGCGTACGGACCAGGCAATAAGGTCGTCGAAACGCTCGCCAGCGCCCACGCGCACCACCACATCGGCGTCTGTCTCCTCCAGCAGCTGTATGCCGCGGAGGCCGCTGTGGAGCATGATGCCGTCGTAGTCTTGCGTAAACAGCAGGTTGCTGCCTTCACCGATGTGGAAGAAGCGCTCGCCTGCCAATGCGGGCAAGATGGCGGTCAGTTCCTCCTCCGAGGCATACTCGATGTATTGCCGCGCCTGGGCGTCAATGCCGAAGGTGTTGTGATGGAGCAGGGAAAATGCGTTGATTCGAATCATGGGACACGGGTATGGAATGTGCCGGCTGCGCCAGCCGGTTGAGGCGGTTGCGCCTGCGGTTGGCAGTGATTGCGCTTGCCGTTTGAAGTCGTTGCGTTTGCAGTTGACAGTCGTTGCGCCGCGCTTGGGCCGGACCGCTCGATTGCATGGAAACGACTGCGTTCGTTTTCGAAAAAGAGTGCGTTCGTTTTCTGAAACGACTGCGTTCGTTTTTCCAGGCGGTAGCCGTCGGCGTCTGACTGCAAAGGTACGAAAAAGTTTGGGAGAAATCAGCGTCATGCCCCTCGAATGCGGTCGTGATGCTGATTTCTCCCGTCGGCATGTCGCCCGAGGCGGCATGCGATTGAAGAAAGATGCCGGCTCAGTCGATTTCGTAGAGCCGCCAGCGGTCGTTGGTGCGGTCGAAGCGGTAGGTGAGCATCAGGCCGTTGCTCAGTCCCTCGACCAGCATGATCTTGCGGTTTTCCGACAGCGCGGGCTGGCCGTAGTCGATGGAGAGCATCTGTGTCTTGGGCAAAGGCAGGTCCTCGCTCATCTCTGCCCACTCGCTGCGCTGGATTTCCTCCACCGTTCTGTCCGCCGGGTCGTCTGCAGAGGTGCTGACGAGCTTGAGCGGGAAGAGGATATGCTGCTCCTGGTTGAGCGTGTCGCGGCAGAAGTCGCTGAAGAAATTGTAGAACGAGCCCATGGGTGTCTGGGCGCTGTTGTGAATGGAATAGCTGGTCAGTTTCCACTTTCCCTCCACTTTGTGGAAGTGAAAGTTCTGCTGCAGGTTGCGTCCGATGACGATGCGCCACACGTTCACGCGCTTGATGGCGGTGTCTTTCTGGATGTCCAGATCAGCGTCCCGGTCATAGACCGACGTCACGAACTCCGGTGCTATGAAGGTCCTCATCTCCTCCCAGCGCGCAGGCGAGATGGTGAAATCTTCGTCTCCGTTGGTGCATGGCAACGGCAGGACGACGCGGCTGAGCTGAAAGCGCTCGTCGTCGACAAAATGAAAGAAGAAGTCCATGAAGAACTCATCGGCCGCGGCCGACACCGACTTCTCCTCGTAGAGGTCGAGCGTGTCGTTGAGGTAGCTGTCTGAGTCGTTCATGTTCACGTAGCCTTCCTCAGCTTCTTTCTCGCTCTGTCCGCCCCAGCAGGCGCACAACAGCAGACTTCCGATGATAGCAAAGCAAAGTTGCTTCATGAGTGTGGATTCTAAAATATACGATAGACCGTCGCACCGACGGCAAGCAAGCGTGACTGCGCGCACAAGGCGCGTGCCTGAAAATCGCAGCAAAGTTAGCGTTTCTTTTTGACTTTTTAACGTGAAATTTGAACTAATTTCGCTAACTTTGCATCGTTTTCCGCTCATGCCATGCTCCAGTCGGAGCCCGCCATGCGCGGATGACATTGTCCAGAGCGCCCATGCGGCGACGGACTCTCAGCCCGCATTTCCCAGAAACAAGGGCCGGAAGAGAATCAGAAACAGCATCATGATAGAAAAAATCAACCAACTGCTCGCTACCATCGACGCGCTTACGGCCGACAGCCTCGACGCCGTCGAAGAGCTCCGCATTAAGTATCTCAGCCGCAAAGGCCTCATCCCGGCCCTCATGCAGGACTTCCGCAACGTGCCGGCTGAACAGAAGAAGGAAGTTGGAATCCGCATCAACGAACTGAAAGACAGAGCACTTGAGAAAATCAATGCGCTGCGCGACAGTTTTGCCACCGCCGACGAGGACACTTCCGACCTCGACCTCACCCGCACGGCTTACCCCATGCCGCTCGGCACGCGCCACCCGCTGACACTCGTGAAGAACGAGATCGTCGACATCTTCGCGCGCCTCGGATTCGTGCTGGCCGAAGGTCCGGAGGTCGAGGACGACTGGCATGTCTTCTCGTCCATGAACTTTGCCGAAGACCATCCCGCGCGCGATATGCAGGATACCTTCTTCGTCGAGGCACATCCCGACGTCGTGCTCCGCACCCACACTTCGAGTGTGCAGAGCCGCGTCATGGAACGCCAGCAGCCGCCGCTGCGCGTGCTCTGCCCCGGACGCGTCTACCGCAACGAGGCCATCAGCGCCCGTGCACACTGCTTCTTCCACCAGGTCGAGGGACTCTACGTCGACGAGAAGGTCAGCTTCGCCGACCTCAAGCAGATGCTGCTGTCTTTCGCCAAGGAAATGTTTGGCGAGCAGACGGAAATCCGCCTCCGTCCCAGCTATTTCCCATTCACCGAGCCCAGCGCCGAGATGGACATCAGCTGCAACATCTGCGGCGGCACAGGATGCTCCTTCTGCAAAGGCACCGGTTGGGTGGAGATTCTCGGCTGCGGCATGGTGCACCCCAACGTGCTCGAGCTCAACGGCATCGACTCCACGAAATACAAGGGCTACGCCTTCGGAATGGGCGTGGAGCGCATCACCAACCTCAAGTATCAGGTGAAGGACCTGCGTATGTTCTCCGAGAACGACGTACGTTTCCTGCGCCAGTTCACTGCTGCCAACTGAAACGATGAGCCGAACCGACACGATATGATGAAGACACCAGGACGAAGCATGAGCCTCCTCGCGAAGGCTGATGCTTCGTCCTTTTGCCTTTGTGGAGCCCCCTCGCCATCCTCGTTTCATATCCTTTTCACGCTTATGGTGTCCGCTCGCCATCCATAGTTACCTGCGCCCGTATGACGGAGAGGCACTGCCGACGCCTCAGACTGCTGCTACCGTCTGGGTCTGTCTGAATCGAACGCATCTTCTGTTGGTGTGAAAAAGATATCCGGATGGCGTGATGAAGATGATAAGACGGTGTGATAACCCTAGATAGTATTCTAACTAAATAAGACAAATTGTCCCATGAAAAAAGTTTTTTTTGGCGCACTGGCATTCTGTGCGCTGCCATTGATGGCTACTGATGTCAATTTCGCCAGTCCGAACGGACGCATTGCCGTGAAGGTGAGCGACGACGGTGGACGGCTGACCTATGCAGTGAAAGTGGACGGGAAGGATTTTCTTCTGCCGTCTCCGCTGGGAATGAAAACCGACCTTGGCGACTTCACACAGCAGCTGAGCCTCAAAGCCGGCGAGCAGTCGGCGAAGACCTATTCGTACGACGTGCCGACGGGCAAGCGCAGGCACGTCAGCGGCGAGGCCACCTGTGTGCAGGTGGAAGCGCTGCAGGGCGATCGGCATGTGTTCGAGGTGCACTTCCAGGTGACCAACACCGACGTCGCCTTCCGCTACACCTTCACACCCTTTCGCGACCGGCTCAGCATGCGCATTACGGAGGAGGCGTCCGGCTTTGTCTTCCCCGAAGGCACCACGACCTTCCTCTGCCCGCAGTCGATTCCGATGGGCGGTTTTGCCCGCACGTATCCCAGCTATGAAACGCCCTACAAGCTCGACGACAAGATGGGGGACAACGGCCATGGCGCTGGCTACTCGTTCCCCTGTCTGTTCCGCAACGGCAGCAACGGCTGGCTGCTCGTGAGCGAGACGGGCGTCGACGGCCACTATGTGGCCTCCCACCTTGCCAATGTCAACCAGGGCAATGCCTATGCCATCGCCTTCCCCCAGCAGGGCGAGATGAACGGCTGGGGCACGACCGACGCGCTGATTGAGCTTCCGGGCTCGACTCCCTGGCGCACCATCACGCTCGGCACGACGCTGGCGCCCATCGTGGAGACTACCATCTACACCGACTTGGTGCAGCCGAAATATAGCCCGTCGAAGGTGTATGAGGGCGGCCGCGGCACATGGAGCTGGATCATCGGGCAGGACAACTCCTGCAACTACGACGAGCAGAAGCGCTACATCGACTTTGCCGCCGCCATGGGTTACGAGAGTGTGCTCATCGACGCGCTGTGGGACACGAAGATTGGTTACGCGCGCATGGAGGAGCTCGTGCGCTATGCCGCCTCGAAGAAGGTAGGCATCTTCCTCTGGTACAACTCCAACGGCTATTGGAACGACGCTCCCCAGGGTCCGCGCAACCGCATGCACACGTCGCTCGTGCGCAACGAGGAGATGGCGTGGATGCAGAAAGTGGGCGTGCGCGGCATCAAGGTGGACTTCTTCGGAGGCGACAAGCAGCCCATGATCCAGATTTATGAGGACATTCTGGCCGACGCCAACCGCTACGGCATTCAGGTCATCTTCCACGGCTGCACGCTGCCTCGCGGCTGGGAGCGCATGTATCCGAACTTCGTGGCCAGCGAGGCCGTACTGGCTTCGGAGAACATGCATTTCGGTCAGGGCGCATGCGATGCAGAGGCCATGAACGGCTGCATCCATCCCTTCATCCGCAATGCCGTCGGTGCCATGGACTTTGGTGGCAGCACGCTCAACAAGCGTTACAGGCCCGACAACCGTCGCGGCACGATTCGTCGCACGTCCGATGTCTATGCTCTAGCCTCTGCCGTGCTCTTCCAGTCGCCTGTCCAGCATTTCGCCCTCGCGCCCAACAACCTCACCGATGCTCCTGCCTGGGCCATCGACTTCATGAAGGAAGTGCCCACGATGTGGGACGACATCCGCTTCATCGACGGCTATCCCGGCCGCTACGTGATTCTCGCGCGTCGACATGGTGCAAAGTGGTATGTGGCTGCAGCCAATGCCGAAGCAACTCCGCTGAAGAAGAAAATCACACTGCCGATGCTGACGGGCTCCGCCGCCACGCTCTACAGCGACGACGCGCAGCTGCAGGGCAGCCGCAGCAGCGTGAAGCTGAACAAGAAGCGCGAGCTCACCGTCACCATTCCTCAGAACGGTGGTTGGCTGCTCGTAGCGGAATGACACGCTGAGCGTCATCCTTCGTTCCGACGGGTGCAAGCAACCAAGAATCGGATGGCCGGATCCTCCCCAAGGGTCCGGCCATTTGCATGTTTTCGCTCAGCACCCCGCATGCAACCGCTCTGCACCTGCGTTTGTTCGGCACTATCCCACCGTTTCGTTTCGACTGCGTTCGTTTTGATTTTCGACTGCGTTCGTTTTTGTTTTCGACTGCGTTCGTTTTTCATTGCGAAGGCCTTCCCGTCTGGGGCGGAAGACGGGGAATTGGCTGGTAGCATTCCGTCTGCTGCGATATGAGTCATCTTGCTAAAAGGCATTTAGAGAAGGGGGAATGTTGCTTCGATGGGGTACATTTGCTGTGCAGATGAGAACGGCAGATGTCATTTGTTTCTGCTCAATCATTTCCAACGATAATTTTTGTATCTTTGTAGCCTATACCGTCTTTATTTATTGATGTATGCTTCGCAAATTCATCGTCATCATTTATCTGCTGCTCATCCTCATCATGGCGATGGCCACGGTGCTGGAGAAATATAACGGAACGGCTTTCTCGCTTCGCTATGTCTACGGTGTATGGTGGTTTGGCGCACTGTGGGCACTGCTTGTTGCCGTGGCGGCTGTTTGGATCGTTCGCCGCCGGATGCATCGTTGGCCGGCGCTGCTGCTTCACGGCAGTCTTGTGGTGATTCTGGCGGGGGCTCTGCTGACGCATCTGACTGCGCATGAGGGTATGCTGCATCTGCGTACGCATGCCGATGCCACCGATATTTTCTACGAGTCGCAGCCCGACGGCACGACCCGCGAATGCCGCCTTCCCTTCCGTGTCTATCTCGACGCGTTTCGGGTGAATTATCATGCAGGAACCGATGCTGCCGCAGACTATGAGTCGCATCTGCTTCTCCGGGATGCGGACGGAAGGCGTGAACAGCGGGCGACGGTTCGCATGAACCAAGTGGTCCGCTTCAAGCAGTATCGGCTGATGCAGCATTCCTACGACGCCGACGCGCGCGGCGCCATCCTCCGTGTCAGCACCGACCCTTGGGGAACGCCCGTCACCTACTTCGGCTATGCACTGCTCTTCGTCTCGCTCATCGCCATGCTCATCGATCCCCGCATGCAGTTCCGCACCTTGCTTCGCAGCCCTTTGTTGCGCCAGGGGCTTACGCTGCTTGCCCTTTGCCTGCTGCCTTTTACCGGTGCATCTGCTGCTGAAAAGCAAGCGCCGCTGCCTCCTGTCATGCCGGAGGCGCAGGCCGAGCACATGGGTAAGCTGCTCGTGCTGCACAATGGCCGCATCTGTCCGATGGAGACGATGGCGGCTGAAATCACACGGAAGCTCACGGGCCGTCGATCCTATCGCTCGCTCACCCCGATGCAGCTGCTGAGCGGACTCATCTTCTGGGGCGAGCAATGGAATGCAGAGCCCTTCATCCGGTTGAAGGGTGGGGCGCTTCGCAACTACCGGCACTTGCCTGCAAGGGTCAGCATCAACCACTTCTTCGACTCTTCTGGCTACAACATCGGGCCGCAGGTGCAGGAGTATTATGCCGGACAGCAGGATGCCTTCCACCAGCAGTGCGTCGACATGGATGCCCGCATACAGCTTGTGCTCAGACAAGGGCAGGGTTCGTCGCTCCGCATCCTCCCCGTAGCTGCGCAGGATGGCTCCATCCGGTGGATTTCGCCCGTCGATCCGCTGCCGGCAGACGTTCATCTCTCCGAAGACCAGGCGCAGTTGGTCGAACATGTGCTCGACCTGCTGGGGGAGCATGTGCTGCAATCCGACTGGGCGGCCGTGGATACGCTCGTCGACGGCTTGCTGCGTTATCAGCAGCGATATGGTGGCGATACGGTGCCGTCGGCGCTTCAGCTGAAGGCCGAGTTCGCCTACAATCGCGTGCCCTTCGCCACCATCCTCTTTATGTTGAACCTTACGTTGGGCTTTCTCTCGCTGGCTTTGCTCATCCGTCGGCTCGTGGACAGCAGCCGTTCCGCACGCGTCCAGCGTCCCATGCTGCCCCTTAGCCGGGTGCAGCTTGCGTGCCTTTCCTTCAGTCTGGTCGCGCTCTCCCTGGCCTTGGCCATGCGGTGGATCATCGGTGGGACGGTGCCGCTGTCCAACGGCTACGAGACCATGCTCACCGTGGCATGGCTGGTCCAGCTCATCGTCGTAGTCGCAGGCCTGCGGCTGGAGGCCTCCGCCAACAGCGGCCTGCGCAGTCTCGTTCCGCTGCTGGCCACGTTCGGTTTTCTGCTGACGGGCTTCTTCCTGCTGGTGAGCCACATCGGCAGCATGGATCCGGCCATCGGCCGCATCATGCCCGTGCTCAACAGTCCGCTCCTGAGCGTCCACGTCAGCATCATCATGATGAGCTATGCCTTGCTTTCGCTCACCTTCATTACCTCACTCATGGCCCTTCTGCTCGTCCTCATCCGCCGTCTCCGCCTCCGTGCAGCAGCGGCTGGACAGCCGGCAGGGCAGCGTCTCGTCTGGCTGCGTCAGCAGCGGCAGCTTCAGCTTCTCTCGCGCATCTTTCTCCTGCCCGCCATCACTACCCTTGGTATAGGCATCTTCACCGGTGCCGTATGGGCGCATGTGAGCTGGGGAAACTACTGGAGCTGGGACCCCAAGGAGACGTGGGCGCTCATCACGCTCATGATCTACGCGGCGGCGATTCACCAGCAGAGCATTCCGCGGCTGCGCCGTCCGCTCTTTTTCCATATCTATATGGTGCTGGCGTTCCTCTCGCTCATCATCACCTATTTCGGCGTTAATTACTTCTTGGGGGGCATGCACAGCTATGCGTGAGCAGTCGTTCCATGGCGCGGGCGGCTCCTGCGCCTGGCCGCAGGGCTTCGGGGCAGGATGTGCATCACGCAAACTGCCTCTGCTCCGTGCGGTGTCGAGTCGGTGGTTCCGCATGGAAGGGCAACCGTTATAACAGAAACAGCCTCTGCACCGTGCGGTGCAGAGGCTGTTTCATTTTATGGCTGTATGTGCGCTGGCTTACTTCACCTTCTCAACGATGGCCTTGAAAGCATCGTTGTTGTTCATGGCGAGATCGGCGAGAGTCTTGCGGTTGATCTCGATGCCGGCCTTGTGGATGGCACCCATCAGCTGGCTGTAGCTCATGCCTTCGAGGCGTGCAGCTGCGTTGATACGCTGGATCCAGAGTGCGCGGAACTCACGCTTCTTGAGGCGGCGGCCTACGAATGCATAGGTGAGGCCCTTCTCATAGGCGTTTTTGGCTACGGTCCAGACGTTCTTGCGGGCACCGAACTGACCCTTGACGCGCTTTAAAATTTTCTTTCTTCTTGCACGTGATGCCACGTGGTTTACTGATCTTGGCATAGTTTTGTTTGTTTTTGAATGTTAGCGCCACGGCATTTTGTGTGTATCTTCGTGAACTTGAGGCTAATCATTCGGTGGAACTTTGTTTTGTTGGAAAGATGGAGCCGATTAGCGGAGGCAGAGAAGCTCACGCACCTGCTTTACGTTGGCAGGAGCAACGAGGGTCGAGTGGTCGAGGTTTCTCTTCTGCTTCTTGGTCTTCTTCGTGAGAATGTGGCTGTGAAAAGCGTGCTGACGCTTGATCTTTCCTGTGCCAGTGAGCTTGAAGCGCTTCTTGGCAGCCGATTTGGTCTTAACTTTTGGCATTTTTTTGTTTGATTTATAATTACTTTCTCTGTGGCAACGTATATACCAGGACGTTACGCACATCTATTTCTTTTGGTCATTCCGCGCTTTCGCTTTCCTCTTCTACTTCAGCCTCCTTGGCGGCTGCGATGGCTGCCGAAGCCTCGGCCTCAGCCTTCTCGTTGTCGCGCTTCTGCTGGCTCTTCTTGGGAGTACCGGCCTTCTTGGGGGCGAGCATGATGGTCATGCGCTTGCCCTCGAGCTTGGGCATGCCTTCGAGCTTGGCAATCTCCTCCAGTTCGTTGGCGAAACGAAGCAGCAGCACCTCGCCTTGCTCCTTGAAGATGATGGTGCGGCCGCGGAAAAAGACGTAGGCCTTCACCTTGTTGCCCTCGTTGAGGAACTCGATGGCATGCTTCAGCTTGAACTGATAATCTGCCTCGGCCGTCTGAGGTCCGAAACGGATTTCCTTCACTTCCACCTTCACTTGCTTGGCCTTCAGTTCCTTCTGCTTCTTCTTCATCTGATAGAGGAACTTCGAGTAGTCGATGAGGCGGCATACCGGAGGATTGGCATTCGGAGAAATCTCCACGAGATCCACGCCTTGTTGCTCGGCCAGCTGGAGGGCTTGGCGGGTGGGCATGACGGTAGGCTCAATGTTGTCGCCTACGATTCTCACTTCGCGCACGCGAATCTGCTCGTTGATTCGGTGCAGCTGTTGCTTCTTGTTGTCTCCTTTCATCAAGTGTTTTTAGAAGTCCTTTCGGTAAAGTTTGGGTGGGTTGATACGGTCTCGTTCGCTGCGCGCAGTCCGGGCTGGACGCAATGCACAGTTTACGAGGTGCAAAGGTACGCTTTTTTCTCTGAACGACGAAATATTTCCCGCGCTTTTTTCTGAAAGTACCATCACTCGCCGCTTGGGCAGAAGGCGCAGGTGTGACGTTGCGGCCGCTGCGCGAGGTGCTTCGCCTCTTTTTTGTCCTGACTTCCTCTGTCTGAACGACTTCTCTCCTTCGTCGTCCCTATATTTCAAAGGCTGACTGGGCAGGGTGGAACGACTGCGTTCGTTTTTGTTTACGACTGCGTTCGTTTTCAGAAATGACTGCGTTCGTTTTCGTTTACGACAGCCTTCGTTTTCGTCGGTTGTTTTGCGCGTACGACGGGCGGCTCTTGATGTGGGTCCTACGCTGGAGGGGCGGTGGAAGGGGTGGTGTGGAGGCGGATTTTGGGCGGGGCAGGCCAGTCGTGGCCGGGGTGCACGTCGTATGGCACTGCGAGGGGCGTTGCCCTGGTTTCGGCAAGGTGTGTTGCAACTGCTGTCGACGGAAGTGATGAAAATCGTTAATGCGCTTAGGTGGAAATCAAGGGGGCCTCCCATTCCTGCTTTTGGGTACCTGTGGCACTTTTCCTTGCCCTCTTGCAGGAATCGAAAAGAAAGTGTATCTTTGTCGTAGCAAAAGCAAACTTTCTGATTGTTTTACACTTAACGAAAGAAACCTATTATGGCAAATGTAATATTGATTGGTGCGACTGGATTCGTAGGCTCGCACATCCTCACGGAATTGCTCGGTCGTGGCCACCATGTGACTGCGGTGGTGCGCTCTGCTGCCAAACTTCCGACGCATGACCTGCTCACGGCTGTGGAGGCCGACGCGACCGAGCCGGAGACGCTGGCTCGGCTGGCGCAAGGGAAAGATGCGATCATTTCGGCGTACAACCCCGGCTGGGGCCATCCGGACATCGGCCGGCTCACGACGGAGAACTATCCGCGGATTGTGGAAGGTGCGAAGAAATCCGGCGTGCTGCGTCTGCTCATCGTGGGCGGCGCGGGAACGCTCTTCTGTGCGCCTGGTCTGAGGGTGATGGACAGCGGTGCCATCCCGGCTGAAATCATGGAGGCGGTGCGCACGCTGGGCGACTTCTATCTGAACCGGCTGACGCTGGAGAAGGACATCGACTGGGTGTTCTTCTCGCCTGCAGGCATGTTTGATGAGGAAGGAGAGCGCACGGGCAAGTTCCGCCTCGGAAAGGACGACCTGATTGTCGACGAGGCCACCGGCACGAGCCACATCTCTGCTGCCGACTATGCGGTGGCGATGGTGGACGAGCTGGAGAAGCCCGCTCATCATCAGGAGCGCTTCACCATCGGATACTGATGGCGCCGCAGCATGCGTGCGGTCTTCGGGGGCTTGGCCCGCAGGCTGGACGCCTGGCCGCAGGGATGGCCGGACGGCAGCGTGCCGATGCCGACGTGCCGCACGGCCGCATGGGCCGATGGGCTGAGACGTGCGGAAGCCAATGAGAAAATGCAGGAATATCGTGTGATACTCCTGCATTTTCCGTTTCTGCATGGGGCCGTCCCGTTGGTGCCGAGCTGCAAAGCCAGTCATAGGACGTCGGTGACGACATCGTCGAAATGCTTCTTGGCCCAGTCGATCAAGGCTGTGACGGCCGGCATCAGCGACTTGCCCACGTCGGTGAGCTCGTATTCGACGCGCGGCGGCACTTCGGGGTAGGAGGTGCGGCTGACGAGATGGAGCGTCTCCAGATTCTTGAGTGTCTGCGAGAGCATCTTCTGTGAACAGTCGCTCATGGTCCGCCGCAGCTCATTGAAGCGCAAGATGCCTGTTCCGCTGGTGTAGAGCGAATAGAGCACGAGCAGCGACCATTTGTCGCCGAAGCGGCTGACGACTTGCCTGATGGGGCAGGCGAGATAGGCCGCGTTGATGGGTTGCAGGTTTTTTGCGTTCATGTGATGTGGAGGTTGAAGGTGGGGCAAGGAGGGGCTGTTCTCCTGCTGATTGCGAGGCAAAGATAGCAAAAGTTTCTGAGAGTGACCGTTTCTTTTTCGATTCGATGGCATGAGGCGGCGAAAAGAGACGCTCTCTCCTCTTTCGGCCGCCGGTCTGTGGCGCAGCTGGGTGCTGCGGTCCGGTGGCTGCGCGGAGGTTTTGGCAGGGTGGGAGTGCGGCGAGGCCGATTTATGGTTTCGGGTTTTGGACGGATAGGGTGGGGAGGTGCGGGGCTGGAACGTCCCACACTGCTGGCGAGAAATGCGACGGGGGAATGGCTGGACTGCCATTCCCCCGTTCGTTCCTAAAAGAAAGGAGGGGAACTGCGGCAAGCAGTTCCCCTCCCAATGGTTGTCGGATGATCTGTCGGGCGTCGGATGGCAAGTCTGCGGTGAGGCGTCTTGCGGCACCGACGACGCCGGAAGGTCTTAGCGCAGCTTCTGATAAGCATACACGGCGTTGCTGCCCAGCTGTTCCTCGATACGGAGGAGCTGGTTGTACTTCGCCATGCGGTCGGTGCGCGACATGCTGCCGGTCTTGATCTGTCCGGAGTTGGTGGCCACGGCGATGTCGGCAATGGTCGTGTCCTCAGTCTCGCCCGAGCGGTGGGAAGTCACGGTGTTGTAGCCATGGCGATGTGCCATCTCGATGGCCTCGAGTGTCTCGGTGAGCGATCCGATCTGGTTCACCTTGATGAGGATGGCGTTGCCTGCGCCCATCTTGATGCCCTTCTCCAGGAACTTGGTGTTGGTGACGAAGAGGTCGTCGCCCACGAGCTGGCATTTGCTGCCGATGGCCTGTGTGAGCTTCACCCAGCCTTCCCAGTCGTTCTCGTCAAGACCGTCCTCGATGGAGTCGATGGGGTACTTGGTGATGAGTTCTTCGAGGAACTTGATCTGCTCGTCTACGCTCAGTTCCTTGCCGTTGGGATCCTTGGGTGTTCCGTTGGAGAGCTGGCGGTAGTTGTAGTAGTACTTGCCGTCCTTGACCACGGAGAACTCGCTGGCAGCGCAGTCCATCGCGATGCGGACGTCCTTGCCCGGCTCATAGCCAGCATCGCGGATGGCGTCGACGATGCTCTGCAGGGCGTCCTCGATGCCGTCGAGCTTCGGGGCGAATCCACCTTCGTCGCCGACAGCCGTGGAGAGGCCGCGCTTCTTGAGGTTGGCCTGAAGGCGGTGGAACACCTCAGCACCCATGCGGATGGCTTCCTTCTCGTCGCTTGCGCCGACCGGACGGATCATGAATTCCTGGAAAGCGATGGGGGCATCGGAGTGTGCACCACCATTGATGATGTTCATCATGGGCACGGGCATTACATAGGCGTTGGCGCCGCCGATGTAGCGGTAGAGGGGAAGTCCGAGCGCAGCGGCTGCAGTCTGAGCCACAGCGAGCGAAACGCCGAGGATGGCGTTGGCACCCAGCTTGCTCTTGGTGGGCGTGCCGTCGAGGGCCAGCATCTTGTAGTCGATGGCGCGCTGGTCGAAGACGTTGTCGCCCTTGAGCGCTGGCGCAATGACCTCATTGACATTGGTAACGGCCTTGAGCACGCCTTTGCCACCGTAGCGGCTCTTGTCGCCGTCGCGGAGCTCGAGTGCCTCATTCTCACCTGTGGATGCGCCGGAGGGAACGCTGGCGCGGCCCATGATGCCGTTTTCGAGGGTTACTTCTACTTCTACTGTAGGATTGCCGCGCGAGTCAATGATTTCTCTTGCGTGTACTTTTTCAATTTTCATCATAATGGTTTGTTTTTTTGTTTTTTAAAAAAAGGAATTAATCGATCCTGAACATCAGGTTTTGCCTGGAGATTCTCCCAACCGGCGACGTTGATGGGACGAGCGGTTGAGACATCGCAAAGTTACTTATAATATTCGAGAAATTAGCAACTTCCGCCATCTTTTTCTTGGATGTTTTTGTTGGGATGGCTACTTTGTGGTACGGCAGCAGCAGCTGGGTGGGCTTGACGCGGGGCTGGCCGTGCGCGTAGAGCTAATGTGATGGGCTTTTCAGGCTTTTTCCGGTTGTATGGATGGGTGCTGGAACGCTGCATCTTGGAGCGATGAGGATGCAAAAAAAAGAGGTAATAGATGGACATCCCTTGCGGGAAGTGTCTTTCATCTATTACCTCTGTGTGCGTAAGAAATGAGGGGGTTAAGCGAGGTGCTCGACCATGGAGCGAACCTCCTCCTCAATTTTCTTGGCGAAATCCTGGTAGCTCATGACGCCTTGATCGCCTTGTCCCTGCTTGCGCACGGCCACCGTCTTGTCGTTGGCTTCCTTTTCGCCGACCACGAGCATGTAGGGGATGCGCTTGAGCTCGTTGTCGCGGATTTTGCGTCCGATTTTCTCATTGCGGTCGTCGACTGTGGCACGGACGTCGTGGGCATTGAGGAAGCGGCAGACTTCCTGTGCGTAGTCGTTGAATTTCTCTGAGATGGGCAGGACAGCCACTTGGTCGGGGGTGAGCCAGAGGGGGAAGTGGCCGGCGGTGTGCTCGATGAGAACGGCTGTGAAGCGCTCGAGGGAGCCGAACGGGGCGCGGTGAATCATCACCGGACGGTGTTTCTCGTTGTCGGCACCGGTGTATTCGAGCTTGAAGCGCTCGGGCAGGTTGTAGTCTACTTGGATGGTTCCAAGCTGCCAGCGGCGACCGAGGGCATCCTTGACCATGAAGTCGAGCTTAGGACCGTAGAATGCGGCTTCGCCGGTCTCGGTGCGCGCCTTCAGGCCTTTCTCCTTGCAGGCTTCGATGATGGCGTTCTCGGCTTCTTCCCATACTTCGTCGCTGCCGATGTACTTCTCCTTGTTGCTGGGGTCGCGGAGTGAGATCTGTGCCTCGTAGTCCTTGAATCCGAGAGCCTTGAAGACGATGAAGATGATGTCCATCACGCGCTCGAACTCAGCCTTCACCTGATCGGGGCTGCAGAAAATGTGGGCGTCGTCCTGGGTGAAGGAGCGTACGCGGGTGAGGCCGTGGAGCTCGCCGCTCTGCTCATAGCGGTAGACGGTGCCGAACTCGGCGATACGCAGCGGGAGGTCTTTGTAGGAGCGAGGCTGATAGGCGAAGACTTCGCAGTGGTGAGGACAGTTCATGGGTTTGAGCATGTATTCCTCGTCTTCTTCCGGCGTGTGGATGGGCTGGAAGGAATCCTTGCCGTAGTGGGCGTAGTGGCCGGAGGTGACGTAGAGGCTCTTGCTGCCAATGTGCGGCGTGATGACTTCCTGATAGCCGTATTCGCGCTGGATCTTGCGCAGGAAGTCCTGCAGGCGGATGCGCAGCTGCGTGCCTTTGGGAAGCCACATGGGCAGGCCTTTTCCGACGCGGTCGGAGAACATGAAGAGGTCCATCTCCTTGCCAATCTTGCGGTGGTCGCGTTTTTTGGCTTCCTCGAGTTTGATGAGATATTCGTCGAGCATCTTTTTCTTGGGGAAGGAGATGCCGTAGATGCGGGTCATCATCGGACGCTTCTCGTCGCCTCGCCAATAGGCAGCGGCCACGGAGAGAATCTTCACTGCCTTGATGTCGGCCGTGGAGACGAGGTGAGGACCACGGCAGAGGTCTGTATAGTTGCCCTGCGTGTAAGTCGTAATATGACCGTCCTCAAGCTCGGCGATGAGTTCGTTTTTATAGGTTTGGCCGCGATCACCGAAGAACTTGAGTGCGTCGGCCTTGCTGATTTCCCGACGTATGAGGACCTCCTTGCGCTGGACCAGTTCCTGCATCTTCTTTTCGATTTTGGGGAACTCAGCGTCGTTGAGCTTGACGCCTTCCGGCATCATGACGTCGTAATAGAATCCGTTTTCGATGGCTGGTCCGATGCCGAACTGTGTGCCGGGGTACAGTTCTTGCAGCGCTTCTGCCATGAGGTGGGCGGAAGTGTGCCAGAAAGCGTGTTTGCCTTGTTCGTCGTCCCACTTGTGGAGCACGAGTGTGGCGTCCTCGTTGATGGGGCGGTTGACCTCGGTGGTTTCTCCGTTCACGCTGCACGCAATGATTTCTTGTGCAAGTCGGGAGCTGATGCTTTCTGCAATCTGAAGGGCCGTGACGCCTGCTTCGTATTCTCTCACCGACTGGTCGGGAAATGTGATTCGTATCATATCTTTGTTTGCTTGTTGTGCTTGTTGTGCTGGATGTATGCTTTAAGATGCAAAGGTAGTGCTTTTTGTCAAGAAAGCAGGCGTTTTTGCGAAGGAATCTTTGCTACTTTTTCGTGCTCTTGCTGCTTTGTGACTGTTTCAGCAGGCTGTAGGCGCGGTAGATGCCCAGTTCTCCGGCTGTGCTGAGATCTTGGGTGGCTGCCTCGTTGTCGCCGCGCTGCAGGTGGAGCAGTCCGCGGTTGAAATACGCCTGTCCGAAAGACGGAAGGAGCGTGATGGCGCGGTTGAGATCCTCGGTGGCGCGTGCAATATGGGCGGTGACTTGCTCTCGGCCAACGGACGTGCGGTCGACGGAAGAAAGGGCTTGCGTCAGGGCGAACGCGCGGTTGTAATAGGCTTCGGCGGGCGCCTTGCCGGTTTCGATGCAGGCGCTAAACTGGGTGATGGCGGCGTCGTACTCTTTCATGAGCAGGTGCTCAAGTCCTTTGTCGAACAATGCGTCGGCAACGGCATCGTGGCGCCGGTATTCGGGGAGCGAGGCAGGCCCTTGCGGCGAATCGTCTGCCGTTTTGTTCTGAATCTTGCCGCGGTATTCGCTCTCGTAAACTTTGTCTTCCTCCTCGTCGTCGACCACCAGTTTCTGATACTCGCTGAGGTCGACTTCCGATTTCTTGCGCGTGGTAGCTCCGCGTCTGCTCGTTTTTGTGGCTATACCGTAGCGGTGATAGATTTGTTCTTGCAAGACGAAGTTCTCATCGCGGGCTGCCCCAGCTGTATCGCCTATGCGCCGTCGTGCAATTGCACGCTGCTCATAACCGAGAAGAAAGTTGGGGTAGGTCTGGATGAGTTTTGTGTAATCCTCGATAGCACCTTGGTAATCTCCCGTCGCCATGCGCAGCTCTGCGCGGTTGTAGATGCACATGACATCGTCGGGTGTGATGCGCAGGATGAAATCGAAGTCTTCGATGGCCAGATTGTCCTCGCCCACTCGGGCACGGAGCAATCCGCGGTTGTAGTGGCCCGTGAAGTTGGTAGGGTCGATGCTGAGGGCCGCGTCGTAGTCGGCCATGGCGCCCCGTAGGTTGTTCATGTGGTAGCGTGTAAGTGCCCGATTGAGCAGGTTGCCAGTGTTGCGGGGCTGCAGCCGGATGGCTTCGGTGAGCACGCTGTCGGCTTCTGGCCACACCTCACGCCGCATGAGCATGTTGGCTTTGAGCGATAGCGAGGGCACGTTGTAGCGGTCGTTGATGAGCGCCGTGTCGATGAATTGTTCGGCTTCGAGTGTGTCTCCTGCGGCGAGCCGGGTTTGTGCCTTCAGCATATAGCCATCGGCATGCTTCGGCCAGCGCAGGATGATGCTTTCGGCAATGGAGTCGGCCGTGGCGATGGAATCCATCTCGAGGTTGCAGAGCACCCAGTTGCGCCAGAGTCCGCGCTGCTCAGGATTCTCCTTCGTCGCTCTCTCATAGTCGTGTGCAGCCGCATCGTATTGCTGCAGGTTGATGCGAGCCAGCCCACGAAGCTCGTAGGGGTTGGGGTAGAAGGGATTGATGCTGATGGCTTTTGAGCAGTCTGCTTCCGCACCGGTGTAGTCCTCCAGATAGAATTTTGCCACCGCGCGGTAGAAGTATGGCTCGTAGAGGTAGGGCTTGGAGGCAATAATGCGGTTGAAGTACTGGATGGAAAGTGCATAATCCTCAAAGTAGAGTGCGTTGCGCCCTACGTCCAGCATGCGGTCTGTATTGATTTGCGCGCGGCAAAGCGCGGCTGAGATGCAGAATAGGATGAGGAGGAAATGCTTCATGAGAGCTGTTTGGCTGCGCATGCCGTGCGGCGGGGATGCGTCGTCTCTGAATTTTCAGCAAGATTCAAGTTGCATTGTCTGCGCCCACACTGGAGTGGGTCAGCGGTTGGGCTTTGCCTTGTAGGTGCAGGAGAATTGGCCTTTCGTCATTCCTACCAGTTTTTTCTTGACAAGCTGCTTGCGGAGAGGCGAAAGGTAATCGACGAACATCTTGCCTTCGAGGTGGTCGAACTCGTGCTGGATGACACGGGCCTCGAAGCCGTCAAACCACTCGTCGTGCGGCTCGAAGTTCTCGTCCACCCACTGGATGCGTACTCTTGAAGGGCGTTTCACGGTCTCGTGCAGGCCTGGAATGGAGAGGCAGCCCTCCTCGTATGGGACGAGGTCGTCGCTGGTCTCGATGATGTGGCCGTTGATGAAGGCACGCAGGTAGCCCTTGAATTCTGGTTGGTCTTCGCTGATGCAGTCGAGATCGATGACAACGACGCGGATAGGAAGACCGACCTGAGGTGCTGCGAGCCCTACACCTTCTGCGTTTCTGAGCGTTTCGAACATGTTGTCCAGCAGCGTCTTGAGTTCTGGATAGTCGGCCGGAATGTCTTCAGCATGCTTGCGCAAGACCGACTGGCCGAAAATATACATGGGGAGAATCATAGTAAATGGAGTAAATATTGGGTGAAAGTTAGGATGGGGCACGCATTGCCCGAGGAGATGTTCCGCAGCTTTTGCAGAGCGGGATGCCGCACGAGGACGTTTCGTCCTGCAGTGCATGGCTCGCTATCTGGCGTTGCGAAGTTGCTCCATGTAGTCTTCGAGAATGATGGTGGCGCTGATCTGATCCACCAGCCCTTTGTTCTCACGGCGGGCTTTCTTGCCGATTCCACTTTCAATGATGGCCCGATGGGCCAGTACGGAGGTGAAACGCTCGTCGTAGAATTCCACAGGTATGTTGGGGTGCAGCTTGCGCAGTCGGTTGACAAAAGGCGTGATGCGCCCCATGTTCTCCGAATATTCCCCGTTGTTCTGCCGAGGTAGCCCGACGACGATGCGCTCCACGTCTTCATGGCTCGTATATTCGGCGATGAAGTCGAAGAGACGGACGGTTTCCACTGTTCCGATGCCGTTTGCAATCAGTTTCAGCGTGTCGGTGGCAGCGAGGCCAGTTCGTTTTTTTCCGTAGTCGATGGCAAGAATCCTGCCCATGGCAAACGCGTGTTGTTTCTGCAAAGTTAGTGCATTTTTTTGAAAAAGCAGGTCGCTCACGTGCTTTTTTGTCTGTCAGTCAGTTGCGTCGCCAAAAAATGAACAGGGTTCAGGCGATACCGACCAGCTCTATCTCGAAAATGAGCGTGGAGTTGGCCGGGATGCCTGGCTGCGAATAATTGCCATAGCCCATGTTGGCGGGGAGATAGATTTCCCATACGTCGCCCACGCACATCTGCTGCAGGGCAATGATCCATCCTTCGATGAGGTCGGACAGTCGGAAGGCTGGCGGAGTGGAATCCCGGCTCGTGTCGAAGGTGCGGCCGTCGATGGTTTTTCCCGTGTAGTGGACGGTGACAATGCTGCGTGGCGACGGATGCAGTCCGTCATTTCTTCCTTCGCTCAGAACCTTGTAGAAGATTCCCTTGGCAAGAGACATTACACCTTCTTCTTTGCTTTTCGCTTGCAGCCAGTCGATGTTGGCTTGTTTGTATTGCTGGTTGGCCATGTGGAGATAGATTTTGTGTGTGTTGATGGAGCGGGAGTGGCTCGTCGGATCCGAGGGGACATATATAATGTTCGCGCGCGAATTGCCTTCTGGACGCTGGCGGCGTCGACCGCTGGCGACACCCCAGTCCATGCGTCGGATGGCGTCCGGGGATGTCTTGCTGCAAATTTACCAAAAAATGCCGAGGTCTCTGCCATTTGTGGTCGCCTATTTTGCGGCAGCCTGCTGGGCGCGGGGGCAATAGGGCGAATACAGGGGCATTGTCACATCTCTCCGTAGCCACCCCGCAGTCTTTTTGCATGAGCTGTTCGGACAGGCCCTGCGGGCTGAGGATTCTATGCAAACGCACCTTTTTCTAACAAAAATATCGTCGATTTGCTTAAAATATTGTAACTTTGCAGCCTAATATAGGTATTTTGCTGCAAGAATGCAACCAAATCAGCACTTGAGAAGTATGAATGTAGCCATCGTGAAATACAATGCCGGCAATATCCGTTCGGTCATCAATGCCCTGGAGCGCGTCGGCATCACACCCATTCTCACCGACGACCCCGACCAGCTGCGAAGCGCCGACCGTGTGATCTTTGCAGGACAAGGGGAGGCAGGCACGACGATGGCCTATCTGCGGGAGCGGGGACTCGACGAGGTCATCCGCAACCTGCAGAACCCCGTGCTCGGCATCTGCATCGGCATGCAGATTCTCTGTCGTCATAGCGAGGAGGCCGACACCGACTGCTTGGGCGTGTTCGACGCCGATGTTGTCCGTTTCCGCCCGCAGCGCCACGAGGACAAAGTGCCGCAGATGGGCTGGAACCAGATAGCCGACCTGCGCTCGCCGCTGTTTGAGGGGCTGCGTCCAGAAGAATATGTCTACTTCGTCCATTCCTACTACGTGCCTCTCTGCGAGCAGACCATTGCTACGACGGATTACATCCAGCCCTATTCCGCCGCATTGCACGTGCGCAACTTCTATGCCACGCAGTTTCATCCCGAAAAGAGCGGAGACGTGGGTGAGCGGATTCTCCGGAACTTTCTCCAACTTCCTCAGTCCTGACTGCCTCTCTCGGCCGTCGCCTCAAACGCCCCGATTTCCGTTTGGCGGTAATCCTTTCCCGCGCACCTTTGTGAAGGTCGGCCGCATGCCATAGACACTATAGGTGTGTCCGAGGTCCTTTTCGCTGCTGCGCACGAATCCTTTCCGCGCCCTTCCCCGTTTGGCGCGGCGCACTCTGTGACAGAAAAATCGTATGGATAATCAGATAGAACTCATACCCGCCATCGACATCATCGATGGCAAATGCGTGCGGCTGACGCAGGGCGACTACGCCCGTCAGCGCACCTATCGCAACGATCCCGCCGAGGTAGCGCGCGAATTTGAAGACCACGGTCTCACGCGCCTGCATGTGGTCGACCTCGACGGTGCCCGCAGCAACCATGTCGTCAACGCCCGCTGCATCGAGCGGATTGCTGCACAAACCCGTCTGACGATTGATTTCGGAGGCGGCATCAAGACCGACGACGATCTGGCGTTGGCCTTCAATGCCGGCGCAGCCATGGTGACCGTAGGCTCACTGGCCGTCACCTCCCCCGCGACCCTCGTCCGCTGGGCCGAGCAGTTTGGGGCAGCGCGCTTCATCATTGGTGCCGACGTCAAGAACGAGCTCATCAGTATCAACGGATGGAAGGAAGAAGACGGACAGAAACTGCTACCTTTCATTGCCGACTATGTCGCACGAGGATTCTCCAAGGTGCTCTGTACCGACATCTCTCGCGACGGCATGCTGCAAGGCCCGTCCGTCTCGCTCTACAGGAAGGTGCTGGACGCCCAGCCCTCCCTCCACCTCATTGCCAGCGGTGGTGTGAGCAGCATGCAGGACATCGATGCACTCGCCGAGGCCGGTGTGCCTGCCGTCGTCTTCGGAAAGGCCATCTACGAAGGCCGGATCACGCTCAAAGATTTGGAAAAGTATGTTAGCTAAACGCATCATCCCCTGCCTCGACATCAAGGACGGCATGACCGTGAAAGGGACGAACTTCGTCAACTTGCGCCAGGCGGGCGACCCCGTGGCCTTGGGCAAGGCCTATAGCGCACAGGGAGCCGACGAACTCGTCTATCTCGACATCACTGCCAGCAACGAAGGTCGCAAGACTTTCACCGAGCTGGTAGGGCGCATCGCGCGAGAAATCTCCATCCCCTTCACCGTCGGAGGCGGCATCAACGAGTTGGCCGACGTCGACCGCTTGCTGAATGCCGGCGCCGATAAGGTGAGCATCAACAGCGCCGCCCTGCGCCGGCCCGACCTCATCGACGAAATCGTCAGCCATTTCGGTTCCCAGGTATGCGTCGTAGCCATCGACGCACGCGAGACCGACGGCGACTGGGAGTGCTACCTGAACGGAGGCCGTGTGCCTACCGGGCGCAACCTCTTCGACTGGGCGCATGAGGCCAATGAGCGGGGTGCAGGAGAAATTCTCTTTACCAGCATGAACCACGACGGCACCAAGAACGGATTCGCCAACGCCGCCTTGCGCCAGCTGAGCGCCGCACTCACCATTCCGCTCATCGCCAGCGGCGGTGCCGGCACGAAGCAGCACTTCCTCGACACTTTCACAGAGGGTCACAGCGATGCCGCGCTTGCAGCCAGCGTCTTCCATTTCGGCGAGATTCCCATCCCCGAGCTCAAGCAATACCTCAGCGACCATGGCGTCAGCATCCGCCGCTGAGCCCACCACACCGACAAAATCCTTTCCCCATCATGACAATAGACTTCAAGAAGATGGACGGACTCGTTCCCGCCATCATTCAGGACGCACGCACACTCAAGGTGCTCATGCTTGGCTTCATGAACGAAGAAGCCTACAACAAGACAGTGGAAACCCAGAAAGTGACCTTCTACAGCCGCACGCGCCAGACGCTATGGACGAAAGGCGAGACCAGCGGCCATTTTCTCCATGTCGTCAGCATCAAGGAGGACTGCGACCACGACACCCTGCTCATTCAGGCCTTGCCCGACGGCCCGGTATGCCACACGGGAGCCGACACCTGCTGGGATGAGAAGAACGAGAACCCCATTCTCTTCCTCTCAGGGCTCCAGCGCTTCATCAACCGCCGCCACGAGGAAATGCCCGAAGGCAGCTACACCACGAGCCTCTTCCGCGACGGATGCCACCGCATGGCGCAGAAGGTGGGCGAGGAAGCACTCGAATCCGTCATCGAGGCCGTTGCCGGAAACGACGAGCGCCTTGTCTACGAGGCTTCCGACATGCTCTACCACCTCATCGTACTGCTGACGTCGAAAGGACTGAGCATCGAGGATCTGGCCCGCGAACTGCAGGTCCGCCACGATCCCAACTGGCACAAGCACTGATTGTTGGCCGCAATCTTGCCGTTTTGTCGGCAATAATTTGTATCTTTGCCCCGCAAAACGTAAACATTCAACCGCTTCATCAGCCACATGCTCATCGAATACAAATCGGTCAACGTCTATCAAGACACGCAGGAAGTGCTCTCCAACGTCACATTCAGTGTCGGCAAGGGCGAGTTCGTCTACCTCATCGGCAAGGTCGGGTCGGGCAAGAGTTCGCTCATCAAGACCATCTACGGCGAAGTGCCCGTGATGGAAGGAGAGGCCCGCGTCATGGATTTCGACCTGCTGCGGCTGCGGCAGAAACACCTGCCCGACCTGCGCCGCAAGCTCGGCGTCATCTTCCAGGACTTCCAGCTCCTCACCGACCGCACCGTCGAGGCCAACCTTCGCTTTGTGCTCAAGGCCACGGGATGGACCAACAACATCGAGATCACACAGCGCATTCAGGAAGTGCTCGACCTTGTAGGCATGTCGACGAAGGGCTACAAGTTCCCCAACGAACTCTCCGGAGGCGAGCAACAGCGCATCGCCATTGCGCGCGCCATCCTCAACAAGCCCGAACTCATCCTGGCCGACGAGCCCACAGGCAATCTCGACAAGGAGACCTCAGAGCGCATCACGGAGCTGCTCCATCGCATCTCCGACAGCGGAAGCACCGTCGTCATGATCACGCACAACCTGGCGCTGGTCGAGCAATATCCCGGCCGCATCCTCGAGTGTCGCAACCATCAGCTCGTCGAGCGCCCCACCATCCTCACAGAGTCGGCCTGCGACTGCGAATAGCAGTTGTTCTGTGCGCGCGTCCGCCGCAGGCCGGCTGAATGTCGGCCGGGCCATACGCGCCCGCCGGCAGCAGCAGTTCCCCAATCCCCCAACGAACCATCCACACATTAAAATCTTGTTCCGTATGAAAGTCATGAAATTCGGAGGCACATCCGTGGGTACGCCCGAGCGTATGAAGCATGTTGCCCAGCTCATCTCAGATGGAGAGCAGAACATCGTCGTGCTCAGTGCCATGTCCGGCACGACCAACACCCTCATCGAGATAGCCGACTACCTCTACAAGAAGAACCCGGAAGGCGCGAACGAAACCATCAATGCGCTCGAAAGCAAATACCGCACACACGTCGCCAACCTGCTCTCCACGCCGGAAATGAAGCAGAAGACACTCGACTTCATCCGCGAGGAGTTCAACTACCTCCGCTCTTTCACCAAGGGCATCTTCACGATGTTCGAAGAGAAAATCATCGTCGGTCAGGGCGAGATTCTTTCTACCAACATGGTCACCAACTACCTGCAGGAGCAGGGAGCCAACGTGTGCATGCTGCCCGCCCTCGACTACATGCGGACAGACAAGAACGGCGAGCCCGACCTCGAGTACATCCGTCTGAAGCTCACCGACCTGCTCGCCGCCAATCCCGGACATCAGATCTACATCACTCAGGGATTCATCTGCCGCAACGCCTATGGCGAGGTCGACAATCTCCAGCGTGGCGGATCCGACTACACCGCATCGCTCATCGGAGCGGCTGTCGACGCCAGCGAGATACAGATCTGGACAGACATTGACGGCATGCACAACAACGACCCGCGCATTGTCGACCACACCTCGCCCATCGCTCATCTCCACTTCGAGGAGGCGGCCGAGCTCGGCTATTTCGGCGCAAAGATCCTGCACCCCACGTGCATCCAGCCTGCCAAGTATGCAGGCATCCCCGTCAAGCTCCTCAACACGATGGATCCGTCGGCCCCCGGCACCGTCATCTCCAACGAGACGGAGGCCGGCAAAATCAAGGCCGTGGCGGCGAAGGACAATATCACCGCCATCAACATCACTTCTTCCCGCATGCTGCTGGCTTACGGCTTCCTCCGCAAGGTGTTCGAAATCTTCGAGACCTACAAGACCAGCATCGACATGATCTGCACCTCAGAGGTGGGCGTCAGCGTCACCATCGACAACAAGGCCCATCTGGCCGCCATCGTCAACGAACTCAAGAAGTTCGGCATGGTGCGCATCGATGAGGACATGTGCATCATCTGCGTCGTCGGCGACCTCTGCTGGCAGAACGTCGGATTCGAGTCTGCAGCCACCGAGGCACTGCGCGACATTCCCGTGCGCATGATTTCCTATGGCGGCAGCGACCACAACATCTCCTTCCTCGTGAGCGCCTCCGACAAGAACCGCGCGCTCCAGTCGCTCTCCGACCACCTCTTCAAAGACTGACGAGTTCCTTCTTTCGCCACATTCCCCGTACAATCCGATTCCGTCATGCCCTGCCTCCTCTCGTTCCTCTTTCTGCCGAAAACGGCAGCCGGCACACTGGCAGCACTTGACGGCCATACCCACTGAAAGCACTGATGCGGTGTCTCCCGATGCCGCAAAAGTGCTTTTTTCCTTTGCCTCTCCTGCTGCTGGTTCTGCTGGCGGCCACGTGACATCGCCTGCGGTCACGCTGGTGGGACGGCATGGGCCTGCCGACGCCATAGGGCTGCCGCTGCCTGTCCGCAAGGATCGCAGGGGGGCGTCGAGCGCAGCCTTCATCGGAGGATGGCCCACTGTCTTTCCGCTTTCAGAACGACTGCGTTCGTTTTTGTTTACGACTGCGTTCGTTTTCGTTTTCGACTGCGTTCTTTTTTTCGGGCAGTCGGCGCGCCTGCGTGTGCTGTCCGTCTTCATTTCTTGTCTTCAATACTTTCTTTTCCATGGATTTCTCCCGACTTGATACCCCCTTCTATCTCTACGACACAGATTTGCTGCGTCAGACCCTCCGTCAACTCACAGCTGCGGCTGATCGCCACGGCAACATCCACATCCATTATGCCGTCAAGGCCAATGCGAATCCGAAGGTGCTGCGCGTGATCCGCGAGTCGGGTATCGGCATCGACTGCGTGAGCGGCGGTGAGATACAGGCCGCCTTGGATGCCGGTTTTCCCGCATCCAGCATCGTCTTTGCAGGCGTGGGGAAGAGCGACCGTGAGATTCGGCTGGGCCTTCACCACGATATCTTTTGTTTCAACGTGGAGAGCATTCCCGAACTGGAGGTCATCAATGAGCTGGCCGGCGAGATGGGACGCACGGCCAACGTGTGCCTGCGCATCAATCCGAACGTGGATGCCCATACGCATGCCAACATCACGACGGGCTTGGCGGAGAACAAATTCGGCATTGCGCTCGAGGACATGGAACGGCTGATCGCGCTGGCGCGACAACTGGATCACATCCGTTGGCGCGGTCTGCACTTCCACGTGGGCAGTCAGATTACCGACATGAGCGTCTTTTCCACGCTGTCGGACCGCATCAACGAAATTCAGGATCGACTCGATGCTGCGGGGCTGCACATGGACATCATCAATGTGGGCGGCGGTCTGGGCATCGACTACGACGATCCGGCCGGCCATCCGATTCCCGACTTCGACGCTTATTTTGCCGCCTATGCGCAGCACCTGCGCCTGCGGAAAGGGCAGGAAGTGCACGTGGAGCTCGGACGCAGTATCGTCGGACAGTGCGGCAGTCTCATCACGCGCGTGCTCTACGTCAAGCAAGGAGCAGTCAAGCAGTTTGCCATCTGCGATGCCGGCATGACCGACCTGATTCGGCCGGCGCTCTACGACGCACACCACCACATCGACAACATCACCGCCACGGGCGCCGTCCTGCTCTCCGATGCTCCGGCTGCTGTGGGCCGGATGGAGCGCTATGACGTGGTGGGCCCCATCTGCGAGTCGAGCGACGTCTTCGACAAGGATGTCCTGCTGCCGGTTGTCCGCCGTGGCGACATTCTGGCCCTGCGCTCCGCCGGTGCATACGGCGAGATCATGGCCTCGCGCTACAACTGCCGCCCCTTCGCGTTGCCCTACACGACCGACGAGCTGCGCAAGGAGTGCTGAAGACGGCCATGCAGCCGCCGCGGCCTGCGGACAGCGCACAGGCATGACCAACAGTCCGTTTCTGCGCCACAATGTCACGGAAAGCGTGACAGAAAGGGCGTGGCACGGGCTTTGCTGTCTGTATCGTCAGAACAAGAATCACACAATCAATCCCTTATGTCAATGCAAAACAACAATTCACAGGATATGGAAGAGCAGCAGCTGAACGCAGCTGCTGAGACCGAATCGGCGGCAGCAGCGGAAGAACAGGCTGCGTCGGCCCAGACGTCTCAGGACGAGGAGGAGACTGCCGAATCGGCAGCAGCAGACACCTCTGTCGAGGCCGACCTGCAGGCTCAGCTCGATGCCTACAAGGACAAATACCTGCGCCAGGCCGCCGAGTTCGACAACTACCGCAAGCGTGTCATCAGAGAAAAGGCTGATCTGGCGAAGGCCGGTGGAGAAAGCGTCATCAAGGCCATCCTTCCCGTTCTCGACGATTTTGAGCGTGCGGAGCAGAACATGGACAAGATGGACGACGTGGCAGCCGTGAAGGAGGGCGTACGCCTCATCATCGACAAGTTCCTCACGATTCTCAAGAAGGAGGGCATGGAGAAGATTGAAGCCGTGGGCCAGCCTTTCAACGTGGACTTCCACGAGGCCATCGCCATGGTTCCAGCAGCCGACGATGACCAGAAGGGTAAGGTGATCGACTGCGTGCAGACTGGCTACAAGCTGAATGACAAGGTCATCCGTCACGCCAAGGTGGCTGTGGCACAGTAAAACTCAGGATTCCCACGCAAAATCAGCAAGCAGAACCACCACATGGCAGAAAAAAGAGATTACTACGAAGTGCTCGGCGTAGAACGCAACGCCACGGAACAAACCATCAAGGCCGCCTACAAGAAACTGGCCATCAAGTACCATCCCGACCGCAATCCGGACGATCCGGAGGCCGAGGCTAAGTTCAAGGAAGCTGCCGAAGCCTACGAAGTGCTGCACGATGCCGACAAGCGGCAGCGCTACGATCAGTTCGGATTCCAGGGCGTGAGCGGCGCAGCAGGCGGCGGTGGAGCCGGTTTCAGCGACATCAACGACATCTTCTCAGCGTTCGGCGACATCTTCGGCGGCTTCGGCTTCGGCGGAGGTGGCTTCGGCGGACGCAGCGGGCGCGCGCAGCGTCGCGTCTATCGCGGCCGCGACCAGCGCCTGCGCGTGCAGCTGACACTGGACGAGGTGGTCAACGGATGCACCAAGAAGTTCAAGGTGAAGAACGACGTCGTGTGCGAGCATTGCCACGGAACCGGCAGCGAAGACGGAAAGAGCGAGACCTGCCAGACGTGTCAAGGGCAAGGCGTCGTCTACCGCACGCAGCAAAGCCTGTTCGGCATGATGCAGACCCAGTCGCCTTGTCCTACGTGTCAGGGTGAGGGAACGGTCATCAAGAACACCTGCAAGCACTGCGGCGGCAAGGGAATCGTGCCTGGCGAGAATGTCGTCGAGGTGAACTTCCCGGCCGGACTGGCCAACGACATGGTGCTCACGCTGGACGGAAAAGGCGGTGCAGGCCCTCGCGGGGGTGTGCCGGGCGACCTCCAGATCATCATCAAGGAGCAGGAAAACGACACGTTCGTACGCGATGGAAACAATCTTGTCTACAATCTGCTCCTTTCCGTGAGCCAGGCTGCCATCGGTGGCAGCGTGGAGGTGCCTACCGTAGACGGCAAGGCCAAGATCACCATAGCGCCCGGCACGCAGCCCGGCACCGTGCTTCGGCTGAAGGGAAAAGGCATTCCGGAAGTGCAGGGCTACAACCGCGGGCATCGTGGCGACGAGGTCATCAACATCAGCGTATACATTCCCGAAACATTGAGCAAGGAGGAGAAGCGTGCGCTGGAGGGCTTCGCGTCGAGCGACAACTTCCGTCCGGCCGACAGCGTGAAGAAGAAAATCTTTCAGAAATTTCGCTCTTACTTCGATTGAGGCGCGCCGCAGGAGCCGCTGACGCGCTGCTCGAACAAACGATTTGGCAGACCGGAGGGACGGACTGCGCAGGCCGGAAGCTTAAAGCGCGCCTTTGTGTCTGTCCGATGATGCAGTGCCGCATGTCTGACGATGTCGTGCAGCATATCGCGCGGCGCAGCGCAGCTGGATGAAGAACGAGCCTCGGATTACATGGATGTGCACGGAAGCCTCGAAAGAGGTGGCTTCCGGGTAGAACGACCTTGTAGTCCGAGGCTTTTCTCAAGCTGGGGGCGGTGTCAGCAGACTGCGCATGGCGCGAAATGAAAGAGCCATGACTTTGGGCTTAGCGCTCGCTTCTGGCAAATGGATCAGACGGATTGCCCGTATTCGACTCACAGTGGCAGCGAAGACTTTGGGTCTTTCCTGCTTTATTAAATGACGTGAAATGAACTATCAGGAGACGCTTCACTATCTCTATACGCGCACCCCGCTCTTCCAGCAGAAGGGTGCAGGGGCCTACAAGGAGGGCTTGCAGACGACGTTGGCGCTCGATGCGCATGCGGGTCATCCGCACCGCCAGTTCCGCAGCATCCACGTGGCAGGAACAAACGGCAAGGGCAGCTGCTCCCATACGTTGGCGAGCATCCTTCAGGAGGCTGGCTATCGGGTGGGCTTGTACACCAGCCCGCACCTACTGGATTTTCGCGAGCGTATCCGGGTGAACGGCGAGATGATGCCGGAGGAAGCTGTCGTGGAATGGGTGGAGGCGAACCGTGCGTTCTTCGAGCCGCTCTCTCCGTCGTTCTTCGAGGTCACTACTGTCATGGCTTTCGAGCACTTTGCGAAGCAGCAGGTCGACGTGGCCGTGGTGGAGGTGGGGCTGGGCGGACGTCTCGACTGCACCAACATCATCACCCCGGAGCTCAGCCTCATCACCAACATCTCGTTCGATCATGTCCAATTCTTGGGCAACACCTTGGCCAAGATTGCCGTCGAAAAAGCCGGTATCATCAAGCATCAAGTGCCTGTCGTCGTCGGAGAGGCGACGGACGAGACGCGCCCTGTGTTCCGGGATAAGGCTGCGGCCATGCAGGCGCCGCTCACAGAGGCCGATGCCACGCCGCTGGTCCAGCGATTCGACATCAAGCCCGACGGCTTTGCGGAGTACGTCACATCCGTTCCGGAACTGCCGACGCTGCGGTCTCCGCTGGCTGGTTTTTGCCAGGAGAAGAACACCAACACGTTGTTGCATGTGCTGCCGCTGCTCTGCCGGGCTTTCCCGAAGGTGGACGACGAGGCCGTGCGCCGCGGATTTGAGCGGGTGGTCGAGAACACGCACCTGATGGGCCGGTGGCAGCGGGTCAGCAGCCATCCCTGTCCGACGGTGTGCGACACGGGGCACAACAGCGGCGGCTTCCAGTATATTGCGCGCCAACTGGCGGAATTGGACTGCCGCACGCTTCGCATCGTCTTCGGCATGGTCAACGACAAAGACACCGATGAGGTCCTGTCGCTGCTGCCCCGCGAGGCCGTCTACTACTTTGCCCAAGCCTCCGTGGAGCGTGCCCGCCCCGCGGAGGAGATGCGGCGGCTGGCTGCCGGCCATGGCTTGCAGGGGCGCTGCTTTCCCACTGTGGCTTCAGCCTATGAGGCGGCCCAAGCGGAGGCCGAGGCTTCCGACTTCATCTATGTCGGCGGCAGCACGTTTGTGGTGGCCGATTTGTTGCAATCGATCAAAGGGAATGGATGAGTCGCCAGGCGCTCATCCATTCCCTTTGATTTTTCTTTCTATGTCATGCTCCGGCGCTACTCGATGGTTTCCGGAGGGCCTGACGCTCGTGCTGAGGCCTGCATCCTGCCTGCTGTCAGCCGCGTCGGTCGTTGCTCACTCTTGTTTCAATGGCGCTGTCTCGCCGTTCGTCATCTGCTCTCGCGGAACTCGAGGGGCAGGACGCCCGTCTGTCGCTTGAAGAACTTGACGAAATACGACGGATCGTCGTATCCCAGCTGCTCCGCAATCTCCTTCACCATGAGGTCGGAATAGCGCAGCAGGCGCCGTGCCTCGAGCAGGATGCGTCCGTTGATGAGTGCCAGCGGGGTGCGGTCGGAGCATTCCGACACGCAGTTGCTGAGCGTCTTGGTCGATACGGCCAGCATCTGTGCATACTCCGCCACCACGTGCTTACGGGAGAACTCCCGCTCGATCAGCTGACGGAAGCGCACGAAGAGCCGGTGGTTCGGCCGGAGGGCGTCCAGCGGATACTTGTCTTCCCGGATTCCGTTGCGGCGGACGAGAATCAGGAACTGGCGTACGAGCGAGCGCAGCATGTCCATGTGTCCGAATTCCTGCAGCAGCTTGGTCTCTTCTTCCATCAGCTGCACAAGTTGGCCCAGGCGCTCCGAGATGATGCCGTCGGGCGGAACGATGACGCGGGGCGACTTCTCGAATGTGTTGAAGACGTCGTACTTCAGGAAGAGGTCTTCCTCGGCGCGCTCGTCCTTCAGAAAGTCGGTGCAGAACTGGATGAGCACTCCTTTGTGGCGGGTGAGGCCGTCGAAGTGGTGCACCTGCCCCGGCGCGAGAAAAAAGAACGTGCCCGCCTCGATGGGGTAGTCCTGGAAGTCTATCGTATGGATGCCACCGCTTTCTTGAAACCACATGATCTCATAGAACGAGTGCACGTGCGGCCGTGAGTTGTCCATCGAGTCATAGTCGAAGAATGCCGGCATGTGGTCGATATTGAGTGCGTGCCCTTGTGGGGTGTCGCACACGTTGTGGTAGAGGGTGTGAAGATCTTTCAAAGTAAGTTTCCGTTTAGAGGATGGTTGAAATGCGCGGCTTTCGCCGTATTTTATTATTTCAATAACGAAAATCTGCGCATTTTATTGCCTGCCGCAGCAATTATTTATGTCTGGACGTCGGCAGATTCTCCTGGCTGGCTCATCCAGTGCAGGATGCAGCTGCATGCCTGCGCCTATGCCGTCCGTCTTGGCCCGTCTGGAGGCTGTGCCCGCCTGCCTGTATGCCGGCAGGGTGGTGGCGGATCCGGACCTGTTGAGCGGCTGTGCGGACACGCATCCGCATCCGTCCGACTGCGTTCGTTCTCAAAAACGACTGCGTTCTTTTTTCAAAACGACTGCGTTCGTTTTCCACCCCGATGAGGCTTGTTTGCCGAGGCCCTGCGCTCGTGGCCATCGCGTGCTGCGCCGACGGTGCGAGGCGAAGCCAGTCGGGACTGCGGCTGATAGCAAAAAAGCAGGCGGGCGTTGTGCTTCCGACACTTTCTCGTGCCCTGTTGAAGGGGAAGAGAGAGGGGTTGCACAACGCCCGCCTGGCGGTTTCTCCCAGAGGGCAGTCTGAAGCAGCGGTCGCAGACGCCCACGTGGGCGTTCAGCAAGTGGCCTCCGCGGGATGCGACAGGAGGGATTATTCGTAGCGGATGGCCTCGATGGGGTCCATGTTGGCGGCTTTCTTGGCCGGAACGTAGCCGAAGGCGATGCCGATGAGGGTGCAGACGGCGAAACTGAGGAGGATGCTCCACATGGGGATGGAGGTCGGCAGGCCCAACAATCCGCACACCGTGCTTCCGCCCCATCCGACGAGCACGCCCAGCATGCCGCCTGTGATGGAAATGAGTGTGGACTCGATGAGGAACTGGTAGCTGATGTCGATGCCACGCGCACCGACAGCCATGCGAAGGCCGATTTCCTTCGTGCGCTCCGTCACGCTGACGAGCATGATGTTCATGATGCCGATGCCGGCCACCAGCAGGGAGAAGGCGGCGGCCACGACGAGGATGATGGTGATGGTGTCCATCGTGGAGGTCATGGTTTCCATCATCTCTTGCTGCGACCGGATGGTGAAGTCGTCTTCGGCTCCTTCCTTGATCTTGTGGTTCTGTCGGAGCGTCGTGGTCAGCTCGTCGATGGCCTGGTCGGTCAGTTCCTCACGGATGGCGGAGCAGACGATGCTGGAGTAGTAGGTCTGGGCCAGCAGACGCTTCATGACCGTGGTGTAGGGCGCGATGAGCACATTGTCCTGGTCCATGCCCCAGTTGTTGTAACCCTTCGACTTGAGCACGCCGATGATGCGGAAGGGAATGCTCTTGAAGCGGATGGTCTTGCCCACAGGATCCTGTCCGTCGGGGAAGAGCTCGTTGACGATGGTTTTGCCGACGACACACACCTTCGCGCTCTTGCGGACGTCTTCCTCCGTGAAGGCGGAACCGGAGACGATGGGCCACTGCTTGATGTTGAAATATTCGATGCTCTCGCCATACATCGACGTGTTGGTGTTGTTGGCGCCATAGATGGCCTGTCCGCCGGATGTGACTTCAGGACTGACGTACGTGATGTATTTTTTGTTGGCGACGATGGCCTCGTAGTCTTCCGGCTTCAATGTCTGCATGGCGGAAGGGTCCTGACGCACGCCGCCACGCATGTCGGCTCCGGGGCGGACGGTCAGAACGTTGGTGCCCATCTGGGCGATGTTGGCTCTGACGCTCTCCTTCGACCCCTGGCCGATGGCAGTCATGATGATGACCGCGGCGACACCGATGATGATGCCGAGCATGGAGAGGAAAGAGCGGAACTTATTGCTGCCGATGGCGCGGAAGGCCACTTTGAAGAGGTTGAGAAAATTCATTGATAATGCGGAATGAAAATGGGAAATGCAAGAAAATAGAAGTGTGGCGGGGCGGCTGCCTCGTCAGACCGGAGCAGTGCTCCAGCAGATGATCAGGCGGAAGTGGGGTATGCACATGCCACCGCACTTCCACGATGCGGCTTGCATCTCGCGGATATTTAGTCGTCTTGAGGCGCAGGCAGTGCGGCCAGCGCATCAGCTGCAGAAAGAATGTTGGGATTGGGCGTGTCTTCCCGGATCTTGCCGTCGCGCAACATGATGTTGCGTGAAGAGTATTGCGCAATCTCAGGATTGTGGGTGACGAAAATGATGGTGTGCCCTTTCTCATAGAGGCGCTGAAAGAGGACCAGCATCTCAAAGGAGGTGTGCGTGTCGAGATTGCCGGTGGCCTCGTCGGCGAGAATCACCGCCGGATTGTTGACGAGGGCGCGGGCGATGGCCACACGCTGCATCTGTCCGCCCGACATCTGGTTGGACTTGTGCTCAAGTCTGTCGCCAAGCCCGACTGCCTTGAGCGCCTCGATGGCTGCCTCGCGACGTTTCGCTGCGGTGAACTTGCTGTTGTACATCAGCGGAAGCTCCACATTCTCGACGGCTGTCGTCTTCGGCAGCAGGTTGTAGCTTTGGAAGACAAAACCGATTTTGCGGTTGCGAAGCTTGGCGCGCTGGCTTTTCGACATCTTGCGGACGGGCGTTCCGTCGAGGTAGTATTCGCCGGAAGTCGGCGTGTCGAGGCATCCGAGCTGGTTGAGAAGCGTCGATTTGCCTGAGCCTGACGTGCCCATGATGGTGACGAACTCGCCTTCGAAAATCTTGAAGTTGATGCCTCGAAGCGCGTGCACCGTCTCCTCGCCGACAATGAAGTTGCGGCGGACGTCTTTCAGCTCGATGACCACCTTGTCGCTCTTGACACGAGCGGTCGATTGCTGCTGCGCCGCGGGTTGCTGAGGGGTGTTGCTGCTCATAGGTTTCACTTCTTTTCACTGTTTCTTTGTTCGTTGCGGTTTCGGCGTGAAGGCATGAACGGATTGTTCTGCTGCTGCGCCGCGGGCTCTTCCTCGGTAGCGGCAAGATTGAATTCGGTGATGATGCGATCACCCGCGTTGAGCCCGGCGGTGATTTCTGTCAGCGTACCGTTGCTGACGCCGACTTGAACGGGATAGGCTTTGAAGACCTTTCCTTCCTGCTTCCACACCTTCGTCTCTCCCTTGCAGTCCTCGATGGATTCGTCTTCGGCCAGCATGACTTCGGACGGAGCGAACTTGAGCGCTTTGGTGGGAACGGCGAGCACGTTGGGCTTCTCCGTCGTGTAGATGGTGACGTTGGCCGTCAGACCGGGTTTGAGTTTGAGGTCGTCGTTGGGAGCGGAGATGACAACTTCGTAGGTGACGACGTTGCTCTCCGTCGTGGCTTCTTGCCGCACCTGCGTCACGCTACCGTTGAAAACGTCATCGGGGTACGCGTCGACAGTGAAGCTGACGCGCTGTCCTTCCGCCACGCCGCCAATGTCGGCCTCGTCGATGTCTGCAATCACACGCATATCGGTGAGGTCCTGGGCGATATTGAAGAGCGTTGGGGTTGTCATGGCCGAAGCGACAGTCTGTCCTTCCTCCACTTCTTTGGAAAGCACGACGCCGTCGATGGGCGAAGTGATGGTGGCATAGGAGAGGTTGGTGCGTGCCTTCTGCACATTCTGGCGCTGCACGTTCACCTGCTGTTGCGCCTGCTGGAAAGAAAGACGGGCGCTTTCGTAGTCGTTGGCGCTGACGAGTCCTTTGTCAAACAGGGCCTTGTAGCGTTGGTAGTTGCTGCTTTCGTAGTTGAGTGAGCTTTGCGCGTTCTGCAGATTGCTTTCAGCAGAGGCGAGCTCGGAGCGCAGGTTGGTCTTGTCCAGTTCGGCGATGACTTGTCCTTTCTTTACGACGCTGTTGTAGTCGACGTAAATCTTGTCGATGATACCGCTGACCTGCGTTCCGACTTCAACCTTCGTTACAGGCTCGATGGTGCCCGTTGCCGTGATGCTGGTGGTGATGTCCTGGCGTTCTGCTGTTGCTGTGAGGTAGCTTACGTTCTGCTCTTCGGCGCAGGAAGTGGCGAGGAGCAGGGATGCCGTCAGAGCAGCGGTAGTGAGAATCTTGTTCATATTTTCTGGTTTCGATTTTCGTTATTCTTGTTTTGTTTCAGTGGTTCCGATGCTTAGAGCGCGATGCTTTGTCCTTGGTAGAAGGCGAGCATGGCGCAATTGTACAGTGCCGTGTATTTGCTTTGAAGGACTGTTTGCTTGGCTTGAAGGAGGTTGGTCTTGCCTGTTGTCAGCTCCACGATGTTCTTGAGACCGAGCCGGAATTGCTCGCTCACAAGGTCGTAGCTTTCCTGCATGCGCGCTTCGTTCTTCACCGCGTACTGATATTGCTGCTGTGCGTTGCGGGCATTGAGCCAATAAGACTCAATGTCGCTATAGAGTTGCTTCTCCGTTTCTTGAAGCGCGAGCTCGCTTGTCTGCTTCGAGAGCTTCGCCAGTTCCACGCTGGTCTTGTTCTGGCGACCGTCGAAGATGGGAACCGAAAGTGTCAGGCCGATGGAGTTGGAGAGGTGAGTCTTCAGCTGCGTTCCAAAACTGGTGCGCAGTCCGCTTGAATTGTTGGAGCCAATGCTGGCTGAGAGCGACAGCGTGGGCAGATAGCCTCGCTTGGCAATGTCGATCTCGAGCTCGGAAGATTCGATGTCCAGGCGCGCCGACTGAATTTCGGGACGGAGGCTCACGGCCTGTCGATAGACGTCGCTTTTGTTCGGAAGCAGCGCCAAGACATTCGCGTCATTCACCTGCGGCGTAGCCACATCGAAGTCGTCGTTGCCTACAATCTCAAGCAGTTCCTTGAGACTGAGCTTATAGGAATCGAGCTGGGTGCGCGCGTTCACCACGTTGTATTCGTCTTGAGCGACCTGTGCCTCCAGCTGCGCCAGATCCACTTGCGCCAGATTTCCCACTTCCACCATGGTCTTGGCGCGGTCGCGCTGCAACTTGCTTGCTTCGAGAAGCTCTTGGTTGACGTTGACCGCTTCCGTCTGGTAGAGTATCTGCACGTAGAGCTGGGTGATCTGCTCTTGAATGCTGTTGGCTGTCTGCTGTGTCGTGTAGTCGGCTTGTTCGGTGGCCAACTGGTTTTTCTTGACGGTCTGCTGATTTCGTCCGCCGTTCCAGACCGTCCAGCTAGCGTTCAGTCCGTACGATCCATTGTAGTTGACTTCAGAGCTGGTAGACGTCATCGTTCCTGACGAGAGGTTGACATACGACTCGCTGAACGGGCGCCAGCTGGCATTCTGATTCGTCGAGAAAGAGAGGGTGGGGAAGAGTGCGGCCTTCGATTGTTTGAGTTGTGCCTCGCTTTCTGCCAGCGAGACGATGTTCCTCTTGAGCTGGATGTTGTGCTCGAGTGCGTATTTAAGGCATTGTTCGAGCGTCCATCGTTGGCCTTGGGCTTGCGCCTTTGCCTCGGATGCCACGTTGAGGGAGAGCAGGGATAGGGCAAGCGCACTGATGAATTGCTTGTTCATTGAGTTCTATTGTGTTCGTTGTATATGCTTTCTTGCAGAGTTGTATAAGCTTTCTTGAAAAAATCAGAAGTGGGTCGATGCGGCAAGTTCACGACGACGTTCCGTTATTGTGACCGCCAGCTGGGCGAATGGTTTAATGGCTGGGCGCGATTCTAACATTTGTTGGCAAAGCATCAGGGTTCTTCGTTAAATTTAAATAAATCCGGACCTGCGCTTCCGTTTTTCCAGGCCTGTGCCGATGCCATTCCGAGCATGCACCGGCGCTTTCCTGTCAGTGTGCAAAAGGCGTTCCGTACCTGCTTCGCCCATCATCCCGTGTGCCGCCGTTGTCATCTGTTTTCTAAGCGCGTCCGGCTTCGAGATACTGTGCACAGCGTTCCGCACAGCGCTCGCCGTCCATGCCAGCACTCACGATGCCTCCGGCATATCCAGCTCCTTCGCCGCAGGGGAAGAGGCCGCGGAGCCGGACGTGCTGCAGCGATTCCGGGTCGCGCAGAATCCGCAGGGGTGAGCTGGTGCGTGTCTCCACGCCGATCATGAGTGCCTCATTGGTCAGGAACCCGTGCTTCTGCTTGCCGAAATTGAGAAATCCCTGCTTCAGGCGCTCGCTGATGAAGGTCGGCATCCAAAAGTGGATAGGGGTAGACACGAGTCCCGCTTGATAGCTGCTGGGCGGAAGGTCGTACGAGAGCCGCCGGTTGACAAAGTCCGCCATGCGCTGTGCGGGTGCGGCTTGGCGTCGTCCGGCTTGCAGCCACGCAATGCGCTCGAGCCATTGCTGCGTGTGCATCATGGCCAGTGGGCTTTTCACGTCGAAGGAGGTTCCCTGTGGCAGCTGCTCGTTGATGGCCTCGATGGCGGCAGCATCCAGCAGGGTGGGGTCGGCCAGGTCTTCCGGATGCAGTTCCACCACCATGCCGCTGTTGCTCCAAGGCGAGTTGCGCAGGGAGGACGACATGCCATTCACGACAATCTGCTCCGGTCCGCTCGCGGCAGGCACGACGGTGCCTCCGGGACACATGCAGAAGCTGTATGCTCCGCGGCCATTGACCTGTGTGACGAACTGGTACGTGGCTGTCGGCAGATACTGCCCGCGGCCTTCCCGGTTGTGGTATTGGATGCGGTCGATGAGCGCTGCGGGATGTTCCAGCCGCACGCCCATGGCCAGTCCTTTTGCCTCTATCTCGATGTCGTTGGCGTAGAGCCATTCGTATACGTCGCGTGCGCTATGGCCCGTGGCCAGAATGACCGGTCCGCGGAATTCCTTCCCGTTTTGTGTCTGAATGCCCACAACACGATCACCCTCCGTCAGCAGCGCCGTCATCTTCGTCTCGAAATGCACTTCGCCGCCGCATTGCAGGATGGTCTGCCGCATCTCCTCGATGACGGCCGGCAGTTTGTCCGTTCCGATGTGCGGGTGAACATCGCTCAGGATGGAGGTTGAGGCCCCATGCTGGCAGAACACATTGAGAATCTTGTCCACGTTGCCGCGTTTCTTGCTGCGTGTGTAGAGCTTGCCGTCTGAGAATGCGCCGGCGCCTCCCTCGCCGAAGCTGTAGTTCGACTCCGGATTCACTTCGTGCTGCGTGGAGATGCGTGCGATGTCTCGGCGGCGGGCATGCACGTCCTTTCCACGCTCCACCACAATGGGGCGCACGCCCAGCTCAATCAGGCGCAGGGCTGCGAAAAGACCACCCGGTCCTGCTCCCACGACAATGGCTGCCGGGCCCTCATCCACCATCCGATACACCGTCCGCTCAAATTCATCGTCAGTGGGTTGCTCGTTGATGTAGACGCGGAGTGTGAGATTGACGTAGATGGTGCGCTGGCGCGCGTCGATCGAACGTTTCAGCACGCGCACGTGCTTGACGCTCTGGCGGCTGAGGCCATGTTCGCGCGCAAGAAAATCCTTGATAGACTGTTCGCTTGCCGCCACTTGGGGAATCACTCGGAGTTGGAGTTCCTGAATCATGCTGTCTGGGGGTTTATCCCTGCAAAGGTAGTTTTTTTTGCTCAAAAAAAGCGGATTGCGCACTCTTTTTTGCCTTGCTCGGGCACGACGTTTCTCGCGTCAGGTTCTCCTGTTCAATTTTGGCCACATGCTGTTATTTTCCGCTCCTTGCATGTGTCCTCCTTTCCTGGTTGCTTTTTCTCCTCGCTCCGCCTTTCCTCCTCCTTCTGCTGGTATGTATGCTGATGCCCGTCCGCATTTTTCCTCCAGTTCGTGCCCGCGGAAGCGGTCGATATTTTCGCAAGGAAATCCATTTTCCGCTTTCAGGCTGCTGGATGATTCTGAATTTTTTCCTAACTTTGGCCTGCCTAATGGCTTGGGCCGGCCCATGTCGACGCGCATTCGGCGGCCCCTGCGGCCAGGCAGACGCGATTCTTTTTTCTTACGAACCACACATCCACATGAACTTTCTCAAAGAACTTTATAGCAAGGGGCACCCCCGTGTGCTGGGCGCCCTCGACATTTTCAAGTACATCGGGCCAGGCCTGCTCGTCACCGTCGGCTTCATCGATCCCGGCAACTGGGCCAGCAATTTTGCCGCAGGCTCCGAATATGGCTACGCCCTGCTGTGGGTGGTGACCCTGTCCACCGTCATGCTCATCGCCTTGCAGCACAATGTGGCCCACCTCGGCATCGTCACCGGTCTCTGCCTCAGTGAGGCCGCCGTGAAGTATGCCCCCCGCTGGGTAGGTCGCCCCATCGTGGTCAGTGCCATTCTGGCCAGCATCTCCACCTCGCTGGCTGAGATTCTCGGTGGTGCCATCGCCTTGCAGATGCTTTTCGGCATCAGCATTCCCACAGGGGCCCTGCTCGTCACGGCCACCGTGCTGATTCTTCTCTTCACCAACTCCTACAGCAAGATCGAGCGTGCCGTCATCGGCTTTGTGTCGGTCATCGGCCTGTCGTTCATCTACGAGCTGTTCCTCGTCGACATCGACTGGGGCGCGGCTGCGCGCGCGGCTGTCGTCCCCTCCGTTCCGCAGGGCTCGCTGCTGATCATCATGAGCGTGCTGGGCGCGGTGGTCATGCCCCACAATCTCTTCCTCCACTCCGAAGTCATCCAGAGCCGGGAAATCAACCTTGAGGGCGACGAGCGCATCCGCCACATGCTCAAGTATGAGTTTGTCGACACCCTCTTCTCCATGATCATCGGCTGGGCCATCAACTCCGCCATGATTCTGCTGGCGGCCTCCACGTTCTTCACCCGCGGCCAGTCCGTCGGCGATCTGGCCGAAGCCAACGCCATGCTCACACCGCTGCTTGGCAACAACGCGTCCAACATCTTTGCCATCGCCCTGCTCCTCGCCGGTATCTCCAGCACCATCACCAGCGGCATCGCCGCCGGAAGTATCTTCTCGGGCCTCTTCAACGAGTCCTACAACGTCAAGGACCTCCACTCGGCCCTCGGTGTCATCATCTCGCTCGGCATGGCCTTGCTGATCATCTTCTTCATCGGCAATCCCTTCCAGGGACTGCTGATCTCGCAGATGGTGCTCAGCATCCAGTTGCCCTTCACCGTCTTCCTGCAGGTGAGCCTCACGTCGTCGAAACGCGTGATGGGCAAATATGTCAACTCGCCGCTGAGCACCGTCTTCCTCTACTCCCTCGCCTTCATCGTGGCCGCGCTCAACATCTGGCTGCTCGTCTCCGAACTGGCTTGAGGCCGGCGTTTTCATCCATCCATCCCACTTCATTCTACAGCAACTCATGAACGACATCATAGATTTTCTGCAGCGTCTCGCCGCCAACAACGAGCGCACATGGTTTTTGGAGCACAAGGCCGAATACGAGGCCCTGCGCCTCCGGTTTGAGCAATTCACAGCGCGTCTCATCGCACGCATTGCCGAGTTCGACCCATCGGTGGCCGACCTCACGCCGAAGGACTGCACCTACCGCATCTACCGCGACGTGCGCTTCTCCAAGGACAAGAGCCCCTACAAGACCCACATCGGCTGCTACATCTGCCGAGGCGGCAAGAAGAGCGGCTACAGCGGCTATTATTTCCATCTTCAGCCCGACTTTGCTGAGCGTGCCGGTGCGGATATCTATACCTCGGGCAACCTGCTCGCCATCGGCGACTACATGTGTGAGCCGCAGGTGCTGCGCGTCCTCCGCGAGGACATCGAGAACGGCGAGGGCGACTTCCCCGCACTCGTCCAGCAGGCCGCGGCCCACGGCATGCACCTCGACGATACATTCCGCCTCAAGCGCATGCCGAAGGGCTTCAGCGAGGAGAGCGCCGTGGCCGACCTGCTGAAGTACAAGGTATATTGCCTCGTGTCGCGTCTGCCGCAGGACCTCGGCAGCGAGGACGCCTTGCTCGACCGCCTGGTGGAAATGTGCCGTGCGGCCCATCCCTTCCTCGATTTCGTCAACCGCGCCATCACCTACGTGCGGGAAGAGAACCTGTAGTCATCCGTCCCGCAAGGGCGCCTCTGCGGGTTTTTTTCCGGAAGGCCTTCGTCTCACATTTCGAACGCAGTCGTAAGAGAAAACGAACGCAGTCGTTTTGCATTTCGAACGCAGTCGTTTTGCATTTCGAACGCAGTCGTTTTTCTTTCCCGTCTCACCTGTTTCGGCCAGCGGACGCGGCTGCTGCAAACCATCCGCGCAACTGTTCTTTGCCGTCATCGCCTCCCCACATGACATATCCCATCCATTTTGCCCCGCTTCAGGGCTACACAGAAGATGCCTACCGCCGCACCCACCACGCGTTGTTCGGTGGTGTGGCCCAATACTATACGCCGTTCGTCCGGTTGGAGCACGGCACGGTGCGAACCAAAGACTTGCGCGACCTGCGACCTGAGTACAACGAGGGCGTGCCGGTCGTTCCCCAAGTCATCGCCAACGGCGGCGAGGAGATGGAGCAGGTGGTCGCTGTCGTGAAGGACAGGGGCTACCGCCGCATCGACATCAATGCGGGATGCCCCTTTCCCTTGCAGACGCGCCACGGTCGTGGAGCAGCCTTGACGGCCTCTCCCGAGCGCATGGAGCAGATTGCCAGCGTGGTGCGCCGCCACACCGATGTGGCATTCTCGCTCAAGATGAGGCTCGGCATGGAGTCGGCCGATGAGTGGCGGCAGGTGATGCCGGTGGTCAATGCAATGCCGCTGGTCCACGTGACCGTGCATCCGCGCGTGGCCAAGCAGCAGTATAAGGGCGAGCTGCATCTGTCGCAGTTTGAGGCCCTGCTGTCGTGTTCGTCGCACCCGGTCATCTACAATGGAGAGGTGCACGGACTTTCCGACCTTCAATCGCTGGAGAAGACTTACGGCGATCGGCTCTCCGGCGTGATGGTCGGTCGCGGGCTGTTGGCCCAGCCCTGGTTGGCTGCGGAGTATGCCTCCGGTGCCAAATGGCCCGCCGCCGAACGCCTGCGGTTGCTGCGCGCGCTCCACACAGAGCTGCTTGCCCATTACGAACGCTTGATTCCTGGTGAGGCGCAACGGCTTCAGAAGGTGCGCACGCTGTGGGACTATCTCGAGCCGACGCTCGGGCGGAAACAATGGAAGCGCCTGATGAAGGCCGGCAACATGAAAAACTATCTGGCTGCCGTGGCGGACCTCAGACTGAGTACAGCGCCACAGGCCGATTTTTAGGAAGCCCGCTCGTGTCCTTGCCCGCTGCGAAGTCCGCTGGCAAGGTGCATCCATGCGTTGCTGACGCGCCCCGACCGGGCTCCACTCCTGCGGTGGCAGTCTACAGGCAGCGCTGTGCCTTCCCCTTTCCTTTTCCATCTCTTGATGCTTGATTGCCTATGAAGATTCATCCGATTTGGCTGTTGCTGGCCTGTCTGCTGCTGCCAGCCCATGCGTCCCATGCGCAGACTGCGCGCCCGAAGGTCGCCCTCGTCTTGGGCGGAGGCGGTGCCAAGGGAGCTGCCCATGTGGGCGTTTTGCGCGCCATCGAGCAGTCCGGCATCCGCCCCGACTATGTCGTCGGGACCAGCATTGGCGGCATTGTCGGCGGACTCTACTGCGCAGGCTATTCAGCCGACGAGATTGAGCATCTTTTCCGTTCGCAGGAGTGGGGTTCGCTGCTCACCGACCGTGTCGATTCGCTGAGCCGTCGTGTCTGGCATGAGGGGGAGGACGGCCGCGCCTACGTCTTCGGCATTCCATTGCCGGTGCGCATGGGCAAAGACAAGCGTGCCGAAGGAACCATCCGCAATCTCTTCGAAAGCGGAAAGACAGGACTGCTTCGCGGCGAACAATTGTCGCTCCTGCTGGACTCCATGCTCCGCCTCCGCGCGGTGGAGACGTTCAGCCAGCTTCCGATTCCTTTCCGTTGCGTGGCCGTAGACGTCGGCAGCATGGAGGAAGTCGTGCTGCATGGCGGGTCGCTGGCCGAGGCTATGCGTGCCAGCATGGCCATTCCCGGTGTGTTCACGCCCGTACGCCGCGACGGACATTTACTGATTGACGGAGGTGCCATCAACAATCTGCCCGTGGATGTGGCGCGCGGAATGGGTGCTGACATCGTCATTGCTGTCGACCTGACGCAACATCAGCCGAAAGAAAAAGAAAGAGATTCGAAGCAGTGGGAGGCGCTTCCCGACATTCCGCAGCTGCGCTGGCTCTTGTCGCGGCCCGACCGCAAGCGCTATCTGGCGAACCGTCGGAATGCTGACTTCTACATCCATCCTGATTTGACAGGCTACGATGCGGCCAGTTTCACGCCTGCGAAAATCGACTCGATGCTGCAGATCGGGCATCGGACAGGCCAAGAGATGTTGTCGGCATTGCGGACGCTGAAGCTGCAGATTGAGAAGCCCCAATAAGAACAGCCCCTATGCAGCCATTTGAGACTGGCGTAGGAGAAGTTCCGAGTCGCCTCGGAGGAAGGGAGAAGGCGCATTGAAGAAAAGTTGAAATTGCAGCACAGGAAGGGAGAAGGTGCACTGAAGGAAAGTTGAAGTTGCAGCACCGAAAGGACGAAGGCGCACTGAAGAAAAGATGTAGGTGTACCGGATTGTGTGTGCAGGCGCAGCGGAGAAAGGATGTAGGTGCATTGAAGCGTATGTGCAGGCGCACCGGATGATTGGAAGAGGCGAAGGCTGAGTGCGTTGGGACCGCACGGCCGTCGTCCGATGCGCGTATCACGGAAAAAAAGGAATCACAGACATGCCGCCCCTCGGCTTCACCGTGGGCGTTGTCTGTGATTCCTTCTTTTGTTTTATGCTGCGCTCAGAACCTGCTCTGCATGCAGGCATTTGCTACGCTGGCTGCAGGCATTTCTTGCGGGATTCTCGGGCTTTTCCTGCGCAATCCTCGGAAATATCTTGCGAAGCTTGCAGGTATTTCTTGCGCGGACCGCAGTTGACGGATGCGGCTGGAGGCTGTTGGGCGCGGTGGCGACGCTCGGCGGAAGGGTTTAGTCTTCCATCAGTTTGCGGTAGCGGCCTTTCTTGATTTCCTCGCCGATGCCGAGTCGGCGTGCTTTGTTGACCTCATAATCGGAGTAGCTTCCCTCGAAGTAGAAGACTTGTCCGTCGCCTTCGAAAGCCAGGATGTGGGTGCAGATGCGGTCGAGGAACCATCGGTCGTGGCTGATGACGACGGCGCAACCGGCAAAGCTTTCCAATCCTTCTTCCAGTGCGCGCAGCGTGTTGACGTCGATGTCGTTGGTGGGCTCGTCGAGCAGGAGCACGTTACCTTCCTGCTTGAGCGCGAGCGCGAGTTGCAGTCGGTTGCGCTCACCGCCTGAGAGCACGCCGCAGAGTTTGCTTTGGTCCGTTCCTGAGAAATTGAAGCGGGAGAGGTAGGCGCGTGCGTTTACGTCGCGGCCGCCCATGCGGAACACTTCTGTACCGCCGGAGATGACTTCGTAGACGGATTTGTTCGGGTCGATGTCCTTGTGCTGCTGGTCGACGTAGGCCAGTCGTACGGTCTCTCCGACTTCGAATGTGCCGCCGTCGGCTTGTTCCAGTCCCATGATGAGACGGAAGAGGGTGGTTTTTCCGGCTCCGTTCGGGCCGATGACACCGACGATTCCGTTGGGCGGCAGCATGAAGTTAAGGTCGCTGAAGAGAGTTTTCTCGCCGTAGGCTTTCTGCACGTGCTGTGCTTCGATGACCTTGTTGCCGAGTCGCGGACCATTGGGGATGAAGATTTCGAGTTTCTCGTCGCGCTGTTTCTGTTCGGCGTTCAGCATCTGCTCGTAGCTGTTGAGGCGCGCCTTGCCCTTGGCCTGGCGTGCCTTGGGGGCCATGCGTACCCACTCGAGCTCCCGCTCCAGTGTCTTGCGGCGCTTGGATGCCGTCTTTTCTTCCTGTTCCATGCGGAGGGTTTTCTGCTCCAGCCATGAGGAGTAGTTGCCTTTCCAGGGGATTCCCTCTCCGCGGTCGAGCTCCAGAATCCACTGGCTCACGTCGTCGAGGAAGTAGCGGTCGTGCGTGACGGCGATGACGGTGCCTTCGTATTGCTGGAGATGCTGTTCGAGCCAGTCGATGCTTTCGGCGTCGAGGTGGTTGGTGGGCTCGTCGAGCAGGAGCACGTCGGGCTTCTCCAGCAGCAGGCGGCAGAGGGCCACGCGACGGCGTTCGCCGCCTGAGAGATGTGTGACGGGGGAGTCGCCGTCGGGACAGCGGAGGGCAGCCATGGCGCGCTCGAGCTTCGAGTCGATGTTCCATGCGTCGGTGGCGTCGATGATGTCCTGCAGCTCGCCCTGGCGCTTCATGAGCTCATCCATCTTGTCGGCGTCGGAGTAGTACTCCTCCTGACCGAACTTCAGGTTGATCTCGTCGTACTCCTTGAGTGCGTCGTAGACGTGCTGGACGGCGGTCTGGATGTTCTCCTTGACGTTCTTGGTCTCGTCGAGCGGGGGATCCTGGGGCAGATAGCCTACGGTGTAGCCGGGGCTCCAGACGACTTCGCCCTGCGACGGCTGTTCCAGTCCGGCGATGATTTTCATCAGGGTCGATTTGCCGGCGCCGTTCAGACCGATGATGCCGATTTTCGCGCCGTAGAAGAAGGAGAGGTAGATGTTCTTGAGAATCTGCTTCTGGTTCTGGGGTATGATTTTCGACACACCGACCATCGAGAAGATGATTTTCTTGTCGTCAACTGTTGCCATTGCTTGTCTGTTTTTGGGGAATGAGGGAATTTGTAGTTGCTGTATTGGATGTGCAAAGGTAGTGATTCGGCGTGACAAAAGCAAATGGATGCGCCATCCTGCTCTTGGTCTGGGACGTCTGAGGCAGCGTGGCGTGGACAGATGCTGTGGGGCGCGGCTTTCGGCGGAGTGGGGGCAGCGGCTGTTGCGGGAGGGGGTGGTGTCGGGTGTAGAAAACGAGTGCGTTCGTTTTTGTTTTCGAGTGCGTTCGTTTTTGGAAACGAGTGCGTTCGTTTTTGTTTTCGACTGCGTTTGTTTTTGCGGAGGGGATGGGGACCGTGATCGTGCGGCGGATGGCGCTTCGGCGGGGCGCGCTGAGGGGGACGACTGGTGGGGGATGGGGCTGGAGGAGTGGTGGAGGATGGGCGGGAACGGTATGCGCCTCCGGGCACGTGGGTGCAGGGAGGCGCATGGGAGGGGGTGTGGCGGCAGACGGCTGGTGCGGGCAGACTGGGCGTGTGCCGGTGGGGAAGGGTGGCGGGTGGGTGGCGGTCAGTCGAGTTTGTGGATGACGAGTCCGGAGCGGAGCTTGGGCTCGAACCACGTGGCCTTGGGGGGCATGATCTTGCCGGCGTCGGCAATGGTCATGATCTGCTCCATGGTGACGGGATAGAGGGCGAGGGCCATGTGCATCTCGCCGCTGTCGACGCGGCGCTTGAGCTCGCCGAGTCCGCGGAGTCCGCCGACAAAGTCGATGCGCTGGTCGCGGCGGAGGTCCTTGATGCCGAGTATCTCGTCGAGGATGAGTCGGGAGGAGATGCTGACGTCGAGCGAGTCGATGGGGTCGGAGGGGTCGAAGGTGTCGGCATGGGCAAGGAGCGAATACCAGGTGCCGGCGAGGTAGAGGGAGAACTCGTGGAGCTGGGTCGGACGGTATTCTCCTGCGCCTTTGGGGGTGACGTCGAAGTGGGCCGAGAGGCGGCGGAGAAACTCTTCGTCGCTGATGCCGCCGAGGTCGGTGACGACGCGGTTGTAGTCGAGGATGGTGAGCTGCGAGGCCGGGAAGCAGACAGCCATGAAATAGTTGTATTCCTCGTCGCCTCGGTGGTTGGGATTCTGCTGGGCGCGCTCTGCGCCGACGAGGGCGGCTGCGGCTGAGCGGTGGTGTCCGTCGGCGATGTAGAGGGCTGGCATCTTGGCAAACTCGGCGGTGATGCGGCTGATGTCTGCGTCGTCGGAGATGATCCAGAGCTGGTGGCGGAATCCGTCGATGGGGGCAATGAAGTCGTATTCCGGCTCGGTGCTGGTGTAGCGGCTGACGAGGGAGTTGATGTCGGCGTTGTCGGGATAGGCGAAGAAGACGGGCTCGATGTTGGCGTTGTTGACGCGGACGTGCTTCATGCGGTCTTCCTCTTTGTCGGCGCGGGTGAGCTCATGCTTCTTGATGACGCCGTTGAGGTAGTCGTCGACGTAAGCTCCGACGACGAGTCCGTACTGTGTGCGGCCGTTCATCGTCTGCGCGTAGATGTAGTAGTGCGGATCGGCATCCTGCACGAGCCAGCCGTTGTCCTGAAATTTCTGGAATTGCTGGGCGGCGGCTTCGTAGACGCGCGGGTCGTGCTCGCTGGTGCCGGCGGGGAAATTGATTTCGGGACGGATGATGCGGTAGAGGGATTTCTCGTTGTCGCCGGCTTCTGCGCGTGCTTCTTCGGAGGAGAGCACGTCGTAGGGGCGGCTTTCTACTTCTTCCACGTACTGGCGGGGTGGGCGTACTCCGCGGAATGGGCGAATGGTTGCCATGGATGGGGTGTGTTGAGGGTGGGGAAAAAAATTGAGAATGGCCGGCGGCCGATGTGCTGATGGCACGGGCGGGCGTCGGCGATTCTCAATCGGTGGTAGTCTTTACTTGTTCACTTGGAAGCGTGTGCAGCCCTCGGTGAAGAAACCGACGATTTGCTTGGCTGCGGCGATGCCGGCATTGATGTTGGCTTCGGCTGTCTGGGCGCCCATCTTCTTGGGTGTGGAGAAGTAGCGGCCTTCGAACTGCTGGAAGTCGACATCGGCATCGGGCTTGATGTCGGTGAGGAACTTGAGGTCGGTGCGCTCGCCGAGGAGCTGGATGACTCCGGCCTCGTCGATGACTTCCTTGCGGGCGGTGTTGACGAGGATGCCGCCCTGCTTCATGCGTCCGAAGAGGTCATGGTTGATGCTGCGGATGGTCTCCGGTGTGGCGGGGATGTGGAGGGAGACGATGTCGGCAGTGTCGAAGAGTTCTTCCTGGCTCTTGGCTGCCTTGACGCCGTCGGCCTCGATGGCTTCTGCGGGGCAGAAGGCGTCGTAGGCGCTGACTTCCATGCCGAATCCTTTGGCGATGCGGGCGACGTTGCGGCCTACATTGCCGTAGGCGAGGATGCCGAGATGCTTGCCTGCGAGCTCGGTTCCGGCCTTGCCGTTGTAGAAGTTGCGCACGGCGTAGACGAGGAGTCCGAACACGAGTTCTGCCACAGCGTTGGCGTTCTGGCCCGGAGTGTTCATGACGACGACGCCGTGTGCGGTGGCTGCGTCGAGGTCGACATTGTCGTAGCCTGCGCCTGCTCGGACGACGATCTTGAGCTGCGGGGCTGCGTCGAACACTTCTGCATCGATTTTGTCGGAGCGGATGATGACGGCGTCGGCATCGGCTACGGCGGCAAGGAGTTGCTGCTTTTCCGTGTATTTCTCAAGCAGGGCGAGCTGATAGCCGGCTGCTTCTACTTCTTTTCTGATGCCTTCGACGGCAACGGGGGCGAAGGGCTTCTCTGTGGCTATGAGGATTTTCATGATGTGAGGAATCGGATTTGATGTTTTGGGGTATCAGGAATGGCTGGGTGGCGTCAGTGGGCTGGCGGTGTCCGGCTGTCGGGCAACTGTTGCAGGTGTCCTCGGACGGAGTATTCCGGTGGGGAAACTATTGGCGGAGGTTGCAGGCCGGGTGGCGCTGTGACGCTGGTGGATGGGTGTTGTAAGAGATTATGGATTATGAGCGGCGCAGGCTGGGTGTGCTGGTTGCGTCCGATCATAATCCATCATCTTCGTGGGGTGTTTAGTGTTTCTGCTCGAACTCCTTCATGGCGTCGACGAGTGTCTGCACGCCTTCGAGGGACATGGCGTTGTAGCAGCTGGCGCGGAATCCGCCGACGGAGCGGTGGCCCTTGATGCCGACGATGCCGCGCTCAGTGGCAAACTGCATGAAGTCGGCTTCGAGCTCTTTGTATTCGTCGTTCATGACGAAGCAGATGTTCATGACGGAGCGGTCTTCCTCGACGGCGGTGCCACGGAAAATGCGGTTGCGGTCAATCTCTCCGTAGAGCAGTGCGGCGCGCTCCTGTGCACGCTTCTGTGCGGCCTCGACTCCACCATTGGCCTTGAGCCACTTCATGTTCTGCAGGGCCGTGTAGATGGGAACAACGGGCGGTGTGTTGAACATGGAACCCTTTTCGGCGTGCGTGCGGTAGTCGAGCATGGTGGGGATGCGGCGGCTGACTTTTCCGAGTGCGTCGTTCTTGACGACAACGAAGGTGACGCCGGCCATGGAGAGGTTTTTCTGGGCTCCTCCGTAGATGCAGATGTATTTGCTGACATCGACGGGACGGCTGAAGATGTCGGAAGACATGTCGGCGATCAGTGGCACGTTGGTGTCGAAATCCTTCGTGATTTCTGTGCCGAAGATGGTGTTGTTGGTCGTGAAGTGGAAGTAGTCGGCGTCGGCCGGAATGTCAAAATTCTTAGGGATATAGGTGTAGTTGTCGGCTTCGCTGGATGCCACCTCGACGACTTCTCCGAAGAGTTTTGCCTCTTTGAGGGCTTTCTTAGCCCATGTGCCGGTGTTGAGGTAGGCGGCTTTTTTCTCGAGGAAGTTGTAGGGGACTTGGCAGAACTGTAGGCTGGCGCCACCTCCGAGGAAGAGTACTGAGTAGCCTTCAGGAATGTCGAGCAACTCCTTGAAGATGGCCTCGGCTTCGTCCATGATGGGCTGGAAGTCCTTGGCACGATGGCTGATCTCCATGAGTGAGAGGCCAGAACCTTTAAAATCAAGACATGCTGCAGCGGTGTCTTCGATTACTTCTCGTGGAAGGATGGATGGTCCTGCATTGAAATTGTACTTTTTCATACAAATGGTTTAGTTTTGCATAAGAACACTGCCTGCTCGTCCGCACTGCCGTTGCCATGCAGCAATGCACGAGATGGGCAGATACAATGTCCCGGTCTGGAATGATTGGTGAATTGTCTAAGAAATAGTTTGACGTCGCAAATTTACGGCTTTTTCCAATGCCCCGCAAATATCTTCTAACAAAAGTGAGGTTTGGGTTGCTTTTTAGTGGAAATTTGACGTTGAAGGCGTATTGTTGGCTTGCAATTTCATCTTTTTTGCGGGTGATTGTCAGTGTTTAAGTAGGCGGAGGTGCTGGTGGTGAAAAGGGAGTTTGGGTGCTGTTTTTCTGGGCCAGAGAACGGAAAAGCGCGCGACCGGCGGGAGTCGGTTGCGCGCTTGTAGGGGGATGTGCCTGGGAAGGCACCGAGGTGGGGGTGCACGGGTCAGATGCTGACGTTGTGCAGAATCTCCAGCATGGCCGGGTCGATCTTGCGGGGCTCTCGCACGGCTCGGGAGAAGGGGACGTGGACGATTTCATCGTTGTCGATGCCAATCATCACGTTGGGCAGACCTTTCATGACGGCCTCGATGCTGGCGCTGCCCATGCGGGAGGCTGTGATGCGGTCGTGGGCCGTGGGCTGTCCGCCGCGCTGCAGGTGGCCGAGGATGGAGACGCGGACGTCGAGCTCGGGATGATGCTGCTTGACGAGGTCGGCATAGTACATGGCTCCGCCGGAGTTTTCGTTGGCTGCGACGAGGACGATGGAACTGGATTTGGTTTTCCGGAAGCCGTTCTCGATGAAGTTGGTGAGCTGGTCGGTCTCTATCTGCGCGGAGGGGATGATGGCTTCCTCGCAGCCGGATGCAATGGCGCCATTGAGCGCCAGGAATCCGGCGTCGTCGCCAAGGACCTCGACGAAGAAAAGGCGCTCGTGTGAGGTGGCGGTGTCGCGGATTTTATCGACGCACTGCATGATGGTGTTGAGGGCGGTGTCGTAGCCGATGGTTGTGTCGGTGCCATTCAGATTGTTGTCGATGGTGGCGGGAATGGCGATGGAGGGGATGTCGTATTCCTGCGCGAAGATGCGTGCGCCGTGTATTGTGCCGTCGCCGCCGATGACGATGAGGGCGTCGATTTCTTCTCGTTGGATGTTCTCAAAGGCTTTCTTTCGGCCTTCGGGGGAGAAGAAGTCTTGGCTGGGGGATGACTTGAGGATGGTGCCGCCCTGCTGGATGATGTTGCTGACGTTCTGTGTCTTGAATTCCACGATGTCGCCGTCGATGAGGCCTTTGTATCCGCGGTAGACGGCTTTGACGCGCAATCCGTTATAGATGGCTGAGCGTGTGACGGCGCGGATGGCGCTGTTCATTCCGGGTGCATCGTTTCCTGAAGTGATGATGCCTACGCATTTGATTTCTGACATGGCGGGAATGTTTGTTGTGTACGTGTGTGGGAAAGGGATGGATGGTGGCGTCGAGGTTCAGTTGCGCACTCGGATTCGCCAAACTCCTTGCTTGCGTACGAGTTTATGATAGCTGGGTACGGAGTCGCCGTTGGCATAGATTTCTGTGAAGAAGACGCCGGCAACCGTGTCTGACAGGAGACGTACGGTGTCGATGTGGGCTGACATGAGCCCGCCTCGTGTGGCTTTCATTCGCTGCTTCTGTTGCAGGAAGAGGATGCGATAGAGGGGGAGGGCTGTGGAGTCGGCATCCAGCGCGAAATCAAGGTGCTGGATGTAGGCGTCGTCGTCGCCGCGAAGTTGAGCGTCGAGGGCAGCCTGCATGGCTTTGCGTGGCGCCTCGGTGGGATTGTCGGAGCGGCGGAGACAACTTGTGGGGACGATGGTCAGCAGCAGGGCCAGCATGATGGGCAGGGTGAATGGCCGCTGACAGTGCTTGCTGCTGCCATGTTCACTTAGTTGTGGATACGTCATGGGTATGGCCTTTATGAATGTCGGATGTGGACATTATTTCTGTCGGATATAGACATTGATGGGCGTGCCCTTGAAGTTCCAGTGTTCGCGGATCTGATTCTCGAGGAATCGGCGGTAGGGTTCTTTCACATACTGCGGCAGATTGGCGTAGAACACGAACGACGGGACGCGCGTTTCAGGAATCTGCATGCAGTATTTGATTTTGATATATTTGCCTTTGATGGATGGTGGCGGTGTGTTCTCGATGATCGGAAGCATCGTCTCGTTGAGTCGGGATGTGCCTACTTTGGTCGTTCGATGCTCGTATGCAGCTTGTGCCTCTTCCAGCACTCGGAAGATGCGTTGCTTGGTGACGGCAGATGCAAAGATGATTTCAAAGTCGGTGAAAGGCGCGAGGCGATTGCGGATGGCCTGCTCGAAATGTCGGATGGCTTCATTGCTCTTGTCTTCCACGAGGTCCCATTTGTTGACGACAACGACGAGTCCTTTCTGGTTCTTCTGAATGATTTGGAAGATGTTGATGTCTTGTCCCTCGATTCCGCGCGTGGCGTCGACCATGAGGATGCAAATGTCGCTGTTCTCGATGGCGCGGATAGAGCGCATGACACTATAATATTCGAGATCTTCGTTTACCTTGTTCTTCTTCCGGATGCCGGCAGTGTCGACAAGGTAGAAGTTGAATCCGAATTTCTCGTATTTCGTGTAGATGGAGTCACGTGTGGTGCCGGCGATGTCGGTCACGACATTGCGCTCGTCGCCGAGGAAAGCATTGACGATGGAGGATTTGCCTGCATTGGGACGTCCGACGACGGCAATGCGTGGGATATCTTCCTCGATGACATCGTCCATGGCCTTTGTGAATTTGCTGACGAGTGCGTCGAGAAGGTCGCCTGTTCCGCTTCCCGTCAAAGAAGAGATGCAGAAGGGATCGCCCAGTCCCAGCTTGTAGAACTCCGCGGCTTCGTATCGCAGCTCGTTGCTGTCGACTTTGTTGCAGACGACGAAGGTCGGCAGCTTGGATCGACGGAGAATGGAGGCCACCGCCATGTCGAGGTCGGTGACACCAGTCTTGATGTCGACGAGGAAGAGAATGACGTTGCACTCCTCGATGGCGATGAGGACTTGCTTGCGTATTTCTTCTTCGAAAATGTCTTCTGAGTTGACAACCCAGCCGCCGGTGTCGACGACTGAGAACTCCTTGTTGCCCCACTCGCATTTGCCGTACTGGCGGTCGCGTGTGGTGCCGGCTTCATCGCTCACGATGGCATGGCGCGTTTTGGTGAGGCGATTGAACAGGGTCGACTTTCCCACGTTGGGGCGGCCGACGATTGCTACTAAGTTTCCCATAAGGTCTGTATGTAGTTGCTTTGTAGTAAATACGGGATGATTGTGGTCTGCTTCCGGCATCTGCGCTGGCTATTGCTGCGCATGCGCTGTCGGATGGGCGGCTCTTGGACTGGAACGCTGCGTTTTAGAAGCGGAATGCCGCTGGCGTTTGATGACAGAGAGCCTACGCGCTTATTCCGGATTGTAGCCGAAAAGATTGAGCTCCTTGTCTGAATTCCGCCAGTCTTTGTCCACCTTGACGAAGGTCTCGAGATAGATGTTTTTTCCGAAGAACTTCTCCAGACTTTTGCGGGCCTCCGTCATGACTTTCTTGAGTGCCTTTCCCTGATGTCCGATGATGATGCCTTTCTGTGAATCGCGCTCCACATAGATGACGATGTTGATGTGGATGTGCGTCTTGTCTTCGACGAAACTTTCAACGCCGACTTCCACAGAGTAGGGGATTTCCTTGTCGTAATAGAGCAAGATTTTCTCGCGTACAATCTCGCTGACGAAGAAACGCGCCGGCTTGTCTGTCCACTGGTCTTTCTCGAAGTATGGCGGTGCGTCGGGAAGCAGGTCCTTGATGCGCTTGAGAATGGGCTGGACATTGAATTTCGCAAGGGCCGACACGGGTATGATTTCTGCGTTCGGAAGTGCCTCGTGCCATTGGTTGACAAGTTCCACGAGCTTCTTCTCGTCAATCAGGTCGATTTTGTTGATGAGTACAAGCACGGGTACGGTCATCTTGGCCACTTTCTCCAGAAACTCGTTGTTCTTGTCCACTTTCTCCACAGGGTCCGTCACGTAGAGCAGGACGTCGGCATCGATGAGGGCGCTTGTCGAGAATGCCAGCATGGAATTCTGCAGCTTGGACATGGGCTTGAGGACGCCTGGGGTATCGCTGAAGACAATCTGCGTTTCCTCGTCGTTCAGAATTCCCATGATGCGGTGGCGCGTGGTCTGAGCTTTGAAAGTGGCGATGCTGATGCGTTCGCCCACGAATAGGTTCATGAGTGTGGACTTCCCGACATTGGGATTGCCGACGATGTTTACAAATCCTGATTTGTGCACGATGTGAATGGTGTCTGTGAGTGAAAGTTCCTATGAGCTTGATGGGCGGATAGATGGCATGGCAACTGCCGGAGCGGCACGCCTGCATCAAGCAAAATGCGGATTTCGCAGATTTCCCAACGCTGTAGTGGCAGCGTCTTGCAAACCTGTGAAATCCGCATTTCCTAAGTGTATGGTGTGCAGAGTCGACGCTTGAGGCTTGTGTGGCGTGGCCGGACAGCCGTTACCGCTGTCTGCTTCCATTGCTTTTCCTGCCTGCACCGTCTACTGCCGACGGGGTGTTGCACCTGTTGTCGTGTGCCGGACCTACTTGCTGTATTTGGATCCGTCGTAGGACCACTTCAGGTAGGCGGCGCCCCAGCTGAATCCCGCACCGAAGGCGGTGAAGATGAGGTTGTCGCCTTTCTTCAGCTTCGATTCGTAATCCCAGAGGCAGAGCGGCAAGGTGCCGGCAGAGGTGTTGGCCAGATGCTCGATGTTGATCATCACTTTCTCCTCTGGGAGATTGATGCGTCGGGCCACAGCCTGCTCAATGCGAACGTTGGCCTGGTGTGGCACGAGCCATGCGATGTCGTCGAACGTCAGGTTGTTGCGTTTGGCGATGATTTCAACCGCGTCGGACATGTTGGTGACAGCGAACTTGAAGACGACGCGTCCTTCCTGATAGATGAAGTGCTCGCGTGCGTCGACCGAGTCGTGCGAAGACGTCTTGCGGGAGCCTCCGGCTGCGATGTGCAGCGGATCGGGGTGGCTGTCCGTGCGCAGATAGGCGTCCATGAAGCCATAGGGCTCTGTCGTTCCTTCGAGCAGGACACATCCGGCACCGTCACCAAAAATCGGACAAGTCGTGCGGTCCTCGTAGTTGGTGAATGCCGAGAGCATGTCGCCGCCGCAGAGGATGATGCGCTTGTAGCGTCCGCTTTCGATGAGTCCGGCGCCCATCTGCAGGGCATAGAGGAAGCCTGCGCAGGCTGCCTCCATGTCGAATCCGAAGGCATGCTTCAGGTTCAGGTTGCCAATGACGAGCGATGCGGTTGAAGGAAGGAGGTAGTCGGGCGTGCTGGTGGCGCAGATGACTGCCTCGATCGTGTCGGGATCCACCTGTGTCTTGGCCAGCAACTCCTCCACCGCCTTTGTCATCAGGTAGGACACGCTGGCTCCCTGCGCCTCTTCGGGCTTGAGGATGTGGCGTGTTTTCACGCCGATACGCTCCATGATCCATTCGTCGCTCGTGTCGACGATGGTAGACATCTCATCGTTGTCGAGGATGTACTTGGGAACGTAGCCGCCTACACCAGTGATGACTGCATGAATTTTATCCATAGCTTCAGAGGCTTAGAAACTTAGATTGCAGCTTCCTTCTCGATAGCTACCTTGCCACGATAGTAACCGCAGGCGGGACATACAGTGTGGTATACGTAGAATTCGCCGCAGTTCGGGCATACTGCCAATGTCGGAGCAACTGCTACGTCGTGCGTTCTTCTCTTACGTGTACGAGTCTTCGATTGTCTTCTTTTAGGATGTGCCATTTTACACTAAGTGTTTTAATTGTTGTTGTTGATTACCGATTTGAGTATATCCCAACGCGCGTCGATGGGACGCTCGTCTTTGTCCTCCTCCTGTTCGGTTCCGCCTTGGGCGACCAGGTGCTCAGATATCTGGGCTTCCATTTCTGCGTCGCACTTGCCAGGTTCATGAACGCAGCGTATCGGCAGGCTGAGTGCTATGGATTCATAGATGGGGGTGGACAGGTCGAGCACGGCGTCTTGTGCAGGCACCGTGATGACGTGACCGTCGTCGTCGAACGAGTCGCCGAGTTTGACGGTGATGTCCGTCGTGTCGTCGATGGGAATCTGCAGGTCGCCCAGACAGTGGTCGCAGGGCTGTATGACGATGCCAGTGGAGTGGATCCGGAATCCGAACACGCTGCTTCCAGCCTGAGTGCAGGCCACCGTCGTGCGGATGTTTCCGCGCTCGATGATGCCGTCGATCCAGCCGAAAAAGGCATCGTCGAGCGTATACTCGAACGTCCGCTCCCGCAGGTGCGGGTCGTGCAGGTCGATTTCGTAGGGCGTATTTGGCTTCATGTTTGCTCACATGTTTGCTCACACTGCCATTTGCCCGCCGAAAACGGATTTCGGCGGCTGCTGCAGTTATTCAAGTTGCAAAGTTACGAATAAAAATAGAAATACTCCCCTTTTTCGTCCGTTTTTCTTTGTTTTTGGCTCATAAATGTGCTGTGCATGCGTCGGAAACGTCTCCGATTGCCCATTGTGAGGCCCGATGTGCGGCTGTCCGGGGGAAGTGTCTGCAGAAGAAAAGTTCCCAACTACCTGCAGGTGGTTGGGAACCTTGTGCTTGCTTATTTTTTCCGTAATCCCGTAAGCAGGGTTGCGTGCTTACTTCTTCACCATCTTGTAGCGGCTCATGAACTTGTCCACGCGGCCGGCTGTGTCGACGAGTGTAGACTTGCCTGTGTAGAAGGGGTGCGAGCTGGAGGAGATCTCGAGCTTGATTACAGGATATTCAACGCCTTCGAAGACCTCAGTCTCGTTGGTCTTGGCAGTTGAACGGGAAAGAAACATGTCGCCGTTTGACATGTCTTTGAAAATCACCGTGCGGTAATTTTCGGGGTGAATGCCTTTCTTCATTGCTTGGGTTTGAGTTTTTTTGATTTCGTCAGAGCACGCAATTCTTGCTCATATAAAAATCAGTTCGTTGATTTCAGCGTGCAAAGGTAGGGAAAGTTTTCTTTCTGTGCAAGTTTTTGTTTCTGAAAGTGACGGCCGGCTGCGCATATTTCCATTTTCGGCCGCCATTCCCGCGGTTGGTCCGTGCGCTTCCGCCCTTGTTCTGCCAGCCCGTCGCCACGGGCGTTGCTGCTGCGGAATGGCCGGTGAAAAATCATTAAAAAGTAGGGGTGTCGGGAAAAAAACAGAAAGACAGGCGTGTGGACTCACGAAAAAAGCGTAACTTTGTAGCACAAAGCGCACAGGGCATTCTCAGGGTGCCTGCGGCGCTGCGTCAACAAGGTAAAATTTTCTCACAATATTCTTATTAAACAATTATGTTAAGCTACAAAGAAATTGGTCTTGTAAACACCAATGGTATGTTTGCAAGAGCCGTCAAGGGCGGTTATGCAGTTCCAGCATTCAACTTCAACACGATGGAGCAGATGCAGGCAATCATCATGGCTGCTGTTGAGACGAAGTCTCCGGTGATCATGCAGGTGTCCAAGGGTGCCCGCAACTATGCCAACGCAACCATCCTCCGCTACATGGCAGAAGGTGCCGTTGCCTATGCAAAGGAGCTGGGCTGCGAACATCCTGAGATCGCACTCCACCTCGACCACGGCGATAGCTTCGAAATCTGCAAGAGCTGCATCGACATGGGCTTCTCGTCCGTGATGTTCGACGGTAGCCACCTCCCGATAGAAGAGAACATCGCCATCACCAAGCAGGTTGTGGAGTATGCTCACCAGCACGACGTGAGCGTCGAGGCTGAGCTCGGTGTGCTCGCCGGTGTGGAAGATGAGGTTTCTGCTGCCGAGAGCCACTACACCAAGCCGGAAGAGGTTATCTTCTTCACTTCTCAGTCGGGTTGCGACTCTCTCGCCATCTCCATCGGCACAAGCCACGGAGCCTACAAGTTCACGCCCGAGCAGTGCACGCGCGATCCCAAGACCGGATTGCTCGTTCCTCCGCCATTGGCCTTCGACATTCTCCACGAAATTGAGGAGAAGCTCCCCGGATTCCCCATCGTTCTCCACGGTTCCTCTTCTGTTCCCCAGGAGGAAGTTGAGACCATCAACAAGTTCGGCGGCAAGCTCCCCGATGCCATCGGTATTCCTGAGGAGCAGCTCCGCGAGGCTGCCAAGAGCGCTGTCTGCAAGATCAACATCGACTCCGACTCACGTCTGGCGATGACTGCAGCCATCCGCAAGACCCTCGGCGAGAACCCGGGCTACTTCGACCCGCGCCAGTACCTCAAGCCAGCTCGCGACGCCATGAAGAACCTGTACGTTCACAAGATCGTGAATGTGCTCGGCTCCAACGGCAAGCTCGCTCAGTGCTAATCCATCGTCAGCATCGACGCCTGCTCCCGGCTTGACGCCGGGCGGCGGGCGCCTCAAGATCCGACAGCGGACATCCTGCCCTCACGGTCAGGTGTCCGCTGTCTCTTTTTAGCTTCATCCGGCAACTGCGTAGGTAGAAGCCTTCCCGGCAAACCTCACGCCGTTTGCGTACTTCAGCCAATGGCCCTGCAATTCGAAACCGCCGTTTCCTGCGCTCTTGTATCTTCCGCAGAGTTTCTACCATCCATTGGGCTGGATCGTGTCGGCCAACGTGTCGAACGCTTGTATCTTCCGCAGAGTTTCTATCATCCATTGCGGCTGCGCTTTTTTGGATGAACTCTTTTGCTCGTATCCTGCAGTAAAAAAGCATCAGATAGTCCCTGATATATTGACTAATCAATATATTATTTTTATCTTTGCAGCATCAATATTTGATCGTATGGACGAATTGTTGTCTCTTGGAATGCTCTTACATCGTGCCTCAGTCGCAATGTCAAGAGCGTTGAACGCCTCTCTGATACAGCATGGCATTGATTTACCTCATTCACAGTTTACAGTTCTTCGATGTATCTATATCAAAGGCGAGATGAGCCAACTGGACTTGGCAAATATTCTTTCCAAAGATGCGGCTGCCATCAAGCGCACAGTGGACTATCTGGAAAGCAAAGGACTGGTTGAGCGTATGACAGTGAGGAAACTGAAAAACAGCGTCCAGATTACTGATCAAGGTCGTGAATTGATGCCGAGGGTGATGGCTATAGCAGAAGAAGTTTGCGAAAGGGCATTAAAGAACGTATCTGCTACAGGAAGAGGACGCCTGATGCGTCAACTTCTTCAGATAAGTGATCTGCTTAATGACAACCATCCCGAAGTGGGAATTAAATAGTAGAACAACATGTGCATTCAAGAATTTATTCAGTCTTACAGAGAGGCATTTGGCGATAAAGCCCCCTTGCCAATTGTTTTTGGTTATAGCAATACACCTGCTGAAGAACCCAAAAATGTGCCCCACTGCACCATTGGCGCTATCAGCAAGGTGCGCGAAGGCAGTCCATTGACACTTACGGCCGAAAATGTGAAATGCGGTGGCGGAGGCTTGTATACGGGTTTTCATGATATGCCAGAACGTGTGCCTAATTTTGTATCTACGGTAGAACATTATAAGAAGACACCGGAAATGGTGGTGGAGTATGTGGAAAGCCTTGATATCAAGAAGGCAGAAAAGCCCTATCTGAACTTCATTCGCATCGACCAAGTTGAGAATCTGGATGGCATGGAAGGTGTGCTTTTCTGGGCTACCCCTGATATTCTTTCTGGTCTTACCGCATGGGCATACTATGACAACAATGCCTTGGACACGGTTTTCACTCCATTTGGTTCCGGTTGCTCGAGTATCGTCAGCAATGCCGTAAAAGAAAACCGCGAAGGTGGTCGCAGATGCTTCATTGGAATGCTTGATCCATCGGCACGACCACTGGTACCGATGTATGAATTGACTTTTGTGATTCCCACCTGCAGATTCCTTGAGATGCTTTCTACCATGAGAGATTCCGCTTTGTTTCAGAAAGCATTTTCGATTGTCCGAAAGCGCATCAATGGGTAATTGCCAAAAGATTAAAGCCATGAGAGCGGTCAAAGGGGCATTGACTGCTCTCATGGCTTTATTGGTGAAACCTCATCATCACCCAAGTGGGTTACTTGACACACTTTTTGGCAACAGCCCCGTTAAAGTGGGCTTTCCATCCTTTGAAATGATTGAACAACTATCTTTCATGAGCGGTTTGTGCATCAGCGTTTTTGAATTTGCACCTTTGCGGGCTCAATGAATAGGCTACCAAGCATCAAGGTCAATACGTTTTTTCTCAATGGGTCGATCATGGGGTACGGAACCTCCTCAGTGTTCTTGTTCGCAAATACGATAGAAACAAGCAAGTGAAGCATTTCTCATGTTGGAGCCAACTCCTTGCAATGATGCTGAACTGCTGCTCTCCCATCGTGAGAGCCTGCAAGGCGTCTGGGTAGCTTGAGCGTCTCATCCTTCCAAGTGCACGTTTCTTGGTATTGGAAGCAAGCCAATCGCAAGACCACATGGGCTTCTGCCAATCTGCATCGTGGCAATAGAATATGGGGTATTTTGCTTTCTTGATGATGAAAGAGGCTTGCGAAATGCGAACGACCAGTCGCATGGATTTTCCCCAAAAGAATGCGCATGTGATGCTACGACAAGACTTCTTTGTCCGTCTACCTTCCCTTGGACAAGGTTCAGCAGGAAAAAAGGGGCTGTCAAAGCCTATGTTATTGATGGTATAGATGCCCTGATCCGGCCTTCCGCCGGTGCTTCACGCCCATGTGGCTCGCGCGACGGATGCCGAGCAGGTGCTCTGTCATGCGATGGGAGATGGACAGACGAAAAAAACGAACGCAGTCTCGGGCAATTCCGACTGCGTTCGTTTTTCGTTTCGACTGCGTTCGTTTTTCGTTTCGACTGCGTTCGTTTTCTGTTTCGACTGCGTTCGTTTTTTTTATTGTCTGCGGTCCGTCAGGCCGCTGGGCGGGCTTTGCTTTTAGCCAAGTCGCAGCCATATTCTCCGGATCGCTCTTCCCGCTGGCGGCTGGAGGGCGGCAGTCGGCTGTAGGTGCTTGCCTCAGTTGTTCTGTTGCCGCTGGGAGCGGAGATGGGGGCTGCCGGCGGGCGGCGGTGCCGCGGCGGACTGGGTGCTTAGCGGACGTCGTACTGCTGCGATCGCTGCCGATACAACGACTCTACCTGACGGGCCAGTTGTCGCACGATGCGTTGCTGGTTATGCTCTGCAATGATGAGATGCAGGGTGGGGAGGTGCTGGAAGAAGGAGCGGCGCGGGTCGGTGATGCGGATGAACTCGGCGCGGCTGGTGCAGCTCTGGAGTCGCTGCTGCAGATTGCGCAGGTTGTCAACGACGCCGGCAGCCGGAATTGTGTTGGCTTGGAACGTGCGATTGTAGGTGTTGTGCAGTTGGCCGAGCTGGGCTTGTAGACGCTGCCGTTCCGTCGGGTCCTCTACTTGGGCGGCTGCTTTTCGCGCTTCGGAGAATTGCTGGGCGAAGTCGTCGATGAGCACGAGGAGCATGTCGGGCGACCGTGTGGCTTCGACGCGGGCCTGGAGCATCTCGATGGTGCGTGCCACTTCGGAGTAGTCCGTCGAACCGACCAGCAGGCTGTCGCCTCCGGCTTCTTCCAGTGTCACCTGTGTAGTGTCCTCGTCTACGTAGGGATCGGCTTCCGTGTTGGGCAGGCCGTTGTGGTTGCGGGGCTGCTCGTTGCCGTTGCAGGCCGTGAGGAGGAGCAGGCCGAGTACGGACGTGAGGCAGAGTGTGCGTATGCGTATGTGCATGGGGAGGGTTGAAAATGAGCGAGGGAGGCCGCATGCGGCCTCCCTCGCTGGGTGAGTGATCGTAAGCGTTGCGTGTGCAAAGTTACGAATTAATATTCAATCTTGCTCAGGCGCGCATAGGTATTGTAGCGTCTCTGGGCTGCTTTTTTAGCAGCATCGAAGAGTTCCTGAGCCTCTATCGGCTTCACCTTCTTGAGCGAGAGGTAGCGCACTTCGCCTTCGAGGAATGCCTGGAACTCGTCCCAGTTCGGTTCCTTGGAGTCGAGCTGGAAGGGATTCTTGCCCTCTTCCTCGAGGCGCGGGTCGTAGCGCCAGAGGTTCCAGTAGCCGCAAGCCACAGCCTTGGCCTCTTCGGCCTGGCTCTTGCCCATGCCGCCCTTGGCCTTGAGGCCGTGGTTGATGCAGGGAGCGTAGGCGACGATGAGCGACGGACCTGGATAGGCCTCGGCCTCGCGGATGGCCTTGAGGCACTGTGCGTTGTCGGCACCCATGGCCACCTGAGCCACGTAGACGTAGCCGTAAGTGGACTGCATCAGGCCCAAATCCTTCTTCTGAATGCGCTTGCCGCCGGCAGCAAACTGTGCGATGGCGCCGATCGGAGTGGCTTTGGACGACTGGCCGCCCGTGTTGGAGTACACCTCGGTGTCGAGCACAAAGATGTTGACATCCTCGCCCGAGGCCAGCACGTGGTCGAGACCACCGTAGCCAATGTCGTAGGCAGCGCCGTCGCCACCGATGATCCACTGGCTGCGCTTGGTGAGATAGTGGGAAAGCTCGGAGAGCTGAGTGCTCGTCTCGCATCCGGCTGTCTTGCCTTCCAGGATGAACGGCATGAGCTTCTCGCCAGCAGCGCGTGAGGCGTCGGCATTCTCGCGGCCCTCAATCCATTCCTGGGCAGCGGCCTTGTAGCCTTCCGGAGCCTCTGCCGAAGCAATGACATCCTCGAGAAGGCGCTGGATGCGGCTGCGCATCTTCTTGTTGGCAAGTGCCATACCGAGGCCGTATTCGCAGAAGTCCTCGAAGAGCGAGTTGCTCCAGGCCGGCCCCTGGCCTCTTTCGTTTCTCGTGTAGGGTGTGGACGGGATGGATCCGGAATAGATGGAGGAGCAACCGGTAGCGTTGGCCACCATCTCGCGATCGCCGAAGAGCTGGGTCAGGAGCTTCACGTAGGGAGTCTCGCCGCAGCCTGCGCAGGCGCCGGAGAACTCGAAGAGTGGAGTGGCGAACTGGGAGAGGCGGACATTTGACTTCACGTCGATGAGGTGCTGCTTGCTCTTCACGTTCTTGGCGCAGTAGTCCCAGTTCTTGGCCTCGAAGAGCTGCTCTTCGAGCGGAACCATTGTGAGCGCCTTGCCGGTCTTCGGATTGCCGGGGCAGACGTCGGCACAGTTGCCGCAGCCCAGACAGTCGAGCACGCTCACCTGAATGCGGAACTGCATGCCCTTGAGCGGTGCCGGAACCTTGATTTCAATCTTGGGAGCGTCGAGACCTGCGGCCTCTTCTTCTGTCATGGCGAAGGGGCGGATGCTGGCGTGAGGGCAGACATAAGCACACTTGTTGCACTGAATGCAGTTCTCAGGCGTCCAGGCAGGAACAAATGTGGCTACACCGCGCTTCTCGTATGCGCTGGTGCCCTGTTCCCACATGCCGTCTTCGTAGCCCTTGTAGGCGCTGACGGGCAGGAGGTCGCCGTTCTGGGCGTTGATGGGACGTACGACGTTGTTGATGAAGTCGGGGTCGTCGTTCTCCACTTCGGGGTCGTTGGGGAGATTGGCCCATGCCGGGTCGATGGAGAGCACGTTGTACTCGCCGCCGCGGTCGACGGCAGCATAGTTCATGTTCACCACATCCTCACCCTTCATTCCGTAGCTCTTCACGATGAACTTCTTCATCTGCTCTACGGCGAGGTCGACGGGGATGACTTCTGTAATGCGGAAGAAGGCAGACTGGAGAATCGTGTTCGTGCGGTTGCCGAGACCGATTTCCTGGGCAATCTTGGTCGCATTGATGTAGTAGACCGTGATGTTCTTCTGTGCAAATTCACGCTTCAGGTTGTTCGGCAGGTTCTGTGCAAGTTCCTCGGCATTCCAGATGGTGTTGAGCAGGAACGTGCCGTTCTGGCGCAGACCGCGCGTCACGTCATACATGCGGAGGTAGGCCTGAACGTGGCAAGCGACGAAGTTCGGGGTCTTGATTTGGTAAGTGGACCGGATCGGTGTGTCGCCGAAGCGGAGGTGGGAGCAAGTGAAACCGCCTGACTTCTTCGAGTCGTAGGAGAAATAGGCCTGGCAGTACTTGTTTGTATTGTCGCCAATGATCTTCACGGAGTTCTTGTTGGCACCGACCGTACCGTCTGCACCCAGTCCGTAGAACTTGGCTTCGAAAATTCCTTCGCCGCCGAGCGCCTGCTCTTCATCCAGCGGGAGCGAGGTGAAGGTGACATCGTCCACGATTCCGAGAGTGAAGCGGTCCTTGGGCATGGGCAGCTCAAGGTTCTTGTAGACGGAGAGAATCATGGTTGGGGTCACGTCGGCAGAACCGAGGCCGTAGCGTCCGCCCACGATGAGAGGGGCATTCTCCAATCCGTAGAATGCGTCCTTGACGTCGAGGAGAAGCGGCTCGCCGCTGGCGCCGGGCTCTTTCGTGCGGTCGAGGACGGCGACGCGCTTTGCGGTCTTAGGCATGGCGGCGCGCAGGTGCTGCACGGAGAACGGACGATAGAGGTGGACACTGATCATTCCGTACTTCTTGCCATTGGCGTTGGCGTGGTCGATGGCCTCGCGCGCAGCTTCTGAAGCCGAACCCATGAGCACGATGACGGATTCGGCATCTTCTGCACCATAATAGCTGAAGAGCTTGTATTCACGTCCCGTAATCTTGGAAATGGCTTCCATATATTCCTCAACGGCTGCAGGAACTTTGTCGTAGAAGGGGTTGCTGCTTTCGCGGTGCGTGAAGAAGGTTTCCGGATTCTCGGCCATACCTTTGGCTTCCGGATGTTCCGGCGTGAGGGCACGGGAGCGGAATTCGCTCAGCGCCTTCATGTCGACGAGCGGCCGGAGGTCTTCCATGTCCATTGACTCAATCTTCTGATACTCGTGCGAGGTGCGGAAACCGTCGAAGAAGTTGATGAACGGAACGCGGCATTTGATGGAGGCGAGATGCGCTACGGCCGAGAGGTCCATGACTTCCTGCACGCTGCCTTCTGCCAGCATGGCGAAGCCGGTCTGGCGACAGGCCATGACGTCGCTGTGGTCTCCGAAGATACACAAGGAGTGTGTGGCCACGGTGCGTGCGGACACATGGAAGACGGTGGGCAGCAATTCGCCCGCAATCTTGTACATGTTGGGAATCATGAGGAGCAATCCCTGGGATGCGGTGAACGTCGTGGTGAGTGCGCCGGCCTGGAGTGAGCCGTGTACTGCGCCTGCCGCACCTGCTTCTGACTGCATCTCCTCTACGGAAACGGTGTCGCCAAAGAGATTCTTGCGACCTGCCACAGCCCATTCGTCAACATGCTCTGCCATGGGCGAAGAGGGCGTAATGGGGTAGATGGCAGCCACTTCAGAGAACATATACGCGATATGTGCAGCAGCTTGGTTACCATCACAAGTGATGAATTTCTTTTCTTTACTCATCTTGTGTTAGAATTTATGTGTGTGAATATTGTTGTTGATTGTAAGGGATGTTGTTCCGTGGGTATGCTCGGAAGGAGCGCGGAATGTCTCGAACAGGCTTTCTCAGCAAGGCAAGCAGGAAAAACTCAGCGATCGGGGCGAGAATCCGCAGCAAGCGATGCGAGGAACTGCAGCAATCGGAGCGAGGATTCTCAGCAAACCGGCGAGGATTCTCAGCAGAGAAAGCCGAAGAGCCAGAGTGGAATCTGGTTGCCTTCGCATACGTCGCTTTGGTTGACGGCGTAGAGGCATTTGGTCTTGCTCTTGAGCCGGGTGGCGTGCTCAATGATCTTGAACTCGTATTTTCCGTCTATCAGGAGCATGCCGCTCGATCCGACTTTGTTGATGGTGTGGTCTTTCCACAGCGAGTTGCAGAAGAAAGCTTCCTGCACGTCGTGGTCGTCAAAGCGCTTGGGATAGAAGCTGTACATCAAGTTGGAGTTGTGCATCAGCACGAGGGCCGGCTTCTTGGGGAAGGATTCTCCCCGTGCGTATATCATGTTGACCAGACGTGCCTCCATCAGATATTTGATGTAGTGCATGACAGTGGCACGGCTCATGCCCAGTTCGGTGGCCAGCTGACTGATGTTCGGCGTGGTGCTGCCGCTCATGGTGAGCAAGTAGAAGAGCTGTTTGATTTTCGTCAGATACTTCAGCTCAATCTGCTTGATGAGCAAGATGTCGACTTCGATCATCATGTTCATGGTCTTCAGCAGGTTCTCCGAATAATTCTTGTTTTCGAGAAAAAACGGATAGAAGCCGTGGTGCAGGTAGTCGGGCAGCAGCTTGCGTGGCTTGAAGGCCTTGCTGAGCTGGGCTGCGATTTCCTCGTGGTTCTCGATGACCTCCTCCAGCGTGTAGGCGCGGAAGTTGTTTCCGGTCTTCAGGTTGACGAACTCGCGGTAGGAGAAGCCTCTCAGGTTGTAAGACTTGACGATGCCTCCCAGCTCCGGGTTCTCCTGCTTGAGGCGCATGACCGACGATCCTGCGAACACGATCTTGAGCCCCGGATAGCGGTCGTAGCACTCGCGCAGCTGCCGGCTCCAGTCTGGCTGCTTGAACACTTGGTCGATGAGCAGCACCTTGCCTCCGTTTTGGTAGAACTCGCCTGCGAACTGTGTGATGCCTACATTCTGCACATAGAAGTTGTTCATGTTGATGTAGAGGCAGGTGTGGTCGCAGGCAGCGAAGTTCTCCTTCGCATACTGGAGCAGAAAGGTGGTCTTGCCGACACCCCGCGCGCCCTTGATGCCAATCATCCGGTCGTCCCAGTTGATCTCATCCATCAAGTCGCGGCGTACGGTTGGCTGAAGGTGTTCAACCAGGTATTTGTGTGTACGGAAGAACGATTCCATATCAGTTCTGGTTTGTGTCTGTCAAGTGGTCAATGCATGTGCGGCCGACCGGCCGACGGAATTTCCTTTTAGGTCAGAAGGCGGAATGTAGTTAAAAAGGGCGAGAGGAGATGACAATGCCACCTCTTTTCGTCACTTTTTCCTTTTATCCGCAGCAAAGATACAAATAATTCTTTTCTTTTGCAATCTCCAGTTGACAATTTTTTCATGGAATTTTGACTTTCGCTGTCTGAATGGCGTCTCATCGCAAAAGCCAGCAGACCCCTCTGTCCGCTTGGGCAGAGGGGTCCGATGAAGTTTAGATTCATGATCCTTTGCTGATTTCTTTCACTTCGACGTCTTTGGCCATCCATTGGCGGTCGACGGTGAGCAAGAGGCAAGGTCGCGACGTGTAGCTCTGGCTTTCGCGGCGCAGCGCCTCGTAGGTCAGCGTCAGCTTGTCGCCTTTCTTCTCCAGCTTCAGTGGCGTGAGCTCCGTCGGTTTGTCGGTTTCAGGCAGGACGACGGCAACGACAAATTTCTTCTTGAAGTCGATGTCCGTCTTGGGCGCTCCTTCCTCCATGACGGCGGCGAGTCCGAATGTCTCGGTGAAGTCTTTCTCGTTGTCGAACAGCTTCTGCTCGATGGAGTCGATGGCGTTGCTCACGTAGTAGTGGTTCGTCACCTCGAAGGGCACTTCTTCTGGAGAGGTGCAGGAGGCGAGCGTCAGGATCAGTGCACTTGCGGCGAAGGCATTCAGGATTTTCTTCATGAGGTCAAAATGTCTGGTTCTTGTTGGTCTATGTATTCCATCTTGCGGAAATCCTGTCCGAAGATGTGGATCAGTTCGGCCGGACGGAAACCGAGGCTGGCGTAGAACTGCTCCACCCACGTATGGGCGGGATCGACCACCAGCGTCACGCGTTCGATGCCCTGCTGCCTCAGCCCGTGCCGGATGCTTTCCTCCAGCATCCGCCTTGCGATGCCCTGATGACGGAAGGCTGGGCGCACGGCCAGACTGTCGAGATACCACTCTCCGGGTCCTGCCTCTTGCTCCATCTGGGTGAAGTCGGGGCCTCCCGCGTCGCGCACGTAGGTAAAGGTGCGCTGTGCTGCTGCACGATAGCTGGCGCCGTCGTAGGCGATGAGCACGGCGGCAGCTTCGCCTCTCTCGTCCTCAGCCACCCACGCATGACGCCACGAATAGAGCGTGTCGTCCCGTTCGGCCAGCAGTACGAGATGCGACATCCGCTGCTCGATGTCCGATTCGTCCATCCACATGGCGGTCATGAACCCCCATGCAATGAACGGAGCGTCGGCGAGGGCCGCTCGTCGGATGCGTATCGTGTTCTGTGAGATAGCCTGATTCATAGGGCCGACAAAGTTACGACAATTTTTTGACTTCGGCCTGACGCGCGTGATTTTTTTCATTGTTGCAGCGCCGGAAGGCTTTCTGCTGTGGAAAACCGGAGTTCTGGAAATGCAAAACCGGAGTTCCGATTTTTCTTTTTCGGAACTCCGGTTTTCGAGTCGTCGTGGGCACTTGTCGTTCGGGGTGCGCTGACGCCCTGTCCTGCGTCGCCGCCAGGCTGGTTTTCAGCCGGCAGCAGCCGCATTGTTTCGCAGCACAGATGCCGCTCTTCGGGGGCGCAGGGCCGCGGGCGTCAGAACTTCACCTTCAGGCCAGACATGAGCCAGAAGCCCGGCTGGCGCACGTTGCCCAGGTCGTAGTAGCGGTGGGAGGTCAGGTTGGAGCCTTCCACATAGACGTCGAAGCGCGGCGCGGCATAGGCCAGGCGCAGGTCGAGCAGGCCGTAGGGGCGGTAGCTGACCGTGGAGGCCGTGTAGCCGAGGGTACCGTCGGCCTTCGTCTCCGGCGTGTATTTCACGTAGTTTCCCATCCGCTGCTGCCATCTCCAGGTGAGCGCAGCCGTCAGCCGCGGCAGCAGCCGTGCGTCCATCCGCACGACCACTTTGTGGCGCAGATAGTCGAGCGCGTAGCTGGAGGCATACACCTCCACGTCGTCGTGACGCTTCTGATGGATGTAGGAGTAGTTGGCAGAGAGCGAGCGAATGATGAAATCCTTGCCGGCCAGTTCCGGCAGCAGCAGCTCGGCGTTGGCGTGCAGCCCCATGTTGTCCATCTTGAAGTTGGCGGCGTGGTATTTCGTGAAGCCGTTCTCGATGTCGGCGGGGGTCATGATCCAGTCGATCATGGAGCGCTGGTGGCGGTGGAAGAGGCGCAGGTGGGTGCGCAGACCCTTGGTGCGGAAGTGGCTGCCCAGCGTGAACTCACTGGTCCGCTCGGGCTTCAGTCCCGTGTTGCCCTCCTGCGTGGGCGACTTGTAGTAGAGGTCGGTGAACGTCGGCATGCGCTGTGCCATGTTCCATGCGGCATAGAGGCGCAGGCCCGCAGTGGGGCGGTAGCTCACGTCGACGCCGGGATAGAGCCGGTGGCGGTAGTCGAGCCCGGTGTTCAGGTTCGACATGACGCCGGCCGAGATGGTCCATTGGCGCAGCAGGATGTTGTGCTCGAGAAAATAAGAGACGTTGGTGCGGTTGTCCTTCTTCGTATATTGTCCCTTGTGGCCGGGAATGTCCACATAGAGGTCGGCATCGAGCGGACGGCCCAGGTTGGTCGAGAGAATGCCTTCGTTGCGCACGTCGGCTCCGATCGAGCTGGTTCCCAGCAGCCACTGCAGGCGGGCGTTGATCGTGGCGCCGTACACGTCGGTCATGTGGAAGTTCTCGCCAAACGAAGAATGGCGCACCAGCTGGAAGTGGTCGAGCGAACGTGAAAAATACAAAGTGGGCGACAGCACGATGCGGCCATGCGTGGTGGCACCAACGGAGGCGATGTAGCGGCGGTTCGACTCATACTGGTCGGGATAGCGGCCCGAGTAGAACGTGTTGGCGCCGTAGTCCATCGACGTCGTTCCCAGCTGCCATTGCACCTCTGCGGCAGGCAATGTGGCACTGCCCTGATAGTAGGCGCGGAACTTGTGGAAGTCGCTGTTGGCCACGCCACCGTCGCTCTGCTGCCAGCCTGCGGACAGGGCGTGCGAGCTGGTCGTGCCTCGGCTCTGAAGCGAACCATCGATGCCGAATGTTCCGAAAGAGCCTCCCTGAATGCCGGCAGACCCTCCGAACGGGCGGGCGGATGAAGTGGATGGACTGGTGGAAGATGCTGCGCGGGTGACGATGTTGATGGCTCCGGAGAATGCCGATGAGCCATAAACGCGGCTGGCCGCCCCTTCCAGAATTTCGATGCGCTCAATGTCGTCCATACTGATGGGCAAGTCGACGGACAGATGGCCCGTCTGTGGCGAAGAAACATTGACGCCATTGAGCAATACGACGATTTGGTCGTGGGTTCCTCCGTTAATACTGATGTCAGTCTGAATGCCGAAAGCACCTCGTTGGCGTACGTCGACGGAGGACGCGTACTTGAGGAGGTCGTTGACTGATTGCGCAGGGCAATCCTTGATTTGCTCGCGAGTCATCACGCTCACGATGCGCGCCGATTGGCTCATGGTCATCGGCACACGGGCGGCAGTCACCAGCACTTCCTCCAGCTCTGCCTCGCGCGAGCGTGCTCCCTCTGTCGGGGCGGCGGTCTGCGCAGCAACGGTCAGCGGTGCGGCAGCGAGAAGAGTGGCTACAGTCAGCGTGCGGATCGTGATTTCACGATGCATCGAGACGAATATGGCATCCGCCTTCCGACTGAACTGGTGCCAATGAATGGCTGCAGCCTTGATTTGAACTTGTTGTTTTTTGAACATAATATTTAGAGACGCAGTTCCGCACGATTGCGGGTTTTCCTTGTGCGTCTTTTCTAAGGAGTCTTTCTTCAGATGCGGCGCAAAGATACGGAATTTTTTTCAAAGAGGCGAGGAAAACTCTCGAAAGAGGCGGATGAAGATGCCGCGGGATGCATCCGGACAAAGGCCACGCAGCCGATGAAAATGGGCCACGCAGCCTGTCCAGCGCTGTTTGAGTGCGCCTGTAACGCGATGGGGAAACCACTGAAAAACAGAATCGAAGACTTTGCTTGGGCTGGACGGCGCGTGCGTAGCTTCTGCAAGGCGTCTTGACCGGAAATGAAAAAAGAAAACGCAGCGCACTTTTTCAGGCGTTGCGTATTCTTTTCCATGTATGCCGGGCGCATCATGCGTGAGAGTCTTCTGCCGCTGGTGTGTGCCATGCCAGCGTCCGATTGGTGCTTAGCTTTCGATGGCAGTGCGCGCTTTCCACAACAGCTTGCGGCGGATTGGGTGGCGGAATGGCGCGTCCACCGCGCTTGCTCTGTGCTTGCCCTGCTGCAGGGGTGCGTTGGAAGCAATTGGATGTCAGCGTCCGAATGAAATGGGATAGGCTGCTGAGTAGGCAAACTCTTCGCGTCGGGTCATACCAGCAGGCTGCCAATCTGGAACACGAGGACGGCGCAAATCCAGGCGAGACCCGTCGTGTAGGCAATGGTGAAGACGGCCCACTTCCTCTTTCCGCTCTCGTTGCGGATGCTGACGCACGCAGGAATGCAGGGCATGTAGAGCAGGACGAAGATGAGGAACGCATAGGCGGCAATCGGTCGCTGCGCCGGCGACTCCAGCGTGGTGAAGCTGTTGCGTGCGATGAGGTGCGAGATGCGTGCGCTGGATGCAGCGTCGGTGTCGGCGGCAGCCTCCGGGGTTTCGCTGTCGGCGCCTCCGCTTGTTGCTGCATCTTCGCTGCTGCTGTAGAGGACGCCCATCGTCGAGGCGACGATTTCCTTGGCGCCGACGCCGGCCAGGATGCTCACGCCTTCTTTCCAGCCGAAGCCGCAGGGCCGGATGATGGGCTCGAGGGCCTTGCCGAGCTGCCCCATGTAGCTTTGCTCCATGTGCTGCTCGTTGCTCATGTCCTCGGTGCCGCGCGGGAAGTAGCTGAATGCCCAGACGATGATGGACGCCACGAGAATGGTCGTGCCCATCTTCTTGAGGTATTGCTGGCCCTTCTCCCAGGCGTGGCGGCTCACGCTCTGCAGGGACGGCAGGCGATAGGGTGGCAGCTCCATGACGAAGGGACTGCTCTCGCCCTTCACTACAAACCGGCTGAAGATGCGGGCCAGGATGATGGAGAGCACGATGCCGATGATGTAGAGCGACAGCAGCACGAGGGCGCTGTTGTGCGGGAAGAAGGCCGAGATGATGATGATGTAGACCGGCAGGCGCGCCGAGCACGACATGAGCGGGATGATGAGCATGGTGATGAGGCGGCTCTTGCGGTCTTCGATGGTGCGTGTCGACATGATGGCGGGAATGTTGCAGCCGAATCCCATGATCATCGGGATGAACGACTTGCCGTGCAGCCCCATCTTGTGCATGATCTTGTCCATGATGAAGGCGGTGCGGGCCATGTAGCCGGAGTCCTCCATCCAGGAGATGAACAGGTAGAGTATCATGATGTTGGGGAGAAACACGATGACTCCGCCCACGCCGCCGATGATTCCGTCCACCAGCAGATCCTTGACGGGGCCGTTGGGCAGGTAGGCCGAACAGAGCTCGGCCAGCCAGCCCACGCCCGCGTCGATCCAGTCCATGGGATACTGTCCGATGTTGAACGTGCAGAAGAACATGAGGTACATCAGCAGCAGGAAGATGGGGTAGCCGAGCACCGGGTGCGTCACCACCTGGTCGAGATAGTAGGTGAGACGTCGTGTGTAGACCCGCTTCTTCTTGAAGCATTCGCGGAGCGCGCCCTGGATGAATCCGTATTTGGCGTCGGTGATGGTGTTCTCAATGTCTTCGCCGAGCTCTTTCCTGACGCTTTCGCGGCTCAGCCGGCAGGCTTCCTGAATGGCCGTGAAGTTGGGAAACTGGCGGCAGACCTCGGTGATCTGGCGGTCGTTCTCCAGCATCTTGATGGCCAGAAAGCGTGCCGAATAGTTGAAGTGGGGCTCCGGGTTCTCGCGGATCACGCGCTCCACCTGCTCGATGTGCTTCTCCAGCGTGGTGCCGTGGTTCACGTGGATGTGCCGGGCCACAGCTTGCCGGCCCTCATGGATGGCGATGATCTCGCGGAACAGTTCCTTTACGCCTTCTCCCGTGCGTCCGACGGTGGGCACGATGGGCACGCCCAGCATCCGGCCGAGCTGGTCGATGTCGAGCTCGTTGCCGCTGGCGCGCAGCTCGTCATACATGTTGAGCGCCATGATGACGGGCACGTCCATGTCGATGAGCTGCGTCGTGAGGTAGAGGTTGCGCTCGAGGTTCGACGCGTCCACCACGTTGATGAGGATGCTGGGGTGCTGCTCGATGATGTACTTGCGCACATAGAGCTCTTCCGGCGTGTAGGTGGTGAGCGAGTAGGTGCCCGGCAGGTCGACTACGTTGAATTTATATCCGTCGAGCTTGAACGTGCTGCGCTTGGCGTCGACGGTCACGCCGGAGTAGTTGCCCACGCGCTCGTGCGCTCCGCTGGCGTCGTTGAAGATGGAGGTCTTGCCGCAGTTGGGGTTGCCCACGAAGCACACGTCGATTTCGTGGCGCCGCTCGTCGGCCAGCCGCTGCATGCGCGTGTAGAAGTCGTCGCGGGCGGGCTCCGTCTGCCATGCGTCGGTCGTGGCCGGCTGTTCTTCCGGAAGCAGGTCTTTCACCTCGTCCTCGCCGACCACCTCGACCAGTTCGGCCTCCGCACGCCGCAGGCTGACCTCATAGTCCATGAGCTTGTATTTCACGGGGTCGCGCAACGGTGCGTTGAGCAGCACCTCCACGGTCTCCCCCTTGATGAATCCCATTTCCACGATGCGCTTGCGGAAGCCGCCGTGTCCGTGTACTTTCACGATGACGCCGCGGGCTCCAGTCTGCAGTTCACTCAGTTTCATTTCTTCCTTTGCTGTTGTTGGTCCTTGTCGTCTCCCGCCGGTGTCGTCCGCAGGTCGCTTGCATGCGTGCCGGAACGACTGCGTTCGTTTTTCGTTTCGACTGCGTTCGTTTTCCGTTTCGACTGCGTTCGTTTTTTCAACGGCTGCCCTGTTGGGTGAAAGCCAGCAGCGGGAGGTCTGATTGGACGTGCAAAGGTACGGACTTTTCGGCGTACTGCCAATACTCATTAGTGGGTAATCCGTCGTGGCGGGGAGGGAAGGCGGCCGCGGTTTGGGCGGTGGGGGCCGCACGTGGTGCAGCGGATGGTCTCTGTGTCCCTCGGTGCGTCACCGTGTCCAGTGAGGCCGACGGTCGTTCAGTTGCGAGCCCTGCCCGCTGCGGTTTTGCTTGCCTCGCGGCGTTTTAGGCGGCGATGGGTTTCGCTTTAATTTTCATGCGCTTATCCACTTTTTGCGTGCTTGTGTCGGTGGGTTCGCCTTTTTTTGTTATCTTTGCACGTATTTTTGTGCTTACAAGACGTGAAGCTAATGAGATTCAAGATAGGGTTCGCGCTCCTTATGTGTGTGCTGCTGACAGCCTCGGCGCAGACGGAGGTTGGCAGCGGCGTGGTGGCCGAACCGCGGAACAGCCTGCTCGGTCAGGGCACTGCTGGGCCGGGCGACCTTGCAGACGACAGTCTGGTGGTGAGTTTGCTGACGTGCTCGCCCGGAACGGAGGCGTATACATTGTTCGGTCATACGGCCCTCTACGTGGCGCGCGCGGCGGACCCGCGTGGCGGACTCGTGTTCAACTATGGCATGTTCCGCTACGACAGCGAGAATTTCATCTACCGCTTCCTCAAGGGCGAGACCGACTATGAGCTCGGGGCGGAGCCTGTGGACGCGTTCATGGGGCGCTATCTGAGCCGCGGCTTCACGGTGTGGGAGCAGACACTTGCCATGACCCAGGAGGAGAAGGCGGCGCTGAAGGACGCGCTGGAGGTGAACTACCGTCCGGAAAACCGGATGTACCGCTATAGCTATCTGTATGACAACTGCACGACACGGGCGCTCGACGTGGTGCGGGCGGCCCTGGGGCACGAGGCGGTGGCCTGGGCTCCGAACGACTCGGTGATGACCTACCGCGACGTGCTGCACCGCTTTACGGCGTCTGCGCCGTGGACAGGATTCGGCATCGACTTGATTCTGGGCTCCGAACTCGACCGCGAGACGTCGGGCGAGCAGACCTTCTGGATTCCGCAGCGCCTGATGGCTGGCATGGAGACCGCCGAGGTGCGTCCTGACGGGCGCCGGCTGGTGGCCTCGACCCGCACGTGGAAACTCGATGTCGGCATGGATCCGGCAGCCGGATTTCCGCTATCGCCGATGCAGGTGATGTGGGCCGTGCTGGCTGCAAGTGTGGCTGTGACGCTCGTCGACTGGAAACGGCGCCGGCTGTCGTGCTGGTTGGACGTCGTGCTTTGGCTGGTTCAAGGCATTGCGGGCTTCCTCGTGGCGTTCCTTTTCTTCTTCTCCGAGCATCCCGCCGTGGGCTCCAACTGGCTGGTGATTATGCTGAATCCGCTGGCGCTGCTGCTGATTCCGAACGAGTTTTTTGCTGGCAAGGGCCGCGGACCGCTGTGGCGACTGGGACGCTGGGACGTGCTGCAATGCGTGAATGTGGCGGGGCTGCTTGTCATCTTGTCACTATTTGTCATTCCTGTGCAGTGGTTCCCGCCAGCGCTGTTGCCGTTGGTACTGAGTTTGTTGCTCAGAGGATGCATCCGTCTGCGACGGGGTGCGCCCCAATAAATAGAAAGAAAGCCGCTGGCGGGAGAGCGTTCATCCGCTGTCCGGCGCGGCTCCAAAGATATATTCAAGGCTTCTGAAGATGCTGCATCCATTGATTACGCTGCTGATGGCCACGATGGCCACGACGCTGCAGGCGCAGGACACGAGTTCTACGCCGCGGCTTGTGGTGGGCATCACGGTCGACCAGTTGCGCTCCGACCTCCTCGAGGCCTTCGCGCCGCTCTACGGCGAGGACGGGCTCAAGCGCCTGATGAGAGAGGGCGTGGTCTACGCCAACGCCCAGTATCCCTCGGCGGGCGTCGATGCGGCGTCGGCGGTGGCCACCGTCTACACCGGTACCGTTCCGTACAATCACGGCATCGTGGGTACGGACTGGATGGACCGGGCGAGCATGCGCGCCGTCTATTGCGTCGACGACTTCAAGGTGAAGGGCGTCGGTACACGGGAGCGGACCTCACCCCAGAACCTGCTGACCTCGACCATTGGCGACGAACTGAAACTTGCCACATCGGGGCGCGGCATCGTATGTAGCCTTGCAGGCTCGCGCGAGACAGCCGTGCTCTCGGCCGGACATGCGGCCGATTGGGCGGCATGGATCGACGACGAGACAGGCTCGTGGGCAGGAACTACCTGTTATGGCGAGACACCGGCCTGGTTCCGCTACCTCGAGTCACGCTCCGTGAGCCAGGTGCAGAAGTGGGAGTGGAAGCCGACGAACGACGCCGTCGCCGCCTATAACTACTACATGCCGTCACTGCCCAAGTCGGCGTTCGCACACGTGCTGAGCGGCGCACAGCGCTTCCGCACGTTCCGCACGTCGGGACTGGTGAACGAAGTGGTGACCGATGCGGCTTCCTCCGTGGTGAAGCAGGCTGGGATGGGCGCAGACGAGACCACCGATTTTCTCGCTCTGACCTATACCGCTGGTTTGCCGCGCGGAATGGCTATGCAGGCCCATCTGGCCGAAATGCAGGACACGTATGTCCGCCTCGATGCCGCTGTGGCCAAGTTGCTGCAGGAACTCGACCGCATGGTGGGCCTCGACCACGTGCTCGTGTTCCTCACATCGACGGGGCACGTGAACGAAGAAGATGTCGACTTGGCAAAGTTCCGCATCCCGACGAGCGAGTTCAAGATCAATCGTTGCGCAGCTCTGCTCAACATGTACCTCATGGCCATCTACGGGCAGGGGCAGTATGTGGAGTCGTATTACGGCAATGAGCTGTATCTCAATCACAAGCTCATCGAGCAGAAGCAGCTGAACCTGACTGAAATTCAGGAGACTTCAGAGGATTTCCTCTTCCAATACGCCGGCGTGCGAGACGTCTATACGTCGAACCGGCTGACACAAGGAGCATGGACGCCAGGCATCAGCCGCATTCGCAACGGCTACAATCCCAAATGTTCCGGCGACATCCAGGTGCAGGTGAATGCGGGATGGACCCTCGTGAATGAGGATCTCGGACGCTCGCAGCTGGTGCGCGATTCCTATTTTGAGTTCCCGCTCATCTTTTTTGGCTACGGACTGCAGGCGACGAAAGTGGCGACGCCGATGACCGTAGACTGCATTGCGCCGACGTTGGCGCGCTTCATGCGCATCCGGGCGCCGAACGCCTGTTCCTCCGCTCCGCTGCCCGAAGTCAGACGGTAGGGGCGGCGAAAAATGAGACGACGCGTCACATAGTCTTAGGCGGCGCACCACACCGTCGAAGACAACACATTAGAAGAAAATAAACACAACACATATTATATGGCATTATCATTGACAGGATTTCTTGGCTCGCTGTTTGGCAACAAAGCCATGCGCGACATGAAGGAAATCAAACCCATTGTAGACCAAGTTCTCGCGGTGTATCCAGAGATAGAAAAGCTCACGAACGACGAGATTCGTGTGAAGGTCAACGAAATCAAGGCTGCGCTGCAAGAGTCAGTGGCGCCGCTTCGCGCTGAAATCGAAAGCCTGAAGGCGAAGATCGAGGAGACGGATATTGACCAGCGACAGCCCCTGTTCGACCACGTCGACAAGCTCGAAGGCGAAGTGCTGGAGAAGTTTGAAGAAGGTTTGACCGAAGCGCTTCCGACGGTTTTCGCCATCGTGAAGGACACGGCGCGCCGCTTCGCGCAGAACGAGACCATCGCTGTCACGGCTACGGACTTCGACCGCGAACTTGCTCTGACGCATGATTTCGTCGACATCGACGGCGACCAGGCGATCTGGCACAATCATTGGGTTGCTGGCGGCAACGAGACGGTATGGGAAATGATACACTACGACGTTCAGCTCTTTGGCGGCGTCGTGCTCCATCAAGGCAAGATCGCCGAGATGGCGACGGGCGAAGGAAAGACGCTGGTGGCTACGTTGCCGGTTTTCCTCAACGCCCTTACTGGCAACGGCGTGCACGTCGTGACCGTGAATGACTACCTCGCCAAGCGTGACTCGGAGTGGATGGGCCCTCTCTACATGTTCCACGGATTGTCCGTGGACTGCATCGACAAGCATCGCCCGAACTCTGACGATCGTCGTCGCGCTTATCAGGCAGACATCACGTTCGGCACGAACAACGAGTTCGGTTTTGACTATCTGCGCGACAACATGGCGATGAAGCCGGAGGAACTGGTGCAACGCATGCACAACTATGCGATTGTCGACGAGGTTGACTCCGTCTTGATTGACGACGCGCGTACCCCGCTCATCATTTCCGGTCCGGTGCCGAAGGGAGAAATCCAGATGTATGACGAGTACTGTCCGTTCGTGGAAAAACTGGTGGAGGCGCAGCGTCGCCTCTCGACCGAGTTACTCGCAACGGCCCGTAAGCAAATCTACAGCGACGACTCCAAGGAGGTGGAAGCCGGTTTCCTTGCGCTCTACCGTTCCTACAAGGGCATGCCGAAGAGCAAGGCGCTGATCAAATTCCTCTCGGAGGACGGCATCAAGACGGGTCTGCTGAAGACCGAAGCCATCTATATGGAGAACAACAACCGCCGCATGCCCGAAGCCGTCGAGCCTTTGTTCTTCGTCGTCGACGAGAAGCAGAAGTCGGTGGACATGACCGACAAGGGCAACCAGCTCATTGCCGACATCGTGAAGGATGATGATTTCTTCGTCCTTCCTGACATCGCCGCGCAGTTGTCGGAGCTCAACAACCTCAACATCGATGATGAGGAGCGCGTGGCCCGCAAGGACAAGTTGATGCAGGACTATGCCGTGAAGTCTGATCGCGTCCACACCATGCAGCAGTTGCTCAAGGCCTACACGCTCTTCATCAAGGACGATGACTACGTCGTGATGAATGGCGAGGTGAAGATTGTCGACGAGCAGACAGGCCGCATCATGGACGGTCGCCGCTGGAGCGACGGCCTTCATCAGGCAGTCGAGGCCAAGGAGCGGGTGAAGGTGGAGGCAGCTACGCAGACGTTCGCCACCATCACGCTGCAGAACTACTTCCGTCTCTACCACAAGTTGGCGGGTATGACGGGTACGGCCATTACGGAGGCAGGCGAGTTCTGGGACATCTACAAGCTGGATGTCGTGGAGATTCCCACCAACCGTCCCATTGCGCGCAAGGACATGAACGACCGTGTCTACAAGACGGTGCGCGAGAAATACAACGCCGTGATCGAGGAAATCATTCAGATGCGCAACAGTGGCCGCCCCGTGTTGGTGGGTACGACCAGCGTCGAGATTTCGGAGTTGCTCTCCCGTATGCTCACGATGCAGAAGGTGCCGCACCAGGTGCTCAACGCCAAGCTCCACCAGAAGGAGGCTGAAATCGTCGCGCTGGCGGGCCAGAGCACGCCCGGCACTGTGGAGATTACCGACGAGAGCGGCGCCACTCATACGGAGGAGCGCCTGCTGGGTGCCGTGACGATTGCGACCAACATGGCCGGTCGTGGAACGGACATCAAGCTCTCGAAGGAAGTGAAGGAGGCGGGCGGACTCGCCATCATCGGTACGGAGCGTCACGAGAGCCGTCGTGTCGACCGCCAGTTGCGCGGACGTGCCGGTCGTCAGGGCGACCCCGGAAGCTCCGTCTTCTACGTCTCCTTGGAAGACCGCCTCATGCGTCTTTTCGCTTCCGACCGCATCGCGCGCATCATGGACCGCCTCGGATTCGAGGACGGCGAGATGATCGAGCACTCCATGATCAACAAGTCGATCGAGCGTGCGCAGAAGAAGGTCGAGGAAAACAACTTCGGCATCCGCAAGCGTCTGCTCGAGTACGACGATGTGATGAACAAGCAGCGCAAGGTCATCTATGAGCGCCGTCGCCATGCTCTGATGGGCGAGCGCATCGGCATGGACATCACGAATATGGTGTGGGACCGTGTCGTCAGGGTGATTGCAGGCAATGACTTCGAAGGTTGCAAGGAGCAGTTCATCCGCATCTTCGCCATGGAGTTCCCCTTCACGCATCAGCAATATGACAGTCTCAGCCGTGAGCAGATGGAGGACCAGGCTTTCGACAAGGTGATGGAACACTTCAAGCAGCGTGTCGAGCGTTTTGCCGGCATGGCATGGCCCGTCATCAAGGACGTCTACGAGACCCGCGGCCAGCAGTACGAGAACATTCTCGTGCCGCTCACCGACGGTCGCCGCGTCTATCAGATCTCCGTTCCGCTCAAGCAAGCCTACGATACGCAGGCGCACAACGTGATGGTGCAGTTTGAGAAAGCCATCCTGCTTCATGCCATCGACGATGCCTGGAAGGAGAACCTGCGCGCGCTCGACGAGCTGCAGCACAGCGTGCAGAATGCAAGCTATGAGCAGAAGGATCCGCTCCTCATCTTCAAGCTGGAGTCGGTGACGCTCTTCGACAACATGGTGAACGAGATCTCCGACAACACCATCTCTGTCCTCATGCGCGTGCAACTGCCCGTGCAGGAGCCCGAGCAGGTGGAGGAAGCCCCTGCCCAGATGCCTCGCGAGCGTCGTCCGCAGACCGTGGAGCACAAAGCCAACCTCGACGAGATGAGCGAGACGCAGAAGGCCATGCAGCAGGCCGCCCAGGCCCCTACGGGCGCTGCGGCACAGGAGCGCCGGCCCATCGTCCACAATGAGCCGCGCGTGGGCCGCAACGACCCATGCCCCTGCGGTTCGGGCAAGAAATTCAAGAATTGCCACGGACGCGGCCTGGTGTGACCCCTGCCGCTGAGCCCGCTGCCCGGCAGCGCGGCATCCGGCATCGAAATTAATGACCTCATGAGGCCCTGTGCTCGTTCCGACAGGGCACAGGGCCTCTTCTTTCTATCCGAATGAAACGAATCATTGTGGCCATCGACGGCCATTCTTCCTGTGGCAAGAGCACGATGGCGCGGGCCCTTGCCCGCCAAGTGGGGTATATCTACGTAGACACCGGCGCCATGTACCGCATGGTCACGCTCTACGCCCTGCGTCACCACATCATCAGCCCGGCTTCCGCGTCGTCCGACCTCCGCATCAGCATCGACGAGGAGGCGCTGAGGCGTCATATCGAGGCCGGCGATGTGGATGTCCGTTTCCGCCTCGACGCCGAGACCCATGCGCCGCTTGCCTGCCTGAACGGCGAGCTGGTGGAGGATGAGATCCGCGGCCTCGAGGTGTCGCAGTGCGTCAGTCCGATAGCTGCCTTGCCCTTTGTGCGCACCTTCCTCGTGCGCCAGCAGCAGCTGATGGGCGAGGAGAAAGGCATCGTGATGGACGGCCGAGACATTGGCACCACCGTCTTTCCCCAGGCCGAGCTCAAGGTCTTTGTCACGGCGTCGGCGCAGGTGCGCGCCCAGCGCCGCTTCGACGAGTTGCAGGCCAAGGGCGAGAAGGACGTCTCCTACGAAGCCATTCTCAAGAATGTGGAGGAGCGCGACTATCTCGACTCGCACCGCGAGGTCAGTCCGCTGCGGCAGGCCGACGACGCCCTTGTGCTCGACAACTCACACCTGACGCGTGAGCAGCAGACCGAATGGCTCCTCCAGCGCTTCAGCGAGCGCACGGCCGAATAGGTCCTGGACGCTGCCTGCCTGCAAAAACGAACGCAGTCGTTCTCGAAAACGAACGCAGTCGTTCTGAAAAACGAACGCAGTCGTTTCTGCGCCCCCGCCGGCCTGTGCCGGTGCCTGCCGGCGGCTGCCGGCCCTCGGGATACATTGTCTCCGACTTTCTTTTACCATTATCCATCAATACCTTATGAAGCACTTCTTATTTTCCGCACTGATGCTGTCCGCAGCCTGTGCGTCGGCGCAAGTGACGCTGAAAGTGGATGCCGCACGGAAAGGCGTGGCGGTGTCGCCAGACCTTTACGGCATTTTCTACGAAGACATCAACCATGCGGCTGACGGAGGCCTCTATGCCGAGCTGATCCGCAACCGCTCGTTCGAGGACGACATAAAACAGCCGGCTTTCTGGAGCACATACGAGAGTCCGGGCTCGTCGCTCAAGTTGTCGTTGGCCACGACCGACCTGCTCAATGCGGTGCAGGGCCATGCCTTGCAGGCCGACGTGAAGGCCACTCCGGCCGCCCCGGTGTGCCTCGTCAACACGGGCTTCTGGGGTATCAATGCGGTGCAGGGCCGCACCTATCGTCTCAGTTTCTTTGCCAAAGGCAACTACAAGGGTGCGCTGAAGGCGACGCTCTGCGATGCGACAGGTGCAGCCGTGTATGCGGAGACCACCGTGGTGGAGAAGAAAGTGACTGGAAAATGGACGAAATATACGGCAACGCTGGTTAGCAAGTCCAGCGACCCGAATGCACAGTTTGCCTTCGTGGCCGACGGCAAGGGCCAGCTCTTCCTCGACGTGGTGAGCCTGATGCCGCCGACGTTCAACAACCGTCCGAACGGTCTGCGGCCCGACCTGGCCGGCATGCTCGCCGACCTGCGTCCGAAGTTCTTCCGCTTTCCAGGCGGCTGTTTTGTGGAAGGGCAGGGCAGTCCCGACAATGCTTTCCGCTGGGAGCGCACGATTGGCCCGATCGAGGAGCGCGCCGGACACCACAACGTGAACTGGGGCTACCGCACGAGCGACGGCATGGGCTTCGACGAATACCTGCAGCTGGCCGAGGACCTCGGCGCCAAGCCGCTCTTTGTGGTCAATGTCGGCATCTGGCATGGAGGCATGACGCCCCTCGACGAGATTCAGCCCTGGATCGACGAGTGCCTCAACGCCATCGAGTATGCGAATGGCGACGTCAAGACCAAGTACGGCGCGCTCAGAGCCAAGAACGGCCATCCGGCGCCCTACAACATCGAGTTCATCGAGGTGGGCAACGAGAACAACCAGCCCGACCCGCGCCAGCAGAGCGACCACTATTATGAGCGCTTTGCGAAGTTCCGCGATGCCATCCTTGCCAAATATCCCAACATGCACATCATTGGCAACGTGGCAGCCTGGGGAACCGACTCTCCGACGTGGGACTCGCAGGAATCGGTGGAACTGCTGGACGAGCATTATTACCGCTCGCCGGCTTGGTTTGCCTCTCAATTCCGCAAATACGACACCTACGACCGCAAGGGTCCTGGCATCTACGTGGGCGAATATGCTGTGACGCAGGGCTTTGGCGTCAACGGATCGCTGGACGCAGCGTTGGGCGAGGCCGTCTATATGATGGGCATGGAGAACAATTCCGACATCGTGCGCATGGCCAGCTATGCGCCCATCTTCGCCAACCTGAACGACCTGAAGTGGCGTCCCGACATGATTCAGTTCAATTCGGGCCGTGTCTTCGGCACACCCTCCTACTACGTGCAGCGCGAAATGGCGCAGAACGTGGGAACCCGCGTGCTGGCCGTCGAGCAGCAGAACCCCTACGAGGGCGACGAGGAGGCTGAGAAACTGAAGCCTGCCACCTGCGGCGTGGGCTATGCCACCTGGAACACGCAGTCGTCCTATCAGAATGCCCGCCTCACGTCGCCCACCGACATGCAGCGTAAGCCAGTGGAGCGCGTCGACATCAGCGGCCGCTGGAGCGAGAGCGACGGCATCATCAGCCAGACTTCTCGCCGCGAGGGTGCCATCCGCATCTATCCGGAGTTCTTCACGGCCGATGAGTACACCTACGAGGTGCGTGCCCGCAAGGACGCCGGACAGGAAGGATTCATCCTCGTCTTCAACTACGTGGACGAGAAGAACTACTGCTGGCTCAACCTGGGAGGCTGGGGCAACACGCAGCACGGCATCGAGCAAGTGGTGGACGGCGCCAAGATGCAGCTCGTGACCGAGCGAGGCAGCGTGGAGACGGGCCGATGGTATGATGTGCGCTTGCACGTCATCGGCGACAGCATTACCGCATCGCTGGACGGCACCCCCTTGTTTGCTACGCGCCTCAAGCCCAATTCCTTCGCCGGACTCTTCTCCACGGCCACGCTGGACGAGCCGACGGGAGACGTCATCCTGAAGGTGGTGAACACGGGCAAGCGGCCGACGACAGCCCGCATCGAGCTGAAGAACCATGCAGCCAGCAAGGCCCGCGTCATCCGCATGAGCGGAAATTCTGGCGCGGCCGAAAATGACATTACAAACCCGACGGCTGTTTACCCCGTGAGCCTTCCCCTCAGTCCGACGGCGGAGGGCACGGTGGAACTGGAAGTGCCAGCCCACTCCCTCAACATCGTCCGCATCTCGAAATAGCACCACAGGGGCAGGCCATCCGGTATGTCGGTCGGCGACAGGCTGCCGGATGGCCTCACGTCAACCCGGCCATGGTGCATCCCACAGCCGGTTTCCTTCTCTGTATGGAGGGGAAACGGTATTGAATATTCTTTAACCGCTTCAAAACGACATTCAGTGAAGATAGAAATAGACCAAGGATCCGGCTTTTGCCACGGCGTGACCACGGCCATCAGAAAGGCCGAGGAGGAACTGGCCGTCAGCGACTCGTTGCAGTCGCTGGGAGATATCGTGCACAACGATCAGGAGGTGCACCGACTTTCCACGCTCGGACTCAGTGCGGTCGGACATGCCGACCTCGAGCAGTTGCACGACACCAAGCTTTTGCTGCGCGCCCATGGCGAGCCACCGGAGACGTATGCCATCGCCCGGCGCAACAACATTCAGCTGATCGACGCAACCTGTCCGGTTGTGCTGCACCTGCAAAAGCGCATCAAGACGGAGTATGACGCCAGTGGCGAGGATGGGCGGCAGATTGTAATCTATGGAAAGAACGGACATGCGGAAGTCGTGGGTCTCGTGGGCCAGACGCAGGGCACGGCCATCGTGATCGAGGATCTGGAAGATGCCCGACGGCTCGACTTCACGCGACCAATCAGTCTGTATAGCCAGACGACGAAGTCGCTGGAGGGATTTCAGGCAATCGTCGACTACATCAGTCGGCAGATGGCGGAGAATGGATTGTCGGACCGTTTCCGATTTTTCGACACAATCTGCCGGCAAGTGGCGAACCGCATCCCCCACATTCGTGAGTTTGCCCAGCGGCATGACATCGTGATTTTCGTCAGCGGGAAGAAGAGCAGCAACGGCCGCGTGCTCTTCAAGGTATGCCAGACGGTGAATCCGCGTTCCTACATCGTGGAGCATGAGGACGAGATTCAGCCGGAGTGGCTGGAAGGCGTGGACTCTGTGGGTATCTGCGGGGCTACCTCGACTCCGAAATGGCTGATGGAGAAATGCCGTGATGCCATCGAACGGATGCAGAAATAAAAGGAAACACGCAGCGGGCTTCTGCTGCGTGTTTTTTGTCGGCGTGTGGCCCGGGCAACATTGAAGTGCTACTGGTGTGACTTGGAGGGCCTGTTTCAGCCGTGTCGGGGCACATGGGAAAGGCCCTCAGAGCGTCGTGAAAACGATGGTCTGAGGGCCTTGCCGATGGTTGGGGACGTGTTTAGGCTTGGGTGTCGACGAGGGCGGCATAGAGGGAATCCCAGTGGGTGGCCAGTTCCTGCATCGAATGGAAGAGCAGGTTGGCACCGGCGTCGAGCAGAATGTGGTCGGGGAGCGGCCCCGTGTTGACGGCGATGGTGAATACACCGGCTGCTACGCCTGCCTCTACGCCGAGCGGAGCGTTCTCGATGATGATGGACTGGTAGGGGTGCAAGTGGCCGCCTTTCTTGAGTCCCATGCGATAGGGCTCCGGATCGGGCTTCCCGTGGACAACGTCGAAGGCGGTGACGAGATGCTCGGGCGAGAAGACGTTGGGATAGCTGAGGTTGATTTTGTCGAGCAGGGAACGTTGCCCACTTCCTGTGACAAGTACGGGGGTGAGGCCGGAGGCTTTCACCTTGGCAATCACGTCGTTGGCTCCCTGCATGGGCTCGGCAGGCGGGCAGGCGTTGAAAAGCATCGACTTGTAGCCGTAGATTTCTTCGATTTCTTCTGGTGTGGCGTCGTGGCCGCGCTCGCGGTTCGACAGGATGTTGATGGTGGAGGCTCCAGTGCGTCCTTCGTGCATGTAGGCTTCGGATTCGGAAAGATGGAAACCGAAATGTTCCATGGTCAGATTCCATGAGCGGCTGTGGTTGGGCATGGAATCGAAGAGTACGCCATCCATGTCGAACATGACGGTGCGCGTATCCATTCGCTGGAAGCCGTGCTGGCGGAGATATTGGAGAATTTGGGTTTGGAACATGCGCGCGAGATGTTAGAAGTTGTGGCCAATGGAGATGTAGATGTTCCAGTTGGCGCGGTTGGAGTAAGTAAGGAAGGCCGAGAGTGGCCCGATGAAGCTGTTGTAGGAGTAGGAGAGCGCGGTAGAGATGATGGGCCGGTCGGAGAATGCCTGCTTGAGGCCGTCGCCTTCGCCCGCGATGTTGAGGTGAAGCGCCGCGTAGTGGTCGGCACGTGGAGAGTAGCGTGCGCTGAGGCCGCCTGTCAAGATGCTGCGCTTGGCCCATTCGAGGTCGCCCATTCCAATCAGCGGTATCTGATGGCTGGTGTAGTTGGACTCCCAAATTCCGCCGAAGGTGTTGAAGATGCCGAGCACTTGACTGTTGTTGGATAAGTCGCGCACATGGTAGGACGGAGCCAGCACCCAATGGCGGTTGAGGGGAATGTAGACGGTGGCGGAGGACTGGATTGCCCAGACTTGGTCGCGCCCGTTGCAGGCTATGTTGCTGCCGAGAAAAAGATTTCCCTCGGTGATGAGTTTGATGCCACGTGTCGGAAAGTGCTTGTCGTCCGTTGTGTTGATGCCGGTTTGCAGATAGAGGTCCGTTGTTTGTTCGTCTTGCCGAAGGCGATTGGCGAAGTCGTTGGCCGGGCTGTTCTCATTGATGAGCGCTGACTCGTTTTGGTAGAAGGATTGTCGGATGCCATAGCTGATTTCTCCTTTCTTCCACGGGTGGATGAAGCCAAGATGGACGTCGTGTTCGTTGTATTTGAGCTGGAGCGCATCATCGGCGTTGTGCTTGAACATGATGTTGTTGTGGCTGCCCTTGTAGCTGATGTTGGCATATAAGACGGGCAGAAGGCGGGCCAGCATGTCTGCTTTTACGTGAGTGCGCTTGCCAAGTCGGAGGCTGACGCCGAATTGTGTGGGGATGTGCCAGATGGGAACGATGTGGTAAGCCTGGAGAAAGAGGCTTGCCAACTCTTCGAGGTTGAAGTTGGCGGAAAATCCCAGTTCGTCGTTTGGAAAGCCGAGGTCCTGAAATGTGGTCATGGGGTCGGGCGGCATCACTTGTACGAGCGAGTCGGTGAGGTGCTGCTGGCGGGCCAAGAACTCCTTGTTGCCGCCGAGCCAGCGGCCGAGAGAGTCGAGCGCTTCCTGTTGTTGCTGACGCGTGGACTCCTCGCCTCGCCGCAGCAGCGTATCGATGGCTGCGGTGCTGAAACTACCGGCGCTGTAGCCTTGTGTGTTGACACGTACGTAGATGTCGGTATCCGGAATGTTGCGGTCGAGTTTGGCCTGCGCGCTCATCGAGATGAGCTGGTCCAGCATGCCGGATGTCGAGGTGATGTCGGAATGGGCTTTCAAGCCGTCGCCAAGGTTGATGCCGATGACGATGTCTGCTCCCATCCTGCGCGCCACATCCACGGGAAAGTTATTGAGCAGACCGCCGTCGACGAGGACAAGCGTGTCTATCCGCACGGGTTCGAACACGCCGGGAATGGACATGCTGGACCGGATGCTGCGGCTGAGGTTGCCGTGGTCCAGCACGACTTCGCGTCCGTTGACGATATCCGCCGCGACGCAAGCGAAGTTTGTCGGCAATGCGGAGAAGCTGGGCATGGAATCCGGATACGCCTGCAGATGTCGATCGAAGAGGCTAAGAATATTTTTTCCTTCAATGATGCCGGCGCGTGATACGCGTTTGACTTTACTCAGTGAGTCGAGCGGTAGTGATAGAATATAGCTTCCCGACCGCTCTTTGTTCAAGTACGACTTGTAGCGGTAGAGACTTCCATCCGTCAAGAGGGGCATCCAGTTCTGTACACGAAAGATGCTGTCGAGGTAATGGGTTGTGTAGCCGGCAGAATAGAAGCCACCGACAATGGAACCCATGCTTGTGCCGACGATGAGATCGATGGGGATGCCGGCTTCTTCAATCACCTTAAGCGCGCCAATGTGGGCTGCTCCTTTTGCGCCGCCGCCACCGAGAACAAGGCCTACACGCGGACGTCGAAATTTGGCGATGCTGTCAGTTGTGATCGAATCTGCGCATACAGTATCACCCATGTGCTCATGCAAATCTGTTGCGAGCTCGTGCAAATCTGTGGTGGCGTCTCTTTTCTGCATTCGCGATGCGTCCGAACGAATGTCCGGAGCCATGCCTGAGACTTTCATATGGGCCAAGAAAGAGGCTTTTGTATTGGCGAGGAAAATATTAGAAGAGGCACCAAGGGTACGTTGAGCTTGCGTCGTATTAAGTCTGGATGCGCCTCTCAAACTGTATTGATTGTGCTTATAGCTGTTATTATTATGCTCGTAAATGTTTCGACAGGGGGTATCATCGAGATGAGAGTCAACGTTTGTTTTAGCCGCAGCGGTGCAGACAAAAACAGGTGTTGCTCGCATCGAGATTGATGCGAGCAACAAAAGAAGTATTGTGAGGCTGTGTTTCACGATCTTTGGATTTGATGAACGGAACTCTCACATGCGGCATTTCACTTGATTCGCTCTTTGATCGCTTCACTTTCCGCTTCGTAGCCTGGCTTACCCAGCAGCGCAAACATATTGCGCTTGTAGGCTTCAACGCCAGGTTGGTTGAACGGATTGACGGCGAGAAGTAGACCGCTGATGCCACATGCCTTCTCAAAGAAATAGATGAGTTGGCCCAAGTTGTATTCGTCGAGTTTCTCAATGGAGACAAGGAGGTTGGGCACGCCACCGTCTACGTGAGCCAGTCGTGTTCCAAGCTCAGCCATCTTGTTGACCTCGTCGATGCGCTTTCCTGCAAGGAAGTTGAGGCCGTCCAGATTTTCATCATCCGCAGGAACGGTCAGTTTTCTTGCTGGATTCTCAACGGAGATGACTGTCTCGAAGATAGTGCGTTCGCCTTCCTGAATCCACTGTCCCATCGAGTGAAGGTCGGTCGTGAGGTCTACGGATGCTGGGAATATGCCCTTGAGGTCCTTGCCTTCGCTTTCTCCGTAGAGTTGCTTCCACCACTCATTCATGAAGTGAAGTTTGGGCTGATAGTTGGCCAGCAGTTCAATCTTTTTGCCAGATGCATAGAGTGCATTGCGGGTGGCTGCGTAGAGGGCTGCGGGGTTCTCGTTGTAAGGAACATCGGATGCTGTTGCCTCCTCCATCTCGCGTGCTCCCTGAAGCAAAGCTTCGATGTCGAAACCTGCGCAGGCTATCGGCAGCAGGCCCACTGGGGTGAGAACAGAGAAGCGTCCGCCGACGTTGTCTGGAATGACGAAAGTCTTGTATCCTTCCTTGTCCGCAGTGGTGCGGGCTGCACCTTTCTGCGCGTCGGTAATGGCGACGATGACATCTTTTGCCACGTCCTTGCCGCGCTGTTCCTCGCAGAGGCGCTTGAGCAGGCGGAAAGTGATGGCTGTCTCTGTCGTTGTTCCCGACTTCGAGATATTGATGACACCGAAGCGGCGGCCGCTCAAGTAGTCGATGAGTTCGCTGAGATAGTCCTCGCTGATATTGTTGCCGGCAAAGAGGATGCGGGGATTCTTGCTTTCCTTAAGCCACGAGAAGTTGTCGTCGAGGGCTTCGATGACGGCGCGTGCACCGAGGTAGCTGCCTCCGATTCCTGCTACGACGATGGCGTCGCACTGCTCGCGAAGTACGGCAGCAGTGGCCTTGATATCCTGAACGAGTGAGTCGGGCGTGCTGCTGGGAAGGTGGAGCCAGCCCAGAAAGTCATTGCCTGGGCAAGTTGCTTCCTCCAGTTGCTGCATGGCATTGGCAACGGCCGGCTGCATTTTTTCGATGGCGTCCTCAGCCAAAAACTGCAGGGCTGCCTGAATGTTGAGTTTCATAGACGTTGTATTGATATGACGATGATGTTTGGATGTGTTGTTGCTGTTTAGCGGAATGTATCGGCGAGAATCTTGATTTCGACGGTGGGAGAGATTCGCTCATAGAGGATGTTGTAGACAGCATCGAGGATGGGCGTATTGACGTGGTAATGCCGGTTGATTTCTTTCATGCATTTCGTGCCGTAGTATCCCTCGGCAATCATCTCCATCTCAAGCTGGGCGGTCTTGACGGAGTATCCCTGTCCGATCATCGTACCGAACACGCGGTTGCGCGAGAAGTTCGAGTACATGGTCACGAGCAGGTCGCCCAGATAGACAGAATCGGAAATCGTGCGGTCCGACGGCTTGATGGTCTTGAGCATGCGGTCCATCTCCTGTATGGCGTTGGCCACGAGGACGGCTTGGAAGTTGTCTCCCATCTTCAGTCCGTGGCATACGCCAGCCGCGATGGCGTAGACATTCTTGAGCACCGAACTGTATTCGATGCCTTCGATGTCGGTGCTGACGCTAGCCTTCACACACTTGCAGGCGAGGATGTCAGCCACAATCTGTGCATTCTCGAGCGACGGACAGCCCACGGTGAGGTAGCACAGGCGGTCGAGGGCCACCTCTTCTGCATGCGACGGGCCTCCGATGCAGGCAATCTGCTCCTCCGGAATGTTGAACGCCTGCTGGAAATAGGTCGAGACCGTGACGTTCTCGTCGGGAACAATGCCTTTCACGGCAGTCACGACGAGTTTGTCGCGCAGGTTTGTGCGGAGTTTCCTCAGGTGGCTCTTGATGTAGGGTGAAGGCGTGACAAAAATGAGGATGTCGGATTTCTTCACCACTTCGTTGATGTCGGAGGAGAACTCAATATGCGACGTGTCGAACTGGCAGCTCGTCAGGTAGGCCGGGTTGTGCCCAAGTCGCAAGAACTCCTTGATTCTGTCGTCGCGGCGGATATACCAGTTGATGCTGTCCTCATGGTAAAGCACAATCTTGGCAATGGCAGTTGCCCAACTGCCACCGCCCAGTATCGCGACTTTTCCGTGGTTCTTGAATTGCATAATCTACTCAGTCTGATGTTGGCGCCTCAGTTGATTTTTCCGATGATCTCGCTGAGTTCATCGACGGATGGCTTCTCGATGTCAAGCTTGTATTTCTTGATGATTTCGCCCAGTTGCTGTTGAATCTTCTGCGCATTCCCCCCGACGAGGTCGCTCACGAGGTTGTAGCCAGCTTTGTGCAGCACGGGCACGATGTCGGCACTGAGGCCGATGGCCGTGAATTTCTCGACAGCATCTTTCGGCATCTTCTTCTCGGGCTTCATCTGAGGGAAGAAGAGCACTTCCTGGATGGTCGTCTGTCCCGTCATGAGCATCACAAGGCGGTCGATGCCGATGCCGATGCCGGAGGTGGGAGGCATGCCGTATTGCAGCGCGCGCAGGAAGTCCTGGTCGATCACCATGGCCTCGTCATCACCCTTGTCGGCCAGTTTCATCTGCTCCACGAAGCGTTCCTCCTGGTCGATCGGGTCGTTCAGCTCAGAGTAGGCATTGGCCAGCTCCTTGCCGTTCACCATCAGCTCGAAGCGTTCCGTCAGACCCGGCTTGGAGCGGTGCATCTTCGTCAGTGGCGACATCTCGACGGGATAGTCGGTGATGAACGTGGGCTGGATGAAGGAGCCCTCGCAGAATTCGCCGAAGATCTCGTCGATGAGTTTTCCTTTGCCCATGGTGTCGTCGATTTCCATGTTCAGCGCCTTGCAGATGCTGCGGATTTCCTCCTCCGTTTTGCCGTGGAGGTCATAGCCCGTCTTCTCGCGGATGGCGTCGAGGATGGGCAGGCGACGGAAGGGAGCCTTGAACGAGATGGTCTGGCCGTCGACGACGCTGTCGGTCGAACCGTTCACGGCAATGCAGATTTTCTCGAGCAATTGTTCTGTGAACGCCATCATCCAGTTGTAGTCCTTGTACTGCACGTAAAGTTCCATGCAGGTGAATTCCGGATTGTGGGTGCGGTCCATGCCTTCGTTGCGGAAGTTCTTGCCGATCTCGTACACGCCCTCAAATCCGCCCACGATGAGGCGCTTGAGGTAGAGTTCCGTGGCGATGCGCATGTACATGTCGACGTTGAGCGCATTGAAGTGGGTGATGAAAGGCCGCGCCGTGGCACCTCCGGCAATGGTCTGGAGCGTGGGTGTCTCGACTTCGGTGTAGCCTGCTGCGTCGAAGAACTCGCGCATGGTGCGGAGCACGGTGGCGCGCTTGAGGAAGGTGTCCTTCACGCCCTTGTTCACGACGAGGTCGACGTAGCGCTGGCGGTAGCGCAGCTCCGGGTCGTCGAAGGAGTCGTAGACTTGTCCGTCCTTCTCCTTCACGATGGGCAGGGGCTTCAGACTCTTGGAGAGCAGCGTGAGCGACTTGGCGTGAACGGAAATCTCGCCCGTCTGCGTGCGGAAGACGAATCCGGTGACACCGATGAAGTCGCCGAGGTCGAGCAGCTTCTTGAACACGCTGTTGTAGAGTTCCTTGTTGTCTTCCGGACAGATGTCGTCGCGTGTGATGTAGACCTGGATGCGTCCTTTCGAGTCCTGCAGCTCGGCGAATGAGGCTTTGCCCATGACGCGGCGGCTCATCATGCGGCCGGCAATGCACACCTCGCGCTGCGGAGCGTCGTCGGTGAAGCTGTCGATGATGTCGGTCGAGAAAGCATTGGTCGGGTATTCGGCAGCCGGATAGGGGTCAATGCCCAGTTCCTTGATGGCTTCCAGATTGTTGCGGCGAACGATTTCTTGTTCGGAAAGTTCGAGAATATTCATGTATGTCTGTGAGTTGTCTGAATGAGAATTGCGTAATGAAAGGGTTACGTTTCAGCGTGCGAAAGCTTCCTCAGCCACGTCTGCAGCCTCTGTCGTTGCTTGTGCGGCCACAGGGTTTTCTTCTGCGGCCGGAGCGGCGGGAGTCGTTCCGGTGCCGAGATAGGTGTAGATGAAGCTGCTGCTCTTGGCCGACGGGAACTGGCTGCGCGGGTCGATGTCCTGACGGTTCTGCAGGTGGTCCACGATGCGCTCATAGCAGTGCATGGCGCTTTCGGCCTTGAGGCGCGCGCGGAAGTTCGTGTCGACGTATTGGCATTTGCCGGTCTCGGGATTCATCACGACGCGCTTGAACGTGATCTTGGCTTCATACCATCCGGGATTTGCCTGCTTGAGCGATTCCAGTTGGCTGCGCTTGCGGTCGGCGAGAGTCATGCGTCCTTCGTTCCGGCGCTCTCGGTTGAGTTTCTCAAGATACTTGAATTCTGCCATGTCCTTGGCGTCGGTCTTGAGGAAAAGGATGTAGTTGCTGTAGCTGACCTTCAGACGGAACGGATAGACATTGTCTGACTGCCAGAATTCGGCCACGCGGCTAAGCATGTCATTGTTAACCTTGATGTCGTGGATGGTGGATAAGAAAGTGGCAACATCGTCGATGTTGTACACTAAAGACTCATGGTCAAAATATCTTACGTAGAGATTCATAAGAGATTTTCTTCGTGTATGCTACACGTTAATTGTAAATAGATAAATCCGGCATAACAAGCCCGGACACGGTCGTAGCGGATGCTGCTGCATGGCAATGCGCAGGATAGGGCCGACAGAGGCGTCGGCAACATGGCGTGTGGAGGCATTGCCGAGATGATGACTGCTGGGGGGCTCGGAGCGGGTGCAGTCTTGCTATGCAAGGAAAGTGAAAATTGGGTTTTAAAACGCTTGCAAAGTTAGCGAAACTCCTTTGAAATAGCAAATATTTGATGCGTTATCTCTGCTTTCGTTTTTCTTCGGTCCGGTGGGGCGAAGGCGCGAGGAAAGTCCGGCGTCCCAGCATTGGCGGAGCGCCCGCCGGAGGGGATGGAAGAACGACTGCGTTCGTTTTCATTTTCGACTGCGTTCGTTTTTCGTTTCGACTGCGTTCGTTCTCTCTGGGAAATGTCTGCAGTCATGCGTCGCAGTGGCGTGCGGAAGGGATGGGGCAGGGCTATGACGCACGAAGCCGTCCGCGCAGGGAGTGCGGACGGCATCAGGCCAATGGGGCAGGCGCGCGGCCTGCTTGTGTGGTGGGCGTAGCCTTCGTGCTGCTACTTCAGGATGTTGTAGAGCAAGCTGGCGAGGGATACGACGATGGAGGTGGCTGAGAACCAGAGGGATGTCGACTGGCCGACATCGGAGTTCTTGGCCTTGGTCTTGTTGGGCGTCACGTAGACGATGTCGTTCTGCTGCAACTGATAGAACGGCGAATTGATGATGTTGGCGTCGTTGAGGTTCAGCTCCACGATCTGCTTCTTGCCGTCCGAATACTCGCGGATAATCTTGACGTTGTCGCGCAGACCCCAAATGGTGAGGTCGCCGGCAAGCGACAGGGCTTCCAGCAGGTTGATGCGGCCATTGGAAGCGTTGTAGGTTCCGGGGCGTGCCACTTCTCCCAGCACGCTGACTTTGTAGTTGGCCATGTTGACCAGCACGATGGGACGCGTCTTGAGATAAGTCCCGTAGATGCGGTTGGCGATGTCGTCTTCCAGCTGGGTCTTCGTCATGCCGGCCACCTTGAGCTTGCCGAGCATCGGGAAGTTGATATCTCCTTCGTTCGACACCAGGTAAGACTGGAGCGTGGCGGCGGTGGAGAGGTTACCATTGCTTCCCTGCCGGATGTCGGTCGTCTGCGTGACGAGGTTGAAGTCGGCTGCCGCCATGGGATCCTCCGGACAGTTCACGGTGATGGTGAGGATATCTTTCGGCATGATTTTGGCGTCGTAAAGGGTGGTGTTGTCGAGCGACACTTCACGGCTGTTCATCATGTACGGCACGTTCTTGTAGGAGGAGCAGGCCGTCAGAAGCGCAAGGGCTGCTATGGCAGCAGCGTGGGCCAGGTGCTTGATGGATTTCATGTGGATGAAATGATTATGGGTTTGTTGATAGTTGCAAAGGTAGGTTTTTTTTTTTGCATACGCACGAAGTCCTTGAGAAAAAACAGGATTGGTGGAAACGAAAGAAGGTAATGGAAGCCGCGAGACATGCCTCGGGGCTTGCATTACCTTCTGCTGTGGGCGTCGCTTTCCGTTCAGTGGTGCGGGAAAGAGACGTCTGTCGTTGGAGCTGTCGCCGTGTCGGGCTCAGGGTGTGGCCTGCCGGCTGAAGCGTGGGTCACTCGTCACCCAGATAGATGGCGTAGCTGCGCGTGTTGCCGGCGGGCGTCTTGCCCCAGATCCAGAGCGTCTGCTCGGCGGAGCCTTGGGCGGATTTGAATACGCCTTCGAGGTCGGAAACACTCTTGATGTTCTGGTTGTTCACTTTCAGAATGATGAAATCCTGCGGCACTCCGGCCTCCTTCAAGCGGCCGTTCTGAAGTTTGCTCACCTGAACGCCGTAGCTTAGGTTGAGCGTCTTCTTCTGCGAGTCGGTGAGTTCCTTGAATTCCGCGCCGAGAATGTCGAACGTCTGTGCCTTGACCACGCTGGTCGTGCCCTTGGTGTTGCGGAACGTGATGTTGGCCGTGTGCTCCTTCTTGTCGCGGATGTAGCCCACAACGGCCTTGTCGCCAGGACTGTACTTGGCCGAAGCCTCCTGCAGCTCGGACATCTTGGTGATTTTCTTGCCATCTACGCTGACGATGACGTCGCCTTTCTTCAGGCCGGCAGATTCTGCTGCGCCGTCGGCTACCACCTCATCGATGTATACGCCGTCTACCGTGCCGAAGTCTGTGTCGAACTTGCTGTCTTGCTGGCGCTTCATCTCGATGTAGTTGTGCAGGTCCATGCCGCTGACGCCAAACATGGCGCGCTGTACGGTGCCGTAGGTCTTGAGGTCGCTGACGACTTTCTTCATGATGGTGACGGGGATGGCAAATCCATAGCCGGTGAACGATCCAGTCTGGCTGTAGAGCATGGCATTGATGCCGACGAGCTCGCCTCTTGCGTTCACCAGCGCACCACCGGAATTGCCCTGGTAGATGGCTGCATCAGTCTGGATGAAGGATTCGATGCCGTTCTTCGTCGCTCCCATGCCGCGTCCCTTGGCACTGACGATGCCGGCTGTGACAGTGCTGGTGAGGTTGAAGGGATTGCCGACAGCCAGCACCCATTCTCCCACCTTCAGCGTTTCGCTGTCGCCAATGGTGATGGCCGGCAGATTGTCGGCGTCGATTTTCAGCAGCGCCAGGTCGGTGGTGGCGTCGAGACCGATGACGCGGGCCGTGAATTCGCGGTTGTCGTTCAGTGTGATGGTGATTTCGTTGGCATCTTTCACCACATGGTTGTTGGTCACGATGTAGCCGTCATTCGATATGATGACGCCCGAGCCCGTGGCTCTCTGCTTGGGTGTCTGCACCTGTCGGCGCTGTGTGCCGCCCTGGCCGCGGCCAAAGAAGTCGCCGAAGAACTCCTCGAAGGGGTCGGAATATTCGATGGTCTCCGTTTTTCCGCCCATCTCCACTTTGATGTAGACGACGGCCTCGCAGGCTTTCTCTGCCGCTTCAGTCAGGTCGACGGGCTGTGTGGGTGTAGAAACATTTGCCGCTGGCATCAGAAAGCCGTTCTCGTGGTTGATGCCATCGCCGCTGGCCGCAGAAAGCTCAGCGGCAGCAGCGTTATTTGAATGGGCAATCAGCGCATAGGCGCCAGCACCTGTCAGTCCTCCGATGAGCGCCATGGCACCCAGGAGTCCATAGAGTCGTTTAGTGGTCTGTCTCATGTTTTTGTTGTTTTATTGTATGTGTTGCATGTTTTCTCAAGCAGTTGGGGACAGGGACGTTAAAATCTCAGCCTATTTAACTTTCGTGTCGGCAAAATAAGTGCAAAGTTTTTTCACGTCAAAACTTTTGCCGCCCGTTTTCTCAAGCATTGATTTTGTTTAACAGAAGCTCTCTCGTTGTTAACACGCATTTGCCTTTTTGCTTGTTGATTTCGCAAGTATAAATGCAGTGCGGATGGCGGCATTTTGTGCTGTTTCCGCACGTCTGTGGCCGGTGGGGCGCAGTGGTGACGAGAAGATAAAACGCCGAAATCCTTGTGTATCTTCAATATTCTCTCTATCTTTGCATGCTCGCTTGCAAGTCTGTCGGCTTGACTGTCAGTCCAGTTGTGCGTATGCACGGAAGGATTGCTGACGGGAGGGCATGGTTGTCGTGTGCCTCGGTTGTGCCGCTGGTGTAGCGTTCCTACGCGTTTTCTTCATCTCGCAGTGGCGCGCCTGCAGTCGAACGACATCTGGTGCGCATGCTTGTTGCCTGCGGCGCGCATTCAGAAGTCTTGCGTGATGTGGCGTCAGGCGTATGAGATGATGTCCTTGCATGCTGACACGTGCATTTTTCTAACGTGCGCCACTCATTTCTTGAGCACGACATATACATTTCCTGTATGCGTCATTCTCAAGTCCTGTATGTGTCATTCTCAAGTATTGTACACGAGACATTCATTTTTGTAATAACATAACATCATTATGAAAGCATTTGTGTTCCCTGGACAAGGGGCTCAATTCTCTGGCATGGGCAAGGATCTCTACGAGAGCAATCCGCTGGCCAAGGAGTTGTTTGACAAGGCCGACGAGATTCTTGGCTTTGAAATCACTAAGATCATGTTTGAAGGTACGGACGAGGAACTTCGTCAGACGAAGGTGACACAGCCTGCGGTCTTCCTTCACAGCGTAATATCGGCGTACTGCATGGGTGACGCATTCCAGCCTGAAATGACGGCCGGCCACTCTTTGGGTGAGTTTTCTGCGCTGGTTGCAGCCGGAGCGCTCAGCTTCGAGGATGGACTGAAGCTCGTGAGCCAGCGTGCCATGGCGATGCAGAAAGCCTGCGAGGCCGCACCTTCGACGATGGCTGCCATCATCGGTTTGGCCGACGAGACCATCGAGCAGATCTGCGGAGAGGTGTCCGCACCGGGCAATGTCGTCGTTCCAGCCAACTACAACTGCCCTGGCCAGGTCGTTATCTCCGGCAATATTGATGCTGTCAACGCTGCCTGCGAGAAACTGAAGGCTGCTGGCGCCAAGCGTGCGTTGCCTCTGAATGTCGGCGGTGCTTTCCACTCGCCGCTCATGCAGCCTGCCAAGGACGAGCTGCAGGCAGCCATCGAGGCTACGGAATTCCATGCACCGAAGTGCCCGGTCTACCAGAATGTGGACGGCAAGGCGCACACGGAGCCTGAGGACATCAAGCAGAACCTGATTGCGCAGCTCACGGCCCCTGTCCGTTGGACGCTGGAAGTTCAGAACATGATTGCAGACGGCGCAACGGACTTCACCGAGTGCGGTCCGGGCAAGGTGCTGCAAGGACTGGTTGCCAAGATTGCGAAGGGTAACGACGCTGTCGTTGCACATGGCATCGAGGGCTAATCCCAACGATTTGAAATCAGCGAGAGATAAGGGGCCAAGGGCGTTTTCAAGAAACGCGCGCAGTCTCTTATCTCTTGTCTTTTTATATTGTCTACATTCATGAGCGACCACCAGAAAATCGTTATTTATCAAGTCTTCACCCGCCTGTTTGGCGCAAAAGGGAGGGCAAACATCCGCTTCGGAACGAAAGTGCAGAACGGCTGCGGCCGCATGGCCGACTTCTCGCAGCGGGCGCTCGCTTCCATCCGTCAGTTAGGAGCGACCCACATCTGGTATACGGGTGTCATCGAGCATGCCACCTGCACCGACTATTCTGCTTTCGGCATTCGGCCGGACCATCCGGCCGTAGTGAAAGGACAGGCTGGAAGTCCCTATGCCATCAAGGATTATTACGACATCGATCCCGACCTCGCCGTGGACGTGAGCCGGCGTATGGATGAGTTCGAGAACCTGGTGCGCCGCACCCATCAGACCGGACTGAAGGTCATCATCGATTTCGTGCCCAATCACGTGGCCCGCCAGTACCATTCCGACGTCTGTCCGGAAGGCGTGCGAGACCTCGGGGCTGACGACGACAAAAGCCAGTTCTTCGCGTCGGACAACAATTTCTACTACGTCCCAGGCCAGCAGTTTGCGCCGTCGTTTCCGTTGACCGACGCGGACGGAAACTCCTATGTGGAGATTCCGGCGCGCGCCACGGGCAACGACTGCTTCTCTCAGTCGCCTTCGCTTACGGACTGGTACGAAACCGTGAAACTCAACTACGGCATCAACCCCTCCGACGGTTCGCGTCATTTCTCGCCCATTCCCTCCACCTGGAAGAAGATGCTGCACATCCTGAGCTTCTGGGCTGCAAAAGGAGTCGATGCTTTCCGCTGCGACATGGCGGAGATGGTCCCGTGCGAATTCTGGGGGTGGGCCATTCCGCAGGTGAAGGCGGCCTATCCCGACCTCCTGTTCATAGCGGAAGTCTACAATCCGAACGAATACCGTCATTATATCTACGACGGCTGCTTCGACTATCTTTACGACAAAGTCGGGCTCTACGACACGTTGCGCGGTGTCATGGGAGGCGCCGCCGCCTCGGACATCACGCATGCCTGGCAGGCTGTGGACGACATTTCGGACCACATGCTCAACTTCCTGGAGAACCACGACGAGCAACGCATCGCGTCCGATTTCTTTGCCGGCCATCCCGACAAGGGCCGTCCGGCGTTTCTGGTCAGCGCGCTGATGCGATCCAATCCCGTCATGCTGTATTTTGGTCAGGAACTGGGCGAGCGCGGCATGGAGGCTGAGGGATTCAGCGGCTGCGATGGACGCACCACCATCTTCGACTATTGGACGCTCGACACCATCAGTCGCTGGCGGCACGGCGGCCAGTTCGACGAGGCGTTGCTGACGCCTGCCGAGCGCGATCTGCGCCAGTTCTACCAGCGTGTGCTCACCCTCTGCCATGAAGAGGCTGCCATCCGCGAGGGCCAGTTCTTCGACGTTATGTACGCGAACGTCGGCAGTCCGTTGATGAACACGCATCGCCAGTTTGCTTTTCTGCGGAAGAAAGATCGGGAACTGATTCTCGTCGTAGCCAACTTCGACAGCCAAGGCGCGCATTCCGGCGTCTGCATTCCCCGCCACGCTTTCGACTGCCTCTCGCTGCCGGTGCACCCGGCGGACCGGAAGGCAACGGATTTGCTCACCGGAGCTGCGCTCGATGTGCGTCTGGAGCCCGACGTGCCGATTCAGCTGACGCTGCCTGCGCAGGGCGGACTGGTCTTGAAGTTCGAGTTATGATGGCTGCGGCTGACTTCTTTTATTCAGTAAGACCGGCGGATGGCTGCATGTTGTGTGCTGCCGTTCGCCGGCTGTTTTGTGGCGCGCTTGCAGGGACGAGCCGGCAACGGCTCACTGCGGACGCATTCCGTTGCTGCCGCCGCGAGTGGCATCGCCATGCTGATGATTTGAAAGAGGCTCTGTTTCAGTGTTTTCTATGCCTTTTCTGCACGGGCTGAAGGCATCATTACGCTTGCTCCTTCCTGTCGTCAGAGGGGGCATGGCGGCTGCAGGTTTTGTTCCCTCTTCAAAGGGCTCCATTTTTCGGAGTTCCGAAAATGTTTTTCCGGAGTTCCGATTTTGCTTTTTCAGAGTTCCGGTTTTATATTTTAGTTGAATCTGTTTTTCTAAGGGGTAAGCGCTTGGCTGTCTGCCTGATTTTGTGTAAATTTGCTGGCCATGCTATAAACAGAATTCTTTCGTACTACCTTACTCTTCTTAAATCTACATGAAACGACTTTTTTCTTTCCTGCTGCTGTCCGTCATGTTCCTGTGCGGCATTCAGGCGCAGCGTATGACGCAGCGTCTCGGGCGCGGCGTGGTGGTGTCAACGGCAGGCTCTACCTCTTTGGTCTCGTGGCGGCGCTTGGCGCAAGAGCCCGAGAATGCTACTTATCATGTATACGTTCGCCCAAGTGGGGGCGCATGGACGCGGCTGAACAGTGCGCCTGTGGCGCGAACCTGCTACAGCGTCAGCTCGTCGCAAGTGCCTGCGGGCTCGGAAGTGGCCGTCACGCTGGTGTCGGCGCGGGGCGAGTCGGAAGTGAGCACGCCGTTCTCCGTCCGTTCGAATGCTTGGAACAATGTGGTGCTCGACATCAATTTCGAGACGGCAGTGCTGCAGCCCAACGACTACCGTGCCAAGTTTCTCTGGCCGGCGGATCTCGACGGCGACGGCGAGATGGAGTTCGTGGTCGACCGTCTCTCGACCGAGGACTTCACGGTGCGAAGCCACAAATTGCAGGCTTATGACCGCACGGGACGCTGTCTTTGGACCGTCGACATGGGGCCGAATGTGAATATCTGTGGCGGTCAGAACGACATGGTGACGGTGGGAGACGTCGACCTCGACGGCTGCGCGGAGGTAGTAATCCGCAGCAGCGACGGCACGCGCTTCTGGGATGCCGCTGCCGGCACCTGGGGCAAGTATGCGTGCGGCAGCAGTGTGGCCGATGTGGACGGAGACGGCATCGTCGTCTATGCATCGCAGGGCGTGCGCAATGCACCTTATTATTGTTCCGTGATCGACGGCCGGACGGGTGCGGAGAAAGCGTGGGCGGAGCTGAACTATGCCGAGGCCACGGACGGGGCGGATGCCTGGAAGCGCACTAACCGCGCCGACTATATGGACTTCGGCTATGCCACGATGGAGGGCCACTTCGGTCTGGCCTATCTCGACGGCGTGCATCCGAGCGTGGTGCAGGAATGTCAGACGCGCACGAACAATGGCAATCATCACACCTACGTCTTCGTCTTCTCGTATGATTTCAGCAGTGGCAGCGCTGCCCGCTGGCACCATGCCCGCACGACTGTTGGAAAGGGATCGAGTTTCCACCAGATTCGTATTGCGGACATGGATGGCGATGGCTGCGACGAGATGGTGCAGGGTGGCTATTGGGTGAATCCTCTGCAGAACCGCTGGATGGATGCACGCGTGGCCCATGGCGACCGCTTCCGCATCTCGGACATCGATCCTGACCGTCCCGGCATGGAGGTGTACGCCATCCAGCAATATGCCTTGCTGGGACAGCTGCTCTACGATGCCAAGACGGGTGAGCACATCAAGGAGTGGTATTTGTCGGCTACGGGCGACGTCGGGCGCGGCGAGTGCATGGACGTGGATGCCAGCAGAAAGGGCTATGAGATTTATTCTACGATGGCGAACCTCTACGACTGCAAGGGCAATGTCATCTCGGAGGGCGGCACGCCGTTCCCCTACGAGGGCATCTGGTGGGACGCGGACCTGGCCCGCGAGGTGCTTTCGTCGCCCGGTGGCAGCGGCTGGGGCACCAACGTCATGATTACGAAGTACGACGGTACGCGCCTGATACAGATGTCCCGTGAAAGCGGCTGGCAAGTCTTCACTTCTTCTGCGAATCGCCCGCTCTTCTTTGGCGACGTGCTGGGAGACTGGCGCGAGGAAGTCATCCTGGCCAAGCAGAACGACGACTACAGTCAGGGTTTCGTCGTCTACTCGACGTCGACGCCTACCTCCATCAGCATGTACACGCTGCTGGAAGATCCGCACTACGCGGGCGATATCACTACGCGCGGCTATTATCAGAGTCCCAACACCAGTTTTTATCTCGGCTACGACATGCCGGCCCCACCGCTGCCGCCGCTCATGCGGGCTTCCGTTGTCTTTCAGTCCGGCGCGTGGACGCCATCGCTGTCCGACGGGCGCACCATCCTGTTTGACCTCACGGGCGACAACAGTGCCCCCATTGCACTCTCAGCTGTCGTCCAACCCGATACTGTCTTTTTCATGCCGCCGTCCGGACACGATTTCGTCGTGGAGGGAACAGGGGCGATTGGCGGCAACGCCGACATCTGGAAGTCGCAGCAAGGGTGCGTCACGCTCAATGCTTCGATTGCCACCGGCGGTACCACTTATATTAGCGAGGGCACGCTATGCGTCAACGGCAGCATTCAGGGACCAGTTTCGCTGCGTGCCCGCGGCACGCTCGCTGGCAATGCAGTCCTGCAGTCGCCTCTCTCGCTGGAGGGCGCGCTGCACAGCGAAGGTGGCCGACTCATGCCAGGAGGAACGAAAAACGAAATCGGCACCATGACGCTTCAGGCGGGACTGAAGGTGGACAAGCTGCTCTATCTTCAGGCAGACATCGACGAGACATCTGTTCCACAGGCCGACATGTTGCGCGTGGAGGGCGATCTGCAGATTTCAGATAGCCTCGTGTTACATGTCATGCCGAAGCATGGGTCCTTGCAGCCTGGCGCTTATCCGCTCATCAGCTACACCAGAAATTTCGTCGGCTCGCTGGCCCGCATCGGTGTGATGGGCCTCAGTGGTCTGTCGTATGAGGTGAAGGACGTTGACAAAGTGCTGACACTCATCATTCACGAGCAGCGATCTGCAAAAGAAAATGTGCGGTGGACCGGCATGGAGAGCGCTGTCTGGAACTATCAGTCGTCCAACTTCCAGTTGGCCGATGCGCAGGCCACGGAGTTTGTGGCTGGTGATGCCGTGGTCTTTGTGGATGGAGCCGCCCAGTCGCTGGTTCAGATTCCTGAGCTGATGCCTACGGCAGGAGTGGTTGTCGACAACGCCACTACAAATTTCACCTTCCAAGGCGATGGTGGTCTCAGTGGAGAGGGAGGGCTTACGAAACGCGGCGCAGGCACTTTGACGCTGTCGGCCAAAAACTCAGACTATACGGGGCCGACACTGATAGAAGGCGGAACGCTGGTGGTCACGGAGCTCGCCAAGGGCGGACAGCCCAGCAGCATCGGAGCTGCGGGCAGCGCCGCCACCAATCTGAAGATAGGGCGCGCCACACTCGACGTGGCCAATATCAGTTCCGCCACCGACCGCGGCGTGACACTGACCGACTCGGCTGTCATCCGTGTCAACAGCGGCTCTCTCACCTTGCAGGGCATCGTCACGGGCAGCGGAAGCCTGACCAAGACCGGTGGAGGCCAACTGACACTGGCCTATGGCGCTGCCAACACCTGGATGGGAGGAACAATCCTCCAGTCCGGCACACTGGGCCAGGGAGCATGGAACACCAGCTTCGGTGCGAGCGGATCGCCTCTCCGAGTAACTGGCAACGCCACCATTTCCATTTTCAACAACAACAGCACCTCTGCCGTGCCGAGACTCCGACATGCCGTCAGCATCCTTTCCGGAAAGACTTTGACGATTGTTCCGGGCCAGCGCTGCGTGCTGGCAGGTTCGTTGGCGGGCGAAGGAAACTTGAAATTGGCCTTTCCTTATGTGCGTGGCGACTTCGCCATGACGGCCGCGGACTTTGCCGGTGTGCTCAATCCCACCTCCGGACAGATGCGCCTCAGCCAGTCGCTCAACATGCCTCGGGGAACCTATACCCCAGCGGCTGGCGTCTATACGGTTGGTGTCAAAAGCCAGTCGGGCACGGAGCAGAGCTATACGCACACGCTGGGCGCATTGTCGTCGACAGCGGCCGACGCCTCGTTCGGCATCGGAGTGTGGAACGTGGGTTCGCTCGGCACTGACACAGAGTTTGCCGGCACGTTCAATGCCGCAGCCACGCTGAACAAATACGGTACTGGGCAGCTTACGCTGTCGGGTTCGTCTGCTGCGCCCGTTCATGTGCGGGAGGGTATTCTTGCGCTCAACTGCAGCGATGCAGCCACCACCACAGGGCTTGTCACAGTCTATGCAGGCGCGATGGCTGTCGGCACAGGCAAAGCCGCAGCTGTTCGGGTCAACGCCGGCGCCACGCTGGGTGCGGGCCGTGCGGCCGGCATCTTGCCTGGCACTTTGACGCTGGAAGGCAATCTCACGGTCGTGGCGGGCGGTCGTCTGCGCATCCGTGGCCGCGCGGCATCGAGCATCGACAAGTTCAGCATCAGCGGAAATGTGTCGCTGACGAGCCCTGTCTTTGTGATGGAGCGCCTGTCGGGCGACTGGGAGGAAGGCCGCGATTACCAGATCTTCACTGGAACGGGTGCTGTCACGCTGTCCGGTACGCCCACATTCGAACCTGCTGTGCCGAAGGCCGGATATGTGTGGGACATCTCACGCCTGGCTTCCGAAGGCGTCATCTCTGTTGTGGCCGACCCCGTCGGCATTCATGGCGTGGAAGCTGAGAAGTCGGACCTGCTCATCTATGATGCAGCGGGCCGGCGTGTGAAGAACATGGAGGCGCGTGGCGTCTATATGGTTAATGGTAGGAAAATTGTTCGTTAAGGCACCATGATGAATTCAAAATTTCTCTTGCTGGCAGCCTTTGCTGCAGCTTCGATGCAAGTTCATGCGCAACATTCCATTTCCTTTGACGCGGATTGGCAATACACGTATGCGGGAGAGCAGCGGACGGTTACGCTGCCTCATGCCTGGAACGAGGCCTCTGCCTTTGCGGTTGCCATCGCCGATTTGCCCACCGATACGGTCCGCTATGTCAAGGAATTCCGTCTGCCCAAGTCTGCGCGCAGCAAACGCGTGTACATTGAGTTTGAGGGCGCGCGCCAGATGGCCGAAGTCTGGCTCAATGGGCAACGGCTGGGCATCAGTGAGAATGGCGTGTCTCCGTTCGGCTTTGACCTCACGCCATACCTCCGTCAGCGCGGGATGAATCGTCTGGAGGTGCTCACTGACAACGACTGGCACTATCGCGAGCGCGCCACTGGCGCAACTTTCCAGTGGAACAACAACAATTTCAACGCCAACTATGGCGGCCTCACGAAGCATGTGTGGCTGCACGTGCTGGGCGATGTCCATCAGACGCTCCCGCTCTGGAGCAGTTTCAAGACCAAGGGGGTGTACGTCTACGCCGAGCAAATGGATGTAGCGACACAGACAGCACGCATTGTGGCCGAGAGCGAGGTGCGCAACCTGTCCGACAAGCCCGTCAGTGTCTATCTGGAAATGGAAGTCCGCACGCTGTCAGGCGCACGCAAACTGCTTGCGCGAGGTGCGTCAGCCGAACTTCCGGCCGGTGCTATGGTCGACCTGCGGGCAGCTTCCGACATGTCGGACATCGACTGGTGGAGCTGGGGCCACGGCTCGCTCTACGATGTCGTGACGCGGGTGAAGGACGTGCGCGGGCGCACGCTTGACGAAGTATGCACGCGCACAGGATTTCGGCAGACGGAGTTTGGCGAGGGACAAATCCGCCTTAACGGCCGCACGCTGATGGTTCATGGCTATGCGCAGCGCACGAGCAACGAGTGGCCCGGCCTCGGCGTCGACCTCCCCGCATGGCTCAGCGACTACAGCAACTCACTCATGGTGAGCAGCGGAGCCAACCTCGTGCGGTGGATGCACGTCATGCCAAGCAAGCAGGATGTGCGCTCTTGCGACCGTGTCGGCCTGCTTCAGGCGCTTCCTGCGGGCGATGCCGAAAAAGACGTGGAGGGCCGTCAGTGGGAGCACCGCGTGGAGCTCATGGCCGACGCCATCGTCTACAATCGCAACAATCCATCCGTTCTCTTCTATGAGTCGGGCAACAAAGGCATCAGCGAGGCGCACATGCAGGAAATGCTGGCCTTGCGCCATCGCTTCGACCCGCACGGCGGGCGTGCCATCGGCTCGCGCGAGATGCTCTCGCCCGAGAGCGCGGCAGAGTATGGCGGCGAGATGCTCTACATCAATACGTCGGCCACCAAGCCCGTCTGGGCCATGGAATACTGCCGCGATGAGGGTCTCCGCCGCTATCCCGACGCGTGGAGTTGGCCCTACCACAAGGAAGGCGACGGCCCGCTCTACCGCAATGCGGATGCGTCGGCCTACAACCACAATCAGGACGAGCTTGCTGTGGAACACGTGCGCCGGTGGTACGATTATTGGCAGGTGCGCCCCGGAACGGGTAAGCGGGTGAGCAGCGGAGGTGTGAAAATCGTGTTCTCGGACACCAACACGCACTGCCGCGGCGAGTCCAACTATCGAACGAGCGGTGTGGTAGACGCCATGCGACTGCCCAAGGACAGTTATTTTACCCATCAGGTGATGTGGAACGGATGGGTCGAGCCCGAATCGCCCGACATTTATGTGATGGGCCACTGGAACTATCCGGACGGCACGGTCAAGCCTCTCCGCATCGTCTGCAACACCGACACCGTGCGCCTCTTCCTCAACGGGCGTGAACTGCCTTCTCCCCGCCGCGAATACCAGTATCTGTGGACACTGGACAGCGTGCGCTTCGAGCCCGGCGAACTCGTAGCCCAGGCTTGCGACAAAGCCGGGAACGCACTTCACCAATATCGCCTGCAGACGGTGGGCGAAGCTCAGTCGCTGCGGGTTGGCGTGACATGCAGTCCGAACGGCTTCGTGGCCGACGGCAGCGATGTCGTGTTGGTGGAGTTCGCTGCCGTCGACTCGCTCCTGCGCACCCATCCCCTCGACCACCGCACCGTGCGTTTCACGCTTGAAGGTCCGGCTGAATGGATCGGTGGCATCGGAAAAGGCGATCGCAACTGCGTGCGCTCCATGGAGCTACCACTCGAGTGCGGCGTCAACCGCGCGCTCATCCGCTCCACCACTACGCCCGGCCGCATCCGGCTGACGGCACAGGCCGAAGGCTTCGCGCCCGTCGTGACGGAGTGGGAGAGCGGTAGCCCCGGACGTGCGGTCTGGAACGAAGGGCTTACGCATTGGAAACCGGCCGAGACGCATCCCTTGCGTGGCAGCACGCCTTCCACGCCGTCCTACATCGACTCGAAGCGCACCCTCGACGTGCGCCTCGTGACGGCGGGCTGCAACTCCGCCGAGGCCCGGCTCAGCCACGACGACAACGAGACGACGGAATGGCGGAACGACGGACGCTCCGCCACGGCATGGATTCGCTATGAGCTCAGCGAGCCGACACGTATCGACGAAGTGCTGCTCAAGCTCGCCGGATGGCGCTCACGCAGCTATCCCATCGAGGTCGTGGCCGACGATGGCACCCTTCTCTGGGCGGGAAATACGCCCCAGAGCCTCGGCTATGTGTTGCTGCCGCTGCAAGTCCAGCGGGTTGTCGGCGCCGTCACCATCCGTCTGAAAGGCACCTCGACTTCCGAGGATGCTTTCGGACAGGTGGTGGAGCTGGCCGAGCCCGTGGCCAATGAACTGGACCTCGCCAACGACAAAGACGGCGGCAAAGCGCGCCATGAGCTCCGCATCATCGAGTGCGACTTGCTCCAAATCCTGCCTTAACTGCCTGCATTTTTGGGAGTTTCAAGTCATTCTCTTGTGGGCATCAAGCCTTGTTCTTGTTGACTTCAAGTCTGTTGCTACGGCCTCCGTCGCCTGCACAGTAGACCGACTGCGTTCGTTTCTCGACGAGCGCAGTCGATTTTTTGTAACGTATACATTCATTCTTGAAAACGACTGCGTTCTTTTTTGGAAACGACTGCGTTCGAAATCAAAAACGACTGCGTTCTTTTTTGAAAACGACTGCGTTCTTTTGATAAAGTGATTTGATTCGGAATTTGAACTGACTGCGCTCGTTTTGTCGCGGGAACAGGCTTGATAGGGAGTGGGCGATTGCATATCGTCATGGCATGGACTGGCTCTGCAATTCCGCCGTTTGCGTGGTGCCGGCAAGCGGTGTGGGCCTGCATTTGCGGAAGCAGGCCGATGCTCACAGCGCAGTGCGCGCCTGCTGTCTTTGGGGCCCGGGCAACGGATGGAGAAGGACATGGTGGGCGGCATGGCGCTGCGACATGACACAAAACGAAGGGAGGCGACAGACCGCACATGCTGCGTATCTGTCGCCTCCCTTCTGGGTATTGTTTGAAGCCTCTGCTATCAGGAGAGGAAGCCGAGAAGCACACCGGCTGCTACGGCTGAGCCAATCACACCGGCCACGTTGGGGCCCATGGCGTGCATGAGCAGGTAGTTGTGGCGGTCGGCCTTGAGACCTTCCTGCTGGGAGATGCGGGCGGCCATCGGAACGGCGCTCACACCGGCATTACCAATCAGCGGATTGATCTTCTTTCCTTCAGGCAAGAAGAGGTTGAAGAACTTCACGAAAAGGACGCCGCTGGCTGTGGCAATGATGAATGCGAAGGCGCCGAGGGCGAAAATCTTGACGGTGTTGATGGTGAGGAACTCGCTGGCCTGCGTGGAGCAACCTACGGTGAGACCGAGGAGCATGACGACAATGTCGTTGAGGGCAGCGCCTGCGGTCTTGGCCAGACGGGCTGTCTTGGTGCTTTCCTTGAGCAGATTGCCGAAGAAGAGCATGCCGAGCAGCGGCAGGCCGGAGGGCACCAGGAAGGTAGTGATGAGCAGTCCGACGATGGGGAAAAGGATGCGCTCTGTCTGGCTGACGGGGCGCGCGGCCTTCATCTGGATGCGCTTTTCCTTTCGGGTGGTGAGGGCACGCATGATGAAGGGCTGGATGACCGGAACGAGGGCCATGTAGCTATAGGCACATACGGCGATGGCGCCCATGAGGTTGGGGGAGAGTTTGGAGGAGAGGAAGATGGCTGTCGGGCCGTCTGCGCCGCCGATGATGGCGATACCTGCTGCCTGGTTGGGCTCAAATCCCATGAGAAGGGCAATCATGTAGGCGCCGAAAATGCCAAACTGGGCAGCGGCGCCGACAAGCATCAGCTTCGGGTTGGCGATGAGGGCGGAGAAGTCCGTCATGGCTCCGATGCCGAGGAAAATGAGGGGGGGATACCATCCAAGCTTGACTCCTTGATAGAAGAAGTTGAGGACGGAGTTGTCTTCATAGAGTCCGATTTCGAGACCGACAGACTTGAAGGGTATATTGCCGAGGATGATGCCAAGGCCGATAGGGATCAGGAGCAGTGGTTCGAAGTCCTTCTTGATGGCCAGCCAGATGAAAAAGGCTCCCACAAAAATCATCACAAGGTTTGTCCACTCAAGGTTGGCAAAGCCCGTGAAGGTCAGGAAGTCCAAGAACTTTTCAGAGATGAAGCCCATGATGCCTGTACTTTCTAATAACATGGATGTGGTTTTTTAGGAGAAAATAATCACTTCAGTTTAGTTGAAAGGCGGGGAATGGCTTACTCGATGACGACAAGAATTGCGCCTTCCATCACGGTGTCGCCTTTGGCCACGCGGATTTCTGTCACCTTGCCTGAACGCTCAGAGTCGATGTTGTTTTCCATCTTCATGGCTTCAAGCACGACAAGTGTATCTCCGTCCTTGATTTCCTGTCCCACGCTGACCTTGATGTCGTTGATGGTTCCCGGCAGCGGAGCTTTGGCGGCATAAACGCCTGCGTCGACGGTTTCGTCGGCAGACTTGGGCGCCTCGACTGTCTTGACTGGAGCGGCTACGGCACGTACGACCGGCTTGGGCTGTACGATGGGCTTCTCCATCACCACTTCGAATTCCACGCCGTTGACTTCTACCTGGGCGATATTGTCGTCCACGCCGTTGATCTTTACTTTGTAGTCGACACCTTTGATCTGATAATTATATTCTTTCATGTTGAGTGTGTGCAGTTAAATAATAATAGAGGAGGGGATTAGTGGCGCTCGGGAGCCTGACGCAGCATGTAGTCTTTGTTCTCCCAATCGGATGGGTGATGCTGGATGGTGATGATACCGCTCTCGATGTCGTGCAGACCGCCCATATACTCGTGGAGGGCGAGACCGATGGCAGCGGCATAGTTCTCCATCTCGATTCCCTTGGTGTCGACGCCGTCCTTGGCCATGACGACCATCTTCTCAGCTTTGTCCTGAAGAATGCGGATTGCCTTCACGCGCTCGAGCAGCGTCATGCGGTTGATGATCCATCCGAAAACGTGGAAGAAGAGGTAGAGCAGGATGAGGCTGACAAACACGATGGCCATGGCAATGATGCTCATGGCGATGCCGTATGGGTCGCTCTGTTTCCATTCGGAGACTTTCGAGTTGTGGCCGCCAATCTTGTTGGGTGTGTTGGGCGTGATTTTGTCAGCACCGACTACTTTCCACACAACAGCGCCTTTTTCATCGACAAAGCGTGCATAGGAGCTTCCTTGGGCGTTAGCCGGGACGGTGATGGAGTCGAGGAGGTCGATACCGTTGCCGTCGTAAAGGGCTATCCAGTTGTCTTGTCCGGGCTTCAGCGACACGTTGCCATTGAGGTGAAGCATGCCGCGGTTCACCTTGCCATCGGCAAAGAAAGTGATGCGTTGCTGGCCGGCAAGGACGGTGCGCTTGTCGCTACCAAGGATGATGGACATTTTCGCGATTCGCTCTGGTGCTGAGAGCGCTTCGTCGAGTACAGACTTATCCGTGGTGAGGTAGCAGTTGCGCAGATCGTGCGTCGTGTAGGATGTGTTTTCAATTTCAATCCAACTGCTGGCCTCTCCGTATTCGTCCAAATACTGAGCTGCACCTTTGCAAGCCTCGGTGGAGTCGCATGTCTGGTTTGGAGCCACGTAGACTTCGTTCAGTTTGAAGTCGCGTGCCCCTTGCGCCATGGCAACTGCGGAGGATGCGAGGACGAGAGCGGAAACTATGAGTTTCTTCATATACATGTTTCTTTTGTTCCTTTGTATAGGGGGTAACGCGTTTAGAGAGGAATGTTGCCGTGCTTTTTGGCAGGATTGGTGAGTGCCTTGCTCTCCAGCTGCTCAAGGGCACGGATGACGCGGAAACGTGTGTTGCGTGGTTCGATGACATCGTCGATGTAACCGTACTTGGCAGCGTTGTAGGGGTTGGAGAAGAGTTTCGTGTACTCTTCTTCTTTCTCCTTGAGGTATGCTTCTGCATCTTCTCCGGCGTCCTTCTTCTCCTGAGCTTCGCGGGCATAGAGAACGGCTACGGCACCGCTGCCACCCATGACGGCAATCTCAGCAGACGGCCACGCATAGTTGAGGTCGCCACGGAGTTGCTTGCAGCTCATCACGATGTGGCTGCCTCCATACGATTTGCGGAGTGTTACCGTCACCTTGGGCACGGTGGCTTCTCCGTATGCGTAGAGCAGCTTGGCGCCATGAAGAATGACGGCGTTGTACTCCTGTCCGGTTCCCGGCAGGAAGCCCGGAACGTCTACAAGGCTGACAATAGGAATGTTGAAGGCGTCGCAGAAGCGCACGAAACGTGCAGCCTTACGGCTGGCATTGCAGTCGAGCACACCGGCAAGCTTGTTCGGCTGGTTGGCAATAATGCCGACAGAACGGCCGTTGAAGCGAGCAAAACCAATGATGATGTTCTGTGCGAACTTCGGCTGAATCTCGAAGAACTCACTGTTGTCGGTAATCGCGCTGATGACTTCGTACATGTCGTACGCCTGGTTGGGGTTGTCAGGGATAATCTCATTCAGACGGTCTTCCAAACGGTCAACGGGGTCGGTGCACTCTACAGACGGAGTGGTTTCCTTGTTGTTTTGTGGGATGTAGCTAAGGAGCTGCTGAATCATGGCCATCGCCTCTTCTTCTGTAGAAGCAGTGAAGTGGCATACACCCGACTTGGTGCTGTGGATGCTGGCGCCTCCGAGGCTTTCCTGATCTACATCTTCGCCTGTAACGGTCTTCACAACCTTCGGTCCGGTGAGGAACATGTAGGACGTGTTTTCCATCATCAGCGTAAAGTCGGTGAGGGCGGGCGAGTAGACGGCTCCGCCTGCGCACGGACCGAAAATTCCCGAAATCTGAGGAATCACGCCGCTGGCGAGAATATTGCGCTGGAAAATCTCAGCATAGCCGGCGAGCGCGTTGATGCCTTCCTGGATGCGTGCGCCACCTGAGTCGTTGAGGCCGATGACAGGTGCTCCTACCTTCATAGCCATGTCCATCACCTTGCAAATCTTCTGGGCCATGGTCTCAGAAAGTGAACCCGCGTTCACCGTAAAGTCCTGTGCGAAGACGTATACGAGACGTCCGTTGATGGTTCCAGAACCAACCACGACGCCGTCGCCCAGATATTGTTTCTTCTCCATTCCGAAGTTTGTGCATCGGTGGAGCTTGAACATGTCAAATTCTTCAAAACTTCCTTCGTCGAGGAGCATCTGCAGACGCTCACGGGCTGTGAATTTGCCTCTTGCGTGCTGCTTGTCGATGGCTTTTTCACCACCACCGAGACGAGCTTTTGCGCGGAGCTCGATCAGCTCCTGAATCAGTTGTGTTTGCTTGCTCATTGTGATATATGAGTTTAAATGATGAGTTTGAGTCGCCATGAGATTTTTTGCTTTTCAGCGCGGCAAATTTGCTTGCCTGCCCTTGAAGCGTGCCTCGAATGGCATCGTACGATGGAGCGTACGTATGTATTTCTATTTCTACTTGCCTCCCGCAGGTTGTTTCTTTTCTCTCTTAGGGTTCTTTCAGCGAGTCTTCAGAGGAATTCTTTCTCACCTTCAGGATTTTCTATTCACCGTCGGTTTACTTGGCAGGCTCACAGAGCTCTGTCAACACGCCTGCGGTTGTCTTTGGGTGAAGGAATGCAATCATCATATTCTCTGCACCTGGACGTGGGGCCGAGTCAATCAGACGAACTCCATGCTGCTCAGCTTCAGCCAGCGCTTCTACGACGCCGTCTTCTACTGCGAATGCAACGTGGTGAACGCCCTTTCCACCTTTTTCCAGGAATTTGGCAATGGAACTTTCCGGGCTTGTTGCCTCCAGGAGCTCCAGCTTCACTTCTCCAACTTTCAGGAAAGCCGTTTTCACTTTCTGGTCGGCAACTTCCTCAACTGCATAGCACTTCAGGCCCAGCACCTGCTCGTAGTAGGGGAGTACTTCTTCGATGCTTGGGACAGCGATGCCCAGATGATCAATGCGTGAGATTTTCATTTGAAAAGATTTTTATAAGTTGATGTACTGTGAAATATGCTACGATTGTGACGAATTTGCTGCGGCTGCGGAAATTTGCTGCGACGGGGACGACATGCTGCGACTGCGCTTTCGGCGCAAAAATCTTTGCGCTCAAAGTTGACCGTCTTTGCCTGACAAACAAAATCCTTGCTGTCGCCACGCACAAAATCCTTGATGCCGGCATGCATCATGTACGATGAAATTGTCCGATGTTTTCCGTTGTTATTTTTGCAGTTGTCCACACAACAAATTCCGTGCAGCCCATTCGGGATGAATGTGCTGCACTGCGGTGTCGTATAAACTGAGACAAAAATACAAAAATCTTTGCAGCCCGAAAAGTAATTCTCTCAAAAAAAGCACTTTTGAGTAAAATTCGGACTATCCTTGCATTGCAACCTTGCACATTGCAAAGCGCAGTGTTCAATTCCGGTTGTTGCGTTCGAATTACACGCTACCTTTGCTTGGAAAAAATTGGGTGAGCAGAAATGTAATGTCAGGATGCACCGGCATTCGTTTGCGGGTGCGCAAGCATTTGAGTTTTTCTGCTGTTCTTCGCGTCTCGCTTCTTATTTGTTCGTGTCTCGCGACTTATTTGTTCGTGTCTCGCTTCTTATTTGTTCGCGTCTCTCTTCTTATTTGTTCGTGTCTCGCGACTTATTTGTTCGTGTCTCGCTTCTTATTTGTTTTCCTCGTTTTGCGCGTATTCAGAGGGTCGGACACCGAATTCTCGTTGGAAGCATTTGCTGAAGTAGCTCACCGAACTGAAGCCTGTCTGGCTGGCAATCTCGGACAAGGAATGATGTCCAGAGCGCAACAGGTCGGCCGCGCGATGCAGTCTCACCTGTTTTATGAATACGACGGGTGAAGCTGCCATGATTGTCGTCAGCTTGCGGTAAAGCCCCGTCCGTTCCATACAGAGGTCAGATGCCAGCTGCTCGACGCCGTAGGAACGGTCGGCCAGATGCTGCTCCACCAGTTGGGTGGCACGTACCATCAAGTCGTGGTCGGCCTGCGATAGCCTTGCCTCCTCCTGGATGTTTCCTTTCGTTTCTGTTTCTGTTTTATAAGGTTCTTCTTCATTGCTTTCCTCTGCGTTGGGAGAGAGGATGATTCTTGCTGATCGCTCCAGTTCGAGGTTCCGCTCCACCAAGTCATAGATGCGTTCCATCAGCAACTTCTCGCGATAGCGCACCGTCAGACGCTTGCGCATCCGCCTCACATAGAGCTTGACAACCAACAGAATCAGCAGTGCACCGATCAGGATGTAAGCAGAGATAGCCCAGGTTGTGGCCCACCATGGAGATTGCACCTCGAAGCGAATCTGGCGCAGGCCTCCTTTCCATTCCTTTCCGTCAGCCGACACCTGCACGTCCAGCTCATAATTTCCCGGGCGAAGATGCACAAAGGAGATGTAGAAGCGGCCGTTGTCGTCCACCATGTTGCCGCCTTCGCTGGCGCTCACCTCCCGCCAGGCTTCGCCATTCAGTCGGTAGCGGTAGTGTGTGAAGCGTGGACGGACAAAGTTCAAACCGCTCAGCTGAAAGGCTATGTCGTTCTCGGAGTGGGAAAAGATGAAGTCGTTGGCGTAAGGGGCATCGCAGCGCAGAGGTGTCTTTCCTTCGTAGCTGCGGTTCGGTTCCAGAATCTGTCCATGCAGATAAACGGCCAGCAAGACCGGCGTCAGTGCAGGAGCAGAGGTGCGCGTGTCGAACAGGCTGGCCAACGGAGACGCATAGAGTAAGCCGCGGTTGTAGGTGCCCATCCAGATGCCACCCTCTCGGTCCAGACAGACCGTGTTGACTCCCGTCACCATCATGCTGCCGTCGGGCAACCTTAGTTTTTCTCGGTGTATTGCTTCAGGCTCTTTCTCGCTGATATCGAACTGCAAATAGCCGTGCATACTGCTGATGTACGCCATCCGGCTTTGAGTCACAAAGAGCGTGTGGAGTATGTAGTCATATGTCTGGATGAGATCGAACGAGCGGGTTCGTGGGCAGAAGCGAAGGAATGCTGACCCTTTTTTGCCGGTCCGTATCTGATAGAAGCAGCTGTCCGGAGCGCTTACGACGAGGGATGTCCTGACATAGTCATTCTGCCGTTTTTGCTCAAATGCGTCCACTGTGTATAGTAGCCGTCCGTTGTTTTTTTTGTAGACAGCCACCATGCCGCTGCTAAAAAAAGCCAGCAGTTGGTCGTCATACACGTCCAAGTCTTGCAATGCGCCCCATTTTTCCTTCAATTTGTATCTCGAGCCAGTTGCAGACACGATTTCTCCATTCCGCACCCCGTAGAGATGGTGCTTTGAATCGAGGTAGACGTCGCTCCATTTCTTCTTGTCGTGGCTCACGTGCTGCAGCTTGCTCTGCAGAGGCCGAAGCTGCCATTGGAGCAACTTCAGGTCAAAGCAAACGACGGTCTTGTAGGATTTGATCCAGATGCATTCCGCTTGATCCACGTAGAGATGCGTGTAGCCGCGGTAGTCATTGATCGCCTCGCGCAGTGAGTCCTGCGGCAGTGGAAACGAACGGAAACGGGTCCCGTCGTAAAGATTCAGACTGGATGCCGTGCACACAGCCAGTCTCCCGTCCGGCAACTGCATCATCTGAAGCACCTCGTTGTCCGAGAGCCCATCCAGTTTGCTCAGGCTGTAGAAGGTGCGGTCTTTCGGTTGCTCGTATGCAGAAGCGATGGTGCAGCAAAAGCATGCCAGCAGGCACAAGCTGCTCCTCCACAGGCTGTTCCACACTTCGATTCGACGTCGTGTGTGCCTGTGGTGCTCCCTCTTGCCGCATTCTCTTTCCTTCCACATACGTTCCGTGATCTTGTTCAGAGCATCCCTTTGCTCGAAGGCAGTTCGTAGTGGTAGATGTCCCGCTTCACAGCCATGTTCAGGCTGCGGGCCAGTGCCTTGAAGATGCCTTCGATCTTATGGTGTTCATTCTCTCCCTCAGCCTTGATGTTGAGGTTCATGCGGGCAGCGTCGCTGAGGCTTTTGAAGAAGTGTTGGAACATCTCCGTCGGCATTTCGCCGATTTTCTCGCGCTTGAACGCTGCGTCCCACACCAGCCAGGGGCGGCCTCCGAAGTCGAGCGCCACCTGACACAGGCAGTCGTCCATCGGCAGCGTGTAGCCGTATCGCTCAATGCCACGTTTGTCGCCGAGTGCACGCAGCAGACATTCGCCGAGCGCCAGCCCCGTGTCTTCAATCGTGTGATGCTCGTCGACGTGCAGGTCGCCCTTCACGCGGATGTCCAGATCCATCCGTCCGTGCTTGGCAATCTGTTCCAGCATGTGGTCGAAAAAGCCCAGGCCGGTGTCGATGCTGCATCGTCCCGTTCCGTCGAGATTCACGCGCACGTAGATGTCGGTCTCCTTCGTCGTGCGTTTCACCTCTGCCTGCCGTTCTCCAGCAAACAGTATCTCGGCAATCTTGTCCCAGTTCATGCCCTCGTCCCGCAGAATCAGCGACTTGCAGCCCAGATTCTGTGCCAGCTGCCGGTCGGTCTCCCTGTCGCCGATGACCCAGGAGTTCTGCAAGTCGTAGTCGGCGGAAAGGTATTTCCCCAGCATGCCCGTCCCAGGTTTTCGGGTGGGCCGATGGTCCTCGGGAAAAGAATCGTCGATGAGGATGTCGTCAAATTCCACACCTTCGTCCTTCAGCGTTTGCAGCATCAGGTTGTGGGTGGGCGTGAAGTCTTCCGTCGGATAGCTCGGTGTGCCGAGCCCGTCCTGATTGCTCACCATCACGAACTCGAAGTCGAGGTGCTTGCGGATGAAATGGAGATTTCGGATGACGCCGGGCAGGAAGCGGAATTTGTCGTAACTGTCGATCTGCTCGTCGGCAGGCTCGACCAGAATGGTTCCGTCGCGGTCGATGAAAAGCGCGCGTTTGAGAGGTGCGGACATGAGAGTGGGACTTTGGTTTTCAGATTGTGAGATGGGGATTCACCGAAGCTGGAGCATTGGAATTTGATTTCCCTCCAGCCTGTATCGTGGTCGTAAAAGTGGTGATAGCATCGGAAAAAAGTTTCGTTCGATGCATGTGTCGCGACGGCTTACCTGTACTTGCGCAGCGCGCTGAGCAGGCGCGTGTTTTCCGATCGCGTTCCAATCGTGATCCGGAGGCAGCCTGCGCACAGATGCACGTGGTTGCGGTTGCGCACGATGATGCCTTGGTCGACGAGGTAGTTGTAGATGGCGTCGGCGTCGGTCACGCGCATGAGGATGAAGTTGGCGTCGGTCGGGTAGAGACGCAGGCAGATGGGCAGCGATTCCAGCGCCAGCTCCATGGAGCGGCGGGCCTGCAGGATGTCAACCAGATGCTGGTGCAAGAGTCCCGTGTTGCCCAGGATTTTGCGCACGGTTTCCTGCGTGAGGCTGTTGATGTTGTAGGGATATTTCACCTTGTTCATCAGCCCGATGATGTCTGCGGAGGCGAACGCCATGCCCAGCCGGAGGGCGGCGGCGCCGAATGCCTTCGACATGGTGTTGAGCACGACGAGGTTGGGGTAGAGCGGAAGGTCGGCGCGGAAGGGGCGGGCGTCGGAAAAGTCGGAGTAGGCCTCGTCGACCACGACGATTCCGTCGAAGCCCCGAAGCACCTTCTCCACCTCCTCGCGTAGCAGCAGGTTGCCCGTCGGATTGTTGGGTGAGCACAGCCAGATGGCTTTCGTGTGCTCGTCGCAGGCGGCGAGCAACGCCGCGGCCGAGAGCTGGAAGTGCTCGTCGAGCGGCACACGGCGGTATTCGACATCGTTGATGTCGGCGCACACCTCGTACATGCCGTACGTCGGTTCGATGGCCACCACATTGTCGATGCCCGGGCGGCAGAACACGCGATAGACGAGATCGATGGCCTCGTCGCTGCCATTGCCCAGGAATATGTTTTCCACCGGCACTTGCTTCAGTCCGCTGATGGCTTTCTTCAAGTCCAGCTGCAGCGGATCGGGATAGCGGTTGTAGGGTTGGTTGTAGGGGCTTTCGTTGGCGTCCAGAAACACTTCGGCGGTCTTGCCTTTATATTCGTCGCGCGCGCTGCTGTAGGGCTTGAGAGCCCAGATGTTCGGCCGTGCGAGCTGCTGTAGATCTTTCATATTGTGATGTGTGTGGATAGTCTTCTGTTCGATGGTGCTCAGGCTTTGCCTTCCACCTCCTGCAGGCGCAGCGTCATGGCCTTCTTGTGGGCCTCCAGCTGCTCGTTGGCGGCCATGATTTCCACGGTGGGGCCTATCTGGCGGACACCCTCGGGCGTGAGTTCCTGGAAGGTGACCTTGCGGATGAAGCTGTCGGTCGAGACGCCGCTGTAGCTGCGGGCGTAACCGCTCGTGGGGAGTGTGTGGTTGGTGCCGGAGGCATAGTCGCCTGCGCTCTCGCAGGCATACGGGCCGAGGAAGACGCTGCCGGCGTTGACGACTTTGGCCGCGGCGGCCTGGTAGTCGGCATTGGCCAGAATGAGGTGCTCGGGGGCGTATTCGTTGACCAGCTGCATGGCCTCATCGAGGTCGTGCACGAGTACATACTTGCTGTTGGCGAGCGACGACTCGGCCATTGCCTTGCGGGGCAGTTGCTGCAGCTGGCGGAGAACGGCGGCCTCCACCTGCTGCAGTTTGGCGCGGTCGGTGCTGATGAGGAGCACCTGAGAGTCGAGGCCGTGCTCAGCCTGCGACAGCAGGTCGGCTGCGGCAAACTCGGCATTGCTGCCGGCATCGACGACGACAGCCACTTCGGATGGGCCGGCCGGCATGTCGATGGCGACTTCCTGCAGCGAGACGGCCTGCTTGGCAGCCATGACATACTGGTTGCCGGGACCGAAAATCTTGCTGACTTTCGGGATGCTCTCCGTGCCGTAGGCCATGGCTCCGATGGCCTGCACGCCGCCGGCCTTGTAGATTTCGTGCACGCCGGCAATGCGTGCGGCAACGAGAATGGCGGGATGAAGCTTGCCCTCGCGGTTGGGCGGAGAGCAGAGCACGATTTTCTGGCAGCCTGCGATGCGGGCCGGCGTGGCCAGCATGAGCACGGTGGAGAAGAGCGGTGCCGTGCCGCCGGGGGCATAGAGGCCCACACGCTCGATGGGGATGGCCTGCTGCCAGCAGGTGACGCCGGGGCGTGTCTCCACTTTCTTGCCCACGAAGCGCTGCGACTCGTGGAAGCGTGCGATGTTGGCATGGGCGTCTTCGAGTGCCTGTCGCAGCGTGGGGTTGATGAGGCGTTCGGCCTCGTCGATTTCCTCCTCGCTCACACGGAGGCTGTCGAGGCGAACGTGGTCGAACTTTTCTTCGTAGTCGAGCACGGCGGCGTCGCCCTCGCGCCGGATGCGGGAGAGCACCTCGCCGACCACGTCGGCCAGCTCCTCCGTGCTTTTCTGGGGGCGCTTGACGAGTGCTGACCACTCCTCGCGCGCCGGATATTCAAAATATTGCATGTCGTGATGTGCGGATGGATGATGTCAGAGTATCATTTTCTCGATGGGCAACACGAGGATGCCTTCTGCGCCCAGCGCCTTCAGCTGACCGATGATTTCCCAGAATCGCTTCTCGTCGAGCACGGTGTGAATCGAGCTCCAGCCCTCGGTGGCCAGTGGCATGACCGTGGGCGACTTGATGCCGGGCAGCACATCGATGATGTCCTTCACGCGTTCGGTCGGGGCATTCATGAGCACATATTTCTTGTCTTCGGCTGTCTGCACGGCCTGGATGCGGAACAGAAGCTGGTCGAGGATGGCCTGTTTGTCGGCGTCGAGCTGCTTGTTGCCGATGAGCAGGGCCTCGCTTTGCATGACGACTTCCACCTCGCGCAGGTTGTTGCTGATGAGCGTTGCGCCGGAGCTGACGATGTCGAAGATGCCGTCGGAGAGTCCGATGCCCGGCGCAATCTCCACGCTGCCCTGGATGACGTGGATGTTCATGCGCACGCCCTGCTCGTTCATGAATCGCGTGAGGATGCCCGGATAGGAGGTGGCGATGGTCTTGCCGTCGAACCAGCTCACACCGGGGTACTCGATGCTCTTGGGAATGGCGAGCGAGAGGCGGCACTTGCTGAATCCGAGGCGGCGCACGATGTCGGCCTGCTCGTTGCGCTCGACGAACTCGTTCTCGCCAACGACGCCAATGTCGGCCACACCGCTGGCCACGGTCTGCGGGATGTCGTCGTCACGCAGGAAAAGCACTTCGAGCGGGAAGTTGCGGGCCTCGGCCAGCAGGGTGCGCTTGGAACTGTTGATCTTGATGCCTGCTTCCTGCAGGAGGGCCATGGTGTCTTCGTAGAGACGGCCTTTTGACTGAACGGCTATTCTTAGCATATAAGATGGGTGTTTGGGGTTCTTGGGAGGAATGTCGGGAAATGGGAGAAAAAAACGAAGGCGTTCGCGTGGAAAAACGACAGCGTTCGAAATCCGAAACGACTGCGTTCGAAATCCGAAGCGACTGCGTTCGTTTCTAGCGTGGAAATCGTTGCTGGATGGGGCGCGATGAGCGGCGGGCACGGTGGCAGGGCCGGAAAAACAAAATGAGAGCCAACCCTTCGGTAAGCTCTCATGCGGATTATGCTTGTTCTCTATGCGTCTTGCCTATACGCACACATCGCAGTCAGCCCACCTTGTCAGGAGTCAGCATGATGATGATGTGCGTGGTGGAGAAGAGAAGTCATGCGGGGATGAGTTGTTAAGTTGTAAGTGGATTTGCTGTTTGTCGTTATGAACTCGTTGCAAAGTTATGATTTTTCTTCCGTTCTGCAAAGAATTCACGCGGAAATACGCCTATCTCCCGCAAAAAAGTGATGTCTGGCGCAGCTGGAGAGGCCTGTTGGTGCTACTTGGCAGCTGCGCTGTCGCCATAAATCTCGCCAGCCGCAATCATAATGCGGCGCGAGGGATACATCATGAACCACTGGCAGAGGAGTCCCTGGCTGGCGGTCTTGTCCATGCGCGAGAGTATGTCGGAATAGTTGAGGCGCTCGGCATTGACGACGATGCTGTCGACGGTGAGCTTGGACATGGAGTTGCGCAATGCGCCATTGACGGGCGGCATCTCTACTTGCAGCCACTCCTCCTCGGACAGTATGCTGCGGGCCTCTGCCGCATCGGCCTTGTTGCCCCAGACAGCGTAGGTCTTCGAGTTGTTGGGGGCGACGCCCTCCTTGTAGATGGTCTGTGCTTTCTTGATATGGATGTTCAGAAAGGCCAGGACGCCTTTGGCGATGATGGCCAGCCGGATGAGGACGGAGGCAAACCAACCGAAGTAGGAGAAGTGCTTGCGGAAGAAGATGAGCATCGCATTGTAGAAGGAGTAGACGTAGCGATACGACGTCTTCTGCGTGCTCTCGCCCTTGTAGTGGAGGATGGGCGTGGGCAGGTAGTAGTTGCGGAAACCGCCTTTGAGCAGGCGGTAGCTAAGGTCGATGTCTTCTCCATACATGAAGAAGGTTTCGTCGAGAATGCCGCACTGCTCCAGTGCGCTGCGGCGCAGCATCATGAAGGCGCCGCTGACAATCTCGATGGCGTGGGCCTCGTTCTTGTCGTGATAGCCCATGTAGTATTTTCCAAAGAAACGGCTCTTGGGGAACAGGCGCACCAGTCCGACCATCTTGCAGAAGGACACCCAGGGGGTCGGTACGCCGCGGCGGGACTCCCAGGCGAAGCTGCCGTCGTTCTTGAGCATCTTCACGCCCAGCGCGCCGCTGTCGCTGTGGCTTTCCATCCACTCCAGGCTGCGGCGGATGGTGTCTTCGCCGATGACGGTGTCGGGGTTGAGCAGCAGCACGTAGCGGCTGCTGCTCATGCGGATGGCCGTGTTGTTGGCTTTGGCAAAGCCCGTGTTCTCCAAGTTGCGCACCCATGTGAAGTGCGGGAAGTCGGCCTGCAGGCAGTCGATGGTGCCGTCCGTACTGTCGTTGTCGACCACGAAGACCTCGGCGTCCAGGCCCTCCAGCGCACGCTCGACGGCTCCGAGACACTGCCGGAGGTAGTGTTTGACGTTGTAGCTGACGACAACGACGGCCACACTTTTCTGTGAGGCTGTCTCCGCTACGTCAAGATGGCATTCTCTTCGGGTTCTCTTCATCAGGCTACGTCGTTCTTCGAGTTTTCCAGATAGGTTTCGATCTTATGCTTGGAGGGTGCGCACCCCAGCAAGACAACGTAGCTGATGGCAGCACAGAGCGCACCGTTCGTGTGGAGAGTCAGGAAATATGCGGCGAGTCCGCCAAGGGCACAGAACGTCAGAATCGCCAACCGCACGATGCTCCAGGTGCGGTAGGTGCGTACGGCGCCGTCCAGCGTATAGCGATAGAGGGTGCTCTTCGTGTTGAGTGAGAAGAGCTTGAGGGCCAGCGGAACCAGCACCAGCGTGCCCAAGATGACGCCGGTCTGCAGCATGAACTCATGCTGAGCGCTGCTTTTGCCTATCAGCAGTCCCACGGGAAATACGTTCATCTCGCCCAGCACCAGTGCGATGATGGGAAGCAGCAGGCAAATCAGATGAGCGATGCGAATGTGCCTGAGAAGTTGTTGTATCAGTTGTTCCACTTTATTTCCTTGTGTTTTCGTTTTGCCGCCGGAGCAGCAATTCATACCTTTGTCTGCTGCTGAAAGTCCATTCTTTGCAGCAAGTTCTGATGGCTGTGCGCACCCTGCCGATGCTGCTGTTGCAGCGGGTCTGTCATGCGTCCGCGCCGTGTCTGTCATGCGTCCGCGCCATATTGATATGGCTGGTGCAGTGGGCCTGTCATGCGTCCGCGCCGTGTCTGTCATGCGTCTGCGCCATATGATATGGCTTGCGCGGAAGGTCTGTCATGCATCCGTGCCTCGAAGGCGTTGTTCTAAAGCCCGACGGAGAAGGGGATGCGGTTGACAATGGAGCGCCCGAGCGTGATTTCGTCCGTGTACTGCACCTCGTCGCCCACCGACATGCCGCGGGATAGCACGGAGATCTTGAGTTCCTTGAATTCCTGCAGCTTGCGGAAGATGAAGAAGTTGGTCGTGTCGCCTTCCATTGTTGAGCTGAGCGCGAGGATGACTTCCTGCACGCCGCCTTGGCGGACGCGCTCGACCAGGCTGGCAATCTCCAGATCGCTGGGTGCCACACCGTCCATGGGCGATACCAATCCGCCCAGCACGTGGTAGAGTCCGTGAAACTGCGTGGTGGCCTCGATGCTGAGTACGTCCTGGAAGTTCTCGACGACGCAGACCGTAGCGGCGTCGCGACGGGGGTCGGTGCAAATGCCGCAGACTTCCTCGTCGCTGATGTTGTGGCACACACGGCAGTGCTTGACGTCATGGCGCAGGGTCGTCAGACTTTTGGCGAAGTCGTCGACGGCCGCTTCGTCCAGCTTCAGCAGATGCAGCACATAGCGCAGCGCCGACTTGCGTCCGACGCCGGGAAGTTTGGAGAACTCGTCGACGGCGCGCTCCAACAGCTGAGAGGAATAGTTCATGCTGAGTCTTGCGTGTTTTCAATTGCCTGAAAAGGCGTGTGGGATGTGTTGTTCAGTCGCCGTCGAGCTTCAGCACGGCGAGGAATGCTTTCTGCGGAACTTGCACGTTGCCAATCTGCTTCATGCGTTTTTTTCCGCGTTTTTGTTTCTCAAGCAGCTTGCGCTTGCGGCTGACGTCGCCTCCGTAGCACTTAGCGGTCACATCTTTGCGCACTTGCTTTACGGTCTCGCGAGCGACGATTTTTCCTCCGATGGCCGCTTGGATGGCGATATCGAACTGTTGGCGAGGCAGCAGTTCCTTGAGGCGTTCGCACATGCGGCGGCCGAGGGTGACGCTGTTGTCGATGTGGGTGAGCGTCGACAGTGCGTCGACGCTTTCGCCGTTGAGCAGGATGTCGAGCTTGACGAGTTTCGAGGGGCGGAATCCGGCCGGATGGTAGTCGAAGGACGCGTATCCTCGGCTGATGCTCTTGAGCTTGTCGTAGAAGTCGATGACGATCTCGCCGAGGGGCATGAGGAACTGTATCTCGACGCGGTTGCCGGCAATGAACTCCTGCTTGATGAGTTCACCGCGCTTGCTCAAGCACAGGGTCATGATGGGCCCGATGTAGTTGGCGGTCGTGATCACCGTAGCCTTGATGTAGGGTTCTTCGACGTGTTCGATGGCGGTGGGGTCGGGCATGCCCGACGGGTTGTGGACTTCGGTGGCTTCGCCGTGTTTGTCGTACACCATGTAGCTGACGTTGGGCACGGTCGTGATGACGTCCATGTTGAACTCGCGGTCGAGTCGCTCCTGCACGATCTCCATGTGGAGCAGGCCCAGGAAACCGCAGCGGAAGCCGAATCCGAGGGCTGCGGAGCTCTCGTGCTGGAAGGTGAGGGACGCGTCGTTGAGGCGAAGTTTCTCCAGACTGGTGCGCAGGTTCTCGTAGTCTTCAGTCTCGATGGGGTAGACGCCGGCAAAGACCATGGGCTTGACTTCCTGGAATCCTTCGATGGCTTTTTGGGCGGGGCGTGCTTGCGACGTGATGGTGTCGCCCACTTTCACTTCGGTCGCGTTCTTGATGCCGCTCACGATGTAGCCTACGTCGCCGGTGCGGAGCTCTTTTCGGGCAATCATGTCCATCTTCAGCACGCCGATTTCTTCCGCCTGATATTCTTTCTGCGTGTTGATGAAGCGTACTTTCTCGCCTGCCCGGATGACTCCGTTCTGAATCTTGAAATAGGCGATGATGCCTCGGAAACTGTTGAAGACGCTGTCGAAGATGAGGGCCTGCAGCGGGGCGTCCTCGTCGCCGGAGGGGTGCGGAATTCGTTCGACGACAGCCTGGAGGATGTCCTCGACGCCTTGCCCGGTCTTGCCGGAGGCGAGAATGATGTCCTCGGGCTTGCATCCGAGCAGGTCGACGATTTCGTCGGTCACTTCCTCGGGCATGGCGCTGGGCATGTCGCATTTGTTGATGACGGGGATGATCTCCAAGTCGTGCTCGATGGCCATGTAGAGGTTGGAGATGGTCTGCGCCTGCACGCCTTGCGTGGCGTCTACGACGAGAAGGGCTCCCTCGCAGGCAGCAATGGAGCGCGAGACCTCGTAGCTGAAGTCGACGTGCCCCGGCGTGTCAATCAGGTTGAGCACGTAGCTTTCTCCCTTGTAGTTGTATTCCATCTGGATGGCGTGGCTCTTGATGGTGATGCCACGCTCCCGCTCCAGATCCATATCGTCCAGCATCTGCCCGTCTGTCACCTTGATGGTATTGGTGTACTCGAGCAAGCGGTCGGCAAGGGTTGACTTGCCGTGGTCGATGTGGGCGATGATGCAAAAATTGCGGATATCTTTCATATATGATGGGGTGCGGAATGGTATGCTGCTTGGCCTCAAATCTGACTTCTTCGGCCATCGTGCGTGCTGTCTGCTGCTTGCTTCATCAGAATGAGCCGACAAATTTACGATTTTTTCTTTACATCGTCAAATTTATGATGGCTCAACCGCATTTCTCTGTCAAGCTCTTTCGTTTTTGTCGTCAAGCTCTTTCGCTTTCGTCGTCTTGCAGCATTGCCGGAGGCTGGCTGCGGGACGGTGGCGGGATGTGGGCTTGCCGGCTGGAAGGCGGTGGTTGGGGGGAAGAAAAACGAACGCAGTCGTTTTTGAAATCGAACGCAGTCGTTCTTGAAATCGAACGCAGTCGTTTTGGAAAACGAACGCACTCGTTTTTTGTCGCTGTGCGCGCTTGTGCCTGCGCATGCGCCTGCATTCGATATGGAATGGGGGGGGGAGGTGAAGGTGGAGACAAGGCTGGGGTGGCTTGGTGGTGCTGTTTACGGGGGCGTCTGCAGCGTCCTGCGTGGCGTGCACCTGCGTGGCTGCTGTTTTTTTGCAAGTGAACGAGCGGAAAAGGCGTGAAGAGTGAAAGGTGTTTCGTGCAAAAATCGTAACTTTGCATGCGAAAAGCTGATTTTATCAATCATCCAACGACAAGCTATGGCTTCAAAACTTCGGTTCAAGGTGGTGGGCGATGCCTTTGAGAAACGCCCTGTGGAGGTGGAGGTTCCGAGTGAACGTCCATCCGATTATTTTGGCAAGTACGTGTTCAACAAACGTCAGATGTATCAGTATCTGCCTGCGAAGGTGTTTGACAAGATGTGTGACGTGATGGAGCATGGAGCGCCGCTCGACCGCTCGATTGCCGACGAGGTGGCGGAAGGGATGAAGAAGTGGGCTATCGACCTGGGTGTGACGCACTATACCCACTGGTTTCAGCCGTTGACCGAAGGGACGGCGGAGAAGCACGACGGATTTGTGGAGCACGACATGAAGGGCGGCATGATTGAGGCTTTCGAGGGAAAGCTGCTGGTGCAGCAGGAGTCGGACGGAAGCTCGTTTCCCAACGGCGGCATCCGCTCGACGTTTGAGGCACGTGGCTATACGGCATGGGATCCGACGTCTCCGGTGTTCGTCATTGGCGACACGCTGATGATTCCCACCGTGTTTTTCTCTTATACGGGCGAGGCGCTCGACTACAAGGCCCCGCTGAAGAAAGCGCTTTTTGCCATCGACTGTGCGGCCACGGCTGTGGCGCAGCTGTTCTATCCCGACGTGAAGAAGGTGAGAACCAACTTGGGCTGGGAGCAGGAGTACTTTCTCGTGGACGAGTCGCTCTACTGGGCACGGCCCGACCTCGTGATGACGGGGCGCACGCTGATGGGCCACGACAGTGCGAAGAACCAGCAGATGGACGACCACTATCTGGGAGCCATTCCGGAGCGTGTGGAGGCTTTCATGCGCGACATCGAGATTCGGGCGCTCGAACTGGGCATCCCCTGCAAGACGCGTCACAACGAGGTGGCGCCGAATCAGTTTGAGCTGGCGCCCATCTTCGAGGAGTGCAATCTCGCCGTCGACCACAATATGCTGATGATGTCCATCATGAAGCGGGTGGCCCGCAAGCACGGCTTCCGCTGTCTGCTGCACGAGAAGCCGTTCAAGGGCATCAACGGCAGCGGCAAGCACAACAACTGGTCGCTCACGACCGACACGGGCATCCTGCTGCATGCGCCTGGCAAATCGACCAATGACAACCTTCGTTTCGTCACGTTCATCGTGGAGACGCTGAAGGGTGTCTACGACCACAACGGCCTGCTGAAGGCCAGCATCATGTCGGCCTCGAACGCGCACCGCCTCGGGGCGAACGAGGCACCGCCGGCCATCATCTCCTCGTTTCTCGGCCATACGGTGAGCGAGCTGCTGAATCATGTGGCAGAGTATGGCAACGACGAGTTTCTGACGTATGCAGGCAAGACGCCCATGCGCTTGGACATTCCTTCGATTCCTGAGATTCTGATTGACAATACCGACCGCAACCGCACTTCGCCTTTTGCGTTCACCGGCAATCGGTTCGAGTTCCGTGCGCTCGGCAGCGAGGCCAACTGTGCGAGTGCGATGCTGGCGCTCAACACGGCTGTGGCCGACGCGCTCACGTCGTTCCGGCAGCGGGTGGACGAGCTGATGGAGAAGGGAGAGGCCAAGGAGGCAGCCATCATCAAGGTGCTCTGCGACGACATCCGATACATTCAGCCCATCCACTTCGACGGCAACGGCTACAGCGACGAATGGCGGGAAGAGGCCGCTCGGCGCGGACTGGACTGCGAGACGAGTTGTCCGGTCATCTATGACAACTACCTCAACGAGTCGACCGTCAGCATGTTTGAGCGTCAGAAGGTGATGACGCGCTTCGAACTGGAGGCGCGCAACGAAATCAAGTGGGAGACATACACGAAGCGCGTTCAGATTGAGGCGCGCATCTTTGGCGACTTGTGCATGAACCATGTCATTCCTGTGAGCACGAAGTACCAGTCGGCGCTGATTGACAATGTGCACAAGCTGAGAGAGATTTTCCCGGCAGAGAAAGCGGAGAAGATTTCGGCGGACAACCTGCGCATTATCGAGCAGATTTCAGACCACAACTCGTTCATCATCGAGAATGTGGAGCGCATGGTGGAGGCACGCAAGGTGGCCAACCGCATTGAATGTGTGCGCGACAGGGCTGTGGCATATCACGACACTGTCGCTCCATTCCTGGAGCAGATCCGTGTGCATGTCGACAAGCTGGAGCAGATTGTCGACGATGAGCAGTGGCCACTGCCGAAATACCGCGAGCTGCTGTTCATCCATTGAGACTGCAGCAGACGAAAATTGAATGAAAACGAGGCAACAGCGGCCAAAGGGATGGCGCTGTTGCCTCGTTTTGTGTGTGCGGGGCGGGCGGGGTTGGTCCGCCTCCGGAGTCCAACGTGAAGTCGTTGGGACGTGCGTCGTTTACAGATTGAGGGCTTTTTTGGCGAAGGCCAAGATGATTTCGGCTGAACCGTCGAGTCCGAGGATGGAGGAATTGATGGTCAGGTCGTAGGCACGGCTGTCGCCCCAGTTGGTCTCGGAGTAGAAGTTGTGATAGTCGGACCGCATGGAGTCGGTGCGTTCAATGAGCTCTTTGGCTTCCTCGGCGCTGATGGCATAGCGCTCGCTGATGAAACGTACGCGGTCGTTGTAGTCTGCCCGGACGAAGATGTTGATGTGTCGCGGGTGGTCGCGCAGGATGTAGTCGGAGCAGCGTCCCACGATGATGCAGTCCTCGTTGGCGGCCTTGTCCTGAATGATTTCGCTCTGCACCTTGAAGAGCGATTCTGGTGCGAGCGAGTTCTCGTAGATATTGCTGTAGGACTGGAAGGGAGAGTTGAGCGTGCGGAGCACTTGCGACATGATGCCTTTGCTGGCCACTTCGTCTGCTTTCTCAAACACCTTGGCGTCGAGTCCGCTCTCTTGCGCCGCCATCATGATGAGACGGCGGTCGTATACGGCGATGCCCAGTTCCTTGGCCATGAGCTCGCCGATGCGCTTCCCGCCGGAGCCAAGCTCTCTTCCGATTGTAATGACATAGTTGCTCATATTAGATGTATTTTTAAGGATAAAACAGGATGTACGCAGATATGATATGGTATGTCTGGCAAACCAGCATCGTTTTTGTGCGCAGCTGCAATGCAAAGAATGCTGAACTGCAATGCGAAGAATGCTGAGCTGCAATGCGATGTAAGCAGAGAAAAGATGCATTGGATGCTCAGACACAACGCGATGGACGCTGAGATGACATGCGGTGTATGCTGAGACGATACTTTGTATGGGCAAAGATCAACTGGGATACATGCAAACTTACAAATATTTTTTTGAAAGTGCACAAGGTCGGAGTTGATATTTTTCAGTTTTTTTCTATTGCTGTCCGATAAAACTGG
>DBQP01000016.1 GCA_002305265.1 Prevotellaceae bacterium UBA1391 | reverse complement strand
ATGGTTTAGCGGACAGTAATAGTTCGCTATCAGCTTCTTCATCCTGCTTCATCTTCTTTTTTTCTTTCGCTATCAGCTTTTATGGCCTTCGTTTTTCTCACCCAGCTCTTGCGTCTTCACTTGCTTTCCCTTGTGTGCTTTCCACCTTCTCCTTGCGCTCTCTCCACTTTCTCCTTGCGCTCTCTCCACTTTTCCATTTCGTTCTCCCCCGTTTTTCCATTTCGCTCTCTCTACCTTTCCATTTCGTTCTCCCCACTTCTCCTTTGCGTACTCTCCACTTTACCCTTGCGTGCGATGTCCTTTGTCGGTACGTCATCAACATTTTATTTGTGGGCTTGTGTCTTTTGGGGCTGGCGTGTGTTTCGTCTGAATGTTTCAAAAATGATAGGTGAAGATGCAAAATCGACAGTTTTGTTTGCTTTTTACGGTTGTTTGGGTCCTTCTCGGTGTTTTTAGGGCTTGCTGGTGACGGTTTGCTGGCTTGCCTGCGACTGTTTTCTGAGTTTTCAGATTTTTCAGGGTTTCAAAAGCGACAGGATTGGATTGGCTTTCGACAACGGGATTCGATGAAAGCGCCTAATTTTGCGGCGATAAACTTTAAAAACCTATCATGAAAGTTCACAAAAACATCCGACGCGGTTTGTTTTCATTGCTTGCTTTGCTGATGTGCAGCAGCGCGCTTTCGGTTTTCGTCTCCTGTGATGACGATCCTGCTGAGAAGAACCGCTTTACCACGACTGAAGAGTATGCGGCCGATTTCCTCCAGAATCGCAGCCAGTTCTCGCTTTTTACTTCTATTGTCAATCGCGCACACAAGCTCGACTTGCTGGGCACTTACGGCTCGTACACGGTGTTTGCACCGACAGACGATGCCATCGAGGCCTATCTGCACAATCGAGGACTTACTTCTGTCGATCAGTTGTCGCAGGCAGATTGCGACACCATCACGTATAATCACATCATCGAGCAGGCTTTCTTCACGACGGACTTCAACGACGGCACTTATCCGCAGATGAACATGCTGGAGCGGCCGCTCACCATCACCTGCGACTCCGACACCGTTTCCGTCCCGGGTGAGGTGCGTCTCAGCATCTTCATCAACAAGACAGCGCGCATGATCGCCATGGACGACTCCGTGGAGAACGGCGTCGTGCACACCATGAGCTCCGTCATCGGCACCTCGAACGACATGTTGCCCGACGTGATTGCGAAGGACTCCACCTGCAGCCTTTTCGCACTGGCGCTCGAACTCACCCACATGGCCGACTCCATGCAGCGCTACATCGACGTTACCTACAGCGTCGGGTCCGACTCGATCGACTGGACCAACGATGCGCTGGTGATTCATACGGCCGTGGAATACGACAACGTGGCCTATCCGGAGCACCGCTACTTCAAGTTCACGGCCTTTGTGCCGCAGGACAAGGTGCTGGCGGAGAAATACGGTGTCACCGACATCGCCGGTCTCAAGCGGCTGGCTGCCCAGATGTACGACCCTGTCTATCCGGAGGATGCCGGCGTGACGGATGTGACGAACCGCCGCAACTCGCTCAACCGCTTCGTCTCCTATCATCTGCTCGACCGTCTCGGCACCTACTACGGGCTGACCTGCGTGGATGGTCCCAACTCCTCCCTGGCTGCCTGCTTCTCGCGTCGCTCGTGGGACATCGCCGACTGGTATGAGACGATGATGCCTTATTCCATCATCAAGTGCTCCTTCCCGGGCGGTACCGAGACCGGCCTCTACATCAACCGTCGCGGCGTGCAGAGCCGTGCCGACGGGCGCGGTGTGAAGATCCGCGGTGCGAAGGTAGCACCGGCCAGTGAGGTCAAGGTCTCCCAGACGGCCGTCAACGGTGTCTACCACTACATCGACGATGTGCTCTGCTATGGCGTCAACCCCGTGACGGGCGTGAACACGCAGAGCGACGTCTTCTCCGAGCGCCTGCGCATCGACTGCTCCACGCTTTCTCCCGACTTCATGACCTCGGGTGCCCGTGGCCACTACACGAAATCCAATTTCGAGAACGGAAAATATGGTCTGGGCGACCAAACGTCGAACCACAACAACAAGCAAACGTGCCTCGGATTCAAGGCCGGATATGCGAAGAACTTCTCCTATTCGAACCGCACGCACCTGCATGTGCGCCCGCGTACGCTGACTTTCTGGTCTTATCAGGGCGATGAGGTGACGATCAAGGGACGCTTCGATGTGAACATCAAGCTGCCGCCCGTTCCGGCCGGCGACTGGGAAGTGCGCATGTTCACGTGCATCGGTTTCAACTCGCGCGGTATCGTGCAGTACTACATCGACAATGTGCCACAGGGCATTCCGTTCGACATGCGTCCCGGCGGCGAAGATGCCCGCATCGGATGGGTGAACGACACGCAGCTGGGCGACGAGGAACAGATTGCCGCCTTCGACAAGCAGTTCCACAACAAGGGCTGGATGAAGGGCATGAAATCCTACGGCAGCTCGACCTCAGGCGCGGGAGGAACGCAGGCCAACACCTTCCGCCAGTTTGCCAACACGCTCCGCAAGGTCATCGGCACCTTCCATTCCAACGGCAAGGAGTTCCACTACTTGCGACTGGAGCAGAAGCTGGAGTCGGAGAACAACGAGCTCAACTTCGATATGATCGAGCTTTGTCCGGCCACGGTGTACGCCAATCCCGACATCGCGGAGGACAAGTGGTGAGGCCCGTTCGGCTCAGACAAACCGGCCAACCTCGATGTCCGCTCCCCAGCGGTGCATGTGCCACGCCACGTGACGCCGCCCCCAAACAGCAGATTTCATAGTTTAATATATTCCGATTAGCGCAGTCAAACGTATGAGTTGATTGCGCTTTTTTTGTGCCGTGCCGTCTGCTGATGGTGGGTCGGAGCCGCGGGCGAAGGGCGCCTGCGCGGCCAATGTGCGCCGACTGCGTCTGCCCTCCGGTTCTGCTGCTTCTGCCTTCTGGAGCACCGGCGCGGGTGATTGACATCGCCTGCGTGAATGATTGAAATCGGCTGCATGGTTGTTTGAAACGACTGCGTTCTTTTTCGGAAACGACTGCGCTCGTTTTTCGGAAATGACTGTGTTCGTTTTTAGGGCGGGCTGCACGTTTTTTGGAAAATGGTTGCGCCTGCAAGCGGTGCAGGCCTCGCTGTGGCTGACGCACGAAGGCCTTTGTGATGACGCACGAAGGCCTTCCCGTTGGGATGAGAAGGCCTTCGTGTGGGAGGGAACGTTTGCGGGCGGCGGTGCGACGGTGTCAGTTGCGCCCATATTCGGCGTCGAATGCGTCGAGCTTGTCGATGTAGTATTGGCGCACGTCCTGCCAGCGGTAGTAGGGGAAGCTGTCGGTGGCGACGGGCAGCGTGGCCTCGTTCTCGTTGAGCAGGGCCTTGACGAGCACGTCACCGCTGCGGCCTTTCTTCGGGCGATAGAAGATGAGCTGGATGTTGCAGCCCATGGGGTAGATGCGGTAGTTCACCCATCGCTCGTCGAGTCGGTCGAGGTCGTCGACGACGGCGCCGCAACTGTCGAGCTCGAGGAGGCAGGCGAGGGGCATGACGCACACCTCGTGTCCGAATCGCAGGGTGGCCTGCGTCTGGGTGACGGTGTCGGCCGTCTCGATGATGTTGCGCAGGAGGTTGCGCTGGCTGAAGGGCATCACGCTGGCCGTGACGGGCGATGCGCCGTAGCCGATGTACCAGTCGATGTTGCGGATGCGCCATTGGTCGTAGCATTCCTCTGGCGTGAAGAGGTGGAGGAAGTCGATGTCGGTGTCGTGGCTCTGCATGTTGGTGGCCACGTCGAACATGCGGCGCATGAAGTGGCCTGCGTCGATGCTGTCGGCGATGAAGGTGGGGTCGGTGAAGAGCTGGGCGCAGAAGCGCTCGGGGTGTGTGTACTGCTGCTGATAGTGGTTGCGGATGTCGCGCCCTTTGCCGCCCTGTCGGCGCACTTCGCCGCTCCAGTTCTGGTTGAGGTAGTGCTGGAGGCTCTCGCTCACGTCGTTGTGGATGCGCACGGTGGGGTTGGCCGCGGCGAGTTCGATGCACGCCGCCGTCATCGACAGGATGCAGCGCTGCACGACGGTGGAGCGGGCGTCGATGGCCACGTGCTTGCTCAGGAAGATTTCGGGGAAGCGCTGGGCCATGCGCCGGGCGATGCCGTGGTGCTGTCGCTCGCCGCGGGGGGTGAGGTCGCCGAGCCGACGGAGGGTGGTGGGATAGAACCGCTCGAGGTCGTCGAGCGTCTTTTGGCCGTCGGCTGTCAGCACGCCCAGTGCCTGGGCCTTGCGGAGCGTCTTGAGCGGGTCGGTGTATTCGTTGTCGCCGAGGAGCCAGCGCGAGCCGTGGCGGCCGTAGTGGGAGAGGTAGAACGGCTCATATCCTTTCGGCGCGGGCGTGAGCGGCTTGTTGGGGAACAGGCGGTCGTAGTCGAGGTAGTTGCTGCCGGCGAGGTATTTGTTGGCGAGAATCTGTTCGCGTGCGCTCTGAGCACTGGCGGCGGCGACGGAGAGCAGGGCGGCCAGCGCGGCGGCAAAGAGGTGTTTCATGGGGCGCTGTGGCATGGTGGAAGTGGTTGGTGGGGTAAAATCATGTGCGTGGAAAATAAAATGCGGACGGCAGCCCCTTGCTGCCATCCGCTTGCGAAGATACATTTTTTCCACGATGTAGCCAAAAGAATCAGCCCGTTTCCCCTTCATCAACGCCCGTAGCCGACAGCTCGGAATGGGACGGGCTGCCGGCGGGGACGGTGCGTGCCGCAGGTGGTTTGCGCGGGGTCATGTCTTGGCATGTGCGGGGCGGGCGCTGTGGCGCCTCTGTCCGCGTGGCTGGCGCTGCTGCGCCTGTGGCAGCACGCGTGCTGTTGCTATTTCAGCCGGAAGAGGATGGGGAGCGCGAACTTGGTCCTGACGTAGGCTCCAGCGGCGTCGCGGGCGGGAATCCATTTGCCCATCGAGCGCACGACGCGCACGGCCTCGTCCTTGAGCGCACGGCGCGCTTCGTCGATCTGCTGCTGGGCCTCGTCCTTGCTGATGCCTTTCTGCTGAGCCAGTGATGCGCTGGTGGCTGCTGCGGTGGTGCTCGATTCGGGTTTGGGCGTGACTTCGCTGATGCTTCCGTCTTCGCCGACGGTGAACTCGACGAGGATACGTCCTTCAACGCCGAGGGCTTCGGCGGAGGCCGGATAGGTGAGATGGTCCTTGAGGAACTGCATCATCATCTCCTGTCCGCCGGGATAGGAGGGCAGGGTGATGCTGTCTGCCTGGATGGTGGCAGCGGCTGTGGCGCTGCGCGACGGCGCTGCCGGCGTGGTGGACTGACGCGCATCGGGCGTGCTGCCGATGGCGGCGGAGGAAGTTCTGGGCGTGGCAAAGGCACTGAGTGCGACGATGGCCACGAGGCATGCGTACAGTGCTTTCGCGCGCAGCCAGGGATGGGAGGGTTGTCTCATCATCATTTTGATTCTTTTGGTTAATAAACTATGGTTGAATGCATTCGCCAGATGGAGGTTGGGGGTGTCGACGCTCTTGCGCACGAGCAGCAACTGATAGTCGCGGAGGCGGCATCCGCTGTGCAGGACGGCGTCGTCGGCCTCATACTCGTGCACGCCGCGGAGCGACTGGCCGAGCAGCCAGGCCAGCGGATTGGCCCATTGCAGGGCTTGGAAGATGCTGAGTAGGAGAATGTCCCATGAGTGGCGGGCACGCACGTGGCACAGCTCGTGGGTCAGGATCTCGCGTCCGTGCTGCTGGTAGTCCGGCTCGCTGATGACGACGGCGTGCATCCAGCTGAAGGGCTTGACGTCGCCGGCATGGCAGTAGATGCGCATCCCGTCGCGATCTTCGGTCCACAGCGTGCTGCGGCGGATGTCGCGGCGAAGTTGCCAGAACTGGAGCGCCTTGGTGGTGAGGACGGCAATCGCTCCCGCCAGCAGCGTGGCATCGCTGAGCTGCAGCCACAGGCTGCCTGCCGTGGTGGCGTCGGGCGCGGCCGCCGAAACGGCACCGCCGGTGGCTGCCACTTGCAGCGGGCCAATCTCGATGCTGCCTTGCAGCCATGTGTGGAGCGTGGTGTCGGCCCAGGCCAGCGCATGCACGTCGAAGCAAGGCAGCGCGGCGCTCATCAGCATGATGCAGATCAGCAACACGTGGTTGAAGCGGAAAAAGGTCTCGTGCTGCAGAAACAGCAGGTAGGGCACGTAGAGTGCGGCCAGACAGAGGGCTGCTTTCAGGAAATAGAGGGTAATCATGGCTGGATGAGTTTGAGCAGTTCCTGTATTTCTTTTGCGTCGATTTTTTCTTCGCTGACGAAGAAACTGACCAGCGACTTGACGGATCCGCCGAAGAAACTGTCGGTGACGTCGCTCATGACGCGCCGCGTGTAGTCTTCCCGGCTGATGCTGGGGCGGAAGAGCAGCGCCTTGCCCGACTCGGGCTTGCGCTCTTCCACGAAGCCTTTGGCGCAGAGGATTTTCAGAAATGTGGCTACGGTGGTGTAGGCCGGACGGGGCTCGTCGTAGCGGTCGAGGATGTCTTTGACGGTGGAGGGCGCGGCGGCATCCCATAGGCGCTGCATCACGTCCATCTCGCTTTTGGTGAGCGTCGCTCCTTCGTTTTGGTTTTTGTGGCGTTTCATGTGCTGGTAGAGGAAAGGTTGCGTGCGGACTGCGTGGGCCGGACTGCAACAAAAAAGACTACGAAAGCTTTAGTTTTTGACGAGGCAAAGATAAACTAAAGTTTTCGTAGACGCAAGCTTTTGATGCCGGATTCGTGCATCGAGGGCAAAGTTTAACCTTTATTCTTAGTAATAAAAGGTTTATTTTTAGTAGTTTAGAGGCGTTCCGTCAGAGGGGGAGGCGTGGCGGCAGCGCGGTGAGGGCGGGCTGGTGATGCCGTCTTGATGCAGGGCTCAGGTTAAGATTTTTCGGTATTCTCGGTGTGAAGACGGGCTGATGATACCTTCTTGAGGCACATTGATGGGGCAGTTTCTTCGATGTTGTCTGGGTGAAGGCGAACGGCCTATGCCGTTGTGATGCAGGCGAGATAGTCGTAGTGCTCGCCTTCGCTCACGAGGCGGCACGTCATTCCTTCTGCTGCGGCGGCGTCCTGCAGGAGCGGCAGTGCGATGTAGAGCCAGTCGAACTTCGGTCCGCGGATGCCTTTGTAGCACATGCGGTAGTCCACCTCGCCGTAGTAGCGGTCGTTGAGGTTGATGTCGAGCGAGCCGTCCTCGTTCTCGAATACGTAGCGGATGTCGCTTGAGTCGGTCAGGATTTGTCCGCCGGGAGCGAGCAGCTGCTTCAGGCGTGCGAGGAAGAAGGGCAGTCGCGTGATGGTGCCCGCCATTCCGATGCCGTTCATGAGCAGCAGGATGGTGTCGTAGGTACCGTAGAAGTCGCTGTCCATCACATCGCAGCAGTGCACGTCGTGCAGTCCGCGCGCGGTCATGACCTCGCATGCCAGCGGCGAGACGTCGACGGAAGTGACGTCGAGGCCGCGTTCGGTTAGGACGAGCGAGTGGCAGCCGGCACCTGCGCCGACGTCGAGCACGCGGCCCCGGCACAAGTTGAGTGCTGCTTGCTCGAGTGGCGGCATGTCTGAAAAGGCGCGGAAAAGGTGGGGTACGGGGATTTCGTCTTCGTCGAAGAGCGACGAGAGGACGCGCAGCCGCGCCGCACGTCCTGTGCGGTGGTAGTCGCGGATGGCGGCGCCCATGGCGTCGGTGTTGTGTTCGGCTTGCATAGGGGAGGCGTTTGGAGCGAAGGGAGAATGGAGCGGAGGCGCTGGGCCGCTGGTGGCGCGGCGCGGCGGGATGGTGCTGTGCAGGTGTAGCCCGCAGTCAGCGAGTGTGCTGGGCTGGAGGAGGAGAGGCGCGGCGGGATGGCGATGGCTGAATGGAGACGGCTGTCAGCGGGTGCAGGCGTCGTCTCCCATCACCGTGGCAATCACGCGGCGCGGGCCTCCGTAGTCGCGGAACTCGCAGAGGTAGATTCCTTGCCATATGCCGAGGTTGAGCCGTCCGTTCGTGATGGGGATGGTGAGGCCGGCGCCGACGAGCGTCGATTTGGCGTGTGCCGGCATGTCGTCGTCTCCTTCCATGGTGTGCTCGTAGTAGGGTTGTCGCTCGGGCACGAGGCGATTGAAGATGCGCTCCATGTCGGCGCGGACGTCGGGGTCGGCGTTTTCGTTCAGCGAGAGTGCAGCTGAAGTGTGCTGGATGAAGAGATGCAGCAGTCCGAACTTGGGCAGATCGGGCAACTGACGGAGGATTTCGCCGGTGACGAGGTGGAAGCCGCGTGTGCGCGGTGCGAGTTGGAATTCACGTTGAAAGAGCATGGCAGTGGTGCGGATGTGCGTGTGTGGAGTGACGGAATGTCCTGCAGGATGCGGCGGATGGACGTCTTGGAATCGATGGGGCGCTGCTATGCGATGAGCCGTGTGCCCGAGTCTTTTCGATGGGAAGGCCTTTGTGTGCCGACGAGAAGGCCTTCGTGACTCGTCGGGAAGGCCTTCGTGTGAACGCTGAGGACCTCCATCGGATGAATGGAAGGCCCTCGTCGGGTGAACAAAAAGCCCCTATATAAGGGCTACGTGCGTAGGCTTATGATAGGGGCTGTGCGGTGATGAGGCGCTGGGAGGAGCGTCTGGATGGTCTGGTGCGACGACGGCTGTGGGCTGCCAGTGGGCCGGAAGGGAACTGGCGCTGCGCAGCAACCGGTTTAGAGCTCCGCCAGGGCGACTACTTTGTTGACGGCGTCTTGCAGGGCGTCCACGTTCTTGCCGCCCGCTGTTGCGAAGTGTGCCTGTCCGCCACCGCCTCCCTGGATGAGCTTGGCTGCCTCTCGGATGATGGTGCCGGCGTTCTTGCCTGCGGCCACGAGGTTGTCGGAGAATGCGACGGTGAGGCTGGGCTTGGCGTCGGCTGCCGCACCGATCACGACGAGGAGGTTCTCGGTGAACTGTGCGCGCAACTGGAAGGCGATGTCCTTGGCGCTCTGGGCGTCAATGGGGAGCACGGCGGCCACGACTTTCACGCCGTTCACGTCCTGTGCACGAGCGATGACGTCCTGCTTGAGCTGCTGCGCTTTCTGGGCGCGGAAGTCCTCGACGGCCTTCTTGAGCTCGGCGTTCTCGTCCACGCTCCGCTTGATGGAGGTGATGAGGTCGGGCGCGTTGTTGAAGAGGGCGCGCAGGTCGGCAAACGTGTCTTGCAGACGGTCGAGATATTCGTCGAGCGCTTTTCCTGTGATGGCTTCAATGCGGCGCACGCCGGCTGCGATGCTGCTCTCGCTGATGATGCGCATCATGCCGATCTGGCCTGTGGACTGCACGTGGCAGCCGCCGCAAAACTCGACGCTGGAGCCGAACTGCACGACGCGCACCTTGTCGCCGTATTTCTCGCCGAAGAGCGCGATGGCGCCCATTTTCTTGGCTTCCTCCACCGGACAGTCGCGGTATTCGGTGAGCGGAATGTTCTGCCGGATTTTTTCGTTGATGAGATGTTCCACCTCGCGGATTTGCTCGGGCGTCACTTTCTCGAAGTGGGAGAAGTCGAAGCGGAGGGAATGCTCTGTCACGAGCGAGCCTTTCTGCTCGACGTGGGTGCCGAGCACCTGTCGCAGTGCTTCGTCGATGAGGTGCGTGCAGGAGTGGTTGGCCTCGATGGCGCGGCGGCGTTCCACGTCGACGCAGGCCATGAATTCAGCCGTGGCGTCTGCCGGCAACTTGTCGACGATGTGAATGGAGAGGTTGTTTTCCTTCTTGGTGTCGAGCACGCTGATGGTCTCGCTCTCGTTCACGAGCACGCCGGTGTCGCCGATCTCACCGCCCATCTCGGCATAGAACGGGGTGGTGTCGAGCACGACTTCGTAGACGACGCCTTTCTTCTGCTTCACCTCGCGGTATTTGAGGATGTGGCAGCTGTATTCCGTATGGTCGTATCCGACGAACTGGCTCTCGCCTTCGCGCACGATGTTCCAGTCGCCAAGCTGCACTTGGGCTGCGTTGCGGGCGCGGGCTTTCTGCTTGGCCATTTCCTCGTCGAAGCCTTTCTCGTCGACGCTCAGGCCGTTTTCGCGGCAGATGAGCTGCGTGAGGTCGAGTGGGAAGCCGAAGGTGTCGAAGAGCGTGAAGGCCTTGTCGCCGGCGATTTCCGTCTTTCCCTCGGCGCGGGTCTCGTCCATGACGCCGTTGAGCAGGCGGATGCCGTTCTCCAGCGTGCGGAGGAAGGAGTCTTCTTCTTCCTGCATGACTTTCATGATGAGGTCGCGCTGGGCGGGGAGCTCTGGGAATGCCTCGCCCATTTCCTGTATGAGGACGGGCACGAGCTGGTAGATGAAGGCCTGCTTCTGGCCGAGGAAGGTGTAGCCGTAGCGCACGGCGCGGCGGAGGATGCGGCGGATGACGTATCCGGCTTTCGCATTGCCGGGCAGCTGGCCGTCGGCGATGGAGAAGGCGATGGCGCGCAGGTGGTCGGCGATGACGCGCATGGCGATGTCGGTCTTCTCGTTCTGGCCGTAGGTGTGGCCCGTGATGTCGCCGAGGACTTTGATGATGGGCTGGAAGATGTCGGTGTCGTAGTTGGAGTTCTTGCCCTGGATGGCGCGCACGAGGCGCTCGAATCCCATGCCGGTGTCGATGACGTTCATGCCGAGCTTCACGAGGCTGCGGTCGGCCTTGCGCTCGAACTGCATGAAGACGAGGTTCCAAATCTCGATGACTTGTGGGTCGTCTTTGTTGACGAGGTCGCGTCCGGACACTCGTGCCTTCTCCTCGGCGGTGCGGCTGTCGAGGTGAATCTCAGAGCAGGGTCCGCAGGGTCCTGTGTCGCCCATCTCCCAGAAGTTGTCGTGCTTGTTGCCGTCGATGATGTGGTCGGCCGGAACGTGTTTGGCCCAGTAGGCGGCTGCCTCGCTGTCGCGCTCGATGCCTTCTTCGGGCGAGCCCTCGAAGACGGTGACGTAGAGGTCGGCGGGGTTGATCTTGAGTACGTCGACGAGGTATTCCCATGCCATGTCGATGGCTTCCTCCTTGAAGTAGTCGCCGAACGACCAGTTGCCGAGCATCTCAAACATCGTGTGGTGGTAGGTGTCGTGTCCGACTTCCTCGAGGTCGTTGTGCTTGCCGCTCACGCGCAGGCACTTCTGCGAGTCGGCGCGCCGGCGTGGCTCGGGATCGCTGGTGCCGAGGATGATGTCTTTCCAGGGGTTCATGCCGGCGTTGGTGAACATCAGCGTCGGGTCGTCCTTGACGACCATCGGTGCCGACGGGTAGATGGTGTGGCCTTTGCTTTCGAAGAAGTTCTTGTAGGAGTTTCTTATTTCTTTTGCTGTCATCATAGTTGTGATTGTGCTGTAGGGGGGAGTTGTTGCCGTGTTGGGATGGGCTTTTTCTGACGAAAATGCTTCAGCGCCGCAAAGTTACGGATTTCTCCGCGCTTTTCCATTTTTTCGCACGTTTTCTTTCATGATTGCGGGGCCGATTGGGCGAATTTTCGTATTTTTGCTGTCGCCATGAAGCTTTCGATTCTGATTCCGACCTTCGACTACGACTGCACCCGGCTGGTGGAGCAGTTGACTGGCTGTGTGCGCGAGAGCGCGCTCGGCGCTGATGCTGAGATTGTTGTGGGCGACGACGCCAGCCGCGACGCAGCGGTGGTGGCGGCGCTCGACGCGCTGCCTGCGCTGGATGCGCAGCTGGTGCGGCTGGTGCGGGCGGCGCGGAATCTGGGACGGGCTGCCATGCGCAACCGGCTGGCGGACGAGGCGCGGGGCGAATGGCTGCTGTTTGTCGACAGCGATGCCTGCGTGCCGCCGTCTTTCTCGCTGCGCAGCTATGTGGAGGCGGCGGGCGAGGCCGACGTCGTCTGCGGCGGGCTGTGCCATCCGGCGGTGAATCCGAATGCGGCGGCCACGCTGCGCTACCGCTATGAGCGGCATGCCGACGGGCGGCGGGCGGCACGCTTCCGGCAGTTGCACCCCTATCGCCACATGTCGACGTTCAACCTGCTGGTGCGCCGTGCGCTGTTCCAGTCGATTCGCTTCGACGAGCGCTGCACGGACTATGGCTACGAGGATGCGCTGTTCGGGCTGGAGCTCATGCGGCGTGGTGTGCCTGTGGTGCATGTGGACCAATGGCTGGTGCACGTGGGGCTGGAGCCGAACGACGTGTTTCTGGCCAAGACCGAGACGGCGCTGCGCACGTTGCGCCGGCTGGGCGGGCAGATGGAACGGTACAGTCATGTCGGCCGCATGGCGCTGCGTGTGCGGCACTGCGGGATGGCCGCGGTGGTGCGGTGGGTCTTCCGCTGCACGCGTCCGCTGCTGCGCCGCCAGCTGCTGGGACGGCGGCCGTCGCTGCTGTTGTTTGCTTTCTACAAGCTGGGCTTTTTCCTGTCGCTGCCGCGCTGACGGGCGGAGGGCCGCGCGGTGCGCCGTGGTGGCGCGAGCGGATGGTGCGCTTGCACGACGAGGGTCGTGCAGGCGCACTATTTTTTTCGCCCTGCGCATGGGCAGGTGCGGCTGGGGCTTCGCGCCGAGGTGGGGGCGTGTGCGGATGGTTTTGGGAAGGCCTTCGTGATGGCTTGCGAAGGCCTTCGTGGGGCGGCAAGAAGGCCTTCTCGTGGTGGCGGGATGGAGTGGGGAGGGGGACGGGGTTGCGGAAGGTGGAAAAAAAGAACGCAGTCGTTTCGGAAAACGACTGCGTTCGTTGTTGAGAACGACTGCGCTCGTCTTTGTCGGACGGTGTGGCGGTCGTTGCTGTGCGGTGGGTGCGGCGGGCGTTGATGTGCCTGCCGGTGGTGTCTGGCGTTGAGGTCCGGCCTTCAGACGCTGGCCTCGATGTTCCACTGGAAGGCGCGGAGGCCGAGCATGGGGTTGTCGTCGTCGATCTGCTTGAGGCGCTGGAGCAGGACGGGGGCTTGCTCCTCGGGGACGACGGTGAGGATGGCCGAGTTCATGCTGGGCCAAGCGTGGCTTCCCATGTGGGGGTCGCCGGTCGTGCTGCCTGTGCCCTGCACTTGTTCCAGCATGGTGAATCCGCGGAGGTTGGAGCGGCCCAGCGCGCCGAGGACGAGCTGCAGGAGGGCCTGGTCGAATGTGATGAGGATACTTTTCATCTTTGTTCCGTTTTGTGGGGTGTGAGGTTGCCGGGCGGGGCTGCGGTGGCGGCGTTGCGCGTTGCGCGTCTCCGCCCGGCTCGCTGGATTAGTTGTTGGTCTCGTCTTCGGCGATGAGCTTGAGCTCTTCCTGTGCGTGCTCCTTCCAGTAGGCGTCGAGCTCGAGCTTCTGGCGCCATGCACGGCGGGTCACCTTGAAGCCGTTGCCGGCGAAGATGCAGGCCATGGCGGGGGTGTAGATGAGCGTGAGGACGGTGGCGACGGTGAGACCGCCGATGACGGCGACGCCGAGCGGGCGCCACATCTCGCTGCCGACGCCCTGGCTGACGGCCATCGGCACCATACCGAAGATGGTGGTGAGCGATGTCATGAGAATCGGGCGCAGACGGCTGCGGGCTGCCGTGACGGCTGCGCGGATGGCACCGTAGCCTCGCTCGCGGTAGAGGGTGGTCATGTCGATGAGCACAATACCGTTCTTCACGACGATACCGATGAGCATGATGGCTCCGAGCATCGACATGATGTTGAGGGTCGTGCCGGTGAAGCTCAGGGCGAAGAGCACGCCGGAGAGGGCGAAGGGCACGGACATGATGATGATGAACGGATAGGTGAGGCTCTCGAACTGGGCCGCCATCACGATGAAGACGAGGATGAAGATGAGGATGGCGAGGGTGCCGAGGTCGCGGTTGGAGTCCTGCTGGTCTTCGTAGGAACCGGCCACTTGCACGTTGATGCCGTTCGGAATCTCCATCTTGGTGTAGATGCTGCGTCCGAGCGCCACGCCGTCGGAGAGGGCATAGCCGTCTTTGAGCACGGCGTCGACCGTGACGATGCGCTGGCGGTCCTTGCGCTCGATGGTCGGCGGGATGGACGACTCGGTGATGGTGGCGATGTCGCGCACGCGGATGTTTCCGCTGGCGGTGGGGATGAGCATGTTGTAGATGTCGTCGACGGACTGGCGGGCGGTGGGCTCGTAGCGCACCTTGATGTCGTACTCCTCACCGTCTTCGCGGTAGTAGCTCATGAGCGAACCGCTGATGAGGTTGCGCACGGCGGCGGCGGCGTCGCTCAAGCCGATGCCGAGGGAGGCAAGCTTGTCGCGGTCGAAGTCGACGACGAGTTCGGGGGTGTCGTCGGAACGGGAAATGGTGACCTGACCCACCATCTCGTTCTGCAGGAGGCGCGCTTTGAGCGTGTCGGCCACGGCACGCGTGGCGTCGAGGTCGTAGCCGTAGATCTCGAAGGTGGCGGTGCTCTGTCCGCCCATGCCTCCGCTGCTGTTGCCGCCGAGGTTCACTTGGTATTTGGCGATTTCGGGGATGGCCTTGCAGTCGACGCGCATTTCGTCGCAGATGGAGACAAGACCGCGCTCGCGCTCGTTGGAGGGGACGAAGAGGACGTTGAAGGAGACGATGTTGGCGCCGTTGGTCTGGAGCGAGGCGAAGGTGTTGTCGTCGCCGGCCTGTCCTACGGTGAAGTTGAGGGCCTCAAGATCCTTGCCGTAGCGGTCCATCCAGATTTTGGCAACCTTCTGTCCGATTTCCAGTGCCTTCTCCTTGCGCGTGCCGACTGGCAGCTCGAGCACGACGCCGACACGGCCGGAGTCGTTGGCGGGGAAGAACTCGTTCTTGATGCCGATGGCCTGAGAGACGACGATGGAGAGGATGAAGAAGGCGGCACTGCCGATCATGATGGTCCAACGGTGGCGCACGGCCCAGTTGACACGGCGCTCATACCATTGGTCGAGCTTGTCGAGCGCGCGCTGCACGGGACCATAGAGGAGCTTGAACATGCGGCTCTGCTTCTTCTGCAGACGGAGCATCTGGGAGCAAAGCATCGGCGTGAAGGAGAGGGCCGAGACGGTCGAGACGGTCATGATGATGCACATCATCCATCCCAGCTCGCGGAAGAGCACGCCGGACATGCCCGACACCATCGTGAGCGGGAAGAACACGGCAATCATCGTGAGCGTGGAGGCGATGACGGAGATGGCCACCTCGTTGGTGGCGTGGATGGCCGCTTGCTTCGGACTGGAGCCTCGCTCGATGTGCGTCGTGACGTTCTCGAGCACCACAATGGCGTCGTCGACGACGTTACCGATGGCGATGGACAGACATGAGAGCGAGATCATGTTGAGCGAGCCTCCCGTGGCATATAGGTAGATGAAGGAGGCGATGAGCGACATCGGGATCGTGATGGAGATGATGACCGTGGCACGCCAACGCCCGAGGAAGGCGAAGACGACGAGGACCACGAAGAGGAGGGCGTAGAAAATCGTCTCCTGCAGCGAACCGATGGTGTTGAGGATGTTGTCTGACGTATTGATCATCACGTCGAGCTTCACGTCGCTCGGTAAGTTCTTGCGCAGCTCGGGCAGCATCTCGATCACCTTGTTGGAGATGGCCACGGAGTTGGCGCCGCTCTGCTTCTGGATGACGATCATCGCACCCTGCTTGCCGAAGTTGTAGGTCTGCTGCGCGCGCTCCTCAACGTTGTCGACAATGCGGGCCACGTCGCGCAGATAGACTTTGGCGCCGTTGCTCTCGCCTACGACCACGTTGTACATCTGCTGAGGGTCGGTGAACTCGCCCTCGGCGCGCACGGTGTACGTGTTGGAGCCGATGTCGATGCTACCGTTCGTCGTATTGCGGTTCTCGGCGGCGATGGCGGCGCTCACTTGCGCTGCGCTCAGGCCGTAAGCCTCCATCTTGTTCGGGTCCATGTAGACGTTGATCTCGCGCTGCGGAGCGCCTGAGATGCTCACCGTACCGACACCGTCGACACGCGCCAGCGGGCTCGCCACGTTGTCGTCGAGAATCTTGTAGAGCGCCTGCTGGCTCTCTTCCGCCTGCACGGACAGCAGGAGGATCGGAATCATGTCGGTGGAGAACTTGAAGATGATAGGCTGGTTGGCTTCCGACGGCAGGCTGCTGCTCACCATGTCGAGCTTGTCGCGCACGTCGTTGGTGAGGACGTCGATGTCGTAGCCGTACTCAAACTCCAGCGTCACGATGCTGACACCTTCCTTCGAGTTCGAAGAGATGTGCTTGAGATGCTCCACCGAGTTGAGTGTGTTCTCCAGCGGTCGGGTGACGTTGTTCTCCATATCGTTGGATGACGCGCCGTTGTAGTAGGTCAGCACCATGATGGTGTTGGTGTCGATGTCTGGGTACAGGTCAATCGGCAGCTTGATCAATGAGAACAAGCCGAACACGAGCACAGCGAAGAACGCCAGGCTTGTCATGATGGGTCGTTTGACCGCTCCTTCATATATGCTCATATATCGGGATTTGTTTACGTGGGAATGTAATGGGGTAAATTGGGCGTCAATTGGGTTCGGAGAGGGCTTGCGATTCTAAGACATCAGGCTTTTGGGCTCGATGTATTCAGCTTGCAGGCTCGATGCATTCGGCTTTTGGGCTCGCTGCTTTCGGCTTTTGGGCATGTCGCATCAGGCTTGTGGCTTTGGTACACAAGACTTGCGGATGTGTGGGGCTGCGCCTCCGTTGCCTTGACGTTGGGCTTCGGTCTTACTTGATCACCTTTACTTTTGCGCCGTTGGTGAGTCGCACCTGTCCGGCAACGACGACTTCGTCACCGTTGTTGACGCCGCTGATGATTTCGTAGGTGTCTCCGATGTGCTGTCCGAGCTCAACTTTCGAGTAGCTGACCGTGCCCTTCTTGTGGATGTAGACGTAGTGGTCGCCCGATCCGATTTGCTTGACGACGGCGGCGTCGGGAACGACGACGTGCTCAACATCGCCGAAGTTGATAGTTGCGCGTGCGAACATGCCGGGGCGCACCTTCTGATTGGCGTTGTTGATGGTGATTTCCACGGGGAACGTGTGCGTGGCGGCATCGATGGTGGGGTACACGGTGGTCACTTTTCCTTGGAACGTTTCGTCCTCGTAGGCGTCGACAAGGATGTCAGTGTTCATGCCCACGGATACTTTCTTGTAGAAGTTTTCCGATACGTTGATGAGGAGTTTGACGGGATTGGTCTGCTCGATGGTGAGGATGGGCTGCTGTGCATACATGTCTCCGTCGTCATAGTTGCGGGCTGTGACTACGCCCGAGATGGGGGCGACGAGCTGTGTGTTCTGCACCAGCTGGCGGTATTGCGTGTTGAGGATGTTGTACTGCATCTGGGCGTTGTCGTACTCGGCCTTGCTGGCGCCGCCGACTTTGTAGAGCGCTTCTACGCGTCCGAGCTCGATCTTTTGGTTGTCTACCTGCAGGCGGACTTGCTTGAGATTGCTGGCGTCGAGCTGTACGAGCACCTGGCCCTTGCGCACGTGGTCGCCTACATCGGCATAGATGCGCTCGATGCGGTAGGGCGTGTTGGGGGCGATGTTGTTCTTGACATCGCTCTCGACGGTGGCCGTGTATTCTTGGGTCTGCGGCACCAACTGCTTGCTGACCCTGGCAGTCTTCACTTCGGGAGTCTCTGCTTCAACGGTGGATGCGGTCTGTTTGGATTCGCCTCCGCATGCACTGAGGATGAGGGCTGCGGTGCAGAGGAGAGCGGCTGAAAGTTTCTTGTTCATAACGCTGTGCTGTATGTGTTTTGTGTTTCTATTCGTTTATTTCAGATATGTCTCGCGTCCAAGCGTGTAGTCGAAGTCGGCGCGGTTGGTGAGGTAGTCATAGATGGACTGGTTGTACGTCAGGCGTGCCTGAGTGAGCGCCACCTGGCTCTGGTTGAGCTCGAGGATGGTGCCTCGGCCCACCTCGTAGCGCTTCTCCGCGATGCTGACGGCCTTGTCTGCCTGGCGTACAGCCTCGCTGTTGCTCTCCACCTGCACGATGCTGCTTTGCATGTTCTGGCTGTAGGAGCGGGCGGCCTGGGTGAGCTGGCGCTCCGTGTTGAGGCGGTTGTCGCTGAGCTCGGCGAGCTGGATCTTGGTCTTCTTGATGGTCGTCCAGTTGCTGGCCTTGAAGATGGGGATGTTGAGGGAGATGGCGAAGGAGGCGCTGGGCGCGTACTCGTAGTTCCACAGAACCCAGTCGTCGTTGTAGAGCGACTGATACTGGCCGCTGAGCGAGAAGCTGAGCGTCGGCAGGAAATTCGTGCGGGCGAGCTTGATGGAGCGCTCGAGGAGCGAGCGGTTGAGGTCGAACTGGCGCAGCGCGGAATTCTGCTGGATTTCGCCTTCGAGTCCGCCGATGTCTGCCGGCTTGAGCTGGTTGGCGTAGTTGTCGAGGCGGTCGGTGATGTTGAGTTCCACGTTTTCCGTCACGCCCATGAGCACCTTGAGCTGCAGCTGGGCCAGGGTGAGACCGGTCTGCGTGCTCACGAGCGAGGAGTTCATCGAGCGCATCTGCACTTCGGCCGAGATGTTGTCGTATTCGCTTACGGAGCCCACCTTGTATTTGTTGTTCACCACTTCGTAGTTTTCCTTCGATATCTGGTAGCTTTCCTGCATCACTTTGTAGCTATCCTGTGCGAGCAGCACGTTGTAGTAGGCCTTGGTCACCTGGTTGATGAGGTCGAGACGGCTGCCGCGTGCGGCTTCCTGCGCCAGCTTGATGTCTTCCTTCGTGAGCTTCATATTCTGGTAGACGGCGGGGGCGAAGAGGGGCAGCGAGAGGGTGGCGCCGGCGGTCACGGTGTTGGTGTTGTCCTGTCCCATCTTGAACTTCTGGGTGCCGAGCTTCATTTCTGCGGCCAGCAGCGTGTGGTTGAGGTTGCCGGTGATGTTAACTTCGGGCAGCAGGGCCTGCCAGGCTTCTTCGTCGGCCACTTTCTTGAGTTCGATTTCCTTGTCGGCCACGCGGATGGTGGGATTTTCGGCCAGGGCGATTTCGATGGCGCGCTCGAGCGTGAGGTCGAGTTTGCCGACGACGGGTTGCGACGTTTGGGCTGCTGCGCCGCCTGCGGTGAGCAGGATGGCGAGGCCCAGAATCATTTTCTTGCTAATCAGTTTCATATATTACGGTTTTGTATTCGGATGATGGGGCGATGGCGTCGTGGCAGGTCAGTCGCGTGCACGGGTGTTCTCGCGGCTGATGAGCCGGAGCGCGTCCTTCATGGCGTCGATGCCTTTTTGAGTGCAGAGTCCGCGGAAGATGGTGTCGGAGAGGGTTTCCACCACTTCGAGCACGGGGTAGCTCTCGAAGAGTTGTTTCTCGATGACGAACTGGCTCATGATCTCGCCAAAGGTGAAGAGGATCTCCAGCTTGACGTCGGAGCGGAAATAGCCCTTCTCGATGCCGTCCATGAAGAAGTCGCGCGCACGGGCGCGGTTCTCGGCCTTGTCGGCCTCGAGAAACTGCCGCACGGACTCGTATTTCAGGGATTCCGTGATGAAGGCCGTGGAAATGTTTTGGAGGACCTTGCCGCGTCGTTCCATGGCGTAGACGTAGACCTCGACGGGGTTTTTGGCACGATTGGTGATGCGTCGCAATTCCATCTCGCTGTTTCTGGCGTGCTGGCGCAGACACTCGAGCAGGAGATTTTCTTTGTCGCCAAACATTTCATACAGGGTGCGTTTGGAGATGCCCGCTTCCATCGCAATATCGTCCATCTTGACGTTTCGGATGCCCTGCTTCATGAATTTCTGAAGCGTCGTTTCCTGAATGTGACTCCGAAGCGCGTGCTGGGGAAGTGGTTGATGTTGACTCATGTAAAAATGATGATTCGAAAACTATAGAAGCTAATACCTTTTTCTAAAAGCTATGCAAATGTACGGAGAAAACTTTATCTGACAATCAAGTTTTCAAAGTTTCTGCCGTCCTTTCCCTCGATTTAGCATTTGTTAGTACTGAAACCGTGATAAATATCAAGGTTTGGTGGCTTTGAGGATGAAAACTTCACCGGCGTGTTTATTTTTCATCCGCGCGCATTTTTTGTGCGGTTCCTGCCGTTTGCCGCATGCCGCTGCTGCTGCCTGACGGGATGTTGGCGCGCCGGCGGAGGTGTCGGTGCTCCGATACATATTATATGTACGCGTGCGCGTGCGAACGGCCTCGTGTGGCTGTAGCCTGGGTTGCGCGCGCTGCGGACGAGGGCTGTGGCTGTGCTGGCGGGCGGTCGTCTCCTCGGTTTGGAACGACTGCGTTCGTTTTTCGAAACGACTGCGTTCGTTTTTCGAAACGACTGCGCTCGTTTTCTCCTGCGAAGGCCTTCGCATCATGCAGCAAAGGCCTTCATGGCGTGTGATGAAGGCCTTTGTGTGAATGTGTGGGCGCGGCGGGCGGCACTGGCCGACGCGAGGATTGGCCGATGCCGCTGCGAGGGGAGCACTGTGGGGAGGCGGGCTTATTTGCCGTAGACGCGCACGTAGTCCACTTCGTAACGCATCGGGAAGGCGTCGGGCTGCGGCTTCCCGCCGTTCTGTCCGCCGACAGCGAGGTCGAGCAGGATGTAGTGGGGCTGGCGGAAGGGGTTCTTGCCCTGTCCGAGCGCACCGTTGACGGTGGTGGCGAGGTCGATGTCGTTGAGCAGCTCGCCGTCGAGATAGATGCGGATGTAGTCGGCCGTCCAGTCCATCACCCAAGTGTGGAACTTCTCGCCCCAGTCGGGGTCGAGCTCGAGGAAGTGGCTGTAGGGAATGCGGCGCGAGTTCCAGATGGCTTGGTAGCGGCGGTCGCTGCCCCAGGCGGCGTTGGCCAGGATGTGCGGCTTGCCGTTCACTTGGTAGAACTCCATGACGTCGCACTCGCCGTTCGACGGCCATTCCATCTGCTCGCCGAGGGTCCAGATGGCTGGCCATGCGCCGCACACGGCGGGGATGCGGGCGCGCACCTCGAGGCGGCCGTACTGGAAGGAGAACTTGCCGGCGGTGTTGATCGATCCAGACGAGTAGCGGGCGTAGGGGCGCGAGCGGCGCCAGTCGGAGCGGGGCGCGGAGGCGCTGTAGCGCGGGTTGGGGATGGAGTCGATGCGGGCCTCAAGCACGAGCACGCCGTTCTGGCGATAGGTGTTGCTGGCTTGATACCACTGGTCTTCTTCGTTGCGCACGAATCCTTCTTCGGATTTCCAGCGGCTGGCGTCGAACGGGCCGTTGCCGTCGAACTCGTCGGCCCAGATGAGGCGCGTGAAGGGTGAGGCGGGCGCGGCAGCCGGCTTCGTCTCCTGTGCGCCGGCGGTGTGGGCGAGGAGGAGGGCTGAGGCGATGAGGAGTGTTTTCATAAAGGTTTTTGAGGTTTAGGAAGGGTTGAGTAGTTGGCTGATGAGGGGAAGGACGGCCTTGCGGAGCGCTTTCTCGTTGAGCTGGTGCTCGCCTTCGAAGCGGATGGCATGGGAGGTGGGGTAGTGTTTGGTGAAAGTCTGGTAGCCGTTCTTCACCACCGTGTCGGCCGTGCCGAAGAGCCCGTAGCAGAGTTCGGCGTCGGCTGCGGTGATGCCCTTGAACTGCTGGCGCTCCATCTGGTTGAAGTGCTGGATGATGTCCTTGCTGATGTGGAATTCCTTCTCGTGGTTCTTGCGGCCGTTGAGCCAGCGGTGGGTGCCGGTTTTCATGCGCTGGCTCATGGTCGACATGTTGAAGGCGGGGTTGACGCAGATGCGGCGGTAGCCGAACATCTGCTGCGCATACATGCCGCCCATGGAGGTGCCGACGATGATGTCGGGCTGCTCCTGCGCGCAGAGCTCGCGCAGCAGGGGCAGGGCCTCGATGGGGTCGACGGGGATGTCGGGCGCGATGATGTCGTCGTCGGGTAGGAGGAGGCGCAGGAGTTGGACGGTGCCGCTGGCGCCGCTGGAGGCGAAACCGTGGAAATAGATGAGTTTCATGAGGGAGTGAGGGGTTTGCAGTGGGCGAGGGGCGGGGCCGCCTGTGGGTGCCGTCTCTTGGCCAGCGGCCGCGCGGCAGGGGCCTGCGGCCTGTGGCGGCGGTGGGAGACGGGGCTGAGGCGCCCGGCTGGCGGCGACGGGCGAGGGCTCAGGCCAGCGGATTCCAGCCCTGGGCCTTGAGCTCGAATTCTGCGCCGTCGCGCGTGATGAGGGCCAGACCGAGCTCGGGCTTGGTGATGTGTCCGATGATTTTCACGTCCTCCACGTCGGCAATTTTCTCGTGGTCGGCGATGGGGATGGTGAAGAGCAGCTCATAGTCCTCGCCGCCGTTGAGGGCGCAGGTGGTTACGTTCATGTTGAGTTCTTCGGCCATGGCCGCCGTCTGATAGTCGAGCGGGATGCGCTCTTCGTAGACGCGGCAGCCGGTGTTCGACTGGCGGCAGATGTGCATGAGCTCGGAGGAGAGTCCGTCGCTGATGTCCATCATGGCCGTGGGGCGTATGCCGGCCTGGCGCAGGCGCTCGATGATGTCGCGCCGCGCTTCGGGCTTCATCTGGCGCTCGAGCAGGTATTCATGTCCGGAGAAGTCGGGCTGGGCCGTCTCGAGTTCGCGCAGGGCGTCCTCGCGGGCCGTGCCTTCGAGACGGCGGGCGTCGTCGAGCTGGGCATAGTAGACGCGCTTCTCCCGTTCGAGCAGCTGCAGGCCCATGTAGGCGGCGCCGAGATTGCCGCTCACGCAGATGATATCGGTGTCTTTCGCACCGCTGCGCAGGATGGCCTGTCCTTCCTCGACGATGCCGATGCAGGTGATGGAGATGGCGAGGCCGGTGAGCGAGCTGGTGGTGTCTCCGCCGACGATGTCGACGCCGTGCGCGTCGCAGGCTAGGCGGAGGCCGGCATAGAACTCGTCCATGTCTTCGATGGTGAAGCGCTTGCCGAGGGCAAGGCTCACGGTGATCTGCTTGGGCTGGCCGCCCATGGCGTAGACGTCGGAGAAGTTGACCATGGCGCTCTTGTAGCCGAGGTGCTTGAGGGGAATGTAGGTGAGGTCGAAGTGGACGCCTTCCATGAGCAGGTCGGTGGTGACGAGCTGCTCGTAGCCTTCCTCAAACTTGAGGATGGCGCAGTCGTCGCCCACGCCTTTGCGTGTTTCGGCGTTCTTGATTTCGATGTCCTCGGTGAGCCGGCGGATGAGTCCGAACTCGCCGAGCGTGGATATCTGGGTCATGGTTGGGTGTGGGAAAAGGAGGATGAGAAAAAACAAAAGCTGCGATGTCTGCCGGCGGGATGGGGCTCTGCCGGCAGGCATCTACAGCTTTCATGATATCAGGATGGCAGACGCGGCCTTCGTCCGTGCAGTGTCGACGGGCGGAAGGCGCGGAATCAGATGCGTCCGGCACAGCAGCGGCAGGCGGAAGGTGCGGAGTCAGATGCGTCCGGCACAGCAGCGGTGGGCGGAAGACGCGGGGTCAGATGCGGTTGATAAGCTCGCCCATGAGCAGCGCCATCTTGGGCTGGGCGGCATTGGCGGCGGCGGTCACCTCCTCATGCGTGACTTTCACGGCTTCGCCGAAGCCACCGAGGTCGGTGATGATGCTCACGCCGAACACGCGCATGCCCTGGTGGACGGCCACGATGACCTCAGGCACGGTGCTCATGCCCACGGCGTCGGCGCCCCAGGCGTGGAACATGCGGTATTCGGCCGGCGTCTCGTAGGTAGGCCCCTGGGTGCCGAGATAGACGCCCTCCTGCACCTTGATGTCGTGGGCTGCGGCCACTTCCTTGACGATGCGGATGAAGTCCTTGTCGTAGGCCTCGTGCATGCTGGGGAAGCGAGGGCCCGTGGGCACGTTCTTGCCGCGGAGCGGATGTTCCGGAAAGGCGTTGATGTGGTCGGTGATGATCATGAGGTCGCCGATGGAGAAGGCGGGATTCATGCCGCCGGCCGCGTTGCTGACAAGCAGATTCTTTATGCCCAGCTCATGCATGACGCGCTCCGGAAACGTGACTTCCTTCATGGAGTAGCCTTCATAGAAATGAAAGCGTCCCTGCATGGCCATGACATCCTTGCCGGCGAGACGGCCCAGAATCAGTTTGCCCGAATGGCCCTCGACGGTTGATACCGGAAAATTGGGAATGTCGGCGTAGGAAAACTCCTGCGTAACTTCGATTTCTTCGGCAAGACGCCCCAGACCGCTGCCGAGAATGATGGCGGTCTCCGGTTTCGTCTGCATGCGCTGGCGAAGATATTCAGCGGTTTCGAGAATGTTCTTGTACATAACTTAGGATGTTGTGGTTAAAGTCTTCGGCTTGATTGTCGAGGAACTGTACTTCGATCGGGAGCACATGAAGCACGTCGGGCAGTGCGCCGCGGTAGGGCTTCTTGCGCCCCGAGTTTGCGTTGAGAAGGGGCGTGAGGCGGGTTGCGTCCTTCTCCGTCGTGATGACAATCACCTCGCGCTGATGGGACTGCGCCTGCTGGATGATGCGTTCGACGGCGGCCAGGTCCTTCCGCGTGAAGTTGTGATGGTCGGGGAAATGCAGCGACGTGAAGTCGCAGACCTTGCGCAAGTCGTATTCCATCTGCCGAGGCGTGGCGATGCCGGTGAGCAGAATGACCGCGTAGTCATTCTGCCGAAGACGCTCGAGAGGCATCTCCCTGCCGCTGGCGAGATGGCGCAAGGCTTGGTAGCGGAAGGTCGTGAAATAGATTTTCTGCCAAGCCTGCAGGTCGAGCGAGCGCGTAATGCCTCGTTCTTCCATCGTCTTGATCTGTGGAGGACACTTCGTGACGATGACGATGTCGGCGCGCCGCAGGCTTGAGACTGGCTCGCGCAGACGTCCGGCAGGCAGCAACTTGTCGAAATAGACGAGCCGGTGGTAGTCCATTAGCACGATGTTGACTCCCGGCTTTACGGCTCTGTGCTGGAAAGCGTCGTCGAGCAAGATCACGTCGACCGGCGGACGGATGTTGGCGCAGCACAGACGTTCGATGCCCTCGCAACGGTCCCGGTCCACAGCCATGAAGATTTGAGGGAATTTCTGCTTCATCTGGAACGGCTCGTCGCCGATTTCCCGCATCGGAGTTGACGAAGTGGCAAGGCGGTAGCCCTTCGTCTTCCGCTTGTAGCCGCGGCTCAGAACGCCCACTTGGTAGCGCTCGCTGAGCAGGCGGATGAGGTATTCCGTGTGTGGAGTCTTCCCTGTTCCGCCAACGGTGATGTTCCCCACGCTGATGATGGGGATGTCGAAACTGCGACTTTTCAGCACACCGCTCTCATAGAGAATGTCGCGCAACGTCACACCCAGTCCGTATAACCAGGAGAGTGGCGTCAGCCAATGACATATTTTGATGTGGTCGCCTTCCATGCTGGATGTGCTGAGTGAATAATTCGGATGCAGCGTCGCCATGCGCTGGGCATGCAGCGTTTTTGTCCGGGATGTGAGAAGTCAGTTTGCGAAGCCTGAAAATCCAGTATGCAAATGCTGCAGCTTCAGTTTGCCGGTGCCGCAGCTTTTGAATACTAATGCCGCAGATTCAGTTCGCCGGTGCCGCAGATTCAGTATGCAAATACTGCAGCTTCAGTTCGCCGGTGCTTCAGCATCCCTGTGCTTCGCCTACAAATTGAAGATGAAGTAACAGGGAATTTCAGCCTGAACACTGCCTTTGCCGTTGAGGCGGTTCAGTACGTCGAAGAAGTTGGCGTGGTCGCCCAGCATTTTCCGAATCTTGGCGTCGGCATAGCTGGAGCGATTCGCGCTCTCCATGAGGCTTTCGATGAACGATGGCTGCGCAGGCTCGTTGATGACGCTGTACTCGCTCACTTTCGCGCGCTTGGCGGCTTGCTTGATTGCGTCGTTGAGGTTGCCGAGCTGGTCGACCAGTCCGATGGATTTGGCGTGGACGCCTGTCCAAACTCGTCCTTCCGCAATGGCTTTGATGGCGTCCTGCTTCATTTTTCTGCCGTCGGCGCAGCGTTTTGTGAACAACTCGTAGCCGCGGTTGACGTAGTTCTGCATAATGCTTTTCTCGCCCTCGTTCATTTCGCGGGAGACATCGCCGAAGTCGGACAGGCTGTTGGTCTTGACGGACTGGAGATGGACACCGAGTTTGTCGTTGAGCAGCGTCTGTGCAGTGGGGAATACGCCGAAGATGCCAATCGAGCCTGTGAGTGTGGTGGGTTCTGCCACAATCCAGTCGGCGCCGCAGGATATGTAGTATCCGCCCGAGGCGGCGTATCCGCCCATGGAGACGACGACGGGTTTCTTCTCTTTCAGCATCTTCACCGCATGCCAGATTTGCTCGCTGGCATAGGCGCTGCCGCCGGGAGAGTTGACACGCAGCACGACGGCATCGATGTCGTCGTCTTCTGCGAGTTCCTGAAGGTCGCTCACGACGTCGGCGCCGACGATCTCGCTGACTCCTGTCAGTCCGGTTGCCGGAGTGTCGACGATGCTTCCGCTGGCGTAGTAGACGGCGATGAGGTTGCCGCTCTTGCCTTTCGGCTCGCTGCTGGCGGCGGCTGCCATCTCACCGATGCTGATTGTGTGGTAGTCGTCCTTCGATTCGAGGCCGAGGGTGTTGGCGATGATTTGCGGTACTTCCGTCGTGTAGGCGAGCTTGTCTACGAGTTTGTTCTGCTTGTAGTGAGCGGCTTCACGCAGGAGCATGAACGTGTCGGCCAGTTGGTTGAGCTCCTCGTTGGTGAGTTTGCGTGATTTTCCGACCTCGGTCAGCATCTGTGCCCAGATCTCGTTGTTGAAGGTTGAGATTTGCTCGCGGTTGGCGTCGCTCATCTCGTTCAGGAAGTAGGGCTCGACGGCGCTCTTGTAGGTGCCGACCTTGAAGATTTCCATCTTCACGCCCAGCTTGTCGAGCAGGTCTTTGTAGTAGGCTGTCTGTGTGGAGAGGCCGCACCAGTTGATGGATCCCTGCGGGTTGACGACCAGTGAGTCGGCGGTGGAGGCCAGGTAGTAGGCGCCCTGTGTATAGGTGTCGCCGTAGGCGATGACGGGTTTTCCCGACTTCTTGAAGTCGAGGATGGCCTGCCGGATTTCCTGAAGCATGGCGGGAGTGGCTCCTCTGAAGGTGCCGGCCTCGATGTAGAGTCCCTTCACCTTGTCGTTGTCCTTGGCTTTCTGCAGTGCCTGGAGGATGTCGTTCAGGCCGGTTGTCTGCGCTGCGCTGCCCATGATGTCGGCGAGCGGATTGTCTTGCGCGCGTTCTTCGATGCCGCCGTCCAGCTTGAGCACGAGCAGGGAGTTGTCCTCAATGTCTTTGCTGCCGCTGGCGCTGGCCATTGTTGCTACTGTCACGATGGTCAGGATGAGGCTGACGGCGCTCAGGATGATGATGCCGACGATGGTGGCAAGCACTTGTTTGAAAAAATCGTTCATGGGGTTTGTAGGCTTACAGGGTGAGAATTCAATGGGTTATGGCGATGTCTGCTATTTGCAGTACTTGGCGTATTCGCAGGCGGCCAGCAGCCATGCGCCTGTTCCGAAGGGCGCCTGCGAGCGGGCGTCCACCGTGCGCGTCGGGTCGGGCTTCTCTCCGATGGGCTGCACGTAGCCGATGCTGCCGTCGGCCTGCAGGGCGATGGTGGAGAGGTATTTCCACGCTTTCTCAATGACGGGTGCGTAGGTCTTGGCTGGCAGCAGTCCGTTGTTCACGCCCCAGAGCATGCCGTAGGTGAAGAAGGCTGTGCCGCTGGTCTCGTAGCCGGGTGCGTCGTCTTCGCAGAGCATGGAGCGGCTCCAGTAGCCCTCCGGCTGCTGACATCTGGCCACGCCTGCCGCGAGCTGGCGGAAGCGGTCGACGTAGAAGGCGCGGTACTTGGAGTCGCGGGGCAGGTCTTGCAGCACCTTGGCCAGTCCGGCGAGCACCCATCCGTCGCCTCGTGCCCAGAAGCTCTTGCCGTCGTTGCAGGCGGTTTTCACTTTCGGGTAGATGTATTTTGCGTCGCGGTAGTAGAGTTGGTCTTGCTTGTCGAAGAGCAGGCTGTCTGTCCACACGAAGCATTCGTATTGCTTGTCGAGCAGCTGCTCGTTGCCGGTGATGGTGTAGAGTTTGGTAAACACGGGCATGCCCATGTAGAGGGCGTCGCTCCACCACCAGAAGTCGTTCTCGGCCATCCGTGCCTGGTGGTTCATCACCTCCAGCGTGCGCGTCAGGCGTTCGGCGCGGTGCTCTGCCTTGTAGAGGTCGATGTAGACCTGGAAGCAGATTTGCCAGTCGGCGAAGAGCACGTGCTGCATGCCCTCTCCATAGGTCTTGTATTTCCAGTTGCGGCGGTCTGTCTCGGTGGCGCCCTGCCAGCGGTTGTGCTCGGCGAAGGCCAGCGAGTAGTCGAGGTAGCGCTCGTTGCCGGTGAGCTCGTAGGCGGCCTGGTTGCCGGTGAAGTAGGCGGCGTTGTCCCAGAATCCGCGCACTTGGGCGGAGTGGTGGCTTTGCCAGTAGTCCTGTACCTTGCCGACGAGTTCGAGGGTCTGTCGTGCAGCCGTCGATTTCAGTTGGCTGGCAGCGGGTGCTCCGGGCAGGCTCTGCGCGGAGGTCGACAGCGCGGCGATGACGCTGCCCATGAGAAGTGTAGTCTTCAGATTCATAGTGAGATGATATGGAATGGGGGCTTAATCGCGCTCCATGCGGTATGCCGGCCGCATGGCCGCAGCACGGCCTGTTGCGCTGTGCTGCGTCTGTGCTGCCGGCTGCCGGCGTCTGTGGCGGGGCTGGTGGTTTGAGCGGTCTGTCGCCCCGCCGGGGTCTTTCATGTGCAAATATATATTTTATTCGGCACTTTCCAAAATTTTGAGGCCGATTTTCTCGCCCTCCGCTTTCAGGAAGGCCACGGCTGCAGCGCGCTCGTTGGGAATCTGCTCGTCGAGCACGGCGTTTTTCAGGGCCGTCTTGAGCAGTCCCACCTCGCGCGAGGGCTTGAGTCCGAACAGCCGCATGATGTCGTCGCCGTCGACCACGGGCTGGAAGAGCCGCTTGTAGTCGCGTGCCTTCAGGTCCTCGAGCTTCTCGCGCACCATGCGGAAGTTCTCGAGGATGCGGGCTTTCTTGACTTCATTCTTCGAGGTGATGTCGGCTTCGCAGAGCATCATGAGGTCGTCGATGTCGTCGCCGGCGTCGCTCAGCAGGCGTCGGACGGCGCTGTCGGTCACCTCGGCGTCGGCGATGGCGGCCGGCCGCATGTGCAGGCCGACGAGCTTGGCCACGTATTTCATGCGCTCGTCCGTCGGCAGCTTCAGCCGGCGGAAGAGCTGCGCCACCATCTTCTGGCCCACGTAGTCGTGGTTGTGGAACGTCCAGCCCAGGGCGGCGTCCCAGCGTTTGGTGCGCGGCTTGCCGATGTCGTGCAGCAGGGTGGCCCAGCGCAGGTAGAGCTTGCGGTCGTCGGGCGAGAGTCCGCCGCCGTCGGCGTCGGAGTCGGCGGGAGAGGCTGAGGCGGGGTCGGCTGCTGCAGCTGCGTCGGCGGCCATGTGTTCGCGGGCCTGCTGTGCGCTCACGAGATTCTCGAGCACGGCCAGCGTGTGGTAGAAATTGTCCTTGTGCGCGCGTCCGTTCACCGTCTGCACGCCCTGCAGTGCCGTGATTTCCGGCAGGATGAGCGCGAGCAGTCCGCAGCGGTCGAGCTCGATGAGCCCTTTCGAGGGGTGGGGCGCGAGCATGATCTTGTTGAGTTCCTCGATGGTGCGCTCGCCCGAGATGATGCTCAGTCGGCTGGCGTTGCGCCCGAGCGCCTCGAAGGTCTCGTCGTCGATGCGGAAGTTGAGCTGGGTGGCGAAGCGCACGCAGCGCATCATGCGCAGCGGGTCGTCGCTGAAGGTGATGTCGGGGTCGAGGGGCGTGCGGATGATGCCGTCCTGCAGGTCGTCGATGCCGCCGAAGGGGTCGACGAGCTCGCCATAGCGGCCGGCGTTCAGGCAGAGGGCCATGGCGTTGATGGTGAAGTCGCGGCGGTTCTGGTCGTCCTCCAGCGTTCCGTCTTCCACGATGGGCTTGCGCGAGTCGTGCTGGTAGCTCTCGCGGCGTGCGCCCACGAATTCGAGCTCGAGGCGTCCGGCCCGTATCTGTGCCGTGCCGAAGTTGGCGTAGACAGCCACGTGGGGCTTGCGTCCGCTGCGCTGCTGCACCTTGGCGGCCACGGCCTCGGCCATGCGGATGCCGCTGCCCACGACGACGCAGTCGATGTCGGCCGAGGGGCGCTGCAGGAAGAGGTCGCGCACGTATCCGCCGATGACGTAGCACTCCATGCCCTGCTCGTCGGCGGCCTCGCCGATGAGGTGGAAGACGGGGTGCTCGAGCGCCTGGCGCAGTTCTTCTGGGGTCAGTATTTTCATTGAAGTCGTTTTCTGTTGTAGTTGGGCCGCCTCGTGGGGCGGCGCTGTTTGCGCTTACAAAGGTAAGGAAAAAGACGGAAAAACAGCGCGGATGGCGGTGTTTTTTAAGCTTTTTGCCAGCCGCTTACGCCTGGGCGTGCGGAGGCGTGGGCCTGCGACGTGCCGCTGTGGCTGCGGCAGCGGGCTGGCTGGGCGCTGGCTGGGTGGGGCGTGGAGCGACGAGGGGAGAACGACTGCGTTCGTTTTTTGTCTCGACTGCGCTCAAAATCGGAAACGACTGCGTTCGTTTTCGCGGGACGGTGGCGGCGGCGTTGGCGCGAAGGCCTTCGCGAGGCACGACGAAGGCCTTCGCATCGGTGTGCGAAGGCCTTCGTGGAATGGTGATGCGGGCGGCGCGCGGTGGAGGGTGTGGCGGCGCGGCACGGTGGACGTCAGTCGGTGTAGAGCCGCTTGAGCCGCTCGTCGAAGCGCTCGGGGTGGGCGCGGAGCTCGGCGGCCACCTCCTCGTAGGGGCGCGTGGCGTCGTAGTAGCGGCGGCCGTGGGCCGTGGGGAGGTGGAGGGGCACCATGTAGTCGCGCCCGAAGTAGCAGGTGAGCGCGTCGTCGGTGTTGTTGGGGGCGGGCATCTGCATGTGCTCGAAGGGCAGCCACTGCACGCTGCTGTAGGAGTCGCGCCGCCGCACGCGCTTGCGGCTATGGTAGCGGAAGGAGCTGACGCTCACGCGCTGACAGCGGTCGGCGTCGACCATGCGGAAGAGGCGCTCGTAGAGGGTGAAGGCGCGCTTGTAGCTGACGCAGGCGTAGAGGCCCTTCGAGAGCAGGGCCGTGAGGCGCTTGCCGAAGGTGGTGTTCTCCTCCGGGCGGTTGAGGTAGCCGCGGATGCTTTTTTTCAGCACGAGGGTGGCGGTGCGGTGGAGGAAGCGGAGCACGGGATTCTCGATGAAGCCGTCGAGCACGAAGATGTCGATGCCGATGCCCCGGCAGAAATGGTGGTCGACTTCGGTGCGCGAGAGGTCGGTGGTGGTGACGTCGCGCAGTTTGGCAAAGCCGATGTAGATGTCGTCGTCCGACTGTGTGGTCTGGAGGAAGTAGGGATGGGGGAAGGCCGTCGGGGCCAGCGCCACGAGGCGGTCGTAGTCCTTGCGGAGCATGGCGAAGTCGATGTCGTCGTCCCAGGGGATGAAGCCGCGGTGGCGGACGGCGCCGAGCAGGGTGCCGCTGTCCATGAAGAGCTGAAGTCCGTTGCGCTGGCAGACGTCGATGAGCACTTCGGCCAGTTCCATGCTCTTGGCCCACACTTGTTTCATCTCGCGCGTCACGCGGTAGCCGCTGCGCGTCTCCTCGTCGAGGAAGTGTTCGTTCGGGGTCATGGGCGTGGGCGGTTGGGGGCATAAGAGGTGGAGGTGGGGAAGAGGGCGCGGCTGGCGGCGGAGAGGGACGTGCGCAGGCTCTCGCCGCGGTCGAGGCGGTCGGCCCAGCGCCGCACGTTGGCCTTCATGCGGGCATACTGCTCCGGCGTGATGGCTGAGAGGGCGGCGGGAATCTCGCTGAGGGAGGTGACGCACAGGCCGAGGCCCTCTCGCTCGATGAGGCCGGCGATGGCGGCGTCGCGCCAGACGACCACGGGCAGGCAGGCGCGCAGGTAGAAGGAGGCGCGGTGGGGGGAGTTGTAGCGCAGGTATTCGCCGAAGCTGCCGCTGCATTCGTCGCAGGAGTCGCCGTCCCAGAGCAGGCCGAAGTCGGCCTCCACGTGGGCGATGAAGTCGTCGGCCGGCAGGAAGTCGTGCACGGCGAAGTGGTCGTGGTCGCACAGGCCGGGCAATCCGCCGCGGTTGCCGTAGACTGCCATCTCGTAGCCGGCGATGCGGTCTTGCAGTTCCAGCAGGAAGGCATTCTTGCGCAGGCCCAGGGCTCCGGCAAAGACGAGCCGCGGCAGGCGCTGCCCATAGGTGAGCTCGCCGGTGTGGACGTTGCGGGCGGGCGACCGATAGTCGAAGAACCCGAGCGCGCCCAGCGGCTTTGAGAATCCCTGCAGGCGAAGCCATTCGGCCATGACCTCGTTGGAGGCCACCACGTAGTCGGCCTGCATGAGGCGGTTGACCTCCTGCTCCACCGTCAGTCTTTTGCGGCGGAAGGAGCCGAGGTCGTGGATGACGGCCACGGTGCGTGCGCCCCGCAGGCGTGCCGCGTGGCAGAGGAACGTGAAATATTTTTTGACCGGATATTGCAGCAGGACGAGGTCGCCGCGGCGCATGAGCAGGCAGGCCCTGACGACGCCGAGGAGGTTGCGGGCAAAGGCCACGGTGCTGTTCTGGCTGGAAGAGCGGCTGAGGCCGATGTTGACGGCGCCCAGATCGCGCAAGGTGTCCTCGTTGTCGGTCTTGGCTTTGCCGCCGGCCGACGTCGTCCGCTTGTAGTTGCGTGAGAGATAGCAGATTCTGTTCATATAGGGAGGGAACTGTCCGGCGTCGCCACGCCGGCAGGCCGAGCGCGTGATGCGGAGAAAACGCAAAAGTACGACTATTTTCCGATATGACGAAAAAAGCTGTGGCAAAGTTGCGCGAAAGCCTGTCGGCGACGGCGCGTCGTGCCTGCTGCGGCCCGATGGGAGGGGCGGACGGATAGGAAAAGGACGGAAAAATTTGGTGGCGTCGGCAAAAAGACATACCTTTGCAGCCACGTCCTCCGCACGGCGGTGCGGGGATGTGACGCAAACGCCTGGGGCTGACATGGATTTGACAGCAAGCCGAGGTGGTACGTAAGCATGCGGAGCGTTGATGGCTGACTCCTGAAACACAGCTCTCGAACAATTATCTGGCAACAACACTTACGCTCTCGCTGCCTGATCGAAGTACAGTAGATCGGCTTCATCCCTTGCAAGGCGAGGGAACGAGACATCGCCCCGGCAGCCACGCCCTGAAGCGGCCGGACCGGCGGTGCAGCAAAATCGGGGATAGCACATGGCGGCCTTGCGCCATGCGTGAAGCTCAAAGAGGATAAGGCGGCAATGGGTGGCTTGGGTCTTGCTGCCGCACGAAAACCAAAGGCCAAGATAAGCATGTAGAAAGCGTATGGCTTCCTTGTTTGGACGAGGGTTCAATCCCCTCCAGCTCCACACGGACGAGGCGCAAGCCGCCTTCCCGACAAAGACTTTCCGACGACCGGAAAGTCTTTTTTGTGCCTATCCTGCGCGAGCTGCGTCTCCCTCCGCCTATGTTTCGCGCCTCCCTCCGCGCACGCTGCACATGCTCACCGAGCGCTCTGCGGCTGATTCCTGTTGCATGAGCGTACTCTCCTCGCACGCTCCGTGCTTTCTCTCTTCTTCTTCCGCGTACTCTCCTCGCACGTTCCGTGCTTTCTCTCCGTTTACTGTGTGCCTTCTCCTTGCTTCATCCGCATCTCCTCTCCGCTTGCTGTGTGCCTCACCCTTGCTAAATCCGCTTCTCCTCCCTGCTAAATCCGCGTCTCCTCTCTGCGCTGGCTGTACGCCTTGGCCGTGCGTCGAAGCGGAATCAATCACTCTCCAGGCAGCATTGGAAGCCGTGGCGCTGCAGACTTTTTTATCTCTGTATGAGGATGGTACATGATGTTGCGGCTATAAATGCATGGCAAAAGCGCCCTTTTAAGATGATATAAGTCAATAAAACGGATAAAAATTTGATAATCGTCAATGATCCGAGCGCATTTCGGCGAAATTTTGGGCGAATTTCTTGAAATGTAAAAAGAAAGGGCTATATTTGCAATGTTTTTAGGAAAAAGTCCAAAAATAAGAGTAAAATGTAAGCCTCAAGGCCCCATCGTCGGATGGACGGCAGCTTTTGGCTGTTCTCAAGCAACGTCGCCCTTACGGCGCTTCGGCGTAGGCAAAGAAAAGCAAGGACCTCGTTCACGCATCGAAAGGCCTGTGCAAAGGTGACAAGAAGACAACGGATGCTGAGAATCGATTTACAAACACAACTAAAAGGTAAAAAGATGAAAAAGGTAATGATTTTAATGAGTGCAATGCTGGTGGCAGCTGCTGCTCATGCACAGAGTGTAAAGACTGTTCCGTTTGAGGAGACAGTAGTCAACGTCCCTGCTAAAGTACATTTTGTTCGCGGCAACGAATTCGCTTTCGAAGTGAAGGCCAGCGACAAGCGTGTAGCCCGCAGCCTGCAGTGCAAGGTCCAGAGCGGTGTGCTGACGTTTGGATATGGAAAGGCAGCAAAGGACGGCACGGTAAATTATGTAGCCGAAACCAATACTTATTATTACGGCAATGATGCTGCACTGGCAACAGACGCAATCGATGCAAATAGCAATCTCGATTACGAGATCACGATCATCTCGCCTGCTATGCCTGAGCTCCGCACATCCTCTTCCTACATGCTGGCAAATGTCGTGAAGGCTGACCTGAACGGCGACGTAGCCATCAGCGAGTGATAAGTCCGTCTTCCGGAACTGCGTTCACTGCCTTCGGGCATTGTGTTCTCTGCCTTCGGGCGCTGCGATTCCTGCCTTCAGGCATTGCGGTCTCTTCCCTCGGAAGATTTTCGAGGCGCAGGGGGCTGGTAGCCGGAAGCCGTTATTACAATATGAAACTTGCGTCTGAAAGTTGATGGCAGCGCATGCCGAGATAGAAATATTCAGCCAAGCAGGATGCTGAAACGGCCTGCAGAGTCCATGAATCTTTCATGGCGGTCATCGCGACATTCATGTTGGTCGCATCGACCGTAGGGCTTTTTTCCTGAAGATACGCAAGGCGCCCCGACGAGCAATGAAGATTGCTTGCCGGGGCGCAGTCTTTGTAGCGCGTTCAGTGCGTCGTTGGCTTGTGCTTGACTTGGCTTTCGGTGGGTTTTGGCTTGGCTTTCGGTGGGTTTTGGCTTGGCTTTCGGTGGGTTTTGACTTGGCTTTCACTGTTTCTAGGCTTGGCTTTAGTTTGTGCTTGGCATGGCTTTTTCTGATTGTTGGCGTGCGTTCTGCCTGCCCCGGGGCTGCACGATGTTGTGGGTGGTTTCGTGCCGGATATACATACAAGCAGTGCGCAGCGGGTTTTCCTGCTGCGCACTGCTTGTATGTAGTTAGCCTTTCAACGGCGTTTGGTCAGCGTTTCAGTTGCGTTTGATTAGCGTCTTAATTGTTTTTAATCAGCGTCTCAGTTGCGTTTGATTAGCGTCTTAATTGTTTCTAATCAGCATCTCAGCGATTGCGAGTCTACCGTTCCGCTGTGGATTAGAAGCGTGGTGGGCGTCCGCCGCCGCGGCCACCAGGTCCGCGGTTGCCTCCCGTGTTGCCCCATTGGTCGCGTGCATTTTCTGTTCCGTTGGAGTTTTTGCCAGCGAAGATGTTCAGTTTGTAGATGACCTTGAGCATGCCGTAGGAATAGATGGCGTTGTATCGGCTGTCGCTGCTCATCATGGCGGAGACGGTGCGGCTGATGTTGCTTTGTTCTTTCAGGATGTCGTTCCAGGAGAGGGCCACCGTCAGCGCGTTGCCGCGGAGGAAGGAGTGGCTCAGCTGTGCGTTCCAGAGAAGTTCGTTGGTGTTCATCTGCTGCTGCGTGTAGCCGCGGCGTGAGCTCATCGAGATGTCGGTGCTGAGGCTGGTTCCCCACGGTGCCGTGAGGACGACGTCGGTGCCATAGGAGAATGTGTAGGTGTTGAGCTTGCTGTTGGCCAGCACGTTGTTGTCGGAGTGGCGATAGCTGATGTTTCCGTTGAGCGAGACTTCGAGCCAGTCGTTGCGGTAGGAGAGGGACAGACTTTGGCCGAGGTTGAGGGATTTCGTGGTCGACTTGTCTTGCTCATACTGCTGCGGGTCGAGGTAGCTGACGCTGTTCTGGTAGCCGAAGTCGGTGTTGCTGTTGAGCGTGAAGTACTTCGCCTTGTCCAGCGCGGTGTTGAAGCCGAATCCTGCTCCTGCGTTCCAGTTGCCGTTGATGTTCTCCGGACGTGTCGTGCGGACTCCGGTCGCGGTGTCGTAGCTGGTGCGTGTGGAGATGGAGTTCTGCGTCAGCGAGGCGTAGAGGCGGGAGAAGATGCCCGTCTGCGTCTCCACGTTGTAGGTGTTGAAGAACAGGTTGACGTTTTGGTTGAAGGAGGGCTTCAGTCCTGGGTTGCCCTTCGTGATGTTGAGCGGGTTTGAGTCGTCGGTGATGTCCAGCAGGTTCGTCATCGATGGCTGCGAAGTGCGGCCTCGGTAGTTGAGGTGCAGGTTCGTCGTGTTGTTGAAGTTGTAGCGCAGGTTGGCCGAAGGCGCGAAGTTGAAGACGTTGCGCGTGATTTCCGGATATTCCTTGCCCATGTACTTGTAGTTGAGCTCAGAGTGTTGGGGCAGAGCGTCTACGCCTACGCTGAGGTTGTATTTGTCGCGCACGACGCGCAGCATGAGCGAGATGGTATGGTTCATGTTGCGGTACTCAGACAGCTGGCTGAGCGTTTCGCTGAGCGTGCGCTCGTAGTTGAGGGCAGACAGGTCGTTGATGGCGCCGGCGATGTCGTAGCGGTTGTTGCGCAGCGCGGTCACGAGGTCGTTGTACGCCACGGGATCGTAGGTGTAGGCGTCGCGGTCGCTCTTGTTGTAAGAGTAGTTGAAGGTGTAGGACAGCTGCAGGTAGGTGCGTTCGAAGATGGGCTCGCTGTAGGTGGCTCTCACGCTGTAGTTGTTGGAGCGTGTGGGCGTGGTGTAGTAGCGGTTGTTGGTGTCCGGCGTGCGCCCCGAGGCCTGCGAGTAGATGATGGAGGAGGCCGAGAGCTGCTTGCTGTCGGAGTTGGAGAAGCCTCCGGTCAGGCGCAGGGTGATGTTGCGCCCGTTGTCGCTCAGCCTGCGGTTGAGCTGGAGCTCGCCGTTGGCACCGCGGCTGTTGGAGTAGGTCTGCTGGCGCGAGCGGTTGGTGTTGACGATCATCTCCACGATCTCGTCGATCTCAGCGTCGCTGTAGACGGTTGCGCCGCCGAACTTGGTCTCGGCCAGGTCCACCAGCTCGCTGTCGTAGTCGTTGGGGTCGTTGTTGAAGGTCGCGTTGTCGCCGTAGCTCGACCCGCGGTTGCGCGAGTAGTTGGCGTTGGGACGGAAGATGATGTTGGTCATCGAGTCGGGCTTCCATTCGAGTCGGAATCCGGCCGAGAGGCTGGCGTTGCTGCCGTAGCTCTGGTTGAGCGACTCGTTGAAGGCGCCGGTCGAGGTCACGAAGTTCTGCGTGAACGACTCCGAGCGGTTGTTCGTTCCGTTGTAGTTGTGCCATACGTAGCCGCCCGTCTCGAGCTTCTCGGTTGCCGTGGCGAAGTTGAAGCCGAGCTCCTTGCTCTGATAGAGGCCGTTGCTGCCGCCCCAGCGTCCCCAGCGTCCGCCGCCGCCACCACCGCCGTAGTCGGGGATGTTTTCTGAGCGGGCGATGAGTGAATACTGGTTCTGGTTGTTGAAGCGGTTGACGTTGGCGTTGACGTTGTAGCGGTCTTCCGTGCCGATGGCGCCGCTGAGCTGGCCAAACCATCCGTTGTTCATGCCCTTCTTCACGGTCAGGTCGAGCACGGTTTCTTCCTCGCCGTCGTCGATGCCGGTGACGCGGGCGAGGTCGCTCTTGCGGTCGTACGACTTGATCTTGTCGATGATTTTCGTCGGAAGGTTCTTCATGGCGATGCTTTTGTCGTTGATGAAGAACTCCTTGCCGTCCACGAGCACCTTCTTCACTTCCTTTCCGTTGATTTTAATCGTTCCGTCCTGGTCAACAGTGGCACCGGGCAGCTTCTTCACGAGGTCTTCCAGCATCGAACCCTCGGTCATACGATAGGCCGACGCGTTGAAGACGAGCGAGTCTCCGCTCACCTGCACCTTGGCGGCATTGGCCGACACGACCGCCTCGTCGAGCAGCTTCGAGTCGGTGTCGAGCGTGATGTAGCCCACATCGACCGTGCGGTCCTTCTTGTCGTTGAGGTCCAGAGAGATGACTTTCGGAAGATAGCCGACAAACGTCACCTTGAGCAGGTAGTTGCCCTTTTGCACATTGTTTATCTTGAATACGCCGGAGAGGTCCGAGGTGTTTCCGGTCACGAGTGCGCTGTCGGGTACGGACAGCAGCGAAACGGATGCCATGGGGACCACCTCTTTGGTGTCGGTTTCAATGATAGTTCCGCTGACGGTGAATTTCGACTGGGCCATAGCCAGAGTCCCAATCATCGTGGCGAGCAGGGTCGCCAGCAGTTTTGTTCTCATGTTGTAATTGTAAAAAGTTTTTCCTGTTGTTATGACTCGGTTTTCGACTGAAAGTTTAACAGTAGCGCTGAAAAAATGCGGTTTCGGCGCGCACGGTGTCGCGCATTTTCCTTCTCGTTCTATCTTTTTGCCTTTCATTTTCAATGCCTTGCGGCTTCAGCCGCGCTTGCGGCGCAGCGCCGTCGGGGCAACATGGCAGTGGTGAGATGCCGGCGGTAGCCGCGCCCGTATGACCTCGTCGGCCCGTCGGCCCACTGTCTGCCGCAGCGCTTTCCGTTCGGCGCGCAGTCTGTCGCGTGCACTTTCGTCGCCTTTGGGAAACGAGCGCGTTCGAAATGGAAAAAGGGCGCAGTCGTTTTTGAAAACGAGCGCAGTCGTTTTCTTGCCGCGAAGGCCTTCGTGGTGAGCTGCGAAGGCCTTCCTGCTGCTTCCGGAAGGCCTTCCCGAAGCAGAGGCTGATGCCGGCAGCCTGATGGGCGCGCGTGCCGGTGTCATTGATGGCGCGTGCGGCAGGCGTTCATGGCGCGTGCCCACCAAGCGACAAAGGTACGGCTTTTCCATCGAACGGCTGGATTTATGCATGTTAAGTTTTGTATAGAAAGTGTAAAAGAGAAGCATAAGCAGCGCTGAGAAAGGAAAAACGTGCCGGCCTCGATGGCTTTCTCGAAAAGTTACGGGCTATATCGGGAGATTTTTTGTAACTTTACCTCCTGATTTGCGCCATGCGCCTGACGGGGTGTCGGGGCCAGCGCAACATGCTGATTAGAAAAGTAATGCAATGCAACGAATGAAACGTTTTTTTCTCCTTGCGGCCCTTTGCGCCATGGCCGTCACACCGGCCTGTGCCCAGTTTGCCCGTCTCGACCGCTATCCGGCCCTGCAGCCTGAGCTGGAGGCTGCCTTCGCCGACAAGGTGGGGCAGCATTTCACCAATGTGGTGAAGTCGGCCTCGGGTCAGTATTTCGGCCAGATGAGCGCCGACAGCAACATGTATGGCTATGGCACGTTCTACACCGACCAGGACGGAGAAATCTACGGACTCTTCCGGCGGGGCTTCATCATGGGCATCCGCAAGAACAACACGATGGCGCTCGTGGGCACGATGGACCACTACATCGCCTACGACCTGAAGACGGGCGAGGCGCTCTACATCATGCTCGGCGGCGAGAAATACCTCGTCGACGCCGAGAACAAGGCACAGTGGGCGTTTCTCCGGATTACCTATGCGAACGGCGATGCCTACGTGGGTGAAGTGACCGCCGGACGGCCCAACGGCTGGGGCGTCTACTACTATGCCGACGGCAACTACTACCTCGGCCGCTACCAGGCCGGAAAGACGGTGGGCCGCGGTGCTACCTTCACACAGGACAACCGCATCATCCTCCACAACTGGGATGAGACGGAGCAATGAGACCGCCGACCGGCTGAAGCAACAAGAATCATGGGAAACAGACGCAAGATAAAAGTACGCTCCGCGGAGCCCGCTGCCGACGTGCCCGCCAGCATGCCGGCGCGCCGTCCGGTGCGCCCCGGAAGCCTCCGGGCGTGGTGGCTGGCCGCACGGCCGAATACGCTGACCGGCGCATTGGCTCCGGTGCTCGTGGGCGGAGCCCTGGCCTGGCACGAAATCATCCACACGTTCGATGCCGGCTGGATGGCCGACGACGCCGTCAGCCGCAGCGCCGTGAGCAGCCGCGCCACCTGGGCCTTCGCGCTCTGTGTGGTCTTCGCCGTGCTCATGCAGGTGGCTGCCAACTTCGTCAACGACTATCTCGACTTTCGCAAGGGCACCGACCGCGCCGACCGTCTCGGGCCGGAGCGCGCCTGTGCACAAGGCTGGCTGACGCCTGCCGCCATGCGCCGCGGCATCGCCGCAGTCGTGGCTCTCGCCGCTTGCGCCGGCCTGCCGCTGGCCTTCATGGGCGGCTGGGCGATGGTGCTCGTGGGGCTGGGCTGCATCGCGGCCTGCATTCTCTACACGACCCATCTCTCCTATCGTGGCTGGGGCGACGTGCTGGTGGTGGTGTTCTTCGGCATCGTCCCCGTCTTCTTCACCTACTGGTGCATGACGGGCGCCTGGGAACGGCTGCTGATGGCTGACGCTCTGTTGCTGGGGCTGGCTGTCGGACTGGCCGCCGACTGCCTGCTCATGGTGAACAACTACCGCGACGTGGAGCAAGACCGCGTCTCGGGCAAGCGCACCCTCGTCGTGCGCTTTGGCCGCCGGGCCGGTGCGCTCACCTATCTCTGGCTCGGACTTGCAGCCGCCGCCATCGCCACGGTGGTGATTCCCAAGGCCGCTCCCACGCTGGCCGTCTATGTGCTGCTCCACGTCGTCGCCTATCAGAAACTGCTGCGCCGCACCGGCCGCGAGCTGAACGTCTCGCTCGGTGCTGCGGCACGCAATATCTTCATCTTCGGCGCGCTCATCGCCGTTTTCCTCTTCTTCGTCTGACCACGCGTCTTCTTCTTCTGACCACGCGGCGCGACGACTTCAATCTCCTACGCCATGGCTACACCTGAATCTCCCCGCAACAAATCCGCCATTGCATGGGCGGCAGTGCCGATTGCCATCTATCTGGCCGTCCAGTTTCTGGTTTCGCTCGTCTGCTATTCGCTGCTCATCTTCCAGCCCGGCCTCCAGCCGCTCATGCTCAGCCTCTCGCTGCTCATCTCGAGCGTGGCCACGAGCCTCGTGCTCTACTACCTCGTGCGCCCACTGGCGCTGCGAGGAGAGTTCCGCAGCGAGGGCATCAGCCTGCGCACCGCCGCCATGTCTTTCGTCGGTCTGCTGCTCGCCCTCTTCGCCTCCAACGGCATCACCGAGCCGCTCGAACTGCCCAACCTGATGGAGGAAGAGTTCGCGAGCCTCAGTCGCAACGTCTGGGGCATACTGGCCGTCGGCATCTTCGGTCCGATCTGCGAGGAACTCGTCTTCCGTGGCGGCATCATGCGTCCGCTGCTCCGCGGCGGCTTCTCGCCCTGGGCGGCCATTCTGGCCTCGTCCATCGTGTTCGGCCTCGTCCATGGCAACCCCGTCCAGATTGTTTTTGCGGTGCTGGTAGGCATAGCCTTCGGCGTCGTCTACTACGCCACACGCTCCCTCTTGGTCACAACCGTCGTGCACATCGTCAACAACACGGCGAGCATCCTCATCATGCACGCCTATGGCGAGGCTGCCCAGCAACTGACCTTGGCCGGTTTGCTCGGCCCGACGCTTGCGCTGGTGCTCACGCTTGTGGCAGCCGTCGCGTCCTTCTGGCTCCTGCGCCGTGTCTACTTGGACGGCCGCAGAGCAAAAGAATAGTCTGCTCCATGCGCCGCGCTTGCGGCCTCCGCGTTTCATCTATCATCGGAATGCACCGTCAGCCGGTCTGTCTCCTGCGCTGCAGTCAAATCTGTGTGCCCCATATCCCATCCTTTCAGCGATGGTTTCAAGAATATTCAACGTAGAACCCTCAGTTTTTCATGGCTGCATTCGCGTTGTGCCGACGCAATCATCAGATGGTATGAGCGCAGACAACAGGCCATCAAACAAAGAATCCACTTCGAAGCCATGCTTGAAGTGGATTTCTCATTTGAACGTAAGTGGCGGTGCGTACGAGACTCGAACTCGTGACCCCCTGCGTGACAGGCAGATATTCTAACCTACTGAACTAACGCACCGTTTGCTTTCGCGTGGTTGCTTTACTTTCGTTTAGCGGGTGCAAAGGTAGGGGTTTTGCACGAAACAGCCAAATATTTGGCGCGCAATTTTCACAAAACATACGAAAAAATCGCAGAATCGTGGGACGGGCGGCGTATTCTGATTGTGTAGGCGGCGTATTTTCATTGGGTATGCGGCACTCTTTCATTGTGCGAGCGGCGCACGTTGATGATGCAAGGCGTGCGTGCTCAAAAAAAACGAAGGCCTTCGTGTTTCAAAACGAACGCCTTCTTTTTTCAGAACGAACGCCTTCTTTTTTCAGAACGAGCGCCTTCTTTTTTTAGAATGAATACCTACTCATTGCACGAGGTGCGTCTTCTCCGCCGAGCGACGTTCGTAGCGGTGGCAGAAGACGACGTAGCAGCAGACTCCGAGCAGGGCGAAACCGGCTCCAATCAGCGCCGTGTAGCGATAGCTGAGGCCGTGGCTGGGAGCCAGTCCGCCGCTGAAGGCGCCGAGCGCATTTCCCAGATTGAAGGCCAGTTGGACGAGCGCTCCGCCCATCAGCTCGCCGCCGGGCGAGAATTTCAGCAGCAGCACTTGCTGCGGACTGCTGACGGCAAAGAGGCACAGCGTCGAGACAAACATCAGCAGTACGGACAGCCAGGTGATGTGGGCTGTGAAGAACACCAGGATGAGGGCGGCGAGTATGACGATCTCGAAGCCGCGCCCCGTGCGTCCGGGACCGAAGCGGTCGGACAGTGCGCCGCCCATCAGATTGCCGACAACCATGCCTGCGCCGGCCAGCACCATCATCATCGACATCCACGTTGCCGGCACGCCGCTCACTTCGGTCAGCAGTGGCGAGATGTAGCTGTAGTAGCAGAAGACACCGCCATTGCCAAAGAAGGTGCAGCCGATCAGCAGCCACGGCGCGGGACTCTTGAGGAAGCGGAACTGTCCGCGCACACCCGTGTTGGGCAGGGGCTGCATGGGGGGAACGAAGCGCGCGATGCACAGCCAGGTGAACAAGCCCCATAGGCTGCTGAAGGCGAATACCATGCGCCACGAGAACAGGCTCGAGAGCAGGGTGCCGAGGGGAATGCCGATGAGGTTGGCCACGGTCATGCCGGAGCACATGATCGCCACCGCCAGCGTGGCCTTGCCTCCGTGGGCCAGTCGACTGGCTACGATGCTGCCCACGCCGAAGTAAGCGCCATGAGGCAGTCCGGCCATCAGGCGGAACAGCAGCATGAGTTTGTAGTCGGACGACGGGCACAGCGTCATGCAGACAGACGCCGCCGTGAAGATGAAAAGCAGGAGATAAAGCGTCCGCTTGAGCGGCCACGACTTGGCGAATAGCACGATGAGCGGTGCGCCGAGGCAGACGCCGAGTGCGTAGGCCGAAATGAAATGTCCCGCCTGGGGAATCGTGACGCCGAAGTCGGCGGCCATCATGGGCAGGATGCCCATCATGACGTATTCAGCGATGCCCAGTCCGAAGGTGCCGAAAGCAAGGGCCGAAAGTGCTTTCTTCATGGGCATTCCGTCAGAGGTTCGCCGTATGAAAAGGGAATCTCGGCCTCAGCCAGACGCGGGTGATGCGCATCTTTCTCGCTCAGGATGCGGTCGCCTTGCGGCACACGCCAATCAATGCCGAGCGCAGGGTCGTCCCAGGCGATGGCGCCTTCGGCTTGCGGAGCGTAATAATTGTCGCATTTGTATTGGAAGACGGCCTCCTCACTCAAGACGGCGAAACCGTGGGCGAATCCTCTGGGCACAAAGAACTGGCGGTGGTTCTCCTCCGTCAGTTCCACGGCCACGTGCTGGCCGAATGTCGGACTGCCCTTGCGGATGTCGACGGCTACGTCGAGCACGGCGCCGCGGACGACGCGCACGAGCTTGGCCTGTGTGAACGGCGGTTTCTGGAAGTGCAGTCCGCGCACGACGCCCGCGATGCTGCGGCTTTCGTTGTCTTGCACAAACTGTGTGCGGCACACCTTCTCTTCGAATTCCCGCTGCGAGAAACTCTCGAAGAAGTAGCCGCGCGCGTCTCCGAAAATCTTCGGCTGAATGATCTTTACGCCCTCAATGGCGGTCTCAATCACGTCGATCATGTTCTTTGGCTTTGTTGATGTCGCGTTTTGCCGGGGCCTTGTCCGTGCAAAGGCGACGCATTGTTGACAAAAAGACACAACTTTCACGTTATGTCACGTTTTCGTTGCAAAATTACGAAAAAAGCGAAGATTTATCCCTAACTTTGCAATGAAAACTTTGTTACAGCGCAGCATTTGCACAGTGTCGGCCTCTGCTTTCAGAGCTGACTGGCCGAAGGTTTCAGGCCGCTTCGCCACGGTGCTTGAGTCGGCTTGCCGTAGCCATTGGATGGGATAGCCCTTCGTTTTGGCTTGGTTTGCCGCTGCTTTCAGATTCGGTTCCCTATTCCTTTTTGGCTGGGCGCCTGCGCTGTTTCGCTGAATCTTTTCTTGATCTGATATGAATTCCGTCCTCATCACCTCCGACATTCGCGCGGCCCTCACCGAGGTGCTGGCTGCCATTCCCCACGACCGTCTCTTCATTCTGACCGACGATACGACGTCGCGCCTGTGCCTGCCGCTGCTGGCCAACATGCCTGCGGTGGCTGCGGCCGCACACATCGAGATCGGCTCGACCGATGCACACAAGACGCTCGACACGCTGGCTGATGTCTGGACGTGGCTGGGCGAGGGCGGCGCTACGCGTCACTCGCTGCTCGTCAACCTCGGCGGCGGCATGGTGACCGACCTCGGCGGTTTTGCCGCCTCCACGTTCAAGCGCGGCATGGCGTATGTGAACATCCCGACCACCTTGCTCTCGATGGTGGATGCCTCTGTCGGCGGCAAGACGGGCATCAACTTTCGCGGTCTGAAGAATGAGATTGGCGTTTTCTCCCTTCCGCACACGGTGCTGATTCACACGCCCTTCCTCCGCACGCTCGACGCCGCGAACATCTGTTCCGGCTATGCGGAGATGCTGAAGCACGGTTTGCTCTCCGACGCCGCGCATCTGGAGTCGTTGCTCGCCTTCGACCTGCAGCGGCTCTGCCATGCCGTCGCGCACCCGTCGCCCGAGCACGAGGCCGCTGCCGCGGCGCTCTTGCAGACGCTGGCCGAGCAGGTGGGCACCAGTGTGCGCGTGAAGGAGCAAGTGGTGGAGGAGGATCCGCGCGAGCTGGGCATCCGCAAGGCGCTCAACCTGGGGCATACCGCCGGCCACGCCTTCGAGAGCTACTCGCGCCGTCAGGGCCGCCCGCTGCTGCATGGCTATGCGGTGGCCTACGGCTTGATCTGCGAGCTGTATCTCTCGTGCGTCCGCACCGGCTTTCCCACGTCGCTCATGCGCAGCGTCGTGACCTTCATCCGTGAGAACTACGGGTCTTACGACATCACCTGCGACGACTATGAGGCGCTCTACGAGCTGATGACGCACGACAAGAAGAACACGTCGGGCTGCGTCAACTTCACGTTGCTGGGCGGCGTGCGCGACATCCGCATCGACCAGTTGGCCGATCGCGATGCCATCTTCGACATGCTCGATTTCTATCGCGAGGGCTGCTGAGGCTCGCCGCCGTGGCCTTGCTGCGGCGTACTCCCTCAACGGACGGTCCCCCTGTCTGGGCGAAATGCCGCAGGCAGGGGGACCGTCGTCTTCTATTTGTTGCAGCCCGACTGGCGTCGGGCTGCTGGGGGTTATTTGCGTGTGGTGGTCGTCTTCTTCGTCGTGGTCGACTTCTTGCTGGTCGTGGTCGACTGCTTGGTGGTCGTGGTCGTCACGGGCACGTAGTATTTCCGTGCCTCCGGCAGCCATTTCTGGATGTCCTCGATGCGCTTGGCGTCCGACGGGTGGTCGCTGAAGATGGAGCTGGTGCCCGAGCCCTGTGCGGCCATGCGCTGCCAGAAGGAGGTGGCCACGCCGGGGTCGTAGCCGGCCATGGCTGCGAAAATCAGGCCGATGTAGTCGGCTTCGCTTTCCTGCTTACGCGAGAAACCGGCGGTGAAGAGCTCGCTGCCCAGGCTGGCGGCGAGCGAGGCCAATTGCTGTGTGCCTGCGCTCACGCCTGCGCTCTGCGCCACGGCGCCAAGCACCTGCATGCCATATTGCTGCTTGTAGCTGTTGCTCAGTCGCTCGGCCGAGTGCTTGGCCACGGCGTGGGCGATTTCATGTCCGAGCACGACGGCCAGTCCGGCTTCATCCTGCGTCACGGGCAGCAGTCCTTCGTAGACGACAATTTTTCCGCCCGGCATGCAGAAGGCGTTCACCTGCGGGTCCTGGATGAGGTTGAATTCCCACTGATAGTAGGACGTCTCTGCGGCCAGTCCGTTCTGGGTCAGGTATTTCACGACGGCGCTGGCCAGTCGCTGGCCGACGCGCTGCACCATCTGCGTGTTGGCCGTGTTGGTCGATTTCTTGGCGCTTTTCAAGTAGCTGTCGTACTGTTCCTGGCTGAGCGAGAGGACGGTGGCGTCGTCCACGAGCAGGTGCTGCGTGCGTCCCGTGATGGGCACTTTGCTGGTCGTACCGCAGGCTGTGAGGAGGACAGCTGCCAGTATGGCGAGTAAATGACTGAGTTTTTTCATTGTCTTTCTGATGGGTTTGTGTTGAATTTGAGGCAACAGGCCGCCGGCGTGTGCTGCCTGCCGCATGTTAATTTTTGCAAAGATACAATAATCATGCGAATTGCGGCACGATTCGGCCGCGTTTTTTTTCGCCCCTTTTTCCGTCGGGTTGCGCTACGGTGTTTTCGGCACTGCATGGTGCGCTTGGAACGAGTGCGTTCGTTTTGCGTTTCGAGCGCGTTCGTTTTGCGTTTCGACTGCGTTCGTTTTGTTATTCGAGTGCGTTCGTTTTGTTTTGCGAAGGCCTTCGTGTGCGACTGCGAAGGCCTTCTCGGTGGTCTGCGAAGGCCTTCTCGCTACAGGGCGGCGAGCGCAGGCGGCGGATGCAGATGGCGGAGGGGTGGTGCGAAGGCGGCGTTTTTCTGTAAATCTGCCGGTGCGTTTGCTTTCTCATCTTGCAAAAAAAACGTAACTTTGCTGCACCGTTCATTCCGGCGCGCTGTCGTCCATCCGTCGCTTTTTGGCGGGCGGATTGCGTGCGCGTCTTTTTCATGCTTTGACGAATATGCCCCATCTGAGATACTCGCGCGCGAAGGCACCGCTCTGGTTGCTCGCCTGCCTTCTGCTTGTCCTGGCGTCCTGCCGGGGCGGCCGCACATCGGCCGACGACGCTGCTGCCGAAGGCGACACCGTGCGCTTCCGCTATGCCCGAAACATCCGCGTCGTGCGTCATGCCGACTATACGCGTGTCGACCTGGCCGATCCTTGGAAGCCGGGCCGCACGTTGCACACCTATCTGCTTGTGGCGCGCGGCAGCCGGCCGCAACATCTGCCGGCCGGCACACGCGTCGAAGTGCCGCTGGAGCACGCCGTCATCTATACGGCCGCCCACGCCTCGCTGCTCTTCGAATGGGGCAAGGCGGGCAGCATCGGCGGCGTGTGCGACGTGGAGTACATTCTCAACGACAGCGTGCGCAGCCGCGTGCGCGAGGGGCGCATCCGCGACATGGGCAGCGCGATGAATCCGGACGTCGAGCGCATCGTCGCCCTCAAGCCCGACGCCATTCTGCTCTCGCCGTTTGAGAACAGCGGCGGCTACGGCCGCGTGGAGAAGACGGGCGTGCCGCTCGTCGAAGTGGCCGACTACATGGAGCAAGGGCCGCTCGCGCGGGCCGAATGGATGCGCTTCTACGGCATGCTGTTCGGCTGTGAGCCGGAGGCAGAGGCTCTGTTTGCCGACGTGGAGCAGCAGTATCTTGCCCTTCGTGCGAAGGCCGCGCGCGCTGCACGGCGCCCGTCGGTGATGACCGACATGATGTCGAGCGGCACGTGGTATGTGCCGGGCGGACGGAGCACGACTGCGCGGCTCATTGCCGACGCCGGCGGTGCCTACGTCTTCGCGCAGAATGAGGAGGCCGGCAGCGTGGCCCGCACCTTCGAAAGTGTCTTCGCCCAGGCGGCCGAGGCCGACATCTGGATCCTGCGCTCGGGCCAGGCATCCAACCCCACCTACGCGCAGCTGCTGAGCGACTACCGCCCCTACGGCGCCTTCAAGGCATTCCGCACGCGCCGCATCTACAACTGCAACACCCTGCACAAGCCCTACTACGACGTCGTAGCTTTCCATCCCGAGGCCATCCTGCGCGACCTCATCCTCGTGTTCCACCCCGAGCTGCGTCTCGGCGGGCAGCCGCGCTTCTTCGATCCGCTGGCCGAGTAGCGCCCGCAGCGCATCCTCGTTTTTCTCCATTCACGGCATCTCATCCATTCTGCTACAATGAATTACGTATCACGCAACCGCCTCTGGCTCGTCGTCCTGTCGCTGCTCGTCGTCCTGCTTGCTGTCGCCAACCTCCTGTGGGGCAGCGTCAGCATTCCCGTGAGCGACGTCGTCGGCGCGCTCACGGCAGGCAATGTCAGTTCGGAAGGCACCCGCTTCATCGTCGTTGAGTCGCGCCTGCCCCAGATGATCACCGCCCTGCTGTGCGGTCCGGCCCTCGCCGTCAGTGGCCTGCTGCTGCAGACCGCCTTTTCCAACCCCCTCGCAGGTCCTTCCATCCTCGGCATCAACTCGGGCGCGAGCCTGGGTGTCGCCCTCGTGATGCTGGGCGGCGGGGGCAGCGTCATCTCTGGCGCCTTCTCGGTCAGCGGCTTCGTTGTGGTCATTGCGGGCGCATTCTGTGGCGCATTGCTCGTCATGGGACTTCTGCTCGCCCTCTCCACCGTCATCCGCAACCACCTCATGCTGCTCATCGCGGGCATCATGCTCGGCTACGTCACCTCCAGCGCCATCTCGCTCCTCAACTTCTTCTCGACGGCAGAGGGCGTCCACTCCTACATGATTTGGGGCTTGGGCAATTTCGGAGGCGTCAGCCTCAGCCAGTTGCCGTGGTTTGCCGGTTGCTGCATCGTCGGTCTGGTGATCGCGCTGCTGCTGACCAAACCGCTCAACGCGCTCCTGCTCGGTCCGCGCTATGCGGAGAACCTGGGCTTCAGCATCCGCCGCGTGCGCCACTGGCTGCTGCTGGCCACCGGTCTGCTCACAGCCGTGACGACCGCTTTCTGCGGCCCCGTCGCCTTCATCGGCCTGGCCGTCCCCCACATGGCGCGCCTGCTGCTGGGCACCAGCAACCACAACCACCTGTTGCCGGCGACGATGCTGCTCGGCAGTGCCGTCGCGCTCGTGTGCAACTTGGCCTGCGTCCTTCCCTCGGAGGGAGGCATCCTGCCCCTCAACGCGGTGACGCCCGTCATCGGAGCGCCCGTCATCATCTATGTCCTGATTCACCAGCGCAAGATCCAGTACTTCAACTGACGCCCTTGCGTTGGTCCATTCCCCATCTTTTCATCGAAGTCCGATAGATTATTCATCGAAGTCCCGATAGATTATGAAGATACAAGCAGTGCTGCAGGCACGCCAACTCATGATAGGATATCATCCGCGCCGCAAGGATGAGCGCGTCGTGTTGAGTGACCTCAACTTCGAGCTCCGGAGTGGCGAGCTGACTTGCCTGCTCGGTCCGAACGGCGTGGGAAAGAGCACGTTGCTCCGCACGCTCGCCTCGAATCAGCCCCCACTGGGCGGCGAACTGACGCTGGACAAGCGCCCGCTGAGCGGATACAGCCGCTCGGAGCTGGCCGGAAAGCTCGGTCTGGTGCTGACCGATGCGATTCATGCAGGCGGACTCCGTGTGCACGAGCTGGTGGCGCTCGGCCGTCAACCGCATACGGGATTCTTCGGACGGCTCACTGCGCGCGATCGCCAGGCGGTGACTGACGCCATGCGATTGGTGGGCATTCTGCACAAGCGAGACGCCTACGTGGCGGAATTGAGCGACGGCGAGCGTCAGAAAGTGATGATTGCGAAGGTGCTGGTGCAGGAATGCCCGGTCATTATTCTCGACGAGCCGACGGCGTTTCTGGATGTCGTGAGCCGTATGGACGTCATGACGCTGCTTCGGCGGCTCGCCGCCGTGCAGGGCAAGGCGGTGCTGCTCAGCACGCACGACGTTGACGAGGCGCTCCAGCTGGCCGACCGGCTGTGGCTGCTGACGCCTCAGGGCATCCAGACGGGTGCGACGGAAGATCTCGTGCTCAGCGGTGCGATGGACGGGCTGATGCCTCACCCCGGCATCCGTTTCGACGCAGTCAGCGGACGGTTCCAGGCCAGCGTGGCGGGCGGACGCCGCGTCTGCATCGAGGCCGCTTCGCCCTTGTTGCGCCGCTGGGCTGAGAATGCGCTCCGGCGCAACGAATATCGTGTGCTGGCGGCGGACGACGCGGCTGCCGCGACGGCGGGCAGACTGCGGATTGAGGGCACGTCCGACATGACGTGGACGGAGGACGGCCACATTCGCCGCTTCTCTTCTTTCGGGGCGCTCATCGAGGCGCTGCGGGAGGGGGTGCATACCTGGAAGTAGCGGGCTGCGCCGTGGCGACGGCACGAACGGCAGACGGGCAGAAGGAGCTTCATCGTGGAAGCGTCTTCTGCCCGTCTGCCGTTTGTTTGTTCAGGCGATGGGGGTGGGGGCTGCTCGGCGTCATCATCTCCAGTGGGCGTCTGCCGTTCGCTTGCTCTGGCGATAGATGGTGGGGAGGGAGCGGATGGAAGGGGTCAGGGCTGCGCGCCGCAGACGCCGTGGCTGCGCTGCGATGGGTTTGTGGTGGCGTCGGCAGGAAACAAGCGCAGCAGGTCGCGCTGGAGGGCGGGCTGTGCCCACGCTTCCGGCACGAAGCGCCATGTGCTGAGGCGGGGGAGTGGAATGTGAGCAGTGCGGCGGAGAAAATCGGCCATGAGGTGGTGGATGTCTTGCTGCGAGGTCCATTCGATGCGTCGGCTCAGCTCCTGATGATGGAGTCCGGCGCCTCGTGTCAGCAGCTCGCCGCCACCGGCAGCGCGGAAGGTGTTCATGGCTACGGCGTATTCGGCGTGCTCTGAAAAGGGGCTGCCGTCGCTCAGCGCATGGATTCGGATGCGCTGTCCGGCGGGCTTCCGCACGTCGACTTCGTAGTCGAGCCCTGCCGCCGACTCCAAGTTGTAGACGTAATGGGCCGGGTAGCGCTTGCCGCTGTCGTCTCCCTGCACGCCGACGGTGCGCAGGAGGTCGTCGTCGGGCTGCCGCATGGTGCGGATCCAGCGGTCGTAGGAGGCTTCGAGCAGTCGGCGCAGCTCGTCTCCGCTGAGGCGCATGCGGCACACGAAGTTCTCGTAGGGGTAGAGGCGGAAGAGGTCGTGGAGGCGAAAGGGGCCGGGCGGGAAGCTCTCGTCGTAGCTGACGGGCGCTGCGAGCGAGATGCTGGCGCCGGTGGCATCGAGCTGTACGCGGTGGATGAGGTCGATGACGGGCGACGGCCCGCCATAGCACTGCCGGGTGGAGAGGGACTCGGTGGCCGTGGCCAGGGGCGTGGCGGCGTATTGCTGGGCGCGGGCGAGGCGATCCGCAAACTGCTGCCACAGGGCGGCGTCGGCTTCGCCGCACACGTCTTGCAGCCGGACTTCGACGTGCTTGTCGGTGCCGCGGCGGACGAGGGTGGCGTCGACCACGGTCATGGCGCAGCTGCCGCAGTTGGCGCAGGGAATGGGTTGCCCGTCGGCATTCTCCACCTGCCGGATGCAGGGCTGGTGGTCGTGTCCGAACAGCAGGAGGTCGGCGCCGCGCGTGCGGCGTGCCAGCGCCAGCGCCACGTTCTCGTGGTGCTCGGCCGTGTCGATGCCTCCCTCTGCGCCGGAGTGGAGGAGGAGAATCGTGAAGTCGGGATGGTGGGTTTGGTGCACGTGGCGGAGCCAGCGTTGTGCTGTCTCGACGACGTTGCCGAAGTGAAGTCCCTCCCACAGCTGTTGCGGCAGCCAGCAGGGCACGGCGTCGGTGATGAGTCCGATGACGGCCACGTGCAGTCCGCCGCGCTCGATGAGGACGTAGGGCGCGAAGGCTGGGCGCTGTGTCGACGTGTCGATGACGTTGGCGCCGAGGATGGGGCACACGCTCTCTTGCCGCCATCGGCGCCAGACGTCGGGTCCGGTCTCCAAATCGTGGTTGCCCACGACGGCAGCATCGTAGCCCATGGCTGCCATGATTTGTGCCGCCAGCATTGGCTGCTGGAGGCCGGAGGCCGTTGCGGCGGGCTCGATGAAGTTGGCGTAATAGGCGGTGGGGGTGCCTTGGAGCAGGTCACCCGCGTCGAGCAAGACGACGTGGTCGGCTCCTGCTTCGGCCCGGGCCCGCTCCACATAGTGGGCCACGCGCGCCAGACTACCCTCGGTGTCGCCGTTCTGCATCGGGGCTGACGGCTCCTGCCGCTCCGCGCGGGGCAGGAAACGACCGTGCACGTCGCTCGTCGAGATGACGCGGACGCGGGCTTCGGCAGGATGGGGGCATGTCGGCAGGGTGGGCATGGGCTGCGGGAGTGTGGATGGATGGGGCGTGGGGAGCCGGATGCGGCGCACGCTTGGAACGGGGGAATGTGGCTGCAAAGATACAAATTCTTCGAAAACTTCGCAACGGTGATGGCCAGTTGGGGGATTTTCCATATCTTTGCGTAGCAGCCGCATGGCGCTGCCGCCTGTCGCCTGCCGCGCAGGAGAGGCTGCGCTGCTGTCTCGCTTTTCCGGCTGTGCTGCGTCGGGATGGTGGAAGCGGCGCGCCGACGCAAAATAACGAACGCAGTCGTTTTGGAAAACGAAGGCGTTCGAAAATGAAAACGAAGGCGTTCGAAAATGAATGCGAAGGCCTTCGCAACCGCAGGTGGAAAGCACACCCATCGGCCGGCCCTGCGCGGCGGTCATGATGCCGCTGTGCCTCGTGCTGCGGCCCTCTGAGCAGACGTTCCGATGCCGCTGTGCTTTGTGCTCCTGCCCTGCGCACGGCCCATCGCTGCAAGGGCCTTTTGCCCTCTTTATCCTATTCACTCTCCCTACTTCTCATCCGCATGAAACCTACGACTTCTCTGCTGCCCATCTGCGGCGCACCGCTGCTGGCAGCGGCTTTGCTGCTGCTCCCGCTGTCTTGCCAGAAGGAGCGCGATCCGAATCTCGATGCCGCACCGCTGCTGCAGGCGGCGCGGGAGAGGCTGACCGACGGCGACTTCGCGGCGTCGCACGCGCTGCTCGACTCGATGCGGCGCACCTATCCGAAGGCGTTCCGCGTGCGCCGCGAGGCACTGGGCTTTGAGGATTCGCTGCGCATCGAGGAGGCCATCAGCGAGCGCTTTGCCAAAGAGCAGGAGGCGAAGGAGGCTGCGCAGGCACTGGCAGACTGGGAACGGGCGCATCCCGACCATTCGTTTCTCGATGCCGACTACCGCCAGTTGCGCAACCGGGCCGACACGCTGGCCATGGAACACGACCGGCTGATGAAGAAAGTGGACTTCTATGTGCGCCAGGCGCAAGAGCGCCGGAAGGCGGCGGAATAGGCCGCAGCGCGCAGTGGGAAGAAACCGTAGGCAACATGAACGCAACGAACGCATATCTTGACGAGGCGCATATCGCGCAATCGGACGGCGACGTGGAATGGCATCCGCTGCGCCCGTTTCTGCCCGAAGGCACGAAGGTGCTGTTTCTGGGCAGTTTTCCGCCACAGCGCAAGCGCTGGTGCATGAATTTCTATTACCCCAACTTCCTGAACGACCACTGGCGGATCGAGGGGGCGGTGTTTGCGGGCGACCGCGACCGCTTCGTGGATGCCGCAGCCAAATGTTTCAAACTCAACGACATCATCGTGGAGATGACGCGCCGGGGCATCGGCTTCTACGACACGTCGACGGCTATCCGGCGCCTGGCCGACAACGCCTCCGACAAGTTTCTGGAGGTGGTGGAGCCTACCGACATCGTGGCGTTGACGGCGCCGCTCCGCGACTTGCGGGCCATTGCCTGCACGGGGGAGAAGGCCACGCAGACGATTGCCGCGTGGTTGGGGCTCGACGTGCTGCCGGGCGTGGGCGAGTCGGTGGCTGTGCCGGTGCTGAGCGAGGGCGGACGCGACGTGCGGCTGTATCGCCTGCCGAGCAGCTCGCGGGCCTATCCGCTGGCGTTCGAGCGCAAGGTGGAGGCCTACCGCCGGATGTTTGAAGAAGTGCTGGGGTCGGCGGAGATGGCGTTGTCGGCTTCGGCGGAGGGGCGCTGATGCCTGCGGCTCGGCCCATGTCTTCCAGCATTGCTGGAGAAAATGCAACACGAGCGCAACGGTCTCGACGGAGACGGTTGCGCTCGTGCTGTGTAGATGTTGACGGTCGGAGAAGGTCAGTACTTGCGGTTGTCGATGTAGACCTCCATGACCTTGGTGGCGCCGGTGAGGTTGTCGGGCACGAGGTCGACGTCGGCCATGCAGGCGGGGATGAGGCAGAAGTGTCCGCGCAGGAGGCGTGTGGCGATGGAGGGGTCGTTGTGGCTGCGGATGGTGCAGTTGCCCTCGATGCACATGTAGGCGACAAAGGAGTCGTACTTGAACAGGCGGCGGTGGAAAGGACGGCTGACGTTGAAGTACTTGGTCGTGAAGTAGGGGCACTCGGCCAGCAGGACCGGCGTGTTGGTGGCGGGGTCGTACTCGGTGCGGTACGAGGGGTAGGCCTTGTAGTCGATGGCATCGCGGGCCTCGTCGGTGTGGAGCTGGCGTGGCCGGCCGTCGAGTCCGGGACGGTTGTAGTCGAAGATGCGGTAGGTGATGTCGCTGCTCTCCTGTATCTCGGCCAAGAGGAGTCCGCTGCAGATGGCGTGGATTCGGCCGGCGGGAATGAAGAAAACGTCGCCTTTCTTCACCTCGTGGCGATAGAGCACGTCGCAGATGGACCCGTCGGCGATGCGGTGGTCGTATTCGTATGGTGTGATTTGGGTGCGCAGTCCGCAGTAGAGCGCGGCGCCGGGGGCGGCATCGAGTACATACCACATCTCGGTCTTGCCGAGCGAGCCGTGGCGCTCCTTTGCGAGGATGTCGTCGGGGTGGACCTGTATGGAGAGGTCGCGCTCGGCGTCGATGAGCTTGATGAGCAGCGGAAATTTTCCATCCCAGCGCTCGTCGGTGCGCTTGCCCAGCAGTTCGGCGCGGTAGAGGGAGATGACCTCGGTGAGGGTCTGGCCTGCCAGCGGGCCGTTGCTGACGATGGATTCCTTGCCGGGTACGGCGCTGATCTCCCAACTCTCGCCAATGCAGCGGTCGTCGGGCTCAAGTCCTTTGAGGGGGCGAAGACGATGGCCGCCCCACACGATCTCGAACATGTTGTTCTCGAAGAGGAGGGGATAGAGTGGTGGTTTCATGCGTCGGTGGAGGAAATTTCGCTGTTGGGTGCGGAGAAACGGAAAAAAGAGAAGTTGACGGACCCGTAGGCGCGGTGGTCGATGAGATGCGGATTGTCGGCGAAAGAGTCGGTCTTGCCGTGCTCGAGTATGAAGAGGCCGCCGGGGGCGACCAGTGAGGAGCGTCCGACGAGCATCGGGAGTTCTGCCAGATTGGGGAGTGCGTAGGGAGGATCGGCGAAGACGATGTCGAACTGGCGTGGTGCACGCTCGATGTATTTGAAGGCGTCGCCCTTGAGCGGCGTCCAGGCCAGGTCGGCCAGTTCGCGGGCGGTGCGGGCGAGAAACTGCCAATGCTTGAAATCTTTCTCGATGCTGACCACCTGACGGCATCCGCGCGAGAGGAGCTCGAGGCTGATGGAGCCTGTCCCGGCAAAGAGGTCGAGCGCCGTGGGGGCGTCGTCGAAGTCTGTGTAGACGTTGTGGAGGATGTTGAACAGGCTCTCTTTTGCAAAATCGGTGGTGGGACGTGCCTTGAAGCTGTGTGGCACGTCGAAGCGCATGTGCTTGTATTTTCCGCCTATGATTCTCACGTTGTGCTGTATGTTCGCTAAAGGGGTGGGAAGTGGGAGTGGGAGGGACGCCGCGGGCGACTTCAAAAGCCGCAGACGAGCAGCGTCTGGAGGTCGTAGGGAAGTGAGGGAGCGTTGGCCGCTATCGTGCTGCGGAACTCCTCGGTGCGGTCCATGAGCGTGACGTTTCGCAAGAAATAGCGAATCTTGTCGGCAATGGGCTGGGCGGCATCGCAGTCGTCGACGACGTAGAGCGCGTCGTCGTACTGGTCGAACCGGAGCTGCTGCCAGAGGTTGAGGATGTAGTACTGGCAGTCGTTGGTGCCGCGGACAGGGTAGGTGTTGAGGAAGAGGATGCGTCCTTGGTCGAAGCAATAGACGCTCATTTCCTGCGCTTGCTGTCCGAGGCGGTTGCTGGTCTGGCCTTCGTGGAGATAGACGAACATGCGTCGACCACTGCCGCTCATGCTTTTCTCGCTGAAAAATTCTACGAGTGTGGATGCGGCGGCGTAGATTCGGGCCCGTGGAAAGTCGTCGAGCAGGAGCTGGCGGATGTTCCGGTCGATGCCGAAGATGATGGCAATGCCGGCCCGCCGCAGCACGTTGTAGGAGATGTGGTGGTTTTGCTCGTCGGGGAAGACGAAGCGGAAGGTGTCGGCCACGTGCTCGCGGTCGAAATCGGCGGCGGGAACGGTGGTGAACGTGGGCGTGCTGATGAGCACGTTGATGCGCTGATATTCCGCCTGCAACCAAGGCTCGGTCATGAGTGCTTCCTTCACGTTGGCTGCCATCGAGACCACCGGCCGCACGGGATAGGTGCGGTAGCGGTAGGGCTGTTGTGCGCCAGGCGTGTAGGTGCAAAAAGAAAGTCCATCCGTACTGATGCGGATGGACAGACTTTTATTAGGAGAAAGATGTTCTTGAGCTTCCAAAATGTGTGGTTTTCTTGTTCCTAAGACTGAGTGGTCACTAACCGCTGTGCTTAATCCCAGTTGCCGGCCATCTTGTTGGAAGTGTCCTTGAGGTCACCCATTCGAAGGCCGTACCAGGTTCCTTCTGTGTCATCGGTGTTCGACTCGCTCAGCTCAGCACGGTTCTTGTTCTTCTTCTTGAGATCTTCCTTGAGGTTCTTGACACGCTTGTCGTCCACGCCGTAGAGATAGTCGTCGAGGCGTGCGCGGAATTCCACGAGGATGTCCATCTCGTTGGTCTTCATATTGAACATCTCATCTTTACGCAGCTCGATGAGTGCGCCTTGCTTGCCAACGGGCACGTACTTCAGGGAGTCGGGATTGGCAATATTCAGCTTTTCTGCAGCAGATACCCAAACGGTGTCGCGCTTGATGAGGCCTTGTGCAACAGCCTCGCGCTCCGTCATGCCAGCCTCGAGCTGGTCGTCGGTGAGTTCGCCGTCCTTGATGACGTGGTCGACCGCTCTTTCGTTCTTGACGAAGGCAATCAGTGAGTCGATGTCGCCGCAGTAGTTGCCGTAAATCATCTTGAACTGCTCTTCGGCAGACTTGATTTCTTGTAGGCGGTTGATGACGATCTGTTCACGCTCAGCCTTGATTGCGGCAAAGTTTGTTTCGCTGCTGATGCTCCAGTAGCAGGCGTAAGCGAGGCCAACGGTGCACAGAACGAGCAGAATGTTGATGAGTCTTTTCATTGTATGATTTGTTTTTTATTTGTTATGTTGCCAGTAATTTGTAATTTTGTGGACGAAATGCCGGCGCATGGAGCTTGCGAGGCGGGTGCTCGTCCTGTGCAGCATCTCGATGTCATCAGCGGAGCATCTTGGCTTTTCGAGCGCAGTCGTTTTCGTTTTCAAACGCAGTCGTTTGTGATTTCGAGCGCAGTCGTTTGGCTTTTTGAGCGCAGTCTCTGTTTTCATGAGCGCGGTCGCTTGATTCTCAGCCGCTAAGCTTGCGCTTTTCAACTGCTCCAGCTGCATTTTTGAATTGCGCTCATATCCTGAATGGGGATGGCGGTCAGATGTTTCTGCTCCGCGCGTCCGGCGACTTTTTGCTGCTGTTCGGAAGCGTTTCAGGGGTGAGTCAACGTCGCTTTGAAGGCGTCATGACCCATGCGGCGATGCACCGTCCGCAATTCTGTGCAAAAATAATGAAAAGAAATGAAACCGCCACGAGGTGGTGCGTTTTTTTATCAAAAAGATGATTAAAGACTATCTAAGAGAGGAAGTTTTGCGCCATTTCGGCTTCGAACCGACGCACGATCAGTTGTTGGCAGTCGATGCCTTTGTGGATTTTGTGCTGTCGGATGATGCGATGGAGGTGCTGGTGTTGCGCGGGTTCGCCGGCACGGGCAAGACGTCGCTGGTGGGAGCGTTTGTCCGGACGATGGAGCAGCTCGAGCGTCCCTGCGTGCTGATGGCTCCGACGGGGCGTGCGGCGAAGGTCTTTTCGCTGTATGCCGCGCATGCTGCCTACACGATCCATAAGCGCATCTACCGTCAGAAATCGCTGGACCAGGACTCGATTTTCCAGTTGAACTTCAACATGTTGAAGCAGGTGACGTTCTGTGTCGACGAGGCTTCGATGATCAGCGACCGACCCGACAGCAGCGCCTTGCGCCAGTCGCTGCTCGACGACCTCATTCAGTTCGTCTACGGAGGGCGCCTGGGGTGTCGCCTCATGCTGCTGGGCGATACGGCGCAGTTGCCTCCGGTGGGCGAGTCGGAGAGTCCGGCGCTCAGCGAGAGCGTGCTTCGTCGCTACGGACTGACACCCCGCACCGTTACGCTCACGCAGATTGTCCGGCAAAAGGAGGCGTCGGGTATTCTGTGGAATGCCACTCGATTGCGCCAGCTCATCGATCAGGACGACGTCTTCGACTGGCCGAAGGTGCGCTTCCAGGGCTTTGCCGATGTGCGCCGCGTGCCGGGAAATGAGCTGATCGACACGCTGGCGGAGTGCTACCATCGGCATGGTGTCGACGACACGATGGTCGTGTGCCGCAGCAATAAGCGTGCGATTGCGTACAACCATGGCATCCGCGTGCAGATTCTAGGTCGGGAGGACGAGCTTTGCCAGGGCGACGAGGTGATGATTGCCAAGAACAATTACTTCTGGAAAGCACAGACCGACGAGCCCGAGAACGCCTCGGGGGCGCAGGGGGAAAACGGCGTGTCTGCCTCTGCGCTGGAGTTTCTGGCCAACGGCGACATCGGCGTGGTGGAGCATGTGCGCAACCTGCGCGAGCTCTATGGTTTCTCGTTTGCCGACTGCACCATCCGCTTGCCGGACTACGACGATGCCGAGATTGACGCTACGGTATTGCTCGATACGCTCCACGCCGAGGCGCCGTCGCTCACCCATGAGCAGCAGGAGCGCTTGTTCCAGGGCGTGCTGGAGGATTACGTCGATGTTCCGTACAAGGCAGAGCGCATGAAGAAGCTGAAGCAGGATGCCTATTTCAACGCCTTGCAAATCAAGTATGCGTATGCCGTCACCTGCCACAAGGCGCAGGGCGGGCAATGGGGCCACATCTTCATCGACCAGGGTTATGTCACGGATGACATGTTGGGTGCCGACTATTATCGCTGGCTCTACACGGCCCTGACGCGCGCCACGCAGACAGTCTATCTCGTCAATTGGACGGACGAGCAGACCATCGACTGACGCCTTCCGGCGGATTGCCCTTGTCAGATTGCCGCAGGCTCCGCTCCGCTTTTTCGTTTATGGCATCTCCATTTTGATTCTGTGCCTGCGCGCATGTTTGCAGCGCTTGCGCGCATGTAATATATATGTACGTCGCGTTGGTTCCTGTGGCCCCGTTGTTGCCATTCACGTGCGCCCGGCGCAGGGCTTAGGACTGTCCACGCCGAGCGTGTGCGTGCGATGGGTTGCCATTCACGCACGCCCGTCACATGGCTTCGGACTGTCTACGCTGAGCGTGTGCGTACGATGGGTTGGTATTCACGCGCGCCCGGCGCAGGGTTTCTCGGCGCCATACCGACGCCCATTGCTCGGCTATTCGTGCTGCCTGCTTCGTTTCCTGCCTTCGCAAGGCGGTAGAACAAATAAAGGACATTTCCCGCGCGCATGGCATGCGTTGCGGAAAATGTCCTTCGTGTTCGTCGTGCTGACAGACACGGCGTGCAGCCGTGTCCTGCCTTGGAGGCTTATTCAGCGCGGAGCGTGTAGCGCTTGAAGTCCGTGATGGTGAGCTCCTTGTCTGTGTTCTTCAGGAACTGAGCGACGGAAATCTTGTTGTCGTCGATGTAGTCCTGCTGCAGGAGGCAAACTTCCTTGAAGAACTTCGCCATGCGGCCGTTGGCAATCTGCTCGATCATCTGTGCCGGGAGGTTGGCGCGCTTCTCCTCTGCGGTCTTGGCCTTGAGGTCGCGGATTTCCTGAGCCTGTGCCTCAGTGATCTCACCCTTGCGGATACCTTCCTCGAGGTGCTCCTCGTTCTCGGCGATGTAGAGGTTGAAGCCAGCCTTCTTGAGGGCCACTTCGATGGCCTTCTTCACCTGGTCTTCCTCCGTCTTCTCAATGGCAGCCTTGAACTCGGCGTCCTTCGTCTCCTGCGGAATCGAAGCCTCGTCGAGTGCGATGGGCGCCATGGCGGCAGCCTGCATGGCCACGCCTTTGCCCACTTCTTCCGAGCATTCCTTGTTGAAGGCAACGAGGGTGCAGAGGAAGTTCTGACCCATGTGGTTGTAGGCGATGATCTTCTCGCCTTCCACAGTGGCATAGCCGTCGAGCTCCATCTTCTCGCCTGTAACACCGGAGCGGTTCGTCACTGCATCCTCGACGCTGACGCCGTCGATGATGAGCGCCTTGACTTCTTCGATGGTCTTGGCCTTGGCAGCGACAGCTGCGTCGATGATCTGGTGGGCCAGCGCCACGAAGTCGGCATTCTTTGCCACGAAGTCGGTTTCGCACTTGAGGGCGATGATTGCACCGAAGTTGCCGTCGATTTTTGCGAGCACGCAGCCTTCAGAAGCCTCGCGGTCGGAACGCTTGGCAGCCACGAGCTGACCTTTCTTGCGAAGGATTTCCATGGCGGCTTCCATGTCGCCGTTTGCTTCTGTGAGCGCCTTCTTGCAGTCCATCAGGCCGGCCTGTGTCTTCTGACGGAGCGCATTGATATCTTGAAGTGTAATAGCCATAATCTTGATTGGGGGCTTTAGTGGTTTGTTGCCTTTGCCTGTGGGGCGTGGGCGGATGGTTGAAAGGCAACGGCTTCAGACCGTCTGGAGGCCTGTGAGCCGCTTGCCTGTGACATGGTCTGACGAGTGGAAAAATCAGTTTTCTTCTGTCTCTGCTTCCTCCTCCTCGGCCTCAGGTGCCTCGAGTTCCTCGTCAGCTTCCTCTACGTCGTCCTCCTTCTCGGCACGAGCCTTCGTTGCGCGCTTGCGGGCAGGCTTCTCGGCGTTCTCGCCGGCTGCTTCGAGGTCGATCTTCTCGGCCTTGCGCTCTTCGAGTCCTTCAGCGATGGCACCGCACACGGCGTCGAGGATCACCTCGATGCTCTTGGTGGCGTCGTCGTTGGCTGGAATCACGAAGTCGATGTCGTTGGGGTTGGAGTTGGTGTCGACGATGCCGAACACGGGGATGCCGAGGCGGTTGGCCTCACGCACGGCGATGTTCTCCTTCATCACGTCGATGACGAAGAGGGCAGAGGGCAGGCGGGTGAGGTCGGCGATGGAGCCGAGGTTCTTCTCGAGCTTCTCGCGCTTGCGGCGAATCTGGAGGTTCTCGCGCTTGGAGAGCTTGTCGTAGGTTCCGTCGGCGATGAGCTTGTCGATGTTGGCCATCTTCTTCACGGCCTTGCGGATGGTGGGGAAGTTGGTGAGCATGCCGCCTGGCCAGCGCTCGATCACGTATGGCATGTTGACGGCACCTGCCTTCTCGGCAACAATTTCCTTAGCCTGTTTTTTAGTAGCAACGAAAAGAACACGCTTGCCGCTCTTGGCGAGTTGCTTCAGGGCCTCTGCAGCCTGATCCACCTTAGCCACTGTCTTGTGGAGGTCGATGATGTGGATGCCGTTGCGCTCCATGAAGATGTAGGGAGCCATGGCGGGGTTCCATTTACGCTTGAGGTGACCGAAGTGTGCGCCTGCTTCGAGCAGCGCGTCGAATGATGTTCTTGACATAATTTTGTTTACTTTCTTTTTAAGTTGTTTTGTGTTGAACTCAACTCCGGGGTAGTTCGTCGGCGCCTGCTGGCTGACTGTGTGCAATGCGTCGTCGTCAGCTGGCTGCCGGAAGTCGGCGGAGTTTAGATGCTAAACGATAATTTTTCTTTTGGGGGAGTGTGCGGTGCTTGCCGTGCCCTTGTCCGTGGGCTTCTGACGGGCAGGAGCCGTGCGGCTGGCGGGCGTTGCAGGCGGCCGTTCCTCCAGTTGATTGCGCGCACCGGAGGTTCCGGTTCTCGCAAAGAAACATTAACGCTTGGAGAACTGGAACTTGCGGCGTGCCTTCGGCTGACCGGGCTTCTTGCGCTCCACGGCGCGGGAGTCGCGTGTGATGAAGCCTTCCTTGCGGAGGGCCGACTTGTCTTCAGCGTTGATTTTCACGAGGGCGCGTGCGATGGCGAGACGGAGCGCCTGGCTCTGGCCCGTGTAGCCGCCACCCACGAGGTTGGCCTTGATGTCATATTTCTCGAGCACGCCGAGCAGGTTCAGCGGCTGCTTCACGACAAACTGGATGAGTTCTGAGGGGAAGTAGTCGGCGAGTTCACGCTTGTTGATGATGATCTTGCCGGTTCCTTCTGTCACGTATACGCGGGCAACAGCGCTCTTGCGACGGCCCAATGCATTGATTACTTCCATTGTTTCCTTGTTTATTTAAGAGCGTTGATGTCGATTGCCTTCGGCTGCTGAGCCTCTTTGTCGTGCTCTGCGCCTTCGTAGATATAAAGGTTGCCGAGAACCTTCGCACCGAGGCGGCCCTTCGGCAGCATGCCCTTCACGGCATGACGGAGGATGCGCTCATAGCCCTTGGGCTTCTTGGCGAGCTCCTGCGGGTTGATCTTGTGCTGACCGCCGGGGTATCCGGAGAATGTGATGTACTGCTTGTCGGTCCACTTTGCACCTGTGAACTGAATCTTGCTGGCGTTGATGATGATCACGTTGTCGCCGCAATCCTGGTTGGGCGTGAAGCATGGCTTGTACTTGCCACGGAGAATCTTTGCAACTTTTGCGCTCAGACGACCTACGATCTGGTCCGTAGCGTCAACGATGACCCACTGCTTGTCGGCCTCTTCGGGTGTTGCGAAATGAGTGCTGAAACTTAAAGTTTTCATTACTTTTTAATGTTCTTTTTGTTGTTACTGAATCGGAATTGCCTGGTTACTTCAGCGATTCACGGACTGCGTTCCCGGCTAATAGGATGCGCTATCCACACGCAGATATGGACGCCCGGGTGAGCGTCTTCCAACAATTCGGCCTGCAAAGTTACGAACTTTTCCGAAATCAGCCAAGATTTTCCTCCCTATTTATAGGGATGCCCCTGCGGAATGTGCTGTTTGCGCAGAAGATTTATGAAAGTTTAACAAATTGGAGACGATTCCCGCGCGTCTTCGTGGGGCGGAAAAGGCGCCTTTCGGACAGGGCCGCCTCGCCGGCCGTGCAACGCGAAGGCCTTCGTGGGGCATCGAGAAGGCCTTCGCGCATCGACACGAAGGCCTTCGTCGAAAAAAACGAACGCAGTCGTTTTCCATTTCGAACGCAGTCGTTTTCCTTTTCGGGCGCAGCGGCGTTCTATGGCGGCGCGGTTGATTCTCATCTTGGGCGCAGACGTAGGCTGTTTCGGGCGCAGTCTGCTTGTGTCTCGCGTTCTGTGGCTCCGTCCTGCCGTCGGCGGGGCGCGGCAGCAGAGCTGGCGGGCGGCTGCTTCGGCGGCGTGCGGCGCTGGTGGCAGGGCAGGGCGGAGGGGCGTCGGGGATGCGCGGCGGGGCCGCGCAGGGACTGGCTTGCGCGAGCGAGCTTTGCGGCGGCGACGGGCGGGGCCGAGGGCCTGCGGACTTGCCTATGTCGGGCGGAATGCGTAATTTTGCATGCTATGATGGAACAGACAACGACATCCGCGCCACGCTACCGTGAGTTTGGCCCTTGGCTCCTGCAGGCCGTAGGCGAAAAGGTGCAGAAAATCAGTGTGAACGCCGGCTTCACGTGCCCGAATCGCGACGGGCGCGTGGGCACGGGCGGCTGCACCTATTGCAATAATCAGACGTTCAATCCGGCCTATTGCGACACCGGCAAGTCGGTGGCGCAACAGCTGGAGGAGGGCAAGGTGTTCTTCCGACGGAAATATCCGCGCATGCAGTTCCTGGCCTATTTCCAGGCTTATACGAACACCTACGGCGGCCTGGAGGAGCTGCGGCGCAAGTATGAGGAGGCGCTGAGCGTGGAGGGCGTGGTCGGGCTCGTCATCGGCACGCGCCCCGACTGCGTCTGGCCCGAGCTGCTCGACTATCTGGCCGACTTGCGCCGGCGTTGCTTCGTGCTCGTGGAGTATGGCATCGAGTCGACCGACGACGACGTGCTGCGCCGCATCAACCGCGGACACGACTTTGCCGCGGTGGAGCAGGCGGTGCGTGCGACGGCCGCGCGCGGGATTCCCGTGGGCGGCCATCTCATTCTCGGTCTGCCGGGCGGCGGACGCATGGAGGAGCGGGTGGCACAGGATGCGCGCCGGCTGTCGGCCCTGCCGCTCACGACGCTCAAGCTGCATCAGCTGCAGCTCATCCGCGGCACGCGGATGGCGGAGGAGTATGCCGCGCGGCCCGGCGATTTCCGCTTGTTCTCGGCCGACGAATACGTCGACCTCGTGGTCGATTTCGTGGAGCGCGTGCGCCCCGATCTCGTGTTCGAGCGCTTTGTGTCGCAGTCGCCGGCCAGTCTGCTGGCAGTGGAGGGCTGGGGGCTCAAGAACTACGAGTTTGTTGAGCGCGTGCGCCGGCGCATGGAGCAGCGCGACACGTGGCAGGGGCGGCTCTACGCGCCTTGAGGCGTGCGGCGGCCGAGGCGCTATTCCTTCTTTTGCGTGAGGTGCGGCGTGAAGCGCACCTCGTAGCCGAGTTTCCAGAGCAGCTCGCGCAGGGCATCTTCGGCATATCGCTCCGCCTTCGTGCGGTTGGCCTCGGTGTCGTAGCGCCGGCGGATCTGTTGCTCTACGCGCCGCTTGAGTCCGTTGGTGCTGGGCAGTTCGCGGGCCCAGAAGTCCTCGTCGTCAGACATGAAGGGTGCGTCCTGCGTGGAGGCCGTGAACCGCACGGGCGGCATCTTCACGATGAGGGTGTTGAGCGTGTCGGTGGTGTAGCCGACTGAGTCGAGGTCGATCATGAAACTGATTTTCTGTCGCAGAATCTGCACGCAGGTGTGGCTGCGGGGGATGACGCCCAGCACGTAGCCCGTGCGCTCCATTCGTGCGAAGTCCTCAACGATGGCGGAGCAGACATACAGTTGGCCGCGCGGCCTGATTTCCTCAATCTCGATGGGCGTGGGCTGCAACTGGAGGTCGTGGGGGCGGCTCATGTTGCCGAGCAGGCGGACGACGACGAAGCCCACGACGAGCAGCAGCGGAAAGGCCAGCAGGCATCCGAGGGAGGAGAGGTTGTGGAGGCCGGGCAAGCGGCGCACCAAGGTCTTGGCGCGCCGGAAGAAGCGCCGGATGCGGTTTTCGCGCGGCTGGCGTGTGGGAGCGGGTGCGGAAGTGTTTGGCTGGGCGTTCATGCGAGGGAAGAGGATGTGCGGCGGCTCGCGCGGCGGCCGTCATGGCGGTTTCGGGTGATGATGACGACGTTTTTCCATCCCATGCGTTTCACGATGGAGGTGAAGAGCGTGCGCGCGTTTTGCTCGATGTCGCGGCCGACCGTGGGCGTGAGGTCCTCGGCCAGCACGGCTTCGTAGCCTTTGCGGCGGATTTCCTCCTCCAGCGCGTGGCCGATGCGGGAGCGCAGTCCGGAGGACATGCCGACGACGCTGCCGCGGTCGATGTACGTGTTGTAGCTGGCGTCGATGATCTTGGGGGCGGGCAGGGTGATGACGGCGCTGCTGCTGTCGGGCGAGAGACGGATGTCGTCGATGCTGAGCGCGTGGAGGTCGTAGCCGTATTTGATGCGCACCTCCACGGGGATGATGCACTTCTGCTCACCGTATTTCCAGGTGCGGGGCTGGGTCCAGGTGAAGGGCTCGCTCTTCTCCGTGTCGTAGATGGCGAGCTTGCGCACGGTGAGTTCCGTCGTCACGATGTCGGCGCTCTGCTGGAGCTCTGCCACGACGGCGTCGGCATCGGGCAGGGCAGGCGCCGTGTCTTCGCTGCCGGCGCGGCCGCAGGCGGCGAGGAGGATGAGGCTGGAGAACGTGAAAAGCAGGCGCGCACAGCAGGTTTTCAGCGATATCATTTCAGTTTTTGCCAAGTTTTTATTTATTTTGCAGAAAAATTGGAGAAACCCACCGGGTCGGCTTCTCACTGCAAAATAAGTGATTTTCTGCGAATCCGCAAAGCGGCGGCCAAAGTGTTTTGGCGCTGGCGGCGGGAACCGACCCGTAAAACCCCACAGCCATCATGCGCAAGACCCTCTTTTCGTTCCTGCTGGTGCTCGTCGCAATCGCGTCCGCCGCACAGGAAATCTCGCTCAACGACGTCGTCAACTATCGCTACTATCCGCGCAGCGTCGCGGGCATCAGGCCCATGGCCGACGGCGAGTCCTACACGCGGATCTCGGAGGACCGCCGGCAAATCCTGCGGTGCTCCTACAAAACGGGCGAGACGCTGGAGACGCTGTTCGACCTTTCCACGGCCCGCGGGCAGAAACTGGTGGCGTTCAGCTCCTACATCATCGCGCCCGACGGCAAGAACTTGCTGATTGAGACTGATCGCCAGCCCATCTATCGCCGCAGCGCTACAGCCGTCTACTACATCTACAATGTGCACAACCGCACGCTCGAACCCTTGAGCAAGGGCGGGCCGCAGGAGGTGCCCGTGTTCTCGCCCGACGGCACGATGGTGGCCTTCGTGCGCGACGGCGATCTCTGGCTGGTGAAGCTGCTCTTCAACAACGCCGAAAGCCGCGTGACGACGGACGGCCGCTTCAACCACGTCATCAACGGCAAGCCCGACTGGGTGTACGAGGAGGAGTTCGAGTTCAACCGCGCCTTCGACTTCTCGGCCGACTCGAAGATGCTGGCGTGGATTCGCTTCGACGAGAGCGCGGTACGCACCTTCTCCTTTCCGTGGTATCGGGGCGCGGCACCGGCCATGGAGGCCTACAAGCTGTATACCGGCGCCTACGAGTATAAATATCCCAAGGCGGGAGAGACGAACAGCCGGGTCAGCGTCCACAGCTTCGACATCCAGAGCCGCGTAACGCGCCGTCTGGAAGTGCCGCTCGACAGCGACGGCTACATTCCACGCCTGCAGTTCACGAGCGACAAAGACCGTCTGGCCGTCGTGACCTTGAACCGCCATCAGAACCGCTGCGACATCTATATGGTGAATCCGCGCTCCGGCATCGCACAGCTGGCGGTGCGCGAGACCAACAAGCGCTACATCGAGACCAGTTTCTATGCGCATCTCGACTTCTCGGGACAGGAGTTCGTCCTGCTCAGCGAGCGCGACGGATTCCGCCATCTCTACCTCTACTCGCTGGGCGGCACCTTGCTGCGGCAGCTCACGAGCGGCTCGTTCGTGGTGAACGACTACTACGGAACGGATGCAGCCGGCGAACTGTTCTACTTTGCCTCCAACGAGGGCAGTCCGCTCGAGCAGTACGTCTATGTCGTCGACAAGAAAGGAAAGCGCGTGCGGCTGACGAACGGCAAGGGCGTGAACGCAGCAGCCTTCTCGACCGGTTGCCGCTACTTCATCAATACATTCTCCGACATCCAGACGCCGCCGGTGACGGCGGTCTACACGGCTGCCGGCAAGCAGGTGCGCGTACTGGAAGACAATGCCGCGCTCAAAGCGCTCTATGACGGACTTCACATCGCCCGTCCCGAGCTCTTCACGCTCACGACCAGCGAGGGCGTGCAGCTGAACGGATGGATGGTGAAACCGGCCGACTTCTCTCCTGCGCGAAAATATCCGGTGCTGATGTACCAGTATTCCGGTCCGGGCAGCCAGGAAGTGCACAACTCGTGGGGCAACGGCTTCATGGGCGGACTCATCTGGGAGCACCGCATGGCGCAGAAAGGCTACATTGTGGTCTGCGTCGACGGGCGCGGAACAGGCGGCCGCGGCGAGGAATTTCAGAAGTGCACGTACCTCACGATGGGCGACAAGGAGTCGAAAGACCAAGTCGAGACCGCGCTTTGGCTGGCGCGCCAGTCCTATGTAGACGCATCCCGCATCGCCATCTGGGGCTGGAGTTTCGGCGGATTCAATACCATCATGTCGCTGGCTGAGGGAAGAAAAGCCTTCCGCTGCGGCGTTGCGGTGGCCCCCGTGTGCGACTGGCGCTTCTACGATTCGGCCTACACCGAGCGCTACATGCGCACTCCGCAGGAGAATCCGGACGGCTACGACATCTCGCCGCTCCACCGCTACCAGAAGTTGCAGGGCGACTTGCTCATCTGCCACGGCACGGCCGACGACAACGTGCACTATCAGAACACAGCCGAACTGGCGGAGCAACTCACACAGGCGGGCATCCAGTTTGAACTGCAGCCCTACACCAACCGCAACCACGGCATCTCGGGAGGAAACACACGCAGCCATCTCTTTACGCGCATCGAGCGCTTCCTCGACCGCCACATGCTCGCACAATAAACCCCAGTGCGCAGCAGGGTAGGGAAAAATCCGCTGCCCAAGGGCCATCCATCTGCAGCGAAAAGACAATAAATCCGTCTCACGAGAGCAATCGTTCCGCAGCGAAAAGACAATAAATCCGTCTCACGAGGGTAATCGTTCCGCAGCGAAAAGACCATGGGTCCGCTGCACAACGGCGATGAATCTTCGGCAACATCATCATCAAGCGTCCTGCCCATCAAACGGGACGTTCAGCAACACTAAGATATGAACATGAATCGGATGCTGGGATGGCTCGCGTGCTGCGCCTTCGTGTGCAGCATTGCCGCAGCTTCTCCCCGCAAGCGCCTGACAAAGACGCAGGCTGACCAGGCCGTGGAGCGCATCGTCGGCGAATGGAAAGACAGCGAGCGAAAGCGACTCGACTATGTGACTACAGAACAAAAACTGCGCGTCGACACCCTCGTCATGCCGCTGCATTGGCAGATTTTCGGTGCCAAGCCGGCCGACGGACGCTCGCTCTACATTTCCCTGCACGGCGGCGGCAATGCGCCGGCGGCGCTGAACGACTCGCAGTGGTCCAACCAAACCATGCTCTATCAGCCGAAGGAAGGAGTCTACGTCTGCCCGCGCGCCCCCTACAACGACTGGGACATGCACTTCAAGCCGCTGCTCGACCGCTGCTACCGCGCGCTCATCACGTACTGCGTCACGCATTGGGATGTCAACCCCGACCGCGTCTACATCATGGGCTATTCGGCCGGCGGCGACGGCGTGTGGCGTCTGGCGCCCCGCATGGCCGACACCTGGGCCGCCGCATCGATGATGGCGGGTCATCCGGGCGACGTCCGGCTGGAGAACTTGCGCAACACGCCGTTCTCCATCTGGTGCGGCGAGTGGGACGCAGCCTACGACCGCAACCGCCTCGCCGCGGAGCGCATGGCGGAGATGGACTCGCTCCAGGCCGCCGACTCCGAAGGCTATGCCCACTGGGGCTTCCTTGCCAAAGGAAAAGGGCACTGGATGGACCGCGTGGACACGGTGGCCGTGTCGTGGATGGCGCGCTACACCCGCAATCCCTATCCGTCGCGCGTCGTCTGGCATCAGGAAGCGCATCAGGCTCCATTCTTCTACTGGCTCAAGGTGAGGCCGCAAGAGGTGGCCCGGCACAAGGAAGTGCGGGCATCCTATGCGGGCAACACCATCACGGTCGAGGCGTCGGATTACCGCCATCTGACGCTCTGCCTGAACGACCGGATGATGGACCTCGATCGCCCCGTACGTGTGATTTTTCAAGGGCGTGAGGTCTGCAACAAGCGCGTGCGCCGCAGCGTGTCCGTCATCCGTCGCAACCTGCTCGAACGTCAGGACGAGCGCTTTGCCTTCACCGTCGAGCTGGAAGTGAAGCTGTGGTAGGAGCCTTCCTGCGTGCAGTCGCCGCATCCACATCCTTGCTTGCTCCGCCCCAGATGCTCGGGTCCGCACCCCCGCGTGTTCCCCTCCGCAGCTGGCCGGATGCAGTCATGCGTCCTCCGTCTGACCTGCAGACACACTCCATCCCACAAGAAGAGCGTTCCGTTTGTCTCGGAACGCTCTTCTTGTTTTCGATGTGCGTGGCGTCTTTCGATGCGCGTTGCATGACGAATGGGATAGCGGCGGCGATGGAAATACTTCTGCGCCCCGCACCGCTCATTTCACGACGAAGTCTAGTGACTGGAGGTCCTCATCGCGCGACGAAGTGCCGTAGAGAATCTGATAGCGCCCCGGGCGTGTAGACAGTTCGTCGATGGACGGATCGTAGTATTCGAAGGCCTCGCCGTCGAGCTGGATGACGGCTTTTTCGGTCGCGCCGGCGGCGATGTTGATTTTCTGGAAGCCGCGGAGCGACTTGATGGGTGCGTCGGGATAGTCGAGGGCTTTCACATACACTTGCACCGTTTCCGTGCCCTCGCGTTGGCCCGTGTTGCTGACGGGCACCGTCAGGGTGACCTTGCCGTCGGCCGTCATCGACGTCTTCGACAGCTTGCCCTTGCCCACGGAGAAGCTCGTGTACGACAGGCCGTAGCCAAAGGCGAAGTGCGGCACGCCGCGGAAGTAGCGGTACGTGCGGTTTTCCATGCTGTAGTCGAGGAAATCAGGCAGGTCGTCATTCGAGCGATACCACGTGACGGGCAGTTTGCCGCCGGGGTTGTAGTCGCCGAAGAGAACGTCGGCCAGTGCCTTGGCGCCGCCTTGTCCGGCATACCAGGCCTGCAGCAGGGCGTCATACTGTCCTTCCACGCTGCCGAAGGCAATGGCGGAGCCCGAGCAGTTCACCATCACCACGGGGCGGCCCGTGGCGTGCATGGCCCGCAGGAGGCGCTGCTGCACGCGGGGGAGTTCGATGTCGGCCTTGTCGCCGCCCTCGCCCTCCATGCGGGCAGAGATGCCTCCGATCACGATGATGGCGTCGGCCTCGCGCACCTCAGCCGCCAGCGCGTCGAATTCCACGAGTTTCCGCTCGCAGATGTCGGCGCGCAGCATGGCGAAATTGCCGTTGCCACGCTTGTATTCGATGACCACCTCATAGGTCTTTCCCGCTTCCACCGGAAACGACTTGTAGTCGACGCGTCCACGTCCGAAGCCGCGGCGTGCCGGAGCAGGCTGCGCCTCTTCCACTACGGCGTTGTCGACGCGGATCACGTAGCCGTTGTCCGTGGCGATCGTATACTGCATCTCTCCCGTGAAGGTGGCGCGGTAGCGGCCGCTGATGCGCACCGAGAGATTGTCGTTGTCGATGCCTTCCGCAAATCCCCATGCACCGAACGTCGAGAAGTCAAGCTCCTTGTAGTAGGCCGTCTTGGCCGGTTCGCCCTTCAGTTCCTTGTTGTTGAAGAAGTCCACCTTCACGCCTTGCCCCTCGTTGAAGTCTGCCAGATGGTGCACGGTCGTATACTCGTCGGCCAGTTCGCAGGCCTTACGGTAGATGACGTTGGCGCCGGGCACCGCCGCGCGGATGCCGTCGAGCAGCGTGCGCGTATGCGCTTTCGTTGGCGTGCCGCCATAGTTGCCGTTCAGCATGGAGGCGTCGTCGGCATTCGGGCCTACCACGGCGATGGTGCGGATCTGCTTTGAGAGCGGAAGCACGCCGTTGTTGGCGAGCAGCACCATCGACTCGCGCGCCGCCTGCGTGGCGAGAGCGTCGTTCCTCTCGCTGCTGATGACGTCGGGCGTCAGCTGGGCCCACGGAATCTGGTCGGCCGGATCGAACATGCCCAGCTCGAAGCGCCCGCGCAGCGTCTTGCGCAGATGCGCGTCGAGCGTCGACTCCTGAATGAGCCCCTTGGCGAGCGCCTCGGTCAGCACCATGAACACTTTGCCGCATTCCAGGTCCGTCCCGTTGAGCACCGCGTCCACCGAGGCCGACAGCGCGTCGGGGTGCGTCTCGTGCTGCCCCTTGTTGTAGAAGTTGTTGATGGCGTCGCAGTCGGTGAGCACGATGGCGTCGTAGCCCCACTTGCGGCGCAGGATGTCCACGAGCAGGCGGTCGCTCGTGCAGCAAGGCTCGCCCTCATAGCGGTTGTAGGCGCACATCACCTCCCGCACGTTGGCCTTCTTCACGAGTGCCTTGAAGGCCGGCAGATACGTCTCCCAAAGGTCGCGCATCGATACCGTGGCGTTGAACGAGTGACGGAGGGGCTCCGGGCCGCTGTGCACGGCGTAGTGCTTGGCGCAGGCGTGGGTCTTGTAATACCTGTCGTCGTTGCCCTGCATGCCCAGCACGGTCTGCACGCCCAGCACGGCGCTCAGATACGGGTCCTCGCCACACGTCTCCTGTCCGCGGCCCCAGCGCGGGTCGCGGAAGATATTGACGTTCGGGCACCAGAACGTCAGCTCTGGATTCCCCGGATAGTACGTCACGCCCATCGGCACATTGAAGACATTGTGGTCGGAGCGGTTCCAGTTGGCGCGCGCCTCGTCGGACACCGTCGTGAAGACATCATACACCAGCTTCTCGCTGAAGGCAGCCGCCATGCCGATCGGTTGCGGATACACCGTGTAGCCGTCCTGCCGCACACCGTGGCACGCCTCGCTCCACCAGTTGTATGACGGAATCCCGAGACGGTCGACGGAGATGGACTTGTTCATCATCAGCCCCACCTTCTCCTCGGGTGTCAGCAGCGAAATCAAGTTCTCCACGCGCTCCTCGTTTGAGAGCGAGGGATTGCGGAAAGGGTAGGAGTCCACACCGCTCAGCGCCGTGGAGTCCACCGTCGCCTGCGCCGTGAGCGAACCGAGCGTCTGCCCCAGCGGGTCGAGCAGCTCGATGCTGCGGAAAGTCTTGCCCCGCGAGCCCTTGGGCGAGAGCGCCACCATCACCTCCGCGCGCTGACCAGGCAGAACCGCCTGCTGCGGATAGGTGGCACTGATGCACTCGCAGCTGGGCACAGCGCGGGCAATGCGTACCGCCGATTTCGACGTGTTTTCAAACGTAAACGTGTGGCAGACCGTTCCTTCCGCCACGTTGATGGCTCCGAAATCCCATACGTAGGCATCGAAGCGCACCGGACTCTTCTTGCTTTGTGCCGTCGCCGGGCCCATAGCCAACAGCGAACAAGCCAGCATCATCATGAGCTTTTTCATCGTATCAAGGTGTTATTTAGTGTGTAGGTCGAAAGAGAGCGCGCCGGCAAAACGGGGGACGCGCATGTCGACTTCCGCCGCTTCCGCCGCCTGTTTTCCCTGTCCGTCAGCCCGATGCAACGCAGCCGTTGCACAACTCACCTGCAATTTTCGCAAAAAATCCGGACCTGTGCAAGCATTTTCGCCGAGAAATGGGCACCATCCGCCGGAATCTTTGTTCGCCGGCCCCGTTCCGTAGCTTTTCCTGTCCAGCCAAAGCGCCTTACGGCCGCCGAAACCTTCGCCGGCGGGCGCGCGTCCTCGCCTCCATACGCCCCTCTCTCTCCGCCGCCGTTCCCCGGCCGAGTTTCCCCAGCGCGAATCGCCACCAGCAGCATAGCTTCCCGCCACCAGCAGCATGTCTTCCCGACGTCAGCAACATGCCCTTCGCGCTTTCTCATCTCACCACGAAGGCCTTCCCGCATCGTCACGAAGGCCTTCCCGCCGCATCACGAAGGCCTTCCCGCAGAGTCGCGAAAACCTTCTCGCGGCATCACGAAGGCCTTCCCGCAGAGTCGCATAAGTCTTCTCGCAGCCTCATAGAGGCCCTCTCCATCCGCTGCCGACGCCCTTCTGCATTCATGGCTCCGAACGCCTCCTTCACCCGCATCGCCTTTCGCCCCTTCGCGCGCCGTCCCTTCGTTCCGCCTCCCCAGCACATGCGCTGCAAATGAGCACAGTCGTTTTGCGTTTCCAGTGCGTTCGTTTTGCGTTTCGAGTGCGTTCGTTTTCCGTTTCGAGTGCGCTCGTTTTCCGTTTCGAGTGCGCTCGTTTTCCGTACGGACGCGCCCTTTTTTCCGCTCCGCTTTCCCACGGGGCGCTTCGTCTCTGCTTCCAACGGGCCAGCCGGGCACCCGGCATGCGGCTCCGGGAGTGCCGCGCGCTATGCCCGCCGCACGACATGCTCCGGTTGCCAAGAAACCACCGCCAAGCTCCGTCCGTTTCCTCGCTGTTGTCATGGCGTTGTGGGGCCGGCACATTTGCTTGTGTCCGGTCGCACAGATGGATGATACGCGCATGCTGGTTTTGTGCATCCGCTGCTTGTCATGCTCCATCCCTGCAGGCGGTCGGCATGGCCACCTGCATCTTCTGGCAAAGACGCTGCCCCACGCGTTTCCGAATCAGCTTTCTTTGCGGTGAACGACGTCGAGTTGGATATTTGGCGTTGAATTAACAAAAATTTCAGTAAAAAGTTTTTTTTATTGACGAAATTGTTTTTTTTGCACCAAATTGTTGCTTTCATTGATTAGAATGGAGTCTGGGCGCTGTCTTCGCTTTGCTCAAAGTCTGCAACGTGTATCACCGAATGTTCATGATTCCTTCCATGAATGCTATGCCATGAGAATGTCTGATAAAGCTTTGTTTTTCGCATGCATGCTGATGAGTGCGATGCCGTCTTGGGGGCAGAGCGTCACCTTGACGGGCCAGATCAAGAATGCCTTCACCCGGCAGGCCATACCGGATGTGAGGGTGACACTGATGCGTGCCGACAGCACCATTATCGAAGATTCGCTGATGACAATGGCCCTCGACGGCTACACCCTTTGGGTGAAGCGCGACATGCCTCGTGTGTCGCAAAAGTTGATGGTGAGGGTGATGCATCCGGAATTCGAGACGACCTATCTGTCGTACCATTTGAAGAACATCGGCCGCAACAGGCAAATAGACTTGCCCGTCATCCTGATGGAGCGAAAGGTCTCAAAAGAACTCACGCTGAACGATATTGTCATCCGTCCGACCCAGATCAAGATGGTGCAACGTGGCGACACGATTGTCTATTATTACTGTCCGCTAAACTT
>DBQP01000002.1 GCA_002305265.1 Prevotellaceae bacterium UBA1391 | reverse complement strand
CTAAAGTTTAGCGGACAGTAATAGCATACAAACAACGAACCCCAAAAGTCACCCAGTGACTTTTGGGGTTCGTGATGAAAGGTGGTCGTGCGCAGGATGTCAGCAGCCTTTCAACCGCCGACATGATTCAGAGCTGCAGCGCACCATCAGTCGTTCTCCGGACGGAGCTGACGGACAACGGCGCCGGCCTGCCACATTTCCTTGTTGCGCATGGCCTCGAGTTCGGCGTTGAGCTTCTCGCGGTAGTCAGGCTGCGAGTTCTTGTCGATGGAGATCTGTGCCTCGTTGCCGGTCTTGACTGAATAGTAGAGCCACTCCATGACGGGCTTGATGGCATCGCGGAAGCGTGGAGCCCAATCGAGCGCGCCGCGCTGAGCTGTGGTCGAGCAGTTGGCATACATCCAGTCCATGCCCTTGGCACCGAAGAGCGGCATCAAGCTCTGCGTGAGCTCCTCTACAGTCTCGTTGAACGCCTCGGAGGGGCTGTGGCCGTTGGCACGAAGCACGTCGTACTGGGCCTCCAGAAGTCCCTCGATGGCACCCATGAGAGAGCCGCGCTCGCCCGTCAGGTCGGAAGTGGCCTCACGCTGGAAAGTCGTTTCGAACATGTAGCCGGAGCCGATGCCGATGCCGAGTGCCATCACGCGCTCGTATGCCTTGCCTGTGGCATCCTGATAGATGGCGTAGGAACTGTTGAGTCCGCGTCCCTCGAGGAACATCGTGCGGAGGCTTGTTCCCGAGCCCTTGGGAGCCACCAGAACAACATCGACGTCGGTCGGAGGAACGACACCTGTGCGATCGCTCCAGTTGATGGCGAAACCGTGTGAATAGTAGAGGGCCTTGCCTGCAGTGAGATAGGGCTTGATGGTTGGCCAAGCCTGAATCTGACCGGCATCGGAGAGGAGCATGCAGATGATGGTACCTTTGTCAGCCGCCTCCTCGATGGAGAAGAGTGTCTCGCCGGGTTTCCAACCGTCGGCCACGGCCTTGTCGTATGTCTTGCCCGGACGCTGTCCTACGATGACGTTGAAGCCGTTGTCGCGGAGGTTGCAAGCCTGGCCTGGACCCTGAATGCCATAGCCGATGACTGCGATTGTTTCATTCTTGAGCACCTCGCGCGCTTTGTCGAGAGGAAATTCTTCACGGGTCATTACCTCTTCGATAACGCCGCCAAAATTCAATTTTGCCATAATTTTCTATGTTTGATATATGTGCTGATGATTTTCTATTGAAAGACCTGTTGGGATGGGGAAAGCGCATCCGGGCTTGCGATTCGCTCGTGTGGACGAGCAAGAAAGCAACAGATTATAATAAAATGTGGTGCAAAGGTAACAATTTATTTCCAAAAACAGACGTACTGTCGCTTAAATGTCACTGTTTTTCGCGAAATCACACGAATTTCAAGCGGCAGCGGACAATCGGACCTTGCGTTGTTTGACTTTCATCAAAGTGGCCTGGCGCGGCACTGGAGGGACCCAAAGCACGTCTCACCTCGATGTCGTGGACGCCGTCGGCTTGCTGATGATGGAAGAAAGAGAGCCTGTCGCCATAGTAGCTTTCGCTCATATAGGCGATGTCGAGGCGCTGCAGATTATGTCCGTTCTGGAAGGCGGAGAGCGGCAGCAGGTTCAAGATGTGGCCGACATACTTCATGCTGTTGACATGGCCGTTGAGATCGAGGTCGGTGAAGCGCGCCTCAATCGTGTCGGCGGGCTGCTGCTCGGCAAGCGGCCGAATGCGCGCCACTGGACCGACGGGGCAAGGCTCGTCGGGGAGAATGCCGAACTGCTCCGACAGGATGGTGAGCTGGGTGAGATCCTGCGCTTGGCGTGTGGTGCGGCTGATGAGCGCCCACACGCTGCGTGCATAGCCATAGACATGTCCGTCGGCAGCGGAGCGGATGGCGAAATTGCGGTTGGTGAACTGGCGGTAGATGCTTTCAATCCACGTTTCCACTTCCACTTCGGCAAATGTCTCAGGCATCTCGTGCATTTCGATGGTCAGGCGCGAGAGCACCCACGAGCAGTCGTCCTCGCCCACGCCGCTCATGCCGAAGCCACGGTGGCTGGCGTGATATTCCGCTGCATTGAGGAGGGCAATGCCCACATTGGGCCAAGCCCAGCGTCCGGCATTGTCGGTGCTGAACGGATCGACCTGCAAGCGGTAGGTTTCTTTCGGCCCCCACTTCCTAGCTTCAGCGGCACGATTTTCAGCTTGCGTCGTCATACTTCCACCTCGCCTTTCTGCTTCCGTTCCTGTTCGCGCGACGCCAGATAGCGGTCGAGATGCTCGACGCGGTCCTTGGTAATGCCGATTCGGCCCGAGCGCACGAACTGGAGCACGACGCCCAGCGCGTTGAGTCCCTCGTAGAGGGAGAGGATGTCGGAGGTCACACCCGTCTTCTCCACCGTCGCGTAAGTCGGGTTTACCTCCACCATGTGGGCATTGTGCAGACGGATGATCTTGCTGACAGTGCGGTCGGCAAGCATCATCGGCGTGGAGATCTTGATGAGCGAAGTCTCGAGAATGAAGATCTCGTCGTCGGTGTAGTAGTCGGCCTTGAGCACTTCGATGCGCTTTTCCATCTGCTTGGTGAGCATCTTGGCCATCGACTCGCTGCAGTAGCAGGTAATCGTGTATTTGTGCACGCCGGGCGTGGAAGACGCACAGACGTTCAGACTCTCGATATTCACCTGACGGCGCGTGAAGACAGCTGTGATCTGGCTCAGCAGACCAGGCGTATTCTCCGAGTAGATAAGCAATGTGTAGAGGGGCTCGTCGGCGCAGCTGGCCTTCCGCTTCTCCTCTGCCGTGGCGCATTTGCCGCAGGCGTTGCAGTCGTTATTCTTAACTTGATCTGACATTGTTCAATACGTAGAAGGGGGTATAAGGGGAATTCTGAACGCTATCCGCGCTTGATGACCGCGCAGCCAGCGCCCGGAGATTGTGGGTCACTTTTTCACCTCGAACAGCATTTCGTCAACACTGGCTCCCGGCGGCGTCATGGGCATCACGTCTTCTTCTTCCTTCACGACGCAATGCAGGATGTATGGACCCGTCGTGTCCAGCATCTCGCGGATGGCGTCGTCGAGGTCCGAACGCTCCATGACGGTACGTGCAGGAATGCCGTAGGCCTTTGCCAGAAGTTCGTAGTCGGGGTTGGCCATCGGCGTAAACGAATAGCGATGGTCGAAGAACATGGCCTGCCACTGGCGCACGTTGCCCAGATAATTGTTGTTCAGCAGGATGATCTTGACGGGCGACTGCTGCTCCATGATGGTGCCCAGTTCCTGAATGGTCATCTGCAATCCACCGTCGCCGACGAAGAGACAAACCGTGCGGTCAGGCGCACCAAACGTCGCGCCCACCGCTGCGGGAAGTCCGAATCCCATCGTTCCGCATCCGCCGGAGGTGATGCAACTGCGCGTTCGGGAGTACTTGAAATAGCGCGCGCCGAACATCTGGTTCTGCCCGACATCGGTCACGAGCACCGCCTCGTGGTTGGTGAGTTCGCTCACGCGGTGCACCACTTCACCCATAAGCAGCGGTCCGCTGGCAGGATGGATGGCGGGCTGTATCACTTTGTCCACCTCCTGCTGATGGAGAGGAGCAAAAGAATCGATCCATTCGGTGTGGCTCGCAGGGTTGAGCAATGCGGTGACAGCGGGAAGCGTCTGCTTGCAGTTGCCGACAACGGCAAGCGTGGTCTGCACGTTCTTGTCGATCTCGCTGGGGTCGATATCGAAGTGAAGCACCTTGGCTTGCGGCGCATACGTGGACAGCTTGCCTGTCACGCGGTCGTCGAAGCGCATGCCGACTGCGATGAGGAGGTCGCAGCGGTTGGTCATGACGTTGGGCGCATAGTTGCCGTGCATGCCGAGCATGCCTTTGTTCAGCGGATGCGATGTAGGAAGCGCGGAGAGTCCGAGCAGCGTGCTTGCAGCTGGCAAACCGGCTTTCTCAAGAAAGGCGCGCAGTTCTTCCTCTGCATTTCCCAGAATGACGCCCTGTCCGACGAGTACAAGGGGGCGACGCGCTTCATTGATGAGCGAGGCTGCCGACGCGATGGTTTCGTCGGTCGGGCATGGGAAAGGCTGATAGGAACGGATGAAGTCGACGCTGACGGGTTCGTAATCCACCATCTCCGTCTGTGCGTTCTTCGTGAAGTCGAGCACGACAGGCCCCGGACGTCCGCTCCGCGCGATGTAGAAAGCACGGGAGACGGCCTGCGCCACATCTTCAGCCCGGCGTATCTGATAGCTCCACTTGGAGATGGGCTGAGTGACGCCCACCACGTCCACTTCCTGAAAGGCGTCGGTGCCCAGCAGTGGAGCGCCCACCTGGCCGCAGATGACGACCATCGGTGTGGAGTCGATCATGGCATCGGCGATGCCGGTGACGGTGTTGGTGGCACCCGGTCCGCTCGTGACAACGGCGCAGCCGACGCGTCCGCTCACACGGGCATAGCCCTGCGCGGAATGGACGGCCGCCTGCTCGTGGCGCACGAGGATGTGGTGCAAATCATTCTGATGGTCGTAGAGTGCATCGTAGACAGGCATGATGGCACCGCCCGGATAACCGAACAATACGTCCACACCTTCGCGCACGAGGGAGCGCATCAGTGCTTCTGCTCCCGTTATTCTTTCTTTCATTTCTACCTGTTTTTGAACTTGAGCGCACCCCGGCTGCTTCTGGCGCCACGGGATGTGCCAATGGATGAATGTATGGTTCTTAAGCCGATGGCTTAGTCGATGAGGCGTACACCACCCTTGTCGGCCGACGCCACACTCCGGGCATACGCGCGAAGCGCCTTGCTCACGTGCCGGTCGCGCGTCAGCGGGCGCTGTGCACGCGCCTCAAGCTCTGCATCCGAGAGCTTCACCTGTATCAAGCGATTGGGAATGTCGATTTCGATGATGTCGCCATCGACGATCTTTCCGATGTTGCCGCCCGCAGCTGCTTCGGGCGAGATGTGTCCGATGCTCAGACCCGACGTACCGCCCGAGAAGCGGCCGTCGGTGATCAGCGCACACTCCTTGCCCATGTGCATGCTCTTGATGTAGCTCGTGGGATAGAGCATCTCCTGCATGCCGGGACCACCTTTGGGTCCTTCGTGCGTGATGACGACGACGTCGCCTTTCTGCACCTTGCCACCCAGAATGCCCTCACAGGCTGCTTCCTGCGAGTCGAACACCTTGGCAGGGCCCTCGAAGTGCCAGATGCTGGCGTCCACACCGGCGGTCTTCACGACGCAGCCGTCCTGAGCGATGTTGCCGAACAGAATCGCCAGTCCGCCGTCCTTGGTGTAGGCATGCTCGATGGAGCGGATGCAACCGTTCTCACGGTCGGTGTCGAGCGTCTCCCAGGTCGTGGTCTGCACGCCAAGCTCGTTGCAAAACTTGCCGGCAGGCGCCGTGCTGTAGATGCGCTTTGCCTCCGGATCCACCTCCTCGGCAAGGATGTCATATTTCTTGAGGCAGTCGCCAAGCGTCAACCCGTCCGCACGCTTCACGTCGGTATTGAGCAATCCGCCCTTCGACAGTTCGTTGAGAATGCCGAGAATACCACCCGCACGGCCGCATTCCTGCACGCTGTACTTCTGCGTGTTGGGCGCAAGCTTGCACAGGCAGGGCACGTGGCGGCTCAAGCGGTCGATGTCCTTCATCGTGAAGTCCACCTCGCCCTCCTGCGCCACCGCCAGCAAGTGGAGAATCGTGTTGGTGCTTCCTCCCATGGCGATGTCGAGGCTCATGGCATTGAGGAACGCGTCGCGCGTGGCGATGTTGCGTGGCAATACGCTGTCGTCGCCGTCCTCGTAGTAGGCCAGCGCATTCTTCACGATTTGGCGCGCCGCCTGCTTCATCAGCTCGCGACGGTTGACATGCGTGGCGAGAATCGTTCCGTTGCCGGGCAGCGAGAGTCCGATGGCCTCCGTCAGCGAGTTCATCGAATTGGCTGTGAACATGCCTGAGCAGCTGCCGCAGCCGGGGCAGGCGCGGTTTTCGATTTCGGTCAGTTCCGCATCGCTCACGCTGGGATCGGCACCTTTCACCATGGCCGAGATCAGGTCGATGTTCTCGCCCTTCCACTTCCCGGCCTCCATCGGGCCACCGCTCACAAAAATCGTCGGAATGTTGAGTCGCATGGTTGCCATGAGCATACCCGGCGTCACCTTGTCGCAGTTGGAGATGCAGATCATGGCGTCAGCCTTGTGTGCATTCACCATATATTCTACGGAGTCGGCGATGATGTCGCGGCTCGGAAGCGAATAGAGCATGCCGTCGTGGCCCATGGCGATGCCGTCGTCGATGGCGATGGTGTTGAATTCGGCCGCATAACAACCGAGTTTCTCCACTTCCGCCTTGACCAGCTGACCGGCTTCGTGCAGGTGGGTGTGGCCTGGAACAAACTGGGTGAAAGAGTTGACGATGGCAATGATGGGCTTGCCAAACTGCTCGCGTTTCATACCGTTGGCTACCCACAAGGCGCGGGCACCGGCCATCCTGCGGCCTTCCGTGCAGACGGCACTGCGCAACTGATGTTTCATATTCTGATGGTGTTTTTTTGTTTACGTTTCCCGCACATGCTGCTGCATGCCCGTTGTCCCTTGGGTTCAGGGTAATAAAAAAACCTCTCTCACTGTCTGCAAGAAAGGCCTTTGTATTCAATCCGTCATAGATTCAATTCATCGCGCGCAACATCTTGCGACAAGAACGCTGGTTCTCGCTGCCAATGACTCGTACAAGGACGAGAGAGCTAATGACGACGACTGAGCTGAATCTCATGAGTCAAAACGTTGGGTTTACTATTTGAGTTGATATGCGGCATGGCCTCAGCCCCGACCGCCATGTGCATCCTGCCGTGCCGCCTTCGCGGACGTTCCCAGCCAATGCGCCTCCGAAGAGACGTCTGCCGACCGACATCATGGCGATGCGGGCAGCCGCCGACGGCACTGATTTCACGCTGCAAAGGTAAGCAATCTGTTGTACATTGCCAAACAATCGCGCCACATATTTTCATTCATCCTTACATTTTCGAATAAATTGCACACTTGCGATTACTTTTTACAAGCAAATTACTCACGAATGTTTCAAATGTGCAAGCGCACGAACGCGACACTCCCACGGCACGGGGCCCGCCCCACTTCCTCGTGAGAGGAAAGCCCCGACAGCGCCTCACGGCTTGTACGCCGCCACCACCGAGACAGACAGCCTCACCGGCCAGCGGAAGCGACAACTTCCCGAAAAAACGAACGCAGTCATTTTCGAAAACGAACGCAGTCGTTTTTGAAAACGAACGCAGTCGTTTCCGCCATCCTCAAACGAGCGTCGGCGGCAGCGAGCGGCTTCGATTGCAAATGCAGGCAGCATGGATGATAGCGGACGCTGAAAAGGCATAGGCTCCGAAAGCAAGCGGGCCGGCCTGCAGTGCGCCGACCGGACCGAACGAAAAACAATTCGGCTGCAAGACGGAGCACATCCGCTTGCAGCCGAAAGAAAACTGAAGGCGCAGCCCATGCAGGCCTGCGCAACGAGTAGGCCAACAGCCACTCGACATCAATAGGCACGCGCAATGATGACACGGCACTTGGCGGGCTTTCCGCTCACCATGTCGACGCCTGGCGTCTGCTCGTAGCCGTAGGGCACGCAGCGGATCGTGGCCTGTGTCTCTTCCTTGATGCGGGCCTCCGTCTCTGCCGTGCCGTCCCAATGGCAGAGGAAGAATCCACCCTGCTTCACCTTCTGCTTGAACTCCTCGTAGTCGTCGCACTCATAGATGCGTGCATCGCGGTAGTCGACGGCCTTCCGATAGATGTTCTGCTGCATGTCGTCGAGCAGTTGCTGCACGCGGGCCTCGATGCCGTCGAGCGGCAGCGTCTCTTTCTCCAGCGTGTCGCGGCGCATCACCTCGACCGTACCGTTCTCGAGGTCGCGCGCGCCAATGACAAGACGCACAGGCACACCCTTGAGCTCATAGTCGGCAAACTTGAAGCCCGGACGCTTGTTGTCGGCGTCGTCGTATTTCACACTGATGCCGGCCTGACGGAGATTCTCCTGAATCGACTGGACGCGCTGGGAGATCTGCTCCAGCTGCTCGGCATTCTTGTAGATGGGCACGATGACCACCTGGATGGGCGCGAGCGCCGGGGGCAGGACGAGGCCGTTGTCGTCGGAGTGCGTCATGATGAGCGCACCCATCAGGCGCGTGCTGACGCCCCAGGAGGTGGCCCAGGCATATTCCGGCTTGTTGTCCTTGTTGAGGAACTGCACGTCGAAGGCCTTGCCGAAGTTCTGGCCGAGGAAGTGGCTCGTGCCGCTCTGGAGCGCCTTGCCATCCTGCATCATGGCCTCGATGGTGTAGGTGTCGAGCGCACCTGCGAAACGCTCCGTCTCGCTCTTGACGCCCTGGATGACGGGGACGGCCATGTATTTCTCGGCAAACTCGGCATAGACGCGCAGCATGAGGCGTGCGCGCTCTTCGGCCTCCTCACGCGTGGCATGCGCCGTGTGGCCCTCCTGCCAGAGAAACTCCGAGGTGCGGAGGAAAAGGCGGGTGCGCATCTCCCAGCGCATGACGTTGCACCACTGGTTGCAGAGCAGAGGAAGGTCGCGGTAGGACTTGATCCAGTTCTTATATGTATTCCAGATGATGGTCTCGCTCGTCGGACGAATGATGAGCTCCTCGTCGAGCTTGGCCGCAGAATCCACCACGACGCCATCGTGCGTCTCGTTGGTCTTGAGGCGATAGTGGGTGACGACGGCGCACTCCTTGGCAAAGCCCTCCACGTGCTCCGCCTCGCGGCTGAGGAAGGACTTCGGGATGAGCAGCGGGAAATAGGCATTCTGCACGCCGGTCTGCTTGAACATGTCGTCGAGAATACGCTGCATCTTCTCCCAGATGGCATAGCCATAGGGCTTGATCACCATACATCCGCGCACATCGCTCTGCTCGGCCAGGTCGGCCTTCACGACGAGCTGATTGTACCACTCGGAATAGTTGACACTACGCTTTGTCAACTCTTTAAGTTCGATTGCCATTCTTTATATTTTGATTGTTAACGAAAGAAACACGGCGACTGAGCGTCCACCTTTTTTCCAATAAAGTCAAAAATGTTTGCAAATTTACTGTTTTTTTTGGTTTTAGGGGACTAATATCAGAAAGAAAACATAACTTTGCACGTAAAAGAGAAGAAAACCCGGATTACGGAATTCAATTACCAACACTTTTTAAATACACAAAAAATGAAATTACTGAAACTGAACGTATTTGCTTTAGCAGCAATTATCCTGCTTTCTGCCTGCAACGCATCTAACACGACTAAGGGCGGCCTCATCGGCGGCGGCGCAGGTGCCGTGCTCGGTGGCATCATCGGCAACATGATCGGCAAGGACGCCAAAGGCACAGTCATCGGCGCAGCCATCGGCGGCGCTGTCGGCACAGGTGCAGGCGTGCTCATCGGCAAGAAAATGGACAAGGCCAAGGCCGCAGCAGAGGCTGTGAAGAACGCAGAGGTAGAGTCCATCACCGACGCCAACGGACTACAGGCCGTGAAGGTGACATTCGACTCTGGCATCCTCTTCTCCACTGGCAGCTCCACGCTGCAGAGCTCAGCCAAATCCTCGCTCACGCAGTTTGCCAACAACGTGCTGAAGGCCAACACCGATATGGACGTAGCCATCCAGGGATACACCGACAACCAGGGCTGGAAGAACTCGACAGCCGCTCAGAGCGCCGAGAAGAACCAGCAACTCTCTCTCCAGCGCGCCAACAGCGTGAGCAGCTATCTGCTCGGCCAGGGCGTCAGCAGCTCGCAGATCAAGAGCGTCGCCGGTCTTGGCGAGAGCAACCCGGTGGCTGACAACGCAACAGCCAGCGGACGTGAGCAGAACCGCCGCGTGGAAATCTACCTCTACGCATCGCAGGCCATGATTCAGGCTGCAGAGAACGGCACGCTCCAATAATAGATAACGACCTACGCCGCCGGCACGACTGCCGGACAAGCGTCTGAACACCCCATCAAGCGCACAATCTTCACCACTGACCTTCCGGCCAGAGAAGGGGATTGTGCGCACTTTTTGAAATAAAACCCCTACTCCACCACAACACAATGCACATTTTCTTCCGCAGACTCGGCACCGTCGTCAAATGGACGCTGATCGCATTCTTCGGCTCCTCCATCCTGGCTGTCATCCTCTACCGCTTCCTCCCCGTTCCGATCACACCCCTCATGCTCATCCGGTGCGGGCAGCAAGTGGCCGACGGACGGGAAATCAGACTCGTGCACGACTGGGTTCCGCTCGAATCCATCTCGGCCAGCCTGCCGCAAGCCGTGTGGGCAAGCGAGGACCAGAACTTCCTGAAACACCACGGATTCGACTTTGACGCCATCAAGCAGGCAATCGACGAGGCCCAAAGAGGCGGACGGACACGGGGCGCCAGCACCATCAGCCAGCAGACCGCGAAGAACGTATTCCTCTGGCCCAGCTCGACATGGCTCCGCAAAGGAATGGAAGTCTACTTCACGGTGCTCATCGAGACACTCTGGAGCAAGCAACGCATCATGGAGGTGTATCTGAACTCCATCGAGATGGGCGACGGCATCTATGGTGCCGAAGCTGTGGCGCGCGAGCACTTCGGATGCTCGGCCGAGGCTCTATCCAGGCAGCAATGCGCGCTGATTGCAGCCACGCTTCCCAATCCGCTCAGGTTCGACAGCGCAAATCCTTCGTCATACATGTACCGCCGGCAGACGCAGATCATGCGGCAGATGCGCAACCTCGGAGCATTCCCCGTAAGAGGAGAGGACGAAGCCAAGGAAGACTGAGGCCCGGCGATGCAGGCAAAATGCAGCGCAAGCCCAGACTGATTCCGACCTCAAAAAGGAACGACCTCGCCAAAAGCGTGCAGCGGCAGCGTAGCCCCGACGAAGACACCATGCGTGACACACCCGTCCGCCTGCCGCAAGAGCCGAAAACACAAGAAATTAGGCAAAGACATTTCCCAGCTGTAAAAAAAACTAAAAGCGCAAGTTGCGTTGCCACGTTTGACAAAAAAGTCTTATCTTTGCAACTTAAAGCTTTCTATGAAGTGTGAGACACTTCGCCTCACAAACCGAATACACAAAACATGACATCAATCTTGAAGACTCAGGACGAAAACAAAGAACTGCTGCAACAAGTCATTGCAGGCATCCAGGAAAAGAAAGGAACAGGCATTCGAGTGCTGGACTTACGCAATATCGACGACACAATCACTGACTACATCGTTGTCTGCCAAGGCAACACCCCCATCCAAGTGGCTGCCATCAGCAACTCTGTGGAGGACACCGTACGAAAAAACATCGGCATGAAACCCGTGCACACAGCCGGAATGCGCAACGCCATTTGGGTGGCACTGGACTACACCGACGTCATCGTGCACGTCTTTGAGCCCGAAGCCCGCAACTTCTACGACGTTGACAACCTGTGGGACGACGCCGTCATCACGGAGATAGCAGACGAAGACTGAACGCAACACGCGGACCAACAATGCCCCCCATGCGGCGGAAGCACGACAAGGGCATCAACTCCGGCAATGACGGCGCACAGCGCCTCCTGCCGACACGGCAAAGACAAACTGTCTGAAGCAGCAAATCCTGCAACAGTAGGGCAAGGAAAAACCGAATCCAGCGGGAATTTCCATCATAAACGCCACACCTTGAAAACAATATGAACAGACAAAATAACTTCCAAAGCAACGAGCAGGAAAACTCCAATCAGCGCGGTGGAGAAACACCACGCGGGCCCCGATTCAACTTCACGTGGCTCTACTTCCTGCTCATCATGGGACTCATCTATTTCGTATTCTTCCCCAATAGCAGTTCGAGAGCCGAACAACAACTCGTTTTCTCGGACTTCCAGGAATGCGTAGACAGCGGCTACGTACGCAAGATTCTCATCGACAAAGGAGAAATGGAGCTCACTTTCGAAGTGAACACGCAAGGCGAGCGACACATCTATGGACAAGTGGCCCAAAGCAATCGCGACCGCAAGCAACTCGTTGTTGAAATCGGAAGCCTGTCGGTGCTCGACGAATATCTCAACCAGATGCGCGACGAAGGAAAACTGACGGCCAAGGTAGAGTATCAGGAGAGCAGCAACACCTTTCTCCGCATACTGGTCCAGTTCCTTCCCATCATCACCTTCTTCGTGATCATCTACTTCTTGATGAATCGCATGCAGGGCCCGTCAGGAGGAATGGGAGGCATCTTCAACGTAGGGAAATCGAAGGCAAAACTCTTTGAGAAGGACAGCAAAAACCAAGTGAAAGTCACCTTCCGTGATGTCGCCGGGCAGATCGGCGCCAAACAGGAGGTGCAGGAAATCGTTGACTTCCTCAAGCAACCGGAGAAATACACGACGCTCGGAGGCAAAATTCCTAAAGGCGCACTGCTCGTAGGCCCTCCGGGAACGGGAAAAACGCTGCTGGCAAAAGCCGTTGCAGGCGAAGCCGACGTGCCCTTCTTCTCCATGTCCGGATCCGACTTTGTGGAGATGTTCGTCGGTGTCGGCGCATCCCGCGTCCGCGACCTCTTCCAGCAAGCGAAGGCGAAATCGCCATGCATCATCTTCATCGACGAAATCGATGCCATCGGCCGTGCGCGCAGCAAGAACACGAGCATGGGCTCAAACGACGAGCGGGAAAGCACACTGAACCAGTTGCTGACGGAGATGGACGGATTCGGCACCAACAGCGGCGTCATCATTCTGGCAGCGACCAACCGTGCCGACATACTCGACAAGGCGCTGCTGCGCGCCGGACGCTTCGACCGCCAGATACATGTCGACCTTCCGGATGTCACAGAAAGAAAGGCCATCTTCAACGTCCACCTGCGCCCCATCAAGATAGATGAAACGGTCGATGTCGACCTTTTGGCACGTCAGACGCCGGGATTCTCAGGAGCCGACATTGCCAATGTCTGCAATGAGGCGGCGCTGATTGCCGCCCGTGGCAACAAGAAGTGGGTGGACCGCCAGTGCTTCCTCGATGCAGTCGATCGCATCATCGGCGGTCTTGAGAAGAAGACCAAAGTCATGACAGACGCCGAAAAGCGCACGATTGCGCTGCACGAGGCAGGTCATGCCACAATCTCTTGGTTCCTCCAGTATGCCAATCCGCTGGTGAAGGTGACGATTGTTCCGCGTGGCCGTGCTTTGGGTGCGGCGTGGTATATGCCCGAAGAGCGTCAAATCACAACGAAGGAAGAAATGCTCGACGAGATATGTGCAACCCTTGGTGGACGCGCCGCCGAGGAAGTATGTCTGGGGCGAATCTCAACCGGGGCCATGAACGACTTGGAGACGGTTACCAAACGCTCGTTCATGATGATTGCTTATGCCGGAATGGGAGACATGCTGCCCAACCTCTGCTACTACAACAACGATGAATACGGTTTCTCAAAACCCTACAGCGAGCACACCGCGGAAATCATCGACAAAGAAGTCAAGACGCTCATTGCCGAGCAGTATGAGCGCGCCAAGAACATCCTTCGGGAGCACCAGGAGGGGCACTCGGAATTGGCGCAGCTGCTCATCGAGAAAGAAGTCATCTTCGCAGAAGACGTAGAACGCATCTTCGGAAAACGGCCCTGGCAGTCTCGCGCCGACGAGATCATGGCCAGCTCAAAGGCCGACGGCAACAATCAGGCAGCATCCGACACGCAGCATCTCGACTATATCGACGTCAACGAAGACATCGTGCGCCAGAAAGCCATTGATGCTGTCGTGGAGAAAGCCAAAGAGCAAATGCAGCAAGGAGAGAGCGGAATTGCTGCCTCCCCAACGCCCACGAAACCCTCTCAGCCCGAAACCGAAGCACCCACCAAAGACGCCAACGAAACGGCCAACGCATAGCAGCAGCATGCAGCCAGCGACCAGCGCGCAGCACTGCTGCTGCCGGTCGGCGGCGCCTTCGACTCATACTTCACAAACAATGTCTTCAATTCCTACATGAAGCACAATCTGATCATACGCACGCTGACCGGTGTTGTCTTCGTTGCCCTCCTCTTCTTCTGCATCGTCTACAACGCCAGCACATTTCTGCTGCTCTTTGCCATCATCAGCGGAATGACCACATGGGAGTTCTGCACGCTGATGAACCGCCATGCCGGTGTCCGGCTCAACCGTTTCATTGCGGTCGTAGCCTCCGTCATCCTTTTCCTGGCCTTCTCCGGCGTATCCATGCGGCAAGCCTATTTCGAGCAATCGCCCGCATTCTCCATCCGTGAGGCCTTCTTGCCCTACATCCTGACCCTCATCTACGTCTTCGTCAGCGAGCTCTACACCAAAAGCCCCACGCCCCTTCAAAACATCGCCGGCTTCATGCTCGCGCAGATTTACGTGGCGTTGCCCTTCGCCCTCATGCCCTTGCTCGTCTTCCGTGAGCTCACCAGCCCATTCGGCGACTCCAGCATCGTGGCATACGAAGGCAGCTATCTGCTCTCCATCTTCGCCTTTCTCTGGCTGTCCGACACGGGCGCCTATTGCGCAGGCTCCCTCTTTGGCAAGCACCGGCTCTTCCCCCGCATCTCCCCCAAGAAATCGTGGGAAGGAAGCATCGGCGGCTTCGTCCTGGCCCTCCTTGCCTCACAGCTGTTCCCCAGCTTGGGCTTCCATTTCGTAGAAGTCGGCGAGCATCCACTCATCAGCCGCCTGCTTTGGGCCGGCCTGGCAGCAGTTGTCGTCGTTTTCGGCACCTGGGGCGACCTCGTCGAGTCGCTGTTCAAGCGCCAGATGGGCATCAAGGATTCGGGCCGCATACTCCCAGGCCACGGCGGCATGCTCGACCGCTTCGACTCCGCGCTGCTGGCCATCCCCGCATCCGTCATCTACATCCAGCTCTGTCAAAGCGCCTTCCACTGACGCACATCCCTTGGCAGCCCGTGTCCCGAACACCCACCACACAGCATACAAGCAGGAGCGCGCCCTTCTGGCCGCGCTCCTGCTTTTTCCGTCTCACACCCAATAAAATACAGCCGCATGCACGAAAAAATGACAAAACGCATGCCCCGAAACGTTTTTTTCTCTATATTTGCCGACGGAAACACGGACAACTGTGGCAAAACGTCCATCGACACCCCTGAAACCACGGTTATCAGGCCCACACGCAACACGCGGCCGGCACTTGCTGGCCCGTACTTCTGCTATTGATTGTGCCCCTCGGAGCACCAACGATACAAATTGTTTCAAACTCACGAGTGGAGGCAGCCAGCTGTCTTCACATATTCTCTTACTTAACACAACACGAAGGTGATGACTGACATCAACAACGCCAACGAAGAACTCATCGAGACACCATTGGCAGAGAACGCACCTGCAGCCGAATCCATCCATGAAAACGCTGCGCCATCTGAGAAGAGCGAATCCGTAGACGACGCACCCGCCGCTACCGAAGAGCCTGCCGAGGCTATCGCCGACGCCGACACTTCCGACGCCGTCCCCACCGACGACAGCGAAACCGAGACTGTCGCCTACGAATCCACCACACAAGTCATCGACGCACTCAAGCAAATCCTGGCCAACGAAGACCTCTCGCCCCGCAGCGAGATCGAATCCATCAAGAGCCAGTTCTACCGCCTTGTGCGTCAGGCTGCAGAAGCCGCACACAATGACTACATCGCCCAAGGAGGCGACGCAGCCACCTATGTTCCCATGCCCAACCCCGACGAAGCCGCATTCAAGGAGCTCATGAGCTCCATCAAAGAGAAACGCGCCGTCCAGATGGAGCACGAGAAGCAAGAACTTGAGGAAAACTATCAGAAGAAGCTCGCCATCATCGAGCAAATCAAGACCATACTTTCCAATCCCGATGAGGTCAACAAATCCTACAACGACTTCAAGGAACTGCAAAAGCAGTGGAACGACATCAAGGCCGTTCCCGCAGAATCCGCCACCGAGCTTTGGAAAAACTACCAATACCACGTTGAGCTTTTCTACGACACGCTGAAGCTCAACAACGAGCTCCGCTCCTACGATTTCAAGAAAAACCTTGAGCTCAAGACCGAGCTGTGCGAGCGCGCTGAGAAACTGGCCGAGGCCGAAGACGTCATCTCCGCCTTCGCCCAGCTGCAGCAGCTCCACCAGGAGTTCCGCGAGATCGGGCCCGTGGAGCGCGAACTGCGCGAGTCCATCTGGACACGCTTCAAAACCGCCTCCACCACCATCAACAAACGCCACCAGTCATTCTTCGAAGAGCGCAAGGCCCAGGAGCAGGAAAACCTCGTGAAGAAGACGGCACTCTGCGAACAAGTGGAAGCCGTGGACATCAACTCCCTGAAGACTTTCTCCGACTGGAACACACAGAGCGAGAAGATCGTCGCACTCCAAAACGAATGGAAGACCATCGGCTACGCCCCCAAGAGCTCCAACGTCAAGATTTTCGAGCGCTTCCGCCAGGCCTGCGACAACTTCTTCAAGCAGAAAGCCGAATACTTCAAGACCGTCCGCGACAGCCTCCAAAGCAATCTCCAGGCCAAGCAGGCACTCGTCGAGAAAGCCGAGGCCCTCAAAGACAGCACCGCATGGCGCGAGACCACACAGGCCATCGTCGACCTGCAGAAGCAGTGGAAGGAAATCGGCACCGTGCCCAAAAAATACAGCGAGGACATCTGGAAACGCTTCAACGACGCCTGCGACGCCTTCTTTGAGGCCAAGAAAAACGCCACAGGCAGCCAGAACGCCGAGCAGCGCGAGAACCTGCAGAAGAAGAAAGACATCATCAATCGTCTCGCAGCCCTCGCCGAAGAAGGCACCGACAACCTCCGCGACCTCCTGCGCAAAGCACAGGAAGAATGGAACGAGATAGGCCACGTGCCCTTCCGAGAGAAAGAAACCATCTACCAGGCATTCCGCGCCCAGATGGACCGCCTCTACGGCGCCCTCCACGAGACCACCACCAAGCGCCGCGTCAGCCAGTTCCGCCAGGAAGTGAAGGACACCGACGGCAAAGTGCGCGAACGCCTGCTGCGCCAATACGACATCCTCAAGAACGAGATCAAGACCTACGAGAACAACCTCGGCTTCCTCACCCTTTCCTCCAAGTCGAAGTCCGGCAACCAGCTCGTCAATGAGCTCAACCGCAAGGTCGAGAAACTCCGTTCCGACCTACAGGAAATCAAGATGAAGATCGACGCACTGAAAAAACCGAAGGCTGCCGACAAAGACAAGGAAGCCTCCGACAGCGAGTCGGCAGAAACCGCAGAATAACCCATTCCGGCCCTCTCCGCCGGTCCCTCACTACGCCGCTTGTCAGGTGCAGCCCAGGCTGCCGCCCGACAAGCGGCTTTCTTCATGCCCATCCCACCACCCCAGCCCTCTCGCCCGTCATCCTCCCTCCGCCATCCCGCATCACCCGCCACTGCCATACCCTCCCTGCAGCCATTTAGAACTTCGCCCAGCCCCAAACAAGGTCACCACACGCCTGCATAATAAAACGAGTGCGTTCGTTCAGCAAAACGAACGCACTCGAAATGAAAAACGAACGCACTCAAAATCCCCAACGACTGCGTTCATTTTACCCATGCCAGCCACAGCCACGAGCCCACCGTGCGCACAAGGCTGCCCGCTATCACGGCACATCTTCCGCCAGTTGCCAGCATCCCCGCTCGCAGTGCCCCATCGCACCCCGTTCTACCGGCGCTGCAACCCAGCCCGCAGTTCCCTTATCAGCCCACCGACGAGCGACCACCAATTTTTTATCCCCTAACTTTCAGTTGTTTCGCTGAAAATATGTATCTTTGCAACGGCAATAACCATTCCCCAACCATTCATGAACCCCGACAGTTACCCGGCGGAACCTCTCACCGCACTACTCAACATCACTCCCCCAACAGGCTCTTTCGCACCACTCATCACCTACACGGTCCTGGCACTAGTCATCTCCCACATCTGCTCTGTGCTGGAATCCGTCCTGCTCTCCACGCCACTGTCGTTCATCAATAACCTCGAACAGCAAAACGTTCCAGGCGCCGCCCGCCTCAAGAAGATGAAGTCGGAAATCGACCGCCCCATCTCCTCCATACTCGTCATCAACACCATTGCCAACACCGTCGGCGCTTCGCTCGTCGGTTCGGAGGCAGCCCTGCTGTTCTCCAGCACCGGCGTCGGCATCGTTTCGGCCGTGTTCACCTTCTGCGTGCTGCTCTTCAGCGAGATCATCCCCAAGACCATCGGCTCCACCTATTGGCGCCAGCTGGCCCTGCCCGCCTCCAAAGTTATCCGCGCATACATCTTCATCACCTATCCGCTCGTCCTCCTCATCGAGCGCGTCACGCGCTTCATCTCCAACGGAAGCTCCACCGTCTCGATGAGCCGCGAGGAAGTGGCCGCCGTCGTCACGACCGGTGCGGAGGAAGGCGTGCTGGAGAAAGAAGAGAACAAGATGATCCAGAACCTGCTCAAGCTCGACCAGTTCACCGCCCACGAGATCATGACGCCCTCCAGCGTCGTCACCATGGCTGAGCGACAGCAAACCATCCGCGAGTTCTACCAGTCGGACGACTTCGGCACCTTCTCGCGCATCCCCCTCTACGACGCCGACAACGACGAATACGTCACAGGCTACGTCCTCAAGCAAGAGATATTGGAACGAATGGCCCGCGACGAATTCAACACGAAACTGGCAGAACTTGAACGTCCCATCCTGACCTTCTCGGAAGACGAATCCGTCTCCAACATCTGGGAACGACTCCTCGAGAAGAAAGAACACATCTCCGTCGTCATCGACGAATATGGATCCATGCGCGGCATTGTCACCATGGAAGACTGCATCGAGACGATGCTCGGAACCGAGATTGTCGACGAAAAAGACGAAGTCGTCGACATGCAGGAGCTGGCCAAAGCCCAGTGGAAACAAGTGCAACGCGAGCAGCAAAAAGCCCGCGGCTCCTACCAGCCCTGACACCACACGCCTGCCACCGCCACTGCCACCGCCAAGACCTCATAGACACTACAAACCACATCATCAAAAACTACCCACCCATGAAGACATCCCCGCAAAAGCCGATCGTCGGCTTCCTGCTGCTGATGCTCTCCATCAGCACCGCCATGGCCGACGGATGGTACCGCATGAGGCACGTCGCTTCAGGCCTCTACCTCACATTCCCCGCATCCGCCAGCGACAATCCCACACTCACAGCCAACGGAAGCAGTGTCCGCTTCGTGCAGAGCGCGGAAGGCGCCGTCATCCAGACAGCCGACGGGCCCTACCTGAGCGCCAACTCCAACGGATGGAGCATCAACACCGTCTCCACCAAGAGCAGCGCCATGTCCGTCTCTGTCAACCCCTTGTCCGACGGACGCGTGACGCTTCGCTACCGCAACGGCACAGGCTTCGGCACCGACAACACCAGCGCCGGTTCGAAAATCTACTACAACAAGAGCCGCACCGCCACCAACTCCTACTGGCAGCTCGAAGCCGTCGATACATCCGACGCACCGGCCGAGACCAGTGCCGACGCACCCCTCCAGTACTTCTACGCCACCCTGGCCGACCAGGGGGCCATCACCCTTTCCGTTGCCGGCGACTACCATCTGTACTCCAGCAGCGGCCTGCTCAGCGGAACGACGGTTGACCTGAGCAACGAGTCCGCCTGGATCATTGCCGACCACGTGCGCCCCTCCGAGTTCATCAGCAGCTACCTCGACAAGATCAGCATCAACGGAGCCAAGGCCGTGCTCAACAACAATGTCCGCGTTGCCATCTACAAGGACGGCTGCGCAGTCATCCCGCATCCCTCCACATTCAAGCCCTTCACCGGCTACCACGAAGCCCAACTGCAAGGACAGAGCGTCGCGCTCGGTCTGGGCGAGAACCGATCGCTTGGCAACGACGCCAACGAGATCTCCAGTTTCGTGCTCCGCCGCGGCTACATGGCTACAATAGCCACCAACTCAGACGGCACCGGCTACAGCCGCGTCTATGTGGCCGACCATGCCGACATCATCGTCAACCAACTCCCCACAGCGTCGAACGACCGCATCTCCTCCGTCGTCATCAAGCGCTGGAACTACTGCAACAAGAAAGGTTGGGGAGACACCGGCAACAACCAAAACGAAGCGCGCACCGTCCGGGCCAACTGGAGCTACTCCTGGAGCGCAGGCTACAACAGCACCAACGACACGGAGTACGTCCCGCATAAGAGCCACGTCTACTGGCCCTCGTGGTCGGAAATCAACAGCAAGTCCGCATCCACACATGTCCTGGGCTACAACGAGCCCGAACACAGCGAGCAGCACTCCGACGACTGCGGCACCACCATCTCGGAATGGAGCGCCTTCCAGCATTCCTCCGAATTTCTCTCCTCGGGCATGCGCATCGGCTCGGCATCACCCACCGACGCCTCCTGGCTGACCAACTACATCGGCTATTGCGACGGCTACGCACGGCGATGCGATTTTGTGGCGGTGCATGCCTACTGGACCGGCGACATCGCCTCGTGGAAGTCGCAGCTCGCCAGCATCTATTCCGCAACGAAGCGCCCCATCTGGATCACCGAAATGGAATATGGCGCCTCGTGGCTCACGCCCGGCTATACGTCGACAGACGCAGCGAAAGCAAAGTACCAACAGATTTTCGACTTGCTGGAGACACTCGACTACGTGGAGGTCTTCGTGCCGTACAACGACGACCTCTGGTATAACCGCATGATATACGAAGAAGGCGGCGTGACGCCTGCCGGACAGATCTTCCGCGACTACGACAGCGATTTCGCTTACAAGGCCCGACAGCAATTCGAGCCGCTGTGGTGGCAGCCGGCCGCCTCCGCCCTCACCCTCAAGGCGAAGCTTTCCACCGACGGCAGCGCAGTGGTATTGACCTCGACCAACCCCAACCTCGACCTCACGACGGCTTTCTACCTTGAGAAGTACGAAGCCTCGACGGGCACTTGGCGCATCATCGAGACCCTCGCCCAGCGCCCGGAATTCGACAATCCGCAGCATCAGTTCACGCTCAGCATCGACGGAGAAGACCCGATCGACATCGACAACGACCAGTTCCGCCTGCGTGCCGTGCTGAACAACGGCAAGGAAGTGACCAGCGACGCCACCAGCCTGACACTGGTGCAGAACCCGCACATCATCACCGACAGCAAGTCGGCGGTCAGCAGTTGGACGTGCACCAGATCGGCACAGAACGGATTCACCCAGGGCACAGGCAACACCTACTTCGAAGCCTGGAACGCCACAGCGCGCGACATGCACTTCAACTACTATCAGGACATCGCCGAACTGCCTGCCGGCTACTATTCGCTGTCGGCGCTTTGCTTCAACTCGGCCAACGGCGTAGCTGATGACGCGGTGAACGGCGCCGTCGGACTTTATGCCCGTGTGCGCGACGTAGACTACTTTGTGCCTGTCACCACGGAGTCGACCATCGCCGACTCGCTGCGCCTCACGCTTCCCTACATCTATGTGGCGGAAGGCGACACGCTGCGCGTCGGCATCCGCAACATCGGTCCCATGAACGCCCGCTGGGCCGGAGCTGACGACTTCAGCCTCACCTACCTCGGCCGGCCCTCGCTCACACTTCACGCGCAAGCCAATGCCTGGGCCCAGGAGGAAGCTGCGCAAGCCCTGTCGGCAACGCAGATTCCGCTTGTCGGCCACCAGTTGTACACAGCCGTGAACAGCGCATCCAATACGGCGAACAGTTTCCGCCGCATGGCCGCTGCGCTGGATGTGGCGCGCAAGGCTTCTCATTTCGTGCGCTCAGACAGCGACGAGCTCGCCTACGACGCGTCGGCGCTGATCATCAATGCCGACTGCCAGCGCGCCGACTCGTATGGCTGGCTCGCATCGAACGTCGGGTTCAGCGCCAACGAGGCCTGGGACGGCACGACAGCCGGCAACAGCTACTTCAACTACTGGAGCGGCAGCACCTGGCCGTCCACGCTGAGTCAGACCCTTGAGGGAATGCCCGCAGGCAACTACGTGCTCACGGCCCTCGTCCGCTGCTCCACCGCGGCCAACCTCCGCCTCAGTCTCCAGACGGACGGAAAAGAAAGTGCCAGCACCACCGTGGCAGGCAACGGGACGGTTGCCGTGGCCGGATCGCCCCACCCACTGGGCTGGATGGAGTCTGATCCCATCTCCTGCACGCTGGAGCCGGGACAGCGCCTCACGCTCCTGCTGCAGGCCAGCGCCAGCGGATCTGCTTGGTGGAGCGCAGACCGCTTCCGCCTGACCTACCACGTCGACCCCGCCGCCGTGGGCATTCAGACGGTGGACAGCGGCTCGCTGCAAGATGACGCCAGCGCACCCACCTACAACCTGAGCGGACAGCGCGTCGGGGCCGACTACCGCGGCATTGTCATCCGCGGCGGCAGAAAATATCTGCAACGCTGACCGAAACCCTCCGCACTTTCTCTTAAAAGCAACAGACTGCATGCTTCTCCCAGAAGAAACATGCAGTCTGTCGTTTTTTCTATTCGCCCCCAGCTCAGTCCACCTGCAGGCGGAGCACGGTACGCGTATGCGCATCGACGGCAAAGTCGGCGGAGGAACGGCGCCCGACGACCCACGCAATGCGGTCGCCGGCGCAGAGCAACCATTCGCGATCGCGCTGGACGGCCGGCACGTGCTGCTCCGCCAGCAAATCGTTGACGAGCTTGCGGCCGTTCATGCCGAACGGGCGAAACGCATCGCCCGCAACGGGATGTCTCAGCACGAGGCTCTCCCCGAGTTTGTCGGCATCGAAATAAGCCACCCGCGGCGAAGCGTCGAACTGAAAACCGGGCGCATACGCCAGCCGCTGCTGTCGGATGAAACCGGCCTCCTCCAGCGGCAGCACGCGAGTGCGCTCCGTCTCCGGCAGCAGGACGTCTTCCTTCCTGCGGCAGCACAGGCAGCCGTCGGCAACGTAGATGAGGTGTGTGGCCGACGCCACATGGGCGCCCTGACGATGCGCGGCGCGCAGGATGTCCTGCAACTGGCTGCGCGTGAAGCCGAAGTGCGCGAACTGCTCGTGCAGCAGTGTCAGCGGTGCAGGCGTAGCCAGCAGCGGCTCCACCCGCAGGTCGCCATCATCCGTCGCACACTGCTTGAGCAGGGCCTGCAAGCCGTAGTCGTAGACGGCCTGTGCCTGCCGCACGTTGTCCATGGCGCGCGCGAGCATCTCCACAGGATCAGCGGCCACCTCGGCTAGTGCTGGCATGACGTGATGGCGAATCCGGTTGCGCAGCGCCTCGTCCTCCAGATTGCTGGAGTCGGTCACCCAGGTCTCGCCTTGTGCCCGGAGAAAAGCCTCCAGCTCGTGGCGGCGTGTGGTGAGCAAGGGGCGGATGACGTGCCCCTGCCGGCAGCTCATGCCCTCCAAGCCCCGCAGTCCGCTGCCCCGCAGGAGATGGAGCAGGAGCGTCTCCGCATTGTCGTCGGCATGATGGGCCACGGCAATGGCGGCGGCCCGGCGGGCGCGGCGCACCCGCTCAAACTCGTCGTAGCGCAGGCTGCGCGCAGCCATCTCGATGCTTTCGTGGCGGGAGGCCGCATAGGCACGTGTGTCGAAGTGAGCCACCTGCAGCGGAACGTCGTGACGCTCGCACCATGCCCGCACGAACGCCTCGTCGCGCGAGCTCTCGCTGCCACGCAGGTGGAAGTTGCAGTGGACCGCCTCGACGGCATAGCCCATCTGCTGGAGCAGCAGCAGGAGCGCCAGCGAGTCGGCACCGCCGCTGACGCCCACCACGAGGCGGTCGGCAGGCTGCGCCAGTGCGTGCAGGGCCATATAGCGTTGTACACGCTGCAACAACATCATTTCGGACATAATCAAAAGCGGTTGGGGGGAGTGAAAACCCCTTGTTTGCAGGGCATCCGTGCCTTTCCGGCAGACGGATGTGGTGCAAAGTTAGCACTTATCCCGCTTTTAATGAAAAAAACAAAGAAAAGTTTGCGTAACTCGAAAGAAACATCTACCTTTGCAGTCGCAAAAAGCGAAAGGGGCTTCGGAACGACACGAGCCCCGCGCAGCAGCCACGGTGCGTTGGATGAGTGGCTTAGTCACTGGTCTGCAAAACCAGCTACGGCGGTTCGAATCCGCCACGCACCTCCACACTGCGCACAGCACGAAAGTCTCAGGTTCTTGCCTGAGACTTTTTTTGTTGTCGCGCGCGCAGATGCAGCCCCTTCTCTGTGTCGTGGCCGGCGGGCGGACAGACCATCCGGCGCGGAGCGCAGCAAAGGGAAACGAGTGCGTTCGAAATGAAAAACGAGTGCGTTCGTTTTCGAAAACGAGTGCGTTCGAAATGAAAAACGAGTGCGTTCGTTTGGGTTGCCAGCAGCGGGGCGAATGTGGAGCAAGGGCACGAGGGGCGCATTTCGGGCCACGAGAAGCATGACGCCGGCGAGTTGACAGCGAGGGACGATGGAGGACGTATCGCGCGATGCAGGCAAGCAAATCCCCTTCCTACAGCGGCCGGGACATCACTACGAGCCGACGCCTGCGGAGGCGGAACATGCGGAGACGGCGGCAACCGCGAGGTGCGGAAGGGCGGCCGCCAAGGTGGTCTTGGCGCCCGACAGAACCAAGGCCACACGCCACGCGCGTAGGTTTCATTTTACGTGCTTTGCGCCGAAAAGACTGACAAACCTTCACTTTTTATCAAAAAAACCGGCAAAATTCTTGCACACTTCTTGTAAATGCGATAACTTTGCAGGCAAGAACATCTGGATGCGTCTTCGGACCGTCCGTTCAGCAAGAAAACAGCAAATTCATTCACAGCATCTCCTTTCATGACGCAGAACCTTCACACTTGGCGATGGCACAGCTTAAGATTTCCAAATCGTAAGCCGATGTGTGCTATTCTATGATGTGTGACGTCCAGTGTGAAGAGAAACTGTGGAGCGTCCATCGCATTTCCCTATAGAAGACAGCCTGTCGTACTTACGACAGGCTGTTTTTTTATGGTCCTTTCCTGCCTTCAATCATCCATTCATACCCAAGCTTATGAACTATCAAGTAGACAACAACGGATTCTACGGCGAATATGGCGGCGCCTACATTCCGGAGATTCTTTATCAGACGGTGAACAGCCTGCGCGAACAGTACCTGCCCATCATCGAGAGCGAGGCCTTCAAGCAGGAGTTTCACGAGCTGCTGCGCGACTACGTGGGACGCCCTTCTCCGCTCTACTTTGCCCGCCGCATGAGCGAGCGCTACGGCTGCCAGCTCTATCTGAAGCGCGAGGACCTGAACCACACGGGCGCTCACAAGATCAACAATGCGCTCGGCCAGATTCTCATCGCGCGGCACATGGGCAAGACACGCATCATTGCCGAGACCGGCGCCGGTCAGCACGGGGTGGCCACGGCCACGGCCTGCGCGCTGATGAACATGCCCTGCACGGTCTATATGGGCGCTGTGGACATCGAGCGGCAGCGGCCGAACGTGGAGCGCATGCGCATGCTGGGCGCCAAGGTGGAGTCTGTCGAGTCGGGCAACATGACCTTGAAAGATGCGACGAGCGAGGCCATCCGCGACTGGTGCAGCCATCCGGCCGACACGTTCTACATCATCGGCTCGACCGTGGGCCCGCATCCCTATCCGGACCTTGTGGCCCGCCTGCAGAGCGTGATCAGCGAGGAAATCAGATGGCAGCTGAAGGAGAAAATCGGGCGCGACTATCCGGACTATCTGATGGCCTGCGTGGGCGGAGGCTCGAACGCCGCCGGCACAGTCTACCACTATCTGGACGACGAGAGCGTGGGCATCATCCTGGCGGAAGCCGGCGGCCTGGGTATCGACACGGACAAGACGGCCGCATCGATGGAGGTGGGCACGACGGGCATCCTGCACGGCTCGCGCATCAAGCTGATGCAGACGGAGGACGGACAGATCGTCGAGCCCTACTCCATCTCGGCAGGGCTCGACTATCCGGGCACCGGCCCGCTGCACTGCCATCTGTATGCCTCGAAGCGGGCGCAGGTGGTGGCCGTGAACGACGTGGAGGCGCTGGCTGCGGCCTATGAGCTCACGCGCACGGAGGGCATTATTCCTGCCCTGGAGTCGGCGCACGTGCTGGGCGCACTGCCCAAAATGCAGTTCCGGCCGGAGGACGTGGTCGTGTTGACGGTGAGTGGACGCGGCGACAAAGACCTGGACACGTATCTGCGCTTTCTGAGAAAGGCGGGAAAATGATTTTCATTGTTCACCATAGGATCAAGCAAAAGAAAAGATGTATACCTATCAAACGGCAACCAAAACAATTCTGGGCGACCTGGCGACACCGGTGAGCGCCTACATGAAGGTGCGCGACGACTATCCGCAGTCGGCACTGATGGAAAGCTCGGACTATCATGGCAATGAGAACTCCCGTTCGTTCATCGCCCTGCACCCCATCGGCCACGTCGCCATCTCGCACGGCAAGGCCCGGCTCGTCTTCCCCGACGGGCGCGAGACGGAACACGAGGTGACGGAGACATACACCGCCGACCGCGCCATCACGGACTTCCTGAGCCAGATTGAGGTGAAAGGAGAGATGAGCGAGTATTGCGGACTGTTCGGCTACACGTCGTTCAACGCGGTCCGCTACTTCGACGCCATCGAGGTGAAGGACGAAACGCAGCAGAAGAACGACGCACCGGACATGATGTACATATTATATAAGGACATCGTCGTGTTCGACCACTTCTTCAACCGCATCTCCGTGATCGAGCTGCTGGCCGAGGGCGAGCAGGAGGACCTCGACCAGCTCATCAGCGACATGGTGAGCCGCCACGTGCAGGACTACAGTTTCGCGCCCGTCGGCCCCTGCACGTCGACGCTGACCGACGAGGAGCACAAGCGCAACATCCGCGAGGGCATCCGCCACTGCCAGCGCGGCGATGTCTTCCAGATCGTGCTTTCGCGGCGCTTCTGCCAGAAATATGAGGGCGACGACTTCAAGCTCTATCGTGCCCTGCGGAGCATCAACCCCTCGCCCTATCTGTTCTATTTCGACTTTGGCGGTTTCCGCATCTTCGGCTCGTCGCCCGAGACGCACTGCCGCATCGACGGCCGCCATGCGTACATCGACCCGATTGCCGGCACCACGAAGCGGACCGGCAACCGCGAGCAGGACAAGGCCAACGCGGAGTATCTGCGCAACGACCCCAAGGAGAATGCCGAGCACGTGATGCTCGTGGACCTTGCACGCAACGACCTGAGCCGCAACTGCCACGGCGTGAAGGTGGACTTCTACAAAGACATGCAGTATTACTCGCACGTCATCCACCTCGTCAGCCGCGTGAGCGGGGATCTCGACCCTGAAGCGAGTGCCATCAAGACCTTCGTCGACACGTTTCCGGCGGGGACGCTGTCGGGAGCGCCCAAGGTGCGCGCGATGCAGATTATCTCCGAACTGGAGCCGCACAACAGAGGTGCCTACGGTGGCTGCATCGGAGTGATCGGACTCGACGGCTCGCTCAACCAGGCGATTACGATCCGCACCTTCGTGAGCCGCAACAACGAGCTATGGTTTCAGGCCGGCGGCGGAATCGTAGCCAAGAGCAACGAAGAATATGAACTGCAGGAAGTGAACAACAAACTGGGTGCGCTCCGACAGGCCATCCAGCTGGCAGCAGAATACTAAGACTTTTCAAACCCACAGACCGCTATGCACATCGTCATCATCGACAACTACGATAGTTTCACCTTCAACTTGGCACACCTGGTCAAATCATTAGGCGCAAAGGTGGACGTCCTGCGCAACGACAAGTTCGCGCTGGAGCAGCTCGAAGGCTACGACAAAATCATTCTCTCGCCCGGACCAGGCATCCCTGCCGAGTCGGGACTGACACTGGACGTCATCCGACGCTTTGCGGGCGTCAAACCGATACTCGGTGTCTGCCTCGGCCATCAGGCCATCGGCGAGAGTTTCGGTGCGCGCCTGACGAATCTCTCCGACGTATTCCATGGGGTATCAACGCCCGCGCATGTGGTAAAAGAAGACTACCTCTTTGAAGGACTTCCCGCCACATTCAACGTGGGACGCTACCACTCATGGGTGGTGGAGGGCGAGCATCTGCCCAACTGCCTGGAGGTGACGGCCACCAGCGACGAGGGTCTCATCATGGCTTTGCGCCACCGCACGTATGACGTACGGGGCATCCAGTTCCATCCGGAAAGCGTGATGACCGACGAGGGACGCCAGCTCATGTGCAACTGGCTGAAGCATTGAGGAAACGAACCCGAAGCTCAAGAACATCCAACCAAGACATAGAGAACAAAACGACAATGAAAGAATATCTCAATGCGCTCATCCGAGGGCGCGACCTGACGCAGCAGCAGACCTACGACGTGATGATCGGCATCACGCAAGAGAAATACAATGCGGAGCAGATTGCCGCCTTGCTCATGGCCATTCAGCTGCGGGGAGCCAGCGTAGACGAATTGCTGGGCTTCCGCGACGCCCTGCTGGAAACTGGAAAATCGATTGATCTCCGTCCGTATGATACGCTTGACATTGTAGGTACGGGGGGCGACGGAAAGAACACATTCAACATCTCGACGTGCTCAGCCTTCGTCATAGCCGCAGCCGGCTACAAGGTGAGCAAGCACGGCAACGGCTCGGCCACCTCCGTGTCAGGCGCCAGTGATGTGCTTCTGGCGCACGGCGTGAAATTCACGAGCGAGCAAGACCAACTGCTTCGATCGCTGGAGGAGACCGGCATCTGCTATCTTCACGCCCCATTGTTTGCCTATGGAATGAAGTTTGTAGGGCCCACGCGCCGTGCCCTGCAGGTGCAGACCGTGTTCAACTTGCTCGGACCGCTCATCAACCCGGCGCGTCCCAAATACAACTTTCTGGGCACGGCAACCATCGCACAGATGCGACTCTACGTCAACACGCTGCAGCGCATGGGCGTGGAGTATGGCGTCGTCAGCAGCTATGACGGCTACGACGAGATCTCGCTGACAGGCGAATTCAAGATTACGTCGAACACGGCGGAGAAGATTCTCAGCGCGTCGCAACTGGGCTTGCACCACGTACGGCCAGAAGATATCTTCGGCGGAACGCAACAGGCGGACGCCATCAGCATCTTCGACAACGTATTGCAGAACAAGGCGACGCTGGCACAAAAGGAAGTAGTCATCGCCAACGCCGCCATGGCCATCAACATCATCGAACAACAAAAACCGCTGGAAGACTGTCTGGACCTCGCTCGCGAAGCACTCGAAAGCGGACGCGCCTGGGAAACATTCAGCAAATTCGTCTCACTCAACTCCTGACCCAACATGGCCGACATACTCGAAACCATCATCAGCCACAAACGCCTGGAAGTGGCGGAAGCGCTCCAGCAGACACCGTATGCAGCCCTTGAGCGTCAAGTCGAGGCGCAGAAAGCATCTGCAGGCTGCGTCGTCCGATCGATGTCACAGGCAATCCAGCAGTCTGCATCAGGCATCATCGCAGAATTCAAGCGCAAGTCGCCCTCAAAAGGATGGATACATCCCGATGCCGACGCTGCGGTCATACCACCGGCGTACGCTGCGAACGGTGCAGCCGCACTGTCAATTCTGACGGACGAGGCGTACTTCGGAGGCACGGCTGACGACTTGATGAAAGCCCGGCAGCGCATTGCCTCAACACCCATCCTGCGGAAAGACTTCATCATCGACGAATATCAGATCCTGCAGGCACGCCTCATGGGCGCCGACGCCATACTCCTGATTGCTGCTGCACTCACACCGGAAGAATGCCGACGCTTCGCCCGCTTTGCACACGACCTGCGCCTGCAAACGCTGCTCGAGGTGCATTCTGAAAGCGAGATCGGGCATTTGAATGAGGATATCGACATGATCGGAGTCAACAATCGCCATCTCGGCACATTTCATACCGACGTTGAAAATAGTTTCCGGCTCGCGTCCAGTTTACCGGAAGGCCTGCCTTGGGTTGCCGAAAGCGGCATCAAAGATGCCGCAACCATCCGCCAACTAAGGGCTGCAGGCTTTCGTGGCTTCCTCATCGGCGAGACGCTGATGCGTGGGGACGACCCCGCCGCCGCATTGCGCACGCTCATTCATGACATCATCAGCCCACGCTCATGACATCGTCCACCCACGCTCATGTTATCTTCCATTCACGCTCATGACAACATACACCCACGCTCATGACATCGTCCACCCACGCTCATGACATCGTCCACCCACGCTCATGACAACATCTACCCACGTTTTTGACGTTCCATCATGCTGATCAAAGTCTGCGGCTTGCGCGAAGCCGACAACATCCGCGCCATCGAAGCTTGCGGTCCCGACTGGATGGGATTCATCTTTTGCTCGCGTTCGCCCCGTCATGTGACGGAGCGTCCACCCTATCTCCCCAGTCAAAGCAAGCGTGTGGGCGTGTTTGTCAACAGCGAGATGGCATCGATACTGCAAAAACAAGCTGAATTCGAACTGGATTATGTGCAACTTCATGGCAGCGAAAGCCCAGACTTCTGCCATCAGCTCCGCACCCTTTTGCCCGACCACGTGCGGATCATCAAGATGATTCCCGTTGCAACTTCTGCCGATTTTGCGCAGATCGACGCATTCTCGGCGCACGACATCGACTTCATCTTGCTGGAAACAAAAGCACGACCGACGCAACAGGCACATTACGGAGGCAGCGGGCGCCAGTTCGATTGGAGCATCCTGCAAGACTACTCTTCCGCCATTCCATTTCTCCTGAGCGGCGGCATCACTGCCGACGACGCACCGCGCATCCTTTCCATCCGCCATCCCAAATTTGCGGGCGTGGACATCAACAGCGGTTTCGAGACGGCGCCAGCACAAAAAGACGCCGAACGCGTCAGGACCTTCATCCACACCCTACGAGTTCAGAACACGCAATAAAATATCCTTCCTCATGAATCGCATCAACCAACTCTTCCACGACAAGAAGTCGAATATTCTCTCACTCTACTTCTGCGCAGGCCACCCATCGCTCGAAAGCGCTCCTTCCATTATCCGCACGCTGGCTCAGCGCGGCATCGACATGCTTGAGATCGGCATCCCGTTCTCCGATCCCATGGCCGACGGTCCCGTCATCCAAACTGCCGCCACGAAAGCCCTGCGAAACGGCATGAGCCTCCGAAAACTCTTCGAGCAGCTGACCGACATCCGTTCCGACGTGCACATTCCGCTGCTGCTCATGGGCTATCTCAACCCAATCATGCACTTCGGCTTCGAAGCGTTCTGCCAAGAATGCCAGCGCACCGGCATCGACGGCATGATCATACCCGACCTTCCGTTCAAGGATTACCTCGAAACCTATAAACCCATCGCAGACCGATATGACCTTCGCATCATCATGCTCATCACCCCAGAAACCTCGGAAGCGCGCATCAGGTTCATAGACGACCACACCGATGGCTTCATCTATATGGTTTCCTCCGCCGCCACAACTGGCGCCCAGCAGGCTTTCGACCAGGAGAAGCAGGATTATTTCCACCGCATCAACAGCATGAACCTGCGCAATCCGCGCATGATTGGCTTCGGCATCTCCAACAAACAAACCCTCGATTCATCATTAAACAACGCAGCAGGTGCAATAATTGGCTCAAAATTCGTAACTTTGCTGGCAGAAACAGGCAATGCATCCGATGCCGCCGACGTACTCTTCGACGCCCTCCAGCATTGAGGCCGCCTTGCCATCCAAGCCCAGCAACACGATGAAGAAGTTTATAATGACGCTTGTGCTTATCCTGTCAGTCTCCCTGACGGGATGGGCACAAACTGTATCCACACGTCCCAGCCAGACTGCCAAAAAGACGCAGACGAAGACCACGGAGAAAGCCAAGACCACCTCCGCCAAGACGTCGACCACAGCCGACGCAGCCAAAAAGACGAGCAGCGCAACCAGCAAGACGAGCAGCGCAACCAGCAAGACAGAAAGCGCCGCCACAGCCAAAGCGGCTGCCACCGAGAAGGCTGCGACACCTGCAACATCCACCCCCAAACCCTCGACTCCGGCCACCAGCACCGGCACCACCGCTGCCACCGCCGGCTACCTCTGCAATCTTCCCCTGCCCTATCTGCCGGCCAAGCTCGATATCCTCTTCATCGGCAATTCCTTCTCCATCGACACCAACGCGCAGCTTCCCTCCATCCTCTCCTCGCTGGGCATCAACACCGTCAACGTCTACGTGCTCTACAAGGGCGCCTGCTCCATGCGCGAGCACTACGAATACTACCTCAACGACAAGCCCGTCTATCAGCTCTTCCACTACAATGCCACCGGAGAGAAGAAACTCTCCGACGCCATCAACATCCGCGAGGCCATGCGGCTCCACCCCTACGACGTCGTCGTCTTCCAGCAGTATTCACTGGAGTCAGGCGACTACAAGACCTATGAGCCCTACCTCTCCCTCCTCATCCAGGGCTACAAGATCACGACCATCAGCCCCCGCACGACATTCGCCTTCAACCAGACCTGGGCCTATTCCTCCCAGCACAAGCAGATTTCCCGCTACGGCAGCCAACAGCACATGTGGGAGCAAATCTGCCACTCCGTGCGCAAAATGAGAGAAGTGAGCGGTATCGACATCGTCATCCCCTGCGGCACCGCCATCCAAAACGCACGCACCGCCTCCACCCTCACCAGCACCACCGAGTTCACCCGCGACACCCAGCATCTCGACCTCTACCAAGGGCGCTACATCGCCGCATGCACCTTCTTCGAGAGCATCATCGGACCCTGCCTCCAACGCTCCATCCGCGACGACCTCTCCATCCTCGGTGCCGCTACCGACGAGAACCAAGTGAACAACAAGAACCGCCGGATTCTCCAGAACTGCGCACGGCTCGCCGTGGCCAACAACTATTCCATCTCCCACTTCGCCGGACAGTAGCCTCCGCCTCCACACTCCGGCGCCCCCCATTCCACGAATCACCCTTCCGATGGCCGGCCTCTACCTGCACATTCCTTTCTGCCAGTCGCGCTGCATCTACTGCGACTTCTTCTCCACCACCGCACTGACGCAACGGCAGCCCTACGTGGATGCCCTCTGCCGCGAACTGCAACAAAGCCTCCAACGCCTGCCGGCAGACAGCACCATCGCCACCATCTATCTGGGCGGCGGCACACCCTCCACACTCTCTCCCGCCCAGCTCCACCAGCTCTTCCAAGCCATCAGCGCCCATTACACCGTCAGCAGCGAGGCCGAAATAACCCTCGAAGCCAACCCCGACGACCTCACGCCCGACTACATCCAGCAACTGCGTCAGCTCCCCATCAACCGGCTGAGCATCGGTGTCCAAAGCTTCCGCGACGAGCAGCTCCGCTTCATCCGGCGCCGCCACACCGCCGCGCAAGCCATCGCTGCCGTCCGGCAATGCCAGGAGGCAGGATTCAGCAACATCAGCATCGACCTCATCTTCGGCTTCCCCCGCCAGACGCCCACCCAATGGGCCGCCGACCTGCAGCAGGCCACCGACCTCGGTGTCCAGCACCTGTCGGCCTATTCGCTCATGTACGAGGAAGGCACGCCGCTCACCCGCATGCTCCAGCAGGGCACCATCAGCGAGACCGATGAGGAGACCTCGCTCGCCATGTATGACCAGTTGCTCGACCACACCCAGACGCACGGTTACGAGCGATACGAGATTTCCAACTTCGCCCGGCCCGGCTACACCTCGCGCCACAACTCCTCCTACTGGCAGTCTGTGCCCTATCTGGGCATCGGCGCCGGTGCCCATGCCTTCGACGGAACAGACCGGTGGGCCAACCCCGGCAATCTTTCCGCCTACATCCGCGGCATGCAGGCAGGGCAAGATATCCGCATCATCGAGCATCTTACCCCCGAAGAGCAGTATGAGGACTACGTCATGACCCGCCTGCGCACCAGTCAGGGCGTCAGCCTGCCCCAGCTCAGCACGCAATTCGGCCCCGAACGCCAGCAGCAATTCCTCCACACCGCGCACCCCCATCTCGAGCGCGGCCATCTCGCCTACGACGCCACGCGTACATATATATATATCACCCGCTCCGGACTTTACGTCTCCGACAGCGTCATGAGCGACTTCATGCTCGTCTGAAACACACCTCCTACGCCTGCCTCACCGGCGCCCTGCCTGCAGAAAACGGCCTGCAGAGCCGTCTGCAAGCCCAATTCCGCCTGCCGACGCGCTCCTTTCAACAGCCCGCAGCATCGTCCGCCACTCCCGCGCGTCGATTCATTAAAATCAGCCACAAAATCTCCGCGCAGATTACTAAAAACACAAAAGTTACAAGAAAAACGAGTTTTTTTTGTTAAAAGTAAAAAAAAGCGCGCCTTGCGAGTACAACGTATTCAAAAAGTCCATACCTTTGCATCGTTTTAAGAAAGCAAATTTGTTTAACACACTAAAAGTAAAAGTAAAATGAAAAAGTTGGTTTTTGCATTCGCAGCCGTAGTAGCTCTCTCTTTCGCATCTTGCAAGGGTAACACTGCCAATGACGCAGTTAACGATTCTGACACTGTAGCAGCTCAGGTTGAGGACACTGTCGCTCCCGTTGACACTCTCGCCGCTGACACTCTCGCTGCTGACACTCTCGCTCAGTAATCCAGAGCACTCGCGACAAGCGAAAACAAATGACCCATGGGTCTCAGACCCACGAGAGAATTGGAACCTGTATGACGAAAGTCACACAGGTTTTTTCTTTGCCCCGCCCGCAACGCCACGCTGCCCAGCCCGACGCGTCGCCCCTACCCCTCTCGCCCCAGCACCACACGCCAACCGAGCACTCGCCCCGCCCGTCAGCATTCCCCCACACGGGCAAAACGGAATCCGTCGCTTTCCACGAAAAACGAACGCAGTCGAAAACAAAAACGAACGCAGTCAAAAACGAAAACGAACGCAGTCGAAATCAAACCGACGACACCCAGCCGGCCCAATGACGCGCGGACTGCAGGCACGCCGGCATGCCAAGCTGCCATCGGCACGGCCACAGCACATGAGGCGCCGACTGTCCGGTCCCGCGGCAAGCGCTGCGTGGACGCTGTCCATGAGCACCAGCCGCCCGAAGCGCCGACGCATTCCCGCCACACAACAGAAAAATCCGCCAGCCCTCCCATGAGGACAAGCGGATTTTGCGTTTCCCTATCGCCGGAAGCACACCGGCTCCGGCCGGCAGGGGCGGCCCGACTCACTGCACCTCCTTGCGCAGGAAGAGCATGGAGGGAAGGTGGTCGCTGTATCCGTTCAGCCATACTCCGCTTGCATGCGTACGCAGCGGATAGCCCTTGAACTTTCCGTCCTGCTGCATGAGGAAGTCGGCCTGGAACACCTCGTGGCGATAGTATTTCAGTGTGGAGAGGTCGTCGCCCAGCAAGTTGCCGTTCACGATGATCTGATCGAAGAGGTTCCAGTTGCCGTTATACTTGAGCGTGCCCACTCCATTCTTGCGGAGCGTGTCCCACCAGGGATTCCAGAGGTCCGAGCCCGACTGGCAGTCGGCGGCCTTGCGCTTTGCGCCCAGACAGTCGACGAGGCTCTTGTTGTCAGGATCGTCGTTGAGGTCGCCCATGATGACAATCTTTGCCGCGGGATTCTCGCGCAGCAGGCTGTCCTTCAGGGCGCGCACCTGCACGCCGGCCCGCTCGCGCGCAGGCGATGTGGCGCCACGCGAGGGCCAGTGGTTGACGATGAAGTGGAAATCCTCGCCAGCCATCTGTCCGGAGGCAATGAGGAAGCCACGCGTGAAATGCGTGGAGTCCTCCGGCGGATAGACATACTGCACGAGCTTGTGGTGGTCGTACTTGAACAAGCGGGGATTGTAGAGGAACGCACAGTCTACACCGCGGCGGTCCGGTCCTTCCTCATGAATGATGCCATAGTTGCGGGCGGCAATCGAGGGCTCTTTCACGAGGTCCTCCAGCACGCGCCTGTTCTCGATTTCCGAGACGCCGATGATGGCCGGCCCCATCGGCAGGCGGTCGGCAGCAAGCTTCGAGAGCACAAGCGACATGTTCTTGAGCTTGTTGGTATACTTCATCGTGTCCCATTTGTTGGCACCGTCGGGCAGATACTCATAATCGTTCTTGTCCTCCACCTTCACACGCTGTCCATCGGGCAGGACGTCATAGCGCACGTCGTGAATGGTGTCGAAAAGATTCTCCAGATTGTAAAAGGCCACGCAATAGAGCGCATAGCGCTTCTGCGCCTGTGCGCGTCCGCTGCCCAGGAGGGCAAAGACGGCGACAAGGGCGGCCAGAAGCAGTCGACGTTGGATGTTCATCAGATAAAGAATGATAAATACTACTTAAATTTCCAAAATGCGGCACACGCATGCCTCCGCGGCCCAAGCTGCCGCCTGCGGCGTGTGAAGGGAGCACTGAGAAACAGCCCCATGGGCGCTTTGGCGTTCCCTCATGCAAATATCGGAATAAATTCAGAGACAACAAGATTTTTCGGAGACAAAGAGTGATTTTAACATAAATATAATATTTGTATGGAAAAAATTTGTTTACTTTGCATTCCTCTATCATGGGGAAATGCGCGCATGCATTGCGCGGTATCGGACCAAAGGCGGAGCACCGCGGAACCAAGCATCGCAGCGCTCGCGCAGCAGTCCGGTCGACGACCATCATAATCCCAATATTTCTATACTCTTTATGAACAAGAAACTAATGCTGTTGATGCCGTTTCTGGCTTCCGCATCGCTGACATGGGCACAGACACCCCAGGACAGCACGGACGTGTCAGACAAAGACGGTATGGCTTCATTCATCTTTTCCGACTCGCAGCTGGACGAGAATGACAACGCCTCGCAGAACGCTAATTCCCTGGCCAACTACAACGAGGACCAATATCTGTCGAACGTCGGATATACCTTCAGCCCGATGCGCTTCCGCGTGCGCGGCTACGATTCCGAATACGAGGGAGTCTACATCAACGGCGCACTGATGAACGACGCTGAGAACGGCCGCTTCGGCTTCTCGCGCATCATTGGCGGCCTCAACGATGTCACACGCAACCAGCAGGGCATCATGACCTACGAACAGAACAGCTTCGGCTACATGGACGTGGGCGGCGGATCCAACATCAACATGCGCGCCAGCCAGTTCAGCGCTGGCTCCAAAGCCACCCTCTCGCTCACCAACCGCAACTATGTGCTCCGCGGCATGTTCACCCACGCCACCGGCCTGCGCAACGGATGGGCATTTGCGGCTTCTGCCGGAATACGCTATTCGGAAGAAGGCAACATCGAGGGTACTTTCTATCACGCAGGCAGCCTCTTCCTCGGCGCTGAGCGCGTGTTCAATCCCAAGCACTCCCTCTCGCTGTCGCTGCTCGCCGTGCCGACACAGCGCGCGATGCAGGGCGCATCCACCGAAGAAGCCTATTGGCTGGCCAACTCGCACTACTACAACCCGAACTGGGGCTACCAGAACGGCAAGAAGCGCAACGCCCGCGTGACGACCACCATCGAGCCGACCGCATTGCTCACCTGGGACTTCAAGATCAACGAGCAGTCCAAGCTCACGACCACGGGAATGTTCCGCTACGGATGGTACGGATCGACCCGTCTGGAGCGCGGAAGCAACGCGCTGGCCACTGCGCCCGACTACTACTCCAAGATGCCGAGCAACGCCTTCAACGTCTACGAGGACGTGCCTCTGGACTGGCAGCTGGAGAAGTGGCAGAGCCTCTACGACTACTGGACGGAGAGCAAGGCGAACCGTCAGATTCAGTGGGACCGCTTCTATCAGGTGAACCAGCAGAGCGTGGCCAACGGCGGCGAGGCAGTATACTATCTCGAAGAGTATCACAACGACCAGATGGTCTTCGGACTCAATACGGCCTTCAACCACATCTTCAACCGCAACCACCGCATCGACCTCGGCCTGTCGTTCAACCACACGAAGGGCATGCACTACAAGACGAT
>DBQP01000006.1 GCA_002305265.1 Prevotellaceae bacterium UBA1391 | reverse complement strand
GGTTTAGCGGACAGTAATAATTCTAAACAATGAAGCAGTATATCCTTGGGGCGATGCTTGCCGCCCTCACAATCACCATCTCCGCGCAAGTAAAAAATACGAAACAAGCTACTGAGAAAAATATGGCGGGCTACGTAATGGTCTACCACAAAGATGCCGATCATGGACTTCACATGGCCTATTCATGGGACGGTTACAAATGGACAGCTCTCAACAATGACAAGCCCATCATGGCTGGCGATACCATAGCTGTGCAGAAGGGCATTCGCGATCCATACATCTTTCGCGCACCCGACGGCATGTTCTGCGTTGCCATGACCGACCTCCACGTCTTCGGCAAGCGCGACGGGGTGCGCACCACCGAGTGGGAACGCGACGGCAAGAAGTACGACTGGGGCAACAACCGGGGCCTCGTGCTTCTACGCTCTGCTGACCTCATCCACTGGCAGCGCACCAATCTCGACTTCTCATCACTGACATGCGCCACTGGGGTGATGGATGTAGATGGAGAGCCTATGCCTTGGAGCGAAGTGGGATGTGTATGGGCACCAGAGATGATTGCTACTGATGATGGCCGCATTCTGATGCACTTCACAACCCGCTTTCAGCGTGGTCGTAATCACATCCGCTATGTGTTGATGAGCGACGACTTCACTCACATGACCTCCGAACCGCAGGTGCTTGTTACCGGGCCGAAGGACAGCGAGGGAAACATCACCAAGCACATCATAGACTCCGACATCACACGCTTCGGAGGCAAGTACCACCTGTTTTGTACCGAGCACGGACAACCAAAGCACGCCGTGAGCAACAACCTCACTGGCCCCTACACCTTCATCCCCTTCAATGACGGTGTGTCGCAAAGTCACGAGGCACCTATGCTGTGGAAACGCATAGGTGAACAGAAGTGGGTGCTGATGCAAGACCGCTACACGCTCGACCCACACAACTTCTATTTCGTAGAGACCACTGATCTGGAGCACTTCACTCCACTCGGCTATTTCGACGACGGCAGGTCGCCCTTCACCCGCACCAACTTCACTGAGCAGAAACATGGCGCTGTGATTCAGGTAACTAAGAAAGAGTTAAAACGGCTTATCAAATTTTGGAATCAATGAAACGTCCGTTGATTGGTATATCATTATATGCCAACACACGTAAGGATTTGCACAACAAAGCAAAAAACAGATTCCTCTGAGGTGATTGCCCGCAACGCGGACAAGATTGCAGCACAAAGCGTGGCAACAAGCGCGACACATCCCTGCTGCCGACAACGCCGGAAACGGGGGAGGACGGGACCTTGGCTTGGTGCCGGCACGGGGAAACGATGGCAGCCCCGCTTCCACATGTGGGTGGAGGCGGGGCTGCAGGAGAATGGATGTCGGGCGCGGAAAGGGCGTCAGACAAGATGGGCGATGAGAGACTCGCGGTCGCCGGGCAGCATATCGATGACGGGAAGTTCAATCATCGTGTAGCAGCCGGGCTGCTGACGCAGGGAGGCGCGGGCGACGTTGACGAGCACCTGTGCCGTGAGCGCAGGGTTGTTGATCTTCATGTCGAACTCAAAGAGCTGGTTGTGGGTCTGTCCGCTGACGCCCTTGCGCACGAGGTTGACGCCGTGGCCGACGTCGTTGAGCGCGTCGACGCTCTCCACCTGCTGCACGTGGGTCTCGTCGTTGACGAAGTAAGGATCGGCCTTGATGGCGGCTGCCACAGTCTTGAAATCATAGCCGGGAAGGAGTTCTACGTACACCATGCGGCGGTGAATGCCTGTGCCGATGGGGATGGTGACGCTGAGCGCATCCTTCACGCCTTCGATGGCGCGCACGGCAACGCTATGGCCCATGGAGCGACCGGGACCGAAGTTGGTGTAGGTGACGCCCTTGGGAGCGAGGCCTTCGAGCAATGCACGCACGATGGAGTCGCTGCCCGGATCCCAGCCGGCTGAGATGACGCAAACGGCACCGTGCTCGCGGGCGACGGGCATGAGGCTGCGACGAAGGTCGAGAATGGAGGTGTGGATGTCGAAGCTGTCCACGGTGTTGATGCCGAGGGCGAGGATTTCCTTGGCGTAATCCTCGACACTGCGGGTGGGAGTGGCCAGGATAGCCACCTGTACGTCGCGCAGCTCGCGGATGTCCTTCACCACGTCGTAGCCGGCAAGTTCAGCTGGACGATTCTCAGCGCCGTTGCGGCGCACAACACCTGCGCACTCCATGTCGGGCGCAGCCTCCAAAGCCTCGAGGGCATAACGGCCAATATTGCCGTAGCCAACGATGGCAACACGAATTTTTTCCATATAGCAATTTTATTGAATGTTTGGTTTGACGATACCGACAGTGGGATGCTACCCCACTGAAGGCACTAAATGACCGGCAGGCGGGAAAAATAAATCCTTGCGGCGACGGCGCGCACGTCTCCTATCGGAATGGAGCGACGCCGACGTTGACGCAACAGGGCCAACCGGGCGAGAGGTTTGATTCCTTGCGGCGACAGCGCGCACACCTTTTATCGAAATGGAGCGACGCCGACGTTGACGCAACAGGACCAACCGGAAGGGATGTTTTTTTAGTCTGAAACCGTCGGGGTTAAGACTGCTGCACTGAGAAACATGGACAGAAATGGATGGACGCAGCCACATGCCGGCGTAACTTTGCCGGCAGAACGAAGGAACTGCGATGGGGGCGCGTGGTCCGATGCGGCCAGACGCACGCAGCAGAAAAGTACAAAGACCCGCACGATCACAAGCGTGTGATGCGCGGGCCTTTGTTTCTGTTCATCATTTCAGATGTGATGTGAGCCCTCAAGCCTGCTCGGCTACTGCAACTTCCTCGTCAGCACTCTGAAGGCGCTTGCCCAGAACGAGGCTGGCCACCGGTGTGGCAACGAAGATGGACGTGAGCGTACCGCCGACGACGCCAAGAATCATGGCAAACGAGAAGGAACGGATGCTGTCGCCACCGAAGATGAAGATTGCGATGAGCACGATGAGCGTAGACACGGATGTGTTCACCGTACGCGTGAGCGTCTGGTTGACTGAGTCGTTGAACACGCGCCGAACATCGCGCTTCGGATACAGGTTGCGGTTCTCACGGATTCGGTCGAAGACAACCACCTTGTCGTTGATGGAGTAACCGATGGCGGTGAGGATGGCACCGATGAACGTCTGGTCGATTTCGAGCGAGAAGCCAATCCATCCGTAGCAGAGCGAGTAGACGCCGAGAATGACCAACGTGTCGACTACAAGGGCTGCGAGCGCGCCCAGCGAGTAGGCGACATTGCGGAAGCGCAGCAAGATGTAGAGGCCGATGGCGATGAGCGCGAGAATCACACTCACGACGGCACCGAAGGTGATGTCTTCAGCCACCGAGGGGCCGACTTTCGCACTGGAGATGATGGAGCCGCCCTCGCGGTTGTCGCGGTCGACGAAGTGTTCGAGCGAAACGGCGTTGCCGTCTATCATGCCTCCCTTCACGAAGGCCTCATACAGCACGGCCTCGATGTCGGCATCCACATTCGCGCCGCTCTCCTTGATGCGGAAGTTGGTGCTTACGCGGACGTTCTTGCCGTCAGTACCGAGCGCGATGACGCTCGTATTGATGGCTTCGCCGCTCGTGTTCTTGGCTGCGAAAGTCTCGTTGAGCACTTCGCGCACTTTGTCCACGCTGACTGGCTGGATGAACTCAACCTTGTAGTTGCGTCCACCCGTGAAGTCGATGCTGCGGCTCAAGCCACGAACAAAGAACGAAACGGCACTGGCAGCGATGATGATGCCAAAGATGGCGAACGACTTCTTGTACTGGCCAAGGATGTTGTACTTCGCATCGCGGAAGATGTTCTTCGACACGCTGGTTTCGAACGTGAGCTCCTGCCACTTGCCACGGTTCACGTAGCGCTCGTAGACAATGCGAGTCAGCCATACGGCAGTGAAGAAGGAGCAGAGAATACCGATGATGAGCGTGGTGGCAAATCCCTTGATGGGACCCGTACCGAAGTAGAAGAGGATGACCGCCGTGATGATGGAAGTCAGGTTGGAGTCGAAGATGGCAGAGAAGGCGTTGTTGTAACCGGCCGCCAGTGCGCCGGAAAGCTTTTTGCCTGCACGGAGTTCTTCACGCGTACGTTCATAGATCAGCACGTTCGCATCGACCGCGGTACCGAGCGTGAGCACCATACCGGCGATACCGCTCATGGTGAGCGCTGCCTGCAGCGAGGTGAGGATGCCGAGCGTGAAGAAGAAGTTGAGGATCAGCGCGCCGTTGGCCACCATACCCGCCTTCACACCGTACATCATGCACATATAGACCATGAGGACGATGAATGCGATGACGAAGGAGACGAAGCCGGCACGGATGGACTCCTCACCGAGACTTGGGCCGACGATGTCTTCCTGCACGATGGTTGCAGGTGCAGGCATCTTACCAGACGAAAGCACGTTGGCGAGGTCCTTGGTATCGGTTGTCGTGAAGTTGCCGCTGATCTGGCTGCTTCCTCCGCTGATCTTCTCATTGACGTTGGGAGCGGAATATACATAGCCGTCGAGCACGATGGCGATGGAGCGATTGACGTTGGCGCCTGTGAGGTCACCCCACTTCCGGGCGCCTTCTGTATTCATTTTCATGCTCACAACCGGACGGCCGAAGTTGTCGAAGTCGTCCTTGGCATCGCTGATGACGTCGCCCTCGAGCGGCGCCTTTCCGTTTTGGCCACCGCTGGTGCGGATGGCGTAGAGCTCAAAGAATTTGCCGGCCTTGTCCATCGACTTCACACCCCAGAGGAGGCGGAGATCGGTGGGAAGGATGTCTTTTGCAGTCTTTGAGTAGATGATGGCATTGACGGCAGCGGTGTCATTCTTGTGTACGATGGCAACGAGGCTGCTTTCAGCCTGTCCGCCCTGGGCAAAGAGGGCGAAGAGGGGATTTTCTTCACGCGCTTTCTTGATGGCTTCAGCCGACGCCTGTGTCTCGGCAGCCGTAGCTTCCGTGTTGTTGGAGGCGAGCTTGGAGCTCAGGTCGCTTGCGGAAGCTTTTGTGGCCGTACTGTCGACGGCGGCTTCGGCTACTTCGCTGGCAGTAGAGTCAACTGCTGTGCTGTCGGTCGTTTCGGCCACGCCACCTACGCCATTGAGGCGGACGGCGGTGTTGAGCTGTGTGAGCGACGACTGGATTTCCTGCAGTTTGTAGGTCTCCCAGAACTCAAGATTTGCACTTCCCTGGAGGAGTTTGCGCACGCGCTCAGGCTCCTTGATGCCGGGAAGCTCCACCATGATGCGTCCGCTCTGGCCTTCCACTTTCTGAATGTTGGGCTGTACGACACCGAAACGGTCGATACGGGTGCGGAGCACGCGGTATGAGTTGTCTACGGCGGCGTCGATTTCCGCACGCAGCACTTTCACGACGTCGGCATCGCTGCTGTCGATGTTGACCTTGCCCTTGAGCTGCTGGGTGGCGAAGATGGAGGCCAGCTTCGAGCCCGGAGCGTTCTTGTGGTAAGATTCGACAAAAAGTGTGATGAAATCAGACTGGCTGTCCTGCGCCTTTTTCTGGGCCTCAGCCACCGACTTGACGAAAGCTTCGTCCTGTTTGTTGTCAGCAAGGGCCTTCACAACATCGGGAACGCTCACCTCGAGCATAACGTTCATACCACCCTTCAGGTCAAGACCCAATCCGATGGCGGTTTCGCGACACTGCTTCAGGTTGTAGTTCCAAAGGTAGAAGGGATGCGTCTCCAACGAATCCAAGTAAGCCTCGCGCTCCTCTTCCGGCATCTGTGCGGCCTTGTTCTCCACGTAATTGGTGACGATGGAGAAGGAGAGATAGAACACGCAGATGGCGGCGAGAGCCCATGCCAAGAACTTGACAAATCCTTTGTTTTGCATGTTGGTTTAAAGAGTTTTTATGATTTGTTTTTAATGATATTTCTGCTTTCGGGTGTTGACTGACATCCCACACTCATTTTAGCCCCAAACCTCTCGTGTTTCGGGCGCAAATATCTTTTCAGGTCTGCAAAGATAATGTTTTTTTATTAAACTCAAGGATTTTGAAACATTTTTCGCGCAAATCAGGCGCGTTTTCTGTCAGAAGGATGGATTGCAGCACGTTCCACCCTTGGGCATAAGCGGTTTACACGCTGGCGCATGAGCCTTCCATTTTCAGCGGCAGGCGCGTCGACCGGTCACTTGCCCGCTTTTTCATCCCCCACACAAGCTTTTTTCTGCCACCGGCAGGCGGTCATTATTCAGGCGGCATGCACTTGCTAATCCTGCAGCATGCACTTGTCTTTCCGGCGGCACGCACCGATTTTATCAGCCGCCCGCCTCGCCTGTCTTGCGTGCTTACATGAAAATTCTCCCATGTATGCTATTACAATATGTATCATGTGCACGCGAGCCACGAGAGGGGCACCCCCTTTCCACGCCGACGTACCGCCTTCGCCGCGAAACAGCCCTTGCACAAACCGGCGGCATGCCGTGGCGACCTTCCCGCGCCCTCTTTTTTTCTACCACAAGAAGGCCTTCCCGACGTCGAACGAAGGCCTTCGTTGTCCCACACGAAGGCCTTTGTCGCAACAAGTGGACATCAGCTGAGGGCAGGACGGATGCGAACAGCCCGACATCAAGTTGCAGACGGGAAACAAAGAGGCGAAGGGGATCAGCGGAGAAACTACAAAATAGGAGTAGATGAGGTGCAAGAATACATCGAAAAAGACTGCAATCAAGCCGTAAATGAATGGGAAGAGAAACAGAAATCGTTGCAAAAAGGAAGCAGATGCGTCGCAAGAATACATCGAAAAAGACTGCAATCAAGCAGTAAATGAATGGGAAGAGAAACAGAAATCGTTGCAAAAAGGAAGCAGATGCGGCGCAAGAATACATCGAAAAAGACTGCAATCAAGCAGTAAATGAAGGAGAAGAGAAAAGGATTCGTTGCGAAAAGGAAGTAGATGGGGATGCAAGCGTCTATCGAAAAGAAGTGCGATCAAGGAGGAAATGTAAGGGAGGGATAGCAGAAATCGTTGCGAAAAGAAACAGGCGAGATGCAGGAATCAATCAATAAAAATGCAAGAAGGAAGCTGGCGCGGTGCAGGCAGGAGGCAGGAGAGTGGCGGAGGAGGACGGACGGAGACGTCGGCGCTTGACTGGAGGGCTATCGCTTGAGCGTGATGCGGCAGCGGATGGGATAGTGGTCGGAGACGGCACAGGAGCGGTCGACGCGGCACTCATAGGGACGGATGTCGGGCGAGCACAGGATGTTGTCGATGCGGAAATACATGCCGCTGTGGTGGTAGGAGATGGCAGGGCCGTTGCCGGTGCGCGTGAAGGCATCGTTGAGCTGGCGCGTCAGGCGGTGGTGCGCATAGGAGATGGAGGGGTCGTTGAAGTCGCCGCACGCCAGCACATAGCGCATGCCGCTGCGCGCGATGTAGGCCTCCACGCTGTCCACCTGTGCGGCCCGCACGGCATTGGCGGCCATGAGTTTGCGCATGAGGGAGAGCGGGCCGTCGCTGCGGATGGCCTCGTCGGGGTTGACCAGCATCTCCTTGTATTCCGACTTGTCGGCGCTCTGCAGGTGATACGACTCGAAGTGGTTGTTGACCACCAGCAGCGTGTCTGCCCCCACCAGCAGCCGATAGGCCACCGAGGCATTCGTCTCGCTTTCGTAGCCGATGGTGTCCACCGCGAGGATCGGAAAGCGCGAAAGCAGCACCTGCGTGCATTTGCGAACGACCGTACGCTGGCGATAGGGGAAATGCTGGGCCAGCAAGGTGTCCACCTCGTACTTGTTGAGCTGGGCCGCCTCCTGACAGCAGACGATGTCGGCACCGCTCTCCGCCAGATAGCGCACGGAGGGCCAGCGGTCCATCTCGCCGGGCGTAGCGCCCGTGAGGTTGTAGAGATTGTAGGAAACGACGGTGATGGCACTGTCGGGCGCCTCGTAGACGTAGTTGACGGGAAAATACGTGCGCACGCTGCCGAAACAGGCCAGCAGACCCACGACCGACACCAAGACGTAGCGTCGGCGCACGACCAGCCAGAAGGGAATGAACAGCAGGACGGGCCAGAAGAGGAAAGTGAAAGCCATGCCCAGCAGAGACAGGCGCGGATGCGCAGCCGGCGAGAAGAAAACGCTGGCGGCAGACAGCCACAGCGCGAGCACGCATGCCACGTTGAGCGCAACGAGCACGACTTGGATGCTCGTCCCGACGAGGCGCAGGGAAGATTTCAGTTTCGCAGGTGTTGCCATGCGTAGAGAAAGATATCAATGCGATTCACCGATGCAGGGGATCGTATGCGCTGTGTGGCGTACGGTCCCCTGCATCACTGGACGATTCATTGGCGGCTGGCGTCGAAGAGCTTGCGCTTCTCCTCCTCCGAGAGGCTGGCGTAGCCGCCCTGCCTGATTTTGTCGAGAATGCGGTCGATTTCCTCGCTGTCGGCCCGCTTCCGCGCATTGTAGTCGTAGTCGGCCGCACGTCCGCCGGGCTCGGCATGCATTTTCGCCCCGCCCTGGCGCTCCTGGCGCTCCTGACGGTCGACGCCGAAGAAGCGGCGGATGCGAGCGAAGAACGTCTCCTCGCCGCCCTTGTCATATCCGCTTGCTTCGCGGTAGCGAACGCCATAGTCGCCCACCCTCCAACTGCGGCGCGAAGAACTGGATGCCCGACGGGGCCCGTGGCGCCAGTAGAGGATGAGCAGCAGACCGAACAACATGCCGCCGAGGTGGGCATAATGCGCCACGCCGTCGTTGCTGCCCGAACCCTGGAACAACTCCAGCAGCGCATAGCCGGCCACAAAATACTTGGCCTTGATGGGGAAAGGAATGGGGATGACGAAGAGCCGCTCGTTCGGAAACGTCATGCCGAAGGCCAGCAGCACACCGTAGATGGCACCGCTGGCGCCCACAGTAGAGGCCATCGGACTGATCAAACCCAGCAGCTGCCCTGTTTCCTGAACGATGCCCGCGCCGATGCCGCAGACGAGATAATAGAGCAGAAAGCGCCTGCCGCCCCACACCTGTTCCATGATGCGGCCAAACATCCACAGCGCGAACATGTTGAAGAACAGGTGCATCAGTCCGCCGTGCATGAACATGTAGGTGAAAAGCTGGAAGACCTGGAAATAGGGAGAGCCCACATAGTAAAGGGCGAAAAGCCCGGAGAGGTTCAACCCCGACATGTCGAGGATGATGAAAAGAAAGTAGACTGCCACGTTCACGAGCAGCAGCGTCTTGACGACAGGGGGTATTCTCATATTCTTATTGTTCAGGAAAAAATAGGTCGGCACACACGGTCAACCCGCGATGAATGAAACGAAGCGAAGCACAAGCCGCCACGCCCACGCATGGCACCGCCGCCAACAAAGCAGCCAGACCGACGCAAACAGGATGAGCAGGCGTATGCAGCGCGCCACACAAAGACAGGACGCGAGACCGGTAGACGCACAAATGATGCCCGACCGTCGCATGAATGATGCAAGACCGCCGCACCTACGATGCAAGACCAGTGCACCAACGATGCAAGCCCAGCGCACCAACGATGAAAGACCGCCGCACCAACGATGAAAGACCAGTGCACCAACAATGCAAGACCGCCGCGCCAACAATGCAAGACCGCCGCGCCAACGATGCAAGACCAGTGCACCAACGATGCAAGACCAGTGCACCAACAATGCAAGACCAGTGCACCAACGATGCAAGACCAGTGCTTGATTTCTGCAGAACCTGCGTACAAATGTACAAAAATCTATACATTCATGATGCAAAATCGGCGCACAAAAGACGATCAACCGGCACATGAGCCCAGCAAAACAAGCGCACGCATGACGCCAGCCAGCCGTATAGACAGCGTCCTGCAGACGTCAAAAAAACGCCCAAGATCTGCCTTCCGGCTGATTTGCCGAGCGCGCCCGATAGCACGCCTGCGCCGCTTTCAACACTGCAAAAATACCGCTTTTTATCCGATTTCCCGCCATTTCAGGAACGAATGATAAAATTTTTCGTGTTTTTCTTTATTTTTTTAACGAAAATGTTTGCGCATCACTTGAAAAAATATAACTTTGCCACCAAAGTGTGATTTTACTAACTCATTAACTTAAACTTACGATCATGAACAAAAGCGAATTTATCAGCGCCGTAGCCGCAAAGGCTGGTCTGAGCAAGGTGGACGCAAAGAAGGCAGTAGACGCATACGCTGAAGTGGTAGCTGATGCACTGAAGGCAGGCGACAAGGTAGCCCTCATCGGCTTCGGAACATACGCAGTCAGCGAGCGCGCAGAGCGTCAGGGCATCGACCCACGCACAATGAAAAAGCTCACCATCGCAGCCAAGAAGGTGGCTAAGTTCAAGGCTGGTGCCGAACTGAGCGCTGCTGTCAACTAATAGATCAGGCAAGCCATTGCGGCCGGAGCACGCTGACAGCAGACCGGTACGGTCGCGTCGGCGCAACGCTTTGCTCCACTCTCAATGGAGGGAAGACCAGGAGGAGTTTCCGCGGAGACTCCCCTGCTTTTTCGTGCACGAGCCTTTACGGACTCCACACGCCGCACTCCGCATCAGACTGGTGCACGACCAGCATGGATTTTGCCCAATGCCATGGCAATACCGGTGCTAAGCAAATGTTCAGACCTTACGAGGTAATCAACCCAGAGGCGCACCGCAAACATGCGGACGGAGAACGGTGAAGAGATCGAAGGCGCATGGCAGGAATATAAGACGCGCATGGCATGCGGGACGCTGGAGCTTTGTAATCATGCGAACGGCGAGCGTCGAATCTTATTGCGGCGCAGGCGAAATATGGGGACGGCGAATGGGGAAGGTCTGAAATTGCACTTATCAACAGCATGCTTTCGTAGTTCAATGGATAGAACAACTCTCTCCTAAAGAGTAGATACGAGTTCGATTCTCGTCGAGAGTACACCCTCTGTCCTGCAGAATGCTGCGGGACATTTTTTTCGAGGCGGCCGGCGATGGCAGGCAGGCCCGTCTCAACGCTCCGGATGCGCATCCTCCCTACCATTCTTGCGCATCTCCAGCACATCCCATTGGAGAAATTTGGCCATTCCATCGGCAACTCCAGTACCTGCCATTGGCGCTTCCCGGCCATTGCATCGGCAACTCCAGTACCTGCCATTGTCGCTTTCCGGCCATTCCATCGGCACTTCCTGCCCTTCTCTTCGACATTTACCCGACATTCCATCGCTATATTTCCAAGATTCCATCGACATTTTCAAATCATCTTTTCATACCGCCTTTTCACGCCAACAGCACTTTTCATCCATTTCATCGGCATTCTTTATCCCATTCATCGACGGCTTTCACTTATTCCATCGACGTTTCCCACTCATTTCATCGGGGCCTGTAGGGCATTTCATCGGTGTTTTCCGATTGATCGTACGCTTATTCCGCCCCATTTCATCCACACGTTCCCCCTATCCCATCAGCATTCTATATGAAAGAATTTGTCATTACAGAAGCCAAAACCGAAACTGCCATCATCGTCGGTCTGATTACGCCGCAGCAAGATGAGCGCAAGACGAACGAATATCTCGACGAGCTTGCTTTTCTGGCGCACACGGCCGGAGCCAAGGTCATCAAGCGCTACACGCAGCGCGTGAACGGTCCGTCGGCCGTGACTTACCTCGGCAGTGGCAAGCTCGAGGAAATCAAACAATACATCAAGGCGCAGGAGGAGGCGCTCGACGCGGCCAAGGACGCCTACTACGAGGCGGGCATCACCGACCCGCAGGAGATGACGGACTTGCCCGAGACGGTCGGTATGGTCATCTTCGACGACGAGCTGTCGGCCAAGCAGCTCCGCAACATCGAGAAGGAGCTGCAGGTGAAGATCCTCGACCGCACGTCGCTCATTCTCGACATCTTCGCCATGCGTGCCCAGACGGCTGCCGCGAAGACGCAGGTGGAGCTGGCGCAATACAAATACATGCTGCCCCGCCTCACCCGTCTGTGGACGCACCTGGAGCGGCAGCGAGGTGGTTCGGTCGGACTGCGCGGTCCTGGTGAGACGCAGCTCGAGATGGACCAACGCATCATCCGCAACCGCATGGCCTTGCTCAAGCAGCGTCTGGCCGACATCGACACGCAGAAGACGACCCAGCGGCGCAACCGCGGCCGTCTCATCCGCGTGGCGCTGGTGGGCTATACGAACGTGGGCAAATCTACGCTGATGAACCTGCTGTCGAAGAGCGACGTGTTTGCCGAGAACAAGCTGTTTGCTACGCTCGACACGACCGTGCGCAAGGTAATCATCGAAAACCTGCCTTTCCTGCTCTCCGACACCGTCGGATTCATCCGCAAGCTGCCCACCGACTTGGTGGACTCTTTCAAGTCGACGCTCGACGAGGTGCGCGAGGCCGACCTGCTCATCCACATCGTCGACATCTCCCACCCTGAGTTTGAGGAGCAGATTGCCGTCGTAGAGAAGACCCTGGCTGACCTCGGTGCAGCCGACAAGCCGACGATGATCGTGTTCAACAAAATCGACGCCTACACCTTCACGCCCAAGGACGAGGACGACCTGACGCCGCGCACGAAGGAGAACATCACGCTGGAAGAGCTCATGCAGACGTGGATGGCCCGGCTGGGCGAGGACTGCTTCTTCATCTCCGCGCGCGAGAAGACGAATATTGCCGAATTCAAACAGCTCATCTACCGCCGGGTGCGCGAGATGCACGTACAGAAATATCCCTACAACGACTTCCTCTTCCAGCAGTATGACGAGGAAGGCGAGGTGGAATAGCCCACCGGCGGACGGAGCCGGCCGAAACATGGGAAAGGATTGCCTGCATGCGCACGGCAATCCTTTCTGCTTTTCTGCGCGCCTGTCTTAAGTTTCGAGAGAGAAAAGGGCCATTTCATCGGAAGATTTTCGGCTTATTTGTCGATTTCATCGTGCATGACGAACACGGAGGGACAGCGCCTGCGACCTGCATGACTTGTGCCTTCGCCCTGCACGTCATGCACGTTCACCCCGCAGCCCTGCACCTGCTTCCGGCTTGACTTGCGCATCCACTTTCCCTCTCAAAACTTCCGTCTACAAACGAAGGCCTTCGTATCGGAAAACGAAGGCCTTCGTTTTGCCACGCGAACGCCTTCGTGTGGGAAAAAGGAAAAGGGTCGTTCATTGAGCGTGCAACGCGGCGAACGCAAAATTGTGCGGTAGGTGCAGAAGTGGGCTGGGCGCATCGGGCGGAGCGGATGAGCCCTTCGAATGGGAGGATTGCGCGCATCAGACTGAACGGCAGGAACTTCGGACGGAGAGGATGTGCCCTTCGAATGGGAGGATTGCGCGCATCAGACGGAAAGGCTGGAACTTCGGGCGGAGAGAAAGAGCGAAGCGGACAGAAGGATTGCGCGCATCGGGCTAAAGAGCTGCGGCTGCCGGCCGCGAAGGGAGGAAAGGAAAAACGGTCTGACCGCACTTGCTGCATGGGGCAAGTGCGGCCAGACCGTGGAAAATATACCGATGAAATGGGCGAAAATGGCTCAGATGTAGCCTTGCTTCTGCAACTCGCCGCAGACGAGATCGGCCTCGTCCCACCACTCCTGCCCGAAGCGGCGCACGAGCGGTGCCTTGAGGAACTGGTAGACGCGCACGCCTTCTTTCTGCCCGAGGGCGCAGGCGCTGCGGCAGATGTCCCAGCGGTGGTAGTTGACTGCCGTCATGCCGCCCACCTCGGAGAGGCGAGCGGGATAGAGCGCGCAGGAGAGGGGTTTCTCCACGGCGATGCGACCGTCGCGGAAGGCGCGGTCGATGGCGCAGAGGGTGTTGCCGTCGGCGTCGCGCACGGCAAACACGCAGTCGCGGCCGTTGACGATGCTGGTGACGAGTGTGCCTTCGGGGTCGATGCTGACGACGCCTTCCTCGTCGATGACCTGCCGTGCCTGAGGTGTGAGTTCGTCCCAGACGGCCTCGGCGGCTTCCTCGAGCGCGGCCACTTCGTCGATTTCGACGGGTGCGCCGGCGTCGCCCTCGACGCAGCAGGCGCCCTTGCAGCGAGCATAGTCGCAAATGAACATCTCGCTGAACATGTCGAGCGAGACGAGCGTATCTTTGATTTCAACCATATTCAAATAGAGATGTAGGATCATGCGTCCGTTGTTCCGTTGTTGCTGTTCTGTGCGGCAGACGGACGGGCGGCGGGCGACGTACGCTGCCGCTCCTCCTGCCGGAGCTGGCGGCGGCTCTTGCTCTGTGTGACGAGCCAGACGCCGGTGAAGACGAGGAGCACGGCCAGGCCCTGCCCGAGGCCGAAGGTGCCAAGCCCGAGGGCCACGCTCACGGCGGTGGCGACGATGGGCTGGACGTAGTTGTACATGGAGACGACGGTGGGGCGGAGGGTTTTCTGCCCTTTCATCATGAAGATGTAGGCCAGGAAGGTGCCGCCGACGACCACGAACGCGGCTTCGGCCCAGACGCGCGGCGTGATGTCGGCCCATGGCATCGAGGCGACGTCGGCATAGGAGAAGGGCATGATGACGATGGCGGCATAGGTGATCATCCACTTCATGCAGGTGATGACGGTGTAGCGCTGGACGACGTGCTTGAAGATGGTGAGATAGACGGCAAAGCAGCATTGGGCGGTGATGCAGAGCAGGTCGCCCAGGAGGTTGCCCTCGACGGCCGTGCCGCTGCCGCGCATGCTGGAGGTGATGAGGATGAAGGCGCCGACGCAGCCGAGCGCGATGCCCACGACTTTCTTTCCGGTGACGGGCTCGCGCAGGAAAATGGCTGCGAGCACGAGGGTGATGATGGGCATGGTGGTGGTCATGATGCTGGCGTTGACGGGCGAGGTGAGGCTCAGTCCGATGGTGTAGCAGCACTGGTTGAAGACGATGGCGAGCATGCCGGCGAAGAAGAGCAGCAGCATGTCTTTCGGGCGCACCTTCTCCTGGCGGACGAAGAGCGAGGCCAGCCAGAAGCATACGGCGCCGCCGACCACGCGGAAGGTGACCATCTCGAGCCCCGAGATGCCGTTGGTCATGGCATGCTTGCCGAGCGGGGCCATGAGGCCCCAGCAGCCACAGGCCAGCAGCATGCTGGCGTGGCCTATGATGGTAGTACGTTTTTCCTGATTCATATCTTTTCTTGCTGCGGCGCCGGCGAAGGGGAAGTGTCGTTTTGCCGGTGCGCCGATGTTGTCCGGAGGCCGTGGCCGCACTTGCGGATGCGGGCGGCGGCACGCTGGTGATGGTGTGGACTGGCCGTTATTTCCGCACCTGCTGGCGAAGCAGGAACCACGCGTGCATGGCGGCGGTGGTGAGCCATCCGTAGTGGCGGCCCATGACGCGGAATCGCTCCCAGAGCGAGGCGCGGTGGTTGGCTGTGGTCATGCCCTCCGAGAGATAGTCGGTGAGGACGGCATGCGTGTTGACGTTGGGCATCCCCATCTCCTTGGCGTGGTGCATGAGCCGGATGCACCAGTCGACGTCGGCCGAGAAGCGATAGCGCAAGTCGTAGTCGGGGGCTATCTCGCGGAGTGCGTAGAAGGACTGGTGGCAGACGAGCATGCCGTGGCGGAAGGACGTCCACGTGAGCTTTTCGGGGGCTTTCAGGCGGCGCGGGGCGATGAATTGTCCGTCGGCGTCGACGAGGTGGGTCTCGCCATAGACCACTGCGGGCAACTTGCCGTCGGCATTGTCGCGCACGGCGTCGGCCACGCGCTGGAGCGTCTGGGGCTCGTGCAGGCGGTCGCCGGCGTTGAGAAAGACCACGTAGCGGCCGCGGGCCCGGTGGAGTCCCTTGTTCATGGCGTCGTAGAGTCCGCGGTCGGGCTCGGAGAAGATGCCGACGCTGATGCCGCGGCGCTGCATGGCGGTGCGATGGTCGGCGGCCATGGCGAGGGTGCGGTCGGTGGAGGCACCGTCGATGATCAGGTGCTCGAAAGCAGTGTAGGTTTGCCGCGCCACGCTGTCGAGCGTGGGCTGGAGGGTGGCCTGTGCCTGAAAGGTGACGGTGATGATGCTGATGAGTGGCTCGTGAACGGTCATGGGAGGGGGCTTAGGATTCGTAGATGGCACGATATTGCTGGGCCACGACGCTCTGGGCGTAGCAGCGCTCCGCTTTGGCGCGTGCGGCAGCGGCAAGGGCCGGGTGGCGCTCGTCGGCGAGTGTCCAGCAGATGCCCCGGGCAAAGTCGGCCGCATCCTGCGGATTGGCCACGTAGCCATTGACCTCGTGGTCTATCATCTCGGGAATGCCGCCTACGCGGAAGCCGACACAGGGCGTTCCGCAGGCCATGGCCTCCATGATGGTGTTGGGCAGGTTGTCCTGCAGGGAGGGCGTGACATAGGCGTCGACGGCGTTGTAGAGTCGCACCATGTCGTCTTCCTTGCTGATGTAGGGGACGCTGTAGACGGGGAGCGGGAGGCGGCCCGCCACTTTGTCGGAATCGCCTCCGACGACGACGATGCCGAGGCGGGACTGCAGGCTCGCATCCGCGGCGAGGAGATGGTGGCAGGCTTGCTCGAGATAGGCGAAGCCCTTGCGCACGTCGGTGATGCGCTGCGCGCCGAAGAGGATGAGCCGGCGGTCTTCAGGCAGGCCGAAATGACGGCGTGCCTCCGCGGAGGATGTGGGGCAGAAGGTTTCGGTGTCGATGGCGTTGGGGATGTGCACGACGCGATGGCGGCTGCCGATGGCACTGGCAGCGCAGAGGTCGGTCATCCACTGCGAGCAGCCGACGAAGGTGAGGTTGGGGTTTTGGGCGTAGATGGAGAGCTTTCGGCGGAAGACGCGCCGCGCCAGGTCGCCCATGCCGGGCACGCGGGCCAGCATAGGGCAGCGGGCGCACTCGGTCTCGTACTTGCGGCAGAGGCCGGCGTAGTGGCAGACGCCTGTGAAATACCACATGTCGTGCATCGTGAGCACGACACGTTTCCCGCTACGCAGCACGCGGTCGAGGTCGCTGAGCGAGAGAAAGCCTTGGTTGACCCAATGAAGGTGGACCACATCGGCCTGCCGGAACTCGGGCATGCGGGTGATGTCGGTGCCGACGTTGGCGATATCCATCAGCCACATGGTGGACCGGCGCAGTCCGTTGTTGAGGAGAATGACGACGCGCTCCCACAGGAACTTGAGGGGCAGGCGCCATGTCTGCGGCACATTTGCCACCGAGAGCTTGCGGCTCTGGCGGTCGCGCACGAGCATCGACGCACGCACTCCGGCCCGCATCAGCGCCCGCATGAGGCGGTTGGCTGCGATGGCCGCTCCTCCCGTCTGCTCCGACGTATTGACAAGTAATATCTTCATAAACGTAGTGGGCCGCGCAGACGCTTTCCGCGTTGCTGCGCAGCACTCGTGCAAAGTTAAGAAATTTCGCTGTATTCTTCTGCATCCGCTTGTTTTTTTCCCATCCGCCTCCGCCTTCCCGCCCGCAGCGGGGAGCGGACAACGGCGGATGAGGGCCTGAGAAGGGCGAAAAAGGCGAAATTTTAGGCCCAAACATTTGGCCGTCTCATGAAAACTCCCTACCTTTGCAACGCTTTTCAGCAAAGAGGCGCCCGCATATCTTTGATATCTGCTTCCACCACGGGCGTTTTCTGCGTTGAAAACACCTGCTTCAGTAGCTCAGTTGGTTAGAGCACATGACTGTTAATCATGGGGTCGTTGGTTCAAGCCCATCCTGAAGCGCGGAAAGCCGCAAGTCGAAAGATTTGCGGCTTTTTTGTTGTCTGAAGGGCAAGGGAGAGCAAGGCGGATGCGCGGAAGGCGCAGCGCGGAAGGCCGGGTGCCGTCTGGAGGGCAACGGAAAAGCCGCCGGCAGCGCACGCTTCGTGCACGGCCGGCGGCTTCTCGTCGCAGTGATGACGGCAAATCCTTATTTCTCGATCGTCAGTTCCTTGAGGATTCGGCTGTTCTTGCTGTAGGTGTCGATGACGGAGAGCACGTAGCGGATGTCGACGCCAATCGTGCGCTGGAGGCGATCGTCGAACTTGAGGTCGCCCGACATGGCCTCCCAGTTGCCGTCGAAAGCGAGTCCGATGAGCCGGCCTTTCGCATCGTACATGCCTGATCCGGAGTTTCCGCCTGTGATGTCGTTGTTGGTGAGGAAGCAGAGCTGGAGGTCGCCAGATGCGGCGTCCACATAGCGCTTGCCCCAGCGGCCGGCCTTGAGCCACTTGTAGACGGGCGGCGTCAGTTCATAGTCGGGGTTGTCGCCCTGCTGCTCAAACTTGTCGATGATGCTCTGCGAGGGCGTGAAGCACGCGTAGTCGTTGTAGCCTCCGACCTGTCCGAAGCTCATGCGGAGCGTGAAGTTGGCGTCGGGATAGTATTCCTTGTCATGGTTCATCTCGCGGATGGCGTCTCCGAGCAGGCGTTCCGACTCCTCTGCCACGTCGACCACGGGACGGAAGACGCCCAGCAGCTGCATGGCAATCTCGGTGATCGGGTCGTCGATGACGTCGGCGAAGTGCTCCTTCTGCATGATTTCCTCGGGGCGGGCGAAGACGGAACGCTCGTAGACGACGTTGACGAAGGCATCATAGTCGCCTTCGAGCGTTCGCTGGACGTCCTTGCAGAACTCCGGCAGGAAGGTCGTGTCGGGGACATTCGCCACATAATTCTTGAGCAATGCGGCAAATACGGCCTTGTCGGTGGGCACGTGGATGTCCTTGAACGCCTTCTCGACATCCTTCTTGAAGCTGTCTTCCTGACTGTCGCGCATGGCGCCCAGCATCTGGCGCAGCACGAAAGAGAGGATGTCGCTGCCGCTGTAGAAACTTTCGACCCAAAGGTTGTAGGCATAGACGCGCCGGAAGGAATCGTGGTAGGCGTTCTGGAGCGAGTCGGGCAGTGAGACGTAGCTGAGGTAGCGGGCCTGTTCGGCACTGCCCGCGGGGGCTGCGGCAGCCTTCTGCTTGGCCCATTCGATGACCTCGCGCTCGAGCGACCGCTTCTCGTCGACGACGTTCAGTTCGCGCAGTGCTTTGTTCTGTCCGAGGGAGAACTTCCAGTAGTTGGAGCTCTGCGCGTACTTCGAGGCATACATGATGCGTATGGCCTCGTCGGCGGCCATCGCCTTGCGCAGGATGGCGAGCTTGACGTCGCGCACGTTGTAGCGCAGCTCATTGGTGGTGTTCATCAGATTCTCGATGCCGAAGCTCGACAGATAGCGGTCGGTGGAGCCGGGATAGCCGAACGTCATGACGAAGTCGCCGGGCTGATAGCCTTGCACGGAGATGTGGGCATAGCGCACCGGACGGTAGGGCCGGTTGGCGGGCGAGTAGTCGGCGGGCATGTTGTTCGCGTCGGCGTAGATGCGGAAGACGGAGAAGTCGCAGGTCTGCCGGGGCCACATCCAGTTGTCCGTGTCGCCGCCGTGCTTGCCGAGACACTGTGGCGGAGCAAAGACGAGCCGGACGTCGTTGAAGCGCTGGTAGATGCTGACATAGTATTTCGAGCCCTTGTAGTAGGGCACGACCTCGGCATGGATGCTCCGCACGGGATCGGCCAAGGCCTCTTCGATTGCCATGGCCACCGAATCCATGGCAGTCGCACGCTGCAGCTCGTCCATTCCTTCGTGGACGACAGAAAGTATGCGGTCCGTCACTTCATAGGTGTTGATGTGGAAGTCGACAAAAAGGCCCTCGTTGGGCAATTCGTCTTTCAGCCGCTTTGCGCTGAAGCCATCGCGCAGATAGTCGTGCTCCAGCGACGAATGGTCCTGAATGGCGCCGAAGCCGCAGTGGTGGTTGGTGAAGACGAGGCCGTCGGGACTGACGACAGACCCGGAGCAGAATCCTCCAAACTGTACGATGGCATTGCTGAGCGAGGGTGCCGTCGTCGAGAAAATCTCATCGTGGGTGAGCTCCAGCCCCATGGCATGGCACACCGAGTCGGTGCGCGCCGAGAGATTGGAAATCAACCACATGCCTTCGTCCGCACGGGCCAAGAGCGCCGAACAGGATACAGAAAGCGCAAGCAGAAAATGGGAATGTTTCATGGTAAAATAAATCAATTGCGGTTGAAATGGTTGTGTAAACGTGAGAAAAGATGGATTGGTTGCGGTCGGATGATGTCTGGCAGCGAGAGAAAAGATTTGCCGATTGCGGGCGGATGGTGTGAACGAGGGAGAGACGTGGAGGTTGTGGCGCAGCGAAAGACTGCTTTCTGCAAACCATCGGCGAGGAGCTGGCGCACCGGGCGGAAGACCCGACGGCAGCGCGAGGTCCACCTATGCGCGCTTCAGCAACCGGCGCAGGTCGTGGTAGACGAAATGGGCTGCGAATGCCAGCACGAGCAGGGTGTTCACGACGAAGCGCAGGCCGAAGCTCCAGTGCGTCGGCACGAGCGTCATCAGGACAAAGAGCAGCGCGGCCAGTGCGACGTAGCCTGCGATGCTGCGCAGCGGATAGCTGATGGGATTGTAGTGCTGGCCCACGAAATAGCTCAGCAGCATGGCTGTGCCATAACCTGCAAAGCCGCCCCAGGCGCAAGCCATATAGCCGAAGCGCGGGATGAGCAGCACGTTCACCAGCACAAGCACGGCGCATCCGGCCAGCGAGAACCACGCGCCCCAGATCGTGCGGTCTATCAGTTTGTACCAGAAAGAGAGGTTGAAGTAGACGCCCATCATCATCTCCGCCGCCATCACGATGGGCACGACGCGCAGTCCCTCGCGGTAGTCTGGAGCGATGATGTGCTTCAGAATGTCCATATAGCCGACGACGCAGAGGAACGCGAGCAGCGTGAAAATGATGAAATATTTCATCGCCATCGCATACGTCTGCTTGCTGTCGCGGTCTTTGCTGCGCGCGAAGACAAAGGGCTCGTAGGCGTATCGAAAGGCCTGCGTGATCATCGCCATAATCATGGCAATCTTGACGCAGGCTCCGTAGATGCCCAACTCGACGCGTCCTTCCTCCGCACTGCCGGGAAACACGATGGGAAACACCATCTTGTCGAACGTCTGGTTGAGAATGCCGGCGATGCCCAGCACGAGAATCGGCCACGAATAGCTGAGCATGCGGCGCAGCAGCGCGAAATCGATGGCCCAGCGCAGGCGGAACACCTCGGGCAGGAAGAAGAAGGTGATGAGCGCCGTGCAAATTAGGTTGATGCCGAAGACGTAGGTCACGTCGTTGCCTATCCAGAAGAAGTAGACGCAGTTCAGCGCGATGTTGATCAGGATGAACAACAGTTTCAGCGCAGCGAACTTGATGGGCCGTTGCTGAAAACGCAGCAGGCAGAAGGGGACAGCCTGAATGGAGTCCAAGGCCACCGTCGCGGCCATCATCGACACCCACTCCGGATGGGCCGCATAGCCGAGCATCGACGAGACGCCTGGCAAAAAAGCCAGCACGAGCGCCAGAAACACCAGCGAGAGCGTACCGACGACAGCGAAGGCCGTGCTGAAGACGGTGTCGGACTTCTCTTTCTCCGCGTTGGCGAAGCGGAAGAAGGTCGTCTCCATGCCAAATGTCAGCAGCACGAGTATCAGCGCCGTATAGGCGTAGAGGTTCGTCACGGCCCCGTAGCCGCCGCTCTGTGCGGAGATTTTTGCCGTATAGAGCGGCACGAGCAAATAGTTGAGAAAGCGTCCGACGATGCTGCTCAGCCCGTAGATGGCGGTGTCCTTGACAAGAGATTTCAAATGAGCCACGATGCGATGGAGAATAGGAGATGAATGATGGGGAGAAAGCGGAGGCTGGCGGTGCGCCGCGACTTATCCGAACAGGTCGGCCATGCCGAAGCCGTTGGCCTTTGCTTTTCCCAGATGACGGTAGGCCAGTTCGGTCACCTCGCGGCCTCGCGGTGTCCGCTTGATGAATCCTTCCTTGATCAGGAACGGCTCGTACACTTCCTCCACGGTGCCGGCGTCCTCGCCGATGGCTGTGGCGATCGTGCCGATGCCCACGGGCCCACCGTTGAACTTGTCGATGATGGTCGTCAGGATTTTGTTGTCGATTTCGTCCAGACCGAACTTGTCGATGTTCAAGGCTTCCAGCGCAATGTGCGCAATCTTCACGTCGATGCGTCCCGTGCCCCTCACCTGTGCGAAGTCGCGCACACGCCGCAGCAGCGCATTGGCGATTCGTGGCGTGCCGCGGCTGCGTCCGGCGATTTCCGCCGCCGCCTCCTTGTCGCACGGCACGCCCAGCAAACTGGCGCTGCGCAGGATGATGCGCTGCAGCACAGGCGCGTCGTAGTATTCCAGATGGAGGTTGATGCCGAAGCGGGCACGCAGCGGAGCCGTCAGCAGGCCGCTGCGCGTGGTGGCACCGACCAGCGTAAACGGATTCAGGTCGATTTGAATGCTCCGCGCCGACGGGCCCTTGTCGATCATGATGTCGATGCGGTAGTCCTCCATCGCCGAGTAGAGATATTCCTCCACCACAGGCGACAGACGGTGAATCTCGTCGATGAACAGCACGTCGCGAGGCTCCAGACTCGTCAAGATGCCGGCCAAGTCGCCGGGCTTGTCCAGCACGGGACCGCTCGTCAGCTTGAAGCCCACGCCCAGCTCGTTGGCAATGATGTTCGACAGCGTCGTCTTGCCCAGTCCCGGCGGACCGTGCAACAGCGTGTGGTCGAGCGGCTCGCCGCGGAATTTCGCAGCCTCGACGAAAATGCTCAGGTTCTCCACCACCTTGGTCTGTCCGCTGAAGTCGTCGAACCGCAAGGGGCGGAGCGCATTCTCCACGTCTTTCTCTTTCGACGAAAGATACTGCTCTTCGTGTATGTCAAAGTCGTCTGCCATGTCTTCTCTGAATGATTTCCACATTTCTTACCCGCAGCCTGTGGCGTGTGGGAATGCAAATTTACATAATCTTCGCGTCATTTCCACCATTCCCTGCCGAGAAATCCACAAAAGCCAAACTTTTCACCCGCACCGCCGGCCCTGCGCCCCAGCCCCATTGGCCCGGCAACCCGCGCCTCCCCTTCCGCCCACGCCATGCCGACGTCGCTGCCCACGGCGTTTTTCCCCGCCACGCCTCCGGCAGATGCCGGATTTTTCGTAACTTTGTCGCATGCCCCGAAAAAAAATTTTTCACGGGCGTGTAGTTTTCCATCACCTGCCGACGTCTAAGGAGCAGAAACGCTCAAAAAAACCAGAGATCACCCTATGGACACCCAGCAACGCGAATTCGAGCGCATCGTCAAGGCGCACAAAAGCACCATCTACACCGTCTGCTACATGTTCTCCAAGGACAGCGACGAAGTGGCCGACCTCTTCCAGGAAGTGCTCATCAACCTCTGGAAAGGCTTCCCCTCCTTCCGCGCCGACAGCGGCCTGCGCACCTGGATCTACCGCGTAGCGCTCAACACCTGCATCTCCTCCGACCGCAAACAGCGTCGCCAGCGCGCCCGCCACTGCGAGCTGGAGCTCGACTTCGACCTCTTCAACGACCAAGATGCCGACACGCAGCAGGTGAAGAAACTCTACGACCGCATCTCGCTGCTCGGCCCCTACGACCGCGCCATCATCATGCTCTGGCTCGAGAACATGAGCTACGACGAGATCGGAATGGTGATGGGCATCACTGCCAAGAATGTCTCTGTGCGTCTCTACCGCATCAAGGAAGCGCTCAAAAACATGTCGAACCATTAACCCACCCCACAGACGTCATGAATACGAATCCTACCTCCCACACACAGTCTCCCGCCGACACGTCGCCCGAACTCGACGACATGCGCCGCCAGATGTCCCTGCTCCACGACAAGCTCGACAAGCAGTCGATTGTCAACGAGCAACTGCTACGCCGCGCCATGAGCGGACAGTACGATTGGATCGAACGCTCCGAGAAGCAATGGCTCATCATCGGCATCATCGCCATCCCCTTCTGCATCTGGCTCTTCGCCGGCATTGCAGGCCTCTCCACCGCCTTCATCATCTTCTCCATCGTCTATTTCCTCCTCACCGTTGCCCTCCTCTGGAAGAGCCGCAACATCCTCAAGACGCGCAGCTTCCTCTCCGACGACCTCCGAAGCGTGGCCGGACGCATCCTGCGCAAGCGCCGGCTCGACCGTATGGTCAAGTACACGCGCTGGCCCCTCTGTGCCGCATGGCTCATCTGGTTCTACGTCGAGACGCTCTTCCCGATGGCATCCTTCAACCCCACGCCCGCAGGCATCGGCGGCATCGTCGGCGCCCTGGCCGGAATCCTCCTCGGCATCCGCTACATGCGCCACTACAACCGCACGCTCAGCGACCTTGAGCAGCAGATCAAGGAGTTCGAGCAGGAAGGCTGAGCGGCCCGACACCGCCCTCCTCGCCGCCCCACTCCGGCAGCGCCCTCCGGCAGCTGCGCACGACGACCTCCACAGCGGAACTGCGAAAATCAGAAAACGGAACTGCGATTTCAGATTTTCGCAGTTCCGTTTTTCATGCCATGCGCGCAGGGGCCGAAGCCTCAACGCACGTAGTCTTTCGTGATCATGTCGTAGTAGAGCGCCTCCAGCTCGGGCAGAGAAAGTTCCGTCAGCGAGTGCTGGATGATCCGGAGGAGCTCCTCGCGGCGCAATTCGTCGCCGTGCTCGTCGCGTTCAAATCGTGGCATAGTCGTCAATGTATTTCTTCGATGAATTCGGAGGGAAGGAAGCGGAATCTGCCGATGAAACCGGCATTTTCCGCCTCCGACCCGCCAGCGGCGCACGTACGGCGCCCGCGCGTCAATAGCCGAAGATGTCTTCGAGCGAAAGACGCTGGATTCTTCCGATGGATTCAAGCTTTTTCTGGTCGAGTTGCGAAGCGTCGCCCAGGATGAAGTAGCTGTAGGTGCGTCCGCTCACGTGCTCGCGGGCAAAGCGCTGCACATCGGCCAGCGTCAGCCGGCTGGCCTCGCGGTAGATGTCCGACGCCCAGTCGTGGTCGTAGCCGCGACGGCGCAGGTCGAACACATAGGCGGCCACACGACCGTCCTCCACGCGCTGTGTGGCGATGCTCTTCACGAGCGACTCCTTCGAGATGGGGAATGCCGTGTCGGAGGCCGGCATCTGCTCGATGATGTTGTGGAAGACATCGAGGCAGTCGCCCATCTTGTCGTTCTGCGAGATGATGAACGTGCTGAACGAGGTCTTGCCGCCCTTGCGCGACGGCACGCCGTAGCTGGCCGAAGCCTGGTAGGCCAGTCCGCGCGCCTCACGCAGCTCCTGGAAGACGATGGTGTTCATGCCGCCGCCGAAATACTCGTTGAACAGGCGCACCGCAGGCACCAGCTCCGCATTGAGCACCTCGCCGTTGACGCTGGCCGAGCCCATGCGGATGGCCTTCGACTCGTAGGGCGCGAGATAGACGACGCTCTCCGGCGTGTTCTGCAGCTCGAAGTAGTTGTCGGCCGGAGCGGGCAGCGTCTGCTTCGGCTGCTTGTAGTATTTGTTGACCAGGGCCAGCGCCTCGTCGGCAGCCGACGGGCCGTAGTAGAAGATCGTCGTGTGGTGGTTCTTCAGGTCGCGCAACTTGGCGAGCAGGGCCTGCGGGTCGACAGCCTTGAGCGCGTCGGCCGACGGGATGTTCGTCAGGGAGTTGTGCGGGCCATAGAGCGCATAGGCCTGCAGGCGGGCGTAGCAAGCCTGCTCGTTGCTCTTGTCCAGTTCGCGTCCTTTGAGAATATCGTCCACGAGCGCCTCGTAGACACCCGCTTTCGGCTGCGCGTTGTCGAGCCAGTCGACCAGCAGCCGCACGGCCTCGCGCTCGTTCTCGGCCAGTCCGCTCACGCGCAGCGTCGTGCTCTCGTCGCTTGTGCTCACGCTGGCGCTGCAGGCCAGGCGGTAGAGCTCCGACATCAGTTGCTCGGCCGACAGGCGCTTCGTGCCGAGATACGCCAGGTAGTCGGCCGCCACGCCGAGCAGGTTGTCGGCCTTGTTGCCCCGCTCGATGCGGATGGCCAGGTCGAAGCGTCCGTTCGTCGTGTTGCGCTTGTAGTAGTATTCATTGCCGTTCTTGAGCGTCTGCGTCAGCACGTCCTTGTCGAAGTCGACGAAGACCGGCTGGATGGGCGCCGGCTTGTGGGCAGCCACTTGGCGCACGAAGTCGCTCGTCTTGTCGCGGTTCATCTCGATGGGCGAGATGGCCGGCTTGTCGATTTTCTTCTCGCTGGTGTCCTCACCCTGCCGCTTGTAGACGCAGGCATAGTTGCTCGTGGTCAGGAACTGGCGCGCGAAGTCGACCACCTGCTGCTTGGTCAGCGCCGACAGACGGTCGATGTAGGCCACCTCGTCCGCCCAGTCGATGCGGTTGACGAACGCACCCACAAACTTGTCGGCGCGGCTCTCGTTGCTCTCAAGCCCACGCATTTCCGACAGTTTCAGGTTGTTGACGATGGCCTCGAGCAGCGACGCGTCGAACTCGCCGCGGCCGATTTTCTCAATTTCTGCCAGCATCAGCGCCCGCACCTCGTCGAGCGTCTGTCCTTCCTTCGCCATGCCGAGCGCATACAGCACCGAATAATCCGTGCGGTCGTAGAGGAAAGCTTGCGCCGTGAGCGCCTTCTGCTGCTGCAGGATGTTCAGGTCGAACAAGCCAGCCTTGCCGTTCTGGATCAGTTCCTGGATGATCTGCAGATAAGGACGCGAGGGGTCGTTGATGCCCGGGAAGCGCCAGCCGAGGGCCACCATCGGCGCCTCCAGACCCGTCACCTCGGCCACAATCGGCGACGTCACGGGCGCTTCGCCCGGCCAGGTCTCCACCGCCGGCGCGGGACCGTTGTTCTTCCACTGTCCAAAGTAGCGCTCGATGATGTCGATGGTCTTGTCGAAGTCGAGGTCGCCGCTCATGCAGATGGCCACGTTGTTGGGCACATAGTATTTGTGGAAGAAGTTCTCGATGTTCACGATCGACGGATTCTTCAGGTGATCCTGCGTGCCGAGCACCGTCTGCTTGCCATACGGATGATGCGGCATCAGCAGCTGGTCCATCTTGAAGAAGAGCTTGCGCGAGTCGCTCGTGAGCGAACGGTTGTACTCCTCGTACACCGCTTCGAGCTCCGTGTGGAAGCCGCGCACCACCATGTGCTGGAATCGGTCGCTCTGCACCGCCGCCCAGTTCTCCAGCTCGTTGGAAGGAATGTCCTCCGTGTAGCAGGTCACGTCGTTCGACGTGTACGCGTTCGTGCCGTCGGCGCCGATGGTCGCCATCAGCTTGTCATACTCGTTGGCGATGGCGATGGTGCTTCCGAGATAGGAGATGGAGTCGATGCGGTGGTAGATCTGGCGCCGCTGCTCGGGGTCGGTGGTCTGGCGATACACCTCGTAGAGCGTGCGGATGCTGTCGAGCTTGGGCCGCTCCGCCTCGAAGTTGCTGGTGCCGAAATGCTGCGTGCCCTTGAACATGATGTGCTCAAGGTAGTGCGCGAGTCCCGTCGTCTCGGCCGGATCGTTCTTCCCGCCCGCCCTCACGGCGATGTAGGTCTGGATGCGCGGCTCCTTTTTGTTGTCGGAAAGATAGACGGTCAGGCCATTGTCGAGTTGGTAGATGCGTGCCTTCAGCGGATCGCCGGGCACGGTTCTGTACGCTCTGCCCGTCTGCGCCATGGCCCAGCAGGCGGCGCAGAGGAACAGGATCGAAAGGATCGTTTTCTTCATGTGGGTTGATTGAATGTTGAATGTTCGATGTCTATGGGGTATGCGTGGCGCCGGGTGCTCATTCCACCTTGTCGATGAAGTCGCGCAGCGTCGCCTCGTCCACGTCGCCCAGGTCGTATTCGCGCTCGGCGTCGAGCCTCACCATGTGCTTCCAGCGCTCGTAGGCGTCCTCCGCCTCGCGCAGCCAGTAGTCCTGGTCGAAGAAGATCGAGCCGCCCAGCTGCTGGTAGAGCATGCGGGCGTAGGCCGCGGCCGACGGGCCATAGCTCTCGTGAATCTGCTGCAGCACGAGCTCCAGCTCGTCGATGGTGTCGACGCTGCCGCCCGCCACGTCGTCCACAAGGCGCTGGATCTCCCGCCTCGGCGCCAGCATGCCGCCGAGGTCCAGCCACTCGTCTGCGCCCATCTCGCCCTCGTCCTCGAAACTCGTATTGAGCACCTCGCGCACGAAGAGGCGGATGGCCATGTCGTAGTATTCCACGCCGCGCACGGCCGCCACGCGGCGGATGCTGTAGCCGTCACACTGGAAGACGTCGCCGCCGTTCGTGGCCAGCAGGTTCTCCAGGAAACGCTTTCCCTCGAGCACCTGCTGAACGATGTAGGGATTGGGGAAAGCCATGTTCACGAGGTCGCGCCGCGCGCTGTGCGGACGCATGTCGCGCCGCGGCCACTTGTGCACGTCGCGCCACGTGCCGGCGCTGCGCAGGCTGATGCCGGGCACGACCACCGTGCCCTCGCCCATGGCGATCACGTAGGAGAAAGGCAGGTGGCGCAGCCTGGGATGCGTCTGCACCTTCCCCATCACCATGGAGAAGGCGCCGAAGTCGGCCGGCCACAGGATGTGGCTGCCGCTGGCGGTCTTCGAGCCGCGCTGCAGGTAGCCGTAGTGGAGGGCGCCCATCTTGTAGGCGTGGTTGCTCTGGTTCGTCCCGCTGCCCGCATTGTAGAAGCTGAATTGTCCGCCGATGAGCAGCGTGCTCTTGTGGTGGCTCGTCGAGAAGGGCCCGCAGAAGCTGGCGCAGGCCTCGCCGCTGTCCATCCACGAGTTGGAGAAGAACAACGTGTGCTCGGCACAGAAGCCGCGGCCCACGTGGCAGCTCTCGCCCACGAAGCACTCGCTCACCTTCGCGCCGTCGGTCACGACGGCTCCTGCCGCCACCACCGAGCCGTTCATGATCACGTCGGGGCCCACCAGCGTCGGGGCGTCGTCCGTGCTCAGGATCGTGCTGTCCGACAAGCGGCTGCAGCCCTGCAGCTCCGCTCCGTCGCCCACGCGCACGTCGACCAGCTCGCGCACGCCCACGATGCGGCAGCGCTCGCCCACCGACCCGTGGTCGCTGCGGGCCTGCCTCGACAGCTCCCGCTCCACCATGTGCAGCACCTCCGGGTGCTCCACCATCAGGGCGGCCTGCTGCGACGTCAGCCGCTCGTGCAGCACGACGTTGCCCTCGCCCGCCTCGTTGAGCACGGGAATCACCTGTCCGCAGCCAAACGAGGGCGCACTGAGCGTCGTCATCATGCCCACGCCGCTCACGTAGCAGCCGCTGCCGATGTCGTAGTTGGAGATGTATCCGCTCACGTTCTCTATCAGACAGTCCTCCGCCACGCTCACGTTGCGCAGCAGCACATTGCGCAGGCCGCAAGGCCGAACGAAGCCCTCCTCCACCTCCACCGAGCCCGTGAGGCCGCCGATGGCCACATCGCCCACAAACGTCACACCACGCACACGGTCGGTGAGGAACAAGTCCTCGTCGACCACCACGCGCGTCCAGTCGTCCGCGCGGCAACCCTGCTCTTCCAGCCGGGCGATTTCCAGTTCTGTCAGATTGCGCATATTCTCCAAGCGTTTTGCCGTTTCACCATCGTCCAGCCCCTCCGGCCCACCTGCGGGCAGCAGCCCCAGACCGGAACGGCCGAACTATCATCGACAAAGATAAGCATTATCGGCGCAACCACCGCGCATCGTCCACGAAAATTTCGCGCACGCATGCGAAAAAGCATCGCCTCCCCGTCTGCCCCCGCCAACGCAAAACACCGACGGACGCCCCGCTGCCCGCACAGCCACGGCCTCTCCATCATGCCCCCGCCCGCCCATTCCATCGAGAAAACACAAGCAGTCTCCAGCAAAAAAGCCATTTCATCGATACATTTTCCCCTTCCACTCCAGCGAAGCCGAGCATGCCGATAAGACCGAAAAGCCGATTTCATCGAAGATTTCGCACCAACCGACAGCGGTGCATCGCCACCGAAAACACCGGTTTCATCGGCATTTTCCCGCCGCGGCGGCCGCCCAAGCACACCACAGCAGCAGGCACAGGACGAAACGACTGCGCTCGTTATCCGAAACGACTGCGCTCGAAATGCAAAACGACTGCGCTCGAAATGCGAAGCTACTTTGACCGTTTCTCCACACGAAGGCCTTCGTATCGAAAAGAGAAGGCCTTCGCAAACGTGCACGAAGGCCTTCCCACCCACTCCGCCCCGAACGGCCGCCCACAGCGCGGCGCCCCGCCGCAGCTGGCCAGACGCAGCAGCAGGGCCCAAGGCACGCGGCGCATTCTTGCCGGCGCACGCAACTTTTCCGCCGAAAACGTAGACGCGTTCCAGTGAAATATCGTATCTTTGCATCTTGTATGCGCGCCGCACAAACGCGCACGCGCTCCCCCACCGAAAAACAGCAGCATCCGATATGAGAAAAACCCTCACCCTCGTCTGCTCGCTCCTCATGGCCCTCTCGGCCCAGGCGCAGACGAAAGACGCGAACAAGCAGAACACAGCAACGGACCACGGCTTCAGCGTGGCCAAGAACCTGGAGATCTTCAATTCGCTCTACCGCTATCTCGACCTCCTCTACGTCGACACGCTCGACGCCGAGCAACTGATCCAGACGGGCATCGACGCCATGCTCCAGTCGCTCGACCCCTACACGGAATACTATCCGGCGGAGGACATGGGCGACCTCAAACTGCTCACGACCGGCAAGTATGGCGGCATCGGCTCCACCATCCGCATGCGCAAGGACAGCACGGTCATCATCGGCGAGCCCTACGAGGGAATGCCGGCCGCCGAAGTAGGCCTCAAGGTGGGCGACGTGCTCAAGCGCATCGACGACATCGACCTCAAGGGGAAGAACACGGGCGAGGTGAGCGAGCTGCTGCGCGGCGAACCCGGCACCACCTTCCTGCTGACCATCCAGCGCCCAGGCGAGAAAAAGACCCGCGCCATCAAAATCACCCGGCGCAACATCAAGATAGACCCGATTCCCTATGCGGGGATGGTGAGCGGCGACGTGGGCTACATCGCCCTCACACAGTTCACCGAGAACTGCTCGGCGGAAGTGCGCAAGGCGCTCATCGCGCTGAAGGACAAAGGCGCGCGCTCCTTCATCATCGACCTGCGCGGCAACGGCGGCGGACTGCTGTCGGAGGCCGTGAACATCGTCAACCTCTTCGTGCCGAAAGGACTGACCATCGTCGAGACGAAAGGAAAGGTGACGGCCGCCAACTCGTCGTACGCCACGCAGAACGAACCGCTCGACCTCACGTCGCCCATCTGCGTGCTCGTCAACGCCAACACGGCATCGGCCGCCGAAATCCTGAGCGGCTCGCTGCAGGACCTCGACCGCGCCGTCGTGGTCGGCTCGCGCACCTTCGGCAAAGGACTCGTGCAGTCGCCACGCGAACTGCCCTACAACGGCAGCCTCAAACTGACGACCTCGAAATACTACATCCCCTCCGGACGCTGCATCCAGGCCGTCGACTACAAGCGCCGGCGCGAGACGGGCGGCGACGGACGCGTGCCCGACAGCCTCGCACATAAGTTCCGCACGGCAGCCGGACGCGAAGTGACCGACGCCACCGGCATCATCCCCGACGTGGAGGTGAAGCACGACACCATCGCCAACATCGTGGCCTACCTCGCCAACGACGACGCCCTCGTCGACTGGGGCACGCAATACGCAGCCGCCCACCCCACGCTGCCGCCCGTCAGCGACTTCCGCATCACCGACCAAGACGTGGCCGACCTGCTCAAGCAGGCGCAGGAAAGCGGATTCACCTACGACCGCCAGAGCGAGAAACGGCTCGACGACCTGAAGAGAATGGCGAAGTTCGAAGGCTACTACGACGACGCCAAACCGGAGTTCGACGCCCTCGAGGCCAAGCTCACACACAACCTCGAGCGCGACTTCAAGCGCAACGACAAGGACATCCGCTCCATCATGGCGCAGGAAGTCGTGAAGCGATACTACTTCCAGCGAGGCAGCGTGGAAGAAGGACTGAAGGACGACACCGACCTCAAGGAGGCCCTCCAACTGCTCGCCGACACCGACCGCTACCGCGCCATCCTCACACCCGCCGCGGCCACGGCAAGCATCGCCTCCAACTGACACGCCGACGTAAAACCGCACCGACATGAACCGCGCACAAAAATTCAACCGCTCCATGATGCTCGGCACGCTCGTGCTCGGCATCCTCGTCATCGGCCTCGTGGCCGGCATGCTCTACTACGCCTTCACGGCACAAGGAAAGCAGCCACAGCCCGTCGAAAACGATTCCACCATCACCGTCGTGCTCGACACGATCGCCAGTCAGGCCCACTGAACCAGCAGGCCCACTCCACACCCACAAGCATGTCACGACTCCATACCCTCATAGCCTCCACGCTGCTGGCCAGCGCCACCAGCGCCACCGCACAGAAGTGGAACTACGACTTCATCGTGCCGACCCAAGGCACCTTCAACGCAGCCATCCAGGCCGCCAACAACCGACCCGACAAGACACGGCGCTTCCGCATCTTCGTCATGTCGAGCCACTACCGCCTCCACAACGCAGCCCCGCTTAAGCTCACCGCCCCCAACACCTCCATCATCGGCGAGTGGATGCAGAACACGCAGGTGGAGAACTGCCCACAGCAGGAAGGAATCGACATCACGCCCACGCTCTGGCTCAGCGGCGCCGACTCCACCTACATACAGGACATCGAGCTGTGGTCCAACTTCAGAAACGACGCCCGCCTCTACGCCAACGCAGCCGTAGCCCTGCGAGAAACCAACTGCAAAGGCAACGTGCTCAAGCAAGTGTCGCTGCTCGGCACACAGAATACCTACGTGACCAACGACGGCGGAACCACCTACCTGGAGGACTGCCGCATCAGCGGTACACGCGACTTCATCCACGGAGGCGGCACCGTCTTCTTCAACCACTGCGACATCACCCTCGCCAACCGCGGCGACGCCTCGAACACCGACATCATCTGCGCGCCCACCATGCAGGCCAACGACAACAACCGCGCAGGATACTACTTCACCAGCTGCTACATCAACGGTCCCGAACATCAGGCCGGACGCTATCTGCTCGGCCGCCCGGCAGCCGGAAAACCGCGCGTCGCCTTCATCTCCACGTGCATGAACATCATGCCGGCCAGCCAGGGATGGGAGCGCAACGCCAGCATCCAGCCCTTGCAACTGGCAGAATTTGAAAGTTTGAACGCCACCTTCGAGCTCATCGACACCGCCCATCGCAACGGCACGGTGCTGACACCGGAGCAAGTGGACGCCATGGACGTACAGCAGGTCTTCGCCGGCTGGGAACCCAGATGGAAGAGCGACCAAGTGCCGGCCCCAGAGCTCACCATCCAGGGACGCACCATCACCTGGCAGGACACGCCCGAAGCCGGCTGCTATGCCGTCGTCCGCGACCGCAAGATTGTCGGATTCACCACATCGGCCAGCTACCAAGTGCCGGCCGGAACGACCGAGGGCTCCCTCTTCAGCATACGATGCGCCAACCAGATGGGCGGACTCGGACAACCCAGCACGCCCGTACAATTCAGCATCCGAGCCAATCGACCCTGACGCCGACGCACGCTGAAAAGAATGTAAACGCACGTCGAGAAGAAAACAGACGCACGCTCAGAAGAAAACTGATGCACGCTGAATAAAAATTCGACGCTCGCAAAACAGAAAACAGGCGCACGCCGAGTATAAAGTGGTTGCCTGCTGAAAAGAAAGTGGATGCATCCTGATAAGTAGACAGATGCGCGCAAGACAGACTGCCAGCGCGGACCGCAAAGAAAAATAGCGCAAATACTTCGCGCAATCATTTCTTTTTCTTAACTTTGCCCGTGCGATCCAACACCTTCGACCGCGCTGCCAACAAACACCGGATGCAGCGCCAGCCAAAATTGCCCGCGCAACATCGCAAACGACATCGCGCCAAATAACAAACGATTTCGCGCTACATAGCAAACGACATCGCGCCAAACAGCAAACGACATCGCGCCAAATAACAAACGCCTTATAGATATGAAACGCATTTTCAATACACTGCTGGCCATCGCTGCCATCGCATTGTCAGCAACGTCAGCCGACGCGCAGATATTCACCAAGAAGTTCTTCCAGGGCCGTCAGGAGAGCACCCACTACCTCCAGGGCGCCGTCCCCGAAGTGGACGGAAAGGTGCAGTTCGACCACACGTTCAGCGCAGAAGGACGCTCCAGCAGCGACATCGTACGCGGCATCGCGCAGTGGGCCTCCCTCCGATTCGCAGCCTCGACGGAAAAAGGCAGCTGGACCGACGCCGATTACTTCAAGAACACGGCATACGCATCGCTGCTCGAGTACGAGCCCGAGAAAGGAATCCTGGTCTGCAGAGGCAACGAGGAAATGGTGTTCACGAACAAGACGCTCGCCAAGGACTACACCATCATTGAGTATGTGTTGAGAATCAACGTCAGCGGCTCGCAGGTCAAGACTTCCATCAGCAATATCGTCTACACCTACCAGCTCACCGAGCAGCCGACGCGGATTCCTGCCGAAGACTGGATCACCGACAAGGAAGCCATCTCGAAGAAGGGCGAGCTCTATCGCAATAGCGCCCGTTTCCGCGTCAAGACCGTCGACTTCGCAGCAGAAATCTTCAGCGAGATCGAGGCGGCTGCGAAGCAATAATCAGCCGCTCCGGCGACACACGATACCATGATCACAGCCATGACGCACACTCGATGCGCCGTGGCCGTGATTCTTTTGTTTACAGACGGCAGCAGCAAGACAGCCGCACCACAGCAGCAAGACAGCCAAATGGCAGCGGCAAGACAGCCGCACCACAGCGGCAAGACAGCCAAATGGCAGCGGCAAGACAGCCAGCCGGCAGCAGCAAAGCGCCCAGACCACATCCATCCGCTGCCCACACCACACTCCAAACCCAACAGCCAACTTCTATGAACGCAGACGAAATTGATAAAATCATCGCCGAATCCGTCGCCAAAAGCAAGGGAAAAAGCCGCTGGCACCGCCCTCAGCGTCGCACCCGCGACCTCACCGCCGTCCGCACGCTGCTCAACATGCTCTTCCTGATTGGCTTCGTGGCGGCTGTCATCATCTACTTTGCCATGCCCGAGCAGCGCACCCTCTTCTTCAGCTTAGGCTTCGGCGCGCTCCTGCTCAAAATCATCGAATACATCATCCGCTTCTTTGCATGAACCCACGACGCGACGAACTCGTGCCGTCCGTGGCCCTGCAAACTTCCAACATGCACCATCTTTCCTCTCTCCTTCCCGCCTTCTCACGCCTGACACTGCGTCTGGCGCTCCTCATAGCAGCCCTCACGTTCGGACACGCACGCCTCTCTGCCCAGCGCATCATCGGCGAGCTGGAGTCGAACACCGACCAAGATATGCTGCAGGGCGACACGATCGACGCCGACGAGAAGAAGCCCAAGCTATTTGTCCCCGTCGATGTCCGTTCCTGGACGATACATCCCGTGTTCGGAACGCGCACTGAGGTCGATGTCGACACGCTCCGCCACAACTTCCAGAACCTCGACCACAACGAAGGACCCACCGGCCACTACAACACCTTGTCGAACGCCGGCTCTCCCCGGCTTTCGCGCCTCTTCTTCGAGCGCAGCACCGAGGAATACATCTTCCTTTCTCCGTTCGACATGTTCAACACGCCGATCGAGACCTTCCGCTTCTACAACACGAAGTCGCCGTACATGAATCTCACCTACCACTGGGCGGGCGACCGCGAGAACGGCGACGACAACTTCCGCGCGCTCTTCACCAACAACATCGGCTCGCGCTTCAACTTCGGCGGCATCTTCCACTACCTCTACGGCAAAGGCTACTACGACCACCAGTCGACGTCGTTCATGAACGGCACCGGATTCGCCTCCTACACGGGCGACCGCTACGACCTCCATTTCCGCTACACGCACAACTTCATGAAACTAAGCGAGAACGGAGGCATCAGCGACGACGCCTATATCACCAATCCCGAGTCGCTCGACCGCAGCTACCGTGCGCACGACATCCCCACCCGGCTCACGAAGACGTGGAACCGGCAGGAAAGCGACTTCATCGACCTGAACCACCGCTACCACATCGGCTTCGTGCGCGCCGACTCCGACAGCATCCGCGGCGCCCACGACCGCTTCGTGCCCGTCACCAGCGTCTTCCATCGGATGCAGATCCGCAGCACACGCCGCAACTTCCGTTCCTACGAAAACCCCGTCGGAACCTTCTATGCCCGCCAGTACATGCCGGGCGACTCGGCCCAGGTGCGCGACCGCCTCTTCGAGATGAGGAACAATGTCGGCCTCTCCTTGCGCGAGGGATTCAACAAATACGCCGTCGCCGGACTCAGCGCCTACATCGGATTCTGGCACCGCTCCTACGACATGCCCGACTCCGTGGCCACCGCCGACGGGTCGGCCGGAACCCTCACACGCACCCGATTCAAGCTCAACAACATCCTCCTCGGCGGTGAAATCATCCGCACGCAGGGCAACTGGATCAACTACACCGTCAACGGAGAATACGTCATCGGCGGCGACGACGCAGGCGAATGGTCGGCCGACGCCACCGCCGAGCTCAACGTGCCCGTCCTCGGCGACACCGCCACGCTCGCCCTCAGCGCCCGTCTCAGCCACGCGTGCCCCAGCACCTACTACGACACCTACCACTCCAAATACGCGTGGTGGGACCGCGAGAACAGCCCCGAGGACATCTCCCAGCTCTCCGCCACGCTCACCATCCCCCACACGCGCACCGAGCTCAGCGTCGCTCTGGCCAACCACAAGGGCTACGCCTATCTGTCCGACGAAGGCACCGCCATCACCAACGCCGCAGGAGCCGTCACCGGCTACACCCACCTCATCACCTCGCATCAGTACGACAAGAACATCCAGGTGATCTCGGCGACGCTCAAGCAGGACTTCCAGCTGGGTCCGGTGCACCTCAACAACGAAATCACCTACCAGCAGAGCAGCCAGCAAGACATCCTGCCGCTGCCCAAGCTCAACCTCTACCACAACCTCTACCTCGACTTCCGACTGGCCCGCGTGCTCAGCTGCCAGATTGGCGCCGACCTCACCTTCTTCACCAAATACCACGCCGAGGACTATTCGCCCGCCACGGGGCTCTTCCATCTGCAGAACGCCGCCAACCGCATGGAGATCGGAGGCTATCCGCTCATCAGCGCCTATGCCAACTTCCATCTCAAGCGCACCCGCTTCTATGTGGCCTACTACCACATCAACCAGTCGGAAGGCCGCTCCTTCTGGGCGCCCCACTACCCCATGAACCCCAAAGGCCTGCGCTTCGGCATCTCGTGGAACTTCTACAACTGACGCGAAATAGTCCATTTCATCGAAGAATTTTCCACCTGCATCACGATTTCATCGAAGATTCAGCCCCCACATGCCGCCCGGTTTCATCGCAAACCCGGCGGCATTTTCCGTCTCCCTTCGCCCTTCTGAAACATTTGCGACCCACCTCTGAAACATTGCAGACACACTTTCTGCATCGGAAACACCTGCCATCACAAGAAAAATTCCGAACTTTGCCACAACTGCCCCGCTACACTCCGCCACGGCGGACGACATCGGCACGTCGGGACGAACGCACTCGAAAAGAAAAACGAACGCAGTCGAAATGGAAAACGAACGCACCCGAAAAGAAAAACGAACGCAGTCGTTTTCCACGACGCCCGCAGCCGCCATCCACAACGAATGGCGCTTCCGCATTCTCCCAGCACAAATCTCTTTTCAGCATACTTCAATCAACTACCTTTCATCATGAAAAAACAACTCATCATCACCGCGCTCTCCCTCTTCGCGCTCTGCGCCGCCGCACAGCCCGTCGACCGCGGATTCCGCCATCCCGGCGGCCTGCACACGCAAGCCGACTTCGACCGCATCAAGCAGCAGTTGAAGGACGGCAACCCCACCGTCACACAGGCCTGGAACGTGCTCCTCGCCGCCGAATACTCCCAGGCGGGCATCCAGACCTATCCCGTCGAGACCATCGTGCGCGGCGGAGGCTCCGGCGAGAACTACATCAATGCGGCCCGTGGCGCCACCATGGCCTATCAAAACGCCCTGCGGTGGAAAATCGCCGGAACGGACGCGAACGCCAAGGCCGCCGTGCGCATCCTCAACGCATGGGCAAAGACGAACAAGCGCGTGACCGGCGACTCGAACTATGCCCTCGCCTCCGGCCTCTACGGCTATCAGTTTGCGCAGGCCGCCGAGCTCATGCGCGACTACGAGGGATGGGCTGCCGCCGACTTCGAGGCCTTCAAGCGCTGGATGCTCGACGTGTGGTATCCGCCCACCATCGGATTCCTCCGCGGGCGCAACGGCACCTGGGAGAACTCCAGCAAGTGGTGGAAGGCGCCCGGACACTACTGGAGCAACTGGGGCTTGTGCAACGCGCTGTGCCTCATCAGCATCGGCGTGCTCTGCGACGACGTCTTCCTCTACAACCAAGGCATCTCCTACATGAAGTACGACCAGACCAACACGTGGAAGGCAACGCCCGGAGAAACCATCTACGGCGACGGCCTGAACGAGTTTCTCGGCTACCTCGTGACCGCCGTCGCCGACGACCCGCGCGGCCCCTACGGCAAGCTCGGACAGATGCAGGAGAGCGGACGCGACCAAGGCCACGCCACCATGGCGCTCGGACTGGCCGTCGACATCGCGCAGACGCTCTGGAACCAAGGCACCGACTTCTACCACTACATGGACAACCGCCTCGCCGCAGGCATCGAATGGATGGCCGCCTACAACAATGCCGGCATCGACGACCTGCCCTGGCACAACTACCACTACTACAACAACGGCTACTACTGGACCGACTCCCGCTCCTGGCTCATGACCGGACCGAACGCCGGAAGCCGCGGACAGACCCGTCCCTACTGGGCACGCGTCATCGGCCACTACGAAGGCGTGATGGGCGTGAAGATGCAATACTCCGAGATGGCCCTGCAGCAGATGGGCATCGACGGCGGCGGCACGGGAAGCACCAGCGGCGGCTACGACCATCTGGGCTACTCCGTCCTCACCTGCACCTACGACGGCATCGCACCCCAGGAGGCAGTCCCGACGCTCCTGAGCCCCGTCATCATCACCCCCACGCAGACCCTGCAACAGGCGGAACTGGGCGGTCTGACCAACACCTACTCCACCAACAACAACACCTGCGTGGCGCCCGGCACCGCCCTCACGCTCTCGCCCCGCCTGCCCGACGGCGAGGCTGACACCGGCCAGTGGGCATGGAACACGGGTGAGCAGACGCGCGAGATCTCCATCGTGGCCGACCGCAGCTACATCTACCGCGCCACCTACACCAACAGCCACGGCGTGAAGAGCGAGGTGGCCTTCTCCATCGCCGTGGCGGGCGACTGCTACGAGTCGACGCTCACAGGCACGGCCACGCTCGGCGACGTCTCCTATCCGCTCGACAGCGTGCACGTGTTCTACAACGACGAGGTCGTCCTCTCGGCCAGCAGCCGCGACGGCTTCGGCACCTACCGATGGGACAACGCCACCTACGCCGCCTCGCGCACGCTCCAGGCCAAGGGCAACACGACGGCCAGCGTGGTCTATAAGAACCAGGGCGCACGCGAGCAGCGCATCGACTTCCGCATCATCGTCGACAGCCTGCGCCAGCGCATCTACGTGAACGACACAGAATACGTGGCCACGAAAGTCATCGCCAAAGTCGGCGACAACGTGCGCATCTCGCCCCGCATCGGCGGCACGACCGGCGCACGCTACGCCTGGACAGACGGCACGACGCTGCCCTTCCTGCGCGTCAACCCCATCGAGGAGTCCTACTTCACCACCCTCAACTACACGAGCACGCCGCTCAACTTCACGCAGGACTACGCCATTCTCGTCAGCACCGACGAGGACTTCGACCTCCCCACGGGCACTTATCGCATTCGCGAGGCTGCCACCGGCCGCTACCTCTCCAACGTCGGCGGCACTTACCTGTTCACCGATGAGACGAGCGCCGACTCCATCAGCCAGGTATGGAACATCGAGCAGAGCGCCACGAGCAGCGGACTGCGCTACAAATTCCAGTCGGCGGCCGACGACAGCCGCATCAGCATCTCGGGCCGACCGACCACGAGCAGCGGCGGAAGCTTCATCCTGCGCGCCGCCAAGGGCACGCAGCTCCTCGCCGTCACCTCCTCGATGAAGCGCTATTGGGAAGCAGGCAGCGACGGCACCTTCACCGCCATCACACAGAGCAATCTCCTCGACTTCCCCTTCCTGTTCGAGCCCGTTGGCGCCACCGCCATCCACGGCATCCGCACCGACGCCACTGCCAGCGCGCAGCGCGGCATCTACTACACCCTGCAGGGCCTGCCCACGCTGCGTCCCGCGCCCGGCATCTACATCAAGGACGGCCGCAAGATCCTCATCCGATAGTCGCCGGTGCTGTGTAGACGCGCCACCCGCGCCGCACAGCCTTGCCTCACGCATCGGAGAGACACGCATCACAAACCTTCTTGATTCGCGCCCAACACATTATATTTCGCGCCCAACACATTATATATATATGTACGCGCGCGAAGAACGATGCATCCGTCGCACCCTGCGTCCGCGCAGCCGTCAGGCACGACTGCCGCCAACCTTCGAAACCATCCGCGCCGCGAGCCTCACCCCGCAGGCCCGCGGCCGGTCGTTTCAAGCAACCATACGAAAACACGAAGGCCTTCGTGCACCCACGAGAAGGCCTTCGCGTCGCTGCACGAAGGCCTTCTCCGCAGCAACCACACATCCAGCGCAAAGCGCGACGGCGGCAATGGCCGAAAACAATGCTGACAGCGCCAAGCGCGACGGCCCCACTGGACGGACACGATGCCGGCAGCGCCATGCACTGGCGGCGCCACTGGACGGACACGATGCTGACAGCCCCACGCACGGCGGCGCCAATGGACGAAATGCCGCTGCGCACGCCCTCCCGAAACACGGCAGACCCACGGATTCGACCCTGCCGGAGCCCTGCGGAGCGGATGCTGGAGGAGCGAAAAGCCGGCGAAAAGATGGTGA
>DBQP01000017.1:49242-139068 GCA_002305265.1 Prevotellaceae bacterium UBA1391 | reverse complement strand
GATGGTGAAAAGCCGGCGAAAAGACGGTGAAAAAAGAGAAAACGTGGTCCCAACGGAGGCAGCCCGTCCATCCATCCGCGATATTGCAATACCGAGATGGCAAAACAGAAAAAAGAGGCAAAAAAAACGCATTTTTTGCACAGAAAACGAGCTTGTGAGCATAAAAAATCGAATTTCCAATGATAATTTTGCTTGAATCACGAGAAAATTATTAACTTTGCAGCCGAAAATGGAGCAGTTCCATCTGCTTCGCCTCCGTAGCGACGTGAAAAACAGACGCCTGCACGACGGCCGACCGTTCGTCCAACCCCCGCACGCGTTCCGCCGCTTGTGCGAATGGCGCACGCCCAACCTGTGTGCGCTCCGCTTGAACAAAGAAAATTCCAACCATTTATTCATTAAATTAAACAAAGATTATGTCTGAAATTGAATCAAAAGTAAAGTCAATCATCGTTGACAAGCTCGGCGTTGATGAAGCAGAAGTAAAGCCTGAAGCAAGCTTCACAAACGACCTTGGTGCAGACTCTCTCGACACAGTAGAGCTCATCATGGAGTTCGAGAAGTCATTCGGCATCAGCATTCCAGACGACGAAGCAGAGAAGATCTCCACTGTTGGCGACGCTGTTTCCTACATCGAGGAGCATGCAAAATAAGTAAACCTCAGAGAGAATTAAGGATTGAGAGGGTGATCGAGACCGCCATTCAGCCCGCCCGCATGGGCACGGAGCTAAAGGGTAACGACGCCGCGGCTGTGTTCCATCGCCCTTCGGCCGATGCCTTCACACCACTCGCAATGCTTAATTCTCTCTCTCTTTTAGACATCAGAACATGGAATTAAAAAGAGTTGTCGTAACAGGACTCGGAGCCATCACGCCCCTCGGCAACGACGTTGAGACCACCTGGGCCAACATCGTGAAGGGAGTGAGCGGCGCAGGTCCTATCACCCACTTCGACGCATCGGCGTTCAAGACACAGTTCGCCTGCGAAGTCAAGGGTTTTGACGCCACCGAATACATCGACCGCAAGGAAGTGCGCAAGATGGACCTCTACACCCAGTACGCCATTGCGGCCGCCAAGCAGGCCATTGCCGACGCAAACATCGACATGGAGAAGCTCGACAAGAACGAGGTCGGCGTAGTCCTCGGTGTCGGTATCGGCGGCATCAACACGTTTGAGGAAGAAGTATCCAACTATGCGATCAACGGCCCGACCGTGGGTCCGAAGTACAATCCATTCTTCATTCCGAAGATGATTGCCGACATCGCCTCCGGCCTGATCTCCATCGAATACGGCTTCCACGGCCCCAACTACACCACCACCTCCGCCTGCGCATCCTCGACGAACGCCATCTCCGATGCGTTCAACCTGATTCGCCTGGGCAAGGCCAACATGATCGTGAGCGGCGGTGCAGAAGCAGCCATTTGGCCGACCGGCGTGGGCGGATTCAATGCGATGAAAGCTCTTTCACAGCGCAACGACGAGGCCGAGAAAGCCAGCCGTCCGTTCAGCGCCAGCCGCGACGGTTTCGTCATGGGCGAAGGCGCCGGCGTCCTCATCCTGGAGGAATACGAGCACGCCAAGGCCCGCGGCGCCAAGATCTACGCCGAAGTAGCCGGCACCGGCATGTCTGCCGATGCCTACCACATCACCGCCTCCCATCCGGAGGGCCTCGGTGCGAAGCTCGTCATGACCCGCGCCCTCTCCGACGCAGGCCTGACACCGGAGGACATCGACTACATCAACGTGCACGGCACGTCGACGCACGTGGGCGACATCTCTGAGGTGAAAGCCATCAAGGACATCTTCGGCGAGGCAGCATACAAGCTCAACATCAGCTCGACGAAGTCGATGACCGGCCACTTGCTCGGAGCAGCAGGCGCAGTAGAAGCCATCATCAGCGTGCTCAGCGTGCAGAACGACATCGTGCCGCCGACCATCAACCACGAAGCTGACGACAACGACGAGGAAATCGACTACAACCTCAACTTCACCTTCAACGAGGCCCAGAAGCGCGAGGTGCGTGCCGCCCTCAGCAACACGTTCGGTTTTGGCGGCCACAACGCATGCGCCATCTTCAAGAAGTGCAAATAAGGCGTTGGCCGCAGGACCATTCCGACATGAAGAACGGCTTCGCGAATCCACCCAACGAGTGAATTCGCGAAGTCATATATATCCATAGGAAGCGGCAGCAGGGCCCCTCCCGTGCGCCGCCATGCCTATCGGTGGTTCACCACGTTGCACGACGGGGATCTACATTCCCACCATCAAACACACACAACAACACCCGACGAACCACATGTTCAAAAAACTTTCAACCCCCATCAGCCTGCTCTTCAAAAAGCAGAAGGAGCCCTACCTCCAGCTCAGGCGCATCCTCGGCTTCATGCCGCACAACATCAGCATCTACCGCACGGCGCTGCTGCACAAGAGCGCCAACTACAAGCAGCGCGGCGGACGCTACGCCAACAACGAGCGGCTGGAGTTCCTGGGCGACGCCGTGCTCAGCCTCATCGTGGCCGAAGTGCTCTACAAGCGCTACCCCGGCAAGCAGGAAGGATTTCTGACGACGCTCCGCTCGAAACTCGTGCGCCGCGACATGCTCAACGAGCTGGCGGTGAAAATCGGACTCGACAAGCTCGTGCTCCACAGCGAGAACGTCAACGCCGCTCACAACTCCTATCTCAACGGCAACGCATTCGAAGCCTTCGTAGGCGCCATCTACATCGACCGCGGCTACGAATACTGCCAGCGCTTCATGTGCGACGTCGTCCTGGCCAAGCACGTCGACATCGAGCAAGTGGCCAACACGGAGGAAAACTACAAGAGCAAGCTCATCGAGTGGTGCCAGAAGTACCAGCTTGAGTGCAAGTTCGAGATGGTGTCGCAGCGCGTACTCAGCGACCGCAACACCGACAAGTTCACGTCCAAAGTGCTCGTCGAGGGCGTCTACGCCGGCAGCGGCGAAGGATTCTCGAAGAAAGAGAGCCATCAGAACGCCGCCGAACAGGCCTACCGCCACATCCAGCGCAACCCCAACTTCGCACGACAGCTGCGCGAGGCCCGCAAGCGCCGCACACAGGAAGCCGCCGAAGAGCCCAAGGCACCGGGCATGCCGCGCAACGCCAAGCCGAAGCCGGAGCAAAAACCAGCCTCGCAGCAGCCGCAGCCAGCGGAAAAGGAAGCCCGACCCGCAGCACCCAAGAAGCAGGAAGCAAGACCCGCAGACGCAGCCGCAACGGAGCAGATGGCCGCCGAGAGCAAGTCGCGCAGCCGTCGCCAGCGCCGCCCGAAGCCCCAAACGGACACCGATGCTACGCCCATCGCCACACCGGAAGCCGCATCCGCATCCGTTCAGGCAACATCCGCCAATGCAACAACGGCGCCAGTCAGTGCACCTGCCGCACCGGCAAAGGAGTCCATTGCTCCCGCCGCCGCACCCGTCGAGCCCGCCGCCGCTCCCGCAGCGCCTGCCCCAGCACCTGCATCGCCTGCTCCATCAACCGCAGCGCCTGCTTCAAAACTGGCAGCACCCGCTCCAACACCTGCAGCGCCCGCTCCAACCAGCAGCGCGTCTACAACGGAAACAGGCAATAAGCCTACAACGGAAAGCGAGGCTTGAAGCCAGCACACCACAAGATGATAGCGAAAATTTGTCCACATGGCAGATTTTCGCTATCTTTGCATCTTTGTGAGAACGCCCGCGATGCGCCTCGCCACACCCGTCGGCGCACGCCGCGCACCAGCTTGCCGCAGCAAGAATCATTCCGCCTTGCATCATGCATGGATGGGGCTTGCATCAAGTTAAAAGCCTATGAGCAGCAAGCAAGTCACAGACATGCATCAAACATAATGCAGACTTGCATCCATCATGATGCAGACCTGCATCACCAACAGCATCCGATTGCATCAACAATAAAATCTGATTGCTTCAAGAACAGCATCCGACTATGGACACGAGAACACGACTGCTCAACAAACTCTATTTCGCACGCCGTCAGAAAGACATCGCACGCTACGCCAAACATGCGCGCAGCATCCAGGAAAATGTGCTCGAACGCCTGCTCAAGAAAGCAGCGGACACGGAGTACGGCCGCGCGCACCGCTTCGGCGAGACGTCGACTTACGAACAATTCTGCACCAACGTGCCCGTCAACACGTACGAGGAGCTCAAATCCTACATCCTGCGGATGCGCGAGGGCGAGAGCGACGTGCTCTGGCCCGGCACCGTGCGCTGGTTCGCCAAGTCGTCGGGAACGACGAACGACAAGAGCAAGTTCATCCCTGTCAGCCACGACGGTCTCAAGCGCATCCACTATCTGGGCGGCCGCGACTGCGTCAGCTGCTACCTCAAGGCGAACCCGGCCAGCCGAATGTTCAAGGGCAAAAGCCTGATTCTCGGCGGCAGCCATGCGCCCAATCTGAACACGCCCAACAGTCTCGTGGGCGACTTGAGCGCCATCCTCATCGAGAATGTGCCTGGCGCCGTCAACCTCACCCGCATCCCGGAGAAGAAGGTGGCGCTGCTGGAGGACTTCGAGGAGAAGCGCGAGCGCATCGCCAGCGTGGCTGCAACGAAGGACGTCACCAACATCAGCGGCGTGCCCTCGTGGATGCTTTCCGTTCTCAAGTGCATGCTGGAGAAGGAAGGCAAGCAGACGATTGACGAGATCTGGCCCAATCTCGAGGTTTTTTTCCACGGCGGCGTTGCCTTCACGCCCTACCGCGAGCAATACAAGGCCATCATCCGCAGCCCGCGCATGCACTATATGGAGACGTACAACGCGTCTGAAGGCTTCTTCGGCATTCAGAACGACCTCTCCGACGCCGCCATGCTGCTGATGATCGACTACGATGTCTTCTATGAGTTCATCCCGATGTCGCAGTTCGGCCAGCCCGACGCACAGGCCGTTCCGCTGTGGGAAGTCGAGCCTGGTGTCAACTACGCGATGCTCATCTCCACCTCCTGCGGACTCTGGCGCTACCAGATTGGCGACACCGTGCGCTTCACACAGACCTCGCCCTACAAGTTCGTCATCACGGGACGCACCAAGCATTTCATCAACGCCTTCGGCGAGGAGCTCATCGTCGACAATGCGGAGAAAGGCCTGGAGCAGGCCTGCATCGCCACCGGCGCACAGGTGAAGGACTACACCGCCGCCCCCATCTTCATGGACGCGAACGCCCAATGCCGCCATCAGTGGGTGATCGAGTTCGCCAAGCGGCCCGCCAGCATCGACGAGTTCGCCTCCATTCTCGACCGCTCGCTCCAAGCCATCAACTCCGACTACGAGGCCAAGCGCCACAAGAACATCACGCTGCAGCCGCTGCAGATTGTCGAGGCCAAGCCGGGGCTGTTCGACGCCTGGCTCAGCAGCAAGGGCAAACTGGGCGGCCAGCACAAGATTCCACGTCTGAGCAACTCGCGCCAGTACATCGACGAGCTGCTCAGCATGAACGAATAACGCATCTCAATTCTTCCCCACGTGAAGCGTCAGCAAGCTTTCATCGCCGCGCTCTTCTGCGCCCTTCTTCTTCTCGCCGCCTGCGCCAACATCGGAACGCCCGACGGAGGCCCGTACGACGAGACGCCTCCGCGCGTTGTCGGGTCCTCGCCCCACTTCGGCACCACCCTCTCGACGCATCAGAAAATCGTGATTGAGTTCGACGAGAACATCAAGCTCGAGGGCGCCAACGAGAAAGTCGTCATCTCGCCGCCGCAGGTGAACCAGCCCGAAATCTCGGCCAATGCGAAGAAAATCGAGATTACGCTCCTCGACACGCTGCAGCCCGCCACCACCTACACCATCGACTTTGCCGACGCCATTCAGGACAACAACGAAGGCAACCCCATGGGCGACTACGCCTTCACCTTCTCCACGGGCGCCGAGCTCGACACGTTCCAGGTGTCGGGCCATGTGCTCAATGCCGAAAATCTCGAGCCCATCAAGGGCATGCTCGTCGGTCTCTACGCGGCCGACACGCTCGCTGCCGGCGACGCCGAAGGGGGCGACGCAGCCGCCGGCGTGCCCGACAGCCTCTTCCGCACACGCCCCTTCGAGCGCATCTCGCGCACCGACTCGCGCGGCCACTTCGTGGTCAAGGGTCTCAGCCCGCACAAGCGCTACCGCGTCTTTGCCCTGCAGGACCAAGACCAGAACTTCCTCTTCAGCCAGAAGAGCGAGATGATTGCCTTCAACAACGCGCTCGTGCGCTCCACCTCCCGCCCCGACGTCCGCCCCGACACCATCTGGCACGACTCCATCTACTACGACTCAATCATCTACACGCCCTACACCCACTACTACCCCGACAACATCACGCTGCTGGCCTTCAACGAAGCCGGGCAAAACCGCGCCCTGCTGAAGACCGAGCGCAACGAGCTGCGCAAGTTCTCGATCTTCTTCACCGCGCCCGACTCGCTCCTCCCCGTCGTCAAGGGCCTCAACTTCGACGAGCGCAACCTCTTCGTGGTCGAGCGCAATGCGCGCCGCGACACCCTCACCTACTGGCTGCGCGACTCGCTCGTCTACAACCAAGACACGCTCGAGCTCACCCTCACCTACCGCGCCACCGACACGCTCAGCCAGCTCGTCGACACCACCGACACGCTCACCCTCGTCTCCCGCCAGACCTACGAGCGAACGCTGAAGAAGCGCGCCGAAGCCTGGGAGGAGTATGCCAAGGAATACATCAAGGACTACCGCCAGCAGCTCAAGGCGCAAGAATACGAAGACCAGCAGGAGGCCGACGCGACCGACGACGACGAGGCCAAGCGCCGCCGGAAGGAACAGCGCGAGCGCAACCGGCGCCTGAAGGACTCTGAGATTCCGATTCCGCCCATGCCCGAGCCCCTGCTCGAGGTCCGCACCTCGCGCACGACGCTCAACCCCGACAACAACTACGACATCACCTTCTCCACGCCCATCGACACGGCCTACGTCGACCTCATCCATTTCAGCGAGAAAGTCGACTCCGTGAGCGAGCCACGCCCCTTCCGCCTCATCCGCCAGCCTGGCACCGTCAATGCCTTCCGGCTCTACGCCGAATGGCTGCCCGGCAGCAGCTACGAGCTGCGCATCGACACCGGCGCCTTCGTCAGCATGTACGGCGAGCGCAGCGATGCCGTCGTCCGCAGCCTCAAGGTGCGCCCCCTCGAGGAGTTCAGCACCCTCTTCGTGCAGCTGCAGCCAGCGCCCGCCAACGCTATCATCCAGCTGCTCGACCCCTCGGGCCGCACCGTCAAGGAGCAGCCTGCGCCCGACGGACAGGCCGCCTTCTATTTCATCATGCCCGGCACCTACTATCTCTCGCTCCTCGTCGACACCGACGGCGACGGCCGCTGGAGCCCCGGCGACTACGACCTCCAGCGCCAGCCCGAGGACGTCTACTTCTATCCCGGTGCCATCAACCTCAAGGCCGACTGGGAAATCACGCAGAACTGGAACCCCACCGCGCGGCCCCGTGCCGAGCAGAAGCCGGCACGCATCACCAAGCAGAAGCCCGACCGCGAGCGCATCATCAAAAACCGCAACGCCGAGCGCGAGCGGCAGAAGAACAGGCGCGACCGCCGACGCAACGGCAGCAATGCCGACAACACCTACGGCGGCGGCACCATCTACACGCCGTAGCCCGCCGCCCCGCCCCGCAGCGGGCCCACAGCCCCCGCATCTGCCGCAGCAGGAGCCGCCTCACCCGAAGCGGAAAACGAACGCACTCGAAACGCAGAACGGACGCACTCGAAACAAGAAACGAGTGCGTCCGTTTTCTGTGGGCGCCGTGCACCCCTGCACACATGAAGGCCTTCTCGACGACACACGAAGGCCTTCTCGCCGATTCACGAAGGCCTTCCCGTCTCGCTGCCGGCAAGGCGGAAAAACGGGCGGCGCGCACGGTTTTCGCAGAAAAGATGGGCCAAATGTGCGAAAAAATCACTATTTTTGCACACTACCATTATGAACAAAACCCATCCAAAACACGCATGAAACGCTTTTTCTACCTCGCTGCGCTGCTTCTGCTCGCGGCCAACACGACGCAGGCACAAAAGCCCAAGGAAAAATTCACCGGCTATCTCTTCGCCTACTTCGAGGGCGGCGGCGACAACAAACTTCAGGAGCACCTCCGCTTCGCCGTGAGCGAGGACGCCCGCAACTGGTATGCCCTCAACGGCAACCGCCCCATCCTCTCCAGCGACTCCATCAGCGAGAGCGGCGGCATCCGCGACCCCCACGTCCTGCGGGGCGAGGACGGCCGCTACTATCTCGTGGCCACCGACATGAACACGGCGCGCAACGGCTGGACGCAAAATCCCGGCATCGTGCTCTTGAGCTCCGACGACCTGGTGAACTGGCGGCATGCCAAGATCAATCTGGCCAAGCAGTATGCGGCCCACTTCAGCGACGCCTACTGGGTGTGGGCGCCACAGACCATCTACGACAAGAAGGCGCGCAAGTATATGATCTACTTCACGCTCCAGCGCACGGGCGACGGGCGCAAGAGCCTCATCACCTACTACGCCTACGCCAACAAGGACTTCACCGACTTCGAGAGCGAGCCCAAGATGCTCTTCAGCGCCAAATACGGCAGCATCGACAACGACATCATCGAGCGCAACGGCAAGTACCACCTCTTCTACAAGGGCAACATCAAGAATGCCGAGGGCAAGGAAGTGCAGAACGGCATCCAGCAGGCCACGAGCAAGTCGCTGCACGGCCCCTGGAAGGAGGACTTCCGATTCCTCGACGCCTACGCCAACACCAAGACCGGCGTGGAGGGCAGCGGTATCTTCAAGCTCAACGACCGCGAGGAATACATCCTCATGTATGATCTCTACGGCAGCGGCCGCTATGAGTATCAGACCACAACCGACCTCGTGCGCTTCAGCACCCAGCCCCAGTCGTTCCGCAAGGACTTCTTCCCACGCCACGGAACGGTGATATCCGTCACCTCCGCCGAGCTCGACCGACTCCAGCAGCGGTGGGGCTACGTGCTCACCCACCGTTTCGAGAGCACCGGCAACCCCATCATCCGTCACAAGCACACGGCCGATCCCGCCGTGCTCGTGGAGGGCGACACGCTCTGGCTCTTCGCCGGCCACGACATGAACGGCAACCAGAGCGGCTACGTCATGCGCGACTGGCTGCTCTACTCCACCACCGACATGAAGCACTGGACCGAGCATCCCTCGCCACTCCACATCGACGCCTTCGCCTGGGCCTCGAGCAAGCAGGCCTACGCCGGCCACGTGGCCAAGCGCAACGGCAAATACTACTGGTATGTCAGCACCAACTGGAACGGCATCGGAGTCGCCGTGGCCGACAAGATCACGGGCCCCTACAAGGACGCACTCGGACGCCCGATGCTCACCAACAAAGACTGCTTCGCCTCCACCCACAGCTGGGCCTGCATCGATCCCGCCATCTTCATCGACGACGACGGTCAGGCCTACATCTTCTGGGGCAACCGCCACTGCTACTACGCGAAGCTCAAGGAGAACATGACCGAAATCGACGGCGAGGTACACCAGATTACCTTCGACGACAAGCACCCCTTCACCGAGGCACCGTGGGTGCACAAATACAATGGCAAGTACTATCTCACCTACGCCTCGGAGTGGCCGGAGAAGATAGCCTACGCCATGGCCGACAACATCGGCGGCCCCTACCGCAGCATGGGCGTGATCAGCGAAATCGCCGGCAACTCCAACACCACGCATCCCGCCATCGTTCCATTCAAGAACCAGTGGATTTTCTTCTCGCACAACGGCGGCCTCTCCGACGGCACCAGCTACAGCCGATCCGTCATCGCCGAGCCGATGTACTACAACGCCGACGGCACCATCCGCAGCATTCCACCCACGGCTGAAGGCGTGAAGCAGCTGCGCTGAGACGCCCGACCGCCCTTCGCTCCGACAACCCGAATCTCCTTTGCCGCACCCGCGCCCCGGACCGGCCAAGGAGATTCTTCCTTTCCGTCGCAGCCACACCGCCTCCACCGCACAGCCCATCCACGCCAACGCAGCCCACGGCCGACATCAGCGGCACACCTCTGCCACGCCACAGGCGCCGACCGAAAAAAATCAGCACGCACCTGCCGCGATTCCGAAGAATTATCACTAAATTCGCAGGCAGCAACCCCGCCGCACCCAACACGCACCGAATGAAACATCCGTTACGCCTTGCCGCGCTTCTCGTAGCCCTCCTCGCCGCCCTCCAGCTCCACGCACAGTGCAACCGCACGAACAAGGCGTTCCAGGATGGAGAGCAACTCACCTACGACCTCTACTTCCACTGGCACTTCGTGTGGGTGAAGGCCGGAACGGCCAGCTACCGTGTCGCCGCCAACAACTACCGCGGAAAGCAGGCCCTGCGCACCGACCTCCTCTTCGCCGGCAGCAAGAGGCTCAACGCCGTCTTTCCCATGAAGGACACGCTCATCTCCATCACCACGCCCGAACTGGCGCCCCTCTACTTCCGCAAAGGCGCCAACGAGGGCGGCCGCTACACCGTCGACGAGGTCTTCTACTCCTATCCCAACGCACGCAGCCGCCTGCTCCAGCGCCACATGAACAAGAAGGGCGTGTGGAGCGAGCACGCCCACGAGTCCGACGAATGCAACTACGACATGCTTTCCATCCTCAACGTGGCACGCTCCTTCGACGCCAGCAACTACAAGACGGGGCAGCGCATCCACTTTCCCATGACCACGGGCAAGCGCGTGGAAGAGCAAGTCCTCATCTACAAAGGGCGCACGCAGTGGAAAGCAAACGACGGCATCACCTACCGCTGCCTCGTCTTCTCCCTGCTCGACTACGACGTCAAGGACAAAGAGAAGGAACTGCTGCGCTTCTACATCTCCGACGACCTCAACCACCTGCCGCTGCGCATCGACTTCCACTTGCGCTTCGGAACGGCCAAAGCCTACTACGCCAGCGGCACCGGGCTGCGCCATCCGCAAACTGCCATCGTCCAGAAAAAACGCTGATTGCAGCGAGGAAATACGCTGAAAGCAGTGAGGAAATCGTTTGGGCAAGCACCTGAAAAACGCTGAAAGCAGCGCGAAAACATGCGCCAAGCCCCTCCCCATCATTCTCCCGACATGCACGCACCACTTCTCCCCCACCTCCACGCCGACCTCGTGGAGGCAGGCTGCGACGAGGCCGGGCGCGGCTGCCTCGCCGGCAGCGTCTATGCCGCCGCCGTCATTCTGCCTCGCGACTACCACAACGAGCGCCTCAACGACTCGAAACAGCTCACCGCCCGACAGCGCTACCAGCTGCGCGACGAAATTCTGCGCGACGCCACGGCATGGGCGCTGGGCATCGTCACCCCCGCCGAGATAGACCGCATCAACATTCTCCGTGCGAGCATCATGGCCATGCACCGCGCCATCGACGCGCTCGGCGTGCGCCCGCAGCACTTGCTCATCGACGGCAACCGTTTCGAATCCTACGCCGACATTCCCCACACCACCGTCGTGAAAGGAGACGGGAAGTTCCTCTCCATCGCCGCCGCATCGATTCTTGCCAAGACTTTCCGCGACGACTACATGCGGCAGCTGCACACGGAATTTCCCTTCTATGGGTGGGACCACAACGCCGGCTACCCCACACGGGCGCACCGGGAAGGCATCGCGAGACATGGCACGACGCCTTACCATCGCCTCAGCTTCAATCTGCTCGGCGACGGACAGCTCACCATTCCCTTTCCCGACTGACACCTCCATTTTCCTCCCCACATGAGTCTCGACATTTTTGCGCGGCAACTGCAGCTCATCGACCTGCTGACCGGGAACATCGACTTAGGCCTCGACGACATCTGCACGCGCCTCTCCATTTCACGCCGCACCTTCCTGCGCTACATCAGCATGCTGCGCCAGCAGGGTTTCGACATCCAGTCGCACCGCGAGGTCTACACGCTCGATCCGCGATCGGCGTTCTTCAACGCCATGTCGGAGCGCATGCAGCTGAGCTACGACGAAGCGCTCACGCTGACGCGCCTGCTCGACGGCTCTGCTGGCGACGACCCGCTCGCGCAGCGGCTCCGGCGCCGTCTCGCCGCGCTCTACGGCATCGAGGCGACCACGCTCCATCATCCGGAGAACGACCGGCGCACGAGCAACATCGCGGCGGTGCGCAAGGCCATCAGCCAGCGCCTGCAGGTGGTGCTGCACGGCTACGAGTCGGTGCACTCGCACAGCCTGTCCGACCGTCTGGTCGAGCCCTACCGCTATACGCCGGGCGACGACTCGCTCTACTGCTACGAGCTGTCGACGCAGCTTTGCAAGGTGTTCAAGATCAGCCGCGTCAGCGGCACCATCGAGGTGCTCGACGCACCGTGGGAACACACGCAGCAACATCTCCACTACCACACCGACATCTTCGGATTCTCGTCGACGCGCATCACTCGTGTCGGACTGCGCGTGGGACCGCTCGCCACCCGCATCCTCTGCGAGGAGTTCGGCGTGAAAGATGCCGCCTTCATTCTCGACGCCGACGGCACGCACCGCCTCATCACGCTTTCCGTCTGCGGCTTCAAGGGCATCGGGCGCTTCGTGCTCGGCTTGATGCACGACATCGAGATCACGCGCAACGACGAGTTCCGCCAGTATCTGCGGGCGCAGCTTCAAGACTCCCTCAAGCGTCTCGCCCCTGAATAGCGGCGCCGGCAGCGCGAACGACGCGCGCCGGAACTGATAAGAAACAGCCATCGGGCATCGCAGAACCTGCTGTTCCGCGATGCCCGATGGCTGTCTACGCTGACGGCTGCGCTCGCCGCAGCGTCGGTCGTCACTTGTTTTTCTCGTAGTAGTCCAGCCCTGCCTGCACATGGCCGATGAGCCCTTTCGATGAGAAAGTGGCGCCCGAGACAGCATCGACCTGCATCTTCCGCGCCTCCTTCACGCTCTTTCCGTCCCAGACGGTCAGCAGCTTGCCTGCGGCCATCGAGAAGTATTTCGGGCTGTCGGTGTTGGGCAGCGCCTCCACCTTGACCACTTTGTTCTTGCGGATGTAGATCTTGACGGGCGTCGGTCCCTTGAAACCGCGCACCTGCGGAGCGATGGTCGTCGTCGTCACCACCGCCACGCCTTTCTCTTTCGTGAGCGGCCGCTCGCCGGTCTGCGCGCCTGCCGAGGCCGACAGGCACAGCGCCAGGACTGCAGCCATGCATTTGCTTTGTACTTTCATGTTGTCGTCGGATGGATGAGACGACAAAGATACGAAAAAAAATTGGACGACTTGCTGCCCGCAAGCCTTCCACCACATATCATTGCCTTTTTTCTTGTTGCCCGCACCGCGCACCATCGGTTTCGGCAGGATGCGCGCGCAGCAGATGCGGGTTTCGCCCGCCGAGCGCTCAGCGCAGCATCAGCTTGCGCACCTCGACGCTGCCGTCGGCCTTGCGCGTCATCACCACGTTCAGCCCGGGCTCCAGCGAGGCCACGCGACGGCCGTCCGCCGCATAGATTTCCTGCGCCACCACGGAGCCGGCATCCGCGCCAACGGCCGCTATGCCTGTGGAAGTCTCTCCGTCGACCGACAGGTAGATGTCGGACAGATAGAGGCTGCCCGAGCTCGCCATGCGGAATCCGGCCTTGCAAATCTGCGCCAGCTGCAGCCCGACACCGTCGGTGCGCGTGGCATCGGCCAGCGGAATCACGATCGTGCGCGACGATCCGAGCGCATAGGAGTAGGCCGGCGCGTCCGACGAGTCGTCGTCGAACACCTCGAATGTCGTGCCGCCAGGGGCTGCACGGCGCAGCTTCACCACCACGTAGTTGGCTGCCGACCAGTCGGCCGGGCGCCAGAACAACCAGCCGCCCATGCCGCCGGCCTGCAGCGCGAAGGAGCCGAGCGTGGGTTGATAGCTGCCGAAGCCGACGATCGAGGCGTCCACCACTCCCGCCTGCAGCGGGAGGGTGGTGCATTCGACTTCGAACTTCAGCGTGCGCTCCTTACCGTCGGGACCTCGGAAACTGGCCTTGACGGAGACGGGGCCTTCGGCGGCGGCATGCAGGAAGCCGCTGTGGATGGAGAGGCGCTCGGGGCGTGCGACCTCATAGGTGGCGCGCTGCGTGACGTCGACCACGCTGCCGTCCTCCATCACGGCCTGCAGCGTGAACGGGGCATAGCCACCCACGGGGGCCTTCAGCGTGCCCGTGGAGCCCAGCTGCAGCTTCGCCACGCGGTTGGCAGCGGCGTCGGCCTGCGCCTCCAGCGGCATCTCCTGGCGCAGCCACGTCAGCATCTGCTGCGCATAGCGGCGGCCCAGCATGCGATAGCCCTCGGCGAGGAAGTGGAGGTGGTCGTCGCGTCCCGGGCAACCGGCGCTCGAAATCACCGCAGCGCGCGGGAACATCTGCGGCAGCTTGGCTATCAAGGCGTTGTGGCCCCAGCAAGCGCCGCCCTGTTCCTGGCTGAGCAGCTCGCCGGCCATCAGGGGCACGTCGGCAGCGTCGAGGTTCAAGTCGTTCATCAGGCGCGTGTAGATGCGGCGCACGCGCTCAGGCCAATCCTGCTGGCCGTTGTTCGTGCATCCCTGGTGGAGGAGCACACCCTTGATGACGCCCGACTTCATGGCCTCGCGTCCATACTTCACGAGCTTGGCATAGGGGTGGCGATCGTAGGCATCCATGAAGCCACGGAACCAGTCGGGGGCTTTCTCATACTCGGCGGCCTCCTTGTCTTCGTCGAACACATCGATGCTGGCACCGCCGAGGGCCACCATCACGATGCCCACGCGGATGCTGTCGGGCAACTGCGCGCAGAGCTCGCGGCCGAAGTAGTCGGCCGGCGTCAGACCCGTGTTCCATCGGCAGAGCGGCGGCACAGCCTTGTACCACTGTCCGGGCACACGGCCGTTGTGGGGCGTGTCGCCGGCGGAGATGCCCATCACGCGGAAGCGCTCGGGCACATTCTCGCGGTCCTGCTGCTCGACGGCGGCGTTGCCCTCCATGTTCGACTGGCCGAAGCAGATGTAGATGTGGAAATTCGGATCGGGCCCTTCGCCCGTTCCCCCTGTCTGTGCCGAGGCCGGCGAGAGGACAGCCATGCAGGCTGCCGTCAGCGTCATGCGCAGGGCAGACAGAATGGTAGGATTGCGTCTCATGATATACGTTTTTTTAGTGTGATAATGGTATCTCGTTCGTTTCAGCTCCGCCTGCGGCTGCACCGCGACAGCCCGCCTGCCACGCGGCGCCGCACGGCCAGAGGCAGGCCTGGCGGAGGATCCGTCACTGCACAGCGGGGGCAGGCCACGGACGTGAGGCAAAATTACAAGAAAATCGCGGGGCCAACTATCACTTTTGTATCATATTTTTTCGTTTTCGTACACGCCGCCCGATATTCCGCGCTTGCCGGGCACAGCGGCTGACGGCGTACCGCCCTGTCCCCCGATGCTGAGAGGTGGCGCCACCCGCACGCGCACGGGCCACCGATTTCTCGCCCGGCGCGCAGGCTCGAAGGAGCGGACCTCATCGCGCTAAAAAAAACGAAGGCCTTCGCAATGCAACACGAAGGCCTTCGCGCGCCGAAACGAAGGCCTTCGTTTCCGACTGCCGTGGAGGCCGCCGCACGCGGGCGGGGAGCCGACGGACGATGCTGCGCGCGGCGGATGCGGAAAAAACGGGAAAAGACGGAAATTTGCAGGCCCCAGCCCGGCCCGATTTCGGAAAAAATCGCTAACTTTGTTGGCTGGAACGGCCGGCTGCCTGAGCCGTGAGGCCCACAGCCCGCGCACAGCGTGCGCCCCGGCCGGATATGTAATTCTACACACAAGACGTGGTCAGCTCTGCAACTTACACGTATTCATATATTCTTTATTACTAATTCAGCGAATATGATCTATTCAAAAGAAGTGGACAACATGTGCGTTGTCGCAAAAGGTCCTAACCACGGACCTGCTCCAATTCCCGAAGAAGGAAAGTGGGTACAGGCTAAGGAAATCAAGGATATCTCCGGCTACACTCACGGCGTAGGTTGGTGCGCTCCCCAGCAGGGTGCCTGCAAGCTCTCTCTCAACATCAAGGACGGCATCATCCAGGAGGCACTCGTGGAGACGATCGGCTGCACCGGCATGACCCACTCAGCCGCCATGGCCAGCGAGATTCTTCCGGGCAAGACCATTCTGGAGGCCCTCAACACCGACCTCGTGTGCGACGCCATCAACACGGCCATGCGCGAGCTTTTCCTGCAGGTGGTATACGGACGCACGCAGAGCGCGTTCTCCGAGGGCGGACTCGTCATCGGCGCCGGACTGGAAGACCTGGGCAAGGGCCTGCGCAGCCAGACAGGCACGCTCTATGGCACCGTGGCCAAGGGCACACGCTATCTGGAACTGACGGAGGGATACATCACCAAGCAGTTCCTCGACAAGGACAGCCAGGTCTGCGGCTACGAATATGTGCACCTGGGCAAGATGATGGAGGCCATCAAGGCCGGCATGGACGCCAACGAGGCCGTGAAGAAGTTCACCGGCTCTTACGGCCGCACCACCGCCGAGCAGGGAGTTGTAAAAGTTATTGACCCACGTAAAGAATAAGGAGAAACACAGATATGATGAGAAAAGTATCATTCGAGAGCCAGGAGCGCCGCATCGACCAAGTGCTCGCAGCGCTCAAAGCCAACGGCATCAACAGCATCGAAGAAGCCAACCAAATCTGCGAGGACGCGGGCGTAGACCCCTACCAGATTTGCGAGGACACACAGCGCATCTGCTTTGAGAATGCAAAATGGGCCTATGTGTGCGGTGCCGCCATCGCCATCAAAAAGGGCGTGAAGAATGCAGCCGACGCTGCCGAAGCCATCGGCATCGGCCTGCAGAGCTTCTGCATCCCAGGCTCCGTGGCCGACGACCGCAAGGTGGGCCTCGGACACGGCAACCTCGCCGCCCGTCTGCTCCGCGAGGAGACGGAATGCTTCGCCTTCCTGGCTGGCCACGAAAGTTTCGCCGCTGCTGAGGGCGCCATCAAGATTGCCGAGATGGCCAACAAGGTGCGTCAGAAGCCGCTCCGCGTCATCCTCAACGGCCTGGGCAAGGACGCCGCGATGATCATCAGCCGCATCAACGGCTTCACCTACGTGCAGACACAGTTCGACTACTACACGGGCGAGGTGAACGTCGTGAAAGAAGTGGCCTACAGCGACGGTCCCCGCGCGAAAGTCAAGTGCTACGGCGCCGACGATGTGCGTGAAGGTGTTGCCATCCTCTGGAAGGAGAACGTGGACGTTTCGATCACGGGCAACTCCACGAACCCGACACGCTTCCAGCACCCCGTGGCCGGCACCTACAAGAAGGAGCGCACGCTCGCAGGCAAGCCCTACTTCTCGGTAGCCTCCGGTGGCGGCACAGGCCGTACGCTCCACCCCGACAACATGGCAGCCGGTCCTGCTTCCTACGGCATGACCGACACGATGGGCCGCATGCACTCCGACGCGCAGTTCGCAGGTTCTTCCTCTGTGCCTGCCCACGTGGAGATGATGGGCTTCCTCGGCATGGGCAACAACCCGATGGTGGGTGCCACGGTTGCCATCGCCGTCGACCTCGACCTCAAGCTCAACCGCAAGTAAACAGGCGCGGAACACTCCGCCGCACATACAACGACAGCCGGCGCATCATGCTGATGCGCCGGCTGCTTTTTGTTGTGTCGAGACGGAGGGAGGCTCAGAGAAAGCCGCGCCAGGCGTCGCCCAGGATCATGGCGCCGCCAAAGCCCAGCTGCGCCACGAGGGGCAGCCTCGCATAGGTGACGCCGCCCAGGGCCAGCACCGAAGCGTCGATGATGCCCTGTGCATGCGCCTGCTGCAACTGGGCGGGCGTGAAGGCCGCCGGATAGTCGGGCTTGGAGATGCTGTCGAAGATGGGCGAGAGGGAGAGATAGTCGCAGCGGCCTTTCCACTCAGCCAGTTCCTCGATGGAGTGGCAGCTGCGGCTGACACTGCCCTGCCAGTGGACGGGCGGGTGCGGATGGCGGCGATTGAGGTGGATGCCGTAGAGGGAGAAGAGGCTGGCCAGCGCAGGGTGGTCGTGGAGCACGAGCCGGCGGGCGACGTCGAGGCCGAGCCGGTCGCCGCAGGAGAGCACCTCGCGCAGCAGGCGCTGCAGCTCGTCGGCCGTGGCGTCGGGCTTGCGCACGTGCAGGAGATCGGCGCGGCCGCTCAGCAGGAGGCTGCAGATGTGCTCCGCCTCGTGCGCGACGGCATAGGGAAGTGTGATGACGGCAATCATAGGGCGCGTCGGAGGTCGAAACAGGCGTCCCAGTCCTTCCACACCGGCTCGCGCCCCAACAGGCGGAGACGCTGCTCCACTTCGGCCGGCGTGCGCTCGTCGCTGACGGAGAACTGCTCGAGTGCCTGCGGATAGGTGTGGTAGCCGCCGGGATTGACCTTGCTGCCGGCCGAGAGGGTCGTCACGCCGAGCGTGCACATGTGGTCGCGGATGTAGGCCGGCTCACGCGTGGAGTAGCTGATGTCGACGTCGTGGTCGAAGATGCGCATGGCGAAAGTGGCCTGCGCCAGCTCGCGGTCTGTCATGATGCAGGAAGGCGGGAATCCCTCGTTCTGAGCGGGACGCATGCGGGGAAAATTCACCGAGTAGCGGGTGCGCCAGTAGTGTTTCTGCAAATAGCGCAGGTGATGGGCCATCATCGTGACGTCGGTGCGCCACTCCTTCTCCAGCCCGATGAGCACGCCGAGGCCAATGCTGTGGACACCAGCCTGCCCCATGCGGTCGAAACCGTCGCAGCGCCACTCGAAGTTCGACTTCATCCCGGCGGGATGATAGCGCTGATAGTGGTCGCGGTGGTAGGTTTCCTGGAAACAGATGACGCCGTTGAGACCGTGCTGCATGAGCTCGGCGTAGGCTTCGGTGCTGAGCGGCATCACCTCGATCTTGATGTTGCTGAAGTGGCGCTTCGCCTGCTCAATGGCGCGGGCGAGATAGGGCACGCCGGCCTTGGCGGGATTCTCGCCCGTGACGAGCAGGATGTTCTCGAACGGCGCCAGCTGCTTGATGGCGACAAACTCGGCCTCCATCTGCTCCGGTGTCAGAATGGTGCGCTGCATGGGGTTCTGACGGTGGAAGCCGCAGTAGACGCAGCTGTTGGCGCAGGAGTTTGTGAGGTAGAGCGGAATGAACATCGACATGGTGCGCCCGAAGCGCTCCTCGGTGTAGCGGCGCGCGAGGCGGGCCATCGTCTCGAGGTAAGGCTCCGCGGCCGGAGAGAGCAACGCCATGAAATCATCGACGTCGCAATGGCGGCGCGACAGCGCCCGACGGACATCTTGGTCGGTCATGGCCGCAATCCGCTCCGTCGTCTCGTCCCAGCTGATCTTCTCTAATTCTTCACTAAACATACGTATACTCTACAGAATGATCGAAACGTTTTTCATGAATATTAGAAGAGTTATTCATGAATGATAGAAGCGCTGTTGTTGAAAGAACGCAGTGCTTTTACTGAATGAACGCAGTGCTTTTATTGAATGAACGCAGTGCTTTTATTGAATGAACGCAGCGTTTTCGCTGAAAGGTTGCAGTGCTTTCGAGCGGCCGGCGCCTCAGGAGCGGCCCCTGCACGGCTGGAACGAGTATTCGCGGAGCTGCGTGACGGTGGGGTCGCTGCCGCACAGGCTGCAGGACGCGTCGCGGGCAACGGCGAACTTCTGGAAAGTCATGTCGAGACTGTCGAAGACCAGCAGCTGATTCGTCAGCAAATCGCCGATGCCGGTCAGAAACTTCAGCGCCTCGGCAGCTTGCATGGACCCCATGATGCCCACAGCGGGACCGAGCACGCCGACTGTGGAACATGTCTGCAGATGGCGCTCGGCCGGTGGCTCGGGGAAGAGGCAACGGTAGCAGGCCGCACCCGGAACGTGCGTCATCAGCTGTCCCGCATACTCCACCACGCCTCCGCAGCAGAACGCTTTGCCTGCCATGACGCAGGCATCGTTGATGAGATACTTCGAGGCGTACGAGTCGGTGCAGTCGAGCACGAAGTCATAGGGCGCGATCACGTCGAGAATGTTGTCCTCCGTGAGGAACTGCTCGTAGGTGCGGAGCTGAATGTCTGCATTGGCGCGCTGCATCTTCTCCGCGGCAGACGCAGCCTTGTTGCGGCCGACGTCCTCCGTCGCATGAATGATCTGCCGCTGCAAGTTCGACAGACTCACCAAGTCGCCGTCCGCCACGCCTATCGTTCCGACACCGGCAGCGGCCAGATAGAGCGCGCAAGGCGAGCCCAGTCCGCCCGCTCCCGCTATCAGCACTTTGGAGTTGAGGAGCCTTTCCTGCCCCTCGTCGCCGAATCCGCGGAGCAGCAGATGCCGCGAATATCGGTCAGGAGAGCTTGCGGAGATCATGAGTCAGCTTCGCCGCGCAAAAGTCAGGGCCGCACATGGTGCAGTATTCGCCGTCGGTGTGACCAGCTTCCTCGTAGTATTGCAGTGCGCGTTCTGGGTCGAGGGAAAGGTGAAACTGGTCGCGCCAGCGGAATTCGAAGCGCGCCTTCGACAGCGCGTTGTCGCGTATCGTGGCTCCGGGATGTCCCTTTGCCACATCGGCGGCGTGCGCCGCGATTTTGTAGGCGATGACGCCCACACGCACATCTTCGCGCCCCGGAAGCGCGAGATGCTCCTTCGGCGTCACATAGCATAGCATTGCCGTGCCGAGCCAGGCGATCTGCGCCGCGCCGATGGCGGAAGTGATGTGGTCGTAGCCCGGCGCGATATCCGTCACGATGGGCCCCAGCGTATAGAAAGGCGCCTCGTGGCAGTGGTCGAGCTGCCGCTCCATGTTCTCCTGAATCTTCTGCATGGGAACATGGCCGGGGCCTTCGATGAATGCCTGCACGCCCTTGTCCCAGGCCCGCGTCACCAGCTCGCCCATCGTGTCGAGCTCTGCAAACTGCGCGGCGTCGTTGGCGTCGGCGATGCAGCCGGGTCGAAGTCCGTCGCCGAGCGACAGCGCCACATCATACTGTGCGACAATGTCGCAGATCTCGTCGAAGTGCTCGTAGAGGAAAGACTCGCGATTGTGCACCAGACACCACTTGCTCATGATGCTGCCTCCTCTGCTCACGATGCCGCAGAGGCGCTTGTCGGCCAGCCGGACGTTGTGATATCGGATGCCGGCGTGAATCGTGAAATAGTCGACTCCTTGCTCACATTGCTCGATGAGCGTGTCTTTGTAGACCTCCCAGTTGAGTTCCTCCACCTTTCCGCCCACTTTCTCCAGGGCCTGATAGATGGGAACTGTTCCGACGGGGACGGGGCAATTGCGCACGATCCACTCTCTCGTCTCGTGGATGTTGGCGCCCGTCGACAGGTCCATGAGCGTGTCGCCGCCCCACTTGCACGACCACACGGCTTTGTCGACTTCTTCGTCGATGGACGACGTCGTGGCGCTGTTACCGATATTGGTGTTGATTTTCACGGCGAAGTTGCGCCCGATGATCATGGGCTCCGCCTCGGGATGATTGATGTTGGCTGGCAGAACGGCACGGCCGCGCGCAATTTCCGACCGGACATACTCGGGCGTGATGTGGCTTTTGAAGCCCAGTTCCTCGCAATTCATGTTCTCGCGAATGGCGACGTACTCCATTTCCGGCGTGATGATGCCTGCCTTGGCGTATGCCATCTGCGTGATGGCGCAACCGGCCTTCGCGCGGCGCGGCAACTTGCGGTGCTCGAAGCGCAGGCTGTCGAGCGAACGGTCGGCCAGCCGTTGTCTGCCATATTCGCTGGTTACCTGCGGGAGTTGCTCGGTGTCGTTGCGGCTGAGAATCCACGCTTCGCGCAGCCGGGGCAATCCCTTTTTCAGGTCGATGGGGATGTTCGGGTCGGAATAGGGGCCGCTGGTGTCGTAAATCAGGACCGGCGCATTGTCTTCGGTGTGCGGTATGCCGTTCTTGTCCTTTGTCACCGTCGGCGTGAGGTTCACTTGGGTCATTCCCACGCGGAGGTCGGGGAACAACTTTCCGCTCATATAGTATTTCTCGCGTTTGGCATAGGCCTTCATTTTGTCGGGCTTCATGTCTGCTTGCTGGTTTATGGATAGTTCTTCAAATGGTTGTCGGTGTCGGGTGGTCGAGAAAGGCCGTCAGTGGCGAACTGGCTTCGGCGTAGTCGCTCACGGCGCCGAGCCCGGCTTCGTAGGCTTCGCGCCCCGCCTCTATCGCCTTGCGGAAGGCGGCGGCCATCCTGACGGGGTCGGCGGCAACGGCGATGGCCGTGTTCACGAGGCAGCAGTCGGCGCCCATCTCCATGGCCTCGGCAGCATGGCTGGGCGCGCCCAGGCCTGCATCGATGACGACGGGGACAGTGGCTTGCTCGATGATGATGTGCAGAAAGTCCTTCATCCGCAGGCCCTTGTTCGTCCCGATGGGCGCAGCCAACGGCATGACGGTGGCGGCGCCGGCCTCCTCGAGGTGTTTGCACAGGGTGGGGTCGGCCTGGCAGTAGGGAAGCACCACAAATCCCATTTTCACGAGCTGCTCCGTGGCCTTCAGTGTCTCGACCGAGTCGGGCAGCAGATAGCGCGGGTCGGGGTGAATCTCGAGCTTCAGCCAGTTGGTGCCGAACGCCTCGCGTGCCATTTGTGCGGCAAACACCGCCTCTTCGGCATTGCGCACGCCGCTCGTGTTGGGCAGCAGCTGGATGCCGGGATGCTGCACCACGTGCGTCAGCAGGTCGTCCTCCTGGTCGCCCAGCTCCACCCGCTTCATGGCCACTGTCACCATCTCCGTGCCGGAGACGCGGATGGCTTCTGCCATGAGGCGGTTGCTGCTAAATTTTCCCGTTCCCAAAAACAGGCGGGACTGGAACTCCCGACCTGCAATCTTCAAAGTATCTTTCATCGTTCTGCGTGGTTGGTTGTTGAATTTTTCATGATTTCCAGCAGCCGGCGCATCTCCTCCACGGGCTCGCCGGCCTGCAGCACCGCCCCGCTCAGGGCGATGCCACTGACGCCGGTGGCGAGGATGTCGGGGATGTCGGCCGCGGTGATGCCGCCGATGGCGACCATCGGCAGCGTGCGTTGGCCGTCGGCCCGAGGCGGCAGGTGCTGCATCTGCGCCACGATGCGTCGGTATCCCTCCAGCCCGAGGATGGGCGAGAGGGCTTTCTTGGTGGTCGTGAAGCGGAATGGGCCGCAACCCACATAGTCGGCGCCGGCCAGCCAGTGGTCGAGCACATCGGCAAAGGTGTTGGCCGTCCCGCCGATGATGGCGTCGGGGCCGAGCAGGCTCCGGGCCTCGCGCAGCGGCATGTCGGTCTTGCCCAGATGAACGCCGTCGGCATGAATGGCGCGGGCCAGCTCCACATCGTCGTCGATGATGAAGATGGCCTGCACATCTCGGCACATGCGCTGCGCCTGCAGCGCTACGGTCCGTCGCTCCTCCGCCGTGGACTCCTTCATCCGGAGCTGCACCCACCGGCATCCGCCCTCCAGCGCCATGGCGATGGAGTCGAGATAGGTGAAGCGAGGCGTCTGGTGACTGATAAACTGCAACATCGCCTGCTATCCTCCGAACGTGGCCTTGATGATGGTGACGTGGGCTTCGGCGCCGATGGCGGTCGAGGGCCACTGCGCCCGAGGCGCGATTTGTCCTTCTACGGCGACGGCCACGCCTCGCTCGGGCAGCTTCAGCTCGCCGGCCAGCGCGTCGAGCGTCTGCGCGGAAGTCTCGGTCGGCTCGTTGTTGACGAATATTCTCATGACTATGACTTGGTTCTGTATTGAAGTCGCTGGGTGCACATGGGCGCGCCGCTCGCTTTCGCCTGCAGCGGCACCGGTGCGAACAGGTGGTTGACGGGCCCGAATCCGCGGCCGGTTATGACGCAGGCTCCCTGCGCGATTGCCTGCTGCACATAGTCTCGGGCGCGTTCGACTGCTTCCGGCACACCGTGTCCCATCGCCAGATAGGCGGCGATGGCGGCGGAGAGCGTGCATCCCGTTCCGTGCGTGTTGGTGGTCTCGACCCGCATGCCGCCGAACACGGCCACGAGCTCGCCATTCTTGTAGAGGCGGTCTTCGATTCTGGTGCGGTTCAGATGTCCGCCCTTGATGAGCAGCCAACCCGGGTTGTACTCGGCAATCCGGCGGGCTGCCGCGTCCATGTCGGCCAGGCAGCGGACGTCCATTCCGGCCAGCCGCGCCGCCTCGGGAAGGTTGGGGGTGACAAGCGTTGCGATTGGCAGCAGCGTGTCGCGCAGACACTCGAAGGCTCCGGCCTGCATGAACGCAGAGCCGCTGGACGATACCATCACCGTGTCGAGCACGATCGGCAGGGGCGCATAGTGGCTGAACGCCTGCACAATGGCGCGCATGCTGTCTGCGTCGTACACCATGCCTATCTTGATCGCCGTCGGGCGGATGTCGTCCATCACGCTGCGAATCTGTGCCTCAACCACTGCGGGCGGCACCGCATGCACGTCGCTGACGCCCAACGTGTTCTGTACTGTCACGGCCGTCACGGCCGAAGCCGCATAAACGCCCAGCGCCGACATCGTCTTGATATCAGCCTGTATGCCTGCACCACCGCCACTGTCTGAGCCAGCGATGGTGAGTGCCTTGACGTATTCCAATTGTCCCATCTTATGTCATTCAATAAAAAATTCCCCCCGTAGAGGCCACATGAACCTCAACGGGGGGAGAGATTCACCGACGCGCAAACACTACATGCCTGCCACTTGCATCGGTGTTGATATTTACTTGACATCCCTACGGCAGCATTACCTGCATCAGGTCAGTGGGTATAATCTCAGCACTGTTTTCCCCGTTGGTGCGGAAAATCCGCACAAAGGTCCACATAGCACCCCGTTATCTTTTGCTGCAAAGTTAGTTTTTTTTGTTCGGATAACACCGGAATCACCAGGTTATCGCGTTATTTGTTAACCTATTTTAACTTAAAAACAGTCGAAGCTGCACATACAGACTAAAGATTGCGCGAAAATAGGAGATGCTTTCGCCAGCGGTTCTGCAAAAAAGCATTACCTTTGCAGGCAATCGGCGCACCGCAAGCCGTCCACCTCCCCCCCAACCCTACACGACCCTCCATCCCCATGCGACAGACCCTCCTCACAACCCTGCTGCTGACGCTGCTGCTCCTCGGCCTCAGCGGCTGCAACAACGCACAAGAGCAGAAGTACAAAGCCATCCAGGCCGAAATAGAGAAAATACAGGACCAGCTGCCCATCGACCTCAAAGGCATGGACATGCAGATCACCGCCATCGCGCTGGAAGGCGACTTCATCCAGTACACCGCCGAACTGACTCCCGAGACCTGGAAGATGATGTCGGCGACGGTGGAGGAGCAGATGCGCTCCGACGAGAGCGTGGCAGCCCTGCTCACCACCCTGCCCGACGAGACGAGAAAGATGATGAAGGAGAGCGGCGTAGGCCTGCGCTACGTGTACGTCGACTCGCAGACGGGGCAACGGTTCTTCTCCTTCGACATCACGCCCGCGCGGCTGGCGCAGGTGGAGAAGAAGGTGGCCAGCGGACAGCTGAAGACCCACTCCTTCCTCGAACGCACCCAGCTGGAATTCGAACACATGACGTTCCCCGTCGACTTCGGCAATGGCGTCGTGCTCGAGCGGGGATGGGTGCAAGACTCGATCATCACCTACGAATATCAGATGGCGGAGAAGCAAGGAACGGCCAACGAGCGGGAACTGGCCGACATGAAGTTCCTGCTGATTTCGGAGCTCCGCGCCACGCCGGCCATCAACGCCCACCAGAAGTCCATCCTGAAGGAGGGCGTCGGCTGGGAATACATCTACCACAACAGCGAGGGAGGCATCTGGGCCGACCTCCTCATCCGCGGCAACGAGGTGTTCTGACCCCATGCGCCGCCCCACAGCGCCACGGGCGCGTCTGCTCCACGAGGCAGGCGCGCCCGCGCTGTATCGTCGGCCCGCAGGCCCCTCTCCCAGCCTGCGCGTCCGTGGCCGGCCCTCCGCCCCTCGCCTCCTCCCCCGCGTCGGACGCACGCAAAAACGAAGGCCTTCGAAACGAAAAACGAAGGCCCTCGAAACAGAAAACGAAGGCCTTCGTGTGCAAATGGCGGCAACGGCCGAAACCGACGTCGCGGCGCGCGACAACCCATCAGCGCGAACGCGGCAAGCGGCCATGAGACGGATGCCTCATGGCCGCTTGCGCTGCGGGGTGTCCGGACGATGCCGGAGGGGTGTGCCGCGGAGGGCACGGATCACTTGAGACCGAGCTTGGTCTTGAGCTGTGCGGTGATGTCGGTGGAGAGCGTCTTCGAGATGAAGGGGATACCGGCGCTCATGTCCATGATGTAGACATAGCCGCCTGCGTTGCCGATTTCCTCGATGGCCTGGAGCACCTTGGCCTGAATGGCCTGCAGCTTCTCGCCCTGCACCTTGTTGAGCTCCTGCTGGCTCGTCTGATAGTACTGCTGGAGACGCTGGTTGAGGTCCTCCATTTCCTGCTGACGGCGCTGCTTGACGGCATCGACCATCGTGGCCTCGTTCTTCTGATAGTCTTCGAGCTTGGTCTGGAGTTCGGTCTGCATGCGCTTGAGCTCGTCCTCATACTGCTTGCTCATGTTCTGCACCTCGGTCTGCGCGGCCGTGTACTCGGGCATGTTGGGGATGATGGCGGATGAATCGTAATGGCCGAATTTCTGAGCGAATGTGCTCAGCGGGAGCGCTACGAGGAGCGCGAGAATGAATTTTTTCATTGCTGTTTGGGGTTGCTTATTTTTTAGTTTTTTCGTTGCTTGGGCGTGTGCCCGGCTCTTTCAGCACGGCATGCGGCCGCGGAGCGAGGGAGCGGGCGGGGATGGGAATCATTGCGCGTAGCCCAGCTTCTGCAGCACCTCGTCGGAGATGTCGATCTTGGGCGAGGCGAAGATGATGCTGGCACCGCTGGCGCGGTCGATGACGAGCTGATAGCCGCGCTGGTCGCTGATGTCCTTCACGGCGTTGTAGATTTCGTCCTGGATGGGGGCCATGAGGCTCTGGCGCTTCTTGAAGAGCTCGCCGTCGCTGCCGAAGTATTTTTTCTTGAGGTCGCTGGCCTCTTTCTCCTTCTTCATGATGGCCTCTTCGGTCTTCTGCTTCTGCGCATCGGAGAGGAAGACGGACTCCGACTGATACTTCTTATACTGTGCCTCGACGTCCTGCAAGATGGCGTCGACTTCGGCTTCCCACTTCTTGGACACTTGGTTGAGCTGCTCGTTGGCCCGCTCGTAGGCGGGAACGTTGCGCAGGATGTATTCCATGTCGACGAGAGCAAATTTCTGTGCGTGTGCGGCAACCAGGCTCGTCAGCGCCAAGGCCACCATGAGGAAAATACGTTTCATAGGTGTAGGAGATTACGTTGTTCGATGTTGGGCCGGCAGTACCGGCCAGATGAATGTGGATGGGTTTGTATGCAAGGACGAAGGCGGCTGAGGGCTGTGGCGCTGCAGCCGCGCTCCGTCGGTGAAGATACTGTGGGAAGCGAGGGCTGAGTTGTTAGAATTCCTGGCCGAGGACAAAGTGGAACTGGCTGCCGCCGTAGCTCTTCGAGCCGAACACCTTGTCGAAGCCGTAGGCCCAGTCGATGCCCATCATGCCGATCATGGGGAGGAAGAGGCGCACGCCCACACCGGCCGACCGCTTGAGGTCGAACGGATTGAAGCTCTTGACCTCGTTCCAGGCGTTGCCCGCCTCGGCGAAGGCAAGGGCATAGATGTTCGTGGAGTTGTTGAGCATGAGCGGATAGCGCAGCTCGAGCGACATGCGCGTATAGGCATAGCCGGAATATCCCATCGGCGTGAGGGCACCGTTGTCGTAGCCGCGCAGACCGATCGTTTCTGAATAGTAGGAGCTGCTGTAGCCCGACATGCCGTCGCCACCGACGTAGAAAGTCTCGAAGGGCGACTTCTTGTTCTTGTTGTAGTGGCCGAGCAGACCGAGATCGAAGCGCGTCATGAGCACGAAGCACTTCGTGGCGCTGGAGAGCGGCGTGAAGAAGCGGGACGTGAACTTCCACTTGTGGTACTCGATCCAGCGGTACATTTCCTGCTGATTTCTCAGACGGTCGGCATCGGCGGAGGTGGTGTGGGCATTGAGATAGGCGTAGTCCTTGCCATCCCAGAGCGAATAAGGCGGCGTGAGGGCGACGGAGAAACTGATCTGCGAGCCCGAGCGGGGGAACACCTGATTGTCGATGGACGAGCGGTTGAGTGCGAGCGTGAGGTTGAGGTTGTTGCTCGCGCCGTCGGTGATGAGGAAGTACTCCCAGTCCTTCAGTTCGTAACGGGTGAATCCGAGCGTCGCCGAGAAGGCAAAGCGGTTGTCGGGCCAGTTGAGTCGCTTGCCCCATCCGATGCTCAGACCGTACACCTGCAGGTATTTGTCGGGGTCGTAGTAGGACGAGTAATTGTTGTAGTAGGAGCTGTTGTAGTTGCCGTAGCCGTAGAGCATCGAGTAATAGGAGTTCATGTAGGAGTTGTTGTAGTAACTCGAATTGACGTCCGTATACTTCGAATAGAAGGCGGAGATGGAGAACGACGTGGGGCGCTTGCGGCCGAACCAGGGGTCGTAGAAGGAGATGTTGTACTGCTGGTAGTAGGATCCGTTGGTGGAGGCGGAGAGCTCGAGCTGCTGACCGTCGCCCTGCGGGAGGACGCCGCGGTGCAGTCGGTCTTTGCCGAAGAGGTTGCGCATGGAGAAGTTGGTGAACTTCAGGCCCGCCTTGAGGATGACGCCGGTGTATCCCCAGCCCAGCGAGAGCTCCACCTGGTCGGACGCTTTGGGCGTGAGGCCGAGGTTGAGGTCGACGGTGCTCTGGTCGTCATTCTGCTTGGGCTCGAACTTGAGCTGCTCCGGATCGAAGTGCCCCATTTGCCCAATTTCCTGGTACGACATCTTGAAGGCGTCCATCGTGAACAGGTCGCCGGGCTTGAGTTTGAGCTCGCGGCGGATGACCTCTTCGTACACGCGCGTGTTACCATATATATTGATGCGGTTGATGGTGGCCTGGTTGCCCTCGTGGATGCGAATCTCCAGGTCGACGGAGTCGCCGTCGACTTCTGTTTCGACGGGGCGGATCTGGTTGAAGACGTAGCCCTGGTTGAAGTAATAGTTCGAGACGGCATCCTCGTCGCTGTGCAGACGCTCCTCCAGCTTCTTCTGGTTGTAGACGTCGCCGCGCTTCATGCGGAGGGTCTGGTTGAGTCCGTCGGTCATGAAGATGGTGTTGCCGGCCCAGGCGATGTTGCGCAGGTAGTAGCGCTGGCCTTCGTCGATGTTGATGTAGACGTCGACGAGATTGTCGGCCACCTGCACGACGGAGTCGGAGATGATGCTGGCGTCGCGATAGCCGAGCTCGTTGTATTTCTCGATGACGCGGTCTTTGTCTTCCTCAAACTTCTCGGCAATGAACTTCTTGGCCTTGAAGAGCGACTTGAAACCCTTCTCGTTGGTCTTCTTGAGCAGGCCGCCGGAGAAGAATCCGCCGTGGAACTTCTTGGTGGGGATGTGGTCGTTGCCGGTGATGTAGATGCGGTTCACCTTGACCTTCTCGTGCTTGTCGATGTTGACGTCGACGATGATCTGGTCCTTGTTGTTGATGTCGTCGCTCTGGCGGATTTCCGTCGTGGCATTCTTGAATCCCTTCTCGTCGAAGTATTTCTGGATGACTTGCTTGGCGCGGTCCTCCATGTTCGGTGTCATCTGGTTGCCTGCCACGATGCCGATGCTCTTCTCAAGGTCGTCTTTCTCCGCCTTCTTCACACCGTTGATGTTGACCTTCGAGACTTTCGGACGCGCAGCCAGGACAATCTTGAGATAGATGCTGTCGTTCTGGATTTTCTCAGCCTCGATGCGGATGTCGCTGAAGAGGTTGTAGTCCCAGAGGCGTCGGATGGCGTCGGTGATGTCGTCGCCGGGGACGTCGATCACCTCGCCTACATTGAGTCCGGTGATGCCGATGAGCTGGTAGTCTTCGTACTGGTCTACACCTTCGACGGTGATGCCGCCGATGGGCATGCGCCGCGGTTGTCCGTAGAGGATGGACGGGCGGTCGACGTTCTGCTGCGCCTGTGCGGCCGCAGCGCTCATCAGGGCCATTGAGATGCAAAGAAGGGTACGTTGGATTGCTTTCATTTTATCGGGGATTGACGAATCGGGCGGTGTAGAGGCGTCGATGGAGGTGCAGCGCGTGTCGCTTGCAGCCGTCCGCCCATTCGCAATGATCATAAGTTGACTTCTCTTGTTCGAAGGTCGACGAGTGCCGGTAGAGACATTTATCTGTGCCAGTAGCGGATTCTATCTGCCCCGGCAGTGGGCACTAACTGCGCCGGCGGCGGTTGGGCCGTGCGCGTCTCAGGCGGTGGTGCCGTCTTCCACTTGCTCGCCGGTCTTGCCGAAACGGCGCTGTCGGTGCTGATAGTCGGCGATGGCCTTGCAGAATTCTTCCTCGCCGAAGTCGGGCCAGTAGACGGGCGTGAAGTAGAACTCGCTGTAGGCTGCCTGCCACAGGAGGAAGTTGCTCAACCGTTGCTCTCCGCCGGTGCGGATGACGAGTTCGGGGTCGGGCATGAACTCAGTGGCGAGCAGGTCGCTCACGAGCTGCTCGTCGACGTCGTGCGAGTTCAGCCGTCCGCTTTCCACGAGCTCGGCCATGTGTCGCATGGCGTTTGTGATTTCCCATCGGGAGGAGTAGCTCAGCGCCAGCACCATACAGGTTGCCTTGTTGTTCCTTGTCCGGTTCTCCAGCTCGTGCACGACTTCCTGCACGTCCTTCGGCAGACGCGACACCTCGCCGATGGCCTTGAAGCGTGCGTCGTGCTTCATGAAGAGCTCTTCCTCGAGGTTCTTCATCAGCAAGGTCATGAGCGCGGCCACCTCATCGGCCGGACGATTCCAGTTCTCGGTCGAGAAGGTATACAGCGTCATGTATCGGATGCCCAGCTTCACGGCTGTCTCCATGATTTCGTGTGCTTTCTGCAAGCCTGCCTGATGGCCCATGGAGCGCTGCATGCCCCGTGCTTTCGCCCAGCGGCCGTTGCCGTCCATGATGATGGCTACATGCTGCGGAATGCGCGTTTTGTCTATCTCGTCAATGTACATGTATGGTGGTTTCGTTGTGTATGTTGCGTTTGCTGCCTGCGCGGTGAGGACGTACGCCCTGCGCGGTGAGGGCTTGTGGCCTGCGCCGAAAATCGGTTGCCGCTGCGCGGCGAGTTTGCACCGAGTCGCTCCTGACGTTCCGACGAAGGCCTTCTCGTCGTGTTGCGAAGGCCTTCTCGTCTGGTCACGAAGGCCTTCGTGTCGTTATGATGACGAGCGCCCGTCGGTGCAAAGTCGCCAGCCTGCCGCCTTCATGGCGCGCTGCGGCCGACGTGCCACGGCTCAGTAGTAGTTGTTGTGGCACGTGCTGCACTTGGGCGCGAGGTCGTAGGAGAGGTAGAGCATCGTGAAGGAGTAGGAGTCCTTGTTCTTGAGGAATCCGCTCTTGATGCGGTAGGGGTCCTCGATGCCGTCGAGCTTGTCGCTCATGGAGAAGTGCATCGTCCAGTCGAGTCCGACGTTCCATCGCTCCTTCAGTTTGTATTTCACGCCGGCTCCCAGCGGCAGGTTGGCCGTGGCCGTTCCGTTGCCGACGGTGGCGCCGAGCCCGAAATGGATGTAGGGCGTGAATCGGCGGCTGCCTCTGAACCCGCTGCCTTGTCCGTAGGCGAAGAACGAGAGCTCGTATTGCGCGCTCACGTCGACGACCGAGTTGCTGAATTCCCATTCCGTGTCGGGATTGTCGGGGAAGTGGTTCTTGAAGTCAGCAGCGTTTCCCGTCAGCTTGCCCGCGGTGATGTTGAGCAGCAGTGCCTGGCGGGGATTGATGTTCCAGCGTCCGATCAGTCCCACCGCCGAGCTCACGTTTCCGTAGATGGCATGCGGGTTGACGTCGCCGAGATAGCCAGTGGCTCCGGCTGTCACACCGAGTTCGAAGGCATATTCCGTATCCTGTGCGCGGGCCTGTAGGCCGACGGACAGCAGGACGATCAGCAGGATGCGTGAGACAAGGCGAGTCATGGGCTATCGGGAGGGGAGACGCTGCGCCGGCAGGTTGTGCGGGAGGCATCGGCTCCGAATTTTCAGTGTACAGTCGTTGGAATGGCGGGAGGCCGACCGCTGGGGAGGGGCGCTCCGTTTGTTTCTTTTGCAAGTGCTTGGGCCGGCACGCATGTTCGCAGATTTATTGTCGCACGTTCGCCGATGTGCTTTCAGGCGTTCGTGGAATGACCTTTGCACGTTCGCGGGTTTGCTTTCGCACGTTCGCACCCCTTGCGGCAAGCCGGCGTCGGCCCTGCGCTGGCAGGCTATTGCGCGCTGCTGATCGTGCCGCGCCAGACGTAGCCGCCGCTCTGCACAATCCAGACGTGTCCGCCGGCCACGGCGGCCGTCACGGGCGCGCCATCGTGCTCGCGCAGGCCGTCGGGCAAGCGCATGCCGGACGTCACACGGCGCCAGTTGATGCCGTGGTCGCCCGACGTGTAGAAATATTTGTAGGCGTCTGCCGCGCTGACGGCATTCTCAGCCGCAGCGTCTGGCGTCGCGCCGCCCAGCGCATAGAGGTTGCCGCCGAAGCGCAGGAGCTGCACATCGGCCATGTAGGGAAGTGCACGGGCGTCGGACACATCGTGGCGGATGCAGCTCCACGTCTGATTGCTTTCCGCGTCTTGTGCCGCCGTCTTCATCCACACGGCAGTCTGAGCGCCGTCGGCCGCCGACAGACCAGTCATTACGACTTGCTGGAGCGCGCTGTTCGTGCGGCTTTCGTAAGCAACCGAGGTGGCTGTTCCGGCCTGTGGCAGATACTGGAGCGAAGTGTTGCCGTTCTCCGTCCACGTCTTCAGGTCGCTGGAGGCGAGAATCGCCGTTCCGTCGGTGGCGTAGAGGTAGTAGGCATCCGCTGCGAGCAATTGCGTGAACGCCGTGTCGGCCACTTTCGTCCATGCCGTCGCGCCGCTCTCAGGCTGCGCCGCATAGAGTGCGCCGTTGGCGTCCAGGGCATAGAAGCGGCCGCCGAAGAGGGTAATGCTGCGGTAGTCAATCGCAGCCGCGGCGCCCTTGAGCAGTGCCGGGGCCGTGAAGACCGCACCGGAGGTCTTCGCGTCGAGCGTGCTGACCGTCGGGCTGCCGCCGTTCTCGGCAAACACGTAGAGCACGTCGTTCAGCGACAGCGTGCGGTGGCGGCCCGCCAGCTGCAGGCCAGCGGCGCTCGCATCGCTCCAGTAGAGCGAGTCGGACGCGCTCGTTGCCTTGTAGAGTTCGGCCGTGTAGTGGCGTGTCGAGACGCCGTCGGTGGCCACGACGAGGAACTCCACCTTCTGCGTGTAGTCCACGGAGTCCTCGCCCGAAGTGAAATAGAAGAAGTCGCTCTGTCCGCGCTGGCGGCAATACACCGTTCCGTAGCTGGTGAACGACGTCACGACACGCGAGAGGTCGACCCACTGCGGCAGCGAGTCGATGGAATAGATGCGGTTGTTCACCTGGTCGATGTTGAAGTAGATGTCCGATCCGGAGATGGTCCGGGTGTAGGCACTGTCCGCCCCCGTCGAGGAGGTGGTGTAGAGCGTCGTCACGATGTCGCTCACGGCGTAGGACGTGATCACCGTCTCCTGTGTCGTGACGGCGTCGTCTTCGCTGGAGATGCAGGCCGTCATCATCAGACCGGCCGCTGCAATCGCTGCGAGCTTCAGAGGTATTTGTTTCATTGCTGCTGTAATGTCAGTTGGCCCCTGCAGGTCTCTCAACCCGCGCCTTCGCCCCAGCCGCCACCCTCGTGCGCCCCTTTCGGTCCGCACGGTCCGATGGTCGGGATGACCTTTTCAGCGAAGTAAGTCCATGCTTATAGTCTGCAAAAATACGGAAATTTATTGCGATACGGAACAGAAAGCCCCCTTTTTCATTCATCCGACTTCGTTTTTAATGAAATTTAGGGCTATCTGCGGTGCAAATCAGGAGCAGCAAGACGTTTTTTAACGCGCTCTGCCTGAACTTTCTGCGCGCTGAGCGCTGCGTCCGGCGGTGCGTCACAATTTTTTAAAAGATGCATCTATATTTTTTTCAGCACGCGCTGCCAGAAGGTTCTCTCCGCACTTAACCCTCTGCAGCGGTGCGCCACAATTTTTTAAAAGATGCACCAAGATTTTTAATAAGATGCGCCACGTTCTTTTTCAACACGCGCTGCCAGAAGTCGGGACCTGTGGACAGGCTGGCCAGTGCAGGCGACGTCGGACCCGACCAGACGCACCTGCGCCGCAGTTCCAGCGAAGAGGAAACTACGGCGCAGGACGTGCCAGGGGCTTTCTGTGGGTGCGACCGGCGCACTACGACTGCGCGTGGCGGTATTGCGTGATGAGGTGTCCGAACGATGTGTCGGCTGCCACCCATTCGGCATGAAGCAGTTGCGGTGCGGCCACACCGCGCACCTCCGGTCCGGCCAGTGCGGCCAGCGTGTGGGGAGAGGTCTCCACGAAGGCTTCGTCCCAGCAGCCGGCCTGCATGAAACTTTCGAGTACGGTGCGTCCGCCCTCCACCAGCACCGATTGCACGCCGTCTTCCCAGAGGTGGCGGAGCTGCGCTTCGATGGTGCCGTTGGCGCGGGAGAGGATGACGCGGCGCGGGTCGTCGCCCGGCCAGTCGCGTACGGTCAGGGCCGGGGCGTCGGCCCGCAGTGTGCCCGTCCCGACGAGGATGGCCTGGTGCTCCGCTCTCCGCTTGTGGCAGAGGGCGCGCGTCAGCGTGTTCGAGATGCGCAGCGGGCGGTCGGGGGTCTGGCCTTCGTAGCCGATGAATCTGTCGGCAGTCTGTGCCCATTTCAGTGTGACGAAGGGCCGCTGCAGGCGGTGGAAAGTCATGAATCGGCTGTTCAGCTGCTGGCACTGCGCCTCCAGCACGCCGACGGTGACGTCGATGCCTGCCTCCCGCAACTTGCTGATGCCGAGGCCGTGCACCTGCGCAAAGGGGTCGACGCAGCCTACGACGCAGCGCCGCAGGCCACGGCGGATGATGAGGTCGGCGCAGGGCGGCGTCTTGCCGTAGTGGGCGCAGGGTTCGAGACTCACGTAGATGGTGCTCTCGGCGAGCAGCGGCTCGTCGTCGGGCCGGACGCTCCGGAGGGCGTTGACCTCGGCATGTGGCTCACCGCAGCGCACGTGGTATCCTTCGCCGATGATGCGTCCGTCGTGCACGACGACGGCTCCGACCATCGGGTTGGGCGCTGCATTCTTCCGTCCGCCGCGGGCCAGCTGGATGCAGCGGGCCATGTATTGTTCGTCTGTGGTCATGTCTGCTGTTGTTTTGCTGCCGCGGTCGGGCGCAGGCGGTGCGGATGCGGCCTGCCTTGCGGGCCTCATCGCCGGCTGCGGATGGCGCGGCGTGGGGTTCAAGCCTCCTCCTGCCAGGCGTTCTCGGCGCCGGGATGGCTCACGACGACGGCGTAGCGGCTGGAGTCGGCCCATGCGTCGTCGAACTGGGCGATGGGCCATGTGTCGCCCTCGGGCTTGCCCTGCGGGTCGAAGATGTCCACCGTCCCGGCCTCGAAATCCACCGCCCGCAGGACGACGGCGTGGTCGGGGATTCCGCCGATGTAGAGGTCCTCGAGGCGCTCCTGCACGGGGTCGCCGACAAGTTCGCCTCCGTCGACCACGAGGATGAGGCTGCGACCCTGCCGGAGCCACTCGGCGGCCAGTTCGAGCGTGCAGCCGAAGTGCTTCTCCACGTGCAGTCCGCAGAGCGAGAGGGCATTGCCGACGTCGCCGATGCGCATGCCGTCGGGGCGGAGCCAGCCGTGCTGCTGCGACTGTCGGACGAGCTCGACGTCGTCGTAGTGGACGCCGCGGCTCTGGAGCACGTACTCCTCGCAGCGCAGTCCGCAGGCGTTGCAACCGGTGCGCTCGCTGGCGGCCACGGCCGTGAGCGGCAGTTCGGCCAAGTGTCCGTCGCGCATCTGTCCGATCACGTCTTCGTCGATGTCCTGCGCCAGGCGCAGGAAGGCGGCCAGCGAGGGATTGGCGGCCGCCTGCCGCTGCACGTCGCGGATGGTGGCGGGCGAGGCGCTGCCGTCGAGATAGGCCGCGATGGTCTCGTCCTTGAAACCTCCGGTGAGCGTGGCTGCGACGGGCACGTTCGGTGCTTTCTCCCGTCGGTATCCCATACCGAACACGCGCCACGGATCCGCCGTGTTCTTCTCCTCGCGTTCGTCGTCTTTCTTATGATAGGTGAGTGCCATAGGCCAAAGTTATTAGAGATGGAAGTTCAGTCGTTTGCCTGTGCGCCAGGGCTCAGGCCTTCGCCTCCGCGAGGGCCAGCTGCTGCAGTTGCGCCATGGCGCGGCGCTTGATGTTGTAGAGGTTGGGCAGGCGGATGCGCATCTGCGCGGCCAGTTCCTCGTTGGAGTAGCCCTCGATGTGCAGCTTTCGCAGCACGTCGGCATAGCGCTGGTTGGGCATGCGCGCGAGGAGGCGCTCCACGTCGGCCCGGGCCTCTGCGGTCCGCTGCTCCTCGTCGGAGGCTGCCGAGCTGGGCACGGCCGCGTGAGCCATGGACTCGTCGAGCACATCCTGCTCAATAATATAAGGAGCATCGTCGAGGCTCAATTCTATCACCTGCCCGCGCTTTCGCAGCAAATGTCGCAGCGCCACCACCTTGATCCACTGGTAGAGCGAGCTTTCGAACTGGAAGGTGCGCAGCCGGCGCCCGTCGTCCTCCATGAGGAGCATGTAGACCTCGTCTACCACCTCGTCCAGTTCCCATCTCACGCCTCCCTTCGCGAGCCTGTTGATCAGGCCGACAAACAGCGGGCGGCAGTTGCGATGAAAGAAAAGTCGCGTGACGAAGGGGTCACGCTCCAGCAGGGCTTCCACTATGGCTTTCTCGTTCATATCTCGTCGGAATATCGAATAGGGCATCGGATGGCTTCCACGCAGGCTGCGGAAACAGCCGCACGCAGTGGGCAGACGGGGCGCCGCGCCCGAAATGCCGTGCAAACTTACGAATAAAAAACGAGATTTCTGCACTTTTTCCCTTCGGAATGCGCGCGTCGGGCACAGCCGGCGGCAGCGGAGTCGTCGTCACGAAGGCCTTCTCGTTTCATCACGAAGGCCTTCTCGTTGCGCTGCGAAGGCCTTCATGAAGAAAGACGACTGCGCCCAGCGTCGATGGCGGGCGCAGTCGTTTTTGAAAAGGAACGCAGTCGTTTTCAAAAATGAACGCAGTCGTTTTTGAAAAGGAGCGCAGTCGTTTTCACACCGCGTCGCGGACGCTCGTGCGCGCTGATGGCGGCGGGCAGGCCGAAGAGGGAGCGGACGGACGGCGGTGCGGGCTATCGCATGTATCTCAGACGCAGGCTGTTGAGCACGACGCTGACGCTGGAGAAGGCCATGAGCGCGGAGGCCCACATGGGCGTGATCTGGAGGTCGACGCCGAAAGGCAGGAGGAGGCCGGCGGCCAGGGGGATGCAGACGATGTTGTAGACGAAGGCCCAGAAGAGGTTTTGCCAGATCATGCGCACGGTGAGGCGGCTGAGGCGGAAGGCGGCGGGCAGGCGGCGGAGGTCGTCGCTCATGAGCGTGGCCTGCGCGACGTCCATCGCCACGTCGGTGCCGCGGCCGATGGCGATGCCCACGTCGGCGAGCGCGAGCGCCTGCGTGTCGTTGATGCCGTCGCCCACCATCGCCACGGTCTTGCCTTCGGCGTGGAGCTGGCGGACGAGGTTTTCCTTGTCCTGCGGCAGCACGCGGCTGCGGTAGTGGCGGATGCCGGCCTTCTCGGCCCAGTAGCGCACGGCCTCGTCCTTGTCGCCGCTCATGAGGTAGACGTCGATGCCGCGCTGCTGCAGTTCGGCCATGGCTTCGGCGGCATGGGGCTTGAGCGTCTCGCGCTCGTCGAGGGGCAGATGGTCGGCGCGCGTGAAGTCGATCTGCTGGTTGGGGATGGTGAGTGTGCCCGTCTTGTCCATCACGACGGCGTCGACCTTGCGCAGGAGCTCGAGGGCGGCGGCGTCCTTGATGAGCACCTGCTCCTCGGCGGCCCGACCGATGCCGACCATGAGGGCCGTGGGCGTGGCGAGGCCCATGGCGCAGGGGCAGGCGATGACGAGCACGCTGACGGCGGAGATGATGGCCTGTGGGAGGGCCGGCGTGCCGCCGATGAGCCACCAGAGGAGGAACGTGAGGAGGGCGATGGCGCCGACCACAGGCACGAAGACGAGGGCGGCCTTGTCGACGGTGCGCTGGACGGGTGCCTTGCTGCCCTGCGCCTCGCGCACGAGGCGGATGATCTGGGCGAGGGCCGTCTGCTCGCCCACTTGCCGCGCGCGGAAGCGGAAGCGTCCCTGACTGGGGATGGTGCCGGCGAGCACGCGGTCGCCCTTGCGCTTGGCGGCGGGCGTGGGCTCCCCCGTGATCATGCTCTCGTCGAGGTAGGCGGCATCGGGCGTCATGAAGCTCTCGGCCCAAGTGACCTCGCCGTCGACCGGCACTTTCTCTCCCGGGCGCACCTCGAGCAGGTCGCCGGGCTCGATGGCCGCAATGGGCACCTCGTCGACGGCGTCGCCCCGGACGAGGCGGGCGGTGCGCGGGGCGAGGCCCATCAGCGTGCGGATGCTCTGGCCCGTGCTGCGGCGGGCTTTCTCCTCAAGCACGCGGCCGGTGAGCACGAAGGCGATGATCATGGCCGAGGCGTCGAAATAGGTGTGCCAGCCGATGCCGTGGGCACTCCACGTGCGGTGGCCGAAGAAGGTGTTGAAGGCGGAGAAGAGGAAGGCCACGGCGGTGCTGAGCGCCACGAGCACGTCCATGTTGGCGGCGCCATGCCGGAGCTGGCGCACGGCGCTCACATAGAAACTGCGGCCGCTCCACACCATGACGGCCAGGGCGAGGAGCATCGACACCTGACGGGCCGCGTCGGGGCTGCCGACGGGAATCCAGCCCATGCCGAAGGCCATGCAGAGGGCGGACAGCAGCCACGCCATCCACATGCGGCGGCGCAGCAGCAGGTAGCTGCGCTCCTCGATGGCCTCGGCCCGCTGCGCGTCGTCGACGATCAGGTCGTAGCCGACGTGGTTGACCCGCTGCTTCAGCTGCTGCGGAGTGACGACGCGCTCGTCGAAATCGACGAATGCAGTGCGGGAGGCGAGGCTGACGCGGGCGGAGTGGACACCATCGACGCCGTTGAGGGTTTTCTCGACCAAGGCGGAGCAGGCGGCGCAAGCCATGCCTGTGACGGGGAGGGTACGTTTCATCGGAGAAAGTATTGTGCGGAGTTTGCAGAAAAAAGGAGCGCCGGCCGGGCAGCGGCAGCCACGCACGGAGGCGGCTGCCGCCCACGGGGAGGCGCTGCACACGCTGCCGCGCAGGCGGGTGGCGGCGGGCGGCGCGCAAGAGGGGGAATGGACGCCGCGGGGGCGGCGCAGGGGGCGTCAGACGTGGAGCTCGAAATGTCCGCTGGCGGCGACGGCGGCGGACAGCAGTTCGGGCGAGACGGTGGCGGGGTCGTAGGAGACCTTGGCCTCAGCGGCCTCAAGACTGACTTCTGCTGCCGAGACGCCACTGACGGCGCACAGGGCTTCTTCGACGCTGGCGCGGCAGTGCGTGCACTTCATGCCGCTCACTTTGAATGTTTTCTGTTCCATAGCATGTGGGATTGAGTGGGTTGAGATTCGGATGGGTGCGGAACGGTCGCCGCGGAGGCGCGGAGCTGCTGTTCCGACGATGCAAAGGTAGGAAGTTTTCGTGGGAGGACGCTTACACGATTCTTGAAAACTTTTACATGTTTATGCTGGTCTTCCCGACGTGCAGGCGCATAGGATTTTATCGAAAAACGATGGGACAATATGGGGAAAATGGCGGCAAAGCCCGCAGGCGGTGTTGCCGGAAAGCGGCGATTTGCTATCTTTGCACCTGAAAAAACATCTAAAAGCACCGAACGTCATGAAGTTTCTGACACACCTTATCACCATCACCTGGCTTTGGCTCTGCGCCTCGCCCTCGCTCCGGGCCGCCATCATCTCCTCGCCCGACGGGCGCCTGCAACTGCAATACGAGGCCAACTCCCTGGTCGTACGCCACGTGCAAGACGGAAAGTCTGTGGCCGCGCTGACGGTCTGTCAGCTCGGACTGGGCACGAACGGGGCGGACGCGGCCCAATGGCGTTTCGAGGGAGCGGGAAAAGTGAAGAAAATCAAGGCCCGCTACGAGATGCTGGCAGGCAAGCGCAGCCACTGCCGCAACGAGGCCAACGAGGTGACGCTGCGCTATCTGGACGCCACGGGACGCGCTGCGCGCTGCGTGGTGCGGCTCTACAACGACGGACTGGCCTTCCGCTACGAGCTGGACGGACTGCAGCAGGAGCGCATCGGACGCGAGCTGACCGCCTACCGCATCGAGGACGGCACGCCCCGCTGGGTGCAGCGCTACGACGGCGGCTACGAGAATTTCTACCCCCGCACGACGAACGGCAAGGGAGAAAGAGGCAACACACGATGGGCCTACCCCGCCCTGCTGCAGCCGGCCGAGAACACGTGGGTGCTGCTGACCGAGGCTGCGATGGAGGCCAACCAGAGCGCCTCGTGGCTGGACAACAGAGAGGACGAGCGCATCTACCGCGTGGCGCCGGACCGCAACGAGCTGCGGCATAGCGGGACGTGGGTGTCGCCCTGGCGCGTGGCCATCGTGGGCACGCTGGCCGACGTGGTCGAGTCGACGCTCGTGACCGACGTGAGCCCCGCCAGCCGCATCAAGGACACGAGCTGGATCAAGCCCGGCGTGGTGAGCTGGATCTACTGGGCCTACAACCACGGCAGCAAGGAATATCCGCTGGTGTGCAAGTACATCGACTTCGCGGCCCAGCTCCGCCTGCCCTACATGCTCATCGACGCGGAATGGGACGAGATGCGCGGCGGTGGCGACATCGAGGACGCGCTGGCCTATGCCAAGGCCAAGAACGTGCGCCCGCTCATCTGGTACAACTCGTCGACGGGATGGATCAACGGCGCGCCCGGCCCGAAATGGAGACTGAACAACCCCGACTCGCTCGAACGCGAGTTTGCCTGGTTGGAGCGCGTCGGCGTGGCCGGTGTGAAAATCGACTTCTTCGACGGCGACAACCAGCCGACCATGGACTACTACATCCGCCTGCTGGAGGCGGCTGCACGCCACCACCTGCTCGTCAACTTCCACGGCGCGACGATTCCACGCGGCTGGCAGCGCACGTATCCCCACCTGCTGTCGACCGAAGGCGTCTACGGCGCGGAGTGGTACAACAACCTGCCGGTGCTGACGGACCGTGCCGCAGCGCACAACGCGACGCTGCCGTTCACGCGCAACGTGGTCGGTCCGATGGACTATACGCCTTGCGCCTTCTCCGACTCGCAGCACCCGCACATCACCACCGACGCGCATGAGCTGGCGCTGACCGCCTTGTTCGAGTCGGCGCTGCAGCACCTGGCCGACCGCCCGGAAAGCATTCTGGCGCAGCCGCAGGACGTCTGCGACTTCCTTTCCACGCTGCCCGCCGCATGGGACGACACACGGCTGCTGGGCGGCATGCCCGGCGACTGGGTGGTGCTGGCCCGCCGAAGCGGCAGCCGCTGGTACATCGCGGGCATCAACGGCCGCGACGAGGCACGCACGCTGGACATCGACTACAGCCGGCTGGGCAGCAAGGTGCTGCAGCGCACGGCGCACGCCTTCACCGACGGCAGCACCGTCAGCCGCGACGGACGCGAAAGGGTAGCAATGCACATCGACCGGGCTCCGCTCGCCTCGCTCACGCACATCCGCTGCGCACCGCGCGGTGGCTTCGTGCTGGTCGTGGAGTAGGACAAGAGCGAACTACAACAATGGAAAACCAACATCAAAACTCAACTAATTCTACCATCATGAACTACAAAAACATCCTTGCCACCGCCGCGCTGGCTGCCGCCACACTGACCGCAGGCGCGCAGGCACCCAAGGTGAGCGTATTCGTCAACACCGACAAGGAGCCCATCCACGAGGGACGCTACGAGCCGACGTGGGAGTCGCTCTCCGACTACATCTGCCCGGAGTGGTTCCGCGATGCCAAGTTCGGCATCTGGGCACACTGGGGACCGCAGTGCCAGCCTGAGCACGGCGACTGGTTTGCCCGCGGCATGTACGAAGAAGGCAGCGGCGCGTACAAGTTCTCGCGAGAAGCCCGCGACCACCAGACACAGTTCGGCTTCAAGGACTGGATTCACGAATGGAAGGCCGAACGCTGGAATCCCGAAGCACTCGTGGCGCTCTACAAGGAATGCGGCGCAAAATACTTCTTCGCCCTGGCCAACCACCACGACAATTTCGACCTCTACGACAGCAAGTACCAGCCGTGGAACAGCACGAACATGGGTCCGGAGAAGGACATCATCGGCGGCTGGGCCGCCGCCTGCAAGAAGCTGGGTCTGCCGCTCGGCGTGAGCGTGCATGCAGCCCACGCCTGGAGTTGGTATGAAGTGAGCCGCGGCGCCGACAAGGGCGGTGCGCTCGCGGGACAGACCTACGACGGCCGACTGACGAAAGCAGACGGAAAAGGCACCTGGTGGGAAGGGTACGACCCGCAGGACCTCTACGAGCAACGCCACCAACTCTCGCCCGACAACCGCCACTGGGATTGGGATCCCGCCAAAGTGACGACACCGGATCAGGCATATTGCGACCGTTTCTACAACCGTACGATCGACCTCATCAACAAGTACAACCCCGACGTGCTCTACTTCGACGACACGGTGCTGCCGCTCTACCCCTTCTCCGACGCAGGCCTGAAGATTCTGGCCCACATGTACAACAAGAGCATGGCCGAGCACAAAGGCAAGAACATGGCCGTCGTGACGGGCAAGGTGATGGAGGACTGGCACAAGAAAGCGCTGATGTGGGACGTGGAGCGCGGCGCGCCCGACAAGATTCAGCAAGAAGCTTGGCAGACCTGCACGTGCATCGGCCAGTGGCACTACGACAAGAACACGTTCTACAACGGCTGGTACAAATCGCCGCAGACGGTCATCCAGATGCTTGTGGACGTGGTGAGCAAGAACGGAAACTTGCTGCTGAGCGTACCGCTCAAGGGCGACGGAACGCCCGACACGCTGGAAGTGAAAATCGTACGCGCAATCGGCGCATGGCTGAAGCAAAACGGCGAGAGCATCTATGGCACGCGTCCCTGGACGCAGTTTGGCGAAGGACCGAACTATGACCAAGCCAATCCCATCAACGCGCAGGGCTTCAACGAAGGCAAGGTGAAGTACACGGCTGCCGACGTGCGCTACGTGCAGAAAGCGAAGCAGCGCCTCGTGTATGCCACGCTGATGGATGTGCCGGAAGCGGGCAGCACCATCACACTGAAAGCCGTGAAGCGCGCCAAGCGCATCGAGATGCTGGGCGTGGGTCCGGTCGACTTCCAGCGCACGAAGGAAGGCATCACGCTGACCATGCCGGCGAAGCGTCCGAACGACATCGCTGCGGTACTAAAAATCCAGCAATAGGCATCCGTCGTCGCGCAAGCGGCTGCCAGTTGCCACAGCTGCGGCCTGACTGCCGCCAGCCATTGGGCGACGAAGAAAACGAGAAGCCCACCACGAAGCGGAAGACACGCTCCCTGCAACAACGGCGGGTGAAGACACCGCGAAACGGAAAGCCGAAAAATCCCCGATGAAATCGAACTTTTCCTCGATTTCATCGGGGATTTTTCCCTTTGTCCATGCGTCCATACATCCAAAGACAGGCAGCGGAAAAGAATGGAAACGACGCGAAAAAAGGATGAGCCATGCAGTGCAAAAACTTGGCAGAGGCGTGGAAATGGGATGGGAGGCGCTACGGGAGATTGTGGCGAAGGCGTGGAAATGGGACGGGAGGTGCTATGGGAGATTGTGGCTGAGGCGTGGAAGTTGGACGGGCGGAGCGGTGGAAAATGGCAGAACGGCCTGTCGGAAAAGATGATGCACGCGTTTCTTTTTATGAGAATGCACGCTTCTTTAAATGATGATGCACATTTCTTTTTATGAGAATGCACGCTTCTTTAAATGATGATGCACGTTACTTTTTATGAGAAAGCACGTTACTTTTTATGAGAAAGCGTGTTTCTTTAAATGATGATGCGCATTTCATTATATGATGATGCGCGCATTTCTTTTATCATTTAATCGCGCGAAAAATCACCGGTATATGGAAAAGTTTCCGTACCTTTGCACTCCAATAGCGTGATTTTTCAACATGAAGCATCTATATATCGAAACTTACGGCTGCCAGATGAACGTTGCCGACTCTGAAGTGATTGCGTCGGTGATGAAGATGGCGGGCTACGACCCCTGCGAGAGTGTGGAGGAAGCCGACGCCGTATTGCTCAACACTTGCTCCGTGCGCGACAATGCCGAACAAAAGATCGTGCATCGCCTCGAAGCCCTGAACAGCGAGAAGAAGCGGCGGAAGAGCCCGCTCATCGTGGGCGTGGTGGGCTGCATGGCCGAGCGTGCGCAGGAAGAACTCATCAACAAGCATCATGCCGACCTCGTGGCCGGCCCCGACTCCTATATGTCGCTGCCCGATCTGTTTGCGGCAGCGGAAATCGGCGAGAAGGCCGTGAACGTGCAGCTGTCGACGACGGAGACCTACCGCGACGTGCTGCCCGAACGCATCTCTGCCAACCACATCAGCGGCTTTGTCAGCATCACGCGTGGCTGCAACAATTTCTGCCACTACTGCATTGTGCCCTACACACGAGGACGGGAACGGAGCCGCGACGTGGAAAGCATCCTCAAGGAGGTGGGCGACCTGCAGCAGCGCGGCTACAAGGAAGTGACGCTGCTGGGACAGAACGTCAACTCCTACAGTTTCCGGCCCGAAGGCGCAACGGACGACACGCCGGCCATCGGCTTTCCGCAGTTGCTGGCCCGCGTGGCCGAAGCCTATCCGCAGATGCGCATCCGCTTCACCACCAGTCATCCCAAGGACATGAGCGACGAAACGCTGCACGTGATAGCGGCCCACGACAATCTCTGCCGCCACATCCACCTGCCCGTGCAGAGCGGAAGCGACCGCATCCTGAAGCTCATGAACCGCAAATACACGCGTGCCTGGTATCTGGACCGCGTGGCGGCCATCCGCCGCATCCTGCCCGACTGCGGCATCACGACGGACATCTTCGTCGGCTACCACAGCGAGACGGAGGAGGATCACCAGATGTCGCTGAGCCTGATGCGCGAGGTGGGCTACGACAGCGCGTTCATGTTCAAATACAGCGAGCGCCCTGGCACCTACGCCTCGAAGCACCTGCCCGACGACGTGCCGGAGGAAACCAAGACGGCACGGCTGAACGAGATGATCGCCCTGCAGAACGAGCTCTCCGCCGAGAGCTACCGCAAGGACGTGGGCAAGGAATTCACGATTCTCGTGGAGGGCGTGAGCAAGCGCAGCCGCGCACAACTCTTCGGACGAACGGAGCAGAACAAAGTGGTGGTGTTCGACCGCGGCACCCACCACATCGGCGACTACGTGCGCGTCCGCATCACCGGCTCCTCTTCGGCCACGCTGCAAGGCGAGGAAGTGGCGGCAGGCTGACCGCAGGCCGGCTGCCCACCCACCGACGTGCGCCGGCAGCGGCCACAACAGGCAAATGCAGCGATCAATCCCGCTGAAGCGCCCTGCGCCAATGCAGGCCAGCAGCAATCGCATCGGCCAACTGCACCGACCGCCTCATCCCCCCGCAACGATCCAACCCGCAGCAGCGCTCGGCGTCACCCCGAATCCATCGAAACTCTTTCTCGAATATATGTCCAAATCTCATCGAAAAAGCAAGTTCTTCAGCACGCAATTCACCACTTCGTGCATCAGCACTTCGCTCGTGCTGGTTTTGCTCGGCACCATCGTGCTCTTCGTGCTCATCGCCCAGAACCTCTCCACGTATGTCCGCGAGAACATCAACGTGTCGCTGCTGGTGAGCGATGCCGTCACCGGAGACAGCGTGGACGTGATGCGGAAGGAACTGGAAGCCCAGCCCTACGTCAAGCAGGTGAGCTACATCTCCAAGCAGCAGGCGCTGGAGGAGGAGACCGAGGCCATGGGCGTCGACCCGACGGAGTTCATCGACTACAACCCCTTCACCGCCTCGTTCGAACTCAAGCTCAACGCGGAATATGCCAACAACGACTCGCTCACGCAGATTGAGCGCGACTTGAGGACGCGGCCGGAGGTAGTCGACGTGCTTTATCAGAAAGAGCTGATGCAGTCGGTCAACAACAACCTGCGCAAGCTGGGCATCATCCTGCTCATCATCGCCGTGCTCTTCACCTACATCTCCTTCGAGCTCATCAACAACACCGTGCGCCTGACCATCTTCGCCAAGCGCTTCAGCATCAACACCATGAAGCTCGTAGGCGCCTCGTGGTGGTTCATCCGCAAGCCCTTCCTGCGCCAGTCGCTGCTCATCGGCATCATCTCCGCCGTGCTGGCCGACGCGCTGATTTTCTTCGCGCTCCACTCCTGGAGCAAGATGGAGCCGGAACTCGGCAACATCATCGACTTCCGCGTGAAGTTCATCGTGGGCAGCGCCGTCGTGCTCTTCGGCCTGCTCATTACCTGGATCTGCACCTACGTCAGCCTCAGCAAGTATCTCCGCATGTCGTCGAACGACCTCTACCACGTCTGACGAGGCAGACGACGTCTGAGGAGACCTCTCCCGCCCACCCCCAACAACGCATCAAACGAAACCCATCGCCCCTATGAACTTTGCATTTTCCAAGTTGAACTACATCCTCCTCGCCGTCGGCTTTGCCATCATCGTGCTGGGATTCATCCTCATGACCGGCGGCAGCACGACCGAAGAGGCCTTCAACCCCGACATCTTCTCCACCCGTCGCATCGTCGTCGGCCCGATGATCAGCCTGTTCGGATTCATCTTCACCATCTTCGCCATTCTCTACAAGCGTCCGGCCAAGAAAGAAGAGCAGGCTGGAAACAGCCTCGACGCGACAGCCGCTTCCGCCACAGACGAGACGGCCTGAGCCGCCGCCGCTGCGGACAGCGCCGCTGCCTGCTCAGCCAGCGCGTGCCGCCGAAACCACTGACAGCCCACGCTGGCGCGCCCGAACGACAAGCCCAGCACATCGGCTCCACACCCCGATGGGCCCGATTCTCAACTTCCCCACCCCACAAACCCACACAACATGGATTGGTTGCAAGCCCTCATCATGGGCATTTTCCAAGGACTGACAGAATATCTGCCCGTCAGCTCAAGCGGACACTTGGCCCTCGCCGGCGAATTGCTGGGCGTGGAAGACCCCGAGAAGGTCATGACCTTCACCGTGGCCGTCCATATCGCCACCGTGTTCAGCACGCTCGTCATTCTTTGGAAGGAAATATCCTGGATCTTCAAGGGCCTCTTCAAGACCGGCAGTGCCATCACGCCGAGCCCCTACGGCATCCGTTCCCTCAACGAGGAGCAGAACTACGCCCTCAACATCCTCGTCTCGATGATTCCCATCGGCATCGTCGGCCTCTTCTTCAAGGACTTCGTGGAGCAGGCCTTCAGCGGCCTGATCATCGTCGGCTGCTGCCTGCTCGTCACGGCGGCGCTGCTGGCCTTCTCCTATTTCTCCAAGCCCCGCGCCAAGGAGCACATCTCCACGCGCGACGCCTTCATCATCGGCGTGGCCCAGTGCATCGCCGTCCTGCCCGGCCTCTCGCGCTCCGGCTCCACCATCGGCACCGGTCTGCTGCTGGGCGACAACAAGGAGCGCCTTGCCAAGTTCTCCTTCCTCATGGTCATTCCGCCCATCCTGGGCGAGGCCGTGCTGAACGTGAGGGACATCATGGCCACGGGCTTCGAGCAGGCCATGAGCGGCATCTCCATGCCGGCGCTGCTCACGGGCTTCGTCGCAGCCTTCGCCACGGGATGCCTGGCCTGCAGCTGGATGATCAACCTCGTGAAGCGCGGCAAGATGATCTGGTTCGCCATCTATTGCGCCGTGCTCGGCACCGCCACGCTCGTCTGGCAGCTCTGCTTCTGACGCGCCGCACGACTGCCCCAACGCGCGTCCCCGTCCACCCTTTTTCTTGCGCAGCCCCTACTTCCCCTCCCCACGCTGCCGCAGCGCCCCAGCCGCACCGGCAGCGGACGCGGCAGGCGCAGCCCACATTGCGTGAGAGCATCCTGCCGCATGCCTATCCGCCTCTCCAGCCGTGCGCGGTCGGTTTCCCAAACATCCCCCTTCGTCTTCTTCCATAAAAACGAAGGCCTTCGAAAACCAACACGAAGGCCTTCGAAAACGATGACGAAGGCCTTCGTAAATCATTGCGGACGTCGTCCCCGACGATTGTGACCGTCGGCCGGACCCCGTGCCGATGCAGCGCCGACGCATCCGGCATTCGCAGCCAGCGTTTTCGGCCCGCGCCGCCCCCTACCTGCGGCAGGCATCCTTCAAGACCGCCGGCAGCCCTCCGCCACGGAGGGAGCGGCCGTCCGCCCCGTTTTCCATACACTCCGCACATTCCCTCCACAGCCATGCTCAACCCCATAGAAGGCGAAATCTTCTGTTTCGACAAGCCCTACGGCACCACCTCCTTCCGCATCGTCTCCCGTGTGCGCGGCATCCTCAACCGCCGGCTGGGCATCAAGACGCTGCGCGTGGGACATGCCGGCACGCTCGACCCGCTGGCCACGGGCGTACTGCTCGTCTGCACCGGCAAAGCCACGAAGCAGATCGACACGCTGCAGGCCGGTACGAAAGAATACATCGCCACCATCCGTCTCGGCGCCACGACGCCTTCCTTCGACATGGAGCAGGCCGAGGACGCCACTTATCCCACCGCCCACATCACCCGCGAGCAGGTGGAGGAGGTGCTCCGGCGCTTCCACGGACGCATCGAGCAAGTGCCGCCCGCCTTCTCCGCCGTGAAGGTCGACGGCAAGCGCGCCTTCAAGATGGCGCGAAAGGGGCACGACATCGAGCTCAAGCCCAAACTGCTCGTCATCGAGGAAATCGAGCTGCTCGACTGCCGCCTCGACGCCGACGCCACGCGGCCGCCGCACCCCGTCGACATCAAGACGCTCGCGCCCGAGGAGGCCGGCGCCATCGAGGCCTACAACAACGGGCTTTCGCCCGCCATCACCGTGCGCATCGTCTGCAGCAAGGGCACCTACATCCGGGCCCTGGCGCGCGACATCGGTACTGCGCTGGGCAGCGGTGCCTACCTGCAGGGACTGCGCCGCACGCGCATCGGCAGCCATTCCGTCGATCAGGCCATCCGCATCGACGACTTCGAGGCGTGGGCCGACGCGCAGGACATCGTCCCCGTCGGCTGACCCGCTTTCTCACAGAACATCAACAAACAACATAGAAAAAGGAACGCACATGAAGCTTTCACAATTCAAATTCAAGCTCCCCGACAGCCAGATAGGCCTCCATCCGCCGTTCAACCGCGACGAATGCAAGCTGATGGTTCTCCACCGCGAGACGGGACAAATCGAGCACCGGCTGTTCAAGGACATCCTCGACTATTTCGACGAAGGCGACTCCTTCATCTTCAACGACACGCGCGTCTTTCCCGCACGCCTCTACGGCAACAAGGAGAAGACGGGCGCCAAGATCGAGGTGTTCCTCCTGCGCGAGCTCAACGAGGAGCAGCGCCTGTGGGACGTCTTCGTCGACCCGGCGCGCAAGATCCGCATCGGCAACAAACTCTATTTCGGCGACGACGACTCGATGGTGGCCGAGGTGATCGACAACACCACCAGCCGCGGACGCACCCTTCGCTTCCTCTACGACGGCCCGCACGACGAGTTCAAGGCCGCGCTCTACGTCCTCGGCGAGGCGCCGCTGCCAGAGGACGTGCGCCGGCTGCGCGCCACGACGCCCGACGACCTCGAGACCTTCCAGACCATCTACGCCACGCAGGAAGGCGCCGTCACCGCTCCCACCACCGGCCTCCACTTCTCGCGCGAGCTGATGAAGCGCATGGAGATCAAGGGCGTCGAGCAGGCATTCCTCACGCTGCACGCCGGCCTCGGCTCGTTCCGTGCCATCGACGTCGAGGACCTCACGAAGCACAAGATGAGCAGCGAGCAGATGATTATCGACGCGCAGTGCTGCGACATCGTCAACCGCAGCCACGAGGGCGGCCACAAGGTGTGTGCCGTGGGCAGCACCGTCCTCCGCGCCACCGAGACCGCAGCCGGTCCGGGCAGAATCCTCAAGGAATTCAACGGCTGGACCTGCAAGTTCATCTTCCCGCCCTACGACTTCAACGTGGCCGACGCGCTGGTCATCAACTTCCAGCTGCCCCTCACCATCATGCTCATGCTCACGTGCGCCTTCGGCGGCTACGAGAAAGTGATGGCGGCCTACAAGGAGGCACTCAAGAACGACTACAAGTTCGGCACCTACGGCGACGCCCTGCTCATCGTCTGAGCCCCAATGCAGACCCGGCGTGCACGGCCGCAGCCCCCTGTCGCTGCGGCCGCGCCACGCGCAAAACCCTCGCACAGTGAATCGAATCTATCTATCCTTGGGCACGAATCTGGGGCAGAAAGCCCACAACCTTTCGTGTGCCATCCACGAAATCGGAAAGCGGATCGGGAGCATCGTCTCCCAATCCGCTTTCCTGCCTACGCCGCCCTGGGGATTCCAGAGCGAGAACGAGTTTCTCAACTGCTGCATCGCGGTCGACACCGAGCTCTCGCCGCTGCAGCTGCTGCACGCCACGCAGGACATCGAGCGCCAGCTGGGCCGCACGCAGAAAAGCGACGGTACCTACCACGACCGCATCATCGACATCGACATCCTCCTCTATGCCGACCTCCAGCTGCGCACGCCCGCGCTCACCCTTCCCCATCCCCACATGGGCGAGCGCCTCTTCATGCTTCAGCCCTTGGCGGAGATTGCCCCGAACATCGTCGTGCCCGGCACCTCCAAGTCCGTGGCCGAGATGTTGAGCGCGCTCGCCGCCCGCTCGTAGACGGCCTCGATCGTCAGTCCGCTGTCGTCGGTCTCGAGCAGCATGCTGCCCGCGTCATAGGCCCGGCGCAGGCTCTCCGCCTGATGGAGCGGACCGAACGACAACCAGAAGCCTGCGCGCAGCAACTGCTCTGCCTGCTGCGGTCCGCCCCGGAAGCCGTGCAGCATCTTCCGCTCCACGCCCCGCGTCAGCCGCAGCACGTCGTCCACTGCCCGCACGCAGTGCACCACGAGCGGCAGGCGAAGCCGCTCGGCCAGTTCGACCTGCGCACGGAAGCAGGCTTCCTGCTCCGCCGCCGTCCCGCCCCGGAGGCGGTCCAGTCCACATTCGCCCACAGCCGTGGCACGGCCCTCCTGCAGGCGCAGCGCCAGCGCTTGCAGCCGATCGGGCCAGCTGGCGTCCACGTCCCACGGATGGATGCCCACGGCGCAGAGGCCCGCCGGCGGCCACGGGTCGTCGTGCCGCAGCGAGACCACGCCCGCGTAGTGCGCGTCGGGTTCCCGATAGTGGTGTGTATGTGCGTCGAAATATAGCATGTCAGTCAGAATAGGTATGCGCGCACACCGCCGCCCCAGCCCGCGTCCACTGCGCGCAGGCAGGCACCGGCAGACGGAAGCGCTGCATTGTAAAATCGAAGAAGAGGTAAGAGAACGACGGCCGCACGCAGCGCCCACGCTCTCCTACCTCTTTTCTTATGGCTCCGCCGGGCTCACTCCCAGTAGAGCGGCTGGCGGTTGATGTCCCACTTGTGGTCTTTCGGGAAGTCCTCGCCCTCCCATGCCTTCTTGCTCGTCCACTTCTCGGCCGGCGCCGTCCAGAAGGGATCGTCCGCAGGAAGGCCGAGCGGCAGGAAGGCCAACGACGTCATGTAGAGCGAGCCGTTGTTCGTATACCAGTCGGCCACGCTGGGGTGGTTGCCCATGAAGCCGATGGTGAGGAAGCCCTGCTGGTTGAAGTTGTTGGCCCGTCCGAACATGTTCTTCGCCACGGCCGTGATGCCAGCACGCACCTGCCCGTTCGTCAGCTCCTGCGGCAGCTGCTTGCGCCAGGCCAGCTGGGCCAGCGGCTGGAACACCGCCATGCGGTAGGGAATCGAGCGGCCAATGACGGGGAAAGTGCCTTCGGGCGAGATGAAGCGCTCGAGGATGGTGGCATAGCGCTGCATGCGCTTCGTCACCTCCTTCACACGGGCGTTCGCCGTGCGGATCTTGTCGTTGCCCTTGCCCGGCACGAGGTAGCTGTTGCCACCCTGACGCGCGGACAGCATCTCCAGACACTCCACATACATGGGCTGGATGACGAAGGCATTGTAGTAGTCCAGCGTGTACGAAGGACCGTCGGAGTAGAAACCGTCGCCCATATACCACTCTTCAATCTTCGAGAGGCACAGCAGGATGCGGGTGTCGTCGGCCGACGCGCCCACATATTTCAGGAAGCATTCCTCCATCGCCACGAAGAGCAGCCAGTTCGTGTAGGGCGGCTGATAGCGTCGCAGGCCCTGGATCTCCTTGATGTAGCGCTGCTTCGTCACCTCGTCGAGGCCCTTCCAGAGCACGTCGTAGCCGCGGTAGAGCGACTCCACCACGTAGGCCGCGTCCACCAGCGTCTGCCCACCGGCCGTCCAGCCCAGATAGTCCGGGCTCTCCGGGTCGACGGCGTTGGCATACGCCTTCAGCGCCCACTCGCGCAACTGCTTGCGCTTGGCGCCCTCAGCCGTGTCGTCGTCGGGCAGTGTCAGCCACGGCGCCAGACCGGCCATGAGGCGTCCGAAAGCCTCCATGTAGCTCACTTTCTTGTTGCGGCCGTCCCACGTGGGCGACAGCTCAAGGCCGCCGTTCTCCACGGTCATCGTGGCTTGCAGCTTGCCTTCCGCCATGTTGCGGAGCACAGGCTCGGCCATTTGATACATGATGTCGACCCACACTTCGCGGTCGGTCTTCGGCGTCGGTTTCTTCTTGGCGCTCACACCGAGCGGCAGGAGCACGGCGAGCAGCACAACGAACAGGATGTTGCGTTTCATGATGATGAGGTTAAAATGGGTAGTTGATGTGTATTTCCTGGAAAAAATGGGAGCCAGCTCCGCCCCTTCGGCGGCGGCAGCGGCTTGCTCAGTTGTCGCGCGTCCACACCAGCTCGCCGCGGTCGTTGCCCACGACGAGCGTGTCGGCCGTCAGCTGGAGGATGTCGAACGTGTCGGCGAAGGCAGAGTTCTCCCGTCCCGTCTGTCCGGCCGCATGCAGGATCAGGCGTCCGCCGCGCAGTTCCCATGCGTCGTAGCCCGCGCCCGGCTGGTCGTAGGTGATGGCGCGTCCGCCCTCATCCAGTTCCAGCCCCGTCGTCGTGCCGTCGCCGTTCGGGCGGCTCCAGAGGTGCTGCAGGGTCGAGAGGTTGATGGCCAGCGACGCCACCCGTCCGTTGGGCGTGCTGTTGTAGATGACGTCCGCGCGGTTGCCCACGACGAGTCCGCCCATCATGCGGGCGGCGTTGAGCTCGATGTAGAGCGTGTCGAGCGAGTCGGTGATCAGCTCGACCACGTGCATCGACGTGCCGTCGCCGATCCGGCCGGTCACTTCGCGCACGTCGGACACAAACGGTTGCGCCGCTGCCGAGTCGGCCATTTCAGCGCCGTCCTTGCCCGCCTGCCCGCCGATGCAGGAGACGGTCAGCCACAGGAGCGCGACGAGGGAGAGGAGTTGTTTCATATCGAGTGAGATTGAAATGCGTTCAGACTGCGTCGGCCGAACGTGCCGGCGGCGTGTCCTTGAAGAAAAGGCCGAAGAGAACGCCCACCACGAGGGCATATCCGGCGAAGATGTACCAGCACGTCGGCCAGTCCGTCGTGCCTGACGCGTCGGTGAAGTGATTTACCACCTGCTGGGCCGACAGCGTTCCGAAAGTCGCCCCCACGCCGTTCGTCATGAGCATGAAGAGGCCCTGCGCCGACGAGCGCATGGCGGGTTCCGTGTTCTGGTCCACGAAGAGCGAGCCCGAGATGTTGAAGAAGTCGAACGCCACGCCGTATACGATCATCGAAAGCACGAAGAGCCAGACGCCGCTGCCGGGGTTGCCCAGTCCGAACAGGGCGAAGCGCAGCACCCAGCCGAACATCGCAATGAGCACCACGTTCTTGATGCCGAAGCGCTTCATGAAGAACGGAATCAGCAGGATACAGAGCGTCTCCGATATCTGAGAGAGCGAGATGAGGATGTTGGCATGCTTCACGCCGAACGTGTCGGCGTACTCCGGAATGCTGCCGAAGCTCGAGATGAACGGATTGGCGAAGCCGTTCGTGATCTGCAGGCTCACGCCCAGCAGCGTACTGAAGAGGAAGAACACCGCCAGCCGCCGCTCCCGGAAGAGCGTGAATGCCTTCAGTCCGAAGGCCTCGGCCAACGAAACCTTCGACGAATGCCCACCCACGGCGCAAGGGGGCAGCAGGAAAGAATAGCCGAAGAGCAGGATCGAGAGCACGCCGCTCGTCAGAAACTGGTTCTGGTTGGCCTGGAAGCCCATGAGGTCCACGAACCACATCGTCAGGATGAAGCCGATGGTTCCGAACACGCGGATCGGCGGAAACGCCTTCACCGTGTCCATTCCCGCCCGCGTCAGCGCAGAATAGGCCACCGAGTTCGACAGCGCCAGCGTCGGCATGAAGAAGCCGATGCTGCACATGTAGAGGCCGAAGAGCGGCCCGAACTGCGGTCCCGCCGCCCCGGCCTGCGTGGCATACCACCACACGGCCACCATCATTGCTCCTGCCACCAGGTGACAGATGCCCAACATCCGCTGGGCTGGAATCCAGCGGTCGGCGATGATGCCCATGATGGCGGGCATGAAGATGCTGACAATGCCCTGAACGGCATAGAAGAGTCCGATGTGCTGCGCCATGCCGATGTCGGCCAAATAGCGTCCCATGCTCGTCAGGTAGGCACCCCAGACGGCAAACTGGAGGAAGTTCATGACGATCAGACGGAGCTTCAGCGCATTTTGATTGTTTTCCATGAGGCGAACGGGTTGAGCCCGCCCTTCAGCCACCGGCGTCCGGAGGCGAAGCAGCGGATTTTCGGATTTACAGATTCACGTTTTCGAATGTTTGCCTGCAAAAATACATCTTTTTTGCGAAACCACCACGCGTTTGCCCGAAAAAACCGCCGCCCCCGCCTCATTCCCGCGCACCGCCTGCACCGCACTGATGCACCGCCTGCACCCCACCTGCGCACCGCCTGCGCTGCACTGGCTCCCCGCCTGCATCCCACCGATACACCGCGCGCGCCGCACCCACACGCCCTCCGCAGCTCCGCCGCTCCAGCCGCCGCCCGCTCCATTCCCCGGCCGCCCATCCGCCCTGCTGAAATGGGGCCGCGGCATCGCCTTCCGCGCACCTCACGCCACCTCATTCCCCTGTCAAACCCCACTGAAAGCGCACGCAGATGAAAACTCCATATTGCAAATCCACAGCAAAACCTTTACAATCTGCACCCCAGTTCGGCAAATGCTTTAAAAAAACTAAAATATAATGACGTTCCCTGCAATGAATCAAAGAATTTTACTAACTTTGTCAACAGTTCAAGCAGCCGCTGTGTGCGCACCCCGAACACCGCACGCCCACATCGGCCCCGCAACGACACAACGATTATCCCAACACTTTTTATAATTAAAAACTACTTATGGCAACACTTGATTTGACACAGTATGGCATCACAGGTTCCACAGTGATCGCCCACAACCCCTCCTACGAGAAGCTCTTCGAGGAGGAAACCAAAGCTGGCCTCGTAGGCTACGAAGTAGGCAAGAACACTGAACTGGGTGCTGTGAACGTAATGACCGGTATCTACACAGGCCGTTCACCCAAGGACAAGTATATCGTCATGGACGAGACTTCCAAGGATACGGTATGGTGGACATCCGACGAATTCAAGAACGACAACCACCCCATGACCGAAACCGCTTGGGCTGCAATCAAGGACATCGCCAAGAAGGAACTCAGCAACAAGAACCTCTACGTCGTAGACGCATTCTGCGGTGCCAACAAGGACACCCGCATGTCCGTGCGCTTCATCGTCGAGGTGGCATGGCAGGCTCACTTCGTGACCAACATGTTCATCAAGCCCACAGCTGAGGAGCTCGCAGACTTCACGCCCGACTTCGTCATCTACAACGCCTCCAAGGCAAAGGTAGAGAACTACCAGGAGCTCGGCCTCAACTCTGAGACTTGCATCGCTTTCAACGTCACCAGCCGCGAGCAGGTCATCGTCAACACATGGTACGGCGGCGAGATGAAGAAGGGTATGTTCTCCATGATGAACTACTACCTCCCCCTCAAGGGCATCGCCTCCATGCACTGCTCGGCCAACTGCGACATGAACGGCGAGAACACAGCCATCTTCTTCGGTCTCTCCGGCACCGGCAAGACCACCCTCTCCACCGACCCCAAGCGCAAGCTCATCGGCGACGACGAGCACGGATGGGACGACAACGGCGTCTTCAACTTCGAGGGCGGCTGCTATGCCAAGGTCATCGGTCTCTCCAAGGAGAACGAGCCCGACATCTATGAGGCCATCAAGCGCGACGCACTCCTCGAGAACGTAACCGTTGCTGAAGACGGCACCATCGACTTCAACGACAAGAGCGTCACCGAGAACACACGCGTGTCCTACCCCATCAACCACATCAAGAACATCCAGCCCGGTGGATCCGCACCCGCTGCCACCAAGGTCATCTTCCTCTCTGCCGACGCATTCGGCGTGCTGCCTCCCGTCAGCATCCTCACACCCGAGCAGACACAGTACTACTTCCTCTCTGGATTCACTGCAAAGCTCGCCGGCACAGAGCGCGGCATCACTGAGCCCACGCCGACCTTCTCCGCATGCTTCGGCCAGGCATTCCTTGAGCTCCACCCCACCAAGTATGCCGAGGAACTCGTGAAGAAGATGGTGAAGAACAACTCCAAGGCATTCCTCGTCAACACTGGCTGGAACGGAACTGGCAAGCGCATCTCCATCCCCGACACACGCGGTATCATCGACGCCATCCTCGACGGCTCCATCCTCGAGGCTGAGACCAAGAAGATTCCTCTCTTCAACTTCGAGGTGCCCACAGCCCTTCCCGGTGTCAACCCCGCCATCCTCGATCCTCGCGACACCTACGCCGATCCCGCAGAGTGGGATGCCAAGGCACAGGACCTCGCAGCTCGCTTCATCAAGAACTTCTCCAAGTACACGACGAACGAGGCAGGCAAGGCACTCGTAGCAGCTGGTCCTCAGCTCTAATTCCACACGCAACATCCGCCGGCGGCCCAGCCGCCGCGCCACACTCCATAGCCGGAGCGCAGCCCACGCCGCGCTCCGGCTTTTTTCGTCCGCGCGGGTCGTCCACGAGCGACATGCCACAGCAACACCTCCACCACACCTCAATCCATCACGGGCATCGCCTGCGCGTCATCGCCCCCTACCGCCCTGTCTGGAGGGCAGCACCCGAGCCGCCACGGGCAACACCCGCCGCCACCCCGCGCCGCTCACCGGTTGATGGCCCGCAGCACGCGACAGGGATTGCCCACCGCCACCACGTTCGCCGGGATGTCCTTCGTCACCACCGACCCAGCCCCGATCACCGTCCCGTCGCCGATCGTCACACCCGGCAGCACCACCACATTGGCCCCGATCCAGCAACCATTGCCGATGCGGATGGGCTTGGCAAACGTGCGCCAGCGATACGCCCCGCTCGCGGGCTGCCAGTCGGGCGTCAGCCGGTCGGCCAACTCCACGGGATGACTGGCCGTCGTCAGATGCACACAAGGCGCAATCAGCACGTCGTCGCCAATCGTGATGCGGTGGCAGTCGACGAACGTGCAGTTGAGATTCACGCTCACGTTCGACCCCAAATAGATGTTCCGCCCAAAGTCGCAGCGGAAGTTGTCGCCCACACTCACGTTCGAGCCCACCGCGCCCAGCAGCTCCTCCAGCAGCTGCCGGCGCACGTCGCGCTCCACATAGGGCGTCGCATTGTAGCGCGCACACCACGCCGAGGCCCGCGCCTTGGCCTCCACAAATTCAGGAGCGTGGCAATCATACCACTCTCCAGCCATACATTTTTCCCATTCAGTCATGTTCGTATCGTTGATGAAGTAAGTTCCAGTCGGCATCTCCAGCCCGCGCCCGCCGTCTCCGCGTCCGCCCCCAGCCTTCGTCCAGCGGCGCAGCCCGCGTCCTCCGGCCACCGGCGCCACGCCCCGACGCACCGCACCGGCCGGACCGCCACGAGCTCAGCCGGGCCGCCACGGGCAAAGATAGGAAATATCGCACAGAAACATCCACCGCCCACCCCCTTTTTTCGTCGCCAACCGACGACCACCACTCGCCCCACGCGCCATCGCCCGCCGCCCCATGCGCCTCGTCCCCAGTGGCCCCTCATGCCCCTTCCCCCACGAAGGCCTTCGCAGCACCGCACGAAGGCCTTCTCGATTCCGCGCGAAGGCCTTCTCAGGATCCGCCCCCACACGCGCCCGAAAAAAACGAGCGCAGTCGTCCGCCAAAAAGAGCGCAGTCGTTTTTCAAAACGAACGCAGTTGAAATCCCAAGCTGGCGCCGTCGCTCAGATCGGCAGGCGCGGCAGCGCCGCCCGCGGCTCGCAAATGCCGCCCCACCGCAAAGATGCGGCGCAATTTGCAGCAAATCTCGAAAACATTTCGTACCTTTGCGCCTTCAAGCGAAACCTTCAACTTCCTCCCCGCGAGGAACCTATCCCACGACAGCGCATGCAACAGAAAATCATCATCCTCGACTTCGGAAGCCAGACCACGCAGCTCATCGGCCGCCGCCTGCGCGAGCTCGACACCTTCTGCGAGATCCTGCCCTACAACAAGATGCCCAAGGACGACCCTGACGTAATCGGCGTGATACTCAGCGGAAGTCCTTTGTCCGTTTACGACGACGGCGCCTTCCAGGTCGACCTCAGCGACATCCGCGGACGCTATCCCATCCTCGGCATCTGCTACGGTGCACAGTACATGAGCCATGCCCTCGGCGGCAAGGTGGAGCCCGCGGGCAGCCGCGAGTACGGACGCGCCAACCTCGAGTACATCGACACCACCGACCCGCTCTTCCGCGGCTTCGAGCCCGGTTCGCAGGTGTGGATGAGCCACGGCGACACCATCACCGCCATCCCCGCCGGATTCCACCGCATCGCCTCCACCTCCACCGTCCACTTCGCCGCCTACGCTGCCGACAGCGAGCCCATCTGGGGCGTGCAGTTCCACCCCGAGGTCTTCCACAGCCTCCAGGGCACGCAGCTGCTCCGCAACTTCGTCGTCGACATCTGCGGCGGACAGCAGGACTGGAGCCCCGCCTCCTTCGTCGAGACCACCGTGCAGCAGCTCAAGGAGCAGCTCGGCAACGACCGCGTCATCCTCGGACTCTCCGGAGGCGTCGACTCGAGCGTGGCCGCCGTCCTGCTCAACCGCGCCATCGGCCGCAACCTCACCTGCATCTTCGTCGACCACGGCATGCTGCGCAAGGACGAGTTCCGCAAAGTGCTCAACGACTATGAATGCCTCGGCCTCAACGTCGTCGGCGTCGACGCCAGCACCAAGTTCTTTGCCGACCTCCAGGGCGTGCGCGAGCCGGAAGCCAAGCGCAAGATCATCGGCCGCGATTTCGTCGAGGTCTTCAATGCCGAGGCCAAGAAGATCACCGACGCCAAATGGCTCGCGCAGGGCACCATCTATCCCGACCGCATCGAGAGCCTCAACATCACCGGCAAGACCATCAAGAGCCACCACAACGTGGGCGGACTGCCCGAGGAGATGCAGCTCAGCCTCTGCGAGCCCCTGCAGTGGCTCTTCAAGGACGAGGTGCGCCGCGTGGGCTACGAGCTCGGCATGCCCGAGCACCTCATCAAGCGCCACCCCTTCCCCGGACCCGGACTCGCCGTGCGCATCCTCGGCGACATCACGCCCGAGAAAGTGGCCGTGCTGCAGGAGGCCGACGACATCTTCATCCAGGGCCTCTGGAACTGGCGCTGCGACGACGGCGAGCGGCTCTACGACAAGGTGTGGCAGGCAGGCGCCATCCTGCTCAGCGACGTCCGCAGCGTCGGCGTCATGGGCGACGAGCGCACCTATGAGCACCCCGTGGCACTGCGCGCCGTGACCTCGATGGACGCCATGACCGCCGACTGGGCACACCTGCCCTACGAGTTTCTCGCGCAGGTGTCCAACGATATCATCAACAAGGTGAAGGGCGTCAACCGCGTCTGCTACGACATCTCCTCCAAGCCGCCCGCAACCATCGAGTGGGAGTGAGCCACGGCGCCTTTCCCCGCCCGGAAGATCCTTCGCCAGCGAAGCCGGCAGCCGCGACGCCCGCCTCGGCAGAACGGGAACGGGCGCAGCCCCCGCCCGGCCATCGCCGTCCCCCCGCAGTCAGACCACCCGTCAGATGTCCTCGGCATCCGGCGGGTGGTCTGCTGCATCGGGGGCCTGCCGCCTCCGCCCGCCGTGGGGCGCAGACGGGTGGCGCCGCCCTGGCGCACATCGGGCCCGACACCACGGGGGAAAAGCGCGGAAAAAGGTGCACCGACGCACGAAAAAAGGCGCCGCAGGCGGCTTTGTGCGAAAAAGTCATGGCATTTCGCCGTGATTTTGATATATTTGCAGCTTGTACCCCGTGCGCCGTTGTCCCGACCGACGACAACCCGCGGAACGCTCCGACGCGGGCGCACCCCGCAGCACACGAACAGAAAAACCCACAAAAGACCATGACCGATCTCGAACTCAAGGAACTCAAGGACCGCCTCTGGCACTCGGCCGACATGCTCCGCGCCGGTGCCCACCTCGCGGCCAACAAATACGGACAACCCATCCTCGGACTCATCTTCCTCCGCTATGCCGACGTGCGCTTCAAGCAGCACAAGGCGGACATCGACGCCGAGTATGCCCGCTGCAAGGGCACGCGCATGGAGCGCAGCTACAAGGACGTGGCCGTGGAGAAATGCGGCTTCTTCCTGCCCGCCTGCGCCTACTTCGACGACATCAACAACGCCCCCGACAATGCCGACAAGGCCCTGCTCGTGAAGCAGGCCATGGAGGCCATCGAGCGCGAGAATCCTCCCATGGAGGGCGTGCTGCCCAAGGAGGTCTACGGACAGCTCGTGCCGGAAGAGGAACCGGAGCTGCTGAGCCGCATCGTGCGCGTGTTCAAGGACATCCCCGAGAACATCAGCATCGACCTCTTCGGGCAGATCTACGAGTATTTCCTCGGCAACTTCGCCCTCGCCGAGGGCCAGGGAGGCGGCGCCTTCTACACGCCCGCATCGGTGGTGCAGTATATGGTGGAGGTGCTCCAGCCCACGACGGGCGACAAGAAGTTCCTCGACCCCGCCTGCGGGTCGGCGGGCATGTTCGTGCAGGCCGCCCGCTACATGCACCGCCACAACGCCACCAGCGACGAGATGATGCGCTTCCGCTGCTACGGCGTGGAGAAAGAGCCCGACACGGTGAAGCTGGCCAAGATGAACCTCCTGCTCAACAACATCCGCGGCGAGATCACCGAGGCCAACTCCTTCTACAGCGACCCCTACAACGCCGTGGGCCAGTTCGACTACGTGATGGCCAACCCGCCGTTCAACGTCGACGAGGTGGTGCTCGACAAGGTGCTCGACGACCCGCGCTTCAGCACCTATGGCGTGCCTCGCAACAAGACGAAGACGGGACGGAAGACGGCCGACAAGAAGGAGACCGTGCCCAATGCCAACTATCTCTGGATGGGCTACTTCGCCACGGCGCTCAACGACACGGGCAAGGCCGCGCTCGTGATGGCCAACTCGGCCAGCGACGCGGGCGGCTCGGAGCTGGAGATCCGGAAGAAGATGATCGAGGACGGCATCATCAGCCAGATGGTGACGCTGCCGAGCAACATGTTCTCCACGGTGACGCTGCCGGCCACGCTCTGGTTCTTCAACAAGCAGCGGACCCGCCGCGACGAGATTCTCTTCATCGACGCCCGCAACATCTTCACGCAGGTAGACCGCGCCCACCGCAAGTTTTCCGACGAGCAAATCAAGAATCTCGGCATCATCAGCCGCCTCTACGAGGGCGACAGCGCCGCCTTCTGGGCGCTGGTGGACGAATACAAGGCGGCGGGCCAGACGGCCGAGGCCGAATGGCTGCTGGAGCGCTGGCCCAACGGCGAGTACCAAGACGTCGTGGGCCTCTGCAAGGTGGCGAAGCTCGACGGCGAAGACGGCATCATCGACAACGACTACAGCCTCAACGCCGGCCGCTACGTGGGCGTGGTGATCGAGGACGACGGCATGACCGAGGAGGAATTCAAGCAAACAATGCAGACCCTCCACGCCGACTTCGCCACGCTGAATGCGCAGGCACGGGAGCTGGAGAGCGAGATTGAGAAGAATTTGAAGGAATTGTTTGGGTAAGGAGGGGACATGGAAGAAAATTTAGCACGAAATTGCGAAGAGAAACTATTCTCTACCATATCAGCTCTCATCAACGAGAGTCATGGCAAGATAGCGAAAGCTGTCAATACGGCCATGGTGTACACTTATTATGGTGTGGGGCAATATATTGTTGAGTACGAGCAGCAAGGCAACCTCAAAGGTGCCTATGGAAAAGAAGTGTTGCAGAGGTTGTCAGAGCGATTGACAGCGCAACATGGTGCAGGTTGGTCGTATTCAAACCTTCGGCAGATTAGGCAATTCTACTTGGTTTATTCGAATTTGACAATCACTGATTATCAAATTCAAATCAACACCGATACTCCCCAACCAAAGGTGCCCAATTTTACACTAACGTGGACTCATTATCTCGTGCTGATGCGCATTGAAAATCCAGATGAAAGGAAGTTCTATGAGATAGAGGCTGCGAGTCAGATGTGGAGTGTAAGGCAGCTACAGCGTCAAGTAGCAAGCAGTCTTTATGAGAGATTGGCCTTGAGTAGTGATAAGGAAAAGGTTCTGCGACTCTCTCGTGAAGGTCAGATCATTGAGAAGCCGACAGACATCATCAAGAATCCGTTGGTATTAGAGTTCGTTGGGCTACAACCCGACGCGGCCTTGTCTGAATCGAAGCTAGAGACAGCGATATTAAGCAAACTTCAGCAGTTCTTATTAGAGTGCGGGAAAGGCTTTCTCTTTGAATCAAGACAGAAACGATTTACCTTTGATGAGGAAAACTTCTACGTCGACCTTGTGCTCTATAACAGGTTGCTACAATGTTATGTCCTGGTAGATTTGAAAGTGGACAAGTTGACGCATCAAGATCTGGGACAAATGCAGATGTATGTCAACTACTATGACCGCTATGTGAAGCAAGAGTTTGAAAAGCCGACCATCGGCATTTTGCTCTGCAAAACCAAACACGACGCCCTTGTGGAGCTCACATTGCCACAAGATGCCAATATCTATGCACAGCAATATGCGCTCTGCTTGCCAGACAAAAAGCTGTTGCAGGAGAAATTGCAGGAATGGGTGCAGGAGTTCAAGGAGTATAAAGAGGAGGAAAAGGCTGGGAATGATTTGAAAGGAATGAGGGAGGAGTGATAGATATGCTAAAACAGGTTTATAAACTTGGACAAGTCCTTACGAACTACGACAAATTGAGGAAACCACTGTCTTCGATGGAGCGTGCTTCATTCAAAGGAGAATACCCCTATTATGGCGCACAAGGTATCATAGACTATGTTCAAGATTACAGATGCGATGGTGAATATATGCTAATTGCTGAAGATGGAGAAAACCTTGTGTCCAGAAATCAGCCAATAGCTCAAATCGTTAGAGGGAGATTCTGGGTTAATAATCACGCCCACATTGTAAAAACAAATGCGTTAGCAGATATGATATATATTTGTTATACGCTTAACCACTCTAATATATCGGGATATGTCACAGGCTCTGCACAACCCAAGCTAAGCCAAGGCAATCTAAATCAAATATCTGTAGCATTACCTCCACTACACATCCAGCAAAAGATAGCCTCCATCCTCTCCGCTTACGATTCTCTCATCGAGAACAACAACGAGCGCATTCGCCTCTTGGAGCAAATGGCAGAAAACCTATACAAGGAATGGTTCGTCCGCTTCAGATTCCCAGGGCACGAGAAAGTGGGGATGGAGAATACTAAACTTGGCAAGATTCCAAAGTCATTTACAATAACCAATATAGGAAGTATTATTCAATATTACATAGGAGGAGGCTGGGGAAATGATATTTTATCAGATGATTTCTCTATTCAAGCGAGTGTAATTCGTGGGGCTGACTTCCCTTCAATACGAGAATATAACGTATCTACTTGTCCATGCAGATTTCATAAGACAAGCAACTATAAAAGCAGGCAACTACTGGAAGGTGATATAGTTATTGAAATATCAGGTGGGACAGCAGAACAACCAGTAGGTAGAACTATTCTGATAACACAAGAGCTAATAGATAGATTCGAAGAAGGAAGAGTTATTTGTGCCAGTTTTTGCAAACTAATGCGGGTAAACAAAAATGAAATTTCACCCTACTACCTTTATTATTGGATGCAATATCTCTATGAAACAAAAATCATTGAAAGATTCCAGCTTCAATCAACAGGTATCATCAACTTTAAATTTGAGCACTTCCTCAATAAGGGTATTGTCATGATACCAACTAAAGAACTTATGGATGAATTTGATACAAAAGTCATTCCTATTCTCAAAGGGATTAATTCTCTTGCAAGGGAGAATGAATCCCTCACCCGCCAGCGCGACCTCCTCCTGCCCCGTCTGATGAGCGGCAAGCTGGAAGTGATGTGAAGACGGGGAGCAGGGCGGCGGCGATCGGGCTCCGCCCCGCGTCAGACACCGGCGGCAGCAGCCGCCCGAAGGCCCGAAAGCCCGGCGGCAGACGTGCCGGAAGACGGCGGACCATCGGCTGACAAGCTGGGGCGGGCAGCTGGAAAAATGAAAAAAACGGGGAAAAGGGTGATAGATGTCCGCGGAGTTTGCTATCTTTATAATAGAAAAGAACCTGAAAACACCCTCCGCGGGACCAACCCACCCCGCCCGCACCCATACAACACCCACGAAGGCCCAAGCGCCCCAACATGCCCAACAAAACGGCTTTTATTGGTGAGTTCGCCCCGAACATGCCCAACAAAACGGCTTTTATTGGTGAGTTCACGCCCAACATGCCCAACAAAACGGCATCTTTGTGACGGTGAAGCGGAACGGCAAGGAAGACTTCGGGCACGTGGACAACAAAGACTTCCACAGCTGAAGAAGCAGCCATGATTCAGATGCTCCGTGAGAAGGGATTCATTTAGCAACATGTCAAGGATTCTAATTACGCCATTCATGGAAGACAAGAACGTACAACATAAAAAATCGATTCGCTTCTTCAACGACCGCGAAGTAAGAGCCGTATGGGATGATGAACAAAACTGTTGGTGGTTTTCGGCAACAGACATTGTTCGTGCCATTAATGATGAGCCCGACTACACGAAGGCCGGAAACTATTGGCGTTGGCTGAAACGTAAGTTGAAACAGGAAGGTATTGAACCCGTGAGTGGCACTCACGGCTTTAAATTTGAAGCTCCAGACGGAAAGTTGCGTATGGCAGATGTGCTGGATAGCGAAGGGGTGGCTTTGTTGGCTAAGCACTACCCTAACAATCGGGCCAATGAGTTTCTGGATTGGTTCACGTACAGCGACAGCAGCATAGATGGACAGAGTAAGAAGAAGGCATACCAATTATATGAAAGTGGATTGTTGAAAAGTCTGATGCCTGGCAGTGTAAAATGCCTGCAACAGATACATGCTTATCTCTTTGGAGGCTTGTATGAGTTTGCAGGACAAATCCGCACAAAAAATATTTCCAAAGGCGGTTTTACTTTTGCCAATTGTTTGTTTTTCCCTGAAACGCTGTACGCTATAGAGCGAATGCCCGAAACTACTTTTGATGAGATCATGGATAAATACGTCGAAATGAACATTGCACATCCTTTTATGGAGGGCAATGGCCGCAGCACTCGAATTTGGCTTGATGTCATGCTGAAACAATCTCTAAAAAGATGTGTGGATTGGAGCCTGATTGACAAGAACGAATATCTGGAAGCCATGCGTAAGAGCGTGTCTGACAGTACTCATATCAAGGCATTGGTACATCCAGCACTCACGACAAGAATCGATGACAGAGAAATGTTTATGAAGGGCATCGATTATTCATATTATTACGAACAAAACGAGTGAGCCAAAGGATGTAAAGTGAGCCCCGTTTTAAGCGACTTTAAGTGGATTTTCAATGATGCCAACGGGTAGAAATGTTTTATGTTGCTGAATATCGATATATTAGAACGTGAAAATTAAAAGTGGATTGTAAGTGAGTTTAAGCGAAAATTAAAAGAAAACTAAGCGTATGAAATCATTCATCAGCGAAGACAGCATCGAGCAGGCCATCTGCAACAGGCTCTCATCCGAGCACTATGGGTGGGCGCGCATCGCGTGTGACCCGAGCGTTACCTTCAACTGTCCAGCCCAATGAGCAGCAAAATAGAAATTAAAGATTAGAAATTATGGACACCTATAACATTCCTCGCTTACCTTTGAGCTATGACCTCGAGACGAAAGCTGTACTAAAGCAACTCAATCTGGCCAATAAAAAATTGGCCGAGCTGAAGGGCGTTGCTTTGACAATACCTAATGAGAGCATTTTGATAAGCACGCTTACACTGCAGGAAGCAAAAGACAGTAGTGAAGTTGAAAATATCGTAACAACTCAAGATGAACTCTACAAAGCAGACCTTGAACTGCGGGATAGTATCATCAAGGCTGCTGAGAAAGAAGTAATGAACTACCGCAAAGCCTTGATTTCCGGCTATGAGCAGGTCAAGAAGAATCATATTCTTTCGCTCAACACCATAAAAGAGGTTCAAAGTGCCTTAGAAAACAACAATGCTGGATTCAGAAAAGTTCCTGGAACGAGCCTGAAGAACAATCGTGGTGAGGTTGTTTATACCCCACCACAGCATGGCGCAGACATAGAATCTTATATGGCCAATCTGGAACTATTTATCAATGAGCATGAGCGAAGTGACTTGGACCCTCTCGTAAAGATGGCTATCATACATCACCAATTCGAGAGTATACACCCGTTTTATGATGGTAACGGCAGAACTGGGCGCATTGTGATTATTCTCTATCTTGTTTTGACCGGACTATTGGATTTGCCGATTCTATATTTAAGCCGTTATATCACTCATAACAAAGGAGAATACTATAGGCTCATACAAGACATAAGAGACCATGATGGAGACAACTTTGATCAATGGGAAAGATGGGTACTTTATATATTAAAGGGTATTGAAGAAACTGCAACTCAAACTATCAGTTTGGTAAAGGGAATCTCTGCCTTGATGAGCGACTATAAGGTAAAACTTCGTAATGAATTTGGGCGTCTGTATAAACACGAATTGATCAACAATCTCTTCTTCCACCCTTATACAAAGATAGAGTATGTGATGCGAGATATGATGGTATCAAAAAATACAGCTATATCCTACCTAAACAGAATTGTAGATATGGGGCTTTTAGAAAAAATGAGAATTGGGAGACCTAATATCTATATTAATACTCCACTCGTTAATTTATTAATGAAGGCAGGAGCGCATCCCATAGAATGAAGTGAGTTCAAAAAAATGCAGACTACCCGACAAACGGACTTTCTTCAGCTCCATGTTGATATAACCAACAAACGAGCTTTTTTTGGTTAGTTCAGGGCTGATATAACCAACAAACCGGCATATTTTGGTTAGTTCAATGCTAATATAACCAACAAACGGGCATTTTTTGGTTAGTTCAATGCTAATATAACCAACAAACGGGCATCTTTTGGTGAGTTCGCCCCGAACATACCCAACAAAACGGAATCTTTGACACCTATTATATATATAGCAGCGTATGAAATCATTCATCAGCGAAGACAGCATCGAGCAGGCCATCTGCAACAGGCTCTCATCCGAGCACTATGGATGGGCGCGCATCGCGTGTGACCCGAGCGTGGAGGCACAAGACGAGGTGAGCCGCACGGGGCGCGCCAATGCCACGGAGTGCATCCTGCCCGAAGTGCTCATGCGGGCGCTGAAACGCATCAATCCACAGGTGGAGACGGGTGTGCTGGAGCAAATCGTGCGCGACTGCCGGAAGGACTTCACGGCCACGGACATGGTGGACACCAACTACAGGATGTACAACCAGATACGCAATGGCATCAACGTGAAGGTGAAGAAGAATGGCAAGGAGGACTTTGAGATTGTGAAGCTCATCGACTTCGACCACGTGGACAACAACGACTTCCACTGCGTGAACCAGATGTGGATCAAGGGTCGCTTCCGCTACCGCCGGCCGGACGTGCTGCTGTTTGTGAACGGACTGCCCGTGGTGTTCATCGAGCTGAAGAACTCGACGGTGAAGATGGAGGAGGCGTACAACAAAAACCTCGTGAGCTATCGGAAGGACATTCCCAACATCTTCGCGATGAACCAGATTTGCGTGCTCTCGAACGGGCTGCAGACGCGGCTGGGGGCATGGAACAGCGGCTACGAGTACTTCTTCGAATGGCTGAGGGTGGACGAGGAAAAGGAACGGCCGAACCGGACGCAGATGGCGGAGAACGGACTCTCCATCCAGCAGCTGATGGACGGTCTATTCCGGAAGGAACGGCTGCTCGACTACCTGGAGAACTTCATCTTCTTCGTGAACAAGCGCACGAAGATCCTCGCCATGAACCACCAGTATCTGGGCGTGAACAACCTGATGCGGAGCGTGGAGCAGCGGGAGCAGCTCAAGGGCAAGCTGGGCGTGTTCTGGCATACGCAAGGCTCGGGAAAGAGCTTCAGCATGGTGATGTTTGTGAGAAAGGTGAAACGGAAGCTGCACGGCAACTTCACCTTCCTCGTCGTGACCGACCGCGAAGACCTCGACAAGCAAATCCACAAGACGTTCGTGCGGAGCGAGGTGATTGGCGACAAGGAGGAGTGTCAGCCGCAGAGCGCCGAGAAGCTGAGGGAATATCTGCGGAGCAACAAGCCGATGGTGTTTACGCTCATCCAGAAGTTCCAGTATGACAAGACGAAGAAATATCCGCTCCTGTCGGAGCGCGACGACATCTTCGTGCTCGTGGACGAGGCGCACCGCACGCAATACAAGCAACTGGCGGAGAACATGCACACGGGCCTGCCCAACGCCAACTACATCGCCTTCACGGGTACGCCGCTGCTGGGGTCGAAGCGCCTGACGAACCAGTGGTTTGGCAACTATGTGTCGGAATACAACTTCGCCCAGGCCGTCGAGGACGGCAGCACGGTGCCCTTGTACTACAGCCGCAGGGTGCAGGAGGTGGGTCTGGAGAACAACTGGCTGGACACGGACGTCGCCCGGATTGTGGAGGAGGAAAACCTGAACGACCGGGAGACGGAACTGCTGGAGAACGCCTCGTCGAAAATCATCGAGGTGCTCAAGCGCGACGACCGCCTCGAAAGCATTGCCAGAGACATCGCCCACCATTTCCCGAGGCGGGGATTCCTGGGCAAGGGCATGGTGGTGAGCGTGGACAAGTACACCACCGTGAAGATGTTTGACAAGGTGCAGCACTACTGGGCCGAGGAGAAGAAGGCGCTGGTGAAGGAGCGCAATGCGGCAAAGACGGAGCAAGAGCGCAATGAGCTCACCGCACGCCTGAACTACATGAACAAGGTGGAGATGGCTGTGGTGATCAGCGAGGAAGCAGAGGATGTGGAGAAATTCATGAAGCAAGGGCTGGACCTCCTGCCGCACCGGCAGAAGATGAACGAGATCAGCGCCGAGGGCAAGGACATCGAGGACCGCTTCAAGGACAAGGACGACGCGCTGAGTCTGGTGTTTGTGTGCGCGATGTGGCTGACGGGCTTCGACGTGCCCTCGCTCTCCACGCTCTACCTCGACAAGCCCATGAAGGGCCACACGCTGATGCAGGCCATCGCGAGAGCCAACCGGGTGTTTCCGGGAAAGACCTGCGGCATCATCGTGGACTATGTGAATGTCTTCAAATATATGCGGCAGGCGCTGTCCGACTACGCCTCCACCGGCGACGAGAACCAGGATTTCCCGGCCAAGGACATCGAGCAGCTGATTCAGAACATCGACGACTGCATCGCCGAGTGCGACGCCTTCCTGCAGCAACTGGGCATCCATCTCGAGGCCATCATCGGCGAGGGGGACACGCTCGACAGACTGGAGCTGCTGCGACAGGCGTACGACAAGATTCTGGAGCGGGACGAATGGAAGGAGCGGTTCAAGGTGATGAGCAACCTGCTGATGAATCTCTACGACGCCTCCAAACCGGAAATCTTCGAGCGGGGATGGCACAACGAGAAGTTCGCGGCGCTGGACTATCTCAACGGACTCTTCTGCAACCGCGTCGACGACGAGAAACTGCAAAGGGCACGGGCCAGGATGGCAGACACGCTGGACAACAGCGTGTCGGCCAAGGAAGCGGAGGGGATGCTGCTGGGAGAGGACGCACCAACCGAGCACTATGGCATCCACGAAGGCAAGCTGATCGACCTGAGCCGGTTGGACATCGACGGCCTTAGGAAGGAAATCGCGACGTCGCCCTACAAGTCGCTGGAGATCCAGGACGTGCGCGCCTATATCGAGAAAGCCTTGGAGCAAATGATCGACAAGAACACGACCCGCATCCCCTTCTCGCAGCGATACCGCAACATCATCGACCGCTACAACGCCGGCGGCAGCGAGAACGAGGACTACTACGAGAAGCTGTTGCAGCTGGTGGAGGACCTCAAGAAGGAACAGGGCCGCGCGACGGAGCTGGGACTGACGGAGGAGGAACTGGAAATCTACGACCTGCTGGTGAAAGGGCGCAAGCTGACCCAAGCGGAGGAGCAGAAGGTGATTCTGGCCGCCAAAAACCTCTATCAGAAACTGATGGCGGAAAAGGAAAAGGTGATGGTGGTGGACTGGTACAAGGATGAGCAGCCGAAGACCATCGTGTACACCATCATCCAGAAATCGCTCGACGCCGACCTGCCGACAAGCTATGACCGAACGGTTTTCGCCGACAAAACCACCCTGCTTTTAAACCATCTCGTGGATATGGCAGTCCAAGGCTACGGATGGCTGTAGGCGGCGGGCGAAGGCGCTCCGCGTGCTACGGATAGGCGGAAGCGGCGGACAAAAAAGAATAGACGTGGCGCAGCGAGCCAACAAACGCAGCGGACGGAGAAAAAAATGACGTGGCGCAGCGAGCCAACAGACGCGGCAGCCCAAACGCAGACATCCCCCTCGGCACCGACGTGCCGAGGGGGATGCTTGCATAGGAGGAGGCCGAGCCGGGGTCAAGGGGCTGCCGGCTGGGCGCGGACTTGCTTACTGAGGCTGCTTGCCGATGTAGGCCAGGATGCCGCCATCGACGTAGAGCACATGGCCGTTGACGGCGTCGGAGGCATGGCTGGCGAGGAAGACAGCGGGACCACCAAGCTCCTCCGGTTCGAGCCAGCGGCCGGCCGGGGTCTTGGCGCAGATGAAGCTGTCGAACGGATGGCGGCTGCCGTCGGCCTGACGCTCGCGCAGCGGGGCTGTCTGAGGTGTGGCGATGTAGCCGGGACCGATGCCGTTGCACTGGATGTTGTACTGGCCGTACTCGGAGCAGATGTTGCGCGTGAGCATCTTCAGACCGCCCTTGGCGGCTGCATAGGCGCTGACGGTCTCGCGGCCGAGCTCCGACATCATGGAGCAAACGTTGATGATCTTGCCTTCGTTGCGCTCCATCATCTCAGGCAGGACAGCCGAGCTGACGATGAAGGGAGCCACGAGGTCGACGTCGATGACCTGCTGGAACTCCGAGCGCTTCATCTCGTGCATGGGGATGCGCTTGATGATGCCGGCGTTGTTGACGAGGATGTCGATCTGTCCGACTTCCTGGTGGATGGTCTCGACGAGCGCCTTGACGTCGTCTTCCTTCGTCACGTCGCAGACATAGCCTTTGACGTTCTCGATGCCGGCTTCCTTGTAGTTGGCCAGACCGCGCTCCAGCGACTCGGCATTGATGTCGTTGAAGATGATGGTCTTGATGCCTGCCTCGACAAAAGCCTTCGCGATGTTGAAGCCGATGCCGTAGCTGGCACCCGTGATCCAGGCGTTCTTGCCTTCAAGTGAAAATGGATTTGCCATGATGTGTGGGAATTTATAGAATTGTTTGTCAGTAGGATGCTTGCGATGGAGGTGCGCCGCTGCCCAGCGGACGAGGCGCGCCGAACGGATGCGCGCGCTGCGGCTCACACTTGCAAAGATAGTCATTTTCAGCGAATCGGGGCAAGCGATGGCGAAAAAATTGCATCCGCCGCCGTCCGGGCCTGCGCTGCAGGAAGGGAAACGATGGCGTTGCAAGGAACTTCAAAGGGCACAGCATGGCCCCCCGAATGGCACATCGAGGACCTCAGAGGGCGCTACGAGGCCCTCAGCGCGCGTCGGGCGGAAACTCGAGCTGCGCCGGCCGATGGTTTTCCTGTTCCTCCTCCGGCAGTTCCTTGCGCAGCTGGGGATAGTGGTGGCGCAGATAAGTCTCGAGGTCGGAGGGCACGGACACGCGCAGCGGGCCGAATGCCATCTGCTGCGGATGCGCCAGGCTGTCGGCGGCGATGTGGTCGCGCGGCATCAGCACCATATTATAATAGCGGGCCGACGACAGCCCGTTGAAGGCACCGAGGACGCGATGGAGCCAGCGGGAGAGCAGGCGGCGAGAGCAGGAGCGGCAGACGAGCCACGTGGCGAACGTGGGCAGGAAGGCGCGCCGGCGCGGCACGTCGACATCGCAGCGCTGCATCCAGCGCCACTGCCAGACGGTCTTGCCCATGAAGCAGGTGTTGAGGAAGTTGCAGCAACCGCGGTGGAGACGTTGCAGGAACGGACTGTCGGGGACACGGTCGAAGGGAAAGATGTCGATGTAGATGCCGTGGTGGATGTGCTGACGGCGGAAATAATGCTCGAGGAAGACGGACTGGTTGCGCCGCAACTTGGCGAAGTAGAACGGACTCTGGGGCTCCGTCTCCGGCGTCTGCAGGAAGAAGTCGGGCGACAGCACGGCCGGCGCCTCGCGCAGAAAGCGCTCGTAGTGGGCACGCGTCATGCCGACGTCGATGTCGTCGTCCCACGGGATGATGCCCTGCCAGTAGTGCGCACCGATGGCCGAGCCGCCGATGAGGAAGAACGGGATGTCGAGCGCGCTGCAGACGCGCTGGATTTCCGCCAGAATATCGTAGAGCACGGCATGCAGCCGCTGGCGCTCGTCGGAGGAGTAGGTGTTCATGCTGGAGAGTGGCTGGGAGTTGACGTTGATGGGAAAGGAGGCGGACCGTCGGCCTTCATGCGGAAGGCTGCGGGGCGTCGGGCTTCGTGTGGGCGGATGGCTTGAAGCGTCCGCTCAGCCACGGCACGCGCTCCACATGGGGCACGAGCAGCAGGCAGAAGCCGAAGCAGATGAAGATGAGCAGCACGTAGTCGTCCCAGTGGCGCGTGAGGCTGTGCACGGCGGCGGAACGGACCATGCGGTAGAAGATGATGAGGGGCATGTGGCAGACGAAGAACACCATCGAGTGCTGCCCGATGTAGTTGACGAGCGGCACCCGCGGGATGCGGATGTTGAGCAGCAGGCCGCTGAGTCCGCAGAGCGAGGCAATCGTGCTGGCCACAACCACCAGCGGCGAGCCCGTCCAGAGGTTGTCGGCCATGGAGTGCTCGCTGTGGTGCGCCACGTTCATCCAAGCGAAGACGGCGAGCAGCAGCACGCTGACCAGCAGGCTCCAGCGGCGGCGCATGCGCTGCATCATCCAGCGCCACACGCGGCCGAGGAAGAAGAGGAAGATGCCGAAAAACACGTTGCCCAGTCCCAGCCACAGCGGATTGCCCAGTTCGGCCAGCCACCAGCTGACGAAGGGAAAGCCCACCGCCACCCACCGCAGGCCGCGCACGCGGCTCATGAAGTGCATGGCCACGTAGGCGCAGAAGAAACTCAGCAGAAACCAGCAGGGCGCATTGCCGAAGAATTTTCCCGTCATCCAGACGTGGCTCCACTCCAGCCCCTTCACCATCGCGTTGTCGGACGGGAGGATGAGCCACGCGAAGAAGAAGAAGATGACGTTGCCGATCGTACCCCACACGATGTAGGGAATGAGCAGCCGACGCGCCTTGTCCTTGACGTAGGACCACGAGTCGCCGCTCATCGTCTTGTTGAAATAGCCCGCCTTGAAGAAGAAGAACGACATGAAATAGTACGTCCATTCCATCACGGCTGTCCACCACGGTTCGTCTTCCAGTCCGACGTTGCCCGTGATGTGGAGCATCACCATCCGGATGATGCAGATGCCGCAGAGAAAGTCGAAGGCATGATTACGCGTATGTTCCATTGAGATTGTGTAGTCGCTTCATGAATGTCTGTCCACTGAGGCGCCAGCCGAACCGTCGGGAAGGCGGCACGGCGCACTGCCCATGCCCCGTCATTTCCGTCCGAAGAGGTATTTGCGGAAGAAGGGGCTCACGCGCAGCACGCTGGACACGAGGCAGCACAGGGCCACCACGCCGAGCGCCAGACCGATGCTCAGCACCACTTCGAGCAGGAAGTTGGGCTGATTCTGCCCGATCCATGCGCCCACCATGCGCAGGCGCGGCAGGAAGAGATAGTGGAGAAGGTAGATGTCGAGCGTGCGCTGGCCGATGAACTGGAGGGCGCGGCCAATGCGCGTGGCCGACGAGAACGTCTCCCGATAGTGGCGGAAGGACATCACCACCAGCATCATCAGCGCATACATGGCCACCGTGCGCGGCAAGTTGGCCCACTCGAACTTGAGCGTGTGCCACTTCAGCACGTCGGCGCAGCATACGAAGGCCACCACCGTCAGCACGGGGAAGAGCCAGCGGCTGTCGAAGCCGCGCTGGATGGCGTCCCAGGCACGGTGGACGATGTTGCCGAAGAGGAAGAAGTGGAAATAGTAGATCACCTCCAGCAGGGAGCTCCAGCGCAGGAAGGGCGAGGACGAGAGGTCGGCGAGCTTCGGCAGGAACGCCAGCTCGTAGAGCCCGAGGCTCACCACCCAGAGCAGGATGATGCCCCAGAGGCGGCGGTTCTTGCGCACGATTTCCTGCGGTGCCTCCGAGGCCAGCGCCTCCATGTCGGCCACGCGCTGGTGGTGGCGCTTGCGGGAGAGCGCCTGCTCGACGTAGGCAAACACGTAGTAGATGACGAACATGACGAGCAGCGCCCACGTGAACCAATAGCCGCCCTTGGTGGGCGTGGCCAGGAACTTCAGCATGCCGTCGAAGAACTTCGGCTGCTTCACAATGACGGCCACGCAGAGGAAGACCACGGTGGGGATGACCTGTATCTTGAATTTCTTCCACACCATCATGCCCATACGGCCGCGCGTCCACAGCATGTCGGCCTTGAAGGCCAGAAAACCGCTCACGAAGAAGAAGAGCGGCATGCGGAACAGCACGAGCAGCGGCATCGAGGGCGAGGTCTTGGGCGGAATGCCGAAAGACATCTGACAGACGTGGTAGGCCACGACCATCACCATGGTGAAGCCACGCAGACAGTCGAGCCACTCCAGTCGCTGACGGCCATGCGTGGCCAATGTCGGTAGTGTATTGTTCATTCAGTTGCGTTTAGAAGGAAAAAGCGGAGTTCCGCTTTTCGGTTTTCGGAACTCCGGATTCTGATTTCCGGAACTCCGTTTTTTCATCGGGATGCGCAGCGGGCGAATCCGCGGCGCAGCGGGGGACATTTCCAGGCGCGGCGAGCGCTGAGGCAGGGCGAGAGGCTCTGTATGTCCGGATGGCACGGGAGGCAACGCATGGCGCAGCGGACAAAGCAGCAGGGCAAAGCGGCCTGTGCATCCGAATGGTACGGAATCCACAACTCGGAGCGACCATCCAGCGCCCAGCGCGACGCGCGGTGCGGCGGGGCGCGGCGAACGGCGCGTCAGGCCTCGCGCTTGAGGGTATCGACAAACTCGTCGATGCGCTTCATCTCGCGCGGGATGTTGATGCGCTGCGGGCAATGGTCGACACATTGGCGGCATCCGATGCAGTGGTCGGCCTGCCGGAGGCGCGGCACGGAGCGGTCGTAGCCGACGAGGTAGGCGTGGCGGGCCCGCGCATAGTCGGGGTCGAGCCGGCCCTTGTTCGGCATGTTGCCCTCCTTGATGCAGCGGTTGTAGTGGGAGAAGATGCCCGGGATGTTGATGCCGTAGGGGCAGGGCATGCAGTAGTTGCACTCGTTGCAGGGTATGGTTCTGAGGTTGTAGATGTCGTTGGCGATGTCGAGCAGGAGGGCGTTCTCGGCGTCGGTGATGGGCTTGAGCGGGCAATAGCTGCGGAGGTTGTCGCGCAGGTGCTCCATGTAGGTCATGCCGGAAAGCACGCAGAGCACGCCCTCGGGGGTGCCGGCGAAGCGGAAGGCCCAGGAGGCCACGCTGTTGGCGGGCTCGCGCTCCTTCATCTTCCGTACGATGGCGTCGGGCACCTTGGCCAGGCGGCCGCCGAGCAGGGGCTCCATGACCACGGCGGGGATGCCGCGCTTGTGGAGCTCGCCGTAGAGGTAGACGGCATCGACGTTGCCACGATTGATTTCGTTGGCAAACTTCCAGTCGAGGTAGTTCAGTTCGATCTGCACGAAGTCCCAATGGTAGAGGCCCTGGTCGTGCCAGTCGAGGAGCATGTCGAAGATTCTCACATCGCCGTGGAAGGAGAAGCCGAGGTTGCGGATGCGCCCGCGGCGCTTCTGGTCGACGAGATAGTCGAGCACGCCGTTGTCCATGTAGCGGCTGTTGAACTCTGCCTGGGGATCGGAGCCGCCGCCCACGGAGTGCAGGAGCAGGTAGTCGATGTAGTCGGTCTGGAGTTCCCGGAGCGAGTTCTCGAACATCTCGATGCTGCCCTGCCGGGTACGCGAGTCGCCTCCGAAGTTCGACATCTTCGTGGCGATGAAATAGGAGCTGCGCGGATGGCGGGCGAGCGCAATGCCGGTGGCGCGCTCCGAGAGGCCGCGGCAGTAGGTAAGCGCGGTGTCGAAATAGTTGACGCCGTGCTCCAAGGCATAGTCGACCTGGCGGTTGACCATCTCCTGGTCGATTTCGCCGTCGCCGGCATTGGCCAAGGGGTCGCCGCCGTTGTCGACAACGGGCAGGCGCATCATGCCGTAGCCGAGGAGGGAGACGCGGTCGCCGGAGTTGGGATTGTGGCGGTAGGTCATTTTTCCTTTGGCGGGCTCGGCGTCGGAGTCGGGCTCGGTGGGGTCGGCCGGACGCTTGCAGGCAGCGAGCAGGGCGGAGGAAGCGAGGGCGGCGCCGCCCAGGGTCTTGAGAAAGTCGCGACGGTTGATGGGTTTCATATCCGGTGGGAGTTTTGAGAGTGGATATTACGGGAGGAAGACTGGGAGGTGAGGAAGGAGAGGGTCAGTCGAAGCGGTGCTGCTCGTGTCCTTCCACATAGATGGCGCTGAAGGGGCGCGAGGGGCAGACATACTCGCAGGCGCCGCAACCGATGCAACGCATCTCGTCGACGGTCGGAATCTGCAGTCCGTCGGGCTCGTCGCTCTTGAGCGGCACCATGAGGATGGCGCCGGTGGGGCAATGGCGCTCGCAGTTGCCGCAGGCGTGTCCGTTGGTCACGGGTACGCAGTTGTCGCGCACCCAGACGGCATGGCCGATGTGGATCGCACTTTTCAAATCTAAGGAGATGGGGCGGATGGCGTCGGTGGGGCACACCTCGCTGCAGCGGGTGCACTCAGGGCGGCAGAAACCACGGTCGAACTGCATGACGGGCTGCATGAAGGAGTCGAGCGAGGTGGACGGACGCAGCACGTGGTTGGGACACTGACCCACGCAGAGCTGGCAGGCCGTGCAGTGCTGGTTCATGTTGCGCACCGACAGCGAGCCCGGAGGCGTCAGCGGTGTCGTGCGCGCCGGCAACTGCTTGTCTTCGATCACGGCCAGTCCGCCGTCCACTTTCTTCTTCTCCTGTGCCAGGGCGGCGGCGCTGGTGGCCAGGGCGGCGGCCACGAGGAAGGTGCGGCGGCCGGCATCGGGTGCGGCGGTCGCGCTGTCGGAGGCCGACGGTGCGGGCGCTCCGGCGGCGGCAAGCTTCGGGGCGGGCTTGCGAAGCCGGCTGTAGTGCATGGCGTGATGGGCGCAGTGGCCGAGGCAGGTACCGCAGGTCACGCAGCGCGTGTAGTCGATGTCGTGCGTGACGGGGTCGATGGCTGCCGCCTTGCAGTTCTTCGTGCACAGCCCGCACGACACGCAATCATCTTTGTCGATGTGGACCTTGAACAGCGAGAAGCGCGCAAAGAAGCCGAGCACGGTGCCCACGGGGCAGAGGGTGTTGCAATAGGTGCGGCCGTTTCTGTACGCCAGCACCCCGACGACGAGCAACGAGACCACCGCAACGGCGAAGACCAGCCCGGAGCGAATCCACACATCCTGCGTGTAGAAGGCGTAGCTGTCGTAGTGCTCGGCAGCGCGGGCCAGCAGATTGTTGGCACCGATGTAGACCGGCTGCAGCAGGTTCTGCACGATGCGACCGTAGCTGCTGTAGGGCGCGAGGAGGGCCGCCACGCCGGTGAAGCCGGCGACGAGGAGGCCCACAAAGACCGCGACCACGCCCCAGCGCAGCCACGTCTTGGCGGGCGAATAGCTGAAGCGGTGCTTCCGGGTCAGGCTGTGCAGACGGCTCACACCGTCCTGCATCACGCCGAGCGGGCAGATGACGGAGCAATAGATGCGGCCGAAGACGAGCGTGAGAACGAGGAGGCCGACGATGATGCCGACGTGGAGGGCCATGACAGCCGGCAGGAACTGCACACGGGCCATCCAACCGAGATAGGCATGGAGCGTGCCCGAGAAGTCGAGCAGGAGCGCCGTGATGCAGAGAAAGAAGAGCGTGGCCAGAATCGTGCGCACACGGTAGAGCGGATGGCGGCGCTGCCTGCGCTTTCTTGCGCTGCGGCCGGCGGGCTTTGGGCTTGCGTTTTCCATAAATTTGTATAGGATAAGGTTGTTGTCAGAAGCGGGAGGACAATCAATCGCGGCGGATGCGTGCCACGACCAGGATGCTCGTTTCGTACAGCAAGTAGAGCGGAAGCGCGACCAGCAGGAGCGTGACGGCGTCGCCCGTGGGGGTAATGACGGCCGCCGCGATGAGGACGGCCACGAAGGCATGGCGGCGCAGGAGGCGCATCCACGAGGCGCGGAGCAATCCGAAGCGGGCCAGCAGGGCACTGACGACGGGCAGCTCGAACACGACGCCGAAGAGGATCGACATGCCGAGCAGCGTATTGACGTAGCTGTTCAGCGTCAGCAGGTTGGTGACGTCGGCGCTGACTTGGTAGGTGCCCAAGAAGCGCACCGTCAGGGGGAAGACCAGCGCATAGTTGACGGCGACGCCGAGGAGAAACATCACGTAGGCAGCCCCGGCCACCCACAGGGAGGCCCGCCGCTCTCTGGCATAGAGCGCCGGCGAGACGAAGCGGAAGAGCAGGTAGAGGATATAGGGCGAAACCATCAGCACACCTGCCGCGAAAGACATCGTGAGGTGAGCCGTGAACTGTTCGGTTAGTTCGACGTTGACCAACTGCAAATGGAAATGCTCCGCCCCCATCCATCGATAGAGAAAGAAGTCGGCGTGGGCCGGGGCCATGACAAAGGCAAAAAGCACGTCTTTCAGGCAGAAAGCCAGGCTGGAGAAGGCGAGAATGGCCAGGGCCATCCGCACAATCACGCCACGCAGCACGTCCAGATGGTCCCAGAAGGTGAGGGCATTCTCCCCACCCGTCGCGCCACCGCTACTTGGCTTCATCCGCACCGCTATTCTCCTCCGGAGCAGGCTCATCGCCCGCACCGTTGAGTCCGTCCTTGAATCCCTTCACTCCCTTGCCGATTCCTCGCATCAGTTCGGGAATCTTCTTGCCGCCAAAAAGCAACAAGATGACGAGGGCAATAATGATGATTTCTGTTCCACGAAGTCCAAACATAAAAAAACGCTTATTGATGAGGGGACGGACTGTCGGGGTCGTGTGGTCGTGCCACAGCCAGACGCCTTTTGCACCTTCCCAGATGCAAAACTACAACTTTTTTTCGATATACCGCCCAAATCCGTGCCCTAATCTTTTCTGCGACACCGGCAAATCGGCCGCAGACAGTTGCAACGGGACCCGCAAAGCAGCCACGACAGGCGGCCCGCGCCGAGCCTACAAGCAGCGACATCAGTTTGGCTCGTCGGCCTGCGACGGCAGGGAAGACGCCTCCTTCCGACGGCGGAGGCGGCTTTTCAGCCTGCGGTAGCCCTCTACGCCCAGAATGGTGATGCCAGCATACTGCGTGGTCTTAGCCAGGCCGAAGAGCACCACCCACAGCACGCTCTTGGCGCCGGCACTGATGGGCAGCAGCATCTGAGCGAAGGAAAGAAGATAGAAAGGAATGCACAGCGAGAGGACAATGACGCCCGTACGGAACGAGAGCCCCTGCAGCCAGGACTTGAGCCTTCGAAACAAATCTTTCATAAGCAAAGTCGAGAAGAAAAACGGGAACATGCCTTGCAGGACGTTCCGCGCATACGAGAAGTTATATTACCAAAAATGTCTTTACAAAGATACAAATTTTATCTGCACACAACGTCAACTTTGAGATAAAATCGTTATCTTCGCACCTGAATCAACGCCCGGCAGCGCCCCTGTAGACGCCCCGCCGCCCGGTTGGCAGCACCGCGCCAGCAGGCCGGTTGCACAATTTTTCCGCACCGGCCGCACGACAATCTCATGGCGGTTGCACGTCAAATCCTTCGCAACCGCATCGCCATTCCCCCTCGGTCGCACCCTCTTGCTGCACCGCGTGCGCAGCATGTCGGCGAAGGCTAGGCCCAGACCGCACGTCCACCGCACGCCGCCAATCCTTCAAGGGCGCCTCCTAACCATCCGAAATCCTATGAGCCAAGCAGCACACATGATCCATCTCTTCCGCTACTGCCCCGTCTGCGGGTCGGAGCGCTTCGAGATCAACGACCCGAAGTCGAAGCACTGCCCCGACTGCGGCTTCCGTTTCTACCTCAATGCCGCCGCGGCCTGCGCAGCCTTCATTGAGAACGAGCGTGGCGAACTGCTGATGGCACGGCGCGCCAAGAACCCCGCCAAAGGAATGCTCGACCTGATCGGCGGTTTTGTCGACCCCGGCGAAAGCATCGAGCAAGCCATCCTGCGTGAGATCGAGGAGGAGACCGGCCTCGCACTGCCGCCCTCCACACCGCTCCGGATGCTCTTTTCCCTGCCCAACACCTACCACTACTCCGGTCTAGTCGTGCATACCGCCGACGCATTTTTCCACATCCGCATCTCTTCCGCCACACCCCTGCAACCCCACGACGACATCGCCGAGTGTTTCTGGGTGCGTCCGGAAGACATCCGCCCTGCCGACATCGGGTTCGACTCCATCCGCAACGGACTCGTACGCTTCCTCCAGCAGCGCGACGCATAGCCGCACGCCGACGCGCCGCGCTGCCGGCTCGCAGGATTCCTACCGCACCCGGCAGGCATCGCCTAAGCCCCGACCCCTCATCCCAACCGCCCAACTGCCCACCATCATGAAGCATCTCAGCCAACTCATACCCCTCTTTTTGGTCGCCCTGTCGCCCGCCACAGCCCTTGCACAACACCATGCCGACCCCAACGCAGCCTCGCTCCGCACCGAAGAGGCTGCGGTACTGATGCAGCAACGCCACTTCTATGCGGCCTCGCTCCAGCTCGAAGGACTCGACCACGATGCGCAACGACTCATCTGCGACTACCATCTGGCCACAGCGGGCACGCTGGAGAAAATCAAGACGTGGACCGCCCTGCACCCCGTTGCCGCCGAAACCAACCGGCTGCAGCTGCTGCTGGCCAATCTCTACGCCCAGCAAGGAGACCACGACGACGCCCTCGCTATCTATGCCGAAGCCGACCTGCGCGCCATTCCGCAGGAGGAGCGCGACGAGGCCATGCTCTATCAGGCCGTCTCCCTCATCGGAACGGGTCAGCTGACGGAGGCGCAGCAGCGCCTCGACGAGCTGCAGAACACGACGTCGCATCAGGCCGATGTCACCTACTACCAGGGCTACATCCACTATGCGCAAGGCCGCTACGAGCAGGCCATGCCCTACTTCCGGCAGGTGGAGAACACCGCCGCCTACCGCCGCATCGTCCCCATCTATCTGGCCGACTGCCTGCTGCAAAGCGGCAACGCCGCAGAGGCACTCAACACCATCCGCACCTACAACCGGTCGGCGGCTCCGGCCGAACGCGTGGCTGAGGCCGACCGCATCGAGGGCGAGGCGCTCTACGACAGCCGCAGCTACCACGACGCCATCACCGCCCTCAAGCGCTACACCACCGCCACCGCCGCCCCCAAGCGCACTGCCCTCTACAAGCTCGGCATGAGCGAGCTGTACACCGGCGACAACGCCAACGCCGCCACCCACCTCAGCCAGAGCGCCGGCAGCCAAGCCGACGCGCTCGCCCAGAACGCATGGCTCCACGCCGGCATCGCCTACGTGAAAGCCGCCCGCAAGCAGCAGGCTGGCATCGCCTTCCAGCAGGCCGCCGGCATGAACTTCGACACGAAAGTGCAGGAGGAAGCACTCTACAACTACGCGCTCACCCTGCACGAAGGCGCCACCATGGGCTTCGGCGAGTCGGTGCGCGTATTCGAGGACTTCCTCAACCGCTTCCCGCAGTCCAAGTACGCTTCTGACGTCAGCAACCACCTCGCCGAAGTCTACTTCACCACACGCAACTACCCCGCCGCGCTGGCCTCCATCAACAAAATCAAGAACCCCAACGCCGAAATCATCAACGCCAAACAGCAGGTGCTCTACAATCTCGGCGTGCAGCGTTTCTCCGACGGCGACTTCGCCGCGGCACGTGACTTCATGGCCCAGAGCATCCAGACGCGCCCCAACGCAGAGAGCTACTTCTGGAAAGGTGAGGCCGAATACCGCCTCGGACGCTACACCACGGCGGTCAGCGACCTCAACAACTACATCCGGACACGACGTCCCGACAGCCCCAACCGCACGATGGCGCTCTACAGTCTCGGCTACAGCCACTTCCAGCTCAAGTCGTACACCACCGCCCAGCAATCCTTCCGGCAAGTGGCCGACGCCGACGCCGCATCCTTCCCTTCCACCGTCCAGCCCTCGCTCATCCGGGCCGACGCCCTCAACCGCCTGGCCGACTGCCTCTTCGCCCAGCGCAGCTACGACGAAGCCTACGCCACCTATGAGCGGGCCCTGCAGACCAACGTCACGCATGGCGACTACGCGCTCCTGCAGCAGGCCTTCATCAGCGGCCTGCGCGGCGACTACACCAAGAAAGTGCAGCTGCTCAACCAGCTCGAAGCCCAGTTCAGCAGCTCCAGCTACAGCGCCGACGCACTCTTCCAGCGCGGCCGCGCCTACATCCAGAGCGGGCAGCGCCAGCAAGCCCTCGACACCTACCGCTCGCTGCTGCAGAAATACCCGCTCAGCCCCCAGGCCCGGCAGGCCGGCAACGAAATCGGCATGATCTTCTACGAAGACCATCAGGTAGGCCCCGCCATCGCCGCCTACAAGCAGGTGCTCCAGCAACACCCCAACACTGAGGAGGCCGCCACAGCCCTCGCCAACCTCAAGGACATCTACACCGAGCAAGGACAGCTCGACGACTACACCGCCCTCGCAGCCCAGCACGGGCAGACCGTCTCCGCCGAGGAGCTGGACAAGCTCACCGCCGAGGCCGCGCTCCGCGCACAAGCTGGCGGAAACGCCCTGCAGGCACTCCAGCTCTACCAGCGCCTCGAGGCGCAGACCGCCTCCGCCGCCACCCGCCTGGAGGCGCTCGAAGGACAGCTCACCACCGCCCGCGCCGCCCAACGCCCCGACGACCTCCTCACCGCCGCCGGCAAAATCCTGCGCCCCGACGCCAACGCCTCGCCCGAACTGGCCAGCCGCGCCCGCCTCGAGCGCGCACACATCTACATGGAACGCGGCAACACCGACGCAGCCGTGGCCGACTGGCAAATCGTGCGGCAGGACCAGCAGACCGTCTACGGCGCACAGGCCACCGTCGAGCTCGCCCAGTATGCCTTCGACACGCAGCAGTATCCCTCCGCCGAGACCATCCTCTCCGACCTCATCCAGCGCGGCACACCGCATGCCTACTGGCTGGCCCGCGCCTTTGTGCTCCTGTCCGACGTCTACGCACGCACCAACCGCCAGATCGAGGCCCGCCAGTATCTGCTCGCCCTCCAGTCCAACTACACCGACAGCGAGGAAATCAACCGCATGATCACCCAGCGCCTCGCCGCCCTCCAGTAACCCCCACCGCCACTACCCCACACTCCACAAGCCTCCCCTCCCATGCACAGACTCCTCATATCCGCCGCCCTGCTGCTCACGGCAGCCAGCGCCAGCGCCCAGCTCAACAACGTGGTCGAAGTCGAAAGCTCCTACCAGCCCGTCGTCAAGGAAGCCCACAAGATCAGCGTCCTCCCCACCGCCATCCCCACACCTGCCCGACACTACAACGTACAGTACGACGAGACCCTCCTCCCACCCCTCGCCACTGTCTTCCAGCCCATCCAGGCCGGACAGAGCGAGGCAGCCGTGCAGGGAACGCCCCGCGGCTTCTTCGGGCTTGGCGGCGGCAACAACGGACTCGCCTTCCTCCGCGGCGCCTACGGCTTCAGGCTCACCGAGGCCGACCGCCTCGACGTCGACCTCTCCCTCCGCGGCTTCGACGGCAAGGTGAAGTCGGCCATTCCCCAGCAGCCCAAGCGCCAGTCGCGCTTCTACACCACGCGCGCCGCTGTCGACTACGTCCACCAGTTCGCACAGCCCACCTCCCTCGTCGCCCACGCCGACGTCGAGAGCCAGGCCTTCAACTACCCCAACGCCGCGCTCGGGCTCTACGGCCTCCCCCTCTACCCCACCGACAAGCAGCGAAACACCCTCGTCACCCTCTCCGCAGCCCTGCGCGACTGGCAGACCGGCCCCCTCACGCTCGGCGCAGGCATCGACGTGCGCACCTTCACCCAGCAGTACGTCGCCAACGCCCTCCCGTCCGACGACAAGGCCGACGAGTTTCAGATCGGCGGCCAGGCCGAGGCTGCCTACGACCTGGGTGCCGACCGCACGGCCGCGCTCTCCGTGGACGCACGCACCATCCAGTACGACTACGAAGGCTACGACTTCCAGTCGCTCACCTCCCTCGCACTGCACCCCTCCTTCACCTTCCGCCCCACCCCGCAGTCGCGCCTCCGGCTCGGCGCCGTGGTCAACTTCGCCAGCGGATTGGAAAGCAGCGTCGACGTGGCGCCCGAAGTCGAATTCACCTTCCTCGCCATGCCCACCCTCGAGTTCTTCGCCTACGCCCGCGGCGGCGAGGTGCTCAACGACTTCCGCCGCTTCGCGCAGCTGACGCCCTACTGGCGCCACACCGCCGCCCTCGTCCTCCCGTCCGACGGCGCCCCCCGCATCCTCCCCATCGAGCCCCAGCTGCCCAACCAGTTCGACCAGATTCGCGCCACAGCCGGCGTCAATTGGTCGCCGGCCGCAGGCACCTTCCTCAAGCTCTACGGCGGCTACGACCGCTCCCTCCACCGCGCCGAGCTGCTGGCCGACGGACGCCTCCTCGCCGCCGACGGCAGCCTCGTCCACCTCAACGCCGAGCTCGACTACGCCTACTCCGACGCCTTCCGCATCACCGCCGCCATGGCCTGGAACGCCTGGGGCACCGACGCCGAGAAGGGCGTGGCCGAAGACAACGCCACCGCCTGGCGCCCCACGCTCGAGCTCTCGGCCAAGGCCGACTGGCAACCCATCCAGCGCCTGCACGCCGGCGTCGACTGGCTCCTGCAGACCTTCAGCGACGACGACGCCCACCTCTACAACCGCCCCAACACGCTCAACCTCGGCGCCTTCGCCTCCTATCGCCTGCCCGTGCCCCTGCTCGAGCAGAACGGCGGCGGACTCTCCATCCAGCTGCGCGCCGACAACCTCCTCAACCGCTCCTACGACGCCTATCCCATGGTCCGCGCCCTCGGCACCAATTTCCTCGCCGGAGCCGCCTGGACCTTCTGACGCCGCGCCAACTCACGTCCCCCGCCGCGTGACCACGAGCTCAATCCGCTCGCCCCGGCGGCGCGCCGCCCGCAGCAGGCCGTACAGCCGTTCGAACGCCTCGCGCGAGCGCAGCAACTGGCCGCGCACGAGGTTGTGCCCCACCAGTATGCAGCCCTGCGTGTCCTCCGGGTAGTTGCCCACATGCAGGAGCACACCCTCAAACCCCGGCACCGCCTCCAGCCGCGGCACCCGCCCCTGGCACACCGCATACGCAGCGCGCTGGCCCAGCCGCGGCGAGCGCACGTCCAGCGTCAGCGCGTAGCAGCCCGTCGGGATGGCCGTCACGCCCCGCGCCTTCACACGGCGGATGTCCTCCACCTTCATCGAGGCGTCCAGCCCGCGGTCGGCAGGCTCCATCGTGTCGCAAACAAATTCTCCGTCGGCCAGCAAGCGGCCGATTGTATATTCCGCGCCGCGGAATATACGCATCAGTTTCAGTTCCATCTGTCAATCGTGTGTTTTTAATGGTAGATTAGAAAACGTCGGCAGGCACGACCGCCCACAACCGACACCGCAAAGGTACACCATCCACACCGCAACCGCCGCATCCCCACCCCGCCATTTCCTTTTTCCAGCCGGCACAAGCCCACTTCAGACTGAAAACGCCGCCACCGCCGTCCCGCCTGGCCAGCGGCGCCACACCACCCCGCCGCCACCGCCGCTCCGCCCTGCTGCCATCGCCACGAAACACGGCCCGCACCCCGCGCGCACCCCCGCCGCCCACTGCCATAGAAACGAAGGCCTTCGAAACACAAANNACACAAAACGAAGGCCTTCGAAACGCAAAACGAAGGCCTTCGCGTCGGCACGTCGCCGACGCCCGTCCGCGGCCCACGCGCAGCCGTCAGACACTACCGGCGAGCCCGCGCCACACGGCTTTCGCCCCGCCGCAACACTTTTTTTTGCCGTTTCCCACCAAAATAGCCGAAAAATCCTTGGCCAATTCATTAAAAATCACTAAATTTGCAACGTAATCGAACAGGAGGGGCTTGAAAGAGTTCCTCCTGCTTTTTTACACAGCGGGCAAAATGCGCCACTGCCGGCCCCGGCCGCACGAGGCATCCCGCCCGCGCCCGCCCCACCATGAAGCACGCATCGACGCGCCCGCACGTCACCGCCGCACGGGACATCCCGCATGCGTGCCTCGCATCCCACCCCATCAAAACGACAAACCAAACACCCTCGCTTTTCAACATCCGCATGATCAGCAAAACAACCGTGAAGGAGCTCGCAGAGGAATGGCTCAAAGACAAAGAATATTTCCTCGTAGACGTACAAGTCAGCACCGACAACCGCATCGCCGTGGAAATCGACCACAAGGACGGCGTCTGGATTGAGGACTGCTGCTCCCTGAGCAAGCACATCGAGGACGGACTCGACCGCGACGCCGAGGACTTCGAGCTCGAGGTGGGCTCCGCAGGCATCACGCAGCCGTTCAAGGTCGTCCAGCAGTACATCAACGCCATCGGCTCCGAGGTGGAACTGCTCACCGCCGACGGCAAGAAGCGCACCGGCGTCATGGCCGACGCCGACGCCGAAGCGTTCTCCGTCGTCGTGCCGGAGAAGCAGAAGGTGGAAGGCAAGAAGCGCCCCGTGCTCGTCGAGACGAAATACACCTTCAGCTACAGCGACGTGAAATGGGTGAAACCCGTCATCGACTTCAAGTAAGCCCACCAGCCGCAGCGCAGGACGCCGCACCCGCCGGCCCCCCAGTCCGGGCCGCAAGCCCACGGCCCGCCCACAGACAGCAAACAAAACAAGACTACATATAATGGCAACGAAAAAGACAAAACAGACTGAAACGGTCAACCTCATCGACACATTCCAGGACTTCAAGGAGATGAAGAACATCGACAAGACGACACTCGTCAGCGTCATCGAGGACTCCTTCCGCAGCGTGCTGCAGAAAACCTACGGGCACGACGACAACTTCAACGTGATCGTCAACCCCGACAAGGGCGACTTCGAGATCTACCAGAACCGCGTCGTCGTGCCCGACGACGAGGTGACGAACGAAGCCACTGAAATCTCGCTGAGCGAAGCACGCAAGGTGGACGACGACTATGAAGTGGGCGAGGAAGTCAGCCAGAAAATCAACTTCTCCGACTTCGGACGCCGCACCATCCTCACGCTGCGCCAGACCATGGCCGCCAAGATTCTCGAGCTCGAGCACGACAACCTCTACAACAAGTACAAGGACAAGGTGGGCAGCATCATCCTGGCCGAAGTCTACCAGATCTGGAAGCGCGAGACGCTCCTCATCGACGCCGACAACAACGAGCTCCTGCTGCCCAAGACCGAGCAGATTCCCGGCGACTTCTTCCGCAAGGGCGAGACCGCACGCGCCGTCGTCCTGCGCGTCGACAACCTCAACAACAACCCCAAGATCATCCTCTCGCGCACCGCACCCGAATTCCTCGAGCGCCTGCTTGAGCAAGAAGTGCCGGAAATCAACGAAGGACTCATCGCCATCCGCAAGATCGCACGCATCCCCGGTGAGCGCGCCAAAGTGGCCGTCGAGAGCTTCGACGACCGCATCGACCCCGTCGGCGCCTGCGTCGGCGTGAAGGGAAGCCGCATCCACGGCATCGTGCGCGAGCTCCACAACGAGAACATCGACGTCATCAACTACACCGCCAACCCCAAGCTCTTCATCCAGCGCACGCTCGCACCGGCCCACATCTCCGCCATCAACCTCAACGAGGAGGACAAGAAGGCCGAAGTATACCTGCAGCCCGACCAGGTGAGCCTCGCCATCGGCAAGAACGGACTCAACATCAAGCTCGCCTCCATGCTCACAGGCTACACCATCGACGTCTACCGCGACGTCGACGACAACAACGAGGACATCTACCTCGACGAATTCAAGGACGAGATCGAGGAGTGGGTCATCGATGCCATCAAGAAAGTCGGATTCACCACTGCGCGCCAGGTGCTCGACGCTCCGCGTGAGATGCTCATCCAGCAGGCCGACCTCGAGGAAGACACCGTGGACGACGTGCTCAACGTTCTCCGCGCCGAGTTCGACGAATAAGCCCCAGGCCAAGCCCCGGCACTCCACGTCTGGGCCTGTGCCCTGCGTCAGGGCCGTCGACACGACGAAGCGAGAGAACACCCCGAATATTCATCGACAACAAAAACGCAGATATGCCTGTAAGACTAAATAAAGCACTCAAAGAACTCAACGTAGGACTCAACACCGTGGCCGAGCTCCTGCAGAAGAAGGGCAAGGCGCTCGAAGACGTCACACCTAACGCAAAACTCACGGACGAGCAGTACGACCTGCTGCTCGAGGCATACGGCGCCGACAAGGCCGAGGCTAAGAAGACGCAGGACGCCATCGCCCAGCGCAAGAGCGAACGCCCCCAGAAGCCAGCCAAGCCTGAGAAGGCACCCCGCACAGACACGCCCAAGACCGACGACGAGCAGCAGCCGCAGGCACAGAAATTCACCGTGCTCGGCAAGATCGACCTCGACAGCGTAGGCAAGCCGGCGCCCCGAAAAGAAGAGCCGGCTGCGCCCGCCAGCACACAGGCCGCGGCCTCAACCACCGCCACGGCAGCTGCCGCAGCCGACGATAAGGGCACGAGCGCCGCAGCCGGCGCCGCCCAGCACACGGACGACACGCACGCCGCGCACGCCG
>DBQP01000017.1:2476-49226 GCA_002305265.1 Prevotellaceae bacterium UBA1391 | reverse complement strand
CCACGAGCACGTCCGAGCCACAGGCAGAGGAATCGAAAGCCGCCACAAATCCGTCGGACGCTACCGCCCAGACAGCGGCAGCAGTGTCGGCCGGAACAGACGCGCCAGCCGCAGAGGCTTCCGCCGCCAGCAGCAGCCACATCGCAGCGCCCAGCGACAACGCCACGGCGCCTGCCGCCCAGCACGAAGCAGCCGCCGGCACGGCAGCAGACGAGGCGAGCCAAGCGGGCACCGACTCGAAGGGACGGCAGCCCATCGGCGCCGTCAGTCAGGACGGCGTGTTCCGCATGCAGCCTCGCGACGCAGGCGTGAAATTCAACGTGGTCGGCAAAATCGACCTCGATGCGCTCAACTCCAAGACCCGCCCCGACAAGAAAAAGAAGAACGGAGCCGGCAACCGCGGTCCCAACGGACAGGGCGGAACGGGTGAGAACGCAGGCGGCGAAGGCAAGAAGAAGCGCAACCGCATCGGCAAGGAGCGCGTCGACATCAACGCCGCTGCCAACCAGCAGCAGGGCGGCGGCGCCAACCGCGGCGGCCAGCAGGGCGGAAACGCACGTGGCCACAACAATGCCAACGCCCAGCAAGGGCAGCAGCAGAACCGCGGCAAGAAGAACAAGAAGAATGCACCCGTCAAGCCCGTGGAGCTGACGGACGAGGAAATCGCCAAGCAGGTGAAGGAAACGCTCGCCCGTCTCACCTCCAAGCAGATGAAGAAAGGCGTGAAATACCGCAAGGACAAGCGCGAGGCCATCCACAACCGCATGGCCGAGGAAGCTGCGGAGGAGCACGCAGAGAGCAAGGTGCTGAAGCTGACGGAGTATGTGACCGCCAACGAACTGGCCACGATGATGGACATCAGCGTCAACCAGGTCATCGGCACCTGCATGAGCATCGGCATCATGGTCAGCATCAACCAGCGCCTCGACGCCGAGACCATCAACCTCGTGGCCGAGGAGTTTGGCTTCACGACGAGCTACGTGAGCGAGGAAGTGAGCAATGCGGTGGAGGAGGCTGCGGACGCCGAGGAAGATCTCGTGCCACGCGCGCCCATCATCACCGTCATGGGTCACGTCGACCACGGAAAGACCTCGCTGCTCGACTACATCCGCAAGACCAACGTCATTGCCGGTGAGGCCGGCGGCATCACGCAGCACATCGGCGCCTACAACGTGAAGATGCAGAACGGCAAGCACATCACCTTCCTCGACACGCCGGGACACGAGGCCTTCACGGCCATGCGCGCCCGTGGTGCGAAGGTGACGGACATCGCCATCATCATCATCGCCGCCGACGACTCCATCATGCCGCAGACGCGCGAGGCCATCAGCCACTGCGAGGCGGCCAACGTGCCGATGGTGTTCGCCATCAACAAAATCGACAAGCCGGGCGCCAATCCGGAGAAGATCAAGGAGGAGCTTGCTGCCATGAACTACCTCGTGGAGGACTGGGGCGGCAAGTACCAGAGCCAGGAAATCGCAGCCAAGCACGGCCTCAACGTCGACGCCCTCATGGAGAAAGTGCTGCTCGAGGCCGAGTTGCTCGACCTGCGCGCCAACCCCGACCGCAAGGCCACGGGCTCGGTGATTGAGTCGTCGCTCGACAAGGGACGCGGCTACGTGGCCACCGTGCTCGTGCAGAACGGTACGCTCCACCAGGGCGACATCGTGCTCGCCGGTACGCACTACGGCCGCGTGAGAGCCATGTTCAACGAGCGCGGACAGCGCATCCAGCAGGCCCTGCCCGCGGAGCCGGCAGTCGTGCTCGGTCTGAACGGCGCACCGACCGCAGGCGACACCTTCCATACATTCGAGACGGAGCAGGAAGCCCGCGAGATTGCCAACAAGCGCGAGCAGCTGAAGCGTGAGCAGGGACTCCGCACGACACGCCGCAAGGGACTGGAAGACATCGCGCACGACATCGCGCTCGGCGGCGTTCAGGACCTCAACCTCATCGTCAAGGGCGACGTGGACGGCTCCATCGAGGCCCTGTCCGACTCGCTCATCAAGCTCTCCACGGAGAAGATCCGCGTGAACGTCATCCACAAGGCCGTGGGACAGATTTCGGAAAGCGACGTCGAGCTGGCGCACGCCTCCGAGGCCATCATCATCGGCTTCCAGGTGCGCCCGTCGCAGGCGGCCCGCCGCCTGGCCGACACGGAAGGCGTCGACATCCGCCTCTACTCCATCATCTACGACACGATCGAGGAGGTGAAGAGCGCCATGGAAGGCATGCTCGCGCCCGAAATCAAGGAGGAATACTCCGGTACGGCCGAAGTGCGCCAGGTGTACAAGATCACCAAGGTGGGCACGGTGGCCGGCGCCTTCGTCACCGACGGCAAGATCCACCGCTCCGACAAGATCCGCGTCATCCGCGAGGGCATCGTCGTGCATACGGCCGACATCAAGGCGCTCAAGCGCTTCAAGGACGACGTGAAGGAGGTGACCACCAACTTCGACTGCGGTATCTCGCTCGTCAACTACAACGACATCCGCGAGGGCGACGTGCTCGAAGCCTTCACCGAGGTCGAGGTGAAGCAGAAGCTCTAAGCGGCGCACCACGCGCCGCAGCCGCTGCGGCCTCGCTCGCCTCGCGCGCACACGTACATTTTAATAGTCAATCCGATAGCAACGTTTCCTGACAACCGCCTGTGAGACGTTGCTATCCCTACTTACTCCCGCAGATGGATATACTCATCATGGTCGTGCTGCTGATCGGAGCCGTCGTCGGCTTCATCCAGGGCGCGTTCAAGCAGGTTGCCAACTTTGCGGGCGTCGTCATCGGCCTCTACGCCGCCGTCGCCCTCTATGACAACTTCGGACACAAGCTCGCCTCGATGACAGGCAGCGGAGAGGGCATCAGCAACCTTATCGCCTTCGCCCTCCTCGTCGTGGTCGTGCCCATCCTGCTCGGCTTCCTGGCCTCGCTGCTCACGCGGCTCTTCAGCGCCGTCCACCTCGGATGCGTCAACCGCCTGGCCGGTGCCCTCATCGGCGTGCTCTGCCATGCGCTGCTGCTGAGCTTTGCCTTCAACCTCTACGACTTCGCCAGCAGCAACGGCGGCCTCCACCCCGAGAAACTGGAACAGCGCACCTCGCTCTTCTACGTCGTCAAGCAGGCCACCCAGCCCATCATCCCCGACGTCCTCATCGTCACCGACACCAGCGAGGAACTGCAAGGGGCAACGCCACGCCACGGCATGGCCGACCTCTTCCGATAGCCACCTCGCCGACCCCGAAACGCGCCGCACCGCCTGTCACACGACAGCGGAACTCCGAAAAAAGAAAATCGGAACTCCGGAAAACAAAAACCGGAACTCCGGAAATCGAAAGCCGCAACGCCGGTAAAAACGTCCGGACGGCGCGCCCCATCATCCCCTATATACGTCCCCCCTCTGCTCACCGGCAGAATCATTACAATCCTATGGCAAACGAATATGTGAAGAAAGTGGCTGAAGAGAAGTACAAGTACGGCTTCACCACCAACGTCTACACCGAGATAATCGACAAAGGTCTCAACGAAGACATCGTGCGCCTCATCTCGCAAAAGAAAGGAGAGCCCGAATGGATGCTCGACTTCCGTCTCAAGGCCTACCGCTTCTGGCAAGAGCAGAAACAGCCGACGTGGGCGCATCTGCGCATGCCCGAAATCGACTACCAGGCCATCTCCTACTACGCCGACCCCACGGCCAAGAAAGCGGATGAGGGAAAGAAGGAAATCGACCCCGAACTGATGAAGACGTTCGACAAGCTCGGCATTCCGCTCGAGGAGCGCATGGCGCTCAGCGGCGTGGCCGTCGACGCCGTGATGGACTCCGTCAGCATCAAGACGACCTTCAAGGAGCGTCTCAGCGAGAAGGGCATCATCTTCTGCTCGATCTCCGAGGCCATCAACCAATATCCCGAACTGGTCCGACAGTATCTCGGCAGCGTCGTCCCCTACCGCGACAACTACTTTGCTGCGCTCAACTCCGCCGTCTTCTCCGACGGCTCCTTCGTCTACATCCCGAAGAACACGCGCTGCCCGATGGAGCTGTCGACCTACTTCCGCATCAACGCCCGCAACACGGGACAGTTTGAGCGCACGCTCATCGTGTGCGAGGCCGGCGGCTACGTCTCCTATCTGGAGGGCTGCACCGCCCCCATGCGCGATGAGAACCAGCTGCACGCCGCCATCGTCGAGATTGTCGTGATGGACGACGCCGAAGTGAAATACTCCACCGTGCAGAACTGGTATCCCGGCGACAGCGAGGGCCGCGGCGGCGTGCTCAACCTCGTCACCAAGCGAGGCCATCTGCGCGGGGCCAACTCCAAGCTCTCGTGGACGCAGGTCGAGACCGGCAGCGCCATCACCTGGAAATACCCCTCCTGCATCCTCAGCGGCGACGGCTCGCAGGCCGAGTTCTACAGCGTGGCCGTCACCAACCACCACCAGCAGGCCGACACCGGCACGAAGATGATCCACCTCGGACGCAACACGCGCTCCACCATCATCTCGAAAGGCATCAGCGCCGGACAGAGCGAGAACAGCTACCGCGGACTTGTGCGCGTCGGCAAGGATGCCGACGGCGCCCGCAACTATTCCTCCTGCGACTCGCTCCTGCTCGGCAACCGCTGCGGCGCCCACACGTTCCCCTATCAGGACGTGCAGAACGCCACGGCCATCATCGAGCACGAGGCCACGACCTCGAAAATCAGCGAAGACCAGCTGCTCTACTGCAACCAGCGCGGCATTTCCACGGAGGAGGCCGTCGGCCTCATCGTCAACGGCTACGCCAAGGACGTCATCAACAAGCTCCCCATGGAGTTCGCCGTCGAGGCCACCAAGCTGCTCAGCGTCTCGCTCGAAGGCAGCGTCGGATAAGCCCCGGCAGGCCCATCCGCCTGTGCCCGGCCGCACCGGTGCCGCTTCCAGCGCGCACGTCCGCCACGGCACAGACGTAGGCAGCACACACAGCCATCACCCCATTCCCCACTTTATATACACAAGAAGATGTTAGAAATCAAGAACCTGCACGCCACCGTAGGCGGCAAAGAGATACTCCGAGGCATCAACCTCACCATCCGCGACGGCGAGATACACGCCGTCATGGGCACCAACGGCGCCGGTAAGTCGACGCTCTGCAACGTCATCGTCGGCCATCCCGCCTACACCGTGACCGAAGGCAGCATCACGCTCGACGGCCAGGACCTCCTGGCCATGTCGATCGAGGAGCGCGCCCACGCCGGCGTCTTCATGTCGTTTCAGCACCCCATCGAGATTCCCGGCGTGAGCATGGTCAACTTCATGCGCACCGCCGTCAACGCACGCCGCCAGGCCCTCGGCCTCGAACCGCTCAAGTCGACCGACTTCCTCAAGCTCATGCGGGAGAAGCGCGCCCTCGTCGACATCGACAACCGCCTCGTCAACCGCTCCGTCAACGAAGGATTCAGCGGCGGCGAAAAGAAGCGCAACGAAATCTTCCAGATGGCCATGCTCGACCCGTCGTTCTGCATTCTCGACGAGACCGACTCCGGACTCGATGTCGACGCACTGCGCGTCGTGGCCGAAGGCTTCAACAAAATCCGCACCGAGCAGACCTCGGCCATCGTCATCACGCACTACCAGCGGCTGCTCGACTACATCAAGCCCGACGTCGTGCACGTGCTGCTCAACGGCCAGCTCGTGAAGACCGGCGGACCGGAGCTCGCCCAGCAGATTGAGAAACAAGGATTCGACTGGATCAAAGAGGAACTGAACGCATGAAGACAAGCGAACTACAATACATCGAACTCTTCCGCCAATGCCGCCAGATGCTCGACGCAGGCAGCACGCCCGTGCTGAACGCCCTGCGCGACGAGGCCATGGCCGCATTCGAACGGCTCGGACTGCCCACGCGGAAGGTGGAGCGCTACAAGTACACCGACGTGCCTGCAGCCTTCGCGCCCGACTACGGGCTCAATCTCCAGCGCAAGGACATCCCCGCCAACGTGCAGGACAACTTCCGCTGCGACGTGCCCAACCTGTCGACCCACCTCATCTATTCCATCAACGACGTGCCACAGCCCAGTCCGGCAGCAGCGTCCACGTTCAACACCTTCGACGAGACCTCCGGCGGCATCTTCATCGGCAGCCTCGCCGAGGCGTCGCGGCAGCGCTCCGAACTGGTGGCCCTCTACTACGGCCGGCTCACCGACCTGCAGGACAATGCCCTGGCCGCGCTCAACACCGCCTTCTGCCAGGACGGCATCTTCGTCTACGTGCCCCGCAACCAGCGCCTGCAGCAGCCGCTGCAGCTCATCAACCTGCTCCGCAGCAGCGTCGACATGATGGTCAACCGCCGCCTCCTCATCGTTCTCGAAGAGGGCGCCGAGGCCACGCTCCTGCTCTGCGACCACGCCATGGACACCGTCAGCTTCCTCACCACGCAGGTGATCGAAGTGCACTGCGCCGACAACGCGCACCTCAACCTCTACGAGGTGGAAGAGACACACACGAAGTGCCACCGCTTCTCCAACGTCTTCATCCAAGCCGGACGCGACTGCACCGTGACGCACAACAACCTGACCATCTTCAACGGACTCACGCGCAACACGACCGACGTCGTCATCGCCGGCGAGAACACCGAGGTGACGCTCAACGGCTGCGTCGTAGCCGACAAGAACCAGCACGTCGACAACAACACGCTCATCGACCACCGCGTGCCCAACTGCCGAAGCCACGAGCTCTATAAATACGTAGCCGACGATGCGGCCACAGGCGCCTTCGCCGGCAGAATCCTCGTGCGGCAGGACGCCCAGAAGACCGACTCGAAGATGACGAACGCCAACCTCTGCGCTTCGACGGAAGCCCACGTCTACTCCCAGCCCATGCTCGAGATCTATGCCGACGACGTCAAGTGCTCCCACGGCAGCACGGTCGGCGTGCTCGACACGCAGCAGCTCTTCTACATGCAGCAGCGCGGCATCCCGACGGAGGAGGCCCGCATGCTCCTCAAGTTCGCCTTCGTCGGACAAGTCATCGACGAAATCACCCTCCAGCCGCTGCGCGAGCGACTCCACTACATCGTCGAGAAGCGATTCCGCGGCGAGCTCAGCAAGTGCACCGGCTGCGCCCTCTGCAAATGAGGCGCGCCGCCCCACCACCGAAAGTCTACACAGACACATGACAGCAACCACACATATCCTCCCCGACTTCGACGCCGAAGCCATCCGCAGCGACTTCCCGATTCTCTCCCGCGAAGTCTACGGCCGACCGCTCGTCTACCTCGACAACGCGGCCACGACGCAGAAGCCGCGCGCCGTCGTCGAGGCCATCGCAAGCGAATACTACAACGAGAACGCCAACGTGCACCGCGGCGTCCACTTCCTCTCGCAGAAAGCGACGGAGCTGCACGAAGCCTCCCGCGAGACCGTCCGCCAGTTCATCAACGCCGGCTCCACCTCCGAAATCATCTTCACCCGCGGCACCACCGAGGCCATCAACCTCCTCGCCTTCTCCTTCGGCGAGGCCTACTGCCAGGCTGGCGACGAGATCATCGTCACCGTCATGGAGCACCACTCCAACATCGTGCCCTGGCAAATGCTCTGCCAGCGCAAGGGCATGCAGCTGCGCGTGCTGCCCATGAACGACGACGGCACGCTCCAGACCGACCAGCTGTCCACGCTGCTCAACAGCCGCACGCGCCTCCTCTGCATCACCCACGTGAGCAACGTGCTCGGACAAGTCAACCCCGTCGCCGACATCATACGCACCGCCCACGAGGCCGGCGTGCCCGTGTTGGTCGACGGCGCGCAGTCCACGCCCCATTTCGCCATCGACGTCCAGGCCCTCGACTGCGACTTCTTCGCCTTCTCCGGCCATAAGATCTATGGTCCCACCGGCGTCGGCGTGCTCTTCGGCAAGCAAAAGTACCTGGAGGAGATGCCGCCCTACCAAGGCGGCGGCGAGATGATCGACCACGTCAGCTTCGACCACACCACCTACAACCAGCTGCCCTACAAGTTCGAGGCCGGCACACCCGACTACGTCGGCACCCACGCCCTGGCCACCGCCCTGCAGTATGTCAGCCACATCGGCATGGACCGCATTGCCGCCTACGAGCGCGACCTGACCGCCTATGCCCTCAGCCAGCTCCGCAACGTGCCCGACATCCACATCTACGGACACGCGCCCGGCGCCACCACGGCCGACGACGCCGTCATCTCGTTCAACGTCGGCCACATCCACCACCTCGACATGGGCACCCTGCTCGACCGCCTCGGCATCGCCGTACGCACAGGCCACCACTGCGCAGAGCCCCTCATGCGCCGCCTCGGCGTCGAAGGCACCGTCCGCGCATCGCTCGCGTTCTACAACACACGCGCCGACATCGACGCCCTCGTCGCCGGCATCGACCGCGTCCGCAAGATGTTCTGACACACCGCACGTGCACCACCACCCAACCGGCAGCACGCCATCACATCCCCAAAAGCAAATCAACACAACCACACAACCAGCAATCCTTCACCCCATGAAGCCATCCATCCCGAAAGGCACACGCGACTTCTCGCCCCTCGAAATGGCGAAGCGCAACTACATATTCAACACCATCCGCGACGTCTACGCACTCTACGGATTCCAGCAGATCGAGACGCCAGCCATGGAAAACCTCTCCACGCTGATGGGAAAATACGGCGAGGAAGGCGACAAGCTGCTCTTCAAGATCCAGAACTCAGGCGACTTCTTCCGCTCCCTCACCGATGAGGAACTCCTCTCGCGCAACGCCACCAAACTGGCCGCGAAGTTCTGCGAGAAAGGACTCCGCTACGATCTCACCGTGCCCTTCGCCCGCTACGTCGTGCAGCACCGCGACGAGCTCACCCTGCCCTTCAAGCGCTACCAGATCCAGCCCGTCTGGCGCGCCGACCGTCCGCAGAAAGGACGCTACCGCGAGTTCTACCAGTGCGACGCCGACGTCGTCGGATCCGACTCTCTGCTCAACGAAGTCGAGCTCATGCAGATAGTCGACACCGTCTTCACCCGCTTCGGCGTGCGCGTCTGCATCAAGATCAACAACCGCAAGATTCTCACCGGCATTGCCGAAATCATCGGCCAAGCCGACAAAATCGTCGACATCACCGTAGCCATCGACAAGCTCGACAAAATCGGACTCGACAACGTAAACCAGGAACTCGCCGCCTGCGGCATACCCGCCGAGGCCATCGAGCGCCTCCAGCCCATCATCCTGCTCTCCGGCACCAACGACGAGAAACTGCAGACCATGCGCCAGGTGCTCGCAGGCAGCGAAATCGGACTCAAGGGCATCGACGAGTGCCAGTACATCCTCGACCACCTCGACGGCCAGCTCACCAACGCCATCGAGCTCGACCTCACCCTCGCCCGCGGCCTCAACTACTACACCGGAGCCATCTTCGAGGTGAAGGCGCTCGACGTCGAAATCGGCAGCATCACCGGCGGCGGACGCTACGACAACCTCACCGGCATCTTCGGCATGCCCGGCATCAGCGGCGTCGGCATCTCCTTTGGCGCCGACCGCATCTTCGACGTCCTCAACACACTCGACCTCTACCCCCGCGAAGCCGTCACCACCACGCGCCTCCTCTTCGTCAACTTCGGCCCGCAGGAAGCCGACTTCTGCATGCGCGTGCTCCGACACGTGCGCCAGGCAGGCATCCGCGCCGAAATCTATCCCGACGCCGCGAAGATGAAAAAACAGATGAGCTACGCCAACGCCAAGCAGATTCCCTTCGTCGCCCTCGTCGGCGAGAGCGAGATGGCTTCCGGACAGGTCACGCTCAAGAACATGGAGACCGGCGAGCAGCAGGTCCTCACGCCGGAGGCACTCATCGACGCCGTGAAGTAGACCCGCACCGCCATGGCCCCCGCGCCATGCACCTTGCCGTCTCCCCGCAGCGCCCGACGCGCATCAGACGGGCGGCACCCCAGCTCATCAAAAAAGCGCACGCGACCTTCCCAGCATATCGGGAAGCCGCGTGCGCTTCGCTTTTTGTGTTGCCGAACGTGCCGGCCGCGGTCAATACATCCGCTTCCGACCGTTCTGGATGTAGATCTGGCCACGCACCGGCGACACCACCCGCCGGCCCTGCAAGTCGTAGAGCGGCGCATCGGCGTCCTGCTCCACCGTCGCACGGATGCCGGCCGCCACGTCGCGTGTGTAGTTCGCCTCAATCGAATAGGTCAGCTCGAACGGCATCGAACCGAAGTTCAGCTTCACCTCCAGCGTCAGATGCTGCGCCACATGGTCGTAGTGCGCCTTCAGCGAGTTCACCGTCAGCTGGCGCGTGCCGCCCTGATAGGGCACCTCCATCACGGTCGTATCGCCTACGAAATCGAAGCCGCCGTCCTCAGCCGCCACAAACGGCACGCCAGCCACCGTGAACGAGGGAATCGTCAGCCGCATCGCACTGTAGGTCATGGCCGGAATCGTGAAGTCGCCCGTAAAGCCCGCCACGTTCAGCTGCAGCAGCACCGTGTCGTTCTCCACAGGCACCGTCGCCGTGAAAGCCTGGAACTGAGAAGGGCCGACAAATTTCAACACACCGTGCTGCGCACGGGCGGCCACGAAGACAGCGGCCATCAGAAATAGCGTAAAGAATCTGCGCATAAGCAATTATTATAAGTTGGAAATATTGGCAAAAATAAAGGCGCCCGCCACGCCGTTCCCTTCCACGACGCGACGTGCCGGCCCGATTGCCGGCCTGAATCCACGGCAAAGTTACGCACATCTCGCCGCGCCACAAAATCTCCGACCTCCGTCAGCCGCACGCCCACCGCAAAATCATCATAAATGAGGACGCCCAGCCGACGCACCATCGCACAATTCGCGCCGCCGTGTGCAGCGCAGGCGCGCCCTTCCGCCCCTTCGGCGCCCCCCTTTCCCCCTCCGGCATCATGCCATCGCCAAGAGCCCCGCGCTTTCGAATTTTTTCCGTACCTTTGCGCCGCAGTCCCGCATCCACATCGCCCACTGCCACACACCCCACCTCCACCATGGACAGCACGCCGTCCGGATTTCATCGGACGCCTCCGCCCGTTTCACACACACCTTACCCCTCACAACCGCCCATGAGCCTTTTCAAACCGGCGCTGCTGAGCAGCCTCAAGAACTACAACCGCCAACATCTCGCCAAGGACCTCATCTCCGGCTCCATCGTCGGCGTCGTGGCCTTCCCACTCGCCATCGTCTTCGCCATCGCCTCGGGCGTCAACCCCGAGGACGGCATCATCACGGCCGCCGTCGCAGGCTTCGTCGTCTCCGTCCTGGGCGGCAGCAAAGTGCAGATAGCCGGCCCCACCGGCGCCTTCATCGGCATCATCTACGGCATCATCCAGCAGTATGGCGTCGGCGGACTCACCGTCGCCACCCTCATGGCTGGCGCATTCCTCATCCTGATGGGCGCCCTCCGCCTCGGCACCATCATCAAGTTCATCCCCTATCCCATCGTCGTCGGATTCACCAGCGGCATCGCCGTCACCATCTTCTCCACACAAGTCAAGGACCTCCTCGGCCTCCAGCTGCCCAGCGTGCCCGCCGACTTCATCGAGAAGTGGATATGCTACGCCCGCCACATCGGCTCCATCGACCTCTGGACCACCGCCACCGGCCTACTGAGCATCGCCATCATCCAGCTCACGCCCAAGTTCAGCAAGACCCTGCCCGGCACACTCGCGGCCATCCTCGTCACCACCATCGGCGCCCTGCTGCTGCGCCAGTATGCCGGCGTCGGCTCCATCGAGACCATCGGCGACCGCTTCACCATCTCCGGCCAGCTGCCCGGCCTCCGACTGCCCGACATCAGCTGGGAGGCCGTCAAGAGCCTCGTCGGCCCCGCCCTCACCATCGCCGTCCTCGGCGCCATCGAGTCGCTGCTCTCCGCCACCGTCGCCGACGGCATGACCGGCAACCACCACGACTCCAACACCGAACTCATCGGACAGGGCATCGCCAACCTCGCCACACCGCTCTTCGGCGGCATCCCCGCCACCGGCGCCATCGCCCGCACCATGATCAACATCAACAACGGAGGCCGATCGCCCATCGCCGGCGTCACCCACGCCGTCGTGCTCCTGCTCATCTTCCTCGTCCTCATGCCCTACGCCAGCTACATCCCCATGGCCTGCCTGGCCGGCGTGCTCGTGGTCGTCAGCTACAACATGAGCGGGTGGCGCTCCTTCCGCCGCATCCTCCACAACCCCAAGAGCGACGTCACCGTCCTGCTCATTACCTTCTTCCTCACCATCATCGTCGACCTCACCGTCGCCATCGAGGTCGGACTCATCGCCGCCTTCATCCTCTTCATGCGACGCATGGCCGAGAACACCGACGTGCGCCGCATCAGCCGCACCATCGACGTGAACGACGACGTCGACTCGCCGCTCAACCAGGAGGAACATCTCGTCATCCCGCCCGGCGTCGACGTCTTCGAAATCAACGGCCCCTTCTTCTTCGGCACGGGCCTCCGCTTCGAGGACATCATGTCGCGCATCGACAAAAAGCCCCGCGTGCGCATCATCCGCATGCGCAAGGTGCCCTTCGTCGACTCCACCGGCATCCACAACCTCACCAGCCTGTGCGAGTCGAGCCAGAAGGACGGCATCCGCATCGTGCTCTCCGGCGTCCGCCCCTCCGTGCACGCCGTGCTCGAGAAGAGCGGCTTCAACGAACTCGTCGGCCAGGAGAACATCTGCGCCAACATCCAGATCGCCCTCTCCCGCGCCGCCGCCCTCGCCGCCCAGCCGCGCAAGCGCTGACCTCGTTCGCCACCTCCGCATCGCCCCCGCGGCGCCGCCTTCCGCCCTGCCTCCTGCATGCCCTGCCGCACGAAGGCCTTCGCGAAGCGGCACGAAGGCCTTCCCGACGCATCGAGAAGGCCTTCGTCCCATCTTTCCCCCATCGCCGTCCCACCGCCCGCCGCCGGCTCCGGCCCGCTGCCGACGCCCCACCCCCACACGCCAGGCGGGGAATGCGCACCACTCCGGTGTGCATTCCCCGCCTTCCGCATGCAAGGCCGCCGCCGCTATTCCTGCACGTAGACGTGCTGGACACGCATCGAGATGCCCGTGAAGACCTCGTAGGGAATCGTGTCGAGCGCGTCCGAGAGCACCGTCACAGGCAGGTCGGCACCGAAAATCGTGACGCGGTCGCCCGCGCGACAGTCGATGTCCGTCACGTCGATCATGCACACATCCATGCAGATGTTTCCCACGTAGTCCGCCGGCTGGCCGTCGACGAGGCAGTGGCAGCCGCGGTTGCCCAGATGGCGGTTGAGCCCGTCGGCATAGCCGATGGGCACGTCGGCAATGCGCGAGTCGCGGTCGACAAACGTGTGCCGTCCGTAGCCGATGCTCTCGCCCGCCGGCACGTCGCGCACCTGCAGGATGGTCGACTTGAGCGTGGCCACGTTCGAGAGCAGGCGGTTGGTCCGCGGGTCGACGCCATAGAGACCCAGTCCGAGCCTCACCATGTCCATGTGATACTCGGGGAAGTGCTCGATGGCGGCGCTATTGCAGATGTGGCGCAGGATTTTATGCCCGTAGGCCTCCTGCAGCCGGCGCGAGGCCGCGTCGTAGCGGGCGAACTGATGGCGCGAGAAGTCGTCGAACGCGTCGTCGTCGCTCCCCACGAAATGGGAGAACACGCTGCACGGAATGAGCGCCGACTGGTGCGACAGGCGGTCGATGAGCCGCGCCATGTCCTTCTCGGGGTGGAAGCCCAGGCGATTCATGCCCGTGTCGAGCTTGATGTGGATGGGGTAGTTCGTGATGCCCTCCTTCTCGGCCGCGCGGATGAGCGCCTCGAGAATGTCGAAGTTGAACACCTCCGGCTCCAGCCGGTAGTCGAACAGAATCTTGAACGAGTTCATCTCCGGGTTCATCACCATCACGTTGGCGGTGATGCCGGCCTTCCTCAGCTCCGCGCCCTCGTCGGCCACGGCCACGGCCAGATAGTCCACCCCGTGCTCCTGCAGCGTCTTGCTCACCTCCACGGCGCCCATGCCATAGGCGTTGGCCTTGACCATGCACACCATCTTCGTGCCGGGGCGGGTGAAGCCGCGGTAGTGGTTGAGGTTCTCCACGATGCTGTTCAGGTTCACCTCCATGATGGTCTGGTGCACCCGGAGCGTCAGCTGGTAGGTCACCTCGTCGAAGCGGAACTGCCGCGCGCCCTTCACGAGGATGAGCTCGTTGTGCAGCGCGTGGAAGACGTCGCTCGCCAGCAGCTCCTCCGTCGAGCGGAAGAAGTAGGACTCCATCGGGAAATAGGCGGCACACTCGCTGAGCTCCGGCCCCACGCCGATGAACTTCTCCACGCCGCGGTTCCTCACCAGCTGCGCCACGCGGCTGTAGAGCGAGCGCGCGCTCTCGCCGCTCTGGAGGATGTCCGAGAGGATGAGCGTGCGCCGCTGTCCCTGCATGTCGGGGCGGCGGCTCATGAAGTCGAGGGCGATGTCGAGCGAGTGGAAGTCGGAATTGTAGGTGTCGTTGATGAGCGTGCAGGCGTTGCGGCCGTCCTTCACCTCCAGCCGCATGGCCACGGGCTCGAGCTGCGCCATGCGGCGGCTCACGTCGGTGAGGTCCATCTTCAGCGCCGCACACACGGCGATGCAGGTGATGGAGTTCTGGATGCTGGCCTCGTCGATGAAGGGGATGGTGTATTGTCCGAGCTCGCCGCGGCACGAGAAGTGAACGGTGGCGCGCATGCCCTCCTTCTCCACGGCGCGCACGATGATCGTGGCGTCGCCCGGCGCGGCATTCTCGGCCGTGTTCCAGCTGATGTGCTCCACCTCGGCCGGCACCTGGCGGGCGCAGCGCGCGATGCAGTTGTCGCTCATGTTGAGCACGGCCGAGCGGCAATGCTCGAGCAGCAGGAGCTTCTCGCTGCATTTCTCGTCGAAGCTGCGGAAGTTTTCCTGGTGCGCCTGTCCGATGTTGGTGATGACGCCGACGGTGGGGCGCACCATCGCGCGCAGGTGGTCCATCTCGCCCGTGCGGCTGATGCCGGCCTCGATGAGCGCGATGTCGGTGTGCGCGTCGATGAGCCAAAGGCTCAGCGGCACGCCCACTTGCGAGTTATAGGAGCGCGGCGAGCGGCAGACGTTGTAGTCGGGCGAGAGCAGCTGGTAGAGCCATTCCTTCACGGTGGTCTTGCCGTTGCTGCCCGTGATGGCCACGACGGGGATGTCGAAGCGGCTGCGGTGGGCCTGCGCCAACTGCTGGAGGGCGGCAAGCGTGTCGTCGACCAGCAGGAATGTGGCGCCCCGATAGAGGCGTATCTGCGGGATTTTCTCCACCACGAAATAGCGCACGCCGCGCCGGTAGAGCTCGTCGATGTAGCGGTGGCCGTCGTTGCGGGGCGTACATAGGGCGAAGAAAAGCGTTTCCTGCGGGAAGCAGAGCGAGCGGCTGTCGATGAGCAGCCAGTTGATGCGGCCGGTTCCCTCGGCCTCACCTTTCACTTCGGTGCGCGCACCGATCATGCCCGCTATTTGTTCAATGGTGTATTGCATAGACTCTGGATGGACTCATCTCCGAAGCGGAGGTGGGGATAGGTGGCTGAAAGTTGCTGGAGATCGTCGCGCAGGCGGTCGGCAAACTGCTGCCAGGCGGCGCTCCCGGGGTGCATGGGCCGGTGGGCGAGGGCGGCGCGGAGCTTGCGCACGTCGCGGCTGACGGCCTGCTCGGCCGGCGGCACGTAGGCTTGCTCGAAGCGCTCGTAGATGTAGTCGACGGCCTGGGCGGAGGGGTGCAGCATGTCGGGGGCATAGAAGCGGTAGTCGCGGAGCTCGTCGAGCAGTATCTCGTAGCTGGGAAAGTAGGCCGTCAGCGTCTCGAAGCGCCGGCAGAGGGCATCGGCCGCGACGAGCAGCTCGGCCTTCGACAGCTGGTTCTCGTGCAGGCCGTCGCGCCGGTGGCGGATGGGACTGACGGTGAAGACGACGCGCAGCTGCGGATGCATGGCCGTGAGCAGCTGCAGGAGCTGCGTCCAGGTGTCGACGATGTCGACCGCCGACAGGCGCGTGCGCCGGAAGAGCGCGTCGGGCTGCTTGTGGCAGTTGCTCACGAGGCGTCCGTCGGCCGCGAGGCGGTAGATGTAGCTCGTGCCCAGCGTGACGATGAGCACATGGGCGGAACTGAGGAAGTCGGCGGTGTCGTTCATCGTCGCGTTCATGCGCTCGACGAGCGCGTCGGGCTGCGCGGCCGACCAGTCGGTGTGGTGCATCCAGCTGTGCCACAGGCCGTCGCTCTCGGCATGGAACAGTTCGGGCGATGTCGGCGCATACGCCTTCCGGCTCATGCAGCGGTAGAGATGGGCGGCGATGGAGGCCGGATTGTAGAGCACGCCGTAGGGATTGACGCGGCAGTCGAAGCCGTCGCGCACGAGCCGCGCGCCCACTTCGTCGGCAAAGCACGAGCCCAGCAGGAGCACGCGCTCGCGGTGGCTGAGCGCGAACGGCGGACGGGGAATGTCGACAGGCGTTTGCAGTTGCATCGGTTCGGAAGGTTGGAGGGTTCGGAGGGCGGCGGAACAAGTCTGAGCAGGCGGCAAAACGAGGCGCTGGCCGCCCCGCTCGTGGCGCAGGCGTGGTGCTGCCGCAAAAACGAACGCAGTCGTTTTCAGAAAAGAACGCAGCCGTTTTCAGAAAAGAACGCAGTCGTTTTCGCAGGCGGGCGCGGCCGTTCGCCGCAAGCCGGTGCGGAGGTTTCCGCTGGCCGGCGAAAGCCTGCTGCCACGGCTGTGCAACCAGCGTGCGCGACGGCTGCGGGAGCCGCTCATTTCCGCTGCGGCGCACGGACGGACGACGCAGGGCGGCGGTGCGCGCGGCGCATGCGAAAATGATTGCAAACTTACGGAAAATTCATGACATACGCTCGCATCCGTCCAAAAACTTGCGCCGGCGCAGGCCATCTTGCGCGCGTCTTTCTTGCCTATCTCTCGCTTTTCTGCTATCTTTGCACTGAATTTCAGAATCAAGCACACGATGAGCGACGGAAATTTCAACAGGCAGCTCCTGCCCAAGAACGAGCTGTCGGCCGGACTGCGAGCCGGCAAAGCACAGATGCGCAGCCGCGCCGAAGCCGCCCTGAGACAGGTGCTCGAGGAGTACCTGCCCACGGCCGACGAGGCCGAGCGCGAGCGCATCCGGCAGCGATTCATGGAGCTGCTGCGCCAGAATTAGCCCCGCTCCCTTTCCCCATCCTTCCCCATCTTTCCCCTATCAGCATGAACATCCTTCTCTTAGGCTCCGGCGGCCGCGAGCACGCCTTGGCATGGAAAATCAGTCAGAGCGAAAAAGTGTCCCATCTCTACGTGGCTCCGGGCAACGCCGGCACGGCGCACCTCGCCGACAACGACCGCACGGGCGGCCGCACGTTCGCTCCCACCAGCAATGTGGCGATGAAGGCTGACGACTTCGACGCCATCAAGCGCTTCGTGCTGGAGCAGCACATCGACATGGTGGTAGTGGGCCCTGAGGATCCCCTCGTGAAAGGCATCTACGACGAGTTCCGCGCCGACGCCCGCGTGGCAGACATCCCCGTCGTGGGCCCGTCGAAGGCCGGCGCCGTGCTCGAGGGCTCGAAGGAGTTCGCCAAGGAGTTCATGCAGCGACACGACATTCCGACCGCCGCCTACGCGGCTTTCGACGGCGAGCACCTGGAAGACGGACTCCGCTTCCTCGAAACGCTGCAACCGCCCTACGTGCTCAAGGCCGACGGCCTCTGCGCCGGCAAGGGCGTGCTCATCCTGCCCACGCTGGAGGAAGCGCAGAAGGAGCTGCGCGAGATGCTGGGCGGCATGTTCGGCACGGCCAGCAGCACCGTCGTCATCGAGGAATTCCTGAGCGGCATCGAGTGCTCCGTCTTCGTCATGACCGACGGACGCCACTACAAGATCCTGCCGGAGGCCAAGGACTACAAGCGCATCGGCGAGCACGACACGGGCCTCAACACCGGCGGCATGGGCAGCGTGTCGCCCGTCCCCTTCGCCGACGCCGCCTTCATGCAGAAAGTGGAGGAACGCATCATCCGCCCGACGGTGGACGGACTGGCCGCCGAGGGCATCGAATACCGCGGATTCATCTTCTTCGGACTCATCCGCGTCGACCGCGACTATGCCAACGCGAAGGCCGGCGACCCGATGGTCATCGAATACAACGTGCGCATGGGCGACCCCGAGACCGAGAGCGTGATGCTGCGCGTGAAGAGCGACATTGTCGACTTGCTCGAAGGCGTCGCACAGGGCAACCTCGACCAGCGCACGCTGGAGATTGACCCGCGCAGCGCCGTGTGCGTCATGATGGTGAGCGGCGGCTATCCCGAGGCCTACGAGAAGGGATTCCCCATCACCGGCATCGACTCCGTGGCGGGCAGCATCGTCTTCCATGCAGGCACGGCCGAGCAAGACGGACGCACCGTCACCGCCGGCGGACGCGTGATCGCCGTCAGCTCCTACGGCGCCGACAAGGCCGAAGCCCTGCAAAAAAGTTTTGCCGAAGCACAGAAAATCCAGTTCGAGAAGAAATATTTCCGTTCCGACATCGGCGCCGACCTGTAGGCCGACACGCGCCGAGCCGTAGTTCGACACGCAGAGAACTATAGTTCGACACGCACTGTGCCAACATTCGACACGCGCCGGCCATGTCGCCGCGCTGCCGCCCCACTGCACGAAAGGCACGCCGACGGCACCGCACGGCAGCTGACCAAACGGATTAAACCCGCCAGCATCTTGTTCCAACGCACCCTCACCTCCAGCCGCTTCACGCTGACCACCGTCAGCGTCTTCGCCGTCGTCATCTGGCTGGCGCACATGCTGGCCACTTGCAGCACGGCGGACCATCTGCCGTACGCCAGCCTCGACCAACTGCGTGCCTGCCTCCAGTCGGGCACGCTGCTGAGCATGCCCGCCGCGCTGTTGGCCTGCGGCATCTGCGTCTACCTCGCCGCCGAGCTCAACAATGCCTTCAGCCTGCTGCGCGTGACAAGCCGTACGATTTCCTCCACGCTCTTCCTCCTCGTCACCGGCATGGCCTCGCTCCACACGATCGACGCAGCCCACGTGGTGCTTGCGTGCAGCGTGATCGGCTTCTTCCCGCTCCTGTCGTGCTACCAGCGCACCGACCGGCGCCTTATGGTGTTCCTCGCCGCCCTGTCGATGGGCCTCACCAGTTGTGTCCAACCCGCCTTCGCATGGATGCTGCCCTTCCTCTGGATCTATCTCATCCTGCTCCAGGCCTTCTCCTTCCGCGCCATCCTGGCCTCTTTGTTCGGCCTCATCACCCCTTGGTGGCTGTATGCCGCGGGGGCTTTCTACACCGACCAGTTGCCGGCATTCCTCGCCCACGCCGGAGAAGCCCTGCAGTGGACGCACCCCGACTACACCACCGTCACGCTCCAGCAAGCCATCCCGCTCGCCACCACCCTGCTCGTCCAGCTCATCGGCAGCGTCGACTACCTGCTGCACAAGCACCTCGACAGAACCCGCACTCGCGCCTTCTACAACGTCATCCTCCTGCATGCCGCCCTCCTCTGGTGCTGGATGATCATCCGTCCGCAGGACATCGACCACACGTTGCCCGCAGCCATGCTTTGTGCAGCCATCGCCGGCGGACATTTCCTGGCGCTCTCCCACGGACGGGTGCAGAACATCATCAGCATCGCACTCGCCCTGCTGCTGGCCGCCAGCGGCATCGCCACCCTCTTCCTTTGAGCCCGTCGCACCCGCCACTCCAGCGGCTGCGCACGCTCCATGCGCTCATCTTCCAGCCTCAACGTTCGCTCTCCGCGCGACGAAATCCCCTTTTCCCCCAACCGAAACTGCGTTTCCGCCCAACCGCAACGCCCTTCTCCGCATGACCGACTTTCTCCTCAACCTCGGCTACACCGGCATGTTTCTGGCTGCCTTCCTCGCCGGCAGCGTGATTCCCTTTAGCAGCGAGGCCGTCATGGCAGGCTTCTTCCTGTCGCACGCCTTCAACACGCTCGCCCTCCTCACGGCGGCCACCATCGGCAACACCGGCGGCTCGATGTTCAACTACTGGCTGGGCTCACATGCCGACGCGGAGCGCGTGGCAACCAGGCTGCGCGTCAAGCCCTCCCATATGGCCCGCGCCACACGCTGGACGCAGCGCTACGGCTCATGGATGGCCCTCTTCACCTTTCTACCGATACTCGGCTCGGCCATCAGCATCGCACTCGGCGTCATGCGCGTCAGCTGGTGGAAAGTCACACTGCTCACCTTCATCGGAAAGACCGTGCGCTACATCGTCGTTCTGGGCACGCTTCAAATCTTCTGACTCCGCCTCCTCCCCACCACCGCACACCCTCACCTGTACACTCACCGCATTCTCTCCCTGCCGGAAAAGCACAACCTCCCAACACCGCGGACGGCTTGATCATGACACGAATCCGTCCTCTCTCTGCCGGAACGGCACATCCTCCCAACACCACAAGCGCACAAGCAGCAGCAAAAAGTTGCACATACGCGCCAAAATGCGTATCTTCGTAGCGTTTCGGCAAGCCCGCAACGACTTATCATCCATTCCTGATTCTTTCACCGACCCTGCCATGAAACAACTCTGTTGCTTCCTTCTTTTCGTTTCCACCCTGTACTGCTGCCACGCGCAACATGCACCGTCGCGCCGACCCGTGCAGCGTCCCGACGCCAGCCAGGCGTTATCATATTCCGACTACGACGGCCAGGAACTCTGGTTGACGCAGCCCACGGCCGCAGCCACAGCAGCGGTCCGCATCACCGCCAACGCGCAGTCGCCGACCATCAGTCTCGCCCGGCGCGAGATGGAACGCGGCTGGCGCAGCAGTCCCGACGTCGCGTTCGTGCTCCAGCGCCGCACCTCCTTTGCCGGCGGCTACGCCATCGACCTCATCGGAGGCGCACCGTCCGACGGCGCCATCCAGCTGGCGAAAGTCACTTCCGACACCGAAATCGGTCTGCTTTACGGCGCCTTCGACCTCTTGCGCCGCCAAAACACAGGCCAGCTGCAGGCTCTCGGAACCACGCAGCACGCAGCCGCTGCAACGCCGCCGCGCGCAGCTTCCGCAACCCCGCAGCGCCCCGCCAACATCTCGCAGCGCGCCGCCGGCACGACGAGCCTGCTCCACGAGCAGATTGCGCCCGCATGGTCGCTGCGCATGCTCAACCACTGGGACAACCTCGACGGGAGCATCGAGCGCGGCTATGCCGGCAAGAGCATCTTCTGGAACGCCGACCTCCCGCACCACATGGCGCGCCTCGAGACCTATGCCCGCGCCAATGCCAGCATCGGCATCAACGCCGTCGTCCTCAACAACGTGAACGCCGCGCCCAAGATCCTGACGGAGACCTATCTCGACAGCGTCCGCATGCTGGCCGACGCGCTGCGTCCGTGGGGCATCCGCGTCTTCCTGAGCGTGAACTTCGGCAGCCCCAAGTCGCTCGGCGAGCTGCCCACCGCCGACCCGCTCGACGTAGCCGTGCGCCGCTGGTGGGCCCGCAAAGCGAAGGCCATCTACCGCCGCATTCCCGACTTCGGCGGCTTCCTCGTGAAAGCCAACAGCGAGGGACAGCCCGGTCCGTTCGACTATGGCCGCACGCACGCCGACGGCGCCAACATGCTGGCCGACGCCCTCCAGCCCTTCGGCGGGCGCGTCATCTGGCGCAGCTTCGTCTATGGCGCGGCCCACAAGGGCGAAGACCGCGTGAAGCAGGCGGTGAGCGAATTTGCCGGACTCGACGGCCACTTCCGCCCGAACGTCATCCTCCAGAGCAAGAACGGGCCGCTCGACTTCCAGCCACGCGAGCCCTACGCGCCCATCTTCGACGCCATGAAGCAGACGCCGCAGGGCGCCGAGCTCCAGATCACGCAGGAATATCTGGGCCAGAGCCGCCACCTCACCTACCTCGCCCCGATGTGGCAGGAGTTTTTCTCCTACGTCCGTCCCGACCGGCTGGAGCTGCTGGCGGGCGTGGCCAACGTGGGCGACGATGCCAACCTGTGCGGCCACGACTTCTCGCAGGCCAACTGGTATGCCTTCGGGCGCCTGGCCTGGAATCCCGCGCTCTCCTCCGAACAGATTGCCACCGAATGGCTGCAGCAGACCTTCGGCACCGACTCCGCCTTCGTCCAGCCCCTGCGCGAGGTGATGATGGCCAGTCGGGAGGCCTGCGTCGACTACATGATGCCGCTCGGCCTGCACCACATCTTCAAGTTCGACCATCACTACGGGCCCGAGCCCGACGGCTTCAAGGCGGAGTATCCGCTTGAGTGGTGCCCCGTCTACTATCATCAGGCCGACTCGGCCGGCATCGGTTTCGACCGCTCCTCGCGCGGCACGGGCGCCACACAGCAATATGCCGAGCCCTACCGCAGCCTCTACGACCGCCTCGAGACCTGTCCTGAGAACCTGCTGCTGTGGTTCCACCACGTGCCCTGGACACACCGCATGAAGGACGGGCGCACGCTCTGGGAGAACCTCGTGAGCCACTACGACCACGGCGTGGCGCAGGTCATGCGCTTCCGCGCCGCCTGGCGTGAGGCCAAGGCCTACGTCGACCAGGCAGACGCCGCGCGCGCGGGCCGCGTGCCGACCGTCGTCCCCTCCTCGCGCCGCTGGCAGCGTGTCGACCGCCTGCTGCAGCATCAGGAGGAGAACGCGCGCGAATGGCGCGACACCTGCCTCGGCTATTTCGGGCGCTTTGCGCAGGCGGGCGAGCAGGCGGCGCACTGAAATCGAGCAGGCAGCGCACAGAAATTCCGCCCGAAGCGTCCTATTTCTCTTAAATTTGCTTAAACCACGCCCTGCCACGCTTGCCTTCCCAAAAAATTAAGGTAAATTTGCTTTTCACCAAGCAAACGTGGCTCGGGGAGATCGAGTGCATCCCCAGCGATGGTTGTTGCATACGCCGACGATTGCTGCTGCATTCGTCGGCGCTTTTTTTCCATCGTCTGCCCATCCGCCCCACTCCTCCAGCCCAATATATCCGCCTATGAGACTGATTCCTATTTTCGCATGGAACAAGAGCCTGTACACCATGCACATCCGCCGTAAGCACTTCATGGAGAAGCCATGGGCGCAAGGGCTCATCCTGCTGGTCAGCGTGATCGTGGCCATGACGCTGGCCAACTGGGACGTCACCGCACAGTGGTATGAGGACATCCTGCACACGGAGTTCACCCTCAACCTCGTCAGCCCCGCCGCGGCCGACGGCTCGCGCCTGCTCAACATCTCCTTCCCCCACGAGATGACGATCGACCGCTTCATCAACGACATCCTCATGGTGGTGTTCTTCTTCACCGTCGGCCTGGAAATCAAGCGCGAGGTGAAGTGCGGCGAGCTCTCCACGCCGCGCCGCGCCATGCTTCCCGTCCTGGCCGCCATGGGCGGCATGCTCATGCCGGCCGCCATCTACGGGCTCATCAACTTCGGCACGCCGGCCGCCACGGGCTAAAGAATCCCCACGGCCACCGACATTGCGTTTGCCGTCGGCATCATGTCGTTTCTCGGACCGCGCGTACCCGTCTCGCTTAAAATCTTCCTCACGGCGCTCGCCATCGCCGACGACCTGGGCGCCATCCTCGTCGTCGCCTTCTTCTATGGCGAGCAAGTCAACCTCCCCCTGCTGGGCGTCAGCCTCCTCATCATCGCCCTCGTGCGGCTGCTCAACCGTCTCGGCGAGAAGCGCCTCGCGTTCTATCTCATTCCCGCCGTCGTGCTCTGGGCGCTCTTCTACTACGCCGGCATCCACGCCACGATGTCGGGCGTCGTCATGGCCTTCATGATTCCGATGGAGTCGCGCTACAACCTGGCCTACCTGCGCCGCAAGGACACGCAGTATCACCAACGCTTGCAAAACTACGAGAACTGCGCCGGCGAGGAGGGCGTGCCCTTCCCCAACGGTCCGCAGCGCCACTGCCTGCGCCGCATCAGCCACATCCATCTCGGCACTATGGGCATGAGCTACCGCCTCGAGCATGCGCTCTCCCACTGGGTGACCTTCGGCATCATGCCCATCTTTGCCCTGGCCAATGCCGGCGTGCGGCTGCCCGACGTGCCGCTGCACGAAATCTTCCGCTACACGCCCGAGATGGGCAGCGCCGGACTCGGCATCTTCCTCGGCCTCCTGCTCGGCAAGCCCATTGGCATCACCCTGGCCTCCTGGATCTCCATCAAGCTCCGGCTGGGCACCATGCCCGACAAGGCCACCTGGGCCGATCTGCTGGCCGTGAGCTGTCTGGGCGGCATCGGATTCACGATGAGCATCTTCGTCGACACGCTCTCCTTCCACAACCTGTCGCCCGAGGCCGCCGAGGCCCTGCGGTCGGCCGGCAAGCTGGCCGTTCTGATCGGCTCCACCTCTGCCGCCCTCCTCGGCATCCTGGCCATCCACATCGTCAACCGCATCAAGCGCTGCGCGCCCGTCCCAAAAGGCTGAGACGCAGCCGCCCCACCCCCTCTCCTCACGGACCCCGCCGGACACCCGCTCCGGCGGGGTCCGTCGGCTTTCCGCCCCAGCCCGTGCGCCCCAGCCGCACGCCGCCACGGCCGCACGGACCCCAGCCACGGACGGCTCCCCACAGCGAAACCGACGGCGCACGGCGCAGGAAACGAACGCAGTCGAAAACAAAAACGACTGCAGTCGAAAACAAAAACGACTGCGCTCGAAATCCGTCCCGAGATGCCGCGGCCGACGACGGCACGCGCGGCCGCGGCTGGCTGAAGGACTGCTTGAGACGACGAGAAGGCTTTCGTGAGACGACGAGAAGGCTTTCGCAGCAGTTTGCGAAGGCCTTCTCGTTGGGGTTGCGGAAAAAACGGCGGCAGGCGGGGCAGGCGCTACGCCTCCTCCGTGGCGACGGGCGGCGCAGTGGGCGCGTCGACAGGCGCAGTGGACGCATCGGGCGCAGGCGGGGCCAGCAGCTCGGCACCGTCTACGACGCGCGTCTGCTCGTAGAGCCGGCGGTAGAAGGTGTGCTGCGTGAGCGTGGCCGCATCGCCGAGGATAATCAGTTTCATGCGGGCGCGGGTGATGGCCACGTTCATGCGGCGCAGGTCGTTCAGAAATCCGATCTGGCCCTCGGCGTTGGCCCGCACGAGGCTGATGACGATCACGTCGCGCTCCTGGCCCTGGAAACCGTCGACGGTGTTGACGCTGATGAGGTGGCGGAAGGGACGGAAGAAGTCGCTGCGGCGGATGAGGGCGCGCAGATGCTGCACCTGGGCGCGATAGGGCGAGATGATGCCTACGTCGATGCGCTCGTCGAGCAGGCGCGCGCGGCCGATCTTGAGGAAGTAGGCGCGGAGGGCGCGGAGCGTGAGCTCGGCCTCGGCCTTGTTGATGCGTCCGAAGCTCTCGCCCACGAACTGCTCCTGTGCGTCGGGCACGTCGCGGGTGTCCACCCACACGATGGGCGTGTCGAGGTCGAAGATGCCTCGGTAGCGGATTTCGGGGGCGGACGTGATCATGCCCCCATAGAACCACTGGTTGCTGAACTGCATGATCTGCTCGTTCATGCGATACTGCACGGTGAGAAGCGTGACGCACTCGGGATGGCGGTCGACGATGCGTTCCATGAGCGTGCGTCCGAGCCCGCCGCGCAGGGCCTCGACGCTCTTGACGGTGGGCGGCAGCTGGCAGTGGTCGCCGGCCAGCACGACGCGATGGGCGCGGCGGATGGCGATCCAGCAGGCGGGCTCGAGGGCCTGGGCGGCCTCGTCGATGAAGAGCGTGCCGAAGGTCTGGCCGTCGAGCAGGCGGTTGGCGGCGCCGGTGAGCGTGCAGGCGATGACGCGGGCCTGCCCGAAGAGGTCGGCATTGATGCGCACTTCGAGCTCCGTGGCGCGCGAGCGCAGGCGGTCCATCTTCTGATGGAAGGCGTCGGACTTGCGCCGCTGTCCGCGCAGCTCGCGCATGGCCTTGCGCAGGCCCCACAGCTCGGGATAGTCGGGGTGGGCCTCGAAGCGCCGCTCGTAGGTGAAGGAGAGCATCTTGTCGTTGACGCGGGTGGGATTGCCGAGGCGGAGCACCGAGATGCCGCGGTCGACGAGCCGCTCCGAAATCCAGTCGACGGCCATGTTGCTCTGCGCGCACACCATCACCTGGCTCTCGCGCCGGAGCGTCTCGGCGATGCCCTCGACGAGCGTGGTGGTCTTGCCCGTGCCGGGCGGGCCGTGGACGATGGCCACATCCTTGGCCAGCAGGATGTCGTTGACGGCATGCTCCTGCGAGGCGTTGAGCCATGGGAAGCGCTGCGGCGTGAAGCTGAAGCGCTGCGGGCGTGCGGCGGAGGCGAAGAGGTCGCGCAGATAGGCCAGGCGGCTGCCGGTGGCCTGCGTCGTGCGGTCGAGGGCCTCGAACATGAGACGGTAGCTGGTCTCGTCGAAACTGAGCTGCACGCCCAGACGGGCGGCCTCGGCCGACTGCAGCGCGGCGGCGCGTGCGGCGTCGGGCAGGGCCACCACCATGCGGCCGGGCTCGGCGTAGCTGACGGTGGCGGTGAAGTCGAGGTAGCGCACTTCGGCCGACGCACTGCCGGCGGGGTCGGCCAGAAAGAAGACGACGGGGCGCCCGAACTCGAAGTTGTGCTCGATGTCGGTGTCGTCGGTGCGCAGGATCTCGACCACGGGCTGGTTGAGCGAGTTGTAGTAGGTGCGGCCCACGGCCACAGGCCACCACGCATCGCCGCGCTTCACCTTGCGGTGGAGCCCGAGCGACTGTGCCTGGCGTCGGAATTCCTCTTTCTCGGCGTTGTATTCAATGAGCAACAGCTCCCGTTGTCTCAGGAGCTGTTGGATGGAGTCGGCGTGTGGGATGTCTTTCTTCACGCGGTGGTGTGGTCTTTTCGTGTCGCGCGCCGGAGGCGGCGGCAGCGTTCATTCGGCGGGTTTTACGGCTAACACCTCGATTTCGACGAGCGCTCCCTTGGGCAGTTTGTCGACGGCCACGGCGGAGCGTGCGGGATAGGGCTGCTGGAAGAACTCGGCGTAGACCTTGTTCATGGCTACGAAGTCGTCCATCGAGTAGAGGTAGACCGTGGTCTTGACCACGTGCTTGAGGTCTGTTCCCGCCGCGGCAAGAACGGCCTGCACGTTCATCAGCGCTTGACGCGTCTGCTCGCAAATGCCGCCGACGACGAGCTCGCGGGAGACGGGATCTACCGGTATCTGGCCGCTGGCAAAGACAAAACCATTCGTCTCGATGGCCTGGCTGTAGGGGCCGATGGCTGCTGGAGCCTTGTCTGAATGAATCTCTTTCATACTGTTCATGTGTTTGGTGGGTGAATACTATGTGGCTGGGTGGGAGCAGCGTGCTGCAGGGCCTGACGGACCGCTGCGGAGGGCGGAGCCGGGGCCCGGCGGTGGGCTGTGGCGGGCGTGCGCCGTGGGCTTCAGAGAATGTTGTAGCCCTTCTCGATGAGCGCCAGCCGGATTTGGTCGGCATGCTCCTGATTGCGTGTCTCAAGGCCGACGCGGAGGATGCATGCGTTCACTTTCTTGCGGTTGAGCGTGCGGTCGTGGTGCACGCGGGTGATGTTGCCGCCGAGGCGGGCGATGACGCTGCAGACGTCGACGAGCTGTCCGGGCTTGTCGTCGAGCTCCATGTCGAGGCTGACGAGGCGCCCGCTCTTCGAGAGGCCGCGGTTGATGACGCGCGAGAGGATGGTGACGTCGATGTTGCCGCCGCTGACGATGCAGATGGTCTTCTTGCCGCGGACGGGGACTTTGTCGTACATGACGGCGGCGACGGCGGCGGCGCCTGCGCCCTCGGCCACCATCTTCTCGGTCTCGAGCAGCTGGAGGATGGCTGCGCAGATCTCGTCTTCGCTGACGGTGACGATGTCGTCGACGTAGTGCCGGCAGATGTCGTAGGTGATGTCGCCGGGCTCCTTCACGGCGATGCCATCGGCGATGGTGCTGACTTCGGCGAGCTTGAGGGTGTGTCCCTCGTGCAGGCTGTCGACCATGCTGGCTGCGCCTTCGGCCTGCACGCCGTAGACTTTGACGGCGGGATTGAGGCTCTTGATGGCATAGGCGACGCCGCTGATGAGCCCGCCTCCGCCCACGGGGACGACGACGGCCTCGACGTCGGGCAGCTGTTCGAGGAGCTCGAGGCCGATGGTGCCCTGCCCGGCGATGACGCACTCGTCGTTGAAGGGATGGATGAAGGCGTAGCCCTCGCTGTCGCGCAGCTGCAGGGCGTGCTGGTAGGCGTCGTCGTAGACGCCGGGCACGAGGCGCACGTCGGCGCCCAGGCGCTTCGTGGCCTCCACCTTGCTGATGGGCGCGCCTTCGGGCAGGCAGATGATGCTCTTGATGCCGGCTGCGGTGGCGCCGAGGGCGACGCCCTGCGCGTGGTTGCCGGCGGAGCAGGCTACGACGCCTTTGGCTTGCTCCTCGGGGGAGAGCTGGGATATCTTGAAGTAGGCGCCACGGAGCTTGAAGGAGCCTGTCTTCTGCAGGCACTCGGGCTTGAGGTAGACGTCGCAGGCGGGATTGATGCGCGGCGTGTGCACGAGCTCCGTCTTTCGGATGACGTGGTTGAGCACGAAGCGCGCCTTATAGAAGAGATCTAATTGCAGCACGATGGGTGTGGTTTGGTTTTCGACGGGGCATCCGTTCCGGCGGCGGGCGCGGCGGGCGCGGCGCAAGTGGCTGACCGTGTGGCGCGAGGGTTGCGCGGCGGTGTGGAAACGGGTGCTTTGTTTGCAAAAATAGAAATAATCTTCGTAATCCGGAAATGCTTTGGCAAAAATATCATAACTTTGCACCCTGAAAAGCGGAAAGACTCCGACGGGTGTCTTCCGCTGGCACGCCGTCGGGGCGGGCCGCTGCCGTGCGGATGCCGGCGGTGTTTTTTCTGTTCAAAAAACCGTCTCTTCATTGTGGTCATACAGTGTTTTATTCTTTTTGGCTGCCTTGCGGCTGGCGAGCTGATTGTCGCTGTGACCGGCGTGCGGCTGCCTGCGAGCATCGTCGGCATGCTGCTGCTGGCGCTGTTGCTGGCGCTCAAGGTGGTGAAGTTGCAGCAGATCGAGAAGCTGACCAGCTTTCTCATCTCCAACCTGGGCTTCTTCTTCGTGCCGCCGGGCGTGGCGCTCATGGTGCATCTGGGGCTGATACGCTCGGAAATCGTGCCCATCGCGGTGGCCACGCTGGTCTCGACGGCGCTGGTGCTGTGGTTCACGGCGTGGACGCACATCGCGGCCAGCCGGGGCGAGCGCAAGGTGAAGGACCGGCTCAGCCGCCGCAGCGGAAGGAAGGAGGTGGCTGACGCATGACGGGGGATTCGTCGCTGCTGAGCAACACGTTCGTGCTGCTCTCGCTCACGTTTGGCACGTATTTCGGTGCGCAGCGCCTGCAGCGGCGCTTCCGCAGCGCGCTGCTCAACCCGATTCTCATCACGATTGCCGTCATCATCCTGTTTCTGCAGGCGACGGGCGTGACGTATGAGACCTACCGGGAGGCCGGCAGCTGGATCGACTTCTGGCTCAAGCCTGCGGTGGTGGCGCTGGGCGTGCCGCTCTACAAGCAGCTGTCGGCCATCCGCCGCCAGCTCGTGCCGATTCTCTGCTCGCAGGTGATCGGCTGCCTCATCGGCATCGTGAGCACGGTGGTGACGGCCAAGTGGCTCGGTGCCAGCGACGCGGTCGTGGCCTCGCTGGCCTCGAAGTCGGTGACGACGCCCATCGCCATGGAGGTGACGGCGAGCATCGGCGGCATCCCCTCGCTCACGGCGGCCGTGGTGGTCATCACGGGACTGATTGGCGCCGTGGCGGGATTCCGCATCCTCGACGCCTCGCGCATCCACAATCCCGCCGCGCTCGGACTCTCGATGGGGGCCGCGGCCCACGCGCTGGGCACGTCGGCGGCGATGGACCGCGACGCAGCGATCGGGGCATACGCGTCGCTCGGACTCACGCTCAACGGCCTCTTCACGGCGCTCCTGACGCCCACGGTCATCGGTCTCGTCGACCGTCTGACGGCTTGAGCCGCGCAGGCGGCATCCGGCAGCCGCCGACAGCTTACGGCGACGTGACGGCAGGAAAAACACGACGGCGCGGCGCAACTGAATTTTCGGAGTTCCGGCAAGAAAAAACCGGAACAGCGGAAATTCACAACCGGAGTTCCGATTTTTTTAGTAACTTTGCAACGCCGCGTGCCGGGCACGCGCGCACGGACACGTACATTCAAATCCAAACACATACGCAACGATGAATCATCTCGAACACATCTTCGCAGCCAAGCTGCTCCACGTGAAAGCCATCAAGCTCCAGCCCGAACAGCCCTTCACCTGGGCCAGCGGCTGGAAGTCGCCCTTCTACTGCGACAACCGCAAGACGCTCTCCTTTCCCGACCTCCGCAGCTTCGTCAAGATTGAGTTGACGCGCGTGATTCTCGAGAACTTCCCCGACTGCGATGCCGTGGCCGGCGTGGCCACCGGTGCCATCGCACAGGGCGCGCTCGTGGCCGACATGCTCGGCAAGCCCTTCGTCTACGTGCGCTCCAAGCCCAAGGACCACGGGCTGGAAAACCTCATCGAGGGCGAGCTCAAGGCCGGACAGAAGGTGGTGGTGGTCGAAGACCTCATCTCCACCGGCGGCAGCAGCCTCAAGGCCGTCGAGGCCATCCGGCAGGCCGGATGCGAGGTGCTGGGCATGGTGGCCAGCTACACCTACGGCTTCGACGTGGCCGTGCAGGCCTTCGCCAAGGCCGGCGTACGCCTGCTCACGCTCACCAACTACGAGGCCGTGCTGGCGGCAGCGCTCGAGACGGGCTACATCACCGAGGCCCAAGTGCCCCTGCTGCACGAATGGCGCGCCAACCCGGCCGCATGGCAGAAATAAACATCACCCACTCAAACATTCCCCCGTGGCAAAATACGAATCCAGCATCAAGCACGTGGCCTGGCCCCAGGACCTCGTCTTCGCCAAACTCTCCGACCTCCGCAACCTCGAAGGCATGAAGCAGCGCCTCGCCTCGCCCGAATTCCGGGCAGCCGCCGAAGGGCACGTGAGCGAGGAACAGCTCGACAAGGCAATGGAGCAGCTGCAGAGCCTCACCCTCACCGAGGACACGCTCACCGTTCAAGCCGCCCCCGTCGGCAACATCAGCCTGCGCATCATCGAGCGCGAGCCGCACAAGACCATCAAGTTCGCCAGCGAGCAATCGCCCATCCCGCTGAAGATGTGGATACAGCTGCTGCCCACGTCCGACACCTCCTGCAAGATGAAGCTGACGATCGACGCCGAAGTCAACCTCTTCATCAAGGCGATGGTGGACAAGCCGCTCAAACAAGGCGTAGAGAAAATTGCCGACATGCTCGCCATGATTCCCTACGGCGCCTGAAAGATCACGACCCTGACATCCGAAGAACAATGAACAACCTCTGGACCAAGAACGTGCACATGACCGACGAGATCGAGCGCTTCACGATCGGCCGCGACCGCGAGATGGACCTCTATCTCGCACCCTACGACGTGCTCGGCAGCATGGCGCACATCACGATGCTGCAGACCATCGGCCTGCTCAGCGCCGACGAACTCGCACAGCTGCTGCGCGAGCTGCGCGACATCTACGGCATGACGCAGCGCGGCGAATTCGTCATCGAGGAAGGCGTGGAGGACGTCCACTCGCAAGTGGAGCTCATGCTGACACGACGCCTCGGCGACATCGGCAAGAAAATCCATAGCGGACGCTCCCGCAACGACCAAGTGCTCGTCGACCTCAAGCTCTACATCCGCGACGAGCTGCACGCCATCGTCGGCCTCGTCGACGAGCTCTTCCGCTCGCTGCTGGCGCAGAGCGAGCGCTACGCCCACGTGCTCATGCCCGGCTACACCCACCTCCAGGTGGCCATGCCGTCGAGCTTCGGCCTCTGGTTCGGCGCCTACGCCGAGAGCCTCGTCGACGACATGCAGTATCTCCTGGCCGCCTGGCGCATCACCAACCGCAACCCGCTCGGCTCGGCCGCAGGCTACGGCAGCTCGTTCCCGCTGCGCCGCCAGCTCACCACCGACCTGCTCGGATTCGACGCCATGGACTACAACGTCGTCTACGCACAGATGGGCCGAGGCAAGACCGAGCGCAACGTGGCCTTCTCCCTCGCCAGCATCGCCGGCACCGTGGCCAAGCTCGCCTTCGACGCATGCCTCTTCAACTCCCAGAACTTCGGCTTCATCAAGCTGCCCGACGACTGCACCACCGGCTCCTCCATCATGCCGCACAAGAAAAACCCCGACGTGTTCGAGCTCACCCGCGCCCGCTGCAACAAGCTGCAGGCGCTGCCGCAGACCATCACGCTCATCATGAACAACCTGCCGTCGGGCTACTTCCGCGACCTTCAGATCATCAAGGAAACCTTCCTGCCCGCCTTCGACGAGCTCAAGGACTGCCTGCGCATGACCACCTACATCATCGACAAGATGCGCGTGAATAAGCACATCCTCGACAATTCCATCTACGATCCCATCTTCAGCGTCGAGGAAGTCAACCGACTGGCACGCGACGGCATGCCCTTCCGCGACGCATACCGGAAGGTCGGCCTCGACATCGAAGCCGGAAACTTCACGCCCGACAAGCACATCCAGCACACCCACGAAGGCTCCATCGGCAACCTCTGCAACGACCGCATCGCAGCGCTGATGGACGACGTGCTGGCCTCCTTCCACTTCGAGCGCTACGAATCCGCCATCGCCCAGCTGAAAGCTCCGAGCGACGACTGAGCAGCGCCACGCCCGCCGGCCAGCGCCCCGCGCCCCGCAACGGCGCATCCACAGAGCTCTTGGCCTGCATCTTCCAGCAGGCAAGTCAACCGATTCCGAAGATTCGGCCTTCATTCCCGCAAGATTCGGCCTTCCCATCGCAAGTTCCAACCCCGCGCCACGCACATTTTCCCTTCCCACACCATGGACTATAAATACTGCGGCCGCAGCGGCATCCAGCTGCCCCGACTCTCCCTCGGACTGTGGCACAACTTCGGCGACACCGACAATTTCCAGACTGCCACGGCGATGATCCTGCGTGCCTTCGACGCCGGCATCGTCCACTTCGACCTCGCCAACAACTACGGACCTGCGCCGGGAAGCGCCGAGAGCAACTTCGGAAAGATTCTCCACACGCATCTCCAGGGCCACCGCGACGAACTCTTCATCGCCTCGAAAGCCGGACACGACATGTGGCCGGGCCCCTACGGCACCGGCAGCTCGCGCAAGAACATCATCGCCTCCTGCGACCAAAGCCTGCGGCGTTGCGGCCTCGACTACTTCGACGTCTTCTATTCCCACCGCTACGACGGCGTCACGCCCGTCGAGGAGACGATGGACGCGCTCATCCAGCTCGTCCGCCAAGGCAAGGCGCTCTACGTCGGCATCTCGAAATATCCGCCCCGCGAGCAACAGCTGGCTTACGACATCCTGCTCCAGGCGCACGTCCCCTGCCTGCTCAGCCAGTACCGCCACAGCCTCTTCGACCGCAAGGCGCAGGCCGAGAACTTCAAGTTGGCCGCCTGCGCAGGCAGCGGTATCATCTGCTTCTCGCCCCTCGCGCAAGGCCTGCTCAGCGGCAAATACAACCAAGGCATTCCTCCGCAGAGCCGCGCCGCGCGCTCCACAGGATTCCTGCAGCCCGCCCAGGTGACGGAGGAACGCGTGGAAGCCGCCCGCCAGCTGGCGCTCATCGCCGAGCAGCGCGGGCAGACGCTGGCACAGATGGCGCTCGCCTGGGCCCTCCACGACGAGCGCGTCACGTCCTGCATCATCGGCACCAGCTCCGTACGGCAGCTCGACAGCAACCTTGAGGCCCTCTCCAACCTCCACTTCAGCGACGACGAGCTGGCAGCCATCGAGCAGATTGTCTCCGCTCCCTCCATCTCATTCTGACCCTCATGAAGCGACTCCTCCTCTTCCTGCTGGCCTCCATCGCGCTCTTCGGCTGCACCGACGACGTGACGAGCACCTACTCCACGAAATACCGCGTGATGGCGGGATTCATGGTGGCCTCCTATCCTGAGCTCATGGCCGTGGTGAACAATCCCGGCCAGTTCGGCTACATCCGGCAGAGCGGCGACAACATCGTCATGCACGGTCCGGCGTCCGAACAGCGCTACGCCATGGACGCGCTGTCGAAAGACTTCATGTTCGGCCTCGGCGGACTGATCATCGGCACCGACTACTACATGAACCTGCGCTGCTACGACCTCGCCTGCCGCAACTGCGACCGCGTGGACCGCCGCCTCACGCTCCGCGACGACGCGACCGCCGTCTGCGCCCACTGCGGCGTCGTCTACAACCTCGCGCAGGACGGACGCGTGGAAGACGCGGGCAACGGGCTGCACGAGAAACCCCGCAGCCTCTACCGCTACCGCATCGCCTACACCGAGGCGACGGGGCGCATCCAGCTCTACAACTGACCTGCAACACCCTCCGCCCTGCCACCGGCGCCCACCGCCGGCCCTCCGCTTCCCCCTCTTCTCATTCCGAATCTCCACCCATGCAACGCAACCATGCCTTCGACTTCATGTGCGGCATCTGCATCCTGCGCATGCTCACCCTCCACGTGGCGGGATTCTGCGGCATGCGCGGCGACTTCTGGGTGGAGAAGATGATGGCCTGGAGCTTCTTCTTCATGTCCTTTTTCTTCTTCAAGGCCGGCTACTTCAACCGCACCGTCGCCGGCCAGTCAGCGCCCTACGTGAAGGACCGCACGCGCCGCCTGCTCATCCCCTACCTCTCCTGGGCCGTCATCGGCAACATCGTCTACTTCGGGCTCATGCTGCTCGACACCGAACTCTTCGCACAGTCGTTCGAGGACCTGCGCCTCGACCATCTCTGGACCACGAGCCGCGCGCGAGGCAACGAGCCGCTCTGGTTCCTCTTCTCCTTCTACGTGGCCTACCTCGCCATGCACTTCATGCAGAAAGTGCGCGGCCTGCGCTGGATCATCCTCAGCTTTCCCCTCGTCGGCTACGTGCTTTTCCGACTGGGCAACCCGCTCTGGATGAGCCTCGACAACGTCTTCCTCGGCATCTTCTTCTTCTTTCTCGGCCGCGTCTGGCGCTGGCTCACCGACCGCCTCACGGCCTGGCACAACAGCCTGCCCCTCGCGCGCCACCTCAGCGGGCGCAGCCTCGTCACACTCCTGTCGGTGCTGCTGCTCGCCGGTTTCGTCTTCTCCAACCGCCACCTCCACGGCTCCTACGACATGAGCCTCAACCACTACGACCACAGCCCCTTCGGCGCCATCCTCAACTCCGCCCTCGCCCTCTGCGGCCTCTCCGGCGTGCTCATGGCCCTGCCGCAGCGGCGCATCCCGGTGCTCGGCTACATCGGCCAACACTCCATGGTCTATTTCGTCGCCCACTATCCCCTGCTCGTCGCCTGCCGCCTCATCACGCGCCTGGCCGGCGAGACGCTCGACAAGTGGAACGACTTCATCCTCTGCTCCGCCCTCATCCTCACCGCCTGCACGCTCCTCGTGCCCATCGTCGAGGCCACGCCCTGGCTCAGCGGACGCTATGCGAGGAAGACGGGCGACAAGCCCCGCCCCACCGCGCCGCGGCTCTCCACCGCGGCCCGCCCCGCCTGATTCTCCCCACGCCCATCCCCCTCCGACATGCCCACCGACACGCTCAAAGAAAAAACCGTCCGCGGACTCTCCTTCGGTCTCCTCAACAACGGGGCCATGCAGGTGCTCAACCTCGTGTTCGGCATCGTCCTGGCCAATATCCTGCGGCCGGAGGAGTACGGGCTCGCCGGCGAACTGGCCATCTTCTCCAACATCGCCGCCGCGCTCCAGGAGGGCGGCTTCATCTCCGCCCTCACCAATCGCCGCCACGCCTCGCGCCTCGACTTCGTCAGCGTCTTCTGGTTCAACGTCGGCGTCAGCCTCGCCATCTACGTGCTCCTCTGGTTCGCCGCTCCGCTCATCGCGCAGGCTTTCGGCGAGCCCGAGCTCCTCTGGCTCTCGCGCTACGCCTTCGTCGGTTTTGTCATAGCCAGCCTCTCCATCACGCCCCGCGCCATCCTCTTCCGCCGCCTCAAGGTGAAGGAGCAGACCGTCATCTCCGTCGTCGCCCTCCTCAGCAGCGGCCTCGTGGGCATCGCCATGGCCCTCAGCGGCATGAGCTACTGGAGCATCGTCACGCAGAGCATCATCTACGTCGGCATCGTGGCCCTGCTCTCGTGGCGCTTCGCCCGCTTCCGCCCCACGAGCCGATTCTCCTGGCAACCCATCCGCGAGATGTTCGGCTTCAGCTTCAAGATCGTGCTCACCAACGTCTTCAACTGCATCAACCGCAGCATCTTCGTGCCCATCCTCGGCTACTACTACACCAAGCTGGAGGTCGGCATCTACACCCAGGCCGACAAGTGGAACACGATGGGCAGCCAGCTCGTCACCGGCGTCGTGCAGGGCGTCAGCCAGCCCATGTTCGTGCAGGTGGGCGACGACCCCGAGCGGCTCCGCCGCGCCTTCCGCAAGATGCTGCGCTTCACCGCCCTCGTGGCCTTCCCCGCCATGCTCGGCCTCGCCCTCGTGGCCCCGCAGCTCATCCTCGTCACCGTCGGCACGAAGTGGCTGCCCAGCGCCAACATCATGCGCATGCTCTGCCTGGCCGGCGCCTTCATGCCCGTGGCCGCCCTCTACTTCAACTTCCTCATCTCGCGCGGACGCAGCGCCGTCTACATGTGGAACATCATGGCCCAGGGCCTCATCCTCACGCTCCTGCTCTGCGCCGTACAGGCCCTCCACTGGTCCGTCTCCCTCTTCGGCCACACGCTCAGCGGCATCCCCCTCATGGTCGCCCTCTTCGTCGCCACGCACATCCTCTGGATTTTCCTCTGGCACTATTTCGCCTGGCGCGAAATCCGCCTGCCGCTCCTCGCCGCCCTGCTCGACCTCCTGCCCTTCCTCCTCTGCGCGCTGCTCTCGATGGCCCTGGCCTGGTGGGCCTCGACGCCGGTCGACAGCCCCCTGGCCGTGCTGCTCATCCGCATCCCCGTGGCCGCCGCCACCTACGCGCTCCTGCTCTATCTCTCCGGCGCCCAGATCTTCCGCGAGGCCCTCAGCTACCTCCGCCGCAAGTCCTGAGTCCGGCCCAGCCGCCGCCCGCGCCCCACGCCCTTGCCCGCCGCCGGCAACGGCCGCACCCGAAAAAGAAAACGACTGCGCTCGAAAGCGCAAACGACTGCGTTCGAAATCCGAAACGAACGCAGTCGTTTTCCATTACGAAGGCCTTCGCAACGACGCACGAAGGCCTTCGCAGCGCTTCGAGAAGGCCTTCGTGCGGGCGGCGGGGCAACGCGGCGTACGACGGACGCAGCGCGGCAGACGGCGCCGAAGCGTGCGGCGAAAGCGCATCGGGCGGGCACGGCGGGCACGGGCGCAGGTGGCGGCAGGAGCGCGCGCTCCGACGGGCGGAGCCGACAGAGAGCGCTGGAGGCACGCGGGGCGAAGGGCGGGCCGACAGCGGGCGAAATCTTAAAAAAATCTGAACGCGGCCACTTCTTGCAGTTTTCTCCCAAAAAATCAGTATCTTTGCATGAATTATCCCATAACTCCACCAACTCGCTTCGGTGGGCAGCGCCGACCCGCCGTCGACGGCGGCATCGCAAGCGCGCGCAGGCAGCCCTGTCCGCGCGCCGCCTCCACCGACCGGCATGCTTGACGCGGCCGGGCGAAGCGGGAATTTCAGCAATATCAGACCTGTGGAAAAACTGACAATCAAGCCGGTCGAGACCAGCAAGGATCTCAACCGATTCATCGAATTCAACTACCAGCTGTACCGTGGAAACGCCTTTGCCGTGCCCGACCTCCGTTCCGACATCCGGAACACGCTGACGGCGAAGAACCCGGCCAACGAGTTCTGCGAGAGCCAGGCCTTTCTGGCGCTCCGCGGCAGCGAGGTGGTGGGGCGCGTGGTGGCGATCATCAACCGCCGCGCCAACGAGAAGTGGGGCCTGCAGACCGTCCGCTTCGGCTGGATCGACTTCGTGGACGACCGCGAGGTGAGCGCGGCGCTGCTCGCCGCCGTCGAGCAGTGGGGCCGCGCACGCGGCATGAAGGAGGTGCAGGGCCCGCTGGGCTTCACCGACATGGACGCCGAGGGCATGCTCATCGAAGGCTTCGAGGAGCTGGGCACGATGGCCACCATCTACAACTACCCCTACTATGCGGCCCACCTCGACGCCCTCGGCTACGAGAAGGCGGTGGACTGGATCGAGCTGCTCATGCAGGTGCCGGAGGCATTGCCCGAGCGGCTGCGCCGCATCTCGGAGGTCGTGATTGAGAAATACGACCTGCGCATCGTGAAGTATAAGAAGGCCAGCGACATCGCGCGCCACTACGGACAGGAAATCTTCCACGTGATCAACGAGAGCTTCAAGGACCTCTACGGCTACTCGGAGATGACGCCGCGGCAGATCGACAGCTACGTGCGGCAGTATCTCGCCCTGATCGACCCGAAGCTCGTGTCGCTCGTGACCGACAGCACAGGCAAGCTCATCGGGGTGGGCATCTCCACGCCCTCGCTCTCCCGCGCGCTGCAGAAGTCGGGAGGACGGCTCTGGCCAACGGGATGGTGGCACCTGCTCAAGGCGCTCAAGTGGAAGCATGCCGACACGATCGACCTGCTGCTCGTGGCGGTGCTGCCCGAATGGCAGGGCAAGGGCGTGAACGCGCTCTTCTTCTACGACCTCGCGCCCATCTACATTGCCGAAGGCTACAAGCAGGTGGAGACCAACGTCGAGCTGGAGGACAACCAGAAAGTGCAGCAGCAGTGGATCTACTTCGAGCGCCGCCAGCACAAGCGCCGCCGCTGCTTCAAGAAAAAACTCTAACGAACCAACCGACCAGACATGGCAGACGAAGAACAACTCAACGCCGGCGCCCCCGAGGCGCCAACGGCGGCCTATACCGACGACAACATACGCCATCTGTCCGACATGGACCACGTGCGCACGCGACCGGGCATGTACATCGGCCGTCTGGGCGACGGCTCGCATGCGGAGGACGGCATCTACGTGCTCCTGAAGGAAATCATCGACAACTCGATCGACGAGTTCAAGATGAGCGCGGGCAAGCGCATCGAGGTGGACATCACGGACGAGCGCGGCGTGAGCGTGCGCGACTTCGGCCGCGGCATCCCCCAAGGCAAGATGATCGAGGCCGTGAGCATGCTCAACACCGGCGGCAAATACGACTCGAAGGCGTTCAAGAAAAGCGTCGGACTCAACGGCGTGGGCACCAAGGCCGTGAATGCCCTCTCCAGCCGCTTCGAAGTCCGCTCCTTCCGCGACGGCGTCGTGCGCACCGCCGTGTTTGAGCGCGGCGTGCTCCAGCACGACGACACGCAGCCGACGACCGAGGACAACGGCACGCTCATCTGCTTCGAGCCCGACGACACGCTCTTCCTCAACTACAAATACCGCGCCGACTTCGTCGACACGATGCTGCGCAACTACACCTACCTGAACACCGGGCTGGAGATCTTCCACAACGGACGCCGCATCATCTCGCGCAACGGTCTGAAGGACCTGCTCACCGACACGATGGACGCCAACGCCCTCTACCCCATCATCCACCTGAAGGGGGAGGACATCGAGATCGCCTTCACGCACACCCGACAGATCGGCGAGGACTACCAGTCGTTCGTCAACGGCCAGTATACAAGCTCGGGCGGCACCCACCAGTCGGCCTTCAAGGAGCACATCGCGCGCACCATCAAGGAATTCTACGGCAAGAACTACGACTACGCCGACATCCGCTCGGGCATCACGGCGGCCATCGCCATCAACGTGCAGGAGCCGCAGTTCGAGAGCCAGACGAAGATCAAGCTGGGCTCGCTCACCATGGAGCCGAACGGCGGCGTGAGCGTCAACAAGTTCGTCGGCGACTTCGTGAAGGCGGAAGTCGACAACTTCCTCCACCGCAACCCCGACGTGGCCGAAGTGCTCGAGCAGCACATCAAGGACAGCGAGCGCGACCGCAAGGCCATTGCCGGCGTCACCAAGCTGGCGCGCGAGCGCAGCAAGAAGGCCAACCTGCACAACAAAAAGCTGCGCGACTGCTTCATCCACCTCAACGACCCGAAGGGCGACCGCCGCGAGGACACGCAGATCTTCATCACCGAGGGCGACTCGGCCAGCGGCTCGATTACGAAGACACGTGACGTCAACACGCAGGCCGTCTTCTCCCTGCGCGGCAAGCCGCTCAACTGCTACGGCCTGACGAAGAAAGTGGTGTATGAGAACGAGGAATTCTACTTGCTGCAAGGTGCCCTCAACATCGAGGACGGCATCGACGGCCTGCGCTACAACCAAGTGATCGTGGCCACCGACGCCGACGTCGACGGCATGCACATCCGCCTGCTGATGATGACCTTCTTCCTCCAGTTCTTCCCCGACCTCGTGAAGAAAGGCCACGTCTACATCCTCCAGACGCCCCTCTTCCGCGTGCGCCAGCAGCGCCGCAAGATCAAGAAGGAGAACCTGCAGGAGATTTTCAAGAGCAAGACCGACGACGGCGGCGACTTCGTCACCCTCTACTGCTACTCGGAAGAGGAGCGCCAACGCGCCATCGCGCTCTGTCAGCCCGACCCGCAGATCACGCGCTTCAAGGGCCTCGGAGAGATCTCGCCCGAAGAGTTCCGCAGCTTCATCGGCCCCGACATCCGGCTGGAGCAGGTGACCTACCGCAAGACCGACCAAGTGAAGGAACTGCTCGAGTACTACATGGGCAAGAACACGCCGGACCGCCAGAACTTCATCATCAACAACCTCGTGATCGAGGAAGACCGCCCCGACGCCGACGAGGAAGGCAACATCGAGTAGACGCCGCCACAGGCCGGCCGCCACAGGCGCCGCCCACACACGAAACCGGCGTTGCGGACCCAACGTCCCGACGCATCAAACCCACGAGCATGAAACCAACCCGACTTCTTTTTGCAGGCAGTTTCGACCCCTTCACACGCGGTCACGACGCCCTCGTGCGCCGCGCCCTCCTGTTGGCCGACAGCGTGGTCGTGGCCGTCGGCGAGAACGTGGGCAAGCAAGGCCTGCTCCCGCCCGCCGAACGCGTAGCCGCCATCCGGCAGCTCTACGCCGCCGAGCCCCGCGTCAGCGTGTGCTCCTACCACGGTCTGACCGCAGAGCTCGCGCGCGAGGTCGGCGCCACCGCCCTGCTGCGCGGCGTGCGCTCCACCAAAGACTACGAGCTGGAGCGTGACATGGCCGACGTCAACCGCAAGCTGACGGGCGTGGAGACCATCCTGCTCGTCGCCGAGCCCGAGTATGCCGCCATCAGCAGCAGCATCGTACGCGAGCTGATGAAGTTCGGCGCCGACGTCTCCGAATTCCTTCCCAAGCCCACCGACGCCACGCCTGCCGCCACAGCCGGCGGTCTCGACACACCATCCGACGGCACGGACGACGGCAACCCCGCCACAGCAGGCGCCGCCTTCGTCACGGCCAACGCTACCCCCCAGACACCCGCGACGGCATCCGAAGCACACGCATCCGCATCCGAAGCGCCCGCATCCTCACTCGAAGCACACGCACTATGAAGAACTTTCTCCTCACCACAGCCCTCACCTTGACCACCTGCTGCGCCGCCCAGGCCCAGCACGTGAGCGTCAACCCCAAGAAAATACAGAAAATGGCGGCCACGGAGTTCTACATCAGCCAGTTCTACGTCGACTCCGTGGACGAGGACAAGGTGATCGACGACGCCATACAGGGCATGGTGAAGAACCTCGACCCCCACTCCGTCTACATCAAGGCGAAGGACGTGGCCCAGACCACCGAACGCCTGAACGGCGGATTCGACGGCGTGGGCGTGCAGTTCAACATCGTCGAGGACACGCTCGTGGTCGTCCAGCCCGTCAGCGGCGGCCCGTCGGAGCAGAAAGGCATCCTGGCAGGCGACCGTTTCATCACCGTGGACGACACCGTGATAGCCGGCGTGAAGATGTCGCGCGAGGAAATCATGCGCCGCCTGCGCGGACCCAAAGGCACGAAAGTGAAGATCGGCGTCAAGCGCGACGGCGTGAAAGGCACGACCGACTTCGTCATCAAACGCGACAAAATCCCCGTCAACACGCTCGACGCGCACTACATGGTCGACGGCACGACGGGCTACGTGCGCATCGGCAGCTTCGGCGCCACCACCTATCGCGAGTTCATGGAAGCCGTCGACGAACTGAAGAAGCAGGGCATGCGCGACCTCGTGCTCGACCTGCAGGGCAACGGCGGCGGCTATCTCGCAGCCGCCGTGGAAATCAGCAACGAGTTCCTGCCGGCCAACGAGCTCATCGTCTACACCGAGGGCCGCTCCATCCGACGCCAGGACTTCACCTCGAACGGAAAGGGAACGCTGACTGAAGGCCGCGTCGTCGTGCTGGTCGACAGCTACACGGCCTCCGCCGCCGAGATCGTGAGCGGCGCCGTGCAGGACAACGACCGCGGCATCGTCGTGGGACGGCGCACCTTCGGCAAGGGACTCGTGCAGCGGCAGTTCGAACTGCCCGACGGCTCGATGCTCCGCCTCACCACCTCCCACTACTACTCGCCGTCGGGGCGCTGCATCCAGAAGCCCTACGTGAAGGGGCAGGCCGCCGAATACGAGGACGACATCTCGCAGCGCCTGAAGAACGGCGAGCTCACGTCCGACGTCACCGCACCGCTCACCGCGGGCAGCACACGGGCCGACAGCCTGCTGCGCCGCGAGCTCTTCCCCGACTCGCTCCGCTTCTCCACGCGCCGCCTCAAGCGCGCCGTGTATGCCGGCGGAGGCATCATGCCCGACGTCTACGTGCCGCTCGACACCACGCTCACCACACCGCTCTACCGCCTGCTGAGCGTGCGCGGCTGCATCATCAACACGACGCTCAAGTATGTCAACCGCAACCGGAAGGCGCTGCTGAAGCAGTTCCCCAACTTCCGGAGCTTCGCGGAGGGCTTCACGCCCGGCGACGAACTGTTCCAGCTGCTGCGCGAGGAAGCCGAGCACATGCAGGTCGACTCCAAGCCGGAGGAGTGGACAGAGAGCCGCACCCAGCTCGCCGGACAGCTCAAGGCGCTCCTCGCCCGCGACCTCTGGGACATGGACGAATACTTCGAGCTCACCAACCAGTCGAACACCATCTACACCGAAGGGCTCCGCGCGCTCCGCGACGACAGCCGGTTCCGCGACATCCACTGAGCCGGACGCAGCCGCAGCCAATAACCCCCACAGCTACAGCCGATAACCTCCGCAGCCGGCGCTGGAGACCGGCACAGCTGAATCTCAGAAGGCAGCCGCATCCCGCGCGTCCGACGCACGCCGCCGGCACGGGCCGCAGCACAACGCATTTCGCTACAAACACACGCATTATGATCACATACCAGTCCGACGGCATCGCCATGCCGAAGATCGCCCGGCGCAAGGTGAGCGCCTGGGTGAAGCAGGTGGCCGCGCTCCACGGCTTCGAGACGGGCGACATCGCCTACATCTTCTGCAACGACGCGAAGATCATCGACGTCAACCGCCAGTATCTGCAGCACGACTACTACACCGACATCATCACCTTCGACTACACGGAGGGCAACCGCATCTCAGGCGACCTGTTCATCTCGCTCGACACGGTGCGCACCAACGCCGAGCAGTTCGGCACCGACTACGCCACCGAGCTCCACCGCGTCATCATCCACGGCGTGCTCCACCTCTGCGGCATCGACGACAAAGGCCCCGGCGAGCGCGAGAACATGGAGCGCCACGAGAACGACGCGCTGGCCCTCCTCGCGCAGCAGCCGTAAGACACCTGCACAAAGCGCGCACGACCAGTGCAAGTTTTGGCACATTCCTGCGGTTATCTCGCTAATATTCCATAACTTTGCACCCGCATTGCCACCGCAGCAAAGGCACACCCGCAGGACATCCCGCAACACCTCCGCCGGCATCCTGCAACAAGCCCACCGTCCATCCCGCGACACCTCACCGGTCGCCCCGCGTGCCGCCGACAGCGCAAGGCAGCACCAGACACATCCCCGCGTGCCGATCTCACGACGCTGCGCGGGGGCTGCTTGTGCCCGATGCAACAGGCCGACACGCCTCGACCAGCCATTCCCACGCCTTTAATCACAACAAAATAACCAACCATCTCCACCATTATGGCATTCACCCGCATTACCGCTGCCGAAGCGGCCGCCCTCATCAAGGACGGCGACACGCTTGCGCTCAGCGGATTCACACCAGCCGGAACACCGAAGGCAACGACCCCTGAGATCGCCAAAATCGCCGAGGCCGAGCACGCAGCCGGCCGCCCCTTCCAAATCGGACTGCTCACAGGAGCCAGCACCGGACAGAGCGCCGACGGCGTGCTCGCCGACGCACACGCACTCCGCTACCGCGCCCCCTACACCACCAACTCCGCATTCCGCAAGCGCGTCAATGCCGGCGAGATTGCCTACAACGACATCCACCTCAGCATGATGGCGCAGGAGATGCGCTACGGTTTCCTCGGCCCCGTCGACTGGGCCATCATCGAGGTTTGCGCCGTCGAACCCGACGGCAAAGTCTACCTCACGGCAGCAGGCGGCATCGCACCCACCGCCGCACGCCTCGCCCGCAAAGGCGTGATACTCGAGCTCAACGCCTTCCACAGCCCCAAGAGCATCGGCATACACGACGTCTACGAGCCGCTCGACCCGCCCCTCCGCCAGCCCATCCCCATCATACGCCCCAACGACCGCATCGGCACCCCCTACCTGCAGATCGACCCCGCCAAGATTGTCGGCATCGTCGAATGCAACCTGCCCGACGAGGCCCGCGCCTTCAAGGACAACGACCCCGTCACCGACCAGATCGGACAGAAAGTGGCCGAATTCCTCCTGGCCGACATGCGCCGCGGCATCATCCCCCCCTCGTTCCTCCCCTTCCAGAGCGGCGTGGGCAGCACCGCCAACGCCATCCTCGGCGCCCTCGGCAGCAACCCCGACGTGCCCGCCTTCGACGTCTACACCGAGGTGCTGCAGGACGCCGTCGTCGACCTCATGCGCAACGGACGCGTCAAGAGCGCATCCACCTGCTCCCTCTCCGTCACCAACGAAGTGCTCCAGAGCATCTATGAGGACATGGACTTCTTCGGCGACAAGATCGTCATCCGCCCCTCCGAGATCAGCAACAACCCCGAGGTCATCCGCCGACTCGGCCTCATCGCCATCAACACCGCCATCGAGGTCGACCTCTACGGCCACGCCAACTCCACCCAGGTGTGCGGCACGAAGATGATGAACGGCATCGGCGGCTCCGGCGACTTCGAGCGCAACGCCTTCCTCTCCATCTTCACCTGCCCCTCCGTGGCCAAGAACGGCGCCATCAGCTCCATCGTCCCCTTCTGCTCCCACATCGACCACACCGAGCACGACGTCAACGTCATCGTCACCGAGCAAGGCGTGGCCGACCTGCGCGGCAAGTCGCCCAGAGAGCGCGCACAAGCCATCATCGAGAACTGCGCACACCCCGACTACAAGCAACTTCTCTGGGACTACCTCAAGATTGCCGACAAGGGACAGACCTGCCACAAGCTCTCCGCAGCCTTCGCCCTCCACGACACCTTCCTCAGCACAGGCGACATGCACCAGACCGACTTCTCGCGCTACGTCAAGTAACACGGGAAAAACAACCATACACCCACCCCAGCGTGCTGCGCCGCGGAAGCCCCACTCCCGCCGACGCAGCACGCTTGCTTTCCAGCCCCACCCCATGAAGAAAACCATCGCCCTCCTCCTCATGGCCGGCCTCCTCATCGCCGCCGTCGTCACCTGCCCCAAGCCCGCCGACCACCGCGAGGCCGTGCTCGACGTCATCCACGCCGCCATCAACGAGAAAGCCGAGAGCAGCATCAGCAACGACAGCCAGTTCCTCCGCATCATCGGCGCCACACTCGTCAACAACGCCCTCGACATCGCCGTCGGCAGCCAGCTGCAGCACCACAACTACATCCTCTGGTCCACCACCACCGCCCGCTACGGCGGCAAGGACCACACCATCTCCTTCGGCCTCCTCGGCCACATATTCACATTCTCCAAGGAAGACCTCCTCCGCGAGCTCGACCACAAAACCCCACCCCAGCTATGAAACTCATCTCCTGGAACGTCAACGGCCTGCGCGCCGTCTGCGGCAAAGGCTTCGAAGACATCTTCGCACAGCTCGACGCCGACTTCTTCTGCCTGCAAGAAACCAAGATGCAGGCCGGACAACTCGACCTCAGCTTCCCCGGCTACAACTCCTACTGGAACTACGCCGAGAAGAAAGGCTACTCCGGCACCGCCATCTTCACACGCCACACCCCCCTCAGCGTCAGCTACGGCATCGGCCAGCCCGAACACGACACCGAAGGACGCGTCATCACCCTCGAGATGGCCGACTTCTACCTCGTCACCATCTACACCCCCAACTCGCAGGACGAGCTCCGCCGCCTCGACTACCGCATGCAGTGGGAAGACGCCATCTACGCCTACCTCCACCAGCTCGACCAGCACAAGCCCGTCATCATCTGCGGCGACCTCAACGTGGCACACCAGGAAATCGACCTCAAGAACCCCAAGACCAACCGCCGCAATGCCGGATTCACCGACGAAGAGCGAGAGAAAATGACCCACCTGCTCAACAGCGGATTCACCGACACCTTCCGCCACTTCCACCCCACGCTCGAAGGCGCCTACTCCTGGTGGAGCTACCGCTTCCGCGCACGAGAGAAGAACGTCGGCTGGCGCATCGACTA
>DBQP01000017.1:0-2392 GCA_002305265.1 Prevotellaceae bacterium UBA1391 | reverse complement strand
CCCCTCCGGCCGCACACCAGCCGATACGCCCCCACCATGCCCACACGGCCACGCACCCTCCCCCAACGTGCGTGGCCGCAACCATTTCCTCCCCACATGCCGCCCATTTTCACCCCACACGACGCCCCGCCCACAGCCCGCCCACATCATCCCACACACACGAAGGCCTTCGCAACACANNAAAACGAAGGCCTTCGCGACACAAAACGAAGGCCTTCCCAAACCCCCGCCGCACACACCACCCGCCACGACGCGCGCGGCACCCGCACCGCCACGACGTGACACATGGGCATCCGCAGCCCCCGCCGGCTGACATCGTGGCAGGAATGACACGCCGCCGTGACAGCCCACCACCAGCGTGACACCCTGTCAATCCTCGTGGCACGAAGTTTGCACACCACAGAGCGTCGGCCCGCCCACAGCGCGGCACCGACACACCCTCCACCCGCAAACAAAGAACAAAAAACAACATACAACATGGGAAAGATCATTGGAATCGACCTGGGTACGACCAACAGCTGCGTATCCGTATTCGAAGGCAACGAACCCGTTGTCATCGCAAACTCTGAAGGCAAACGCACCACGCCGTCCATCGTAGGATTCGTCGACGGCGGCGAGCGCAAGGTGGGCGACCCCGCCAAGCGCCAGGCCATCACCAACCCCAAGCGCACCGTATACTCCATCAAGCGCTTCATGGGCGAGACCTACGACCAGGTCGCCAAGGAAATCGCACGCCTGCCCTACAGCGTCGTCAAGGGCGAGAACAACACACCCCGCGTCGACATCGACGGCCGCCTCTACACCCCGCAGGAAATCTCCGCCATGATCCTGCAGAAAATGAAGAAGACCGCCGAAGACTATCTCGGACAGGAAGTGACCGAAGCCGTCATCACCGTCCCCGCCTACTTCTCCGACTCCCAGCGCCAGGCCACCAAGGAAGCCGGCCAGATTGCCGGCCTCGACGTCAAGCGCATCGTCAATGAGCCCACAGCGGCCGCCCTCGCCTACGGTATCGACAAAGCCAACAAAGACATGAAGATCGCCGTGTTCGACCTCGGCGGCGGCACCTTCGACATCTCCATCCTCGAGTTCGGAGGCGGCGTCTTCGAAGTGCTCTCCACCAACGGCAACACCCACCTCGGCGGCGACGACTTCGACCACGTCATCATCGAATGGCTGGCCAACGACTTCAAGGCAGAAGAAGGTATCGACCTCACCCTCGACCCCATGGCCATGCAGCGCCTGAAGGAAGCAGCCGAGAAAGCCAAGATCGAGCTCTCCTCCTCCTCCAGCACAGAAATCAACCTCCCCTACATCACCGTGGCCAGCGGCATGCCCAAGCACCTCGTGAAGACCCTCACCCGCGCCAAGTTCGAGAGCCTCGCCCACAGCCTCATCCAAGCCTGCCTCGAGCCCTGCCAGAGCGCCATCAAGGACGCCGGCATCAGCACCAGCGACATCGACGAAGTCATCCTCGTCGGAGGCTCCAGCCGCATCCCCGCCGTGCAGCAGCTCGTCGAGCAGTACTTCGGCAAGACACCCTCCAAGGGCGTCAACCCCGATGAGGTCGTAGCCATCGGCGCCAGCATCCAGGGCGCCATCCTCAACAAGGAAGAAGGCGTAGGCGACATCGTCCTGCTCGACGTCACACCCCTTTCGGTAGGCATCGAAACCCTCGGCGGAGTCATGACCAAGCTCATCGACGCCAACACCACCATCCCCTGCAAGAAGAGCGAGACCTTCTCCACCGCAGCCGACAACCAGACCGAGGTCACCATCCACGTGCTCCAGGGCGAACGCCCCATGGCCAACCAGAACAAGTCCATCGGACAGTTCAACCTCACCGGCATCACCCCCGCACCCCGCGGCGTGCCACAGATCGAAGTATCCTTCGACATCGACGCCAACGGCATCCTCAACGTCAGCGCCAAGGACAAGGCCACAGGCAAGGAGCAGGCCATCCGCATCGAAGCCTCCAGCGGACTCTCCAAAGACGAGATCAACCGCATGAAGGCCGAGGCCGAAGCCAACGCCGAAGCCGACAAGAAAGAGCGCGAGCGCATCGACAAGATGAACCAGGCCGACTCCACCATCTTCCAGACGGAGAACCAGCTCAAGGAACTCGGCGACAAACTCCCCGCCGACAAGAAGCCCGCCATCGAGGCAGCCCTCCAGAAACTGAAAGACGCCCACAAGGCAGCCGACCTCGCCGCCATCGACGCCGCCATCGCAGAGCTCAACGCCGCATGGAACGTCGCCAGCCAGCAGATGTACCAAGGCGCAGGAGCCGGCCAAGCAGGCCCCGGCGCCGGCTTCAACGGCCAAGCCTCCGGCTCACAAAGCACCGGCACCGCCGACGACGTGCAGGAAGCCGACTTCGAGGAGGTGAAGT
>DBQP01000022.1 GCA_002305265.1 Prevotellaceae bacterium UBA1391 | reverse complement strand
CTAACCAACTGAGCTACAAGTCCGCGGAAAGAAAATGAGTTGTCCCGCCCTGATTCGAACAGAGAATGACAGAACCAAAAACTGTAGTGTTACCATTACACCACGGGACAATCCTCTTGAGGCTTTACAAGACAGTGGCCACTGGAGGCGCTGGCATGCCGTGGCGATAGCGAGATGACGCTGAGTCCAAATCTTCCGGCCTGACCGCGCTGAGGGCGATTTTTGTAAAGCGGTGCAAAGGTAAGCATTTCTCTCTGAATGGCCAAATGTTCTGCTTGTTTTCTTCGTCTCGGCTCGCGGGGCTGCAAGGTGCGGTACACGGCTCCTTTCTTGTTGGCGTTTGAGGGTTGTGCCTTGACGTTGGTTTTCTGGCGCGTCGACTCGCGGGGCTGCAATGCTCGGTGTACGGCTGCTTTCTTGTTGGTGTTTGAGGGTTGTTCCTTGACATCCGTTTTCTGACGTGTTGTGATTGTGGTGCACAGGCGTTGATGTTTTGATGTAGTCTACATATCTTTCTCTCTTTTCTTATGCATGGCGGTTTCTTTGCCTTTGGTTGACGAATCCTCTTCTTTCGGGTGAAGGCTTCGAGCCTATCTCACAAAGGTGCCATGGCTTACAATTGTCAAGTCCTTTGCTTTTGGTATACAAGTCTTTTGCTTTCGGTTGTCGCTACATCCTTTTTCCCGCGTCGGCGCCTCCTCACTCGGATGCCTCCTCGCTTTTCTGCAAATCTCCAGACGTCTTCGGATGGAAGGCGATTGTGCCGGTTTTATATGTTGCCTCCCAGCGCGGGAGGAGGTGACGTTCCTTGCCTGTGATGAAGTCGTTCTTCTTTTTCAGGGGTCGCTTTATGTCAGTCAATGGTGTGCTGCTGCTCAGCGGTGCTAATCATGAAACGAAGTTCAGAGAAGCTAAGGTATGGCCAGTATAATCTCCATATTCTTGCGCCGTGTGGCATCCATGATGAGGAATAAGTCTATGATCCACCAGACATAGAGGCCACCGCAGGTCAGCAGTTTGCCCACGCCGATACCCGCATCGCCGATATAAAATCTGTCAACACCCAATCCACCCAAGGTCAGCGACAGAATCAGGGAGATCATGGGATCTTTCAGATGTGACAAATAGAGGGCGGCTGTGTTATAATCCAGCTTTTCAAGCTTTTGTCTGATGAGACTGATACTCTCGATCGGCAGCTTAGAGCTGTACAAGGCCATGATTTCATCAATCCGGTTCATTTCCATAGCTAAAGGTTTAATAGATTACGCACAGCGAGCCACACTAAGAATGTTACGACGTAGGTGTTCACCAGATACCTATTGCTGAGCACCACGCCCAGCCGTTGCTTGGCACGCGATTGGGGCATGAGATACTGTACAGCGAACGACAGTACATAGGGGCCAGCGAACAATAGAAAATAATTATACTTGATCGCCTGTGCCCAATGTCCCATCAAGGCTGCATGTATAGCACGCTGTATGCCGCACGCCGGACAGTTGAGGCCGGTGAGGATCTTGAAGGGACATTTGGGCATAAACCAGTGATGGGCTGGATCTACGAAGTAGAATAGGGATAGCCCAACGATGACTGCTGTAACAAAGAATATTTTTTTCAACGTGCATTAAATTGGCATAAAAATCAAAGAATCACCAACCAAATAAAAAAGAATTAAATAGATCACGCTGATCACCAGACCGGCCACGATACTTATGATAGACCACTTTTTGGCTTCGTCGGCAGCCTGCTGAGCAGCTATATAGTGTTTGGACATGTACAGGCCGTTTACCTGACTGGCTTTCACGATGGCTACAATGCCAAAGGGCAGACAGCAACAGACGGTGGTAAAAATGGCCAAGGCCATGTGATTGTCGGGTAGGGGTTGAACCTGCTCTGTAACGTCTGTCTGAACGTTTTCCATGTTATTTTCCATCATGTCAATAAATTAGTTTGTTTGATTAAATAGGGTTAGTATTAACGGCATCGCACGGCACAATGTGCGGACGGTATGAGACAGTCGTTCTTAATGAGATGCAAAAATATCAATTTGTCAGATTTCTTCCAAGAAAATAGGGGATTTTTTATAAAGGGGTCACTACTGTCAAAAAAAATCTTAGATATGATTTAAATTGCTTATATTCCATAAGTAACGCGAATATTTATTTTTCTGGATCTGATTTTTGTATTTGTTTGTAAATCGTATTGTAAGAGTCAAAATACATGAATCAAGGAAAGACTTTCTTCGCTCAGATTATATCTCTTATACCAAGATATGAGTTCGACAACTGTGTAAAGAAAAGAGATACAAAGGTGACAGACATGCTATAGAACTCAAGTGTAGGGATCAATTCCTGCTGGTTCATCCGATAAATGCGTCGTTCTTCATGTATGGTAGGATCTCGATGCAGACTACGCATTTGTCGAATGAACCTCTTTTATGAGATAAGCTGCCGCTTATACTCTGCCGCTATCCACGCCCCTGCTTATTTCTTCTTTGGCACGACGGATTTTTCTCGCTTGGTTATCGATTCCTTCTTCTTTCTGCATCGGCACCCCCGCACCTGGATGGCTGCTCGCTTTTCTACGAATATTCCGACCGCTTTGGATGGAAGGCGATAGTGTCGCTTGGGTGTGTTGCCTTCCCTGCGCGGGAGGAGGTGGCGCTCTACGCGTGCGCCAAGCGCGACATGTGCGTGTGGCTGGTGGAGCTGCTGGGGTGGGGCTGTGGGGCGGGGTGTCGCGGTGCTGCGCGTACGGCGTGGAAAAGTAGATTTTGTCTGCGATGTTTGCTGCATTGGTGTAAATATCGTACCTTTGCATGCGTAAAAGTCTATCCCATGACAAAGGAAAAACCACTTATTCATAACAAACGCCGTAATCACATCCGCTTGCACAGCGAGGGCACCACCACGCTGCTGGTGTGCGGACTTCTCTTTGTGGCGGTTTTGGTTCTGATATATTATTTCTGCGGTCCTTGCGTCGGCTTTTGGCTTCCTCTGACGATTCTGGGTGCTGTCTACTGCATCCTGCTCAATTTCTTCCGCTGTCCGGTCCGAATGTTTCAAGGTCCCACCACGCAGACGGTGGTTGCTCCTTGCGATGGCCACGTCGTGGTGGTGGAGGAAGTAGATGAGACGGAATATTTCAACGACCGCCGGCTGATGGTCTCCATCTTCATGAGCATCACCAACGTGCATGCCAACTGGTTTCCTTGCGACGGGCGTGTGGTGAAGGTGGCACATCAGAAGGGCAACTTCAAGGCGGCCTATCTGCCGAAAGCCAGCACGGAGAACGAACGCTCGATGATTGTCGTGGAGACGCCGCACGGCCAGTTCGTGATGGCCCGCCAGATTGCGGGAGCCATGGCGCGCCGCATCGTCACGTACGCCGAGGAAGGCCAGGAGTGCTTCATCGACGAGCACATGGGCTTCATCAAGTTCGGCAGCCGCGTCGATGTCTACCTGCCGCTCGGCACCGAGGTGAAGGTGAAGGTGGGTCAGCGCACCGTGGGCGACGAGACCGTTCTGGCTTGTCTCCGTCCTGAGGGCTGAGGGCCGCGGCGTTGCGTCGCAGGCGTTCTTACGGATCGGTGCCGTTGCTGTCATTTCTCTTTGTCCAGACTTCCGGCGCTCCGGCTTGCCTCCTGCCGCCGTTTGGCGTCCCGATGTTTTCTTTCTTTACTTTTCTTTCCCCCTCTACGTATAAGCAACATGATGAACAAGCGTTTTATCCCGAATGCAGCCACGCTGTCCAATCTCATCTGCGGGTGCATTGCCACCGGTGCGGCCTTCCACGGCCATTTCACCACGGCGTTTCTGTTCATACTCTGTGGCGGTGCGTTCGACTTTCTCGACGGTTTTCTCTCGCGTGTGCTGAAGGCGCCCAGTCCGCTGGGCGTGGAGCTCGACTCGCTGAGCGACGTCGTGACTTTTGGCGTGGCTCCCTCCGCCATGCTGTTCACGCTCTTCACGAAGGTCTGCTACCCGTCGTTCATGTCCAACGGCTTCTGGTTCACGTTGCTGCCCTACACGGCTTTTCTGCTCGCAGCCTTCTCGGCCTACCGCCTGGCCAAGTTCAATCTCGACACGCGCCAGCACACGGGCTTCATCGGCATGCCGACGCCGGCGTGCGCCATCTTCTGGGGTGCGCTCATCAGCGGCAGCCTCGACTATCTCACGAGCCTGCGCTTCAATGCGCCCTTCCTCTTCCTCTTCGTGCTGCTGAGCTGCTTCCTGCTGGTGAGCGATGTGCCGATGCTGGCCTTCAAGTTCAGACGCCTCGGTGTGTCCGACCGCCTCGACCGTCTGCGCTATGGCTTCCTCGTCGTGGCCGCTTTGCTCATCATCTGCTTTGCGCTCTTCGCCCCTGCCGGCATGGTGTGGGCCTACGTCTGCAAGGCCATTGCCATCATCATCGGCCTGTATGCACTCCTCGGCTTCGGCCTGCTCTATGCTCAGCGCCGCGAGGAATGATGCCGTCTGCCGGACCGCATGCCAGTGGTCGTTCTCTTTTCGTTTCTTGATCCTCCTCCCGCATGGAAATCTTCATACTTGTCCTTCTTCTACTCCTTCTTCTGGCCTATTACTTCCGCCGCGTCATCCTTTGGTGGGTGTTGATGCGCGTGCTCAAGCGCGTGACCGGTGGGCTGAATATCAACGACTTCTTCGGACGCAAGGCGCCGGGCGCAGGCCGTTCGCGGCAGGCTGCCGGCGCGTCGGAATCGAAGCCACGCAAGCCGAAGGAGGATGCGTCGGGCCCGATTTTCGGCGACGACGAAGGCTCCTACGTCGATTTCGAGGAGGTGAAGGAGCCGAAGCGATAGTCGGCGACTCTTCCCCCTTTCATGCAGCAACAGGCAGCGCGGCCCACTCTCGGAAGTGGGCCGCGCTGCCTGCTTGGTGTCTGTGGCCCGCTGTGGGCGGGCGCGGACGCTGGACGGCCGCCGTGGTGGCGTCGGAATGCGGATGATGCCTCGCCGTGGCGTGCGCCGCCAGCCGTGCCCGTGGGTGTGGCGCGTTGCCGGTGGGCGCACGCGAAGGCCTTCGTGGGGCGCTGCGAAGGCCTTCGTGTTGAGTCGCGAAGGCCTTCGTGATGAGGTGCTGACGACGCGCTGCATGGAGCAACGTGCGGTGTGGCGCGTCACGTGGCGTGGGTGCTTCTCTCTGTTGAAGTGTGCCGGAGGTAGCAACGCCGGCGGCGGTGGCCGGTGATGTCAGCGCTTGCGGCGGAAGAAGTCGCGCATGAGCTGCGCGCACTCTTCCTCGAGAATGCCCTGCGTGACGCTGGCGCGGGGGTGGAAAGCCCGGGGCGCATAAGTTTGGAAGCCGCGCTTGGGGTCGGGCGCGCCATAGACGATGCGTCCCATCTGGCTCCATCCGATGGCGCCGGCGCACATGATGCACGGTTCCACGGTGACGTAGAGCGTGCAGGCGTCCAGATATTTTCCGCCGATGCTCGCGGCGGCCGCCGTGATGGCCTGCATCTCGGCGTGTGCCGTCACGTCGCGCAGCGTCTCCGTCAGGTTGTGTCCGCGGCCGACGACCATGCCGTCGGCCACGACCACTGCGCCGATGGGCACTTCGTCCTGCGCCAGTGCCTCGGCTGCCTCGGCCAGTGCCATTCGCATGAAGCGCTCGTCGGTGGCCGTGTCGGTGTGCTGATTCTGATTCATGGGAGCAAAGGTAAAGGAAAAATCCGACGTGGGCAAGTTTTTGTCCGCGCTGCCGCCGGGCTGCGCCGTGCGGCAGGGGAGGGGCCCGACGATTTGGAAGGTGAGGCGCTGGCTGTGTCGCATAAAATCCGTAACTTTGCAGCCGGTTGGCAGCATGCGTACTCTCTGCCGCCCGACAACGCCATGCAGCCTCTTCCCGCCCTACATATCCGCCTCGACCGCGTCGGTTCCACCAACAGCTACGTGCTTCAGCAGCTGGCCGAGGGAGCCGACTGGCCCGACCTGACGCTGGTTTCGGCCGATGCGCAGACGCAGGGGCGGGGCATGCAAGGCAATGTGTGGGAGTCGGCCGACGGGCAGAATCTCACGTTCTCCCTCCTTTGCCGCCCCTCCTTTCTCCGGCCGTCGGAGCAGTTCCTGCTGAGCCAGTGCATCGCGTTGGCCGTGTGCGAGGCGCTCCGGCAGACGGCTGGCGAGGCGCTGGCGCCACACTTCAGCGTGAAGTGGCCCAACGACATCTACTTCCGCGACGCCAAAATCAGTGGTACGCTGATGGAATGCGGACTGAAGGGCGGGCGTCTCGAGACGGTGGTCATCGGCACCGGCGTGAATGTCAATCAGTGCCACTTCGTGAGCGGTGCGCCCAACCCCATCTCGCTGCGCCAGGTGTGCGGCGGCGATGAGCTGGACCGCGACGCCTTGCTCGTCCGCATCGTGTCGGCTTTCGCGCGCCTCTACTACCTGCTGCGCGCGGGCGGGGCCGACGAGGTGCGCCGCCTCTACCTACAGCACCTCTACCGTCGCTCGGGTTTCCATCCCTTTGCCGATGCCGCAGGCGCGTTCGAGGCCTGCATCGAGGGTATCGAACCGTCCGGCTATCTGCTGCTCCGCACGCGCGGGGGCGAGCTGCGCCGCTATGAATTCAAGGAAGTGCGCTTTGTGCTTCCGCCATCTCCCAATATTCCCATCTCATGACTCAGGAAAACTCTCCGAAGCATATCCAGATTGCCGATTTCGACTATCCACTGCCCGACGAGCGCATCGCCAAATTTCCGCTGGCGGAGCGCGATGCCAGCAAACTGCTCGTCTACCACCATGGCGAGGTGATCGAGGATACGTTCACGCATATCACACACTACCTGCCCGATGGCTCGCTCATGGTGTTCAACAACACGCGCGTGATCCAGGCGCGCATGCACTTCCGCAAGGACACGGGAGCGCTCATCGAGATCTTCTGCATGGAGCCTTTCTCGCCGCTCGACTATCAGCTCAATTTCTCGACCACGGGCAGCGTGGAGTGGCTGTGCATGGTGGGCAACCTGAAGCGCTGGAAGAGCGGCGTGCTGTCGCGCGAGATTGTCGTGAGGGGACAGACGCTGCGGCTGACCGCGGAGCGCCTGCCGCTTGCGCCGGCAGAGGAGGCGTCGGTTGCCGAGCCGGCTTCGCATCCGGGCAACGACGGCACCAACCACCGCGTGCGCTTCTGCTGGAACGACGACACCGTGAGCTTCGCCGAGGTGCTCGACGCGGTGGGCGAGTTGCCCATTCCGCCGTATCTCAACCGCGAGACGCAGGAGAGCGACCTGCGGACCTATCAGACGGTGTATTCGAAAATCAAGGGCAGCGTGGCTGCCCCGACGGCCGGACTGCACTTCACCGAGCGCGTGCTGCGTGAGATTGACGCGGCCGGCATCGACCGCGAGGAACTGACGCTGCACGTGGGCGCCGGCACGTTCAAGCCCGTCAAGAGCGAGGAAATTGCCGACCATACCATGCATTCTGAGTTCATCGTCGTGCGCCGGCAGACCATCGAGAAGCTCCTCCGGCACAATGGGCGCGCCATTGCGGTGGGCACGACCTCCGTGCGCACGCTGGAGAGCCTATACTACATCGGGCGCAAGTTGGACCGCTCGATGGAGCTGAGCGAGGACGAACTGCACGTACAGCAGTGGGAACCCTACGAAGCGGATGCGGCAGCGCCGCAGGACGAGGCTGAGGCCGACGCGCTGACGATGCGCTACCTGCAAAATATCCTGACGTATCTCGACCGCCACCAGCTGGCGGCGCTGCACACCTCCACGCAAATCATCATCGCTCCGGGCTATCGCTACCACATCGTGCGCCGCATGGTGACGAACTTCCATCAGCCGCAGTCTACGCTGCTGCTGCTGGTGAGCGCCTTCGTGGGCGGCGACTGGCGGCGGATCTACGACTATGCACTGGCGCATGACTTCCGTTTTCTCAGCTATGGCGACTCCAGCCTGCTGATACCGTAGCCTGCTGGAAAGGCGCCTTCTGCCGCGTGCCGGGAGAAGAAAGGCGCAGGGAGCGCCTGTGGTTTTCAGACGAAAGCGGCTCGCCGCGGCAACCAATGGGTTGCTGCGGTGAGCCGCTTACGCTGTAGGAGGGTGATGCGGATAGCCACGGAGGGTGATGCAGATAGCCACCCAGAGGAGGGGAGGCGGCATCAGCAAAGTCTGGTGGTGCGCCGCCGCCGCTTCGTGCAGCTGGCAAGCCGATGCTTACAGCTTGCCTTCGTCGCTGAAGGAGTAGTATTCGCCGTCGGCCACGATGATGTGGTCGAGCAGCGTCAGGTTCAATGTGCGGGCGGCGTCGCGCACCCTTTCCGTCAGCTGGATGTCGTCGCGGCTCGGACGAGATGCGCCGGAAGGATGGTTGTGCACCAGAATGAGCGAGGTGGCTTCGGCGAGCAAGGCGGCTTTCATCACCATGCGCACATCGACCAGCGTGCTCGTCTGCCCGCCTGTGCTGATGCGCTTGCGCTTGATGAGGCGCGCGCTGTTGTTGAGCAGCAGCACCCAGCACTCCTCATGTCCGCGGTCTTGCAGGATCGGACGCATATAGGCGTAGATATCGGCCGACGAGTCGAACTTCATCAAATCGCGGCTGACGGACTCCAGCGAGCGGCGATTGCCGAGCTCGCTGGCTGCTTTCAGTGTGATGGCCTTGGCTTCTCCGATGCCGTTGTACGCCATCAGGTCTTCCACGGACATGCGGTTGAGCAGCACCAGTTTGTTGTCGCAGTCGGCCATGATGCGCGACATGAGCTCGACGGCGCTCATCTTCCGTGTGCCGCTGCCGATGAGGATGGCCAGGAGCTCTGCGTTGGAGAGCGACTCGGCGCCGCGTTCGAGGAGTTTCTCGCGCGGTCTGTCTTCTGCTGCCAGTTCCTTGATGGCACGTCCGTTGGGCGTGGAATGGTCGGCGGCAGCGTCGTGATACAGTGTCTCGGAGAGCAGGTAGTCCTCCTGTGAGCTTGGCAGTTCGGTCATGGTGGTGCGGCTGGAAGGTGGGTGGGCTGCGCGTCGCGCAGGGCGTCGCGGCAAGGTGGTCGTTTCGGGGGGGAGGATGGCGTGGGCCTGGCTGCGCCTGGTGGTTGGCATGGGGCTGCGGCCAGATGTCGCGGCGCGCTGCCGGAGGGGCTTGTACGGACTAATCGTAGAAGTTCTTCTCGAACGCGGAGAACTCGCTGCGGCCCATCACATAGCGTTGCCACCACGCTTTGAGGAAACCGAGGCCGTAGCCCATGAGCTGGACAAAGGCGGCCTCGATGGCGAGGAAGCCCACCACGAGGGAGCGGCTGACGCGGGTGGCGTCGACGAAGATGAGGACGATGAACAGCAGGATGGGCAGCAGTGGCCATAGCCAGAGATGGACGGAGGCGGCGGGTGGCGCATCGGCGTTGAGCAGGCGCAGCACGATGGCTGCGGCCAGCAGCGCGATGACGCCCACGGTGAAGGCGGCCGGCAGCAGGTGGACGAGCTTCAACGTGCCGGGATGCCGCTTGGTGAGGTTGATGCGGGCGATGCCGGAGTTGAACACTTGCTTGAAGAATTTGTCGAGGTCGGTGCGGCGTTTGTGCCAAACCCATGCGGAGGGAAAGAGGCGGGCCGTGTAGCCGTGCTCGAAGATGCGGTAGCTGAAATCCACGTCCTCGCCAAACCGCATGCGGGAGAAGCCCCTCAGCGCGGCGTAGACGTCGCGTCGTACGCCCATGTTGAAGGAGCGCGGATAGAACTTGTCGAGCTTCTGCTTGCCGCCGCGGATGCCTCCGGTGGTGAAGAAGGAGGTCATGGCGTAGCTGATGGCTTTCTGCATCTGCGTGAAGCTCTCGTGGGCGGCGTCGGGTCCGCCGAAGGCCTCGCAGGGATGGGCGGCCAGCTCGGCGTCGACGGAGGCGAGGTAGGCGGGCGGCAGGACGACGTCGGAGTCGAGGATGAGCAGGTAGTCGCCTGTGGCCTGCTCGGCGCCGAAGTTGCGGGCGGGCCCAGGGCCGCCGTTCGCTTTCACGTGGTAGTGGATGCGGAGCCGGTCTTCATAGCGCCCGACCACTTCGCGGCAGTCGCGCTCGGAGCCGTCCTCCACGACGATCACTTCGAAGTCGTCTGCAGGCAGGGTTTGCTGCGTGAGGCTCTCGAGCAGCTCGTCCACTTCGTCGGGACGATTGAAGACGGGGATGATGATGGAGTATTTCATGGGGCGATGGCCGGCCGCATGGGGCTGCCGGGCCTGTTGGGTGGTTTCTTTCCGCCTGCCGTGCCGTGCGGGCCTGCCTGCGCAATTGCGGTGGCGCGGCCTTGCGACGGCTGCCGCGGGGGTGGACTACTCGAAATAGAAGGTGAAGATGATCATCTTCGAGCGTCCCTTGTCGATGCTGTTGGTGAAGATGAGCTGTTCGGGATTGGTGAGGTCGGGACGTTTCTTGTCGACGACGTTGGCAAGTCCGTACGCGAACTTGATTTCGGGGATGAACTTGAAGAATGGGGTGTAGAAGTCGCAGCCGAGTCCCACCTCCAGATAGCAGTCGAAGGCTTTGAGCAGCAAGTTCTGTCCTTTCTTCACGGTGAGGTCGTACATCGGGTTGATGCCCGCCACGAGGTAGGGCCGGTAGTTGTTGAAGCGCTCGGCGGCGAACTTGAGGTTGAGCGGCAGCGAGATGAAGGTGGACTTGAGCGTCTGCCGCTGCTCCTCGTCGTTGAGGGCGTTGTGGTAGGTCATGTTGCGCGTGCCGAAGTGCATGCTGGGGATGGCGCGCAGCGAGAAATTCTCGTTCAGGCGCAGCTCGGCCAGTACGCCGACGCTGAAGCCCGGCTCGTAGCTGCCTGCGTCGGCATGCCACTGGTTGCCTGCGGCGTCGGTGAATCCGTTGTGCTGAAGTTCCAGATCCTGCATGTGGAAGCCGGCCAGAAAGCCGTAGTGAAGCCGGCGCTGGTCGACGTAGGGGCGGTTCATCACCTTCCGCGTCTGTGCCCCGGCACCAGTGGCCGAGAGCATCAGCACGGCGGCCGCCAGCCATGCGCAGAGGCTGCGCCAGCAGCTGGGGGAGTATGGGGATTGGGCATGCGATTTCATTCCTTTGTCTTTCTTGCTTCGGATGGATGGCCCGGCGGGCGGCCCGCGGGCGGTGGCTGCCGGGGTGAGCGCACGCGTGGCGGACGGGCCTCGATGCGGGCGCCGCCGGCTTTGTGCGTCGGTCCTGTACTATTGCAAAGTAACGGAAATAAACTGGTTTTTATTGCATAAAAGAGAAAAACATCATGCGGAAACATTTTTTTTGATTGCTCCTTTCGCCGTATCACTTTTTTGTCTTATCTTTGCTGCGCTTAAACACTGAGAAACATTCACAACTATTTTTTATACCTCTAAAGTAAAGATTTATGGCTCATGTAATTTCTGACGACTGCGTGATGTGCGCTTCTTGTGTAGGCGAATGCCCCACGGGCGCTATCTCTGAAGGCGACACCAAATATGTCATCGACGCAGACACATGCATTGACTGCGGCACTTGCGTAGACGCTTGCCCCTCGGGTGCAATCTCTCCAGGCGCATAAAGACTGCGACCGCTCGCGCAGCAGACGGCACAGCCCAAGCAGCTGCACGGCCCACAGACAACGCGGACAAGGAACGCTCTGTTCCTTGTCCGCGCTTTCTTTTTGCCTCCGTCTGCCGCTGCAGGCGCATGGTTCGCAGCCGCGCGCCCTGCCGCCAGCCGTCGTATGCGGCACGCGGGGAGGGGCGACGGCTCGCTTTGAGTGGCGCTACACCGCACCGGAGCACAGCCCAGCTTTCGTCGGGAAAGAAATGAGAAGGCCTTCGCGAGGCGTTGAGAAGGCCTTCCCGATGCTGCGCGAAGGCCTTCGTGCGCGGAGGACGATGACGCTCTGACTTGGCGGCAGCGGCGCGCAGACGTTCTGATGGCGAGGGGCGGATGGACCGCTGGCGGCATGTCGACGGGCGGCGGTGCGGGAGGAGGAAAGCAAAAGCCCGGCACATCGGAAGGGATGCACCGGGCTGAGATGGGGATGGTGGGCGGAAGGGAGTGACTACTGCAGGTAGACCTTGAATTCCTTCACGCTGCCGGGCGCGCCTTGCTCGGCGCGCGGGATGTATTCGAGTCCGCTGACGGTCTGCTCGGCGCCGAGGTCGATGACGAGCAGGTGCGGGAAGTCGGAGCCTCTGACGATCTGCCAGTAGGTAGACTCCTGCAGGTCGAAGGCCTTGTCGCCGGTGTGGTTGCCGTTCTCCTCCTCGCTGTCGGCGTAGCGCGTGCTCCAGCTGTCGCGGCTGATGCGCTTTCCGCTGGCGTCGAGCGCGTAGATTTCGGCCACGGCGGTGGGCTGCGCGTTGTTGTGGTTGCTGAGCACCTCGATGCACAGCAGGCGGCCCTTGGCGTTCTGGGCGAACTTCACGGTCTGCCAGCCATTGCCGGTGGCAAACGAGCCTGCGTAGGCGGGGGTGGCGGAGTTGAGGTCGGGACGGTCGCCGGGGTTGTTGTGCTTGTTGCTCTTCTCAAGCTGGAGCTTGTCGAGCTCGGGCTTGTCCTGTCCCCACACGACGGCCTGCTGCGGGCCGACGACGTCGAGCACGATGATTTCGTTCTGCCCTTTCTTCAGCCAGCTGCTGGGCACGTAGAGCGTCTGCTGCGGGCCGATGCGCCAGAAGCGGCCGATGGCATGGCCGTTGATGAAGACCTGGCCCTTTCCCCACGTTTCGAAGTTGAGGAAGGTGTCGCCCGTCTTCGTCAGGTTGAAGGTGCCGCGGTAGTATCCGGGCTTGGTCGTGAGGTCGTTGGCGTCGAGCTTGCTCAGGATGTTCTCGCCCGGGCGGCTCTGGCCGTTGTTGTGGCGGAAGGCGTCGGTGGCTTTGGCGTAGCTGTCGGGCAGTGCGACATGGGTCCACGCCTGCGGCTTGAGCGTGATTTCCGTCTGGCCGATGGTGGTCTGCAGGGTCACGTCGCCGATGATGCCCTTGAAGTCCTTGATGGCGCGGCCGAAGTTGATGCGGCCCATGCCCTCGACGAGGATGGCGAGCTCGTCGCCCTCCTTCACGGCGGGAAGGGTGAGGTTCTTCTCATTCTTCACGCGGTCGATCTTGCCGATGTAGCGGCCGTTGATGAAGACCTGCGCAAAGTCGTGCACTTCGGCGTAGAGCAGGCTGGGTGCGGCAATCGCGGGCAACTGGGTGACGTAGAGCATGCTGCCCCAGCCCATGTCCATCTCCTCGAAGGTCATGATGCCTCCCTGCTTCGGCGCGGCGACGGCGAGGGTGGGGTCGAGGCCGTTGAGGATGGAGGAGAACTCCTTCAGCTCAAACTTCGGAATGCTGATGATGGGAGCGGGCATGGAGGGAATCGGCGCCAGTTTCTTGCCGTCGTTGTACTTTGTCATCATCTCGCGCAGCTGGTGGAACTTCGGCGTGGCCTGTCCATACTCATTGATGGGCGCATCGTAGTCGTAGGACGTCACGTCGGGCGCGAAGCCGGGAGAGTTGGCGCCGGCCCAGTGGCCGAACGACGTGCCGCCGTGGGTCATGTAGAGGGAGAAGGAAATGCCCTTGGAGAGCATCTCGTCGAGGCCCGCCACCATGTCCTTGGCGTTGCGCGTCTCGTGGCGCGCACCCCATTTGTCGAACCATCCGCTCCAGAACTCAGAGCACATCAGGGGCGAGTTGGGGCGCAATTCCTTGAGGCGGCGGAACTGATTGTCGATGTTGGCGCCGGTGCCGAAGTTCATTGTCCAGATGAGATCGTCGAGACCGTTGTTCGTGAAGTTGCTCGACCAGTCGCACTGGAAGAGCGCCACCTTGTCGAAGCCGCTCTTGCGGACGATGTCGCGCACCTTGGCCACATACGGCTTGTTCGTGCCGTAGCTGCCGTATTCGTTCTCCACCTGCACCATGATGATGGGGCCACCGTTCTGAATGGTGAGCGGAGCAAGCTGCTTGCCCACTTCTTTCTCGAAGATCTCCACGCGCTCGAGGAAGTAGGGATCGTCCTCACGCAGGCGGATGTCCTTTTTCTTGAGCAGCCACCAGGGCAGTCCGCCCATCTCCCATTCGGCACAGACGTAAGGGCCGGGACGCACGATGATGTACATGCCGTTCTTCTGGGCGAGGCGGCAGAACGCCGCAACGTCGTTGTTGCCCGTGAAATCGAACTGTCCTTCCTTCTGCTCGTGGATGTTCCAGAACACGTAGAGGCAGATGGTGTTCATGCCAAGCGCCTTGCACATCTTGATGCGGTGCTCCCAGTAGGCGCGCGGGATGCGGGGGTAGTGTAGCTCGGCTGCCTTGACGACGAAGGGCTGGCCGTTGAGCAGGAAAGTCTTGTCCCCCGCTTCGAAGGTGCCTTTCGGCTTCTGCGCAAATCCGAGCAGGGGAAGTGCCGCGAGCAGGAGAAGGGTGAGTGTTTTCTTCATTTCAGTAGTAGCTTATGTGTTTTACTTGATGGGGATTGCGTCGATGCGGGCCTGATGGCGTCCACCTTCAAAGTCGGTGGCAAAGAACTCGTCGAGAATCTTACGCGCCGTTTCCTCGTCGACGAAGCGACCGGGCAGGACCAGCACGTTGGCGTCGTTGTGCTGGCGGATGAGGTGTGCGATCTCAGGCATCCAGCTCAGGCCGGCCCGAATGCCCTGATGCTTGTTGAGGGTCATGCTGATGCCCTCGCCGGAGCCGCACATGGCTACACCGGGGTAGACTTCGCCGCTCTCGATGCCTTCTGCCAGCAAATGGCCATAGTCGGCATAGTTCGTCGCCTCCTCCGAATAGGTGCCGTAGTCCTTGTAGGGAAGTCCCTTCTCTTCGAGGTATTTCTTCACAAACTGCTTGAGTGGGAAGGCGGCGTGATCGCTCGCCAGGCCCACGGTCTTGATGCCTTTCATCATGTTTTCGTGTGGTTGGGTGTGGTGTTTCTTTCTTGATACAGCAAACGCGTTGGCCTTTGTCTGCAAACGTTTTGCCTCGAGTCTGCAAAATCATTGTCTGAAGCTTGCAGGCATTTCGCTTTTAGCTTGCAGGCGCTTCGCTTTTAGCTTGCAGGCATTTCGCTCTTAGCTTGCAGGCGCTTCGCTCTTAGCTTGCAGGCTTTTCGCTCTTAGCTTGCAGGCGCTTCGCTCTTAGCTTGCAGGCGCACTGTTTTTAACTAGCAGGCACGGGGTTTTTAGCTTGCGAACGCGTTGGCTTGGGTGTTCAGACAAAGTTAGCGTTATTTTCGTAGATGGCAAAGAAAGTGGACTGATATTTGGCCGTTCGCCTGCTTTCTGCTAAATTTGTGGGCGCAGAGACATGATTTTGCCAGTGCAGCGCGGAGGCACTGCGTCCGCAGCCGACGGATGTTCAAGCCGATAATAGATGGTTTTGCATTCGCGTTCTGCAGGATTTGCATTCGCATTCCGCGTGATTTGCATTCGCGCTCCTCGTGATTTGCATTCGCGCTCCGCGTGATTTGCATTCGCGCTCCGCGTGATTTGCACTTGCGCTCCGGCCGCCATTGTAATGAATTTGTGCCGTGTTTTGAAGGCATTTCAATTATTCAATGCAGGCAGGCTTCGTGAGTCGCATCTGCATGTAGGCTGTTTCATCTCTGCGGGCTCAATATGAAAAATATGCATCCCGAAAACGACGTGCATGCGTCCTGGAATTGACGGAGGTGCATCCCGAACATACGATCATGAAGCATCAACCAATAGATTTTCTCAATCTGCAAGCGGTGAATGCGCGCTATGGCGACGAGCTGGAGCGCGCCATGCAGCGTGTCGTCAGCAGCGGCTGGTATCTGCATGGGCAGGAAACGGCCGCTTTCGAGCGCGAGTTTGCGCAATTTGTGGGCGTCGCGCACTGTATCGGTGTGGGCAACGGACTGGATGCGCTGACGCTCGTGCTGCAGGCATGGAAAGACTTGGAGCAATGGGACGACGGCGACGAGGTGATCGTGCCGGCGAACACATTCGTTGCCACTGCGCTCGCGGTGTCGCGCATCGGCCTCCGTCCCGTTTTCTGCGACTGCCGTCTTGACGACGCGTTGCTGGATGTAGCGTCGGCGGAAGCCGTCGTCAGCAACCGTACGCGCTGCATCATTCCGGTTCACATGTACGGCCGGGTGTGCGACATGCGCGCTGTGAATGAGCTGGCGGCACGCCACGGACTGAAAGTGCTGGAAGACGCATGCCAGGCGCACGGCGCATGCGGCCATGCGAACGACGCATGCTGTGCTGCGGAGGCGCATCCCAGCCGTTCGGAAAGTGCGTCCGACGTGTCCTGCCGGCGCAAGCCGATGGCTGGATCGTTGGCTGACGCGGCCGCGTTCAGCTTCTATCCGGGCAAGAACTTAGGTGCGCTGGGCGATGGAGGCGCCGTCACGACATCGGACGATCGCCTCGCGGACTACGTGCGGACGCTGGGCAATTATGGCGCGAGGCGCAAGTATGTTCATGAGCAGCTGGGCTTCAACTCCCGGCTGGATGAGCTTCAGGCGGCTGCGCTGCGCGTGAAGTTGCGTGGCTTGGTGGCTGACAATGACAGCCGGCGTGCGCTGGCACAGCGTTATGATGTGCTGCTGGCCGGTGTCAATGGGCTGCAGCTTCCGCCTGCTGCTGGCGGTGCGATGTCGTCCGACTGCGTCTATCATATTTATCCGGTGCGCGTGCGCCACCGCGACCGCGTGCAGCAGTCGCTGGCGGACTGCGGTATCCAGACGCTCATTCACTATCCTGTGCCGCTGCATCAGCAGAAGGCATACGCCGAATATGCATCGCTCTCGTTTCCGCATGCCGAACTTTGGGCGCGGACGGAGCTGAGTCTGCCCATCAGCCCTGTGCTGACGGAGCAGGAGGTCGACGTCGTGGCTGCAGCCTTGCGGTCTTTGCTGGCACAGGATGAGGCGTCCTTCTTGGGCTGATTCGGCTTCAGATGCGCCGTGTACTGCCACAAATCTAAGATCATGGCCACGTGTAAAAGGTAATGGCTTAGGCAATAGAATTTTCCCTATTGCCTAAGCCATTGCTTTTGCCGCGCATCCAACTGTAATACCCTTGTCTAATCCCTTGTTCTTGCCGCTCACCCGTCTCTTTCTTGACGGCCTAATCCATTGCCTTTTGCCACGCATCCAGATATCTCCGTGCTACGCGGATGTGGTCGTGATGGCGCTTGATGTATTCCACGCTCTGGCGGCTAAGGATGGGGATGCGCTCAGGATGGAGCACGAGGTCTTCCATCTGGCGGAAGCAGTCTTCCTCGTCGGGCTGGACGTTGACGATGGGTCGGAGCTCCTGCTCGCCCAGTATGCTGTAGTTCTCGGGCTCTCCGCCGCCCACCACGATCAGGCCTTGCGCCATGGCTTGCAGCGCGTTCATGGCCGGCGTATAGCTGTAGAGCTGGTCGAGGATGACGTCGGAGTCGGCCATGAGCTGCTTGTATTGTTCGAAGGGTACGTTCTCCACTTGCACGATCTCGCACCTGTGCGGATGTTTCTCTTGCACGCGGCGCAGGGCGCGCAGCATGATGTCCGTGCCTTTATAGGCGGAGCGCGACTTCTGCACGCCTGCGAAAAAGCGGATGGGGCTGCCGGGCGTGTAGGGCCGGTGGGCGGGCAGCTGACTGCAGTCGATGGGGAAGGGGATGAAGGTGGTCTTGTCGGGAAAGGCGGGGCGATAGCAGCGGTCGTACTCGTAGAGCCCGCTGATGATGCCGTCGGCGTCGTTGGCGATGTCGATGTTGAGCTGCGTCTTCTCGCCATCGAGCCAGTCGCGGATGAAGTCCTTGTTCCAGGGCTCGTCGGTGCGCAGGTGCGGCCCGATGTTGAAGTCGCTGTAGCGGAAGGTGGTGCCGTCGAGGCAGGTCTTCACCCAGTAGTGGTCCATGCCGAAGGCGCCGAGAAAAAGGTGCCGGTTGTGCTTGCGCAGCAGGCGGTAGAACGGCGGGATGCGCTGGGCGCGGAGGTCGAGGAAGACGGGATTGATGAGTTGGACGACGTCGTAGCCGCGCAAGCGACTGAGGGTGTGCCAGCAGCGCAGGTAGTAGCGGAGCGTGTCGGCGGGCCGGAGCGAGCGTCGCTTGAGGTCGATGTCGCGCGGATAGTTTTTCCAGCCGTCCCCGTCGCTCACGACAGTGGCCTCGTGGCCGCAGGCGCGGAGCCCTTGGGCCAGCGTCCAGTGCACGTTGGAATAGTCGCCGAGGAGGAGGATTCTCATGGTGTGTGGGTGATGGTGTGTGTAGGGGGCGGGCGCTTGGTGGCAGGCCCGGCCCGTGTGTCGTGTGCTGCTCAGAGCCAGTGGTTGCGCTTGAACCACATGAGCCCGAAGAGGGTGCTGAGGATGGAGATGACGATGGCCACAGGGAAGCCCCACGCCCAGCGTTCCATGCCGTTGATGAGGTTCATGCCGAAGAGGGAGGCGATGAGCGTCGGGAACATGATGATCATGTTGAGCGAGGTGAGCAGGCGCATCACTCTGTTCATGTTGTTGTTGATCACGTTGGCGTAGGTGTCCATCGTGGCGTTGAGGATGTTCGTGTAGATGGCGGTAGTCTCGCGCGCCTGGTTCATCTCGATGTTGACGTCCTCGATGAGTTCTGCGTCGAGTTCGTCGACAGGCAGACGGAATTTGAGTTTGGAGAGCAGCGTCTCGTTGCCTCGGATCGACGTGGCGAAATAGGTGAGCGAGTCTTGCAGGCGCGAGAGGCTCACGAGGTCCTGGTTGTCGATCTGCGCGCCGAGTTTGCGCTTGGCCTTCTCGATGAGTCCGTTGACCTGCTTCAGATATTTCAGATACCACACCGACGCGCTGAGGAAGAGGCGGAAGACGAGGTCGGCGGCGTCGGAGAATCCTTCGGCGCGGCGCATCTGGTGATTGACGAAGTCCATGAGCATCCGCGTCTCCTGGTCGCAGATGGTGACGATGATGTTGTCCTTGATGACGACGCCGAGCGGTATGGTGGTGTAGGGAGCGCGCGAGTTGATGGTCTTCATGTGCGGTATGCGGAGGATGATCATGAGCCATCCTTCGTCGAGGTCGTAGCGTGCGCGCTCGTCGGTGTCGGCCACGTCGGTGATGAAGTAGTCCGGCATTCCGAGGGTGTTGACGAGGTAGTCGACGTCGTCTTCAACGGGGCAGGTGACTTGCACCCAGCAGCCTGGCTGCCATTGGTCGATGGCGTGGATGCCGCCTTTGGTATTCCAGAAAGAACGCATGTGTGGAGTGGGTTCGATTTGAGGGTTGTTGCCGGCCGGAGGCGTGCAGGGCAGCATTGCGTGGCGCTTGCGGGCGTGGCGCAGGCTGCGGAGCCGTCTGACGATGGGGTGGCTGGCAGTGTGAATCTTTACGGTTGAAAAAAAGTCTTCATCGGCCCTTGCGGGCGATGGATGCTGAAGGGGTGCGGGTAAAGATTCAGTGCCTCGAACCTTTAGATCCGCTTGGATAAGTTCGCCGGATAGTCGTCCATGTGGTTCTGGTTCTTTGTTTTGAAAGTGGAAAAAATGGCTGGAAAAACGGCTTGTCTGCGGCTGCGTCGGGGCAGGGCGGTGCGCTTTCCGGTCGCAAAGTTACGTTTTTTTCACCAAACCTGCTTCCCGCAGAGCTGGAAAATTGCGCTTTGCTGTGTGGTTTTTTTGTCTTTCGGCTCCTGCGACGCCGTTGCGGTGGTGGAAATGCTGCGCCTCCGGCCTCGCGGGTGGCTGCTTTGTTGCGGCATGGCGCCAGCCTTTTTGCGGCACCGGCTGGCGGGGGCATCACTGCGAAGGCCTTCTCGGCGCTGCACGAAGGCCTTCGTGGCGGGATGAGAAGGCCTTCGTGTGGATGGGTGCTCGGGCCGCGGGAGGCGGGGAGGCGCGCTGCGGGCGGGTTGGTGGTGTGGCGGGTGCTTCGTCCGGCTGGGCCCCAACGCAGCGGCGGGCGCACCTGAGGAAGGGGTCAGGTGCGCCCGCCGATGATGGGCGTGGCGGCTGGGCGGCCGTCTTGGGCGCGCGCCGAGGGAGGCGGAGTGGCGGCGGAGGGGGTCAGCCGCGCAGGGCCAGGTTGTAGTTGTAGTATTGGGTGCGGCCAGTGATGTCCTCGACGACACGGAGGAAGGGCGGAAACTTGACCGACTCCTGCTCCGTGATGCCTTTCGTCTCGAGGATGACGAGGCCGGTGCGCGGCGTGAGGTAGGTGTCGAGCTCGAAATACTGGCCCTCCCAGATGAAGCTGTTGCGGCGCTTGTGGATGGTCTGGCGGTAGGGGTCGGCCTGCTGCAGCATGCTGTTGTAGAGGTTGGCGCTGATCTGGCGTTCGGTCTCGATCTGCTCCGAGGCCGAGGTCCGCTTCTTGGTGGTGTGCACATACACTTTCCGTCCGTTCAGCGTGAGCTGGCGCAGGCGGATCTCGCTGCCGGGGTCGCCGCTGAGGTAGGTCTGCACGAGGTCGCTCTCGATGCTGTCGGGGAGCGGCCCGATGACTTCCACGATGTACTTGCGCTCTTCCTCGATGGGCTGGGGCAGGGAGAGGATGGTGGAGACTTCCTTGATGACGCGGTGGATCTTGGCGTTGAAGTCGTCGTGGTTGTTGATCACGCGCAGGTGGGGATGGCCGGTCCAGGCGTCGATCACCTTCTTGTCGAGCGTGCGGGCCAGCTCGATGCCTTCGGTGCGCTCCGTGTTCGAGGTGACGTTGTAGTATTCTTCCGCACCGTTGGCCGCGCTGACGAGGTGGAGCACGGCGTCGTAGCGCTCGTCGCGCAGCTGCTGCGTGGTGAGGCCCACCTCCTTCGACAGGCGCTGCCACAGCTCCGCATCCATATAGGCGGAGATGTCCATCACGCCGCGGTCGCAGATGATGAGCACGGGTTCGTCGTGCGTCTTGGCCATGCGCATGAAGTGGTCCTCGAAGTCGAGCTGGATGCGCAGCGTGGCCAGCTCGCCCTCATAGAAGAGGTCGGCATTCTTCGTCAGGTAGTACATGCCGGCCTGGAGGAAGATGGTGGGCACTTCGGGGATGGTGTAGACCTTGTAGCCGAGGTTGGAGAAATGGTCGATGAGACGGACGAGGGCTGTGGTCTTGCCGGCGCAGGGACCGCCGGTGAGCACGATTTTCTTGATAACTGCCATGGTGGAGCGGGCGGAAGTGGGGATGGATGATGGCGCCGCCGAGGGGGGCGCGGAATGTTGTCGGGCTGCAAAATTACATACTTTTCACGACGTGGCCAAACTGAAACGGCTTCAGAATCAATAAACCGCCGTTGAGGGCGCGGTCGCAGGTCTCCGTCGGTCGCTTCTGCCTTCTGCGCATGGCGGTTGGGGCGCAGGCGGCTGGCTGTTTGCGTGCCGGCCTGCAATGGTGCCGGCAAGCGCGGACCGGCTCGGAGCCGCCACGGGATGGGCTGCGCCGCGCTTCCCGACTGTGCGGGCTGTGGTGCTCGCAGTCGGGAGCGGTGCGTGGCTGATTGGATGAAGTTGGGCGCCGGACATCATAAAACGCACATCCGGTCGGGCCAGATGTGCGTTTTACGATGTCTGTCGAGAAGGGCGTGCATGTGGGCCGACATCCGTCGTCGCATGCGTCGGTGTGCTTCTTCCAAAATTACTTCAGCGAGTAGGCGTAGGGATCCTTCTCGTCGCCGGTTTCCTCGATGGCAAGTTTGTCCTCGCGCAGCAGCCAGCCCAGCCCGAGGTTGAAATCCTTCTCGGCAAGCTTGGTGGCTTTCTTGATCTGCTTGTAGGTCAGGCTGGCGTTCGCCTCAGAAATGGCGTTCCAGATAAGACCGGCAATGTTTCCTGCTTTTTCCTGCAACATAATACCTATAAATTAAGAATACAAAATAGTGATTTCGAAAAGCAACTTTTGTGAAAGTTCTATCCTTTTTGCGCCGCAAAGTTACGAATTTCTGTAAAATGCTGCAAAAAATATTAAGGAAAATGCGTGTGTGCGAACACAAAATGCGTGTTTTTTCACATTTTCGCAATGCGCAGACGTGGTTGGGGAGGCCTGAGCGGTGTTTTTTTCACTCGTTTCAGTTCGGCGGGAGGCACAGGCAGTATGATATGTGGAAGGCTTGGCAGGGCCGGGGCGCGGCGGGAAAAAGAGATTCCTGGCGCGCAGCGGACGAGCGTCGGCTGCGCGGCCAGGAATCTTTGGGTGCGTGTGGGGCGGTCTGAGACCCCTGTGCTGATGGAATGAATCCGTGCGTCGGGAGTGGCGGCGCGCCTGTCAGTCCTCCTCCGGAATGCCTTCCTGACCATTGCGTGTGAGGCCCAGCTCGGCTCGGATGTACATCTGCATCATGGCGATGGCGCGGTCGTTGTTTCCTCCGTTGGGGATGATGATGTCGGCGTACTGCTTGGTGGGCTCGATGAACTCGTCGTGCATGGGCCTCAGCGTGTTGCGGTATTTGTCGATGAGCATCTCCAGCGGATGTCCGCGCTCGGCGATGTCGCGCTGGATGACGCGCAAGAGGCGCTCGTCGGGGCCCGCGTCGACGTAGATCTTGAGGTCCATCTGGTCGCGCAGCTCTTTGTCGTAGAGCGCCATGATGCCCTCCACGATGATGACGTCTTTGGGCGAGACGTGCACGGTCTCGGAAAGCCGGGTGCAGGTGATGTAGGAATAGGTGGGCTGCTCGATGGAGCGTCCTTGCTTGAGCTCTGCGATCTGGTGGGCCAGCAGGGGCCAGTCGAACGCGTTGGGATGGTCGAAGTTGGTCCGCTTGCGCACCTCGAGCGGTAGCTCGGTCTGGTCGTTGTAGTAGGAGTCTTGGGGGATGACGGATACTGCGCCGTCGGGGAGCGACTCGATGATTTTGCGGACGACGGTGGTTTTGCCACAGCCTGTTCCGCCTCCAATGCCGATGATGATCATATTTGTCTGGCGTGATGAACGATGGGAAATGTATGAATGTTGCATGCAAATTTAATGGTTTTTTTCTGTCTGCCAAAGTTTTTTTCCGAGGAACGTGCGGCGCAATCCAGATATATTGCCTATCTTTGCACATGCATTTGGTTCTCCCGATTCGCCGTATCTTCGTTCGGCGCGGGGAGCTAAGATGGGAATGCAGTGGAAATCTGCAACATTACCCGATGCTGTGAGTCCTTTTTTCAAGGGGCAGCCAACGCATGTCACTGGGCCAGTTCGCTATGGCCTGGGAAGACGAGCTGCCTGAGGATGAAGTCAGAAGACCTGCCAGATGCACAGTTTACGCAAGAAGCCTCCTCGGGATTAAGCGGGCGGATTCCGACACTTTGTTGTGCCGCAGACGTCAGGTTGCGTTGTCAGCGTGTCCACCATGTACCCCCATCGTGGGATGTGTACATATATATAATGGTGCGGACGGATGCTGCAACTGGCGGTGGCAGCGATGGGTGACCATTTCCATGCTTTGTCTCGTTGGAGGGCGGACGGACGAACCGTTTAATTCTCTCATATCAAACCAACAAAGCATGAAACATCTCTACACGATTCTCACACTCTTGCTCCTCTGCATGGCTGCACCCGCTGCGGCGCAGACGGAGGACTACATCATCGCAACGCTTGATTTCGAAGACGCCAGCTACAAGGGCGACGGTTCGGGCCAGGCAACGGGTCAGTCCGGATGGAGCTCGCTGATTGCCGGAGCACAGTATGGCGACGCACTGCTCTACGGCGCATCGGGCATGGGCGCCGAAAGCCAGATCTACTGGTGGGCCGACGACAACAACACCAACCTGGCGCATGAGATGGTGGGCTCGGCCGACTACGGCTACGCCATGTGGAACGGTTGCCACGCCATCTCGAACTACGGCAGCAGCGACATGGCTGCCAACAGCAGCTATCTGCAGCAGCTCACCGTCTATGCAGCGGCGGCAGAGGGAGACGTGCGCAGCGGTGCGGGACACAATGGCTCCGACAACTTTGCCATCCATAACGGCTTCGGCTCCCGCCAGTCTGCCTTCGGAATGCTGCCCACGCTCTATTTCAAGGACGGCGTGGCGCGCGTCATCGACCACATGTGGGTGAACAACACGACCTACTTCCTCCACACTGTCATCAACGGCGTGGGCTGTCCGCAGCCGAAAGAGGGCGACTACGTGCGGATCGAGGCCGTCGGTTACGACGCAGACGGACAGGAAGTGGCTACCCGAGCCGAGTTCTCGCTGGTGGAAGGCGCCGATCAGATCGTGACCGACTGGAAGCGATTTGACCTCAGCAGCCTTGGCAAAGTAACGGCTGTCTCCTTCAACATCTACGGCACGCTGAACAACCAGTGGGGACTGGCCGCACCTGCCTACTTCGCCTACGACGACGTGGCCGTGCGCCTGGAGCCTTCCGACGCGCTCTACACGGGCATCTCGCAGACGACTGTACGCACTGCCACCGCTGCCGTTCAGGCCATCTACACGATCGACGGCCGCCGCATCCAGACGTTGCAGCCAGGCGTGAACATCGTTCGCTACGCCGATGGTACACAGAAGAAGGTCTATGTGAAATAGATATATTGAGTATTTAAGTAAGTTTTTCGAGCGCGACCACCGATGGCAAGAAGCATCGGCTGCGTCGGACGGCTCAAACCGGAGACGGGGAGCGGCATCAGTGCTGTTCCCCGTCTTTCTGTGTGACGCGCTGCCGCGCTGCTGCCGGAGGGCGGTGTGCGATAGGCCGTTCCGCAGGCCCGCCGCCTCTGCGCCGTTCGCAATTCGCCAGCCTCGAAAACGGGCTGCGCCTCGAAAAAAAATCGCTTCAGTGAAAATGAAAAACGACTGAAGCGAAAATGAAAAACGACTGAAGCGAAAATTGAAATCGACTGAAGAGGAAATTGAAATCGACTGAAGCGGAAATAGCAATCGTCTGAAGTGGCAATTGCAATCGACTGAAGCGGAAATTGAAATCGTTTGAGGCGAGGAAAAAAATGGGGCGCAGCGGCCATGCATACGCGGCGCACCGGACAAGGCCACGCGGCGTAGCGTCCATCGGCAGGCGGCGCGTCGCGTGGCTGGCGGAAATGCCGCATGGCTACGGTTGCTGTGCCTGCCGCCGAGGGCGGCTCGCCTGGGTTGCAGTGGAGGACAGCCGTCGGAAACGCGCGCTCGCTGCGCACTCCATCCATTTTATCTGCGTCAAAGCCGCGCTATCTACAAAAAAAATCTTATCTTTGCACCTACATCAATTCATACAACACGCATGAAACACATCCTATTGACCGCTCTGGCTACCGCTGCATTCACCTGTGCCTCGGCACAGCAGCAGGACGAGAAAGTGGCCTATCTGTTCACGTACTTCACGGGAAACGCGCCTCGGGAAGAGCAAATCTGCTATGCGCTTTCCGACGACGGCTACAACTATACTCCGCTCAACGGCGGCGATCCCGTCATCAGCAGCGACACCATCGCCTACACGCAGTGTGTGCGCGATCCGCACATTCTGCGCGGGGAAGACGGAAAGACGTTCTACATGGTCGTCACCGACATGAAGTCCTCGCTCGGATGGTCGTCCAACCGCGGCCTGGTGCTGATGAAGAGCACCGACCTCATCCATTGGACGCACTCCGCCGTCAACTTCCCCACCAAGTATCCGAAGCAGTGGGGCAACGTCATCCGCGTCTGGGCGCCTGAAACCATCTACGACAAGCAGGCCGGACGCTACATGGTGTTCTACTCGCTGCGCACCAGCGACAATCGCTCCTTCGACAAAATCTATTACTCCTACGTCAACGACGACTTCACCGACCTCATCGGCGAGCCGCAGTACCTCTTCGACAGCGGCACAGCCACCATCGACGGCGACATCGTCTTCAATCCCGCAGACCAGCTCTACCACCTCTTCTACAAGAGCGAGGGCGGACGCGGTATCTACCAGGCGACGTCGAAGACACTCGTGAATGCGCCCGGAACGCGCCCGGGCAGCCAATGGACCAAGGTGGAAGGCAACGTCGACCAGACGCAGAAGGCCGTGGAAGGCGTCGGCGTCTGCCAGACCATCGACGGCAAGTCGTGGATCATCATGTACGACTGCTATGGCGACGGACACTACCAGTTCTGCAAGAGCGAGGACCTGAAGACGTTCACGTTTGTTCAAGACACGAAGACGACGGGCAAGTTCACCCCCCGCCACGGCACCATCATTCCGATCACGCGCGCCGAGAAGGAGCGTCTGCTCAAGGAATACGGCACATGGGGCAACCCCATCCTGCCTGGATTCCATGCCGATCCTGAGATTCTCTACTCCAACAAGACAAAGAAATACTACATCTACTCCACCACCGACGGCACGCCGGGTTGGGGCGGCTACCAGTACAGCGTGTTCTCTTCCTCCGACCTCAAGACATGGACCGACGAGGGTGTTTGCCTCGACGCCAAGAGCGAGCAAGTGGCATGGGCCAAAGGCAACCTCTGGGCACCGGCCGCAGAGGAGGTGCGACAGAAGGACGGGACGTACAAATACTATCTCTACTTCTCCGCCGACGCCGGCACACGCAAGGAGATCGGCGTGGCCGTCAGCGATTCGCCCACAGGCCCCTTCGTCGACAGCGGCGCGCCCATCATCAGCGACAGCCCCGTGGGACGCGGACAGCAGATCGACGTCGACGTCTTTGTCGATCCGAAGACGAAGAAACCCTACATTTACTGGGGCAACGGTTATATGGCCGGAGCGGAGCTCGAGCCCGACATGAAGACCGTGAAGAAGGAGACCATCACCGTGCTCACGCCGCAGGGAGGCTCGTTGCGCGACTACGCCTACCGCGAGGGAACGTACGTCATCTACCGCAAGGGCGTCTACTATTTCCTCTGGAGCGTCGACGACACAGGCTCGCCCAACTACCACGTGGCCTACGGCACAGCGAAGTCGCCGCTCGGTCCTATCGAGGTGGCTGCTGAGCCCATCGTGCTCATTCAGAACCCCGAGCTCAAGATCTATGGGCCGGCGCACAATTCCGTCCTGCAAGTGCCCGGCAAGGATGAGTGGTACATCGTCTACCACCGCATCAACAAAAACTACATCGAGCCCCACAAGGGTCCCGGCATTCATCGCGAGGTCTGCATCGACCGCATGATGTTCGACAAGGAAGGACGCATCGTTCCTGTCGTGCCGACGCTCGACGGTCCCGCTCCACTGAAAGCCAAGAAGAAGTGACGATGCCTCCACAGGCCATTCCCGCACTTCCTCCTCCAGGTTTTCGCAGCAAAGGTCCGGATTGCGCGCTGTGCAGTCCGGACCTTTTTCATTCATCCCGCCCGCCTTACCGGCGCATGGCTCTGGTCTTCTGTTGCCCTGCGTCTTGCTTGCAAATCGTGTTTCGACCGCCGTGTCCGCGCCTCTGCAGGGTTGACATTCTTTCCATCTTTCATCGAGAATCTTTCCAATTCTCATAGATATTCTTTTCCATCTTTCATTGAAGGCGCCTCATCTTTCATTGAAATCACTCTATCTTCCATTGAAGTAACTCCATCTTCCATTGTAATCCCTCCATTCTTTCACAACAAATGCTTTTCCATCTTTCATTGATATGCCTATGACTTTGATTTTTGACCTCGACGGCACGTTGCTCGATACGCTGCGCGATCTTGCGACAAGCGTCAATCATGCACTCTCGGCCTTTGGCATGCCCGTCCGGACGACGGACCAAATTCGCCTTGCGTTGGGCAACGGCATCGAAGCGCTGGTGGCGGCGTCGGTTCCGGAAGGTACGCCCGAGGCAATCACACAGCGCGTGCTCGCCTCTTTCCGTGTGCACTATCTGGAGCACAGCCGCGACACGACAGCCCCGTATGACGGCATCACGGAACTTTTGCAGGCTTGCCGCGAGCGGGGGATCCGCACGGCCATCGTGAGCAACAAGTTGAATGCGGCGGTGCAGGAGCTGCACGCGGCTTTCTTCGCACAGTGGATCGAAGTGGCTTTCGGCGAGCAGCAGCCGCACATCCGGCGCAAGCCGGCTCCCGACATGGTGGAGGCGGCGATGGCGGCGCTGGGGGTCGACCGCTCCGAATGCGTGTATGTCGGAGACAGCGAGGTCGACTTGCAGACGGCTCAGAACGCGCATCTGCCCTGCGTGAGTGTCTCGTGGGGATTCCGCACGCGCGCTTTTCTCGAGCAGGCAGGGGCTCCGTGCATTGTCGACAGCCCAGAGGAAGTGATTCCCGCCGCCGCATCGGTCCTTGCACCGGCCTTGTGAAGTCAGTAGGGCGCTTCCTTACAGAATATTCCCGCCGCCGCATCGGTCCTTGCCCCGCCCTTGTGAAGGCATTTGGGTACTTCCTCGAAAGCTATTCCCGCAGCCGCATCGCATTCTGTGTCGACAGCGATTTGTTTAGTGCTGTTTTCGCACACAAAAGCCTGTTTTTCGCCTGTGTACCCGCACAAACGTTGATTAACATCAACAAATAGCCTAATTTCAGTAAAAAAGATGGCGTTATTGTTGCAGTTAATGAGAAAGTCCGTAACTATGCATCGTCAAACAGAAGGTAATACTTCGACAAAGACGTTCCGCCGGACGTGCAGCGTTGCAACAGACGGTCGCCCATTCAGCGGGACGGACACAGGTAACAAAGATTGATTAGGATACACCCCTTTCGGTAGATAGCTGGTAATAGAGATTACAGGTAACGCTCCTTTCGGTAGGAAAGCTGGTAAGAAAGATGACAGGATACAACGACTTCCGATAGGTTGGCAATAAGGAAAAAGATTCAGGTAACACACTCTCGATAGGTATTAGATGAACATCCGGTTGTCGCGAGGCAACACTTGCGACACAAAGATAACGAAAAAGGTAAGATAGATATTAGAATAGGTAATGTTTAATCAGTAAGATAGGTTTAGCGAGTACGAAGATTTGCAACAGGATACACGCACTTTCGATAGGATAAGGTAAGATTGGTAATGAAGTGGAACGACCACTTTTCGATAGGATCAAAGGTAAGTAAAAGGTAAGAGTCTTTCGATAGGTAAGATCAGTAAGAGCGATTACAGATGATAGATTGAAGGTCAGAAAAGACTGACCGCGCCGCACGAGCGCATGTGGCGAAACAGTTTTCAATAGGTAACTACATAAATAAATGACGAAAAGTATGATTGAAGTAATGTCAATTCTGACAGCAGTACTCATCACGTACGCTGTTCTGCTAAGTAACGTTTCACTCATGAAATGATTGTTTAGGACGCGGATAACATCCGATGCTTTCAACAAGATGCTTTTTGTAGAGAACTCTCCCTCGGAGAGCCTCTACACCGATGGCGGAGGGATGTCCGAATGATGGACATGACCCCCTTTTTTTATGCCCGAAAGTCAGCGCTGCGCCTCGACTTCCGTGCATTTTTTGTTTTTGGGCGTGGCGCTTCCTTTACGGTTATTCTCTGCGGCCTCCACGGGTGGAGCTCGTCGCTGTGGTGGGCTTGGCCTGCCGGCTCGCCTTGTTGGGCGCAGTGCGGACGCTCTCGGCCTGATGCGCGCTGGCTGTGACGCTGTGCGCCGCAGGCGCGCTGCTCTCTCTGCGGGCGTCCTGGCGGGCTGTCGGCCGTTTCCTTCTGCTTGCCGCAGTCGCGGTGGCGCTTTGTCGGCTATTCTGGAGCGCTGCGCGTTGGTGTCGGATGCGCGGCCTCGTCACCCTTGTCTCGTGCACATCTTGCATGGTTGGGAAGGCTTTCGTGATGAAACACGAAGGCCTTCTTGTGGATGCGAGAAGGCCTTCGTGTGGGCTGGAAGATGGAGTGCAGAAGAGTCGGTGACGGGTATTGACTGAAGGCGAGGTGCGGGGTGGGTGAGCGTCGTTGCGGCAGTTGGTAGGGAGGAATGTCGGTCGGCGGCTGTGAGGGTGCGCCGGCGATGGTTCAGGCGGGCGGATCTGTTATTCCGGATGAGTTTTGACAGCAGAGGACGCTGGGGAGGGGCTGGGCGGGATGTGCGGAGTGGACGCGATGGGTCGGTGAGTGCGTTTCTACCAGTCGGCTGCGGATGGGCGCTGACGTGAGGCTGTGCGTGTGCGGGGAGGCTGGTGCCGACTGGCTGGTGCGGAAAAAGAAAATGCCGACGCGTCGGTCTGACGGTCGGCATTGTATGTTGTGTTCGTTGGGCTCGTGCGGTGTGCGGACGGGAGCCTGTCGTAACGGTGTCGCTTATTCTGCGGGCTGTGCGGGCTGCTGCTGTGCGGGGGCCTGTTCGCCTTGTGCGTCGCCGGCAGGGGCGGTGGGGAAGGTCTGCGTGTTGCCTGCGCCCGTAGGAGTTGCGATGTCTACGACTTCTGGTTGTGCAGCGTCGCTGCTGGGAATGAATGCGCCGTACGCAACGCTGAGTACGACGAGTGCGATGGCCAGTGTCCAGGTGGCTTTCTCCAGGAAGTCAGTTGTCTTGCGGACGCCCATGAGCTGATTGGAGTTGGAGAAGCTGGAAGCGAGTCCGCCGCCTTTGCTTTCCTGGATCAATACGATGCCGATGGTGAGGATTGCCACGAGGAGGATGAGGACCATGATGAGTGTATTCATTGCTGTCTGAGGGTATTTTTTGTTGTTTTTTTGATTGCGTTGCTGGAGATTCGGGGGCGCTTCCGCGGGGTGGGAAGGGCTGCTTTTCAGGTGTTCTGGGCCTTGTGCTGGCCAAGGATCACTTCAAGCAATTGAATCTGAGATGCAAAGATAGAAGTTTTTTCTGGATTATTCAAGCAAATGCGATGCAATATTTCCTTTGCCTGCTCGTACTTTTGTTGCTTGATGAGGAGGTCGACCACCTGCTGGTTGTAGATTTCGCTGTCGTTGTCGTCTTGCGCTCCGATGTCGTGCAGTGGGTCGTAGAGGGGAGTTGCTTCCGCGTCGCTGTTGATTTCGTAACGCTGGCGTCCGGCGGTCTCGTTGATGAAGTTGTCGATGTAGGACGCGCCTTTGAGGGCAATGCGGGGCTGGCTGTCGGCGGTCTCGGCGTCGTGCAGGTCGTCCTGCTGGGCGAGGAAGGCGGCGTAGTCCGACGTCACGTCGGCCACGGTGGGCACGTTGTGGGGCTGTGTGGGTGCTGCGTCTGCCTCTTCGGTTTCCACTTGGGTGGAGAGGAAGGAGTCGATGAGCGAGAGGGTGCGGTCGTCGTCCTCGGTCATGATGCGCTGCCGCTCTTCCTCGCTGATGCTGGCCTGGATGTCGTAGTGCTGGCCTTCGATGAGCTGGAAGAGCGTCTTACGGTCGGGCACGAGGATGCTGGCCCGGCGCAGTTCCTCGCCGAATCTGGGGTCGTGAAGCTGGTAGAGATTGGCCACATAGAGCAATCGGGCCGGCTGATGGAAGGGGTAGTCGGTCAGGAGCTGCCGCAGCGCGTCTAAGGAAGTGCGGTCGAGCAGCGATGGATTGTTGATGTAGTCGATGAGTTTCACGCTTCTACTTGGACAAAATAGGCAACGGCTGGCTGTGGATGCCGTTGCGGGAGAAGGGCGACATGGGGCGGACAGAGTGGGAATGCCGTCCGGCAAGGCCCTTTGAGCGTTGCAAAATTAAGAAGAAATCGGCAATTGGCCAAGAATTTGCTGCCGTTTTCGTCGTCGCTCGCCGTGTTGCGGCGTGAATGTGCAGGCGGTGTGGGGTGTTCAGCGCTTCTTGCGTCGCTGGAAGAGATACTGTCCTTTGTGCTCCATCATGCGTCCCCAGCGGATGGCGCGGGTGGGGCAGGTGTGGTAGCAGTGCAGGCACATGGCGCAGTTGCTGCCCCATTCCGGCCGCGACGGGCTGGATGTGCTCATCTGGATGTTGTGCAGCGGGCATTCCTGCGCGCATCGGCCGCAGGAGATGCAGGCGTCGGTGGTGTGGAAATACTTCGGGCTCGTGAGGAGCGCGTTGAAGACGGGGCGCAGCATGCGGCTCTTGACCCAGGCAAAGGAGCCTGGCAGCGCGTCGCTGACGTTGCGCTGCCGCTCGCGTATGGCGGCGGCAATGTCGTCGAGGCGCTGCTTGGCCGTACTGATTTTCCGGTCTTCTTTCTCTGCGGAGTCCACCTCGAAGCCGGGCAGGCAGACGTAGCTCTCGGGCATCTGCAAGGCCCAGCAGGAGGCGTCGCTCCATCCTCTCGCGGCTGCCGCGGTGCGAAACTGCTGTGCCGTGCGGCCGGTGTCGTCGCCGCAGGTGGTGAGCATGAATGTATAGCCGACGCCGCGGATGTCGGCCGTCTGGATGAACCGCTCGACCAGCAGAGGCAGTCCCCAGGCGTAGGTGGGGAAGACGAAGCCCAGTGGCTCGTCGGCCTCCAGCTGGTGGCAGGACGGCGTGCGCATGTCGTCGGCGATGCTGACGAGTGTCTGTGAGAGCTGTTCGGCCAGTTGGCGGGCGGCCCACTCGCTGTTGCCGGTGCCGGAGAAATAGAAGATCATGGGGCGGACGGGATGGGGGAGGTGAGGACTGCGGGGAGTGTCGGTGCGGAGCGGCTCATTGGATGCCGCGGGCGTTGAGCGCGTTGAGATAGAGCCGGGCGTTGTGCTGATGCTCCGCATAGGTGGTGGCGAAGCGGTGGCTGCCCGAGAAGTCTTCCTTGGCGCACATGTAGAGGTAGGGATGGCTGTCGGGATGGAGGACGGCGTCGATGCCTTCGATCGAAGCGATGCGGATGGGTCCGGGCGGCAAACCTTTGAACTTGTAGGTGTTGTAGGGCGAATTGTCAAGCAAGTGGTTGCCTTTGACGCGCTGGATGGAGAAGTCGCCGATGCCGAAGATGACGGTCGGGTCGCTCTGCAGCAGCATGCCCTTGCGCAGGCGGTTGAGATAGAGCGCGGCAATCGAGGGTTTTTCGGGTGCGTAGGTGGTTTCCGCATCGACGATGCTGGCGAGCGTCGTGACCTCTTGCGTGGTCAGTCCGAGGCGGTCAGCCTGTTGTCTGCGCTCGTCCGTCCAGAAGGCGTCGTGCTCTCTCTTCATGCGCCGGATGAAGTCGTCGGCAGAGATGTCCCAATAGATTTCGTAGGTGTTGGGAATGAAAAGTGCGGGCAGGGTGGCGGGAGAGAATCCGATGGAGGCGCAGACAGAGTCGTCGTGCAGCGTCCGGAGCAAGTCTTCAGCGCTGATTTTGAGGCGTTCGGACACCACGTCGGCCAGTTGGTCGAGCGTCCGCGCCGTCGGGATGGTGAGGTGGAGGGGTGCCTGATGCCCGTTGCGGAGATCGCGCATCATCGAGAAGGCCGACATGCCGGGCTCGATGGCATAGCGTCCGCTGCGCACATGGCTGTCGTAGCTCAGCACGCTCTGCATGAGCGAGAGGCCTGCCAAGGTCGTCGGATGGCCTACGCCGCGAATTTTTGCGTTCACAGAGTCGGCGGTGTCGTCGTCGTCGATGTAGATGTAGGCCACGGCGTCGGGGTTCAGCACGGGGCCAAAAACAGAATAAGCTGTGGCGATTCCGAGAATTGCCACAGCTGTGAGAATGATGTAAGTTGCTCGTTTCATGGAGTTAAAACTGCTCATTGCGTTAGTTAAGGCAGGCGCAGGCCATCCGCCCGAGTGCGTCGGTGCAGCCATCGGCGTGCATTTGCGCGGCTATTAGCGTACATTCGCACGACTTTTCGAGTGCGTTCGTTTTGCTTTTCGGGTGCGTTCGTTTTGCCTTTCGAGTGCGTTCGTTTTGCATTACGAGTGCGTTCGTTTTGCCTTTCGAGTGCGTTCGTTTTGCCTTTCAAGTGCGTTCTTTTGGCTTTTCAAGTGCGTTCGTTTGGCTATAGGAATGCATCGGCGCATTGCTGGAGGTGCGGCTGCACGACGGCGGGGACGTCTGCGGCTCGTCTGCCGGCGGCGGTACTATTCCTCCGGTGCTTCGTCCGCGGCGGTTTCCGAGGCGCTCTGCGTCTCGCTGGGCGCGCTGCTCTGGATGTCGAACTCCACCTTGTCTTTGGCGTCGTTCAGGCGGGCGACGATGATGTCGTCCTCTTTCAGACGTCCTTCGACGATGAGTTCGGACAGTCCGTCCTCCAAATGCGACTGGATGGCGCGGCGCAGCGGGCGTGCTCCAAACTGCTTGTCGTAGCCTTTGTCCGCAATGAATTCCTTGGCGGCCTCGTCAATCTGAAGCGTGTAGCCCAGCGACTTGACGCGCTGGATGAGCGGTGCCACTTCCTGATTGATGATGGTTTTGATTTCGGCAAGGCCAAGCTGGTCGAACGTAATCACCTCGTCGATGCGGTTGAGGAACTCCGGCGAGAATTGTTTGTTCAACGCTTTCTGCACGACGTTGCGGCTCAGCTGCTTGTCATCCACGCCCTGCTGGGATGCGAAGCCTACGCCACGGCCAAATTCCTTGAGTTGGCGGGTGCCGGCGTTCGACGTCATGATGATGACGGTGTTGCGGAAGTCGACTGTGCGGCCGTTGCTGTCGGTCAGGCGGCCCTCGTCCATCACTTGCAGGAGGATGTTGAAGACGTCGGGATGCGCCTTCTCGATCTCGTCGAGCAGCACGATGCTGTAAGGATGGCGGCGTACGCGCTCTGTCAGCATGCCGCCTTCTTCATAGCCGACGTAGCCCGGAGGTGCGCCGACGAGGCGGCTCACGGTGAATTTCTCCATGTATTCGCTCATGTCGATGCGAACAATGGCGTCGGTCGTGCCGAACATCTGCTCTGCCAGTTTCTTTGCCAGATAGGTTTTTCCCACGCCTGTCGGACCGAGGAACATGAAGGTTCCGATGGGCCGGTTGGGGTCGTTGAGGCCGACGCGGGAGCGCTGGATGGCGCTGACGAGCTTGTCGATGGCGGTGTCTTGGCCGATGACTTTCTGTTTGAGCTCGCCGCGCATGCCTTTGAGGCGCGCTCCTTCTGCGGCGGCGATGCGCTGGACGGGTATGCCGGTCATGAGTGCGACGGTCTCGGCCACGTGCTCGGCATCGACGGTCTCGCGGTTCTCGCTTTGTTCGGCTTCCCATTTGGCGCGCATTTCCTTCAGCTCTGTCTCGAGCTGTCGGGCTCTGTCGCGGTAGCTGGCTGCGAGTTCGTAGTTCTGGCTCTTCACCGCCTTCTCCTTGTTGGCGTTGGCTTCAGCGACGGCTTGCTCTTGTTCCTCGATTTCCTTAGGCACGTGAATCTGGCGGATGTGCACGCGGCTGCCGGATTCGTCGAGCGCGTCGATGGCTTTGTCGGGGAAGGCGCGGTCGGTGACGTAGCGTTCCGCCAGTCGGACGCAGGCCTGGAGTGCTTCTTCGGTGTAGCGCACGTTGTGGTGGTCTTCGTAGCGTCCGCGGATATTGTGGAGAATCTCGAGCGTTTCTTCTGCCGTTGTCGGGGTGACGACGATTTTCTGGAAGCGTCGTTCGAGCGCGCCATCTTTTTCGATCGACTTGCGGTATTCGTCCATGGTGGTGGCTCCGATTACTTGGAGCTCGCCGCGCGAGAGTGCGGGCTTCATCATGTTGGCCGCGTCCATTTGTCCGGCTTGGTTGCCGGCGCCGATGATGGTGTGGATTTCGTCGATGAAGACGATGATGTCGGGGTTGGCTTTGAGTTCTGCGATGATGCTCTTCATGCGCTCCTCAAACTGTCCGCGGTATTTGGTGCCGGCGACTACGCTGGTCATGTCGAGCGTGATGAGGCGCTTGTTGAACAGCACGCGGCTCACTTTGTGCTCGTTGATGCGTTGTGCGAGGCCCTCGACGATGGCGCTTTTGCCCACGCCGGGATCGCCGATGAGAACAGGATTGTTTTTCTTGCGGCGGCTCAGGATCTGTGCGAGGCGCTCGATTTCTTTCTCGCGTCCCACGACGGGATCGAGTTTTCCTTCGCGCGCGGCCTTGGTGAGGTCGAATCCGAAGGAGTCGATGGCTGGTGTGTCGGTGCCTGCTTGCCCGTTCTGCCGTTCGGTGCGTGTGGAGGAAGATGCGGCCTGCTGGCCTCCGCGCGAGGCGGGAGGCATGTCGAGCTCGCTGTCCTCGTCGTCGTCGAATCCGACATTGCTTTGCGGCGTGAGCGAAGTCTTGGAGAAGTAGGAGAAGAGTTGGTCGTAGGCAACGTTCTCTTCGCTCATGATCCTGGCGGCGCCGTTGTCGCCTTGTTTCATCATGGCGAGCATGAGGTGCTCCACGTCGGGCACGGGGCTGCGCATGACACGGCTCTCGAGCACGCTCAGGCGGAGGATGTTGAAGGACTTCGGCGACATCTGGATGTCGCGGTTCATCATCTGGAAGGGGATTCCTTCGGCGCGTATGCTGTCTTCAATCTTTTTCTTGAGTGCACCGAGGTCGACGTGGAATTGGTCGCGGAGTGTGTCGACCACCTTGTTGTCGCCGTCGCGCAGGATGCCGAGCAGTAGGTGCTCGGGGTCGATGACGTCGTTGTTCAGGCGGACGGCTTCTTCACGGCTGTATTGCAGTATCTGTGATATTTTCTGTGAATAGTCGTTGTTCATGCTGATCCTTTCTGTTTGTGTCTTGTTTCGGCTGCACATGCAGGTCCGATACATCAGGAAGACAAACTTTGTGCCGTGCCTGCCAGTGGGCTAATCGTTCAGCCAATCTGTCAGTCTTGACAGGATTTGCTCCTTGATGTCGTCCGGCATGTTGCTGATGCGTGCGCGGTGGCTGCCTCCGGGCTGCACGTAGATTTTCATGTTCTGCTTCTTGCTGTCGTCCAGCCAGGTGCATACGCCGCTGGCCGACCACGGGTCGATTTCGCCGTAGATGAAGATGTGCTTGGGGTCATTCTGCTTGAGGAATCGGACGGTGCGGCGGTAGAGGGTGTCGTCGAAGCGGATGTTGCGCAGTTCGGCCGGCAGCATGAGCTGGTGGAGGTAGCCTTTGGGCGTGCGGATGCTCTGCCATTTTTTCAGTCCCTTGGTGGAGTAGCCGTAGTAGCCCAGCTCTCGTGCGGCCTGTACGAAGAAGGGTGTGAAGTCGCTCGGGCAGGAGAAGTAGTCGGGGCCTGCCGTCTTCACGAAGAAGTCGAACCACGTGCTGTCGTCGGCATCGAGCGCCGGAAGTGCCGTCAGTGGCGTTCCCCACTGCCAGAGCGCGAAGGGCAGCTCCATGACGCAGTAGTCGTAGACGTCGGCGGCGGGCAGACTGTACGTGTAGTTCTTCTCGCGGGCGTACTGCTCGAACTTGGGCAGCAGTCGGGCCTTGCGCCGCATGAGCTCTTGCTCGGCGCTGAGGATGGTCTCGCGCTGTGCCTTGCTGCCTACTTGGCGGGCGAGGAAGGGCTCGTGGCGCCCGTCTTCGAGGGCGCGGTTGAGCGGCGCCACGTAGCTCACGCTGATGTCGACGTCGTCGGGATAGGTGGCGCGATAGAACATCGTGGTCTGTCCGCCCTTGCTGATGCCCGTGGCCATCCATTTGCCGCGGAAGAGCGGCGCGAAGGCCTGGCGCACACGGTGGTAGTCGCGCAGCGAGTTGTCGACGGTGAGGAAGTCCCAGTTGCAGGGCTGGGGCACCGACTCGGCGAAGTAGCGGTATTCGCAGACGATGACGTTGGCGTCGAACAGGCGGCAGAGTTCCTCCTCGTAGGCTGGTTGGAGGGCGTAGTGTGCGAAGTAGCCCTCGGTCACGAGCACGGTCGGGCGGTCAATCCCTTTCAGTCCGACGATGATGCGCTGACCGAAGGTGCCGTCGGCCGTCGTGTCGCCGTTGACGTTCTGCCGGATTTTCATGACGTACTTCTCCTTGTAGGTGTTGCTTTCGAGGCGCTGCACTTGGCTCACGCCTTCGACGGCCACGAGGCGTCGCATGAATTCCGTTGTGTCGGTCTGAGCCCACACCATGGCTGCCATCATCAGGGCAAGGCAGCTTGCCATCCATTTCTTCATCATGAGTCGGGAGGGAATTGTCTGTGGTAGTGCGTTTGTCTGCCGGCGCGGCCGGATGTCGGTCGGGCTGCGCGGCCTGCTTGTCGGTTGCAAAGGTAGCCAAAAAAACTGATATGTGCGTGCGCTTTGTCCCCGTTTTCTCATGCCTTTCCCGCTGTTGCCGGCGGCGTGGGCGCTGCGCTGCGTTGCCGCGCTGCCGTGCGTCGGCCGCAGATGGTGGCTGCTGCGGGTGTCGGGGGTGGGCGTCGGGATTCGGCGACGGGTGCGTCTGCGCCGCGTGAGGGTTCTGTGTGGACATTTTCAAGAAGGCCTTCTCGGAGCTGCGAGAAGGCCTTCGTGTGGTGTCGGGAAGGCCTTCTTGGCTGTGTGGGCAGCGGTGGTGGGGACTGTTTTGGCGCGGGGCGGCGATTCTTGCGGTGGCGCGCAGCGGCAGTCCTCGCGGTGGTGCGCTGCCGCGGGATTGTGGACTGGGATGTGCGGCAGTGTGGATTTGTTTTTGTAACTTTGCATCACTTTTCATGAGATTACGATTTGACATGAGTTTCCAACGACTGAAATTGCTCGCTCTTGCTGCGCTCTGTGCGGCAGGATCGGCAGCACAGGGTGTGGCCTCGGGTGCGGGGGCAGGTTTGTCGGTCTTTCCCGACAGCATGCTCCGGCTGCGGGAGGTGGTCGTGACGGCACGCACCTCGCGCGCGGTCATTCCCGTGCAGCAGCTGGAGGGCCAGGCGCTCGAGCGGCTCAACGCGCTGAGTGTGGCCGACGCGCTGCGCTATTTCGCCGGTGTGCAGCTGAAGGACTACGGCGGCGTGGGTGGCATCAAGACGGTGAACATCCGCAGCATGGGCACGAACCACGTGGGTGTGTTCTACGACGGCATCCAGCTTTCGAATGCGCAGAACGGGCAAGTGGACCTCGGCATGTTCTCGCTCGACAACATGCAGGCCATCTCGCTGTTCAACGGACAGAAAAGCCAGATCTTCCAGGCGGCGAAGGATTTCTCCTCGGCCGGCAGCATCTATATGTGGACTCGCACGCCGGAGTTCGACGGGCCGACGCAGTATCACCTGCGCGCCCGCTTCAAGTCGGGTTCCTTCGACCTCGTGAATCCGAGTGCGCTGCTGGAGCTCCGGCTCTCGCCGAGGGTGTCGGTGAGCGTGAATGGCGAGTGGCTGAGCTCGAGCGGCAAGTATGAGTTCCGCTACAAGCGCCGCTCGGCCGACTCGGGCGTGCTGATGTACGACACGACGGCCACGCGGCGCAATGGCGACATCCGCGCCACGCGTCTCGAGGCCGCGCTCTTCGGGCGTCTCGACGGCGGCAAGTGGATGCTGAAAGCCTACAACTACACCAGTGAGCGCGGTGTGCCCGGTGCCATCGTCAACAACGTGTGGCGGCGCGGCGAGCGGCTGGGCGACAACAACAGCTTCGTGCAGGGCTCCTGGCAGCAGGACGTCACGTCGCGCTATCATGCGCAGCTGCTCGGCAAATACGCCTTCTACCGCACGCATTACGAGAACAACGACACGAGCGTGATGCAGGTGGACAACACCTATCGCCAGCAGGAGTTCTATCTCTCGACGGCGCACCTCTACAACCTGACCGACGCATGGGACGTGTCGGCCGCCTACGACGTGCAGTGGAACCGGATGGAGGCCGACCTCGTCGGCTTTGCCCGCCCCCTGCGCTGGCATCACTACCTGTCGGTGGCCACGGCCTACAATGCCGGCGGACTGAAAATGCAGGGAAGCCTCGTGATGAACGTCGTGGACGACCGCACGCGACGCTCCGACGCTGCCGACAGCCGCACGGCCTTCACGCCGGCCTTCTTCGTCGGCTGGAATCCGTTGCCGCGCGTTCCGCTCACGTTGCGCGCCTTCGCCAAGCGCAGTTTTCGCATGCCCACCTTCAACGATCTCTACTACACGGAAGTGGGGAACGCCTTGCTCCGTCCCGAGCGCACGACGCAGTTCGACGTGGGACTGGCCTACAAGAGTCCGCAGCGCGACGGACTGCTCCGGCAGTGGGAAGTGCAGGTGGACGGCTACCGCAATTTCGTCAGCGACAAGATTGTGGCCTATCCCAAAGGCGCGCAATTCCGCTGGACGATGCTGAACCTCGGCCGTGTCCACATCACGGGCGTGGATGCCTCGGCGGGCCTCGAGCTCCAGCCCATGCGCGGGCTCAGCATCGGGGCGAGGGTGCAATACACCTATCAGCACGCCATCGACGTGACTTCTCCAGCCGACTCCTACTATCGCGATCAGATACCCTACATCCCCTGGAACAGCGGATCGGCCAACCTGCAGCTCGCCTGGCGCGACTGGAACCTGAACTACAGCTTCATCTACACCGGCAAGCGGTATAACCAGCAAGAGAACATCCGCTACAACCGCGCGCAGCCTTGGTACACCAACGACGTGTCGCTCCAGCGCGCGTTCCGCTATCAGGGATACCAGCTGCGGGCCATGTTCGAAGTGAACAACCTGCTCAGCCAGGACTACGATGTCATTCTCAATTATCCCATGCCGAAGCGAAACTACCGCTTCACGCTAACGCTTGATATCTGATGAACCGATTCAGCCTGTCATTTCTTCGCCCGCTCGCCTTCTGCGGCCTCGTGGCGGCGCTCTGCGTCGGCTGCCGGGAAGACGAGGTGGTGGTGCCGCAGGAAACCGAGCGCCTGCCTACGACGGTCGACGCGCGCAGCGGCATTGTCGGCATGTATCTGCTCAACGAGGGCAACATGGGCTCCAACAAGTCGACGCTCGACTATCTCGACATGGCCGCGGGCCAATACTACCGCAATATCTACGCCTCGCGCAATCCGGACGTCGCCCTCGAACTGGGTGACGTGGGCAACGACATCCAGGTCTATGGCTGCAGGCTCTGGGCCGTCATCAACTGCTCCAACAAGGTGGAGGTGATGGACGTGGCGTCGGGGCGGCGCATCGGGCAGGTGGACATTCCGAACTGCCGCTACATCGCCTTTGCCGATGGCAAGGCCTACATCACCAGCTACGTCGGGCCCGTTCAGGCGGGAGCGTCTACGGCCGTGCGCGGTGCCGTCTACGAGGTCGACACCGCCAGCCTGCGCATCACGGCGCGCTGCACCGTCGGCTATCAGCCCGACGGCATCTGCATCGACGGCGAGAACATCTATGTGGCGAACTCGGGCGGCTATCTCACCGGCGTCTACGACCAGATGCTCTCTGTCGTCAATCGCGCGACGATGCGTCAGGTGCGCCAGATTGCCGTCGGTCTCAACCTCCATCAGGTGGGTCTTGACTCCGAGGGAAAGCTGTGGGTGAGCAGCCGGGGCGACTACGAGGACGTGCCCTCGCGCCTGCATGTGCTCCGGCCCATCGGGCGGAACGGACAGATGGAGCTCACCGACACGCTGGACATTCCGTGCAGCCGCTTCTGCATGGCCGGCGACAGTCTCTACTACTTCAGCACCGGGTGGAGCAATCAGCTGCAGCGCAACACCGTCACCTACGGCATCATCAACACGCGGACGCTGCAGCGTGTCAGCTCAAGCTTCATCACCGACGGCACCGAGCGCACCATCACCATCCCCTATGGGCTCATCGTCCATCCCGTGACGCGGGAAATTTATATCACCGACGCCAAGAACTACGTGTCGAGCGGGCAGCTCCATTGCTATTCTGCTCGCGGCGAGCGCCTTTGGAGCGTGCGCACGGGCGACATTCCGGCCGCCATGTGCTTCGTGACGCGCCGCTGACTCCGTGCCCGCTGCGCATCGCATCCAGACACCCGGTGGGCTCCGGCCCTCCGACACACGCATTTGAAAACAGCATGAACAGTCTTTTGAATTGGGCCGAAGGGCCGTGGAAATTCCTGCATGGCGCACGCCGCATCGTCTGTTGTGCGCTCTGCGCCGTTCTTCTCGTGGCCTGCAGCCGGGAGTCCGACTACGTTTCACTCGGGTTGGAGGCCGCTTACTACATTCCGCGCATGTCCAAACTGCGCCTCCAGCCCAGCTATTCGGGCAGTGCCTACCGCTGGCTGCTTCAGACGGCGGCGGGCAACGACTCGCTGCTCTCCGCAGAGCGCGAGCTCATCTTCCTCTCCGCCGAGGAAGGCACGCACGCGCTTCGACTGGAAATCGACACCGAGGGAACGACCTTCACGCATAGCATGGATATCCATGTCACGCACGAGAACGTGGAGTACAGCCCGTTCACGTCGCGTGTGCTCGAGTATATGCCCGCACCGGGCCAGCACACCAACACGCTCCCGCTTTACGAAGAGGGCGACGACGCCGAGGACATGCGGCGGAAGGCAGAGGACTGCCTCGTGGCCGACGAGATGATAACGCTCGGTGCGTTCGGCGGTTATGTAGTCTTCGGCTTCGACCACACCATCGTCAATGTGCCTGGAAAGAAGGACCTCTATATCCGAGGAAATGCCAACTATGCCCCCGACGCCAAGGACCCGACGCGCCTCGGCGGATCGGCAGAGCCGGGCATCGTGGAAGTGGCCTTCGACCGCAACCTGAACGGGCGCCCCGACGACGACGAATGGTATGAGCTGGCCGGCAGCGCCTACCGTCATCCCGCCACCGTCCATGGCTACAGCATCACCTATCACCGCCCCACGGAGCATACGCCCATCCCCGACCGCAAGAACATGCAGACGGACACAGTCTACATCGCGTGGGAGGACAACCAGGGCCAGACGGGCTACATTCCGAAGAACTCCTATCACAGCCAAGACTATTTCCCCGCGTGGATTGAGCGTGAGAGCCTGAGTTTCTCAGGCACACGGCTGCCCGGCAATTCGGTGGACGAGAGCGGCATCGGACGCAATTTCATCCTCTACGCCTTCGACTGGGGCTATGTCGACAATCATCCCAACGAGCAGGTGGACCTTTGCAGCTTCGACCTCTCCTGGGCCGTAGACCGTCAGGGCAACCCTGTCAGCCTCCCCGGTGCGGACTTCATCCGCGTCTACACCTCGCTCAATCAGAAGAACGGTTGGATTGGCGACACGAGTACGGAAGTGGCCCGGGCCACCGACCTCCACCTGTCGCGCTGACGGGAAGGACGATCAGCAGCGTGTTCAGCAGCAGTCGTGCGGCGCATCATCCTGTGGCGCCGGCATGCTCAGTCGTGCACGAAGGCCTTCTCGTTCATTTACGAAGGCCTTCGTGTTCGTTTACGAAGGCCTTCTCTTTTTCAAACGAACGCGCTCGTTTTCATTTTCGGGCGCAGTCTTTTTCCAAAAAGAGTGCGTTCGTTTTTCTTTTTCCATTCCGCGTGCTGGGCGCAAACAGCAGAAGTGCCGCCGAAAAGTTGATGGATTCAGCTTTTCGGCGGCACTTCTTGCAGGTGCTCGGCAGCGCTTGGGTCGTGTCCGACGGCGCTGTTGCTCAGATGTTGCTCGTGCGTTGCAGCTCCTTCTGGAGGTAGAGCGCGGTCGGTCCGATGCCCAGACGGGCAATTTCGCGCGGCGTGCCTGTTGCCAGCAACTGGCCTCCGCGTCGTCCTCCGTCGGGCCCGAGGTCGATGATGTGGTCCGCATGGGCGATGACGTCCATGTTGTGCTCGATGACGATGACGGTGTTGCCCTTGTCGACGAGGCGGCGCAGGACGGTCATGAGCGCTTGGATGTCGGCGAAGTGAAGGCCGGTGGTCGGTTCGTCGAGGATGAAGAGCGTGCGTCCGGTGTCGCGTCGGGCGAGTTCCGTGGCGAGTTTCACGCGCTGGCTCTCGCCGCCGGAGAGGGTGTTGGAGGGCTGTCCGAGCCGGATGTAGCCGAGCCCGACTTCCTGCAGCACTTTGATTTTGTTGAGTATCTGCGGCTGATTCTCGAAGAATTCGACGGCCTCGTTGATGGTCATGTCGAGCACGTCGGCAATGGATTTTCCCTTGAACCTCACTTCCAGGGTGGCTCTGTTGTAGCGTTGGCCGTGGCATTGCTCGCAGGGCACCTGAATGTCGGGCAGGAAATTCATGGCGATGTTCTTGTAGCCATTGCCCGAGCAGGCCTCACATCGACCTCCCTTGACATTGAAGGAGAAGCGCCCCGGCTTGTAGGCACGTATGCGCGCCTCCGGCATCTCTACGTACAGCGTGCGGATATCAGAGAAAACGCCGGTGTAGGTGGCGGGATTCGAGCGCGGCGTACGGCCGAGAGGCGACTGGTCGACGCTGATGACCTTGTCGATATACTGCATTCCGTCGATGCTGTCGTAGGGGAGCGGCTGGCGGAGAGAGCGGTAGAAATGCTGGGAGAGGATGGGCTGGAGCGTGTCGTTGATGAGCGTCGACTTGCCCGAACCGCTGACGCCGCTCACACAGATGAGCTTGCCCAGCGGAAAGGTGACGTCGATGTGGCGTAGGTTGTTGCCGCTGGCCCCGTGGAGGGTGAGCTGCTCTCCGTCCTCATAGGTCCATCGCTGCGACGGGTCGGGGCTTTCGATCTGCTCCTGGTCGCGCAGCCAGCGCGCGGTGAGGGTGTCGGCCTTGAGCAGTTCCTCCGGCGTGCCCTGGAAGAGCACCTGTCCGCCGTTCTTGCCGGCGGCGGGGCCAATGTCGACGATATAGTCGGCGGCCATCATCATGTCGCGGTCATGCTCTACGACGACGATGGTGTTGCCGATGTCGCGGAGCGCCTTCAGCGAGTTGATGAGGCGCGTGTTGTCGCGCTGATGAAGACCGATGGAAGGCTCGTCGAGGATGTAGAGCACATTGACGAGCTGCGTGCCGATCTGTGTGGCGAGACGGATGCGCTGGCTTTCGCCGCCCGAGAGCGAGCCCGTGGGACGGTTGAGCGAGAGATAGTCGAGCCCGACATTGAGGAGGAACTCAAGGCGCTTGTTGATTTCTTTCAGGATTTCCGCGGCAATCTCTGCTTGCCGTGCCGTCAGGTGCTGCGAGAGGTGGGTGGTCCACTCGTGCAGCTGTGCCAGGTCCATGTTGGAGACATCGGCGATGTTGCAGCCGTTGATGCGGTAGTGCAGCGACTCGCGCTTGAGCCGCGCGCCGTTGCATTCAGGACAGGTGCAGGTGCGGTCGAAACTCTCGGCCCAGCGCTGCGCTGCGGCGGAAGAGTCGACCTCGGCCAGCTGGCGGATGTATTTCGGGATGCCCTCGTACGTGCAGAAATAGTCGGACGTGAGGTGCAGTTTGTCTTTCTTGATGCACAGGCGGCGATCGGAGCCGTAGATGATTTCGTGGACGGCTTCTTCGCTGATGTCCTGCAGCGGCGTCTGGAGGCTGTATCCGTGCGCCTGGAGGATGGCTTCGATTTGATAGAAGATGATGGTCTTCTTGGCCTTGCCGAGCGGGGCGAGCGCACCGTCGGCCACGGAGAGGGCCTTGTCGGGGATGATCTTGTCCTCGTCGATCATGCTGACCACGCCCAAGCCCTTGCAGCGGGGGCACGCGCCTTCGGGGGAGTTGAAGGAGAAGTTGTTGGGCGCAGGGTCATTGTAGCTGATGCCGGAGGTGGGACACATGAGCCGCTTGCTGTAGAACTTGCCTTCGTTGGCGCCTTTCTCCATGAGCATGACGAGTCCTTCGCCCAGATTCATGGCGGTGTCAATGGACTTGAGCAGGCGGTCGGTGTCTTTCTCGGTGGCGATGAGCTTGTCGACGACGACCTCGATGTTGTGGTTCTTATAGCGGTCGACCTTCATGTCGGGCTCGATGGGCAGGAGTTGCCCGTCGACGCGCACGTGGAGATAGCCCTTCTTGCGCATGGTCTCGAAGAGCTCGCGGTAGTGTCCCTTGCGGCTGCGCACGAGGGGAGAGAGAATGTAGATGGCCTTGCCTTCGTAGTCGGAGAGGATGAGGCGGAGGATTTTGTCTTCGGTGTACTTTACCATCGGCTCGCCGGTGACGTAGCTGTAGGCGGTGCCGGCGCGTGCATAGAGCAGGCGGACGTAGTCGTAGACCTCGGTGACGGTGCCTACGGTGGACCGCGGGTTCTTGCTGGTGGTCTTCTGCTCGATGCTGATGACGGGGCTGAGGCCGCTGATGTTGTCGACGTCGGGGCGCTCGAGTCCGCCGAGGAAGTTGCGTGCGTAGGAGGAGAAGGTCTCGATATATCGGCGCTGGCCTTCGGCATAGAGGGTGTCGAAGGCGAGGCTGGACTTGCCCGAGCCGCTGACGCCGGTGATGACGGTGAGGGAGTTGCGTGGGATGCGTACGTTGATGTTCTTGAGGTTGTGTACGCGTGCTCCCTCTACTTCGATGTATTGCTGTTGCATGAGTTGTCCTGCGTGTTGTGTCGTGTGGCCGCTCCGGTCGGGGCGGAGGGCCGTGTCGTGTGTGCGGAATGGCTTCAGTTGGAGGTGGTGGTCTCGTCGGTCTCGTTGAATCCCTTCAGCACGTTGATGGCTTTCTTGATCTTGTAGTGGAGTCCGTCGGAGCCGATGGCGTCGATGGAGAGCATGTAGACGCCGTCCTTCACGTAGTTTCCCCCCTGCCGGCCATCCCATCCCTGCTGGAGGTTGTCGAGTGTGAAGGTGTGGAGCTTCTTTCCCCAGCGGTTGAAGATGGCGCCGGAGAGTTTCACGATGCTCTGGCTCTCGATGTTGAAGACGTCGTTGATGCCGTCGCCGTTGGGGGAGAAACCGTCGGGACAGGTGAGCTTGGACTCTGAAATGGTGATGCTGAAGGTTTCCGATTCATACTCCACGGTGTCGGCGTCGGCGCTCACGAAGGTGACGTAGAGCTTGGCGCCGTAGCCGCCGCTGCGGGTGAGCGTGTAGCTCATGTCGGGGTCGAAGCGGGTGAGGAGCGCTTTGTCCTCGCCTTCGTCGATGCGGTAGAGCCGCCATTCGCAGGTGTAGTTGGTATAGGCGCTGCCTTCGGTGTCGACGTTGGCGCGGAAGGTCAGCTCGCAGGGCGCAGCCACGGTCTGGGCGTCGCCCGGGTTGAGGGTGACGTCGGCGTCCTCTTCCGTGGAATGGAAAGTGATGGTGGGGTTGGCGGTCTGCGCCGAGAGGGGGACGACGGCGCAGAGGGCGAGAAGGAACGTGGCTGCCAGCTGGCGGAGCCACTGGCCGCAGGCGCTCGGTTGTCTGTATCTCATGTGTCCGGATGCTGTGTTGGGATTGAACTGCAAAAATAGCGAAATAATGTGAGATGACCGTCGGTTGACGTAAAAAGTTTCATGGTTTTTGCCTGCCCACTTCGGTTTTGCGCGTCTGACATTGCTCTGCCGCTCATCGGGCCCGACGTCAGTGGGTTGCCCGCCTCTTGACGGTCCGTCGCCCGTCCGCCGGCAGTCTGGCAGGGGCTGTCCGCGCCGGCTGAGGGTGAGTGCATTGCGTACTTCCTCCGGCGTCATTCCCGCTGCGGTTGCGCTGTCTGCATCCTCTGCCTATTGCGCGCTTGACGGCCTCGGGCGGTACGCTGCGGCGGCGTCGGCGGCTCGCCCTCGGGTGTGTGTCACGAACTTCTCGTTGCTGTGCGAAGGCCTTCTCGTCGCTTCACGAAGGCCTTCTCGTTGCATCACGAAGGCCTTCTCGTTGCGAGGAGAGGATCGGCCCAAGGTGGGCGGGCTGCGGATGGGGCGAAGCGGAGGCGTCGGGCCGGCGCAATGGGCGGAGGCGGACGGGGTGAGGATATGACGTGGATTTCAGGAAAAAACGCCGGACGGCGGTGAGTTAAAGTGCGATTGCCTTTGCAGTTCACGGGGAATTGCGTAATTTTGCAGCATGAAAGCCGACGCCGCGTGCGCACGTTCCCGACCGTTGTGACGGGAATGGGCCGTTTGGCGTGCCGGCATTTCGTTTCCAAGCAAACTGATAGTGAACATGAATTTCAGAATCAGACTCTTGTGCGTGCTTGCAGCCCTTGTGCTGAGCATGCATGTGGGGGCGCAGTCGCGCGCCACGCGCCATGAGGTGCAGGGCGGCGAGACGCTCTATTCCATCAGCCGTCAGTATGGGCTGACCGTCGACCAGTTGCGCAGTGCCAACCCGCAGCTGGGCGACTCGCTGCTGGCAGGTCAGGTGCTGACCATCCCCGCTGCTTCGAATGCCGCGGCCACAGGAACGGCCGCACAGGCAAAGGCGGCGGCTGCAACGGGGACGCAAACCAGCGCAACGGGCACGACCGCTGCCGTGCCGGCCAAGCGCCCGACCGTGGTGGAGGCGCGCCCAGCGCAGGCGCAGCAGGTGACTGCGGCCGCAACGAGCGTGCGCGCCAGTGAGCCGGCTGTGGCCCGCACGTCGCAGGACCCGCGCACGGACATCAAGCAAGTGTACACCGTGGGCAAGAAAGAGACCATCTACAGCATCGCCCTGCAGTTCGGTATCACGATAGAGGCGCTCAAGGCCTTGAACCCCGACATCAAGGGCGACAAGATTCGCAAGGGCGACGTGCTCAACATTCCCTACACGAAGGCTGAGATTGCCGCCATGCGGGAGCGCGAGGAGCAGAAGCGGCTGGCGGCCGAGGCCGAGCAGAGGCGTCTGGCCGAGGCCGAGGCCCGCAAGAAGCGACTGGAAACGGTCTACAATGTGGCCGTGGTGCTTCCGTTTGCCCTCGATGAGAAACCTTCGAAGGAGTCGCTCAAGATGCTCGACTTCTACGAAGGCTTCCTGCTGGCTGTCAGCGACATGAAGGCGCGCGGCATGTCGGCCAATATCTACGCCTACGACGAGAAGAGCCAGTCGGCCTCCTCCATCGACAGCATTCTCAAGATGCCGATGCTGGCGCACGCCAACCTGATTGTCGGTCCGATGGACGTCGACAACATCGCGCCGCTCTCACGCTTTGCCCGGCAGCACAACATCCCGCTGGCGGTGCCCTTCAGCACGAGGTCATTCGTGACGGAGAATGCGCCGACCACCTTCCAGGTGAATACGTTGGCGTCGACCCTCTATCCGCAGGTGTACAAGAAGTTCATCTCGCACTACGGCACCGACGCGAACGTCGTGTTCTGCCATGCCGGCGACCGCGACGACAAGCCGGGCTATATCGTCGGCTTCAAGGAAGCGCTCAGTGCGGCCGGCATCAGCAATCACCAGGTGCCCATCGGCGACATGTCGCAAATCCGCTCGATGTTGAGCACCGACCGCCAGAACGTGATTGTGCTCTCGTCGAGTTCGCAGAGCGCGGCCCGTCAGCTGGTGAGCTACCTCAACAGCAACTCGTCGCTCGATGCCGACTATCGCATCGCCATCTTTGGCCATCCCGAGTGGCAGACGTTCAGCACGACCGACAAGACGCGCATGCAGCAATACGACGCTTATTTCTACTCGACATTCTTCACCGACACGCAGGGAGCCGCCGTGCGGAAGTTCAACGACCGCTTCGAGGCAGCCTTCCGCCGCAGCCAGTTCCAGGCCGTTCCGCTGTTCGGACTCCTCGGCTACGACGTCGGCATCTATTTCCTTTCCGCACTCTTCGAGCAGGGAACGAACTTCCTCGAGCAGGTCGACAAGGTTTCGGCTCCGGCCTTGCAGAATCCGCTCGACTTCAGCACGGGCGGCGGTACAAACGGGTTCGTCAACCAGTACATGAATCTGCGTCGGCTCTGACCGCCGACCACGGCCAATCCCTCTTCCCGAACCGTCATCCTTTCTCCTCGAGCCTGTCTCCATGAAACGTTCTCTTTCCCTTCTCCTCCTTGTCGTGAGCCTTGCCATGCCCTCTTTGTTGCGGGCTCAGGTGGGCGAACGCCGCAACGAGCTGGCGTTCGGTTTCAACGCCGGCTGGATGATGAACCGCATGAGCTTCACGCCCACCATCAAGCAGTCGATGAAGTCTGCGCCGACATTCGGTGCGACCATGCGCTACATCAGCGAGAAATACTTCACGGCCATCTGCGGCGTGCAGCTGGAGGTGAACTATGCCAACGCGGGCTGGAAGGAACTGATTGAGGACGGCAGCGGCAACACTTATTCGCGTGACATCCATTACGTGCAAGTTCCGATGCTGATGCAGATGGGATGGGGCAGGGAGCGACGCGGCCTGAAATTCCTGTTCGAGGCCGGTCCACAAGTGGGTTTCATGCTGGGTAACACCACACATCAGGGCGGCCAGCAACCGTGGGACGTCAGTCTGCGACCCAACGGAGTGGTCTACCAGTATGACCATGAGCCGGACCACTTCTTCGACTACGGCATCACGGCCGGACTGGGTGTGGAGCTTTCTACGGCCGTCGGGCACTTTCTGCTGGAAGGACGCTACTATTACGGCCTGGCCGACGTCTACGACAACTCGAAGAAAGGCTTTTTCGACCGGTCGGCCAATTCGACGATTGTGGTGAAACTCAACTATCTTTTCGATGTAATGCGTACGAAGCAACCGAAATAACATGCCTGCTGCCGCTCATCATGCAGGCTCCGCCGAAGTTGGAAAGTGTGTCGTTTGCGACAACGGGGCAGCCCCGTGCACATGCAGGCTGGGAAATCATCAAACTCAAAAGAACATTCTGACTTATGAAAAGCTATACATCTACGTTTGTCGTTACGGCACAGGACACGGCTCAGGCGCAAGGTTCTGGCAATTTGCCGGTGCTGGCAACCCCACGTCTCGTCGCTCTGATGGAGAATGCCGCCATGAATTGCGCGGAAGACTTGCTGCCGGAAGGCTCGACGACTGTTGGTGGGCAGATTTCCACGACGCACCTGCGTCCGTCTGCTGTGGGCGCAACAATTTCGGCCACAGCTGTGCTGGAGGAGCAGGAAGGCAAGAAACTAACCTTCCGGGTGCAGGCCTACGACGGTGAGACGCTCGTCGGAGAGGGCTCGCACATTCGCTTCATCGTCGACAAGGCGAAGTTTATGAGTCGGATGTGAGCGTCTTCGACCTGTTTCGTCGCTCTCGACGAAACAGGGAGACAGGCCCTGACAGGCTTTTGTAAGGCCGACGGCCGTCCGTGCAACAGCGCTCATCGGGCGAAGCATCCTAAGGGTTGCGTCATGAACATCGCGCCATTTCTGCTGACAAGAGGCAGGAATGGCGCGATGGCTGTTTATTGGAAAATGCTGTCGGCAACCTCCGGAGTGATGAGCAGGCGATTGAAATCCTCCAGCGAACCGTTGAATAGATTGATGTCGACATCGCCTTTGATGCCGTCGATACGCCCAGCATCCGTGTGCTGCCAGAAGGCCCATGGGCCCTTGTAGGCAAGTTTGTCGACGTAGTAGTGCGCTATCCAGAAAGGATAATCATCGAAAGCCGCATCGGAAAGGTAGCGCATGCGGAATTTGTAGCCCGTATAGAGGATGGGCTTGACGCCGTAATGACGTTCTACGATGCGCAACCAAGTGAGTACTTCGCTCCGCAGTTTGTTGACGTCGTAGCCCGCAATGTGCTCGATCTCCGTCTCCACGTCGAGAACAGGAGGCAGGTCGCCCTCCTCCAGTTGCACCATGCGGCAGAAAAACTCTGCCTGCTTGCTGGCGCTGCTGCCCAGCGAGAAGAAGTGGTAGGCGCCTCGGACAATGCCGTTCCGACGTGCTGCGTGGAAATTGCTATTGAAGTTGGGGTCGAATCGATCCGTGCCTTCCGTCGCCTTGATGAACACGAAACGGAGCGGCGAACCTTGAATGCTGGCATTTCGGAGCACATTCCAGTCGATTTTCTGCTGGTAGTGCGAGATGTCGATGCCGCGCACCTCGCCCGGCGGATAGGTCACCTCGCCGTAGAGCGCCTTCCAGCGGAATGAATAGGGGCTGACAAGGGCCTTGTAGAGGAATGCGATGTAGAGAATGCCAATGATGCCAATGAGAATCAGCAGCAGGCGCGTGCTAAGCCGTCGGCGGCCTGCACGGCGTCGGCGCTTCGTCGCCTTTCTGTGGGTGGCGGGACGCACCGGTCGGTTTCTGGCTGTTGTGGTCTTGCGTTGGCTTGGCATGTGTGGTGAATTTCTGCTGCGGGAATAGCTGAATTTCTGCTACGGATGTGGCTGATTTTCTGCTGCGGATGTGGCTTAGTATCTGCTACGGATATGGCTGACTTTCTACTGCAAATCTGGCTGAGTTTCTACTGTGATGTACAATCAGACGCAGGCAAAAGCATAATCGGACGAAATCACAAGCAAAAACGAGCGCAGTCAAAAGCAAAAACGAGCGCAGTCAAAATTGAAAACGAACGCAGTCAAAATTGAAGACGAACGCAGTCAAAATTGAAGACGAACGCAGTCAAAATTGAAGACGAACGCGGTCAAAATTGAAATGAGCGCAGTCAAAATTGAAAATGAGCGCAGTCAAAATTGAAAATGAGCGCAGTCAAAAGTATGAAACGACAGGGAAGAAAGACTGAGACAACAAGGCCAAAAGTGAAAAGGGACGAAGCTACGAATCATTTGTGGCCTCGCCCCTTTGCGCTTTGGACGCGCTGTCGTCAGCGCGTAGTGTCGTTCTTACTTGTTCTGCTCGAGCTTGAGCGTCATTGTCGGCTGGTCGCAGACTTCCGTCGGACCGAAGTACTGGATGGGTCCGGGATATACGTATCTGGTCTGGCGGGCCCACTCCTCACGGTTGGCGGCGAAGTATTTGAAGGGTGCGCCGTCGAGCTCGACGAGAGCTTTGCGAATCACGGGCTTCATCTTGCCGTTGCGACGCTCCAAGTTCATCATCATGGTGATGGGCACTCCACCGGCAATCCATTCTGCTGCGGGTGCTGTCGTGTTCTTGATGATGGACATGTAACCGGTCTTGCCAGCGGCAATCAGGCGCGTTGCATTGAAGCCGAGCGAGTAGCAGTAGTCCGCATCGTAGTTGGAGGGAGCGGCGCAACGTCCTTCGTAGCCGAAGAAGTGGTGCTGGGCAGCAAACTTACCGCAGTACTTGCCTTCGCGCTTCCAGGCGATGAGCTTGTCGGCTACCATCTCGGACAGCAGCTTCTCTGTCTCGATGAGGCTGACCTGAACGTTTCCGTGTGGGTCGCGGTCGAGGGCGAGCTGGCGCGCCACCGATGTGGGCAGGCTGTTGAAGATGGCGAGGTTGGTCTCGCTCAGATGACGTTTCACGAAGTCGATCTGCTCCTTGCGGCTGACCTCGGCGGCTTCGTCCATTGCCAGAATGTCGTTGAGCTCGGCGATGAGCTTCTTGATGGCGGGGATGAACTCGATGAGTCCTTCGGGAATGAGGACGGTACCAAAGTTGTTTCCGTCGGCAGCGCGGTCGGCCACAGCCTTGGCGATGTAAGTCACGACGTCGTCGAGCGTCATGTCCTTAGCCTCAACTTCCTCGCTGACGAGGCAGACGTTGGGCTGGCACTGCAGTGCGCATTCGAGGGCAATGTGGCTGGCCGAACGGCCCATGAGCTTGATGAAATGCCAGTATTTGCGTGCGGAGTTGCAGTCGCGCTGGATGTTGCCGATGAGCTCGGAGTAGGTCTTGCAAGCCGTGTCGAAGCCGAAGGATGTCTCAATCTGCTCGTTCTTGAGGTCGCCGTCGATGGTCTTGGGACAGCCGATGACCTGTACGCCGTAGTTCTTGGCAGCATAGTATTCTGCCAGTACGCAGGCATTGGTGTTGGAGTCGTCGCCACCGATGATGACGAGTGCCTTGATGTTGAGCTGGCGAAGTACTTCGATACCTTTCTCAAACTGGTCCACTTCCTCCAGCTTCGTACGTCCTGAACCGATGATGTCGAAACCGCCCGTGTTGCGATATTCATCGATGATGTCGCTGGTCAGCTCGATGTAGTTGTGGTCAACCAGACCGCCAGGACCGAGGATGAATCCATAGAGGCGGCTGTCAGCATTGATGCTCTTGATGCCGTCGAAAAGGCCGGAGATTACGTTGTGTCCGCCCGGGGCCTGGCCACCGGAGAGGATGACGCCGACATTGATGGCGGGGAGCTGGGCGGCTTCGCCTGACTCGAACTCAATCACGGGCATGCCGTAGGTGTTGGGGAAGAGCTGCTGAATCTCCTCCTGGTTGCCTACCGACTGTGTGGGCTTGCCTTCCTTGGCAGCTACTGCGCCCTGAAGTGCTTTGGGAAGCTTGGGCTGGTATGCCGCGCGGGCAATCTGCAAATAACTTTTTTCCATGTTCTGAAGTGTATTGTAATGGGTTCTTTTGGGCTGAATGAAGAAATGCTCCGTGCGCTTTACCTGCTATGCACCGGTGCGGATGGCCGAATTTCCACGCTGCTCTGCTGAGGAGTTCCGGCAGCCTTGTTTCCTGTTTCTTGAGATTTGATAATTGCTTTGGGACATGGCGTTCCAAAAGGTGCTACAAAGTTAGCAAATCTGTGGCGGACTGCAAAATTTCATCTGTTATTTCGTGTGAATTCTCTGGTAAGAAAATGGAGGTCGGAGCGTGGCGCGCGGCGCACGGAAAATGCGCGCTATGCTGCTCTTTGCTGTTCGTCTTCGGTGCGGGATTCCTGCACTATCAAGCTGCTTCGGCATCGTTTGCGCGCTTCTCCGGCTGCGCCTTGACGGATATTTGTCGGATGCTGCAAGAAAGGGACGGGACGTTGTCTGTGCCCGAAATGCGCAGTCCCGCCTGCGCCATCTCTCGATGGGGCGGGCGGGACTGCTGTATGCGTCAGGTCCAGCGGGAGGACCATGCGGGGCTTATTTCTGAATCTTGACCATGACGAAGCTCTTGGCACCCACCGTCAGCGGCAGTGCTGGAGCGTTGACCGTGAGGGGACTGGTGGTCGGCACATACTTTGTGGGCTCGTCCAGCGTGTTCTCTCCATCCATGTTGTCGGCCGTATAGGTCGTGAGCGTGGCGGCATAAGCGCCTTTCTTCAGCCCGTTCAGATTCACGTTGATGCGCTGCTCCTTTTCGCTGGTGTTCACCACCTTGAGGATGATGCTGTTGTCCGACTTCTCATAGACGCTGCTGGCGAAGAGGCCAAGCTGTCCTTCGATGCCCTCCACGGGCTTGCCGTTCCAAGTGAGCGGCAGCACGTTGCTGCCCTTGTTGTGGGCGAAAAGCTGCTGCACGTAGTAGCTGCAGGAGCGGAAGGAGCGCAGGTTGTCGAACCAGATGAGGTCGGGACGCCACTGCCAGCCGTCGATGTGGGCGAAAAGCGGGGCGTAGGTGGCCATCTCCACCACGTCGGCATTGCGCTCCACGCCCGTCATGAAGGCGGCCTCGAGCAGCGCTGCCTCGAAGTGGTTCCACTTCTTTCCGCGGCCGTGGCAGGCATATTCGCCGGCGAACACCTTCGGACCTTTGCGGTCGTAGTTGTCATAGCGCGGTCCGCTAGCCAGGAACCAGCTTTCGGGACGATAGAAGTGCTCATCGACGAGGTCCACCTTCATCTTGCGCATCTCCGGCCACAGCTCCTCGAAGTCCTTGCCCTCGGAGTTGGGACCGCTCGAGCCGATGATGCGGATTTCAGGATATTTCTTGCGCACCTGATCGACAAACGGCTTCAGGTTCTCGGGATAGATCTTGCCCCACTGCTCGTTGCCGATGGCCACGTACTTGAGGTTGAACGGAGCCGGATGGCCCATGTCGGCGCGCAACTTGGCCCACTTGTTCTTGGCGGGGTCGCCGTTGGCAAACTCGATGAGGTCGAGCACATCGTCGATGTAGGGCTGCAGCGCATCCACATCCACGTGTCTGTCGCTGCGCTCGCTGCCGTTCTGGAACTCGCAGCTCAAGCCTACGCTGACCACGGGCAGCGGCTCGGCGCCAATCTCCTCGCTCAGCTGGAAATACTCGAAGAAGCCAAGACCGTAGCTCTGGTAGTAGTCGGGGAAGAAACGATAGTCGAAGGTGTAGTGCCAGCGGTTCTCGTTGAGGGGGCGGTTCTCAACCGGACCGACCGAGTTCTTCCACTGGTAGCGCGTGCCAAGGTCCGTTCCTTCCACGATGCAGCCGCCCGGGAAGCGGAACACGCCGGGGTGGAGGTCCTCCAGCGCCTGCGCGAGATCCTTGCGCATGCCGTTCTCATGTCCTTTGTAGGTGTCTTTGGGGAAGAGGGAAACGTGCTCGAGGTCGACGCTCTGGCTGCCGCGGGAGAGCATGATGCGCAGCGTGCCCTTGTCGACCGTCTGGTTCGACTTCAGCACCACCTCATATTTCTTCCAGTCCTGGCCGCTGACGCTCACCGTGGCTTCGGAGAACTGCTGGCGCTCGCCCTGCGTGCTCGGGTTGCAGAGCATGACGCGGAACTTGGCCTCGCCGCCGTTGGGCACGCGTGCCCACACCGAGAAGCGGTATTCGGCGCCCTGCTCATAGCCGATGCCGAAGAAGCCTTCGTTTTCCAGACCCGAATATTTGTCGTTGTGCCCGCTGTTGCCGAGGCGCACGTAGTGCGGATTCTTGTCGAAGGGGCCGTCGTTGCGAACCTCGAATTTGCCGAACGGAACCCATCCGGTGAAGGCATTGGGGAACTCAAACGAGCGGTTCTTGACGAGCTCTCCATACAGACCGCCATCGGCTGCATAGTTGATGTCTTCGAAGAAGATGCCGTACATCGTTTTCTGCACAGGCGCACCGAGCTTCTTGGTGTTGAGCTCGAAGGTGGGAGTCTGCGCCATTGCGCTGGCCGAGAGTGCAAGCATGGCCAGTGTAGTGGTAAGTTTGGACATGGTAGTTGTAGGTTGAAGAATGAAATTTGTTTTTCACGAATTCTGGGCGTGCCCATTCCCGCGTGGGCCGGGACGTGGAATCTACTTACAAAGATAAAGCGTTTTTTTGGTTTTGTCAAGTTTTCCGATGAGATTATGGCGGCTTCCGCATCTTTTGGAGGGCAGCTCCGCAGCTTGCATAGGCAGAGCGGCCCTTTTACGTCTGCTTGTCGGGTGGAAAGAAGCAGCGCCGGAATGGCCGGCTTCCGCTTGATTCCTGATGCCGACATCCTGCTTCCGCCGGCAGTTGCTCGATTGCTTTCCGCAGCGGCTGCGCGTTGCTGCAGCCGCGTCTGCATCCGTCTGGCGCGGGCGCGCATGCCAAAAACTGGCAGGAAGGCCTTCGTGGCGTGGTGAGAAGGCCTTCTCGATTCATCAGGAAGGCCTTCTCGTAATCATTACAACGAACGCTTCCGTTGAGGTGAATGTTGCTGCGCCGGCCTCTGCGCGCCCTCCGTCCGGCAGGGTGGAGGAGGGGGTGTGTCGAGGCGGAGGAGGTGCGGGTCGCTGCGCCAGCGCAGCCATTGCGTGATGGGCGGGGCGGGCATAAAAAAGTCGGCACCGACGCGCTGCAAGCAGCGGTCGATGCCGACGATAGAAAAGTCTGTGTGGTGTTGGCGGCGTACGGGTGGGAACGCCAGAAGGTTATTTCATCAGTTTGCGGGTCTGGCTTCCCTGTGCGGTGTGGATGCGGAGCATGTAGACTCCGGTGGGAAGCTGGGACGCACGGAAATGGCTTTCGGCCTCGTTCAGGCGGCAGCGGAACTGCATGAGGGTTGTGCCGCTGGCGTCGACGACTTCCACGCGGGCAGGCGTGTCGGCGCTGACGTTGGAGATGCCGACTGGCGCGACGTCGGTGACGTAGAGCACGCCGCGTGCGAGTGCACGGGTGTCCCAGTAGAGGCCGGCTGCGGCGTCGATGACATCGGAGGAGAGGGTGGGCGTGCCGACGAGCTTGTCAACCTTCCAGAGGATGACGCTGTCGCCTACGGCCAGCGAGTAGCTGCTGGAAATGCCGAGGTCGATGGCGCCGTACATGGTGAGCGTGGCAATGCCCTGGATGGATGCGCCGCCGGTGGAGATCGTAGTGGCACCTCGACGGATGTTGAGCTTGAGGGTGGATCCGTTGCTGAAGGTCACGTTCTTCCCACCGAAGTCGATGACACCGCTGGCTGTGGTAGCACTGAGGCCGACTTGCAGCGTTCCATTGATGGTGTAGGAGGAGTTGGCGAGTGATTCGCCGGCCCCCGTCACGCCTGAGAGGATGGCGCCGCTGTTGACGGTGAGCGGTCCGGTGCCGAGGCTGACGCCCGAGTTGAAGTGGAGCTCGCCTTGTTCGACGCGGGTGAGCCCCGTGTAGTTGTTGGCTTTTCCTGCCAGCGTCACCTTGCCTGCTCCGGTCTTGACGATGGCGCAGGTTGAGGTGATGTTTCCAGAGAAGGTCCAGTTGTCGGCGTTGCCGATTTGCCATGTTACGACGCCGGATGCACCGCCTTGTGCGTAGCTCGTGGCGCCGGAGAGATAGCCCGTGCCGGAAAGTTTGCCGATGGCGAAGGTGCGGTTGCCGACGTTGTTCACGTAGTCGCCTTCGGAGATGCTGAGCTCGGCGTTGGGCAGTCCGTATGTGTTGTCGAGCGGCAGACTTCCCTTCGTCTTGATGACGCCGGTGAATGCCGACCAGTTGCCTTGCAGCTGTGTGCGCCAGATGGTGCTTTGGTTGTTGACGGTGAGTGTGCCTGCACCCGTCAAGCGGTTGTTGTAGGTGGCCCGTCCGTCGAGGTTCCAGGTGCCGCTCTTGCCCTCCGGCACTTCCACGTTGTAGGTGTAGTTGCTGTAAGAGCCTTCACCGTTGACGTCGGACAGCGTTCCGCCGGCAATCTCCACGGTCTGCGCCGGTGAGATGTTGTTGTCAGAGATGACGGCCAGGGTGCCGCTGCTGATGACGATGCGCTGGAGCGAGGGGTTGGCCACGTTGAGTTTCATCCAGCCGGTGCCCCGCTTGATGAGGGTGGTTCCGTAAATGGGCTTGTTGACGATGAAGTCGCCCGCGTTGTTGATGACGCCGCCCTCGGTGGAGAGAATCTGGATGGGCGAGCCCATGTTGACATTGGCTGTGGTCAGAAGCGTGGCTCCGTTCTCGATGATGAACTTGGGCGCGGTGGTCGTCAGGCCGCCGAGATTGCCGTAAGCCTGTGTGGCGTTGGACAGCGAGCTGACGATGATCGTGCCGCCGGAGATGCGTGTGCCGCCGGTGTAGGTGTTGTCGTTGGAGATGGTGAGGCGTCCGGTGCCGCGCTTGACGAGCGTGGTGAGGCCTGCAATCGTACCTTTTCCTGCAAAGCTGTAGTCTGTCGTATTGTCGACGATGACGGAGTCGGCTATTAGTTCGGAGTTGAGTTGAACGCTGAACTGGCTGGCGGTGTCGTCGAAGCGGACCTTGTCGCCTGTGACGAAGATGGACTCAGCAGAAGGATTGGAAGCCAGCGTGAAGTTGGTAGACGAAGCCAGGTCCCACAGCGTGCTGGCTTGTCCTTTCCACACGACGCTGTCAGCTGGGCGCAATCCCTCGACGACGAGGAAGAGCTGCCCGTCGGAAAGTTCCAGGCTGATCTTGCGGGTGGACGTCAGTCCCTCGATTCGAATGCTTGAGAGCGAGCCCGAGGCAATATTCCCGACGCTTCCGAGCGCATAGCGGCCTTCGGCAAGTGTCGACGACGCATTGACGAACTCGAAGACCGGCGTGTTGTATTTCGGCCCGTATTCCCAGTTCTGCGTGCGGATGATGAGTGTCTTCACGTTGATGGCGTCTGACGTAAATGCCTCTCCGTTGATGTCGAACACCACGCGGCTGCCGAAGCCGAGGTCGAGCGTGTCGGCTGAGAGTTCGCCAATGCTGCCTTCGCCGCCTGGGCGGATTTCAGCAGCATAGTCGGCATGGATGCTCCGGAATGCGCCTCCATTCGAGTTGAGCTTCGCGAAGCGGTTGAGCCAGAGGTAGGAGTTGGGCAGCTGACCGTCGAAGGAAAGTGTTCCGCCCCAAACGTCGGTGTTGCCGGTATAGGCATGAACGCCCTTGGGCATCACGAGCGTGCCTTCGCCTTGCTTCACCAGACGCGTCTCGCCTGTCAGCGGATCGCCGCTGACGGTGCAGGTGTAGTAAAGTGTCGTGATGGCTTTATTGTTGTTGCTGCCCTGCGTCCATGAGGGAACGTTGAAGACGGCAACAGCAGGATTGGCGCCTGCGGCAATGCTGACGTGCGTGTCGTTGGTTTCAGCCACAAGCGTGGTGAGTCCGTTGTGCGCAGTAGAAATGCTGCCGCCGTTCAGAATTTCCGTGCGGCCGGTATTGGTCAGTGGCGGAGGTGCCACCGTGAGGCCTTCCATGGCGCCGAGGAAATAGCTTTTGTGCGGCGGCTGATTGTATCCGATGCTCTGCCACACCATGGCCTGACGGTACTGATGGTCGTGCCAGAGTGTGGGAATGCGATAGGAAGTGACGTGCGGCGTAGTGTAGATGCGAATGGAAGTATTGCCGTTGGCGCGCAGTATGATTTCCTCGCGCCAGTCGCCAAGGATGTCGCCTTGCGCTCCCGGATTGTTTTTCGACCAGTTGTTCATCTGACATCCCCAGGAGGTGAAGATACGTCCGGTGCCGGGTTTCTCGATTTTTGCCTCGCGCTCCGTTCCCGGACTGTTGAGCACCTCGTCCAGCAAGTCGCCGTCCCAATAGATGCGGAAGTTCAGGTCGCTCCATGCGATGTCGGCTCCGCTGTTCGGAATCTCGCGGTCAGCGACGGAAGAAAACATGCCCGTGTTGACCGAACGTCCGAGGCTGCCCGGATATTTGTCCGAGAAGTTGCCGATGAGCGCGCGTCCATCGTCCGCCGATCCTTGAGAGCGGAAATATATTTCGGAGGTCGTGGAGTTGCGGTAGTTCATGTTCGGACTGGTTTCATTGCACCCGAAGAACTCCAGTCCCTTGCGGTAGGGGTCGAGATCTGTGGTGTGCTGGGCGTCGCCGTGCCCCAGTCCGGTTGTCGACAAGCCCTTTCCATTGTCGTCGATGACCATGGAACCAAAAGCGATTTCGTCGCGTCCGTCCATATCGACATCGGCGATGGAATAGTTGTGGTAGCCGTTGCCGAACCATGAGGAGTCGAGTCCGTCGCTTGTCCAATACCATCGTTGTGTGAGCTGATGCGTAATCGGGTTGACGTCAAAAGCCGCCATCTTGTGCTTGGTGTAGGCTCCACGCCCGAGGAAGATGCTGGCATGGCGTCCGTCCAGGAAAGGTGCACCGAAATAATGCTTCGTCGATCGGTGTCCAATGATGCCCGTGCCCCAGTCGGAATCCAGCCCGCGGGTGAGCGGATAGTCCATGTAGTTGGGGTGTGAGGTGGGCCCGATCTGATAGGGGACGCCTGTCTCGCCGTCCAGATACAGCAGATATTCAGCGCCGGTGCTGGTGTATTCGATACCGTTCCAGCGTGTGTCCACGTTCATGTCGCCGATGTTGATGGACGTCCCGTCGGCTGTATGGATGATCATGTTGTCGGCACCTCGTAGCAATCCTTCCGCGCGTCCGTCACCGTCCCAGTCGTAGAACACGATGTCGTACTGCTCGTCGGCTCCGGAAAGCATGTTCGGTCCGAGGTCGATGTACCACAGACGGGCGCCTTTGATGTTGTAGCATTCCAGCATGTGGAACGTTGTCTTGTTGGCTGTGTCGTGCGCATTGCCGCTGTTTCGCTTCACGATGAACTCGCTCACGCCGTCGCCGTCGACATCTCCCAGCGAAATGTCATTGAGCGTGTAGTTCGACGTCGCGTCGGCGCCATCTCGTCCGGTCACGCTCTTCACATTGAATTCATAGTAGGGGTTGCCGTTGACGTCTTTGGCTGTCCACGGAACAACTGTTTTGCACTTCTCTTGCTCCACGCCATTGACCACTGCGGCCACTTGATATTGTGCCGTCGAACTACCGCTGTTGTCGAGATAATTGGAGATACGAAGCGGCTCGTCATTCACTTTCACGCCGTTGCGGTAGAGGTTGTAGCGAGTGTTGTAGTATTCCTCGCCGAAGATGCGCCAGCTGAGCAGGTAGCCGCTGCCCGAAGAGACGGCAACAAGACCGCGGTCGAGGCGGTCCGTCGGACGCTGAGCATGCGCTGTTGCCAATACAAGGGCAGCAGCAAGAAGATGTAAGTAACGTTTCTTCATGTATTTTTGTTAATTAGTAGTTAGTTCTTGGAAGCGCACACAACTTTAAGGTCCGAGCAACTCGGAGTGAAGTGTGAGGCATCGGAAGATTCATACCTATGGATGCGTAATCGTCCGTTCAGCCGGATTCCAATGTGATGATGCAGCATGGGGGAGAAATGGGCATTCCTCCGGATTCTATAGATGTCTTCGCATTCCTTGAGGCCGTTAGCAGTCTTCATGAAGCCTCTTTTCGTCGTAACTGTCTGGTATGTGCAGTAATGGAATGCTGTGTTGTTGATGGTGTGACTCGGTATTCTCGCTTGCAAAATTACAAATTATTTTAAAAAATACTATTGTCCTGCACGTTTTTTTTCAAAAACTCAGTTGAAACTTATCATTTCCAAACATCCTTTCCACAGTCTCCTCTGCGCTTTCCCTCGAAGTTTTCACTGCGGAATGATGCCGATATGCTGAATTTTCTGTACCTTTGCAGCTGCTTTTGCGCTTGTGGCGAAATTGGTAGACGCGCCAGACTTAGGATCTGGTGTCTCACGACGTGCAGGTTCGAGTCCTGTCAGGCGCACGAAGAGGGGATGGCTTGAAAACTATCCCCTCGTGTTTTTAGTGGATTCCAGCCGACACATCCTTGCCTGGCGCTCCGTTTTCAAGCCCTTCCTGTGGCCCATCGATGCCTTCTTTTGACAGCGTCAAAGCGTTCATGCAGCCATCCCATGCCGCACCGCATGCGTTCCGCGAGCAAAAACAGCAGGCAGACGGTCTTTTTTCAGATCGTCTGCCTGCTGTTTTTGCCGGTCTTTCCATACATGGGCCTAACCACGTCCGCGCAGCTTTTTCCTGAACAATCCTAGCCAATACGCAGTCAAATCTCATGCAACATTTGAAAAGACAAGAAAATGTGCGTAAATGCTAATATATACAGCATATAGCAGGTGTTTGGCATGATGTGTATTTTGTTATTTGTTTGTTACTCTACTATTTGATTTCATAATTTATTATAGTTAATGGTTCGTAATTGGTTCTTGTTTTGGGTAACAAATCCAATTATTTTTCGTATCTTTGCACCGTGAGTAACAAATCTCGCAAAATGATAATAAGTAGAATAAATAACAAAGTAACATGAGAAGTAACAATGAACCTGTGCGCATACGCTACAAGGATTTGGCGAATGGCACAAAGTCGATTTATCTCGACACTTACAAAAGTGGAAAGAGGTCGTATGAGTTCTTGAAGCTTTATCTGCTTCCTGAGGACGATGACAAGGCTAAGGCTGTCAATGCCGAGACCTTGCAGAAGGCAGAAGCTATCAAGAACCAGCGAGTGCAAGAAATCCTGTCTGGAAAGTTGGAAACAGTGAAGGCTTCCTTGGAGCATCCTGCTTCTACAACAACTACAAGCAAGAAGACTGCACGTTTAAGCAAGAAAGAAAAAGTCGGCAGTGCTAAAAACGGCAAAGGTGCCAAGGGAAAGGAAAGTGAGGCAAACGAAGTTGTCGGAGCTGTTTCGGGCAGAGAAGGACACCAATGGAAGTTTATTGACGATGACGGTGAGGACAGAGCCATAGACGGAACAATCAAAAAACATAGAGGCAGACCCAACAAGCGTGAAGCTGTCACTCTTCGTTTCAAGAACCTTGCCAACGGCAGCAAGTCGCTCTACTTCGACATATATTATAATGGTGAGCGTAAGTACGAGTTTCTGAAGCTCTATATCAATCCAGAGATTACCGAAGCAGACAAGCAGAATAATGCCTTGGTCATGGAGACGGCAGAGCGTCTGAAAGAACGCAAGATGCGAGAGGTTGTCAATGGAGAGACTTTCACAGATCCTTCTGACGAGCTGAACCAAGTGGAGAAAATCGAGGAATATACCAGTTCTGTGATAGTCCGTAGTCGCAAGATGCGCAATGGAGACCGTTCCCTCTTCCTTGATATATATTATGGTAAGGGACAACGTGCCTATGAGTCGGTCGGTCTTTATCTGCGTAAGGATGACAGCGAGGAGAAACACAAGGAAATTTGGAAAGAAGCTGAGAAAAAGGCCAAGGAACGCATGAAGGCATTGAAGGACGGAACCTTCGAGAAGCGTGTCGGCAGAAGAGGCTACAAGCCGCATGGGGAAGATCCCGATGCCAACGTGGACAAATACAAGGAGTATCTTGCCACCAAGAAAGTGAAAACAGAGATTGCCGTTGCCGAGACTGAACGCAAGAGAAATTCCAAGACCAAGGAACCTGTGAGAATCCGCTTCAAGGAACTTGCCAACGGCAACAAGTCGGTCTATCTATCCATCAATGTCAACGGTCGCCGCACCTACGACTATCTGCGCCTTTATCTCATTCCAGAGGTTGATGCAGCTGCCAAGGAGCAGAACAAGCAGACGATGCAAGCGGTGTATGCCATCAAGGCACAACGCATCATGAGCATCACTAACGGCATCGCAGGGCTCAAAGACAAGTCGAGAATCAAAATGCGACTTGTGGATTGGTTGGAGATATTCCGTGACGCACAAGTGGAGCGAGGAAGGCAATCTGCCCGAAACTGGGTGAACAGCGTGCTGAATGCAGTGAGAGAACACTCGCCAAACGTGACACTCGCAGAGATGACCAAGGAATACTGCAATGGTTTCATGGTGTTTTTGTTGAACGACTATATCACCTACAAGCACACCCATCCGTCCAAATCCACGGTGATGAACTATCTCAAATGCCTCAAAGCTGCCTTCAATATGGCTATTGAGGAAGAGATAATGGACGACAATCCCGTATTGCGTCTTCGCATGGATGTTCTGAAAGGTGGCGGCACCAAGCGAGAATATCTGACCGTTGACGAGGTGAAGAGACTGATTGACACCCCTTGCAAGCGTGAGGATATCAAGGCGGCATTTCTGTTTTCATGCTTCTGCGGACTCCGTATCAGTGACGTGAAGAGTTTGAAGTGGAAGAACATCATCACCGAGGGTGACAAGACACGAGTTGAGATATTACAGTACAAGACCAAGCAGCCTCTCTATCTTCCTCTCAACAAGCAAGCCCTTCGTTGGATGCCTGAGCGTGGATCTGCAAGTGACGAGGACAATGTGTTTCCAACACTGCCAAGTAAGAACTACGACTGCATCCCGGAATGGAGCCGTGCGGCAGGTATCAGCAAGCATGTGACCTACCATGTCTCAAGACATATGAAATATTCCAATAAGTTGTATTTCAGTGCATTGCAAAGTCAAATTTGCAGATAGGTAACGATTTAGAAACCAGCTATCATTATTCGCTGATTAGCTTCGTTTTCAACAATACATTAAGAGCGACTTAACTTGGTGTAAAGGTACTAAATAATCTACATATTGCCAACATTCACATATATTATTCTTTTCCCCTCTTGCTTCTGCAATCTCTTTCATTTAGCCATTTAACATATTGGTACAATGTATGTGTAAATATGTGGTTTTGAAATTTCTACTATTCTCAAGGAATCACTATCTTTGCATCAGAAATATAGAATTTTAACGGATTAAATCCGTTTAGATATAACATAACGTTCGCTGAACGTCTCATCGTAGAAAACTGGTAATTTTCAAAATTTTGCGAGGCGACAGGTGTAATGTTCATGCTATACTATTAAGTATGGCGTGGAGTTACCTGTTTCGCAAAATGGGCATACCAGTGCCCCTACGGTGGAACTGTGTGGATTCCACGCTTTTTTTTGAGGTACAGCGAGCAATGGTATGAACGTTTAAATTCAAGAAACATGAAAAAAATTATCCTTTACATTGCTGCATCACTCGACCAACGCATTGCAGAACCGGGTGGAGAATTAGAGTGGCTTACCGGATTTCCCAATCCTGAAAAGACAGATTACGGCTATAAAGAACTATCGGCTTCGGTTGATACGGTTATTATGGGCGGTCGGACTTATCGTGAAATGTTGAATATGGATATAATTTGGCCATATTCAGAACAAACGGCTTATGTTGTTTCCCACCATGAATGGGAAGCAAAGGAAAATATACGTTTCATTACAGAGAATATCATTGAAACGGTTTCCGAACTTCGTAATCAGGAAGGAAAAAATATTTGGTTAGTTGGTGGCGGAGAATTGATTTCAATGCTACTTGCTGCGGATTTAATTGATGAAATGCAAATTTGCTATGTCCCTGTAATTTTAGGCAAAGGCATACCTTTATTTCCCGGGCAGGATAAGGAATCAAAATGGAAAATAACAGGCACTAAAGTTTACGATTCAGGTATGCTGAAAGTTGATTATCAAAAAACTTTATAACTCCATGTAGGGTATTTGTATCTTCATGCGGTATAGTTATAAAATAAAGTCCAAATTGGATGTTAAACAAAGCAGAGTTCAAACAGTTATTCGATAAATATTTCGATACGATTCGGAGCTTTATCTTTTATCGTTGCGGCGATACGGATGCGGCATCGGATATGGCGCAGGATGTTTTTATGAAAGTATGGGAGAAGCGGGAACAACTGGATAGTTTTAATATAAAATCTTTGCTTTATAAGATAGCAAATGATATGGTTATAAGCAATTACAGAAAAAGTTCAACCCGTATGGATTATGAAAATAGCATGACCATTCAGAATGACAGTCCTTTGTCGCCCGAAGAGGAATTAAACTTTGAAGAACTGACATCTACTTATGCTAAAGCGTTGGAAAAGATGCCAGAAACACAAAGGGTAGTATTCCTAATGAGCCGGAACGATGAACTGAAATACCACGAAATAGCCGGATGTTTGGATATAAGCGTAAAGGCTGTCGAAAAGCGGATGAGTGCTGCGTTACAATTTCTAAGGACTGAACTATTATAATTAAAGAAGATATGAAAACAGATGATATTAAGATAACCCCTGAATGGAGTAAAAGCAAAGAAGAAGTCTGGGCTACTGTTTTCGAGGAACTGGAAGACACTCCCAAAGTGATTAAAATGGCTCCCCGAAAAAGGTCTGTTTGGTTTTATGCTGCTGCATCTATTGCCGCAATAGCTATAATTCTACCCTCCATAGCATTTTTCTATACCAAAAGCGAAGTTGCCGAAAGAGGTTCGCATCTGGCGGTGGCTCTACCCGACGGCTCCAAAGTAGATTTGAATGCCGAAAGCGAAATCAGTTACAAACCCCTTTGGTGGTTTATATCTCGTGATGTAAAATTAAAAGGAGAAGCATATTTTGAAGTTGAAAAAGGAAGTAAATTCGATGTGCATTCAACTCAATATACAGTCAGCGTACTTGGAACAAGTTTCAATGTGTTTTCCCGTGCCGGAAAGTTTAATGTAACCTGCCTTACCGGAAAGGTGAATGTTTCGGATAAATCTGAATCGGTTATACTTACCCCCAATATGCAGGCACTATGGGATAATGGCAAACTTATCACTAAGGAGATTGACGATGCACGGGAATCTATCAACTGGAAACAGGGTAAATTTGTTTTTGTCGGCGTACCTTTGCAGGAGGTAATTCAGGAAATTGAAAGACAATACGACATTGAAGTATTGCCAAACTCAAATTTGGATTACTCATATTCAGGCAATTTCACGAAAGCAAATGATCCGAATGATGTTCTTAAAATAGTAGGCACTCCTTTCGGAATCGAATTTAAGATAAAGTAATTGAAGAAATTTGTAGTTATACTTATCATAACCCTGACAGGCATGATTGCAGCTTTTTCACAAGAGCTGCATTTGGTCGTTAATGATAAGCCCCTGAACGATGTTTTACGGGGCTTACCCGTAGAAATTTCCTTTGATGACAATGCTCTTTCCCAATATAAAAGGTTCTTATTCGATTTAGTTGAATAGTATCTTCTCCATAATCATTTTCCTCTTCAGTAATTCCAAACCTGCTCTTCCGTACATAACCCTTTTGACAACTTTCAGCTTGTTTACGAATCCTTCCGTAATACCATTTGTCACATTATATTTAATCGTGTTTTTAACTATTGCTGTCCGATAAAAC
>DBQP01000013.1 GCA_002305265.1 Prevotellaceae bacterium UBA1391 | reverse complement strand
AAGTTTAGCGGACAGTAATAAAAGTTAATAATAAAAGGAGCTAATACTTGTGTTTTGTATATCCGGCGCAAAGATAAATGTTTTTCAGATTCGTTGCAATAGTTTTTGAGATTATTTTTAAAATATTTTTTTATCTTCTCGACAATCCACTGTGTCTTAATAGATTGAATAGTGTACGGATGATGATATAAGTGCGAGCAGGAGGGCTGGATTTGTACGGCATACTTACAATTTCGCCTTGCTCGAAAGGAATATTTCTTGTATTGTTTTTTGGGCGCTTCGGGCGCTCCTTTTGTCTCTGGCGCTCCCTCATCGTGGCGAGGGATTGCGTCGGCATGATGCACCGGGTGTCCCGGCTACTTATCATGCTCAACGCTCATGCTCCGATGGGGTTTTCCCCCTTTTTTCTGATTGCGATTTTTCATCTCGCCGATGCGTCCGCCTTTGGGGCAATCACGTGCGTCGGGCTTGCTGGGAGGGAGATTTACTCTGTGGTCATGGCGTTGTGTCCAAGTTGGGCGTTCATCTTGAGGGGCCTTATCAACAAGGCCATGGGTTCGCCCACTTGGCACGATACATTGATGAAGGCCTTCGTGTCTCGACGAGAAGGCCTTCGTGTTGCGTTGCGAAGGCCTTCGTGCATGTGTGGTGGTGGCGAGGGTGTCCATTGGTGGCGGAGGGCGGAGGGCGTGGTGATGCGTGGCATCCGCGGGTACGGCGCGGGCGGACCGCGAGAAGGGGGCAGCGCATGGGACGTGCGGGCAGGCTGGTCCCGTGTTGTGCGTGGGGCCGGAAGGCGGTGTGCGTGTGCCCCGCTCCTCCTTCGTGCCCAACTCTCCCTAAGTGCACGGGTTGCCGGCAGGCGGTGCACGTGTGGCCGGCAGGCGGTGTGCGGGTGGTCGAAAGACTGAGTAGGTGTACCCCGAAATCAGTGCGCGTGTTACGGGAAAGCGGTGGAAAAGTTACGGGGAAGGGGGGTGCATGGGGCAGCAAGGCGGTTTATGTTCAATGATAAATAGGTGCAAGTGCGTCGGAAGGGTGCATGGACTGGGGGGGAAAGGGTGGGGATGGCCCAAAAGTGGCAGGATTTGATTCAAATCCTACATTCGGGCGGCGGATTTCGCGCTACCTTTGCAGGCAGATACAACTAACTGTCAGTCACACACGCTTTACATTTGCAGCCATCCATGAAACATCTTTCTGCTTTTCTCGTGATTCTGCTCTCGGCCTGGACGTCGGCTCAGGCCTACAAGAAGGAGAGCAAGGACATCGTCGTCAATGGTCAGACGCGCAATATGGTCGTCTTCACGCCCGACGTGATGTCGGACAATATGCCGCTGATGATCGTGACGCACGGCATGAACCAGAGCCCGGAATACCAGTACGAGAACGACAACTTCATCAATCTGATAGACACGGCGCGCTTTGTGGTCACCTATCTGCGCAGCGACGGCTCGACCTGGGACATCGGCGGCACGAAGGACAGGGACTTCGTGCGCCAGACGATTCCCTTCATGGAGCAGACCTACGGCATCGACACCAACCGCGTCTATTGGTCGGGCTTCTCCATGGGCTCGATGCTCATGTATCACAGCATGCCCAGCATGCAGGATGTGATCGCGGCGTTCGCCCCCACGAGTGGCATCCAGTTTTCCGAGCAGCCGTGGAACAACCTGAAGAAACCGGTCAACCTCATCCACTGCCACGCCTACGAAGATGATGTTTTCGGCTACGAGCAGTATGGCATCCGCGCCTATGTCATGAACTTTGCCGCCTACAATCAGTATCAGCAGTACGTGAAGACGTCCGGCTACTCGCCCGTCGGCCCCACTTGGTGGAGCGGCGACAAGGAAGTGTGGTCGGAGGGTACGGACGGCAGCGTGGTCGAGCTCTTCTCCTTCAGCAATGGCGGCCACTGGCCTCGGAGCGACAATGCCCACGAGATCTGGAACTTCTGCAAGCAGTTCTCGCTCGGACCCGCCGCGCCGCGGATGGTGAGCGCGACGCCCGAGAACGGCTCCTTCGATCTGCCGCTCACGGGTCAGGAGTTCACGGTGGAGCTGAGCCGCGAGGTGAAGGTGGGCGCGTTGCGTGCCACGCTGAGCAACGGCGCCACGTCGGTGCCGCTCACCATCGACGTGCCGGCGGCGGACGGACAACCCGACAGCGTGGCCTCGCTGCTCCGTCTGACGCTGCCCGAGGCCACGGTACTGCCGGCCGGCGACTACGTGCTCACGCTGACGGGCCTGACGACGGCCGATGGTGCGACGGGCAAGGACCTGCGGCTGAAGTATACCTTTGGCGAGACGGAGGTGGACCTCGACGTCGTTCCAGCCACCTATCTCTCGACGGCTGACTGGGCCAGTGCGGCCCCCACCATCGGCGAGGGCATCCCGCTCGGCTGGAAGCGCGTGAACAGCAATGCCAACGGCACGAATGACACGAAAGAGTCGGGCGCGGCCAGCACCGGCGGTGCCCGACTGAAATATTTCTCCAGCGGCGGCGACTTCGACTCGGGCTTCTACTTCAGTGCCCGCGAGTATGCCACCTGCGCGCTGTCCTATGGGCTCTACCCCGAATACCGGCTGCATCTTCAGCCCGGCCACTACACGCTGACCGTGCGCGCAGCCTACTGGAATGCGGGTGCGGAGAGCGCGGCTACGACCTTTACGGCCGCGGTGACGTCGGTCGACGGAGCGCTCACGCCGCTCGCCACGACGACGCTGCAGGCTGCCGGACAACTCAGCGAGAACACGGCGCAGGCCGTGTCGGGCAGTGCGCTGCACAGCCTTCCGTTCACGGTCGGCAGCGAGGCCGACTACGTGTTGCAGTTCACCACCGCCTCGGGTTGGAACGGGCTCGTCATCGGCGGCATCAGCATCTCCACGGGCCAGAGCGAGGTGGCCGAGACGAAGGCGCAGCTGCTGCGCGCCCTGCGCGACGCCTCGCAGTTGCTGGCCGCCGCCGAGGGTCCGCTCTATCAAGGAGTCGACCGCATGCGCACGAGCGTGAGCGACGCCATTGCCGCCTACACCGGCTTCCAGTCCACCTCCCCGACGGCCTGGAAGGAGGCGGCCGCGGCCGTCGTCAGCGCATGCCAGTCGCTGCTCACGCGCAAGAATCTCGTCGATGCCTATGCCGCCGTCTATCAACAGGCGCAGGATCTGCTCGCTGCCTATGCCGACGACACCAACATTTCCGCCGCTGCGGCCTACACACGCCTGCGCAACACCTGCAATCTCTATGGCCCCGACTCCTACAGCCTGAGCACCAACTCCAACCTGACGACGGCCACCGAGCGCATCCAGACCGGCATCGACCGGCTTCTGCAGACGGCCACGGGCATCGAGGGCGTGCAGGCCGACGGAACGGGTTCACAAGCCGAGCCGCGCGCCATCTACCGGCTCGACGGCACGCGGGCCCGCCTACCGCTTGCGCCCGGCATCTATGTGGTGGACGGACGCAAGGTGCTCGTCACGTCGTCGACGGGCGCTTGGCGCTGAATCCGCGGCAATTCTCCATTCAGAATCGCCAAAGATTTGCACAAGAATTATAAAAACCGTAAATTTGTACGCTCAAATGGAATGTGCCTGTTCGTCACGTTCCGTTTGGGCGTTGCTCGGAACAGACGCGTGTCGCCTCTCCCCGCAAGCCTCGACGGCGGCAGTCGTCGCATCGGGGCAGGGCCTCCGTCCCGTCGTCCGGACTCGTTTTCCACATCGTCTGGATTCCTCGGCGTTGCCTCCGGCAGGCGTCGGACGAATCCTCCCATCTCAATAATTTACTTCTTACCAGATTGCCCGAAGGATGAAACAGACCAAAATCGTAGCCTCCATCAGCGACCGTCGCTGCAGTGTTGACTTTATTCGCGAACTCTTTGAGGCCGGCATCAACGTCGTCCGTATGAACACGGCGCACGCTTCGACCGAAGGTCTCAAGCAGATTATTGAGAACACGCGAGCCGTCAGCCACCATCTCGCTCTCCTGATCGACACCAAGGGACCGGAAATCCGTACCACCGGATGCGCGGCCCCCATTCAGTATACGACCGGCGATGTCGTCAAGATCCTGGGCCGGCCCGACGTCGACACCGTGCACGACATCATCAACGTGTCGTATGAGAACATCGCTGCCGACCTCCACAAGGGCGATCACGTGCTGTTCGACGACGGTGCGCTCGACCTCCTCGTGCTGGACATCAACGGTCCCTCCGTCATCGCGCAGGTGCAGAACGACGGTGTGCTGGGCGCGCACAAGAGCGTCAACGTGCCTGGCGTGCACATCGAGCTGCCCAGCCTCACGGAGAAGGACCGCCGCAACATCCTCTTCGCCATCGAGCAGGACATCGACTTCATCGCCCACTCGTTCGTGCGCAGCCGCAAGGACGTCGAGGCCGTGCAGGAGATCCTCGACGAGCACAACGCCGACATCAAGATCATCTCCAAGATCGAGAATCAGGAAGGAGTTGACAACATCGACGAGATCATCGACGCCAGCTACGGCATCATGATCGCGCGCGGCGATCTGGGCATCGAGGTCCCCATCGAGCGCATCCCCGGCATTCAGCGCAACATCATCCGAAAGTGCATGCTGGCCAAGAAGCCCGTCATCGTGGCCACGCAGATGCTGCACACCATGATCGAGCATCCGCGCCCCACGCGTGCCGAGGTCACCGACATCGCCAATGCCATCTACTACCGCACCGATGCCCTCATGCTCTCGGGCGAGACCGCCAGTGGCAAATATCCGGTCGAGGCCGTGAAGACCATGGCCGCCATTGCCGAGCAGGCGGAGCGCGACAAGAACTTCCTCAATCCCGACTTTGAGTTCCCGCACAGTGCCGACAGCGACATCACGGAGTTTCTGGCGCGCAATGCCATCGAGGCCACGCGCTGTCTCGGCGTCAAGGGCATCATCACCGACAGCAAGACGGGACGCACGGCGCGCAATCTCGCGGCCTTCCGCGGTCCCAACCCCGTGCTCGCCATCTGCTACGAAGAGAAGGTGCAGCGCTTCCTCGCACTCAGCTACGGAGTGATTCCCGTGGCCCAGCACGAACTGATGGACCCCAAGACACAGCTCGTGGCCGCCCTCCGCATGCTCCGCCAGAAGGGCTATCTCACCAACGGCGACCGCGTGGCGCACCTGAGCGGCAACTTCGGCATGGGCGGTGGAACGTCGTATCTGGAACTGATTGGCGTGCAGGAGGTCTTCGATCGGATCGACTCCTTCAAGAGTGCCTCCGTGATCGAGGAACCCTGAGCCGCACCGCCGGGCTGCGGCATCGGGCGCTGCGTTCCATCGCCAGCCCATGCGTGTCGCTTCCGCCGCGCCTTGCGCAGGTGCTTCCACAGCACTGATTCAGCCAGCAGGCAACCATTCCTATGCGGGATGGCTGCCTGCTTTTTCTTTCGCCGCGCCGCACCTGGAATGGCCACAGCACCTCACGGCTGGCAACGCTTTGTGCCGCTCTCTCGCACCAGGTGCTCCCTGAGCAGGTTGGGCGTGCGCTTCTGGATACATCCACTGCGCTCATGATTAAAATGCGAAGGCCTTCGTGTTTGCATACGAAGGCCTTCGTGTTGGCGTGCGAAGGCCTTCGTGCGAAGAAACGACTGCGTTCGTTTCAAAAAAAGACTGCGTTCGTTTTCCAAAACGAGCGCAGTCTTTTTTTGCAGTGGGTGTGGGCGTTTGGCGGAGGAGCGGCTATGTCAGCACCGGTTTCCTGCCTACGCTGCTGGCCCAGAGGCCAGCGAAGGTGAGCAGACCGTTCAGCAGGAGCAGTTCGTAGCCGAACTTGTAGCCCCACAAGGCTACGGAGGCCGTGTCGATGGCATAGCAGATGAGTGGCGCCGCGATGCAGATGGCCGGGAGATAGGCGGTGCGCGGACGGCGACGGGTGAGCATGCCGAAGGCGAAGAGGCCGAGAAGGGGGCCGTAGGTGTAGGAGGCGATGACGTAGACGGCGTCGATGACGCTTGTGCTGCCGACGGCCTTGAAGAAGAGGATGCAGGCGATGAAGACGAGCATCATGCACACGTGGACGATTTTCCGCACGCGCTCTGCCCGTGCTTGTGCCGCAGGGTCGTCGCCCTGGCGCTCAATGCCGAGAATGTCGATGCAGAAGCTGGTCGTGAGCGCGGTGAGCGCGGAGTCGGCGCTGGAAAACGCCGAGGCCACGATGCCGATGGTGAAGAGCACCAGTACGGTGGTGCCCATGCGGCCGCTGGCGACGAATTCGGGCAGGAGGTTGTCGGCGGCCGCTGGCATGGCCACGCCGGTCTTGGCATAGAGCATGAGCAGCAGCACGCCCAGCGCGAGGAAGAGGAAGTTGACCGGCAGGAAGAGGATGCCGTAGCTGCAGAGGTCCTTCTGCCCGTCGCGCAGGGTGCGGCAGGTGAGGTTCTTCTGCATCATGTCCTGGTCGAGGCCCGTCATGACGATCACGATGAAGACGCCGCTCAGAAACTGCTTGACGAAGTGCTGGCGCGAGGTCCAGTCGGTCAGTTCGAAGATGCGGCTGTTCGGATGCTCCATCACGGCGCGCATGCTCTCGCCGAACGACATGCCCAGCAGGTGGGCGGCCTGAATGAGGATCAGGACGAGGGCGACGATGAGGCAGAACGTCTGGAAGGCGTCGGTCCAGACGAGGGCGCGGATGCCGCTCCGGCGCGTGTAGAGCCAGATGAGCAGGAGCGTCACGAGCACGACACCGACGAAGGGAATCCGCCATTCGTGCGCGCCGATTCGGATAGGGGCGGCGAAGGCGTACTGCTGCAGGATGAGGCAGACCAGATAGAGGCGCACCGCTGCTCCCGTCATCTTGCTGAGCAGGAAGAACCACGCCCCCGTCTTCCGCCCGCGCTCGTCGAAGCGCTGGCCGAGGTATTCGTAGATGCTCGTGAGCTGCAGCTTGTAGTAGAGCGGAAGGAGGACGAAGGCCACGAGCAGATAGCCGAAGAAGAAGCCAAGGCACATCTGCAGGTAGGTCATGTCGATGCTGCGCGCCATGCCGGGCACGCTGATGAAGGTGACGCCCGAGATCGACGCACCGATCATGCCGAATGCCACCACGGGCCAGGGCGACTGGCGGTTGCCGCGGAAGAACGCATCGTTGCCAGCGCGGCCCACGGTGCGCGAGATGAGGAGCAAGACGGCGAAGTAGCCGGCGACGGTCAGGAGGATGGTCATGCGCTGCGTCAGTTTTCAGCCTCCAGGGCGTCGCGGATCTCGGTGAGCTGCTCGCGCAGTTCGGCCGCGGTGAACACGTCGCTGTGGATGCGGCCCAGCGGGTCGATGATGAAGATGGAGGGAATCCAGTGGAGGTCGTACGCCTTCGAGATGGGATTGTCTTTCCATGCGATCAGGTTGGCCACTTGCGTCCAGTTGAACGGATTCTGGCGCAGATAGGTGCGCCAGGCTTTCTCGTCGTGGTCCATGGAGACGCCGACAAAGGCGATGCCGGGCGCCGGGCAGGTGCAGAGGCTGCGGTCGCCGTCCTTGTGCTTGCTCTTGCAGCCGCACGCGGGCTTCGCGATGCCCTCGCCGCATTGGCGGCAGACGCCGAACTCGTCGTGCACTTTCTTGATTTCGGGGTTCTCCCGGCGGCAGTCGCCGCACCAGCTGGCCCAGAAATCCACCACCACCCACATGCCGCGGAGGTTCGACAGGCGGAAGGTCTGGCCGAGCGTGTCGTTGGCCACGATGTCGGGTGCGGCAGTGCCGCGCGTCAGCGACGAATGCTGCTGTGCGGCGGCCGAGGAGAGGCCGAGCGCGAGCAGAAAGGTTGCGGTCAGTTTCAGTATGTTCATGTCGATGCTGAGGTTTGAAAGGTTCGTAGTGAAAGAAAAGGCAGCGCGGGACGCCGTCGGTGGGCGGCCTCAGGCTGCTGAATATCACGTCAAAGGTAGTCAATTATTTTGGGATGAGGCCCAATAAGTACTACATTTTGCTTAACTTTGCATGAAATCCGCACATTCCGACTTTCATGACACGCATTATCCTCATCACGGGCGGGCAACGCTCCGGCAAGAGTATCTATGCCGAGCGTCTTGCGCTGAGCCTTTCCGATTCGCCCATCTACATGGCCACGGCCCGCGTGTGGGACGACGAGTTCCGCCATCGCGTGCGCCTGCATCAGGAACGCCGCGGCCCGCAGTGGACGAACATCGAGGAACCGTTCCACCTGGCGCGCCACGACTTCAGCGGGCGCGTCGTGGTCGTGGACTGCATCACGCTGTGGGCCACCAACTTCTTTTTCGAGCTGCAGCCTGCCGAGCCCGTGTCGGCCGCGGAAGCCGCCCTCCACACCGACCGCACGCTGGACGCCCTCAAGGCGGAGTTTGAGCAACTCGTCAGCCAGGACGCCACCTTCATCTTCGTCACCAACGAGATTGGCAGCGGCGGCGTGAGCGAGAACACGTTGCAGCGGCGCTTCACCGACGTGGAGGGCTGGGCCAACCAGTATGTGGCGTCGCGTGCCGACGAAGTGGTGATGATGGTCTGCGGACTGCCCGTGCGGCTGAAGCCATCGCCCGCTGTCTGCTCCCTCTGAGCGTGGGCGGCAGCGTCCGCAGCGGCGGCTCGCCCTCGTGCCTTCGGCCGCGCTGCGCTGCGAAAACTCCCGGTTGCCGCTCCGGCGGTGTCGGCATAGTCCTCGGCCCTGCGGCAGGCGCAGGAGAGGCGGGGATGTCGTGCATGCCGGTCTTGCCATGAATCCATCGAAGTCTTTTTGCCTATGAAAACTTTTCACATTCAGCCGACGGACAAAGCGTTCGCTCCGCAGCTCCAGACGAAAATCGACAACCTGAACAAACCCAAGGGCTCGCTCGGGCGCTTGGAACAGCTGGCGCTCCAGATTGGGCTTATCCAGCACTCCGCCAACCCCGGACTGATGCATCCGTGCCACATTCTCTTCGCTGCCGACCACGGCATCGAGCGCGAGGGCGTGAGCGTCTCGCCGCGCGACATCACCTGGCAGCAGATGGAGAACTTCACGCGGGGCGGCGGCGGGGTCAACCTCTTTTGCCGTCAGCACGGTTTCCACTTGCGCCTCGTCGACGTAGGCGTCGACCACACTTTCTCGCCGAGCCTCACCATTCCCTATGTCAACACGGAAAAGGACGAGCCGCTCCGCATCATCGACCGCAAGATTGCGCGCGGCACTTGCAATTTCCTGAACGAGGCGGCCATGTCGGCCGACAAGTTCGACAGGGCCGTGGAGATTGGTTGCGAACTGGTGGACGCGACGCTGGAGGACGGCTGCAACGTCGTGAGCTTCGGCGAGATGGGCATTGCCAACACTTCGCCTTCGAGCGTTTGGATGCACTTCTTCGAGCAGATTCCGCTCGACCGCTGTGTGGGTGCCGGTGCGGGCCTCTGCTCTGAGGGCGTGCGCCACAAGCGCGTCGTGCTCGATGCCGCCATCCACCGCTTCAGTCGGGCCACGGGCATCGAATCGCCCACGCCCTTCATCGCGCCCGACGACTGGACGTTCTGCCCCAAGCCCGGCGAGCGCCCATTCTTTCCTGCCCATGCCGAGGAAATCATCCGCTGGTTCGGCGGTTTCGAGATGGTAGCCGCTATGGGCGGCATGCTGCGTGCCGCCGAGCATCGCATGGTGATTCTGGTCGACGGATTTATCATGACGGCCTGCATGCTGGCCGCCGCTCAGCTCCATCCTGCGGTGCTCGACTATGCGGTCTTCACGCACAAGGGCGACGAGTCGGGCCACCATATGATGCTGGAAGGGCTCGGCGCGCAACCCCTGCTCAGCCTCGGACTGCGGCTGGGGGAGGGCACGGGCGCCATCTGCGCGTATCCCCTCGTCGATTCGGCTGCACGCATGATGACCGAGATGGACAACTTCGAGCACGCCCGCATCACCAAATATTTCTGACGGCGCGCGCCTCGGATCGGGCGGCCCTGCCTGCGGACGCGCGGAGGGATGACGGCGTTTTCACACGAGAAGGCCTTCGTGCGCGTTCGGGAAGGCCTTCGCAACGCCGCACGAAGGCCTTCTTGTCAGGTGGGCGGCGACGCCGTCGGCATTTGCCGGCGCAGCGTCTGTGCGTGAGAGGTGCGGCAGTGTGCTTCTCCGCGCGCGGCGGCTATTGGTTTTATTCCCTTCAATCCTGCAAGAATCATGAAATCATTCTGGCTGCGGCTGCTGGCCGCAGTGTCGATGTTTACCCGGCTTCCGGCATGGCGGCTGGCGGACGTGCCCGCCGAGAGCTATCGGCGGGTGGTGCCGCTCTGGCCACTCGTGGGCTGGCTGACGGGAGGCGTGATGGCCGGTGCGGCGTGGGTGGCGTGGACGCTGTGGGGGCCTTGGCTGGCAGCGGTAGTTCCGCTGGTGGTGCGGGTGCTGCTCACGGGTGCGCTGCACGAGGACGGACTGGCCGACTTCTGCGACGGAATGGGCGGCGGCTCGACGCGCGAGCGCAGGCTGGCCATCATGAAGGACTCGCACATCGGCACGTATGGCGTCCTTGGGCTGCTGCTCTATGTCGTGCTGGCTGTGCTCACGCTGCGGCGTCTGGCCGACAATGGCGTGGAGACGCTGATGCTGGCGCTCTTCTCGGCTGACGTGGCGGGCAAGTGGGCCGCCGCCCAACTGGTGGTGTTCCTGCCTTATGCCCGCGATGCGGAGACGGCGAAGACGCATCTCGTCTACGGGGCGACGTCGCTTTCCGAGCAG
>DBQP01000018.1 GCA_002305265.1 Prevotellaceae bacterium UBA1391 | reverse complement strand
AGTACGGATGCCCCTTTTCGTTTTGCCCAGCTTCCTCCCTTTTCCTTCTTCCTCCCTTTCCCCTCTTTCCCCTCTTTACCCTCTTCCCCTCTTCCCCTCTTCCCCTCTTTCCGTCTTTCCCTCTTTCCGTCTTTCCGTCTTTTCCTCTTTTCCTCTTTCCTTTTCCCTATTTCTTTTTTCTATTTTATTTCATTTCCCTCTCCCTCTTTTATTTACCCTCCTCTTTTCATTCCTCTCCTCTGCCTTCTCTCCCTCTACTTCTTTCTCTTTTTCTTTACACTTTTTTCTTTACACCTTTTTCTCTCTTCATACTCTTGTCTTCTCTCCTTTGCGTTTCTTTTTCTCTTTACTCATTTTTCTCACTTTGACTCTCTCCCTTTTTTCCCTTTCGCCGTTTGCTTCCTTTTCTCTCCTTTTCCCTTTATAATCCCTCTTTTCTATTTGCAGGCCGCTCGTGTCTTTTTGGTCAATCCGTCTTTTCCGGCTTGGATCCTTTTCGCTATGGAATTTCGTTTCTCTCACTTCTTGTTGGTTCAATGCTTCTTGGGGAACTTCGGATGATTTTTTTCTTATTTTAAACCCATTTTTTTTGTCTTTGTTTCGGCTTTCTCTTAGGCTTGCTTTGCGCGATCTTTTGCCTGGGATTGAACTCTGTTTGATGTAATTTTTGTTTGAAAATCAAAGTAATTGTGCTTGTTTTGCAGGGGTGTGAGCGCGTCGCGTCTGTGCGTTCGTAACTTGTTCTTCAGGTATGCAGGGTTGGCGATTCCTCTTCAGAGGATATAAATTTACCATTTTTCTTCACAAATTTCTTTTGTAGGAATGAAAAAAAAGGTGTATTTTTGCCGTGAACTTAATTAACAACCCCTTCTAACACTTTTGAATTATGGAAACAAACAAGTATGCGGGAACAAAGACTGAAGAAAATCTGAAGGCTGCATTCGCCGGCGAGAGTCAAGCGCGTAACAAATACACTTTCTTTGCAGCAAAAGCTAAGAAGGAAGGTTTCGAGCAGATCGCAGATTTGTTCTTGAAAACTGCTGACAACGAAAAAGAGCATGCAAAGCTCTGGTTCAAGGAGTTGAACGGTATCGCAGATACGGCTTACAACCTGGCCGAAGCTGCTGCTGGCGAAAACTATGAGTGGACCGACATGTATGCTGGTTTTGCAAAGACTGCTGAAGAAGAAGGCTTCAAGGAGCTGGCTCAGAAGTTCCGTCTTGTGGCTGCCATCGAGAAGCGCCATGAGGAGCGCTATCGCGCATTGCTCCACAACGTAGAGGCACAGGAAGTATTTGCAAGAAGTGAAGTTAAAGTATGGGAATGCCGCAACTGCGGACACATTGTAGTGGGTACGAAAGCTCCTGAAATCTGCCCGACATGTGCGCATCCTCGTTCTTATTTCGAAATTCACGTCGATAACTTTTAATTATTCACGTCGATAACTTATGATTGTTGTGAGCTTACCTGCCAGCCTTTCTTAGGGGTCAGCGTTTTGTTCACACTCAGGATTAACGATTTTTGCTTTGTTTTTTACTCAAAATGCCATCTGCACGGTCGTGCGGGTGGCATTTCTTGTTTCTTTCCCTTCGTTCTTGTATCCATTATCTTCGTTTCTTCCTTTTTTCATTTTCACTTCTTGGATCCTTTCCCTTCGCCACCATTTTCTTTCCTTTCCCCTCTTTTGTTCCAGACAGTGGCTTCCCACATTGTTTTTTTTGATCTTTTTTCCACTTATTTCTTCGCATTCATTTGCTGGTTGGCTCACCTTTGTCAGAGCAATAACGGCGTTTTTCGTGCACTTTTGCCACTAATTTTAGGTATTTGGCGTTACTTTTGTAATGAATGTTAGGCTATTTGTTGAAATAATCGTAACTTTGCACGTGATAATGATTGCGAACTATTAAACACAAACGCAGAATTATATGAATTTGAAAGTAGCCGTGTTGCCTGGCGATGGCATCGGTCCGGAAATCATGGAGCAGGGCGTTGCTGTTCTCAACGCTATTGCAGACAAGTTCCACCACCAGTTCTCCTACGAGGAAGCGCTTTGCGGTGCTTCAGCCATCGACGCAGTCGGCGATCCCTTCCCGCCGGAGACGTATCAGGTGTGCATGCGTGCTGACGCCGTACTGTTTGCCGCAGTCGGCGATTTGCGGTTTGACAACGACCCCAAGGCCACGGTGCGTCCGGAGCAGGGCTTGCTGGCCATGCGCAAGATGCTGGGCCTCTTTGCCAATGTCCGACCGGTGGCAACGTTCGAGTGCCTGCTGCACAAGAGCCCGCTGAAGGAAGAACTCCTGCGTGGCGCTGATTTCGTGGTCATCCGCGAGCTGACGGGTGGCATGTATTTCGGCGAGAAATACCAGGACTACGACATGGCCTATGACACGGACATCTACACCCGTCCTGAAGTCGAGCGTATTCTGAAGGTCGCCTTCGAGTTGGCCATGCAGCGTCGCAAGCATCTCACGGTGGTCGACAAGGCCAACGTGATGGCCTCCTCCCGCCTGTGGCGCCAGATTGCCCAGGAGATGGCGCCCCATTATCCCGAGGTGACCACTGACTATATGTTTATCGACAATGCCTCCATGCGTGTGCTGACCGAGCCCCGTTTCTTCGATGTGGTGGTGACGGAGAACACGTTCGGCGACATCTTGACCGACGAGACGAGCTGCATCACCGGTTCGATGGGCTTGCAGCCCTCGGCTTCGCTTGGCGAACATACCCCGCTCTTCGAGCCTGTCCACGGTTCCTGGCCGCAAGCCGCAGGACAGAATCTGGCCAACCCCGTTGCGCAGATCCTGTCGGCAGCCATGCTGCTCGAGCACTTTGGGCTCACGGCTGAAGGTAAACTCGTGCGTGAGGCCGTCGATGCTTCGCTCGCCGCCAACGTACGTACGCCTGAGATTCAGGTGGAAGGAGGGGCCCACTACGGAACTAAAGAGGTCGGTGCCTGGATTGTGGACTACATCCTCAACGCCTGAGCCCGCCCTGATGGAGGTTGCATCCTCACGTCTTTATTACTTTTTGATTTTCCATAGCTTTTCCGAATTTTGCTTTTTGGAAGCCGCGGAGCAGCCTTTCCGGTTGTGTTCCGTGGCTTCTTCCTTTTTTTGCTGTTCTCTGCGCTTCCTTCGGCATCAGTCTCCCAGTCCCGCGTTTTTATTCTCGCACTCCAATTTCTTCTTTCTCCCAGTCCTGCGTCTTTATTCTCGCACTCCATTTTTTCTTTCTCCTTGCCGAGCGTCTTCTTCTCCGGGTACGACCCTGTTTGCTGATGTGGCGGCCGTTCCTCCTTTCCACGTCTCCTTTCCTTTTCCGTTTCCAACGGAAATCATTGAGGCGTCGCTCTGTTTTCCTTGTCGCATTCCAGCGCGTGAGGCGCCTGAATGAGCGGTTCTTGTGCGGGCTTGCCTTATTTTCTGCGGGGTCGGCGTCGGTCGTCGCCCTCTGTCTGCAGCATCATTCCCGCCCCTCGGAAAGGAACATTGCGGAAGAATGAACTTCTCGGCAACGAATTTTCGGGCTTCATGATAAAAGCGCTTTCATCGCAAAACTGTATCTTTGCCACATCCAACCTTAATTCTTAACGCTCATGTATCACTTTAATTCTTAACGCTCATGTATCACTTTGAATTCCACATGCCCACGAAGATTCTCTTCGGTGCGGGGCAGCTGAAGCAGCTCCACAAGGAGCAAATGCCGGGTCGCAAAGCTCTTATCGTGACCTCCAACGGTCAGAGTACTAAAAAGTACGGCTATCTGAAAGCCGTGGAGGATGAACTTGCGCTGGCCGGTGTGCAGCACGTTCTCTTCGACGAGGTGCGCCCCAATCCCACTCGCGACAACGTGATGGATGCCGCACGCATGGGCCGTCTCGAGTCTTGCGACTTTGTCGTGGCGCTCGGCGGAGGCTCAGTGATGGATGCCGCCAAGTGCATTGCCATGATGATGGTGAACGACGGCGACCTCTGGGACTATTCCTTTTCTGCCAAGGGCGGCCACAAGCCTTTCACCAAGCCCGGTGCGCCCCTCGTTGCCATCACCACCAGTGCCGGCACCGGCTCTGAGGTCGACATGTTTGCCGTGATTTCCAACGACGAGACCGGCGAGAAGAGCGGTATGGCCGACCATTCGATGTTCCCCGTTCTTTCCATCGTCGACTCCGACCTGATGATGAGCGTTCCGCCCAAGTTCACAGCATTCCAGGGCATGGATGCCTTCTTCCATGCCGCCGAGAGCATGATCAACACCAAGGAGCACCCGATGGGCGAGATGTTTGCACTGAAAGCCATCGAGCTCATTGCCCAGAATCTCCCCGTGGCCTATAAAGACGGCAGCAACCGCGAGGCGCGCAGCAACATGGCGCTGGCCAACTCGCTGGCCGGCTACTACATGCTCTGCATCTCCGAGCACACGATGGAGCATGTGATGGGCTCGCACCATCCCAATCTGGAGCATGGCGCCGGACTCATCATGCTCAGCCACGAGTTCTTCAATTTCTTTGCTGAGCGCCGTGCAGCCGAGGAACCGATGATCAAGATGGCGCGCGCCATGGGTGTGGAAAATCCGACCAGCGGCAAAGATTTCATTGCTGCCCTCGACAGCCTCATTGCCTCCATCGATTGCCAGGACCTGAAGATGAGCGACTACGGCATCAAGCGCGAGGAGCTGAAGGACTGGCCTGCACGCGTGTACGAGGTGCTCGGCGGCGACATCACTGCCACACCTGCGCCGCTGACGGCTGAGGACTACCTCGGCATCTTCGAGCGTTCCTACAAATAATTCAGCGCAGTCTGCCTCGTCCGTAGTGCGCTGCAGCCAGCCTCGCCCCTGTGGCTGTCCGAGGCCGGCGTACCGCCCTCGGGCCTGATGGGGCGCAACGGACCTGCTGCCTGCAAGAACGCAAGCGGAGCATCTCATATTCGCATGAGATGCTCCGCTTTGTGTTTGCCGGCGTCCGGCTATCGTGCCGCTGGCGGCCTTCGTGTCCGTGGTGCGCGGTACGCTGTGGCGGGTGTGCCTACTGCCGTACAACGGCGTCCGACTATAGAATGCGACCGGTCAGCGTCAGCTTGATGACGGGATAGACCTGGAAAGCGTCGATGATGTCGGAGATCTTGTCGTCGCCCTTCTCGCCGAAGTCGTTGGTGTCAACCTCCTCGCCGTTCTGGTAGATTTTCATCTTGCCCATGAACTGGCATCCGGCCTCGAGACGGAAGCCGAGGCGTCGGCCCGGTGTCATCCGACCGAAGCCCAGGCCGAGGTAGGGGCGGAAGGCCTTGACGCGGATGTCTCCATTGACATTACCGTCCTCGTCGAACTGGAGGTTGTACTTGTCGATGTTGGCACTCACAAACTCGCGCAGGATCGGTTGCTGTGCAATCGCCTCGTTGGAGCCCGTCAGCTTGGCCAGTTTCTTTCCGCCGAAGGAGAATCCGGCGGAGAGGAAGAACGACGTGTTGCCGCCGAAGGGATACACGTTGGCGCGGAAGTCGAGCGTCGTTCGGGCGAGGTCGCCGTCGATGCGCACTTCGTTGAGATTGTCCGGGATGGGGATGTAGGCCGGAATGCCCGAGGTGTTGATGTTCAGCTTTGCATCACCGCCCAGTGTGAAACCGGGCATGAAGTTCACGCCGAAGTTCAGCTCAAGATACTTGGTGAGCGGTGCGGCAGCATCGATGCTGATACCTTGGCTACCGGCACTGAGGCCCACGCCGAGGTGGTTGAACACGCCGTAGTCGTCTACTTTCTGCGCATGAATTGGGAGCAGAGGCAGCACCATGAGCACAAGTGCCGACAAAATGTTACTTTTCATGTAGAACAGTGTTTTTTCTGGTTGTGAATAGCATATCGTTCACAAAGTTAAAGTTTTTTTTACAGAAACAAGAGTTTTGTCATTTATTTTACATTTTTTCTTTCGATCTTTTCAAAAAACTTTTGTTGCTGAATCTGTGGCCCGTCTTTTTCTCCCCATTTCTCCACTCCTTCAGGCCCGTGGCAGCGGGGCATGCGAGCGCCATGAAGGCGACGGCGGAGCTGAGGATGCAAAAAGCCTGCCCGAAGGTCATGCAGACCTTCGGGCAGGCTTCTCGGGGCAGGCGTGGCGACGGCGCCTAAATCCTGTGGTAGAATTCCGAGAGCGGCAGGCGGAAACGGTCACCTCTGACGCCGCCCGGCGCGCGGAAGCCGCAGGGAACGACCATGGTGATGCCGCAGTGGCGGGGTAGGCCCAGCACTTTCTTCACGCGCAGGCTGTCGAATCCTTCCAGTGGGCACGTGTCGTAGCCTTGCTCGCTCATGGCCATCAGGAAGGTGGCCGCGGCCAGCGCGCAGCTCTTGTGCACGACGGTGCGCATGTCGGCCTCGCTCACCTGCCGGGCCACGGGATGGAAGAGGCCTTTCACGCGGGTGATCAGCACGCGCAGCGCACCTGCCAGTCCCCAGCAGCGGCGGTAGACGAAGGGCATGCGCCCGTTGTAGTATTGGCGCTGGAGGGCAATGCGGGCGGCCTTGCGGTCTTCCGGACTGTTTTCCTCCACCTCGCGGATGTTGGCCTCGAGCACGGCCTGGGCGTGCGACTTCCACTTGTCCTGACGGGTGACGAAGACCACCATCTGCTTGCAGGTGCGTGTGCTGCCCTGACCGAGGCAGGCTTCGGCCATCCGGCTGAGCGTGTCGGGGTCGGTGATGTGGTAAGCCTCCCACAGCTGCATGTTGGAGCTGGTCGGGGCCAGCGTGGCCAGGCGGATGCATTCTTTCACCTTCTCGGGGTCGAGGTCGCGTTGTGCGTCATATTTTCTGACAGCCCGTCGGAAGGTCAGTATCTGTTCTAAGTTCATCGGTTGATAGCGTTTAAATCGTTCGTATGTGCGCGCATGCACGCGAGGCGATGCGGGCGCGTGTGCAGGAGGCCGCTCCGGCAGTGCCCTGCGTCGCGCGCGCCGTGTGGGCGAGGGCCGTGTGAAGTCCTAAGCATGCGCATCGGCTCGGGCCATGGGGTGGGGAGTGTGCCGGCCCGTACGGCGACATCCGGCTGCGCCTTCCTGTTGATCATGCAAAGATAGAAAGAAAAAATCAAATTCGGTGCATCTTTTCCCCATTCTCCGTGTCTGGGCCCGTCGGCAGATGCCGGCGAAGCCCGTCGCCTCCTGGCTTCTGCCTGCGCGCTCCGTGTCCGGCGCAGCAGGGGGCCGCTGCCCTCGCGGTCCTGCTGACGCATTTGCCGCTGCTCCCATGTGGCGTCCGCAGCACTCTTTCTGCGCCTTCCCTCTCCGGCTTCGACGGCTGCTCCGCACGGACTGCACCCGCTCCTTCATGCGCCCCGCCCTTCAGTCTCCGATCCACGCGCACTTTCAGATGGAACTGCCGGCGCCGGACTGCCGCCGATGCGGAGCGCACGAACGCGCGGGAAGGCCTTCGCGATTCCGCAAGAAGGCCTTCGTGGCAGGATGTGGATGGCGGCGCGGATGGCGGCGCGTGCTGGCATGCGGGGATTCAAGTGAGCCTGCTCGTGCAGCCGCGCGCAGCCGCTTCTGAAAACGAACGCACTCGTTTGCTTTCGGCAGACGCCGACGGCGGTGGCGTCTGCCGCCGTCCCGGCGTCGTGGGCGGTGCGCCACTGCCGCGTGCGGGCGCTGGGGAGGCTGTCATCCCGATGTTCCATGCAGACGGCAGGCGCTGCCGGGAAGAGAGAAAAAAGCGGGGCGAGCGTCATTTTTCTCGTATAAAGTTTTGCCATTTAAAGAATTAGCCGTAATTTTGCAGGCATTTTGGTCGTTGCGCAGTGCGCAATGACTTGTTTTGCGTCATTTATTAACTACAAAAAAACTCATCAAACGTAATGATCATCGTACCTGTAAAAGAAGGTGAGAACATCGAAAGAGCTCTCAAGAAGTTCAAGAGAAAGGCAGAAAAGACCGGCATCATCAAGGAGGTTCGCAAGCGTCGCGAATTTGAGAAGCCCTCTGTTGCCCGCCGCATCAAGATGCAGCACGCCATCTACGTGAACAAGCTGCGTCAGGAGGACTAAGGCAAGCAGGCCGGCCGTGAGAGGCCGGTGGTCCGCCCCGGGCAGCGTCGCTCGCCATGCCGACGGGCATTCCGCAGACGGAATGTGCGGCCGGCGCACACGGCAGACGCACGGAAGAGGCAGACATTTGCGATTCTTGACTTTTTTACAATCATCAAGAAAATCGCGTTGAAAAATTTGCGCCGGAAAGAAAAATACGTTATCTTAGCCGCTGTCTTCAAGCCCGCCGGGCGAAGGCGACAGAAAGGACAAGCATGTGGACGGAATCTTTCTTGGAATATTTAAAGTCGGAACGAAACCGATCGGAACTGACCGTACGCAACTATGCGGCGGCCCTTCGTGATTTCGAGACATTCTTGGCAAGTCTGGGCGAAGACTTGAAATGGGAAAAGATTGATGCAGACACGCTGCGCGAGTGGGTCGTGTATCAGATGGACCAGCTGCGCTACAAGCCGGCGACGGTCAACCTGAACCTGAGCGCCCTGCGTACCTTCTTTCAGTATCTGCTGAGGATGGGCTACGTGAAGAGCAACCCCTGCGCGAAAGTGAGCGGACCGAAGCAGCCGAAGCCCCTTCCCTCGTTCATTCGGGAGGATGACATGGACACGGTGCTCGACGAGCTGACTTTCGGCGATGACTTCCGCGGCGTGCGCGACCGTCTGATCGTCGAGCTGTTCTACCTCACGGGCATCCGCCGCGCGGAGCTGGTGGGACTGGCAGACCGCGACGTCGACCTCGACGGGCTGAAGCTCACGGTGATGGGCAAGCGCGCGAAGGAGCGGGTGGTGCCGTTCGGGCCGGAACTGGCCGAGCACATCCGCCGCTACCGCCAGTTGCGCGACGCTCGGTTTGCCGACGGCAGCAGGGGCGACCGCATGTTCCTCAACCTGCACGGGCGGAACCTCAGCACGACCTCCGTCGACCGGATCGTCAAGACGGTGCTGTCGAACGTGACATCGCAGCAGCGGCGCGGGCCGCATGCGCTGCGCCACTCCTTCGCCACGGCGATGCTGAACCACGGGGCCGACCTCCAGACCATCCAGAAGATACTGGGGCACGCCAGTCTGCAGACCACACAGATCTACACCCACCTCTCGTTCGAGGACCTGAAGAAAGAATATAAGGACGCGCATCCGCGTTCATGACTTTAAAATATCAGCATTATGGAAATTAGTGTAAAGGCCATCAAATTCGACGCGACTGAAAAGTTGCAGGATTTCATCCAGAAGAAGGTGAGTAAGCTGGAGAAATATTGTAGCGATATAAGAAAGGTAGAGGTGTCATTGAAAGTCGTCAAGCCCGCCACTGCCCTCAACAAGGAAGTCGACCTCGCCGTCGCGCTGCCTGGCGAGGAGATGCATGTGGAGAAGGTCTGCGACACGTTTGAAGAAGCAATAGACCAGAGCCTTGCGGCGATGGAGCGCCAACTGGCTCGATACAAAGAAAAAACGGCTAAAAAGTAAAAAAATAGTCGAAAAGAATTTGGCATATTGAAAATATTGCCTACCTTTGCAGCCGCTTGCATTGGAAACAGTGCGAGCGGCTCAACACAAAACTCTTATACAAGTAGTTAGGAGACGGGCGGACTGGAACGTTCCTTCGCCTCCTCAGAGCAAGGGGGTACATTCCAGAGTGGCCAAATGGGGCAGACTGTAAATCTGCTGGCTTTCGCCTTCGGTGGTTCGAATCCATCTGTGCCCACATTGCTCCTACGGTTGTGCCGGTTGTGCCGGGAAAGAAGAGTTGCCCTCTGACAATTGCTGTTATAGCTCAGTGGTAGAGCACTTCCTTGGTAAGGAAGAGGTCACGAGTTCAAGTCTCGTTAACAGCTCCTCGATCGGAGAAGTAGGGTATTCTATATCAATCAAGAAAATATTTAAAGCTATGGCAAAAGAAAAATTTGAGCGTACCAAACCTCATGTGAACATTGGTACGATCGGTCACGTAGACCACGGTAAGACGACTCTTACTGCTGCTATTTCCAAGGTTCTTCACGAGAAGGGCTTCTGCAACGAGGAAGTGAAGTCATTCGACCAGATTGACAACGCTCCCGAAGAGAAAGAGCGCGGTATCACGATCAACACTTCCCACATCGAGTATGAGACAGCTAAGCGTCACTACGCTCACGTTGACTGCCCGGGCCACGCCGACTACGTTAAGAACATGGTTACCGGTGCCGCTCAGATGGACGGTGCCATCATCGTAGTAGCTGCAACGGACGGTCCGATGCCCCAGACTCGCGAGCACATCCTTCTCGCCCGTCAGGTGAACGTTCCCCGTCTCGTCGTGTTCATGAACAAGTGCGACATGGTTGACGACGAAGAAATGCTCGACCTTGTTGAGATGGAAATGCGCGACCTGCTCGCTCAGTACGATTTCGAAGAGGACACTCCGTTCGTTCGCGGTTCTGCACTCGGTGGTCTCAACGGCGTTGACCAGTGGGTTGACAAGATCATGGAGCTCATGGACGCTGTTGACACTTGGATCCAGGAGCCTGTTCGCGACGTTGAGAAGCCCTTCCTCATGCCTGTCGAGGATGTGTTCTCCATCACGGGTCGTGGTACTGTTGCCACTGGCCGTATCGAGACTGGTATCGTGAAGGTGGGCGACGAAGTTCAGCTTCTCGGTCTCGGTGAGGACCGCAAGTCGGTTGTTACGGGTGTCGAGATGTTCCGCAAGATCCTCGACGAGGGTGAAGCCGGCGACAACGTAGGTCTCCTCCTCCGTGGTATCGACAAGAAGGACGTGAAGCGTGGTATGGTGATCACTCACCCGGGTGTCATCACTCCGCACAAGACCTTCAAGGCATCCATCTACGTCCTCAAGAAGGAAGAAGGTGGCCGTCACACTCCGTTCAAGAACAAGTATCGTCCTCAGTTCTATCTCCGTACAATGGACTGCACGGGTGAGATTTCTCTCCCGGAAGGCGTTGAGATGGTAATGCCCGGTGACAACGTTGAGATCACAGTCGAGCTCATCTACCCCGTAGCCATCAACGTAGGTCTTCGCTTCGCTATCCGCGAAGGTGGTCGCACGGTTGGTTCCGGTCAGATCACTGAGATTGTCGACTAATCTCAGGTAGTCGGTACCACAAACCTCTTATATTGCTGACTCTCCGCACGGAGAGTCAGCATCCTACGGGAATAGCTCAGTTGGCAGAGCACTGGTCTCCAAAACCAGTTGTCGGGAGTTCGAGCCTCTCTTCCCGTGCAAACATTCTATATTATGTTACAAGGTATTACATCATATTGTAAGGAATCCTACGATGAACTTGTTCATAAGGTGACTTGGCCGTCATCGAAAGAATTGACGAGTAGTGCAGTGATGGTATTATGTGCTTCCATTATCATTGCACTTGTTGTTTTTGTAATGGATTCCCTCTTCGAGTGGCTTATGTCTCTTGTTTATTCATTCTTCAATTAATTTGTAGGAGGAAGCAACCATGGACGTAAAAGACAAGCGCTGGTATGTGCTGAAAGCTATCAGTGGCCGTGAGTCGAAAGTCAAGGACTATATAGAACTTGACATGAAGAATCATGGCTTCGAGAAGTACGTATCGCAGGTTCTCATTCCCGTCAAGCGCGTGGAAAGCGTTGTGAACAACAAACGTGTCGTGAAGGAGATGAACATCCTTCCCGGCTATGTGCTTGTGGAAGCCACTCTGATCGGTGAGATTCCCCACATGCTCCGCAATACGCCGGGCGTGCTGGGTTTCCTGGGCGGAACGGACAATCCGACTCCCTTGCGCCAGTCTGAGCTGAACCGTATGCTTGGTCTTGACCAGGAGGAAGAAGAAACTGTCGCCGTCGTGGAGACGGAATTTCTGGCAGGCGAGGCCGTGAAAGTGGCCGATGGTCCTTTCAGTGGTTTCGACGGAATCATCGAGGAGGTGAATGCAGAAAAACAAAAGCTCAAGGTGTCCGTAAAGATCTTCGGACGTGCAACTTTGCTCGAGTTGTCCTTTGGACAGGTAGAGAAAGGCTGATGATATTGTTACAGTCATCTGCTGGACTCGTTTCGTAATTAATTAAAAAATCAGAAAACAAAATGGCAAAAGAAGTTGCTGGATTAATCAAATTACAGATTAAAGGTGGCGCTGCAAATCCATCACCTCCAGTAGGACCTGCTCTGGGTTCGAAGGGTATCAACATCATGGATTTTTGCAAGCAGTTCAACGCCAGAACTCAGGATAAGGCTGGAAAGATCCTTCCGGTCGTTATCTCTTACTATGCTGACAAGTCTTTCGATTTCGTTGTCAAGACTCCTCCTGCCGCCATTCAGCTGATGGAAGTATCCAAGGCTAAGAAGGGTTCCGCAGAGCCCAACCGCAAGAAGGTGGCAAGTGTTACTTGGGACGATGTTCGTAAGATCGCAGAAGATAAGATGCCGGATTTGAACTGTTTCACAATCGAGTCTGCAATGACGATGATTGCTGGTACAGCTCGTAGCATGGGTATTTCAGTGAACGGAGAATTCCCTGGTAAATAATTAAAACTTCAATTCTAAAATGAGTAAACTGACAAAAAACCAAAAGATAGTTGCTGATAAGATTGAGGCGGGGAAGGTCTATACACTGAGCGAGGCTTCATCGCTTGTGAAGGAAATCACCTTCACGAAGTTTGACGCCTCCGTGGATATCGACATGCGACTCGGCGTCGACCCTCGCAAGGCAAATCAGATGGTTCGTGGCGTAGTTTCTCTCCCGAATGGAACAGGTAAGGAAGTACGTGTCCTCTGCCTCTGCACCTCCGACAAGGAGGCAGAAGCCAAGGAGGCAGGTGCCGACTACGTGGGTCTCGACGACTACATCGAGAAGATCAAGGGAGGTTGGACCGACGTTGACGTGATCATTACGATGCCTTCTTGCATGGGCAAGCTTGGTGCGCTCGGCCGTGTGCTGGGTCCTCGCGGTTTGATGCCAAACCCGAAGAGCGGCACAGTGACGATGGACGTTGCCAAGGCTGTTCGTGAAGTGAAGCAGGGTAAGATCGACTTCAAGGTTGACAAGACCGGTATCGTTCATGCTTCCATCGGCAAGGTGTCTTTCCCTGCCGAGAAGATTCAGCAGAACGCGCAGGAGTTCATCAACACGATCATCAAGCTCAAGCCTTCAACGGCAAAGGGTACGTATATCAAGAGCATTTATCTTTCCAGCACCATGAGCAAGGGCATCAAGGTTGATCCCAAATCAGCTGAATAATTAAAAGACGAAGAATCATGAAGAAAGAAGATAAAAGCACATTGATCGACCAGCTCGTCGCTACCATCAACGAATATCCTCATTTCTATCTTGTCGACGTGACGGCTCTCAACAGCGCCGCCACGAGCGCGCTCCGCCGCGAGTGCTTCAAATCTGACATCAAGCTTCAGGTGGTGAAGAACACGTTGTTCGAGAAGGCGCTCGAGAAGGTAGAAGGTGATTTCTCCGCTCTGAACGTATGCTTGAAAGGTACGACCGGCGTGATGTTCTGTCAGACGGCCAACGTACCGGCGAAGCTCATCAAATCCTTTGCGAAGGATCATGGCGACATGCCGTCGCTGAAGGGCGCTTACGCTGAAGAAAGCTTCTATGTCGGCGCAGACCAGCTGGAGTCGTTGGTGGCTATCAAGAGCAAGAACGAACTCATCGCAGAGGTCGTTGCAGCCCTCGAAGGTCCTATCAACGGTGTGCTTTCTGCAATCGATGGTGGAACGACTATCCACGGTCTTCTCGACGCTATCGAGGAGAAGAATGCCTAAGACGGCATAGGAGAGGAATCTCCGCATAAACAAGAAAAAACAAAAACAACAATAACCATTTAAAAAGAAAACAAAAATGGCAGATATCAAAGCAATTGCTGAAGAATTGGTGAATTTGACAGTAAAGGAAGTTAGTGAACTCAAGGCTCTCCTCAAGGAGGAATACGGAATCGAACCTGCTGCTGCAGCTGTGGCTGTTGCTGCTGGCGGTGCTGCCAGCGAGGCAGTAGTTGAAGAGAAGACATCTTTCGATGTTGTTCTCAAGGCTGCTGGCGCTAACAAGCTCCAGGTTGTCAAGGCCGTTAAGGAGAACTGCGGTCTCGGCCTCAAGGAAGCCAAGGATCTCGTTGACGCTGCTCCCACAAACGTGAAGGAAGGCGTTGACAAGGCAACTGCAGAAGCACTCAAGGCTGCTCTTGAGGGCGCAGGTGCTGAGGTAGAGATTAAGTAATCTACTCACACGGATACATTCTGGTTAAGAATCCTCAGGTTGGGGGTTCTTAACCTTTTTGTGTCTTTACGCGTTGACTTTCCCCACGCCGTGGCTTTAGCCTCCGGCAGTTCGCCAATCCACACGCCCGCATCCCATGGCGTGGCTGCTGATGTGCGGAAGTCTTTTTCCCCTTTGCGGGCTTACTCATGACTGCTCCCGCGGTCTGGCCAAGCGTCTGCGACAGTGTCGTGGTGCGGTCATGCAGAACAAGCGATGCTTTCTCACGATTTGTTGGGTGAATTTGGGAAGTCTGCCTGCGCAGTCTCAACCGATTTCCCAATTTCAGCCAGGGCAAGCAATTGATTATAGGTGCGTGTGCAGGGCGCAGTTGCGGCGAATCCGCTCCGCCTTCTTGACACGATGAACCTTTTTTATACAAGAATCTGCTTCTTCACATAGAAGAATTCGGTCCTATACATAGTGGAGTTCGTTCTTTCTCGAAGACAAGTTCGTCCTTTCTCGAAGTCGTGAGCTTTCCTTCTCGTAGTCGAGAGCGTCCCTTCTCGAAGACAAGTTCGTTCTTTCTCAAAGAAGAGAGCGTCCCTTCTCGAAGACGAGTGCGTTCTTTCGCGAAGCAGAGAGCGTCCCTTCTCGAAGCAGAGAACGTCCTTTCTCGAATACAAGTTCGTTCTTTCAAGAAAACGAGTGCGTTCTTTTTCATAAGAGAATCTACTTTTGCATAGAAGCAAGTGCAAGAAGCATTTCCTTTCAATCCACAAAATCACAGAGATGTCTACAATCGTAAACAATCGAGTCAATTTTTCAAGTCTGAAGAATCCGGTGTCTTTCCCGGACTTCCTTGATGTACAGCTCAAGTCATTCCGCGATTTCCTCCAGCTTGACACACCGCCCGAGAAGCGCAAGAATGATGGCTTGTATAAGGTTTTCGCTGAAAACTTCCCCATTACTGACACGCGCAACAACTTCGTGCTCGAGTTCCTCGACTATTATATCGACGCTCCCCGCTACAGCATCGAGGAGTGCCTGGAGCGTGGCCTGACCTACAGCGTGCCGCTCAAGGCCAAGCTGAAGCTCTATTGCTCCGACCCGGATCACGAGGACTTCGACACCGTCATTCAGGATGTTTTCCTGGGCCCGATTCCTTACATGACCGACAACGGCACGTTCGTCATCAACGGCGCCGAGCGAGTTGTCGTCGCACAGCTGCATCGTTCGCCGGGCGTGTTCTTTGGCTCGAGTGTTCACACCAACGGTACACCTCTGTTCTCCGCCCGCATCATTCCCTTCAAGGGTTCGTGGATTGAGTTCGCCACCGACATCAACAACGTGATGTACGCCTACATCGACCGCAAGAAGAAGTTGCCCGTAACGACACTGTTGCGTGCCATCGGCTTCGAGTCGGACAAGGACATCCTGCGCATCTTCAATCTCGCCGAAGAGATCAAGGCCAACAAGACCAACCTGAAGAAGGTGATCGGTCGCCGCCTCGCTTCCCGTGTGCTCAAGTCTTGGCTCGAGGACTACGTGGACGAGGAGACCGGTGAAGTCGTTTCCATCGAGCGCAACGACATGATCATCGACCGCGACGTCGTCCTGACGGATGAGCACATCCAGCTCATTCTGGAGACAGGGGTTGACTCCATCCTCGTTCACTACGAAGAGACCAACACGTCGGACTACAGCACCATCTTCAATACGCTGCAGAAAGACCCCACGAACTCCGAGAAGGAAGCCGTCGTCTACATCTACCGCCAGCTGCGCAACGCAGACCCCGCGGATGATGCCAGCGCACGCGAAGTCATCAACAACCTCTTCTTCTCCGAGAAGCGCTACGACCTCGGCGACGTCGGCCGCTACCGCATCAACAAGAAGCTGGGGCTCGACATCGACCCCGATACGCGCGTCCTGACGAAGGAGGACATCATCGAGATCATCAAGTACCTCGTCGAGCTCGCCAACTCGAAAGTCGTGGTCGACGACATCGACCACTTGAGCAACCGCCGCGTCCGCACCGTCGGCGAGCAGCTCTCCAACCAGTTCGCGATTGGTCTGGCCCGCATGAGCCGCACCATCCGCGAGCACATGAACGTACGCGACAATGAGGTGTTCACGCCGACCGACCTCATCAACGCGAAGACCATCTCCAGCGTCATCAACAGTTTCTTCGGCACGAACGCACTCTCCCAGTTCATGGACCAGACCAACCCGCTGGCAGAAGTCACGCACAAGCGTCGTCTCTCCGCCCTCGGCCCCGGCGGTCTGTCCCGTGAGCGCGCCGGCTTCGAGGTTCGCGACGTCCACTACACCCACTACGGCCGCCTCTGCCCCATTGAGTCGCCGGAAGGCCCCAACATCGGTCTCATCTCCTCCCTTTGCGTCTATGCGAAGATTGACGAGCTCGGCTTCATCGAGACTCCGTACCGCAAGGTCGAGAATGGCGTCGTCGACATCAACAACGACCATATCGTCTATCTCACAGCCGAAGAGGAAGAGAAGAAGATCATCGGTCAGGGCAATGCGCCTCTGACGGAAGACGGCCACTTCATCCGCAAGACGGTGAAATGCCGTCAGGATGCCGACTACCCAGTCGTGCCGCCTACGCAGGTCGACCTCGTCGATGTCGCTCCTCAGCAGATTGCCTCCATCGCCGCAGCGCTCATCCCCTTCCTCGAGCACGACGATGCCCACCGTGCGCTCATGGGTTCGAACATGATGCGCCAGGCCGTTCCCCTTCTCCGCACCGAGTCTCCGATCGTCGGCACCGGCATCGAGAAGCAGGTCTGCGAGGATTCCCGCACCATGATTATGGCGGAGGGCGACGGCGTCATCGAATATGTGGACGCCACCACCATCCGTATCAACTACGACCGCACGGAAGACGAGGAGTTCGTGAGCTTCGAGCCCTCCGTCAAGGAATACAAACTCCCCAAGTTCCGCCGCACCAACCAGAACATGACGTTCGACCTCCGTCCCATGTGCGACCGCGGTCAGCGCGTGAAGAAGGGCGACATCCTCACCGAGGGCTACGCCACACAGGGTGGCGAGCTGGCGCTCGGCCGCAACCTCGTCGTTGCCTACATGCCGTGGAAGGGCTACAACTATGAGGACGCCATCGTGCTCAATGAGCGCGTCGTACGCGAAGACCTCCTCACCTCCGTCCATGTCGACGAGTTCTCCCTCGAGGTCCGCGAGACCAAGCGCGGCGTCGAAGAGCTCACGTCCGACATCCCCAACGTCAGTGAGGACGCCACCAAGGACCTCGACGAGAACGGTATCGTCCGCGTCGGAGCCCACATCGAGCCCGGCGACATCCTCATCGGCAAGATCACGCCGAAGGGCGAGTCCGATCCTTCGCCCGAGGAGAAGCTCCTGCGCGCCATCTTCGGCGACAAGGCCGGCGACGTCAAGGACGCATCGCTCAAGGCCACGCCGTCGCTCAGCGGTGTCGTCATCGACAAGAAACTCTTCTCCCGCGCCATCAAGACGCGCTCCGAGAAGAACCGCGACCGCCAGGAACTTCCCAAGATCGACCAGGAGTTCCAGGACAAGATCGACGATTTCAAGGCCATCCTCATCGACAAGCTCCTCACGCTCACAAAGGGCAAGACCTCCAAGGGCGTGAAAGACTACATGGGAGCCGAAATCATCCCCACCGGCGCCAAGTTCGTTGAAGGCGCCCTCGCCGCACTCGACTACACCTCCGTGCAGCTCAGCGGCTGGACCGACGACGAGCACACCAACGGGCTCATCCGCGATCTCGTCATCAACTATCTGAAAAAATACAAGGTGCTCGACGCCGAGCTCAAGCGCAAGAAGTTCGCCCTCACCATCGGCGACGAGCTGCCCTCAGGCATCGTGCAGATGGCCAAGGTCTACATCGCCAAGAAGCGCAAGATCGGCGTGGGCGACAAGATGGCCGGACGCCACGGCAACAAGGGTATCGTCTCCAAGATCGTCCGTCAGGAAGATATGCCGTTCCTCGAGGACGGTACGCCCGTCGACATCGTGCTCAACCCGCTCGGCGTGCCTTCCCGAATGAACATCGGACAGATCTTCGAAGCCGTCCTCGGTTCTGCTGGAAAGAAGCTCGGCGTCAAGTTCGCCACACCCGTCTTCGATGGAGCTCACCTCGAGGACCTCTGCGAATGGACCGACAAGGCCGGCCTTCCCCGCTTCGGACGCACCTATCTCTACAATGGAGAGACCGGCCTCCGCTTCGACCAGCCCGCCACCGTCGGCGTCGCCTACATGCTCAAGCTCGGCCACATGGTCGAGGACAAGATGCACGCACGCTCCATCGGTCCCTACTCGCTCATCACGCAGCAGCCCCTCGGCGGTAAGGCACAGTTCGGTGGACAGCGCTTCGGAGAAATGGAAGTCTGGGCCCTCGAAGCCTTCGGCGCCTCCCACGTCCTCCAGGAGATCCTCACCATCAAGTCCGACGACGTCTCCGGCCGCTCCAAGGCCTACGAGGCCATCGTCAAGGGGGACAACATGCCGACACCGGGCATCCCCGAGTCCCTCAACGTGCTCCTCCACGAGCTTCGCGGTCTCGGTCTCAGCATCACGCTCGACTAAGCCCCGGTGCCCGTCCCCTCCCGACGTCAGCCACACGCGGCGCGGTCCCATTGTCCGCCTCCCGCTCCGGCTCTCGTCATAACCCATATTTTTTCAGAACTCTTTCACCATAAAATATCCAAAGATGGCATTTAAGAAAGAAACCAAGACAAAGTCGAACTTCACCAAGATAACCATCGGCCTTGCATCGCCCGAGGAAATCCTCGAGAATTCCTACGGCGAGGTGCTCAAACCCGAGACCATCAACTACCGCACCTACAAGCCCGAGCGCGATGGACTCTTCTGCGAGCGCATCTTCGGTCCGACCAAGGACTACGAATGCAACTGCGGCAAGTACAAGCGCATCCGCTACAAAGGCATCGTCTGCGACCGTTGCGGCGTCGAAGTCACCGAGAAGAAAGTGCGCCGCGAGCGCACGGGCCACATCGCACTCGTCGTGCCCATCGCCCACATCTGGTACTTCCGCTCGCTCCCCAACAAGATCGGCTATCTCCTCGGTCTGCCCACCAAGAAGCTCGACGCCGTCATCTACTACGAGCGTTACATCATCATCCAGGCCGGAGCTGCCGAAGACGCCGAGAAGAATATCCTCGACTACGAGCTCCTCTCCGAGGAAGAATACTGGGACATCGTCGACACCCTCCCCGAGGACAACCAGCGCCTCTCCGACGACGACCCCAACAAGTTCATCGCCATGATGGGAGCTGAGGCCATCGAGTTCATGCTCAAGCGCGTCGACCTCGACCGCCTCTCCTATGAGCTCCGCGACCGCGCCAACCAGGACAGCAGTCTCCAGCGCAAGGGCGAGAGCCTCAAGCGCCTCCAGGTCATCGAGAGCTTCCGCGCCAGCCGCGGCAAGAACAAGCCCGAGTGGATGATCATGCACAACATCCCCGTCACCCCGCCCGAGCTTCGCCCCCTCGTGCCCCTCGATGGCGGCCGCTTCGCCACCTCCGACCTCAACGACCTCTACCGTCGCGTCATCATCCGCAACAACCGCCTCAAGCGGCTCATCGAGATCAAGGCTCCCGAGGTCATCCTCCGCAACGAGAAGCGCATGCTTCAGGAAGCCGTCGACAGCCTCTTCGACAACTCCCGCAAGGCATCTGCCGTCAAGAGCGAGAGCAACCGTCCCCTCAAGTCGCTGTCCGACTCCCTCAAGGGCAAGCAGGGACGCTTCCGCCAGAACCTCCTCGGAAAGCGCGTCGACTATTCCGCCCGTTCCGTCATCGTCGTCGGCCCCGAGCTCAAGATGGGCGAGTGCGGTCTGCCCAAGCTCATGGCAGCCGAGCTCTACAAGCCATTCATCATCCGCAAGCTCATTGAGCGCGGCATCGTCAAGACCGTCAAGTCGGCCAAGAAAATCGTCGACCGCCGCGATCCCGTCATCTGGGACATCCTCGAGTATGTCATGAAGGGACATCCCGTCCTCCTCAACCGTGCACCGACACTCCACCGACTCGGCATCCAGGCCTTCCAGCCCCGCATGATCGAGGGAAAGGCCATCCAGCTCCACCCCCTCGCCTGCACCGCCTTCAACGCCGACTTCGACGGCGACCAGATGGCCGTCCACTTGCCCCTCTCCAACGAGGCAGTGCTCGAGGCACAGCTCCTCATGCTCCAGTCCCACAACATCCTCTCGCCTGCCTCCGGCGAGCCCGTCACCGTACCCTCGCAGGACATGGTGCTCGGACTCTACTACATCTCCAAGATCCGCCCCGGAGCCAAAGGCGAAGGCCTCACCTTCTACGGCGCAGAAGAAGCCACCATCGCCTACAATGAAGGCCGCGTAGACGTCCACGCCCCCATCAAGTGCGTGGTCAACGACGTCGACGAAGACGGCAACTTCATCCGCCACATGGTCGAGACCACCGTCGGACGCATCATCATCAACGAGGTCATCCCCGATGAGGTCGGATTCGTCAACGAGGTCATCGGCAAGAAGGCCCTCAAGAAAGTCATCACCCGCGTCATCAAGACCGTCGGCATGGCCCGCGCCTGCGAGTTCCTCGACGGCATCAAGAACCTCGGCTACCGCAAGGCATACGAAGGCGGACTCTCCTTCGTGCTCGACGACATCATCATCCCCGCCGAGAAAGAAGAGCTCGTACAGTCAGGCCATCAGGCAGTCGACGCCATCCAGCAGAACTATGCCTTCGGTCTCATCACCGACAAGGACCGCTACCAGCAGGTGATCGACACCTGGACCAAGGTCAACGAGAACATCAAGAGCACCCTCATGAAGCAGATGACCGAGGCCGACCAGGGCTTCAACGCCATCTTCATGATGCTCGACTCCGGCGCCCGTGGTTCCGGCGACCAGATCGCACAGCTCGCAGGCATGCGTGGCCTCATGGCCAAGCCACAGAAGGCAGGTGCCAACGATGCCAACATCATCGAGAACCCCATCCTCTCCAACTTCAAGGAAGGCATGTCCGTGCTCGAGTACTTCATCTCCACCCACGGTGCCCGCAAGGGTCTCGCCGACACCGCCCTCAAGACGGCCGACGCCGGATACCTCACACGACGCCTCGTCGACGTCAGCCACGACGTCATCATCAACGAGGAAGACTGCGGCACCCTCCGCGGACTCATCTGCACCGCCCTCAAGGACGGCGACCGCGTCGTGGCCAGCCTTGCCGAGCGCATCCTCGGACGCATCTCCGTCCACGACGTCCTCCATCCCGCCACCGGCGAGCTCATCGTGGCCTCCGGCGACGAGATCAACGAGCGCATCGCCGCCGAAATCGAGTCGGCCGGCATCGAGAGCGTCGAGATTCGCTCCGTCCTCACCTGCGAGAGCAAGAAGGGCGTCTGCATGAAGTGCTACGGACGCAACCTCGCCTCCGGCAAGATGGTACAGAAAGGCGAGGCCGTCGGCGTCATCGCCGCACAGGCCATCGGCGAGCCCGGCACACAGCTCACCCTCCGCACCTTCCACGCCGGTGGTGTGGCCGGTAACGCTGCTGCCAACGCACAGATTGTCGCCAAGAACCGCAGCCGCCTCGAGTTCGAGGAGCTCCGCACCATCAGCCGTCCCTCCGCCGAGCATCCCGACGCCAAAGTCGTCGTAGGCCGTCTGGCCGAGCTGCGCTTCGTCGACGAGAACACCGGCATCGCCCTCTCCACCGTCCCCGTGCCCTACGGCGCCAACCTCTTCTTCAACGACGGAGACGTCGTCGATAAAGGCGCCGTCATTGCCAACTGGGACCCCTTCAATGCAGTCATCGTCAGTGAGTTCGCCGGTAAGGTGCAGTTCGAGGGCGTGCAGGAAGGCGTCACCTACCGCGTCGACGTCGACGACACCACCGGCCTCAAGGACCTCGTCGTCACCGAGAGCCGCGACAAGCTCATGGTGCCCGTCTGCCACATCCTCAGCGAGACCGGCGAGGACCTGCGCAACTACAACTTCCCCATCGGCGGCCACATCGTCGTAGAGGACGGCCAGACCGTCACAGCCGGCGAGGTGCTCATCAAGATTCCGCGCACCGTCTCCAAGGCAGGCGACATCACCGGCGGTCTGCCGCGCGTCACCGAGCTCTTCGAGGCCCGCAACCCCTCCAACCCCGCAGTCGTTGCCGAAATCGACGGCGAGGTCACCATGGGCAAGATCAAGCGAGGCAACCGCGAGATCGTCCTCACCCCCAAGGTCGGCGAGCAGCGCAAGTATCTCGTGCCGCTGTCCAAGCAGATCCTCGTGCAGGAAAACGACTACGTGCGTGCCGGCACCCCCCTCTCCGACGGTGCCATCACCCCGAGCGACATCCTCTCCATCATGGGCCCCACAGCCGTGCAGGAGTACATCGTCAATCAGGTGCAGGACGTCTACCGCATGCAGGGTGTGACCATCAACGACAAGCACTTCGAGATCATCGTGCGCCAGATGATGCGCAAGGTGCAGATCAACGAACCCGGCGACACCCGCTTCCTCGAAGGCGCCATCGTCGACAAACTCGAGTTCATCGAGGAGAACGACCGCATCTGGGGCAAGAAAGTCGTCACCGACGCCGGCGACAGCCAGACCATGGTGCCCGGCATGATCGTCACTGCCCGCAAGCTCCGCGACGAAATCTCCATGCTCAAGCGCTCCGACCTCAAGCCCGTGCAGGTGCGCGAGGCCAACGCCGCCACCGCCACGCAGATCCTCCAGGGCATCACGCGTGCCGCCCTCGGCGCCAAGAGCTTCATGTCGGCCGCATCCTTCCAGGAAACCACCAAGGTGCTCAACGAGGCAGCCATCTCCGCCAAGAGCGACCCGCTCGAAGGCATGAAGGAGAATGTCATCTGCGGCCACCTCATCCCCGCCGGAACCGGTCTGCGCGAGTTCGACCGCATCGTCGTCAGCACCAAGGACGCCGATGCCGACGAGGCACCCCGACAGAAGGAGTTCAACCCCGCTGCCACCTTCGCCAGCTTCAGCCGCTGATCCGCGCACATCCCGTGCGCACGTCGCACCGGCACCGCCTGCGCCGCGCGCACTTCCCCCTCGTTCCATCCCCATGCCGCTCTCCGGAGCGCGCATGGGGATGTTTCGTTCGCCCCGGTCTACAAGCCTTTCCCCGTCCCCCCTCGCAGCCTTTTCCCTTCCCCTTTGCAGCCCGCTTAGCCCCGTCGCTGCCCATTTCGCTCCGCCCGTCCGCCGTGTCCCGTCTTTTTCGCTGCCCGCTTCGCTCCGCCCTTCCGCCTGTCCGTTCTCCCCGCTGCGTCGTCCGTTCGCTCCTGCCGCAGCCCCTGCCGCCGCGCACATGCTGCCGTGTGGCCGCTGTTGGGTGCCCTTGCCAGCGCTGTTGGGTGTCCCAGCCGTCCCGACGCGTCAGCCTCGCTGAGCCCATTTCGAAACGAACGCGTTCGCGCGCCAAAACGAAGGCCTTCGCGCGCCGAAACGAAGCCCTTCGTTTCATTGCGCGAAGGCCTTCGTCGCATCCTCCCTTGCGCGGCAGGGCGTGGCGTGGATGCAGGCATCCCGCTCCCGAGGCGTGGCAGCGCTCGTTTCCCCGCCTCGATGGGGCGGGCTGTCCGGCGCGCCGCCTCGCTCCGTTCCGCCGTGCCCTGCGCCGCGCAGCAGCGGGAGGGCCTCCGGCCGCTGCTATTGGGTTGGAATTCAGGCGCAACTCTTTCTCCCTTTTTCCCCGAGGACGTTCGCCTTCCTCCGCTGCGTCGATGTTTCAAAACTGTGAAATATTTCCAATATTATGCAAATATCGTATCGGAAGGGTGGAAAAGTCGGAGCGATTTCCTATTTTTGCAAAGAGAATTGTTCACCGAGTTTTAGCGTGGATAACAACAATTGGATATCACTTATTTCTCAATTAATTTTTTGGAGTTATGACGAAAGAATTACTCACGAAGGTAAAAAGTCGTTTTTGGCTGGCCCTCACATGCATGCTCATGGTGGCCCAGGCAAGCGTCGTGTCGGCACAGACCGAACAAACGGCCGAATTTAATTTTAACGTTAGTCCATGCGGAGGTCGCACGGCCGATCCCGCAGCTACGGCTAGTCAAAACACAACTTAAAAAACGTTTGTAATTGATGAAGTTACGGTCGCTACTAATGGAAAAACTGCGCATTGGGGTGCGTCCACTCCTGACTTGCGCTTCTATTCCGACTCGGGCATGACGGTTTCCGTTCCCGAGAACTATCAGATTACAAGTATTGTTTTCTCGGGTACAACTGCTTTTAGCACAACTACGGGCACCTACAGCAGCGGCAAGTGGACTGGAAATGCTACTTCTGTTGACTTCAGCTCTACGAGCTCAACCTCGATCAAACTGAATAAGCTTACGGTTACTTACGTGCTCGTAGGCGAGCCTCCTGTGACGGTGGAGGTTCCCGTCATCTCCGGAACGGAGGAGTTCACCAAGCAGACCACGGTGACGATTACGTCTGCCGAGGGAACAACCATCGCCTACACCAAGGATGGCACGGATCCCACGGAGTCTTCGACGGCTGAGAAGACAGAGAGCAACTCCGTCTCATTCACGCTGACGGCATCCGCGCTGGTCAAGGCTGTGGCAATGGACGCAGAAGCCAACTTCAGCAAAGTGGTGGAGAAGCAGTTCACCAAGACCTACGCGGTGAGCGCGCCCGTGATTTCCGGCACAGAGAAGTTTATGGATCAGACGACGGTATCGATTTCGTCTGCCGAGGGTACATCCATCACCTATACCACGGACGGTTCGGATCCCACGGAGTCTTCGACGGCTGTGATGACAGAGAGCAACTCCGTCTCCTTCACGCTGACGGCGTCTGCGCTGGTCAAGGCCGTGGCCATGGACGAAGATGCCGAACTGAGCCCCGTAGCAGAAAAGCAGTTCACCAAGGGTGAATTCGTTGTCTTCAAGAAGGTGATGGCTGCAGATGAGCTTGTCGCAGGCCGACGCTATCTGATTGTTGCAGGCGACAAGGCTGCGACATTTGTTTCGAGCAACTCCATGAACTATGAAGTCGTGACAATTGCAGTCGACAATACGATTGCGGTTGAGCCTGCCAACTTTGCATACACGCTGGAGGAGGCAACGGGCGGCTACAAGATCAAGACGCCAGACGGATTATACCTGAATGTTACTTCGGGCGGAACAAGTGTGACAACGACCACTACGGCAAGCTCAGCCCCTGTCTTCTCGATAACGATTGACAGCAGCACGGGCAATGCCACCATCTCGGGTACGTTAGCCACCGGTCGTCTGATTCTGTACTCTACTCAATACAGTTATTTCAGAAACTACGCCACCAGCAATGCTACTGGCAGCGATTATGTGATGCCAGCCCTCTATGCAGAGGTAGTGGCTGAGCCGCAGGAAGTCGTGCAGACCATCTCTCCCGCCGGCTATGCCACGCTCTACTACGGCGACCTCAACCTGGTGGTTCCGGCCAACATGGAGGCTTACACCTACAAGGTGGTGGGCGACCAGCTGGATCAGTCCTACTTGTATGAGGCCGGCAAGGTGATTCCCGCAGGCACGGCAGTCGTGCTGAAGGCTGAGGCTGGCGAATACACCTTCGTCGCTACGACGCAAGAAGGCTTGGTAGACGAAGAGAACGTGCTCCTCGGTACCGACACGGACAAGCAGCTCGATGTGGATGCTTCGGTTTACTACTACGGACTGTCGCGCAACGCAGAGAAGACCGCTGTCGGTTTCTACTGGCATGCGGAGGATGGCGGCGCATTCCTCGTTCCCGCTAACAAGGCTTATCTGAAGCTCAACCGCTCTGCCTTCAGCTCACCCGTCAAGGGCTTTGCCTTCGACAGCGAGGCCACCGGCATCCAGCAGGTAGGCATCGAGGCCGGCAAGACTGCCCCGAAGGCCATCTACAACCTGCAGGGACAGCGCGTGGATGCTTCCTACAAGGGCATCATCATCATGAATGGCAAGAAATACTACAACCGATAACTCGAACCAATAAACAGCAAATGACTATGAAAAGATATATTCAACCTGCATGTCGTGTGGTCGAAGTGACTGTCGAGGACATGATTGCCACGAGCCCAGGTGTTGTCAACGAAGTGGGCGACTCTGAGATCCTGATCAAGGAGCGTGAGGCTGCTGCGGCCGCCGAGACCGCCGAGACATTCGGCAGCCTCTGGTAATCGAACTTCCGACCGCATGCATCGGATGGCGCAAAGGCCATACCGGGCAAAAGACGACGGCGGGGGACGCACTCGATAGAGTGGGTCCCCCGCTTTTTTGGCGCTGTGGGCTGCCAGCTTGTGTTGGTCGGTGGCGGCTTGTGCCCGCAGGCTGCGACTTGTGTAGGCAGGCCGCTACTTGTGTAGGCAGGCTGAGCCGGGCGTCCGCAGGCTGGAAAACGGAAAAAGGCGTGTCGGAAATTTGGCGAAACCGCCGCCGGCAGGCTATCTTTGCCTACCGGCCCCGAAGTGGCGCACAAAAAAGCACTGGCATCTGCCTGCGGGCAAATGCCAGTGCGCGTGAGTGGAATGCTGCTGCCGAAGCGATTACTTCTTGAAGTAGCGGTTGAAGAGGCCCTGGAAGCCGGCGCCGTGGCGAGCCTCGTCCTTGGCCATCTCATGGATGGAGTCGTGGATGGCGTCGAGGTTGAGCTGCTTGGCTACTCGTGCGATATCCATCTTGCCGCTGCAGGCGCCTTCTTCAGCATACATGCGCTTCTCGAGATTGGTCTTGGTGTCCCACACGACTTCGCCGAGGATCTCTGCGATTCTGGATGCGTGGTCAGCCTCCTCGAGTGCGTAGCGCTTGAACGCTTCTGCAATCTCAGGATAGCCTTCGCGGTCGGCCTGGCGGCCCATGGCGATGTACATGCCCACTTCGGTGCATTCGCCGAGGAAGTGGTCCTTGAGGCCCTGGCGGATGAAGTCGCCATCCTCGCCTGCGGGAATGTGCTCAGCCACGCCAAGCACGTGCTCTGTGACGAAGTTGAGGCTGTCTTTCTCTTCGAGCAGGTTGAACTTGCTGCCGTCAACCTTGCACTGTGGACACTTTGCAGGAGCTGTCTCGCCTTCATGTACGTAGCCGCATACGGGGCATACCCATTTCTTTGTTGCCATAATCTTTACTGTTTAGAGGGTTGTTAGAAATATTGGATTGGGATTGTCTTGATGGTTGCAAAGTTAAGGTTTTCCGTGAGATGTGCAAGAGGTGTGAATGGAAAAATGATGGTAGATTCAAGAAAAGATGGAGAAAGCAGCTCCGCAGTGGCGGAGGGCCCACGGCACGGCGCCTCGTCGGCACTCAGACGGGGATGCCGTAGATGTGCTTGAGCGTGCCCATGACGAAGACGCTCTGAATGTGCGCGATATGGGGGAAGGCACCGATGCGGTTGAGCACGAACTCCTGGTATTGCTTCATGCTGCTGACGCAGACTTTGAGCATGTAGTCGCCTTGGCCGCTGACGTTGTAGCATTCGCTCACTTCGGCCCACGTCTGCACTTCTTGGCTGAACTGCTCGGCGATGGAACGGTTGATCTTGCTCATGCTCACATTGCAGTACACCATGAAGCCGCGCTCCATGAGGTCGGCGTCGAGCACGGCCACGTAGCCTTTGATGATGCCCATGCGCTCGAGCTTGCGCTGACGCTCAAACGTGGGGGTGGTGGAGAGATTGATGGCGGCGGCCAGTTCCTTGGTGGTCAGCTTGCAGTTCTCTTGCAGCAGGCGCAGGATGCGCAGGTCGGTTTGGTCGAGTTCTTGTATCATAGGATGGAATGGGTGGGAATGGAAATGAGGAGGGGGAAAGGAGACGGTGGTACTATATAATATAGTATGTGCGGAGAAGACAATATGTATGTGCGGAGCGGAACATCGCCCGGGCCGCACGCTGTGCTCAGAGGATGCGGTCCTGCTTGAGGCGCTGCAGGACTTGCTCCTTGATGGCCTGCATGCCGCGGATGGAGGGATGGGCCTGCTGCTTGTCGATGTCGCGGAGGAAGATGCAGGGAATGGCCTCTTCCTCGCAGATGCGGCGCACGGACTGCGTGATGGTTTCGGAGAGGTCGCTGTTGTGGATGAAGTAGATGGGGACGTTGACGTAGCGGGCCTTCATGTGGCGCAGCAGATGGGAGAGAGCGGGACGGAAGGTGTAGAGCTGCGCAGCGGTGGGCGTGACGCCTTGTGGCAGGTAGTCGCCGATGGGGGCCTTGGCCCAGTCGTCGTTGGTGTCGCCGAGGATGAGGATGAGGTCGGGCTGGCCGAGGTGGTTCATCCGCGCGATGAACGAGCGGCGGGAATAGTCCTCGCGGTTGTAGCCGGTGTTGCAGATGGTGGAGCCGGAGAAGGAGTTGTTGACGGCGAGCGTCAGCTTCGCCTCGCTGAGCAGCAGGTGCCACCACATCTGTTCCACGCGGCTGACGTCGTTGTAGGGTGCCACGGGACGATACCAGACGAAGTTGGTGTCGGGTTCGAGGAAGCCCTGGAAAGTGGAGTAGCTGTCGCCGAGGATGGAAACGCTGCGGATGGGACGTTGCTGGGCGCTGCCGAGCGTGGCGATGGCGCAGAGGAGGATTGCAAGAAGGTGTTTCATAGGGATTGTGTGAGGGGGATAGGGATTGTGTAGAGAGAATCAAGAAGGTGTTGAGAGCAGGGAGAGGGTGGTGGGAAGGTGTCGGTATCGGCGGTGAAGGCGCGTCGGCAGATGCGGCGGGAGGCTCACGCAGGCTTGTGGCGGCGCTGCCGAAGCCATTCCCGCCCGATGGGCAGCAGGAAGAGGGTCCAGCGGAGGATGGCGTGGAGCGCTGGCTGCTCGGGCAGCATGGGGAAGACGTAGTCGAGTTGCGCGATGACTTGTGCGGCGAGGACAAGGGAAAGCAGGGCGGGTGAGAAGCGTGCCGGAAGGTAGGCGGCGGCGCGGGCGAGGTCGGCGATGGACAGGATGCGTCCGGAGAGTGCGCCGTAGGTCCAGGCCGTGAAGAAGAGGATGCTGAGGCCGACTGCGAGGACGCCTTGCTGGAGGGGCGATCCGCGGAAGGTGCCGTAGGCGGAAAGAAGTGGTGCCGGCGGCAGGAAGGTCAGCGCCAGTGCGGTGAGGATGAGCAGGAGGCACAGCAGGGCGGTCCACTGGAGGGCGCGCCGGTTGCGGAGGGAGACTTCGGCACGGTGTTTTCGGCTGCGCAGGGAGCGCCGCAGGGCTTCGGCAAGTCCGCTCTCGATGCACACGCTGAGCGTGAGGAGCGTGAGGAGCGTGGGCATCCAGGGCGCATGCTCAAGGTTGGGGATGATGTTGGCTGTCATCCAGCGCAGTCCGTCGGCCGAGAGCAGGTTCTGTATGCCGGGGTCGATGTAGATGCTGCCGAGCCAGGAAGCGACAGCCAAGAGGAGGAGGGCTGCAAACACGTGTGATTCGAACTGATGGGGTGATGAAATGTGTGGCGCTGCGTTGCTTGCCGCCAGCGGCTGTCATGCCGTAACAGCTTGCGTGCGCTGCTGTCGGCGGGAAACTGTCATGCAAGACCGATTTGCGTGCGCTGCCATCCGCCAGCAAAAGTCATGCAAGACCGACTGGCGTGCGCTGCTTTCGGGCGGCGGCTTCGCCACGGGGTGGTTTCATTCGTCGTCGGGCTCCAGGCGGTCGATGTCGAGAATGTGGAGCTGGAGCGCACGGGTGACGAGTCGGGTGGCGTTGACGCCGGTGCGTTCGCCTTCCGGGAAGAGGCGGTTGATGAGTTCGTTCTGCCGCTTCTCCAGACTTTTCGTTCCGAAGGGCATGCCGCGCAACTGAGCAATCATGTCCTTGGTGTAGCCGAGGGCGAGGTGGCGCAGGAAGCGTTCGTCGTATTCGTCGATGTCGTAGTCGACGGCGGCGTTGGCGCGCTGCGTCTCCTGCAGGACGCTGCGGCGGAATCGCTGCAGGATTTTCTCCAGGATGGGCTGGTTGAACACCATGCGCTTTCCGTTCATGACGGCCTGCACGTCGTCGGGCGTCAGCAGCTCGCCGGTCTTCAGGATGATGCCGTCGGCGCCGGCGTCGAGCGCGTCGACCCAGAGGCGCTCGTTGAGGATTTCGCCGGTGAAGATGAGAATGTGGATTTCGGGGTGCTCACGGCGGAGGCGACGGCAGATTTCCACGCCGATGGTGGTGCTGCCGCCGAGCCCGAGGTCGAGCAAGACGAGGTGGGGCACTTGCTGCGCGATGATGGGCCAGAGCTCGGCCTCGTTCATGGCGGTGCCTATGATGTTGGCTTGAGGGATGTCGTGTCGGAAGATTTCCTCTGTGCCTTTGAGTTCGAGTTTTACGTCTTCGACGATGACGACGTTGAATTTGTCCATAGTGGGTGTGATGTGAGGGTAGGATGGATGGTGTGTCCCGGATGCGACTCGCCCGCTGCTGTAAGTGGATGGGGCTGCGTCCGCCGTTGTGGCTGGCTGCGCCGTCGTTCTGACGGGCTACGCTTCTTATTTGAAACGAGTGCGTTCGTTCTTTGTTTTGCGTGCGTTCGTTCTTTGAAACGAGTGCGTTCGTTCCTTCTTTTAATGCGCGCGTTTTTCAGCGCGGCTGCGGCTGGATATGGAGTTCCGTGGCTGCGGCTGCTCATGCCGGCGGCGGGGTCTGTTGCTGCGGGAGGGTGATTTGTATGCTGATGCCGCTGCCGTCGGCGTGGAGCGGTGCGGCGTCGATTCGGCATCCGCGGCGCACGTTCTCGTCGTGCTGTCGCACGATTTGGCGCAGGATGAGCCATTGGGCACCGAGCAGTGCGTCGTTGGCGGCGTCGTATTGGAGTGTTTCGGGATAGAACAGGCGGGAATAGTTGTCGGCGGGCAGGCTGTGTCCGTCGAAGGTGAAGGTGAGGCGGAGCATGGCGCCGTCGGGACGGAGTTGCAGCCGTGCGCGGCCGGAGTGGTTGCTCTGCCGCACGATGGCGGTGAGCTGGTCGGCCAGGTAGAGCAGGAGGGTGCGGTCGGCGATGAAGCGGGGGGCGGGACCGGCAGGGAGGTCGGCCTCGAAGCTGATTTCGAGGTGCGCTTTCCGGGCCATTCGTGCGAGGTTGCTGCGGAGTCGGTCGGCGAGATCGGTGGCATTGACGTGCTCGCGGCGGAACAGGCTGCTGCCGAGCTGGCGGGAGGCGCATGCGGCCAGGAGGGAGAAGATTTCCTTGTAGTAGGTGGTGGTGTCGTGCAGCGTGTCGATGTCGTTTGCCGCGATGGAGGTCTGTTGCTGCATGCGGCCGATGATGTGGAGCATGCGGCTGGGGTAGTACATCGTCTCGTGCTTGATGGTGGAGAGGCAGTTGTCGATGACCATGTTCTGCACGTGGACGGCGTTGGCTTCCATCTCGGCGCGCCGGCGCTCGTCGTCGGTGAATTCGATGGCGTCGTGCAGCTGCTGCATGCGGAGGGTGGAGTAGTAGAGGTTGGTTGCCGTGTAGTGGGCGATGAGGCTGAGCAGCTGGTTGTCGTCGTCCTGCGTGGGGCTTTGGTGGAGCACGAAGGCGATGAGCCCGAGGCTGTCGGGATCGGTTTCAGGAGTCTCCGGCGAGGGCGGCAGCAGCAGGGGGTAGATGCGGATGCGCCCGTTCTCGAGCAGCAGAGGTGTGGTGTCGTCGGGCGACTGGCGCAGATGTGCGCTCATCACCTCGCGCAGCATGTCGGTTTGGGGGCAGGCTGCGGAACTGAGGCAGGTACCTGCGCGGAACAGCATGAACACGCCTTCGGTGGGGCGGATGTCGTTCACACCGCTGCAGATGATGTCGGCCAGATGGTCGGCGGAGGGCTGATGGAAGATGCGGCGCGAGAGCTCGAGAATCTGCCGGAGCGCAAAGGTGGGCAGCACCTGGCGTCGGTAGTAGATGGAGAAGTAGATGAGCAGGGCGACGACGACGAATGCGCCGAAGGTGATGAGCGCGGTGCGCTTGTTGGTGTTGGCGCTCTGCAGGTCGTCGGCGTAGCGGTCGAGCCGTGCGTCCTGCGCCATGAGCTTGTAGAGACGGGTATAGATTTCGTTGTTGTAGTAGTAGAGGCTCCAGTTGCGGAGGGCGAGCGCCGCCACGGCGGCCTCGTTGCGCACGTCGAGAATGATGAAGTAGTTGGTCTCGATGCCGCTGCGCCACCATTGGATCTCCGCCATGTGGTTGGAGGCGTAGAGCTGCATGAGCGGTTGCGACTTGGGGTGGCGGAGGAGGTGGTAGGCGTTAAGGTGGCGAAGGGCGGAGTCGGCCCATTGGAGGGCTTCGGCGTGCCGTCCGTCGATGTTGGCGTAGTAGACGCTGTCGGCGCAGCGGTCAGCCGCGATGATTTCGGGCTGGCGGTCGAGCTGCTGGCTGGCGGCGGATGCTGAATCGGCGATGGCGGTCTTGTCCTGGTGCAGGGGCTGTGCGGCGCGTGCACCGGTGACGAGCATGCACAGGGCCAGCAGCAGGACGGCACGCTTCGCCCCCGAAGGCAGGCGGAAGAAGAAGCGGCTGCCTTTGCCTTCCTCGCTCTCGGCGCCGAAGCGGCAGACGGAGAAGACGGCGTTCTCCTTGCGGTATTTCTCGATGATGCCTCGGCAGTTCATCAGGCCGAATCCGAAACCTTTGTTGCGGCGGAGCTCAGGATTGGCGTCGACGTTGCCGATGCGCTGCGAGTCGTACACTTTTTCCTGGGTGATGCGATCGAGATCGGCCGCGGAGAGCCCTCGTCCCGTGTCCTGCACGCTGATCTCGACGTAGCCGTCGCCTTCGGTCGCACTGAGACTGACGCTTCCGCCTGCCGGCGTGAACTTTCGGGCGTTCTCGAGCAGCGTGTTCATCATGAAGAGCGTGAGCGCGCGGTCGGCCTTGACGCTGGCCTGCGTCGGCGGAACGCTGAGCGTGAGTTTCTTCTGCTGAAAGGCGCTGATGTTTTTGGTGAGAATCTCGAACAGCGGTTGCAAGGCAAAGGTCTCGATATGCAGCGACACTTCGCCTCGCCTCACCTGAATCCAGTGGGTCAGGATGTCGTTGTAGAGGTTGATGCGTTCGGTCAGTTCGCCCACATACTGCAGGCGTTCCTGCTGCACGCTGCTGTCTGGCTCCGTTCCGTTGGCCTCGGCCTCGCTGGCCTCGCGCTGCAGCCTTGAGGTCTCGCGCAAGGCGCGGTCGAGGAAAGGCGTGATGGCATGGACGATGGAGAGGCACGTGGCCTTGTCGATGTAGCTGCGCTTTTGCTGCTCGCTGCGCAACTGCTCGGCCTGCCGCTTCTCCTCCATCTCTTCCTGTGTGTCGGCCAGCTGCGAGTAGCTGGCGTCGGACCGCTCGCGCCAGGAGCGCATCTCCCGCTCCACCTCTCGCTGCTCGCGCAGATAGTGGGCGGCATAGTTGTGGCGCAGGCGCCGGCTGAGCACGAAGAGCAGGGCGATGATGGCCAAGCCGATGAGCGCTGCCAGCAGGGCGGTGCGGCTCATGGCCGTCTCCTCCCGCTCGAGCGCGTCGAGCCGTTGCTCCATGCGGCGGTCCTGGCGGGTGGCGTCGAGGATGTCGAGGTAGATGTTTCGGTTGTAGTCCGACTGCGGCTTGAGTCCGAGCGCACTGTAGACGATGCTCAGTTGCTCGCGCACGTCGGCCATCCATTCGGGCAGGCAGACGACGTCGGGGTCGTGAATCCACTGCATCTCCAGGCCGATGGAGTCGGCGTCGGGCTCGTAGGTGCGGAGCAGTTGGCTTCTTTTCGCCGACGTGGCCGTGGAAGGATTGGCCATCAGATGATGGCGGTTGACGCATTGCAGGGCGCTGTCAAGCATGGCCAGCGCGCCCTCGGGGTCGCCCTGGTTCAACAGGCAGTCGGAGATGGCGATGTAGGTCTGAGACACGTCGAAGAGCGAGCCGTAGCGCTGGAAGCTTGCCAGCGCCTGCCGGCAGAGATAGAGGTCGATGGCTTCGTCGGCCACGGAGTCGGGCACTTCCATCACCTCGCGCAGCACCACCATGCGGCTCGGGCGCACCGCCCCCGTCTGCGCCAAGTCCTGGGCCAGCGATGTGCTCACTTTCGAGTAGATGTATTCGCATCCGGCACTGGCAGCCAATGTGGCTGCATACAGCATCTGCTGCAGGTGGTCGGTGGCAATCTGGTGGCTGATGGTGCGTGTGTTGCCGATGAGGTAGGACAGATAGGCGCGCTGTGCGGTGTCTTCGGGAGCAATCAGGACGCTGTCGGTGAGAATCCGGAGCTGGTGTTCGGCTTCTTCCTCCTGGCGCAGATAATAATAATAGGTCGACTGCACGAGGTGGAAGTCGCTGCATGCCGTCCGCCACAGCTGACTGAGGTGGCGCGGCATGTCGCCCTCTTCGGTGCGCACGCGCTGCATGCAGGCCTGTGCCTCGGCGCGGTAGTCGTAGAATTCCTTGTTGGCCGAGCGCCGCTGGCACACGTGCATCATGCCGACATGGGCGGCCAACCGCAGCACCTGGTTGCGGCTCTCCTCAGCCACGCGGCGGTAGATCGCCGCAGCCTTCCGGTAGTCCATGCGCATGTAGGCGGCGAAGGCCAGATGGCAGAGCGCCTCATGCTGCGCGTCGATGCCGCATCCGTATGTCCGGGCTTTGTCGAGTGCGGCCCGGGCGGTGTGCTCCAGACTGTCGATGGAGACGTAGCGCAGGCGGTAGGCGGCCGCATTCAGCGAGTCGACAGTCTGCTGTGCGCCCGCATCCGGTTGCCTGCTGCAACTGGCCGATGCGCCTGCCAGAAGGCACACGACAGCGGCGCACAGCATGCGGAGGAGCATTCTGTGGACGGTACGGCTGCGTTGGAAGCATGGAGATGTGTGGTTCATAGCAGGCAATCGGTCAACAAAGCATCGGCAGATAAGCGTTCTTCCGCTTACCTGCCGACAAATTTACTATTTTAATTTGATATCCTTGGTGTATTTTTCCAACAAATATAAGGGTGTCAGGCTGCAACTTCAGTTTTTTAGTTGCGCCGCCTATTTTCCTCACCCGTGTGTTTCGGCTCTTTCATCACTTTGGTTCTATTTCGCCGAAACGAGCGTGACGATGCTTCGGGCGGGGATTTCCACTACCTTTCCGCTGCGCACGGAGCCCACCGGCGTGATGTGCTCGTTGTTCTCGTCCGACGTGCGGAACATCTTCCACGTTTCCTTGGCTGTTCCCGTCGGCGCAATCTGCACACGTCCTGCCGCGTTCGCATAGTTGATGACCACCATCACCAGCGATCCGTCGGCGTTGCGGTAGGCCGTTGCCATGAGCCCTGTCGGGTCCGTGTCGCCGTCGGCCACAACGCGGTTCTGCTTGTCGCGCGTCTCGATGGCGAGCCGCACCGCCTTCGGACGGATGAATCGGCTGTAGTTGCCGAGCGCCCAGAGCAACTTGCTGTCGCGCACGGCTCCGGTTTCCTCGCTGCTGGTCGCACTTTCGATGCCGCTCCGTCCGTTGTCTCCGCGCGTCCGGCCCTCGTTGCGTCCGGCCCTTCTCAGCTCGCGCTGCGAATACTCGCGGAGCAGTCCGTCCTTGTAGTCGCCGCCCACGGCGCGCCACCACTGCCAGCTGCGTGCGTTGGCGAAGCGCAGGTCGTGGTGGATGACGCGGGCCACGTAGAGCGCGGTCTTCATCGTGAAGTCGTAGCCTCCGCCACCGCCAATCTCCTCGTCGTTGCCCATGATGCAGATTTCCGACTGCCAGAAGTCGACGTCGAATCGCTCCATCTCCTTCCGCAGCCGCTCGCGGAAGCCGCGCAGGTTGTTCAGCGGAGTCGTCGTCCAGTAGCTGTGTGCCGCCATGAGCCGTGGCACGAGTGGCGTGTCGCCCAGATAGGTAGCCGTCGAGTCGGGGCAGAAGAAGGCCGGAATGTGGTAGCCGCGCTGCCAGTCCGTCTGGTGCGTGCCCCACATGCAGCGGTAGTCGCTGGCTTCGGGCAAGATGATCTGCGTCGTCATGCCGCGGTCGACAAACTCCTTGGAGATGAGTCGGATGGCGCGCGCAATCTCGCGGTCGGTGGCCGGCGTTCCCTCCTGCTTCGGACCGAGCCAGTTCCAGTGGCCGTCCGGTTCGTTCACAGGCGAGATATAGTTGAAGTGGATGCCGTCTCGCTCCTCAATGCCTTGCAAGGCCGTGGCGATGAAGCGCGCGAAGTCGTCGTAGCAGTCCTCCTTCAGGTTGTAGGTGCCGCCGCGTCCTGTGTTCGTGGCCAGTCCGTTCTGCGTGAAGTAGACTGGCGGCGAGTTGAGGAAGGCCAGGAATTGGTCCACGCCGCGTTCCTTGGCCAGCCGGAGGAAATTCCGCTGCCCTGCCTGTTTTGTCCAGTCGTAGGTGCCGTCCGCGTTGAGCAGGCATTCCGTGCGGGTCGAGCGGTTGATTTGTGCGGCCTCTCCCTGCTCTGCGCTGCCCGCGCCGAGGTTGAATCGCCACATGCTCAGTCCGATGCCGAGCGGCTGTCCTTTGTCGTCGTTCTGTTGGCTGAAGAGCCAGTCGGCCACCTGCTGTTGCACGCTGTCGGCCCACAGTCCGATGCGGTTCATGCTCCAGGCGTCCGACGCCGAGAAGCAGTCGATCGTCTGCTGCGGCTGCGTCGTGTCGATGCGATAGGTGAGTGTGTTCTGTGCCTGCAGGAGGCTGCTGCTCAGGAGAGCGGCCGGAAGAAGATATGTCCACTTTTTCATGTGCAGTATGGATTTTGAAGGTTGGTCAGTGTCGATGCGCCTAAGGCGTATGGCCGGCCGGTGCGGCCGTTGTCATTCGGCCTCGATGATGCGAACTTGGTCGAGCAGCACGTCCGGGTCGACCGCACGGATGCGCAGCACGTGGTCGCGGCCGCTGCCGAGCGGCAGGCGCAGGCGCACGATGGCCTGGTTGCGCAGCACGTTCTGCTTCCAGGCCTCGCTGCGTCCCTGCGTGGCATAGTCGGCCACGACGGGGGCGGCATGGTCGATCGAGACCGCCACGCGCAGCCGTTCGCCGGTGGTCGGATGGGTGGGCACGAAGGCGCACTCCATCGTGATGCTGTCCGCCGCCGCCGCGGTCGTGAATGGCACGTCGGCTGGGCTGCCCTGCGGCAGGGCGAGTGCGCCGTCGCCGTACCCGAGGCCGGCGATGAGGTGCAGGCGCGGATTAGCCTCGGCGTTGAGCGTGTGGATGCGGGTGGCGGAAATGACGACTTGCGCGGCAGGCTCCGTCGGCAGAGGGGCTTCGGCCGTCGTGTGGGGCACGCGTCCGAAGACGGGCAGCTGGCGTGGCTGCATGTCCATCATGCCGCGCCACTTGCCCGCATTGCTGAATCCGCTGTCGTAGCGGGCCGTCAGCCGCACGATGGAGTCGTAGGCCGCGTCGCTCAGTCGCCAGTCGGCGCGCCCGTGGCGGGCGAGCTGGGCGTAGAGCAGCTTGCGGTTCATCTGGTCGGCCGCCTGCAGCGGATACTGCACGAGCTGGAAGAAACAGTCGCGGCGCGCGTCGCCGACTTCCTGCGCCACGCTTTCCGCCACGTCCGACAGCCGCGCGTAGGTGGCCAGTCGCTCACGGATTTCCGCCTCCGTCCACGGCAGGTCGACAATCGTGTTCCACTTCTGGCGGTCGGCCTCCTCCACGCGCGTGCCGCCCATCATCTCCGGACGCCGGATGTAGGCCAGCCGGTAGTGCTCCTTCATGGCAGGCAGCAGGCGGTTGGCCTGCGCCTGTCCGAACTCGCGTGCGAGGAAGCGCTGCAGGTGGGCGTCGACGCCCGCCTCGTTCACCGCGCGGATGTTCCAGGCCATGTCCATGAACAGCTCCATCTGATACTCGCACGGCTTGATGTCGCCCACGTTCAGCACCCAGATGCGGCGCACGCCGTGCGCATAGGCCGCGGCCATCTGCTGGTGCAGGAGGAAGGGCGAGAAGGTGCCGAGCCACAGATAGTCGTGCGGCCGGCCCCAGTAGGACACGTGGTAGTAGACGCCGTTTCCGCCCGCGCGCTGCTGCTCCGCGGCGTCGGGGAAGTGGCGGATGTAGCCGTAGTTGTCGTCGCACCACATGAGCGTCACGTCGTCAGGCACGCGCAGTCCGGCGTTGTAGATGTCGAGTACTTCCTTGTAGGGGATGAACACCTGCGGAATGCGCGTGAGGTCGGTGCCGGCATACTGCTGCAGCAGGGCGCGCTGGTCGTCGATCACGCGCTGCAGCACGTCGCGCTGCTCGCCGATGTCGCCCGACACGCCGCGCATCGGGCCGTCGTGCTCGCCGCGCATGCCCAGCGTGTAGAGCATCTCCTGCGTGCCCACCTCGCGCAGGCGGTCGCTCCAGAATTGGCGTACGGCCGCCGCGTTGCGCGTATAGTCGTAGTCGCCCTGTCCGCGCCGCGGCCATTCGCCCGCCGTCGAGCAGCCCATCGGCTCGCAGTGGGAGCCCCCGATGTAGATGCCGTAGCGGGCCGCGGCCTCGCGGTTGCCCTCGACGAGGAAGAAGGGCACGGTGCACTCGTGCATGGCTGGCCAGAGCGTGTTGGCGCGCAGGCGGAGCAGCAGTTCGAACACGCGGCTGTAGGTCTTGGGCCCGATGGCGCCCTTGGCCGACGTGGGGTCGTGGTGGGTGGTGCTCCACGGCATCAGCCCCCAGTCCTCGTCGTTGATGAAGATGCCGCGGTAGGCCACGTCGGGTTGCTCCCGCCGGCTGTAGCCGGCCGGCAGCTCGAAGTGCTGCCGCTGTGCGGGCGTGGCGTCGGCCCACCACTCCCAGGGCGAGACGCCGATGAGCCGCGACACCTCCAGCAGGCCGTAGGCTGTGCCGTGGGCGTCGCTGCCGAGCACCAGCAGCTCGCCGCCGTCGAGCACCTTCAGCAGGAAGGCCTCGTGGGCTCCGCGGAGGTCCTGCCCCCACGCGGCATAGCGCCGCATGGCAGGCTGCGTGATCGTGCCGGCGATGATGCGGCTGCGTCCCGAGCGGCGGGCTTGCAGCGAGTCGGCGAACACCTTGCGCCAGTCGGCGCGCAACAGCTGCGCGGCCGTCTGCACGACGGGCGCTTCGGCAGCGTCGGTGTGGAGCGAGGTGGTGCGGCCCGGTCCGACCACGAACTGGGCGCTGAGCGAGGCTGCCACAGTGGCGAGCAGCAAGGTGAGAATCTGTTTCTTCATGGGTGGGATGCGGTTTCGGAAAGGTCGGGCGGGTGGAGGTTCAGTCGGCTGCCGGCGCATCGTCGGCCGCATGCTCGGCGGCGATGTCGAGCAGGTGCTGCACGAGGCGGGGCTTGGCGCGGGCCTCCACTTCCTCCGGCGTGAGCCATTGGAAGTCGGCGGGCAGCGCGGGCGGCACGTCGGTGTAGAGCACGTAGAAGTCGGCCAGGAGGGTGCGGTGGGTGAGCTGGTGCTTCACTTGGCTGCGCAGCAGGCGCGCGTCGGCCAGCGCGGGCGGCAGCGCCTGCATGTCCTCGATGAGGAGCGGTTCCCACAGCCCTTGCCAGATGTCGCCCGCGGGCCGCTGGTGGAAGGCGGCGCGGCCGCGGCTCACGATGTGGATGTAGGCCAGGTGGCGCTCGCGCACTTGCAGGTTGCGGAGCTTGACGGGCAGCTGCGCCTGCCGGCCGGTGGCGGCGGCGTCGCAGGTGTCGAGCAGCGGACAGCGGAGGCAGTCGGGACTTTGGGGCGTGCACTGCAGGGCGCCGAAGTCCATGATGGCCTGGTTGTAGCTGGCGGCTGCCTCGTGCGGCAGCAGTTGCTGGGCCAGTGCGCTGAAGGTCTTCTTGCCTTCCGTCGTGTTGATGGGCACGTCGATGCCAAAGTGGCGCGACAGCACGCGGAAGACATTGCCGTCGACCACGGCCCGCGGCTCGTCGAAGGCGAGGCTGGCGATGGCCGCCGCCGTGTATTCGCCCACGCCCTTGAGGCGGATAATCTCATCGTAGGTCGTGGGAAAATGGCCCAGCGCCACCACCTGGCGCGCGGCGGCGTGGAGGTTGCGGGCGCGGCTGTAGTAGCCCAGCCCTTGCCACAGGCGCAACACCTCGTCCTCGGTGGCGTCGGCCAGCTGCTCCACTGTGGGCCAGCGCTCCACGAAGCGAAGCCAGTAGGCCTCGCCTTGAGCGATGCGCGTCTGCTGCAGGATGATTTCGCTGAGCCAGATGGCATAGGGGTCGCGCGTGCGGCGCCAGGGAAGGTCGCGCCCGTGCTGGGCGTACCATTGGAGGAGGGTGGAGGAGAACGACATGTGGATGTGGGTCTTGGGAGGAAGGATGCGCCGGCGGCTGCGGCAGGGCCGACGGGCGGCTGCGGCGCCGCTGGTGCAGGGTGGCGACGGAGGTCGGCGGTGGGGGCTGTGTCCGGCTGGCGGAACGACTGCGTTCGTTTTTGAAAACGACTGCGCTCGAAAACTGAAACGACTGCGCTCGTTTTTCCGTCCGTCCGAATCCGCGTGGAGATGCGAAGGCCTTCGTGTCGATGCGGGAAGGCCTTCGCGATGCGGCGAGAAGGCCTTCGTGGTGGAATGTGCGCATGGCGCTTGCGGCGTGCTTGCGGCCTGCGCCGATGACGATGGCGGCGAGGCGGACGGTGGCTGCTGGGGCCGCGGCGCTGTGGGTTCAGCGGCGGCGCGTGCGGCGGAGGAAGAAGGCGAGGAAGATGAGGCCGGCCGTGGTGAGTCCGAGGGGGAATCCGAACCATACGCCGCGGGCGCCACCGTGCAGGAGGAAGGCGAAGGCGTAGCTGGCCGGGAGGCTCACGAGCAGGTAGGCCACGACGGCGCCCCACATGAGCGGGCGGACCACCTCGATGGCGCGGAGCGCATTGGCGAAGATGGTCTGCATCGAGTCGCCGACCTGGTAGAGGAAGAAGGGGAACATCATGGTGAGGCAGAGGGCGACGACGTCGGGGCTGCTGGTGAAGGCGTAGCAGATGGGCTCGCGCAGCAGCCAGATGGCGCCGACCATCAGGGCCGCGGCCACGAGCACGATGCGGTAGGCAGCGAAGGCGGTGCGGCGCACCTCGCCCCATTCGGCGGCGGCCGTCGCGGCGTCGGGGGCCACCTGCGCCCGGCCGCGGAAGTGGCTGATGCGGATGGCGGCGGCAGCGCCCACGCCGTAGTAGAAGAGGAAGCAGAAGGTGCCGATGGTGCACATGACCTGATGGGCGGCCAGCGCGTTGACGCCAATCCAGCCCATCATGACCGCGGCGATGTTGAACGACGACGCCTCGAGGCTGAGCTGCAAGCTGATGGGGAGGCCGAGGCGGGTGAGGTGGAGGCAGCCCTTGCGGGTGAGGGACAGGCCGAAGCCAACGCGGTAGGCGGCGTAGCGCGGGTGGCGGCGGACGACGACAGCCAGCCAGATGAGCATGACGATGCGGCTGAGCAGGGTGGCCAGACCGGCGCCGACGACGCCGAGGGGCGGTATGCCGGCGGCGGGCATGCCGAAGATGAGGACGTAGTTGCCCAGGATGTTCAGCGCATTGCCGGCCACCATGATCCACATCGGGGTGCGCGTGTCGCCCACGCCGTCGCAGAACTGCTTGAGGGCGTTGAAGCCCGACACGAAGGGGAGGGAGGCGAGGACGACGAGGAAGTAGGGGCGGATGAGCGGCAGCAGCTCGGCGGGCTGGCCGAGGCGGTGCACGTTGAGGAAGAGCACGCCCATGCAGGCCATCACGGCCAGACAGGTGAGCAGGTTGGTCAGGAGGCTCTCGCGCAGCGTGCGACCGGCGCGGTCGGGCTGCTGGCGTCCGACGTAGCTGCCGACGATGGGCGTGGTGGAGTAGGAGAAGCCCAGCAGGAAGAAGATGGCGAGGTTGAAGATTTGGTTGACGAAACCCGCGGCGGAGAGGTCGGCCGTGCCATATTGGCCCACCATGATGGTGTCGGCGAAGGCCTGGGCGATGGTGCCGAACTGGCCGAGGACGATGGGGATGCCGAGGCGGAAGAGCGCCTGCGTGTGTGCGCCGTAGGAGATGGGCGTAGGGGAGGAATGAGTCATGTAGGGAAAGAAGGTTCGGGGTGCGCGGCGGCTATTGTCCACGCTCGTCGAGATAGGAGTCCTTGAAGCCGAGGAAGTAGAGCACGCCGTCGATGCCGATGGTGTTGATGCTCTGCTTCGCGTTGGCCACGACGCGGGGCTTGGCGTGGAAGGCGATGCCGAGGCCGGATTCGGAGAGCATGGGCAGGTCGTTGGCTCCGTCGCCCACGGCAATGGTCTGCGCGATGTCCACCTTCTCCACCTGCGCGATGAGCTTGAGCAGCTCGGCCTTGCGGCGCCCGTCGACGATGTCGCCGACGTAGCGGCCCGTCAGCTTGCCGTTCTCGTCGACCTCGAGCTCGTTGGCGTAGACGTAGTCGATGCCGTAGCGCTTCTGCAGATACTCGCCGAAATAGGTGAAGCCGCCCGAGAGGATGGCTATCTTGTAGCCGTAGCGCTTGAGCACGTACATGAGACGGTCGACGCCCTCCGTGATGGGCAGATGCTCGGCAATGTCGCGCATGACGCTCACGTCGAGCCCCTTGAGCAGGGCCACGCGCTCGGTGAAGCTTTCCTTGAAGTCGATCTCGCCGCGCATCGCCCGCTCGGTGATGGCTCGCACCTGTTGGCCCACGCCGGCGCGCTCGGCCAGTTCGTCGATGACCTCGGTCTGGATGAGCGTCGAGTCCATATCGAAACAGATGAGGCGCCGCATGCGCCGGTACATCGTGTCCTGCTGGAAAGAGCAGTCCATCTCCAGCTCGCGGGAGACGCGCATGAGCTCCGACTGCAGGGTGGCGCGGTCTTTCGGCGTGCCACGGAGGGAGAACTCGATGCAGGCGCGGATGTTTTTCGTTTCGTTCTCCTTGAGGGTCTGACGCCCCGAGAGACGGATGATGGAGTCGATGTTGAGCCCTTGGTCTGCGATGATGCGGGTGGCGGCCTCTATCTGCGTGGCGGAGAGATGGCGCCCCAGCACCGTCAGGATGAAGCGGTTCTTGCCCTGCCGGCTCACCCAGTCTTCATACTCGGCGTCGCTGACGGGCGAGAAACCGATGTTGACACCGAGTTCCGACGCCTTGAAGAGCAGTTCCTTCATCACCTGTCCGCTGTGGAGTTCGTCCATGCGGATGAGGATGCCGAGGGAGAGCGTGGCGTGGATGTCAGCCTGTCCGATGTCGAGCACCTTCGCCCCGTGGCGGGAGAGGATGTGCATGATGGAGGCCGTGAGGCCCGGGCGGTCTTGTCCGGTGATGCGTACGAGAATCTGTTCTTCGTTCTTTTTCTGCTGTTCCATGCGGAGTGGGGTTGTGCAGCGTGCGGCGGCAGAAGTGCTGGAGCGCCTGCCTGCTGCTTTTGATGGGGTGAGAGGAGGAGGCGGAGGTGCGCCTCCGGTGTATGGCGTGTGCGCTGCCACTGCGGTGGCGGGGCTGCGCGGTCGGCGTGGGTAGCCTTTCGTGGACGTTGAAGGCTGCGTCGCGGTCGGCGTGGGTGGCCTTTCGTGGCTGTTGAAGGCTGCGTCGCGGTCGTGGCAGATGGCCGCTGCCGCCGCAGTGGAGGGGCTATCGGGCAACGACGAAGGTATGGAAGGAGTGGGCGGGGAGTGTGGTCTCGATGTATTTGCGGCCCACCTGAATCGTGGCGCTGCGGGCCTCGCCGTTGAAGTTGGCGGCGACGACGACGGTCTGTCCCTGCGGCGTGCGTGCGGCGAGGACGGGCATGCGGTCTGCGCCTTCAGGCTTGAAGCCGAGGAGGGTGGAGCCTGAAGGGATGTAGCGGGAGTAGTGCATGTAGGCGTAGTACTCGGGTGCGTAGCGGAAGGTGCGCGTCTGGGAGTTGACCTGGATGAGCGCATTCTGCTTCCAGCCCCAAACGCTCTCGCCTTGGTCGCAAAGGATGGCGTTCCAGTTGTAGTACTGTGTGCATCCGTGGCCGAGGTAGTGGTTGATGAGCTCGAACGTGTGCTCGGCGGCGCCCCAGTCGAACGAGCCCCATCCGCATTCGCTCTCGCTGCAGATATACTCCCACTGTGGGAACTGGCGGCGCAGGCGCGGCAGGATCTGGCGGCCTTCCCACTGGATGCCGACGCCCTTGACGTTGGCGGGCATGCGCGGATCGGAGAGGATCTGCGACACGTTGTCGTGGCGGTTGGTGTTGAAGGTGCCCATGTAGAGGGCCACTTCGGGATGCTGGCGCTGCAGGGTGGGCGCGAGGTATTCCATGTTGAAGCGGATGGCGCCTTCGGGTGTCCAGGGGCAGCCTGGGTATGGCGTGTAGCTGTAGGCCTCGTTCTGATACATGACCATGGTGATGGGGATGTTCTCCTTGGCGTACTCGTCGATGAATCGGCAGAAATAGTTGGCGTAGGTCTGGAGGTAGCGGGGGTCCTGGATGAGGTAGTCGTTGACGGTGAGGCGGCGTGGGAAGAGGTTCTTGTCGGGGTTCACCTGCTCGTTGACGCTGCGGTCGCCGTCCTCGAAGAGCAGCCGGTCGAGCTGTGGGCTGAGGTCGTTCTTGGGGTTGGACTGCACGGCGTAGTGGTGGTTGATTTTCATCCAGCTGGGCGGGCTCCACGGCGAGGCCCAGAAGGTGAGGGCTGGCTGGTGCTGCTGTGCGGCATGGATGAAGGGGATGATGTGCTGGCGGTCGCGGTCGATGTTGAAGTAGTGGAGCTGGAAGTCGCCGTCGACCTCGTCGCAGGAGTACCAGGAAAGGGCGTAGTCGTTGGCATTCATGCCGATGCGGCCGCCTGTGAAGCGGAGGTCGCCGTCGGGCGCAAAGAGGTTGTGGAGGATTTGCTCGCGCTCCTGAGGCGTGAGCAGCTGGAGGGCGGCCCAGTCCATCTCGTTGAAGGTGGTGCCCCAGGTGCGGAAGACGGGGCCTTGCGCCTGGGTGTCGATGTGGATGAGGGGGTCGGTGGTGGCCTTCGACTTGAGCGTGATGCGGCTGCGTGTCATGGGCTGGGCCTCGGTGGTGGTGTACCATTCCGCGCGCTGGGCGGAGACGGCGCTGCAGATGAGTGTGCCGAGGCAGAAGAGAGCCATGTGGCGGATGCTGTGTTTCATGTGTTTGTTGTGCGTATGGGTGATGATGGTCGTGTGTATGGGTGATGATGGTCGGACGTGCGGATGGGCTGCACGGTGGTGCGCGCGGTGGCGGCAGCCGGCTGTGGGGGCGGGGCATCGTGCAGGCTGGAGGCAAAGTTACGAAAAAGTTTGTATTGTTCCGCACGTTTTCCGTTTTTCGTGGGTGCTCGTGGGCGGCGGATGTGGTGGTCTCGCAGATTATTCGTACTTTTGCAGTCGGAACACGGGGACTTCCGTGCGGCTGCGGCTGTCGGGCTGCGGCGGTGGCGCTCCGTGCCCATGATTCATGAACTTATCCCTGTGAGAATATGACAAAGGAAATCTATTTTGCAGCCGGTTGCTTCTGGGGCGCAGAGAAATACCTGAAGCTGGTGGAGGGCGTGGAGGCCACGGAAGTGGGCTTCGCCAACGGCCACACTGAGCATCCAAGCTATAAGGAGGTGTATACCGACACGACGGGACATGCCGAGACGGTGCGCGTGGTCTACGACCCGCAGCGCGTCAGTCTGCCGTTTCTCGTCGACCTCTTCTTCCGGGCCATCGACCCCACGAGCCTGAACCGGCAGGGGGAGGATGTGGGCACCCGCTACCGCACGGGCGTCTACTTCGCCGACGCGGCCGAGGAGGCGCCCATCCGCGAGGTGTTCGCCACCTGGCAGGAGCGCGTGGACGCGCCGCTGGCCGTGGAGCTGGAGCCGCTCCGCTGCTTCTATGCGGCGGAGGAATACCACCAGAACTACCTCGACAAGAATCCCGGTGGCTACTGCCATCTCTCGCCGGCGCTCTTCGAGCTGGCGCGCACGGCCCGCATGAAGGAGGCGTAGCCGCGGCAGCGGTCTGGCGGCTTGCCGCCGTGGATGTGCCGCTGCTTTCGACGCCATGTATCGCGAAGGCTTTCCCAACCCAATGGGAAGGCCTTCGTTTTTTGTTTCGAAAGCCTTCTCGTTTCATCACGAAGGCCTTCGTGTTTTGTTTGCCGCGGGCAGGCCGAGAGGTGGGGGCGCGGCGGGTGGCCTTTTGGGGTGCGGAGCTGTCGGCGGCGGTGTGTGGCGGGCTGGCCTTTGGGGTGCGGAGTTGTCGGAGGCGGCATGCGGCGGGGTGGGGATGGCGGCGGAGCGAGAACGTGCTGGCGGTGGTGCCCGTGCGGGGAGGGGAGGCCGCCGTGGGTGGTTGTGGCCGTGGTGGTGGCCTCGTCGGTTTTGCTTTGAAACAGAGGATGGTAGGTTACGGATTGAAAGCTGTCGGCGGCGGCTTTGCTCCAGCTGTGAGGCGAAGGGCGTAGAATAAGTACACTATTTCCCCATGGTTGTGCAGGAAAAAACACTGAAAATGTTAAATAGTGGGACGCTGTGTGCGCTTTCTTGTTACGTTTTTACTTGGAATATTTAAAAATTTTTGTATTTTTGCACTCTGATTAAGAGAAGTAGCAAGAAATTTGTAACTGGCATCGTTCTGAAGATTGAGTGATGGACGAAAAGACTGCATCTGGCCCTACCGAGATGGGAGGAGGAAGCTGTTGGCAATGGAGTTTGCATGAAAGCTACGAGCGCTCGCAAGGGCGCATTCTTGTTTGTAAAAGAGGTAAAAAGAACTTGATATGACTTTATTCTCACGTAAGAAAGAACTTCGCTCCATGCTGTTGGGCATCATGGTGCTGCTGGGCGTATGCTCTGCGCTGCTGCTTCCGGCGGAGGCGTCGGCGCAGGTGCAGACAGGGCAGGCGTTGGGACAGGCACGTCGGATGCGTGGCGTGGTGAAGGACAAGACGGGCGACCTGCTCGTGGGTGCGCTCGTGCGCAACGTGACCGACAACCGTAGCAATATCGTGAATCTCGAAGGCCAGTTCTTTGTCGAGGCCATTTCGGACGTCGTCACGATCGAGGTGACCTACGTCGGCATGAAGCCCTTCAAGGGGAAGTTCAAGGCGACGGACAGTCCGGTGATCGTGATGGAGGACAACAACGTGCTGCAGGACATCGTCGTGACGGGTTATCAGCAGCTCGACCGCCGCAACCTGACGTCGTCGGTCGTGTCGAGGGACATGGACGACCTGCACATCGCGGGTGTGCCCGACGTGTCGAAGATGCTGGAGGGCAAGATTCCCGACCTCGTGCTGATGAACAACTCGGGCGAGGTGAACGCGACGTCGCGCATCCGCATCCGCGGCACCTCCACGCTGGTGGGCAACCGCGAGCCGCTGTGGGTGGTGGACGGCATCATCCTGACGGACCCCGTGGAACTCTCTTCGGACGTGCTCAACGACCCTGACTACGTGAACCGCATCGGCAACGCCATTGCCGGCATCAACCCGCAGGACATCGAGCGCATCGACGTGCTGAAGGATGCCGCCGCCACGGCGCTCTACGGCACGCGGGCCGCCAACGGCGTCATCGTGATCACGACGAAGAGCGGACGCGAGGGCAAGCCGATCGTGAGCTACAGCGGGCAGCTCACCGTGCGCAAGCGCCCCTACTACTCCGACCGCAAGATCAACCTGATGAACTCGGCCGAGCGCATCACCTTCTCGGAGTATCTGGCCGAGCAACACTACACCTACCCCTCGGGCATGCCGCGCGTGGGCTATGAATATGCCCTGCAGCAATACTATGCCGGCGTCTATACGGAGCAGCAGTTCAAGGACGCCGTGGACGACATGTCGAAGGTCAATACCGACTGGTTCGACATCCTGACGCACAACTCCTTCAGCCACGACCACAGCGTGAACGTGAGCGGAGGCTCGGACAAGCTGCGCTACTACACGTCGGTGGGCTACACCAGTTCCGACGACGTGATCAAGCACACGGACAACGACCGCTACACCTTCATGTCGAAGCTCGACCTCAGCCTCGGCCGCAAGGTGATGCTGGAGTTCAACGTGAGCGGCTACGTGAACGAGCGCAACTATGCCTCGCCCGGCGTCAACGTGGTGGACTACGCCTACAACACCTCGCGCGCCATCCGCGCCTACAACGACGACGGCAGCCTCAGCTACTACCAGAAGAGCGGCAACGGGGGATGGTACTACTACAACATCGTGAACGAGGCGCGCAACAACACCACGACGCAGAAGACGAGCAGCACGACGGCGACGGCCAACCTGCGCTGGAACGCGACGGACGATCTCTTCTTCAACGGCGTGTTCAGCGCCACAAGCCAGAGCGCGGCCGTCGACACATGGCATGGCGAGCGCTCCTACTACGCCGCCAACCTGCGTCGGGCGGAGTATGGCGAGGAGCCTGACGCGCAGAGCCTCATGCCCTATGGTGGGGAACTGTCGCAGCAGAAGAACAACTCGCTCTCCTGGACGGCGCGCCTGCAGGGCAACTACAACCGCTATTTCGGCGCCGACCGGCAGCACAACATCAACGTGGCGCTCGGAACGGAGGCCAGCAGCACGCGCTATGAGGGCACGTCGTATACGCAGCGAGGCTATTTCAAGGACCGCGGCATGACGTTTGCGACGAACATTCCCGCCACGTTCTCCAGCTACTGGGCATGGCAGCGCGGCAATGTGCCGACCCTCACGGACACGAAGACCAACTTGCTCTCGGCCTACGGCACGCTCTCCTACAGCTATCAGGACCTCTTCACGCTCAACGCCAACGCCCGCTATGACGGTTCCAACCAGTTTGGCACGCGCTCCAACGAGAAACTCCTGCCCATCTGGTCGGTGTCGGGACGCGCCAACCTGCTCGAAATCGGGCGCATCCGCGCTCCCTGGCTCAACCTCCTGGCGCTGAAGGCCAGCTACGGCGAGCAAGGCAACATGCTGAGCGGACAGACGACACAGCTCGTCATCCGGAAGGGAAATCTCGATGCCTACTACAACGAGATGACGAGTACGGCATCGGCGCTCGCCAACCCCGACCTGAAGTGGGAGAAGACGCGCAGCGTCAACCTTGCGCTCGAGTCGTCGCTGTTCAACAACCGGTTGCAGCTCGAGTTGGAATTTTTCAGCAAGCGCACGACCGATGCGTTCCTCTCGAAGACCATCTCCGACGTAAACGGATATGAGACCTATGTCGTGAACTCAGGCACGATCACGAACAGCGGCTTCAACGTGAGCGTGACCGCTACGCCCGTGAAGCTGAAGGATTTCTACTGGATCGTATCGGGCAACGTGTCGAAAATCTACAATAAGGTGCGCACGGCGCCAGGCGCAGAGACCTACGAGATCTCCGACTTCCTGAGCGGCCGGGCCATTGTCAAGGGCCAGCCCGTGGGCACGTTCTACTCCTACAAGTTCCTCGGACTGAACCCGAAAGACGGCGGACCCATCTTCGACGACTGGGAAGAGCGGCAGAGCGAGGTGACCGACGGCGACAACTACGACACATATACCAAGGTGCTCGTGGCGAGCGGCAAGCGCGAGCCCGACATCACCGGCAGTTTCAACAACACGTTCACGTACAAGCAGTGGAGGCTCTCGACGGGCTTCGTCTTCGCCGCGGGCGCCAAGACCCGCCTGTTCCGGCTCTTCGACAACGCCGCCAGCTACTCCTCCGAGGCCAACGTCAGCCGCGACCTGCTGAACCGCTGGATGCAGCCCGGCGACGAGTTGCACACGAACATCCCGTCGATTCTCGGCACGGGCTCCGAAGGCTACTACCACTACACGAGCCACTGGAGCTCGGGCTACCCCTGGACCGGCGCGCGCATCTCGACGATGACGGCGTGGGAGATGTACGACTACAGCACGGCGCGGGTGGTCAGCGCCGACTATCTCAAGCTCTCGACGCTGGCACTGACCTACGAATTCGACGAGAAGGCGCTGCAGCGTCTCGGCCTTGGCCGCCTCGCACTGACGGCCAGCGCCTACAACCTCTACACGTGGTGCGACAAGAAACTCAAGGGCCAGACCCCGACGCAGGGCGGCTTCTCTGAAGTGCAGTTGAGCGACACACCGAGCTTCACGTTCGGCGTCAGCGTCAACTTCTAACTGGGCCGCAGCCGGTTGCCAGGCGTCTGGCACGGGTGGCAAGGCACATCTACTGCCGCAGCGCAGCCTCCAAACAGAAACGAAACATCAAACCCATAGGCATGAAGCTTTCACATTATCTATATATGGCATTGGTCGCCCTTCCGCTGGCCTCCTGCGATTTCCTCGAGGAGAGCAGCCAGGATCAGGCGTACATCTCTCAGTGGGAAGATCTCGACGAGCTCCTGATTGGCGATTGCTATCTGCCGGTCGGTGGGACGGCAGAGTTTCACGAGTCGAGCAACTACGGCCAGTTTCTGCATCTGCTGGCCGACGAAATGGCGGAGCGCAATACGTCGTCTACAGGCGTTGCACAGTTCGATGCCAAGTACCAAACTTTCGGCTACTGGACGTGGGCGCACCGCACCGGTCTGAAGGAAACCTACGCCGGTGATTACTTTGCCGAGAACACGACTTGGACGCGCCTGTATAAGTGTATCAACATCGCGAACAACGTCCTGAAGTCGAGCGAGAAGCTTCCCAAGAGCAATTCCGCCGACTTGCGCGGCTACAACAAGGTGCGTGGAGAGGCGCATTTCCTTCGTGCCTTCTACTATTTCTGGCTGACGAATGCCTATGGCCAACCCTACGCGCCGTCGACAGCCGACACAGACCTGGGCGTTCCGCTGAAAACCACGGAGGAAGTCATCGATGTGAAGTTTCAGCGCAACAGCGTCGCCGACTGCTACGCGCAGATCGAAGCCGACCTGCTCGAAGCCATCCGCGAGCTGTCTGCCTACGGCCAGGCGCAGAAAAGCATCTACCGCGCCGACAGCACGGCTGCACAGCTGCTGCTCTCCCGCGTCTATCTGTACATGCAGCAGTACGACAAGGCTGAAGTCTACGCGCGCCGCGTCATCGCCGCGCACCCCGCCTTGCAGGACCTCAACCGTAACACGGCACGCTTCATGCAGAAGTCGAACCCCGAGAACATCTTCTCGATGGGAGGCGACGACGTGCCTTGCCTCGTCTCCGACCAGACGCAGTCGTACAAGGTCAACCCCGAGCTGCTGCGCCTCTATTCCGACGACGACTTGCGCAAGAAGAACTGGTATTACAACTATTCCGTCTTCTATGGCCTGTCCAAGCGCGCCGAAAGCAGCACCTACGTCAACAACTACAAGCAGACCGACGCCTGGTACAACTACTACTGCTATAGCTATGGCCTATCCGGCAGTCAGTCGCCCATCTCGTCGCTCTTCTGGCTACGCAGCTCCGAGGCCTACTTCAACCTCGCCGAAGCTCTCGCCTTTCAGGGTAAAGATGCCGACGCCATCGCCGCGCTCAACGAGCAGCGTGCCGCGCGCTACCTGCCGGGCGCTCCCGAGCTCTCCAAGTCGGTGGCGGGAGAGGCGCTTGTCAACCTCATCCGCACGGAGCGTCGCAAGGAGTTCGCCTTCGAGGGACAGCGTTGGTTCGACTTGCGTCGCTACCGTGTCTGCGAGAAATATCCGAGCCGCATCTCGCTTGAGCACGTCTACACGTATTTCGCCGACCGCGGTTCCGCTACTATGACCGAAGCCCACAAGTTCGTGCTTGGCGCCGACGATCCCTCGTGGACGCTACCCATCCCGACCGAGGTGCTCGACTTCAATACCGGAATGACGAGCAACGGCAATGTCTACCGCGACTACGAAGTCGTGGCGCCAAGCCTCCAGTAGGCTGCTTGCGCGCATTCCGTTCCACTTCGGTGCGCATTCCGTACCCTTTCCGTACGCATTCCGAACCCTTTCGGGCGCTGCTCCGACCTTTTTCGAGGCAGTCCCTGCAGCATCTGGGGCTCTCCCCCTCAATTTTACGCCGCACATCCTTACAGATCAGAACGCGATGAAACATCTCAGCATCTTTGTCCTCGTTCTTTCCGCATGCGCCTTCGCTGCCTGCGGCGACGAAGACACTCCGACCCCGAAGTACCACTCGCCCGCGCCCTTCTATCAGCCGGCCGACGACGACACCACGCCTGTTGCGCAGTTGCGCCGCGACTTCTTTGCGCGCACCGGCTCCTACCTCCTCTTCAACGACACGATCCAGAGACAATTTGTCGGCACCGACATCAACGGCGATCCGGTCAACTTCAGCGAGACCATCGACCTCGGCTACTACATCGGCTACACCTACAGCTCCACCGACACGTACTCCTACACCTATCTCACCGCCTACGAACAGCAGAAGCAGATGGTCGACTACCTCGAAGAGTACGTGCTCTGGCACTTCAAGGGGCGCCTCAAGCCCTTCCTCTATTTCCTCTGCAACGAAATCAAAGTCACCTACCGCACGGGCAACACCTCCACGCTCTATGCCGCAGCCGGACAGCGCGGCGTGGCCGTCGCCGGCAACTACTTGCTCCAGCGCCAGCGCACCGACGCCCAGAAGCAGCAGTATGCACAGCGAGTCATCGGCACCATGATCGGACAGTTGGCCAACAACTTCGGCGAGGATTTCGCACCGTTCTATGGCATCAGCTCCGCCTGGTATGGACTGACGTGGAGCCAGTTTGGCACCGACCAGACCGCGGCGCTCGGCAGCATCGGCTTCATCGGAACCGGCTCGCTTTCCATCTACGCCCCCGACACCGAGGAAGACCTCAAGCAGTTTGCCGTTGCCAGCATCACCTACAGCGATGCGGAGTTTGCCGGTCGCTACGGCCGCTATCCGCTCGTCATGCAGAAGTTCCAGCTTGTCAAGCAAATCCTCGGCAGCCTGGGCTTCGTCTTCGAAAAGAATGCATAACCTCCACACTTCTTCTCTACGAACATGCATACATCCTATAAGCATCTCCTGCTGATTCCGCTGCTCACCCTCTCCGCCGTCCTGCTGTTCTCCGCCTGCAGCGACGACGATGACGACGTACTCGAACCCCTGCCTGCCGCTGCACGCGGCACATGGACTGACACGCGTGACGGCCACGTCTACGCGTGGGTGGAGTACGACGGTCTTCAGTGGATGGCTGACAACTTTGCCTACGCCGTCGAAGGCGCCACGCCCTACGAGGACTACAACCCGACGGCATCGGGCACACAGCACAACCTCGACAAGTACGGGCGTCTCTACGACTACCAGCAGGCCCTCGATGCCTGCCCCGAAGGATGGCGCCTCCCCACCGACGCCGACTGGCAGCGCCTGGAGCGTGCCCTCGGCATGTCGGCGCGCGACGCCGCCGCCCTCGACTGGCGCGGACGCATCGCTCCACGCATGGTCGACCGCTACGAGAGCGTCACCGATCTCGGACTGCAGCTCGGCGGCTACTGGACCTCCCACACCATCATGGGACAGAGCGGCTATAGGCTCATCTCCGTCTTCGGCTTCTATTGGACCTCCACGCGCGACACCTCCAAGGATGGCCGCTACTATTTCTACCGGAAGGTCTCTTCTACCACCGACGCCGTCTTCCGCGAGTCGATGGAGCCCACCAACCAACACCTCAGCGTGCGCTACGTGCGCGATGCCGACTGACTCCGCCGCGCATCCCGTTCCGCCTCGCACCCTATTTTGCTCCGCGCGTCCGTCGCCCCGCGTCGTCGCGCCACTCATTCAGTATTTTCGTTTTTCTCAATTTAAACATTCATCATGCGTATGAAGAAATTATTTACTCTGATCGCAGCTGCCGTGGTGTCCCTTTCGGCCTCGGCAGGCAACACTTATTATGTCAACTATGTGCAGCTCCATTCCCTCCCTGCAGGTGCAGGCCAAGTATATGCCAGCGAATCCTCCACAGTGAGCGAGTCAGACTGGACTGAGTCTGAAGTTGCCGAGGTGCAGAGCATTCAGCAATTTGGCTATGTCTACCTCCACGCCAAGCCCAACGACGGCTGGCAAGTGGCCGGATTTGCCGCCACCACGCTCGACGGCAACGGCGATCCCATCTACACCGAAGAAATCTTCTCCACCAGCAACCCCGCCAGCGTCGACGTCACCACATCCGATATTTCCAGTGATAGCCGCGATGGGGCCGACTTGGCGATGCCGCTTGACCCCAACCGCGTCTTTCTCGCCCTCTACACCCACGTCAAGCCGGCAACTGTCGCAGAATTCGACTCGCTCGGAAGCGTCAGCATCAGCAAGATTGTCAACAACATCGGCGACAAGGTGACGCTGACCGCTACCCCCAACACCGCTTTCGACCCAAGTTCCAAGTTCGCCTATTGGGAAGAGGCATCGTCTGGCCGCAAGATCACGGAGGCTGAGTTCACTGTCGACGTCACCGGCGTCGAGACCTACACGGCCCACTTCACGAGCGACCTCATCGTCACCCTCGACTTCCCCGCAGAGGGTGGCTACCAGCTCTTCTGGAACAAGCGCGACCTGCTCGACCACTCCTTCCCGGAGAATGTCTACAACATCACCTTCCAGCTCGTCGACAGCGTGTCCGACGGCAAGCGCTACACCGGCGCGGAGGCCCAGCAGCTCAGCCACTATTTCTGGCAGAACAACACGCCGACCATCCTCTACGGCGCCGGACAGGCCCAGGTGCTGCTGAGCAACGACACCACTGTCAACATCAGCGAGTATGACAACCTCATCACGGCGCAGCAGGATGTCAATGTCGACACCATGGCCGTTGCCTACAAATACTACACCATCGACGTAGAGAACACCAAGTTCGACCTCATCCAGCCCGGCACCCTCATTACGGCCGGCACCCACTACATCCGCTTTGCCGTGGAAGACTTCAAGGCTGGTTTCGAGGAGACTCCGGAAGTGCTCTACTGGCTTCCCACCGCCGACGACGTGGTGGGCATCAACGGCGTTGAGGCTGCCGACGTGCGCGCTGCTGCCGGCAACGACAAGATCTACACCCTCGGCGGCATGCAGGTGAAGCGCCTCGGCAAAGGCATCTACATCCTGAACGGCAAGAAAGTCTACAACCCGTAAACTCCGTCCCCGCACCCTCATGGACATGTGCCGCACTGCCCGCTTCCGTGCGGCAGTGCCCACATGCCCTTTCCTCTTTTCCTCTCTCCACGCTGGCATGCCGCCTCGCCGGGCTTGGCCCGACGTCCGGCCCACGTGGTCTGCAGGCCTCCGCTTTTTTTCGATTCCGCCGTGTCTGGCTCCGCGCGTCCCTCGTCTTTCGTCGGTATCGTCGCACACCCAAAGGCCTCCAGCCTCGCGCCAGACCATCCTGACAACGCAAGTGGTCCGAGGGTCTTCCCTCGCATCACCTCTCTGCGTCTTTAGCACCTCTGTTTTTCTAATTAAAAACTCATGATGCGTATGAAAAAATTTCTTACTTTGGTTGCCGCTACTGTGATGGCCCTCTCGGCCTCGGCAAACGTTCAATACTATTACAACTATGTGCGGCTCCATTCCGTCCCTTCAGGCCGTGGCCAGGTCTATGCCAGTGCCTCCGAGGAAGTGAACGACAGCGTGTGGACCGGTTCTGAGGTCTCCGACCTGAAAATAGAAGGAGCATCCGGCTACTTCTATCTCCATGCCAAGGCCATCGAAGGCTGGCAGGTGGCTGGCTTTGCCGCCACCACGCTCGACGACACCGGCAATCCCGTCTACACCGAGACTCTCTTCTCCACCAGCAACCCCGCCAAAGACGACATCACCAACTCTACATTCTACGGTTGGGACGATGACGGTTTTATAGGAGGTAGGCCGGTTACGCCCAATCGCGTCTACATCGCCCTCTACACCCGCGTCAAGGCGGTCACTGAGGCTGGTTTCGAATAGATTGGCAGCGTCAGCAGCAGCGACCCCGTCAACGACATCGGCGACGTCGTGACGCTGACCGCCACGCCCAACACCGACTACGACCCCAGTGCCAAGTTCGAGTACTGGGTGGAGGAGTCGACCGGCCGCAAGATTACCGAGCCCGAGATTACCGTCGAGGTCACCGGCGCCGAGACCTACACGGCCCACTTCACGAGCGACCTCGTCGTCACCTTCGACTTCCCCTCGGAAGGCGGCTACAAGCTCTTCTGGAACAGTCGCAATCTCTTCAGCGGCCGCTTCCCCAAGAATGTCTACACCACGAGCTTCCAGCTCATCGACAGCCTTGTCGGCGGTAAACGCTTCGTCGGCGCGGAACCCCAGCAACTCGGCCACGACTTCCTGCAGAACAATACGCCGGCCATCCTCTACGGCACCGGACAGGCCAAGGTGCTGCTGAGCAACGAAACGACCGCCAACATCAGCGCGGATGAAAACCTCATCACGGCCCAGCAGGATTTCAACGTCGACACGCTGTCTGCCGACTACAAGTACTACACCATCGACGTCGAGAACGCCCAGTTCGACCTCATCCAGCCCGGCACCCTCGTCGCGGCCGGCACCCACTACATCCGCTTTGCTGTGGAAGGTTTCAAGGCCGACTCCCTGCCGACGCCAGAGATTCTCTACTGGTTCCCCGACGTCGACGAGTTGACGGGCGTTCCGTACTATTACAACCAGGTGCAGCTTCATTCCCTCCCCGCAGGTGTAGGCCAGGTCTATGTCAGCGACACTGCCGAAGAGAGCGACACTGCTTGGACCGGAGCTGAGGTTGCCGACCGGAAGTTCGATGGCGCGTCTGGCTCCTTCTACCTCCACGCCAAGGCCAACGACGGCTGGCAGGTGGCCGGATTTGCTGCCACCACGCTCGGCGAGGACAACCTTCCCGTCTACACCAATGAGCTCTTCTCCACCGGCAACCCCGCCAGCGCCGACATCGCCCAGTCTGACTACAACGGCTGGGACGACGACCGTTGGCGTGGCACGAGACCCTCTGCGCCCAATCGCGTCTATCTCGCCCTCTACACCCGTGTCAAGCCGGCCACCGTGGCTGAGTTCGACTCGCTCGGCAGCGTCAGCATCAATCCCGCCGTCAACAACATCGGCGACATCGTGACCATGACCGCAACGCCCAACACCGACTACGATCCCACCGCGAAGTTCGACTACTGGATCGAGGAGTCGACCGGCCGCAAGATCACCGACCCAGTGATCTCCGTCGAAGTCAATGGCGTCGAGACCTACACGGCCCACTTCACGAGCGATCTCGTCCTCACCCTCGACTTCCCCGAGGAGGGCGGCTACAAGCTCTTCTGGAGCGACCGCGAGCTGGCCAGCCACCGCTTCCCCGACAATGTCTACACCGTCAGCTTCCAGCTCATCGACAGCCTGGCCGACGGCAAACGCTACGTCGGCGTGCAGCCCCAGCATGTCCGCCACGATTTCCTGCCGAACAACACGCCCGCCATCCTCTACGGAGCCGGACAGGCCAAGGTGCTGCTGAGCAAGGAAACGACCGTCAACATCAGCGAGCTTGAAGACCTCATCACGGCCCAGCTGGACATCTACGTCGACACGCTTTCTGCCGACTACAAGTACTACACCATCGACGTCGAGAACGCCAAGTTCGACCTCATCCAGCCAGGCACGGTCATCGCGGCCGGCACCCACTACATCCGCTTTGCCGTGGAAGACTTCAAGTCGGGCATCGAGGAGGCTCCGGAAGTGCTCTACTGGTTCGCCGAAATCGGCGACGTGGTGGGCATCAGCACCGTTGAGACGTCCGACGCGCGCGCCGCTGCCGGCAACGACAAGATCTACACCCTCGGCGGCATGCAGGTGAAGCGCCTCGGCAAGGGCATCTACATCCTGAACGGCAAGAAGGTCTACAACCCGTAATCGCCGTTTCTGCGCTTTCATGGACATGTGTCGCACTGCCCGCTTCTGCGCGGCAGTGCACACATGCCCTTTCCTCTTTCCGCACACGCCTGCGGCACAGCATCTTCGCTGCGCGCCGAAGAAGTTCCCGACACAAGCCGCGGGAATTTCCGAATCAGAGCGAAGGCCTTCCCGACACATCACGAAGGCCTTCTCGGCGAGCCACGAAGGCCTTCGTGTTTTTCCGCGTGTGATGCGCTTCTCTCTACGCGGTGCCGCTTCGGCCCGCTGAACTTGGCCAGAGGATGGCAACACCTTCACGCACATCCTCTCCGCGGTGCCGCTTCGGCCCGCTGAACTTGCCCCGCCGTCCGGTCCACACGGCCTGCCGGCGTCCGCCCATCTTCCCACCTCCCTCAATTCCACAGCGATGATCCGCATTCTTTCCCTCATCCTCTCATTCCTCCTCTGCGCGCCGCTTGGGGCGCAGCAGCCGACGCTGACCGACGCCGACTCGCTGCTTGCTGTCCGCCGCGACAGCATCGACCGTCTGGCGGCTGCCGAAGACTTCATCACCGTCAGCCTGCTCACCGCCACGCCCGGCAGCGAGCCCTATTCCATCTACGGCCACAGCGCGCTCCGCCTGCAAAGTCCTTCCAACGGGCTCGACATCACCTATACGTTCACGATGGACTTCAACTACGGCGGCATGCTGGCTTTCTTGCGCGGAAGAGGAATGGCCGGATTCGTCTATGCGACGACTCAGGAAATCATCGACATCTATCGCCAGGAGGGACGCGGCGTCCGCGAGGTGCAGCTCAACCTCCCGCCCCGTGCCGAACAGGCGCTCTGGCGCAATCTCGACACCGAGCTCATCCAGCGCCGCATGCGCGTCTACAACTATCTCTCCAACAACTGCGCCTCGATGACTGAGCTCGCCGTCCAAGGCGCGCTGACGTCCGAGCACATCGTCTACAACGACCTCGACAGCCTTCTCCACTACAAGGCCGGCGACGCACGCGCCTCCGTCGTGCGGCTGGCTGAGCAGCAGTTCCCCTGGTATCAGGCCCTCTGGAACATCACGGCGGGCGAATTTGAAGACAACCCCGCCGACAAGTTCTATGCACGGCTCATGCCCGCCAACCTCGAGGCCGCATGGCTCCATGCCGAGATCGAGGATTCGCTGGGCCAGCGTCGGCCCATGACCGTCGGACGTCCGCACATGCTGCTCGAACCGTCCGTCGTGCAGAAGCCTTTCCCCGTCACCCCGATCCACGTGGGCAGCGCCTTGCTCGTGCTGGCCGTGCTGGCCACGCTGTGTCAGGTCGGCGGCCGCCTGCGTCGCCTCGTCGCTGCGGTCGACGGCGTGCTTGTGGCCATCCATCTCGTGGTGGCTCTCTGGTTCTGCTACCTGGCCCTCTTCTCGGGCCTCGTGGCCACCACCTGGAACTGGCTGTACGTGGTCTTCAATCCGCTCTACGAAGTCCTCTGGCTCTTCCTGCGCCGCCGACCCTCGCTCCGCCGCCTGCACTTGCTGGCCGCCATCGCCTGCTTCGGCCTGCTGGCCTGCTCGGCCTGGGTGCCCGCCCTGCAGTACGGACGCTATCTGGTGCTGCTTCTGGCTGCATTCATCGTGCGTCTCGCCACCTCCTACTACCTGCTCGTTCGCAGCGGCGACGCCGCTCCCAGCCACAGCCGCTGAGCATCCCACTTCTTTCCGCCATCCCACACATCATCTCTATGAAACGCATTCTCATCCTTCCGCTGCTCTCTCTCCTCCTGCTGGCGCCTAAGCACGCGTCGGCACAGCAGGGCGGCTTTGTCGTCGAAGGCCAGCTCGACATGCCCGACGGCACCACCGTCGGACTCGTCGTCCGCACGCCTGTCAGCTATTCGGAGGACCTCGGCAGCGACACGCTCAAAGACGGGCGCTTCACGCTGCGCGGCCGCATCGGACAGCCGCAGGCCGGTACGCTCATGACCAACAACCTCGCGCTCGTGGAGAAGCGCGGATGGCCCACCGACTCGATTCGCTGGACCTACACCGAAATCTTCTTGTCCGACACCGTCTATCACGTCAGTCCCACCCTGCAGGTGACGGGTGGGGAAGTGCAGCGCGACTTCCTCGCCTATCAGGCCCTGCAGCAGGCCGACGGCGCCGACTGGGCCTTCATCCGGCAGCATCCGCGGTCCGTCGTCAGCGTATGGCTCGCCAACCGCCTGCTCGAGCGCGCCTACAACCTGCGCGCGGAGCAAGTGGCGGAACTGGAGACACTGATTCAGGAAAATCCGCTCGACACGGCGCGCTACGCCGAGTTCCGCCGCCGCGTGGCCGACGGCCGTCTGACGACCCTCGGAGCGCCGCTGCTCGACTTTCCGATTGCCGGCACCGACGGACAACCGACGTCGGCCCTTGCCGTGCTGCCGAAGAGCCGCTACATTCTCCTCGACTTCTGGGCCTCCTGGTGCGGCATCTGCCTCTACTCCATGCCGAAGATTGCTGAGATTGCCCGCGACTTCCAGTCGCAGCTCAGCGTCGTCGCCATCTCCATCGACGAGAAGGACGAGGCCTGGCGCGCCGCACTGAAGAAGCATCCCGAGCCCTGGCCGCAATACCGGACGACGCAGGCCGGCTACGACATCATCTACCATCGCTATCAGTTGGGTGCAGGCGTGCCCTACTACCTGCTGCTCGACGCCGAAGGCCGCGTGCTGGCTTCCCCCTCCGGCCCCGACGAAATTCGGGCGTTGCTCGCCCGGCTCACGGCGTGAGCCACAAACTGCCCGCACACTTCCGCTGCGCCGTCCGCACGGAGCCGCTGCCGGTCCAAAACGCATGACAGGCAGCACGATACATCTTTTTTCTCACCGGAATCTTTTTTTATATTTCCAAAAAATGTATCTTTGCGGCAGCGATCTATTTTTTTCGCTTCAGCGATTCTGATTTTTCGCTTCAGCGATTCTGATTTTTCGCTTCAGCGATTTTTCATTACGTCTTCCGCGTTTTCTCAATACGTCTTCCGCGTTTCCTCAATACGTCTTCCGCGAAATGAATTCTACTTTGCGGCGCTGTGGATGCTTCGCGGCAACGAAACCGATTTTTCACTTGGCCGGTCCGGCGACGTGTGCGTCCATCGGCTGTCATACATCACCTCAAAAACATACAATATGAAGTCAAGATTCACGATTCTCTCCGCCTCGCTCTTGCTGGCAGTGCTCTTCACCGCGTGCGCAACGAAGCCAGGCTATACCGTGACAGGAACGGCCGAGGGCACTGTCGACGGTGATACAGTATACCTGTCCTCCATGCAGGGCTTCTTCCAGTTCGTGCCTGAGGACACGGCCATCGTCAAGGACGGCGAGTTTAAGTTCACCGGCGAGATCGACGGTGCGGCACTGCGCTTCATCGTACCCACCCACAAGGGCAGCGCACAGGGCTTTGGCATGGCACAGATTCTGCTGGAAAATGCCGACATCCACGTCGAGATTTTCTCGGAGCAGAGCGGCAAGGAAGCCGTCGTGACGTCGACCGGCGAGAACTACGTGCTCCTGAAGGAGTTCGAACAGCTCGACTCGACCTACAACGCGCGCATCACGCCCTATTGGGAAAAGGTGAATGCGGGCAACGACTCCACCGCCGAGTCTGTAGCCGCACAGGCCGCTATCGACAAGCTGACTGCCGAGCGACGTCAGGCCGTCTACGACTTCATGGTGAATTACATTCCTTCTGGCTTCTCCGACTTGCTCCTGCTGTATGAATATCCCAACTTCGAGCCCGAGATGCAGAAGGCAGTTCTCGACGCTTTTGCCAAGCACAAGGCGGAGACGCCCAACTACCTTTCCATCGTCAATGCGCAGAAGGCGGCCGCTGCAACCGCAGAGGGCGAGTCGTACACAGACATCGAGATGGCCGACCCGACGGGCCGGAAAATCAAGGTGAGCGACTATGTCGGAAAGAACAAGTACACGCTCATCGACTTCTGGGCCTCCTGGTGCGGTCCTTGCCGCGCAGAGATGCCGAATGTCGTCGCCGCCTACGACAAGTTCCACAGCAAGGGACTTGAGATTGTCGGCGTCAGTCTCGACAACGACGGCGCAGCCTGGCGCAAGGCCATCAAGGACCTCCACATGCCGTGGCCGCAGATGAGCGACCTCAAGGGCTGGGAGAGCGAAGGCGCTGCCGCCTACAATGTGACTGCTATTCCTGCGAATGTGCTGGTCGACCAAAAGGGCGTCATCATCGCCAAGGACCTGCGTGAGGAAGCACTTCACGCGAAGCTGACGGAATTGCTCGGCGAATAAGTAGCGGCGCGGCCGCACGTGCGGCTGAAAGCGCGCGCATCCGGCTGGTTTTGCAAGCGCATCCGGCTGGTTTTGCAAGCGCATCCGGCTGGTTTTGCAAGCGCATCCGGCAGTTTTTGCAAGCGCACCCGGCTGTCTTTGCAAGCGTATCCGGCTGTTTTTTCAGCCACATCCTCCCAAGTGCAGAGGGGTAGTCCGGCACGACTGACCGTGCAGCCGGACTACCTCCTGTGTTTATGTCCACCACTTGCTGCGGGCAGACGCTCCTTTCCCGACATACACTACATTTCTCCTTTCCTCATGCACAGAAAACAACCTATCCTCATCGAAAGACAAATATTCATGCACAGAAAACTACTTCTCATCAAAAAAAAACTGCTGGCAGCTGCGGCTGCCGTCCTGCTGGCGGGCACGGCGCATGCACAGGCACTGCAACTCCACGTGGCCGAAGCCTCGATGCGCGAGCACGCGTCCATCGTCGTCGACCTCAACCTGCAAGCCCTCGAATTCGACGCGAAGGGCCGTGCGACGTTCCAAGGCGACACCCTCACGCAGCCCACTCGCGCCTATGTCACGACAGGCGCTGCAAACTTCTATGCCTTGCTCGAGCCCGGCAAGACGCTCCGTGTGGAGGTGAAGGGACGCGGCAAGACGGCCACCCTGAAGTTTGAGGGCGACAACGCCTTCCAGTCGGAGCTCACTTCGGCTGTCGAAGGCTTCCTGCCGCCGAAGGACGTTGCCTACGAGCGCGTCAATCCCAGCGACACGCTCTCCTTTCCCGACGCGTGGCGACTGCTCGAGCACAAGCACGCCGAACTCCAGCGGCTGCTGGCCCAGGAGCGCGACACGGCGCTCCGCGCGCAGTTGAGCGAGCAAGTGCGGCTCCGCTATCTGGCCAATCGCATCACGATGCAGAGCGGTTTCTGCACAGTGCGCGGCATCGACGCCAAGCACGACGCGCGCCTTGCCTCCTTCATGGCCGAAGTCGACCCGAACGATGCGCGCTATCTGGAGCACGACATCCTGCAGTCGTATCTCTTCTGGAAGATGCCGGTGGAGGTCAGCAGCGACATGGACATCAACGTCTATGCGCAGGAGTATCTCCGCGCCATCGTCGACAACGTGCAGAATGACACGCTGCGCCACCTGCTCATCGACAACCATGTGAGTCAGGTGCTGGGCGCCGAGGAGGTCGACATCGACGCCTTTTGGGCGCTCGTGCGCCAGACCGGCGACACCGACGTCGTGCGCACCTATCAGTATGTCGTCGATGCGCGTCGCTCCACGCAGAGCGGCATGGCCTGCCCCGACGTCACGTTCTCCGACCTGCAAGGCGAGCCCCACCGGCTGAGCGAGCACTTCGGCCGCGTGCTCTACATCGACCTCTGGGCCACGTGGTGCGGCCCCTGCGTGATGGAGATTCCCTATCTGGCGAAGCTGGCCGCGCACTACCAGGACGACGACCGCATCCGCTTCCTCTCCATCTCGCTCGACCAGAACATCGAGGCGTGGGAGCAGAAGGTGACGGAGGACCGTCCCGCTTGGCCACAATACCACGTCAACCGCGACGAGGAGAAGCTGCTGTCGTCGCAGTGGGGCGTGCGCTCCATCCCGCGCTTTCTCATCATCAATGCCGACGGCACGATCAACAATGCCGACGCCTTCCGTCCGTCGGGCGACGACTTCATCGCCCGTATGGACGCCATTCTCGATGCGCAGCGCTGAGGGCCTGCCTCCTCAGGCAGGAGCGCCTGCGTCCGACGTCTGACACCGTCCCGGAACGTCCCCCAGCGGACGCTTCCGGGACGGTGTGTTTGCGCTCCTACTGTGCGTCGCGCACAAAAAATGCACCTTTCCTGCGGCGAGGTGACGCTCGAATGCGCGGAATTTGCTAACTTTGCCTCTATCAACCCTACAAACGTCTCAAACCCCCACTGCCATGACGTCACCACAACGTTTCCTTCCGCTCGTGCAGGAGCGCTTCTCCGCGCGCAAGTTCACCGATCAGCCCGTCTCTTCCGACGACCTCCACTACATTCTCGAGTGTGCCCGTCTGGCTCCCTCGGCCGTCAATGCCCAGCCCTGGCGCTTTCTGGTCGTGCAGAGCGAGGAAGGCCGCAGGAAGATTGCCGACTGCTATAGCCGCGAGTGGATGGCCTCGGCGCCGCTCTACATCGTCTGTCTCAACAACCGGGCCGCATGCTGGCACCGCAAGTTCGACGACCGCGACTCGGCCGACATCGACATCGCCATCGCTGCCGACCACATCGTGATGGCCGCCACCGACCTCGGCCTCGGTTCCTGCTGGGTGTGCGCCTTCAACCCCGACACCTTCCGCCAGCACTTCCCGCAGCCCGACGGATGGGAAGCGGCCGTCATCATCCCCATCGGCCACATCGCCCCCGACTGCCCTCGTCCGGCCACCCGTCCGCGCAAGGAATTGTCTGAAATCGTCGAATACATCTGAATCTCACCGCTATGACACAACCCTTCACCGAATACCTCGTCGTGTCGCGCTCGAACGCCACGACCAAGAACGGCTCGCCCTATTGCCTGCTCAAGCTGCGCTCGCTCGTCGACGACCTCTCCATCGCCGTCTGGGACGTGGCTGCCACCGCGCCGCCCGTCGTCGGACAGACCGTCTCCTTCAAGCTCATCCAAGACAAGGGCGACGGCAAGAAGTCGGCCAACGGCCTCGACATGATTCCCGGCCGCATGCCTCAGGAGGGCGACCCGCTCTACGATCTCATTCCCCGGCCCATTCCGCGCGCACAGTGGGACGCCTGCATCCAGCAGCTCCTGGCCTTCTGCACCGACCCGCTCCTCGCGGGCATCATCCGCGACATGGCCGACACGCTCTTCGGCCCCTACGCCAAGTATCCTGCCGCCACCAGCGTGCACCATGCCTACAAGGGCGGACTGCTCAACCACGTCTACCAGATGCTCCACATGCTCGAGGGCATCTATCCCTGCCTGCCCTACAGCATCAAGATCGAGCGCTGCATCCTGGGCATCCTCTTCCACGACTACGGGAAGGTGTATGAATACTCGCCCGAGGGCGAGACGCAGCCCGACATGTACCTCGTGGGCCACATCTACATCTCGGCCAACCGCCTCCAGAAGATCCTGATGGAGAAGCAGGTGGACGGCGAAGAAATCAACAAAATCCTCCACGTCGTGCTCTCCCACCACGGCGAGCTGGAATATGGCTCGCCCGTCGTGCCCTGCACGAAGGAGGCCGTGCTCGTCACCCACATCGACAACATCTCGGCCAAGATGGACAACATCGACAGCACGCCCAACCTGGAGCGCTCCTTCGCGCTCGGCACGCATGTCGTGAAAGACTAACCGGCCGCCGCGCCGCCGCTGTGCACAGAGAAACACTCCTGCCGTGCCGGTGTGCTGCGACTGTCATGCCGCTTCCTCTCCGTCCCGCCGCCGGTGCGCGCCGCTCGTGCGCCCGGCTTACCATGATATCGCCACGAAGGCCTTTCCGAACGATCGGGAAGGCCTTCGTCGTGTGTTGCGAAGGCCTTCGTGTGTCGGCAGGAAGGTCTCCGCGTCGTGCTGCGGGTGCAGCCGCTGCGCAGTCGGTGCGCATCCATGGTGGATTTCGAGCGCAGTCTTTTTTAAAAACGAGCGCAGTCTTTTTTAAAAACGAACGCAGTCGTTGATGCGCGAGGGGGGCGATGGGGTGTTGGCTGGCTGGCGCTCGGCGGGACGGGCTTGCGGGGCGGGACGGGCTGAAACGCAGGCATCCCGACCGTCGGAGGGGGTCCGTTCGGTCGGGATGCGGGAAAGAGGATGGGGCGGGATGCAGCGGCTGGGCAGCGCATCGGGGCGCTCCGTGCGGATGCGGCGTGCGGCTCAGCGCATGATCTTCTTGCCGCCGACGATGTAGATGCCGGGCTGGAGTCCGTCGAGCGAGCGTGCGCTGCGGCGGACGATGCGGCCGTCGATGCTGTAGATGTCCTGCGGGCGCTGGAAGAGCGGTGCGTCGGTGGTGGCGGAGATGTCGTTGATGCCGGTGACCTCGGAGCCGAGCTTTCCGTAGGCATAGAGGTGGAAGTCGGTGAAGATGGTCCAGTAGGACGTGGGTGCCGACGTGGCGCGGATGCCGACGCGCAGGCTGTTGGAGCTGCCGGTGAGGGTGGTGAGGACCTCGTTGGGGTAGCGCTCAGCCGCGAAGTAGAGGCTGGCGGCCTGCATGTTGTTGGGGATGTAGCTCGTGCCGGCGGCCACTTCGTTGCCGCCCAGCAGGCGGTCGGATGCGCCGTCGACGATGTGGCGCAGGCTGTTGCTGCTGGCACCGGCGTAGATGCTGGCCGTGACGGCCGTGTCGCCGGCGAGGTAGTTGGCATAGGCGTCGGTGTAGGAACCCGGTCGCTGGAAGGCCTGCGCGGTGAAGCGGTAGGAGGCGGCGGGCAGGTTATTCAGGACCTGGTAGAAGTCGAAAGCGCGCTGATAGTATTCGACGCTGCTGTAGGAGAGCGCGGGCGCAACGGTGTAGGACCATCCGTCGGTCTGGGCCAGCGTGGGCGAGGCCAGGAGGAAGGTGATGTCGAAGGGATTGGCTGCGCTGAGGGGCGTGGCGGCTCCGAGGAAGTTGAGTCCGGCCTCGATCACCTGCTGCGTGAGGGTGTTGGCCTCGGAGGCGCGGGTGATGCTTGCCTTCTGGAGGTCGATGTTGTCGAGCAGGGTGGAGAGGGTGGCGTCGGCCCCTTCCGTGTCCTCGGTGTGGGGTGTGCCGAGCAGGGAGCGCACGTTGGCGAGAGAAGTCTCGAGGGCGCCGAGCGACGTGCTGACGCCGATGGTGCTGAGCTCGCGTGCCTGGTCTTCGGTCACGATGAGCCATCGCTGCTGGGTGGCGCTGTTGGCAAGGCTGAAGCCAGAGGAGGTGACGGCACCGCCGGTGGACGCGGTGAGGGTCTGGCTGGAGGAGCTGCCGCGTGCGACCATCCAATAGCCGCGCACGTCTGCGCCGTTGATGGTGGCTGCGGAGACGCGTCCGCGCATGAGCTGGAGGTTCTCGGCCGTGGTGGGCGTGGCGAGCGTAGTGGTGGTGAAGCCGCCGGAACGGTAGGAGATGTAGCGGCCGGTGGCTACGTTGCGCAGCTGGTAGTAGGCGTTGGAGGCCGTGAAGGTGATGTTCCAAGCCGCGCGGTCGTTGGGCTCGTCGAGCGTTTCCCAGCGGAGCGAGCCGTCATCGGCGACAGTGAGGTAGGAGGTGTAGAGTCCGCGGTCGGGGTTCTCACTCTTGATGTAGTACTTCGTGTCGTCGTCCTGCACAAAGGTGTAGGCAGGCGCAGCGAAGCCCATGGAGTTGGTGAAGACGAGTCCGTCTTCGCCAAGGCCCTGTGTGATGAGCGTGAGTCCGATGTAGAGCGCGTTGGAGCCGTTGTCTTCGTGTGCGCCGTTGATGCCGTAGGGCCACATGTGGGTCGCGTCGCCGGTGAGGTTGGCGGAATTGTTGTTGTCCCAGAAGCGGAGGGCGGCATTGGCACGCTCGCCCAGCCAGAGGCCAGTGGACGTGTTGGCGCGCAAGTCGGCGTTGTTGTTCCAGAGTCCGGTGGTGCCTACGCCGATGCCGTGGAGCCACTCGTGCAGGATGGTGCCGGTGCGCTGATAGCTGGCGTTGGGACCGACGCGCATCCAACCGCCATAAGAGCAGTCGGCAGTGGGCGTGCCCGATGCATAGCCGATGGAGGAGTTGTAGCCGGTGATGGAGGTGAGGTCGTTCCAGAGGTCGGCTGCGGCCTGTGCGGCGTTCTTGATGCGGTTGTAGGTTTCGGTGTCGCCGCCGTCGCGCATGGAGAACTGGACGTTGGCCTTGGGCACGGTGGCGAATTTGATTTCGTCGCCGTAGCCGATGGCGCCTGCCTCGGTGATGGCGTAGGCACGCATGTAGTAGAGTGTGCCGGGCGTGAGATTCTTGATCCAGTAGATGTTGCCGTTGTTGCTGATGTACTCGGTGGTGTAGTCGTCGGCGTAGGTGGCGCCGGGATGGGTGGCATAGACGAATCCGCACTCCTTGATGGCGCTGCCGTCTTCGCTGGTGACGCTGGCGATGCGGCCGAACGCCATGGTTCCGCCGCGTGCGTAGCGGGTGTCGGTGACGACGGTCGGCGGGATGCCGTTGCTGTAGGCATACTGATAGACGATGACGGCGTTGCTGACGGCCTTGGTGGCAGCGGTAGCTTCGGCGTTGGTCGTTGCGGGGGCGTCGTAGACGGCCTGTGCACTGGCGATGGCTGCGCGGAGGGCGTCGGCGCCGTCGCCCGTGGCAGTGGCGGCTACGGCGTTGGCGTTGGTGATGGCTTGCTGGAGCTTGCCGAAGACGAGCACGGAATATCTGGCGTCGGAGAGGGCGCCGCTGAGATTGCTGGCCAGGAGGGCGAGCGAGGCGCGCGAGGTGCGGCGGACGGTGGCGATGGAGGCCACACGGTCGGCCAGTGCGGTGGCCTCGGCAGCTCCGTAGCGGAGGCCTTCGAGTGCGGCGGCCTCGGCCTGGAACTCGGTCAGGACGGCGATGTAGGAGGTCGTGTCGTTGCCGCGGTAGGCGAGGCGGATGTTGTCGAGGGTGGTCCAGTCGCCCGTGTTGTTCGTCGACTTGCGGAGGCCGAGACGCAGGGTGGTGGTAGTGGCGATGACGGTCTGGGGCTTGATGGCAAACTCGCCGTTGGCGATGGCTTGCGCGGCCGTGCCGATGCTGGTGGGGACGGTGCTGCCGGTATGGATGTCGGGAAGGATGGTGTAGGCCTTGCCGGCGTAGAGCTGTGCGTCGATGGACTGCTCGTCCTTCGGGTTTCGGTTGAAGCCTTGCGCCTCAAGCGTGTAGATGCCTGCTTGGACGGTTAGGTCGGTGTAGGTGTCGAAGGCCTTGTCGTAGGTGTATGCAATCCAGTTGGACGCGCTGCCGGCTGTGTTCTGGCGTGCGCCGGAGATGCCTCCGAAGGCGTCGCCGCTCCAGGCGGAAGTCTCGCTGTAGTTGATGCCGAAGTCGGCGTTGGGCATCATGAAGGTGGCGTCGATGGGGTTGCCGCTCGACGCGTTGTTTTTGAGATAGGTGGTCAGCTGCTCCACGGTGACGAGCTTCCAGTAGGCGTTGGCCGCTTTGGCGGGCATGCCGGCGGCAATGACCTTGGTTCCCGTTCCGCTGTATTGCAGATAGGTGTTGGCGGTGGAGGTGGAGATGGTGTAGTAGTCGGTGCCGTCGACGGGCGTGAAATACCATGCGCAGACGGTGGCCTGGTCGAGCCAGACGCCGTCGGTGGCGCGGTTGAGGTAGTTGGATCCGTAATGGGTGCGGATACTGAAGGCATCGTCGACGGCGGACAGGCGCAGGTCGGTGCCGGTGGCGGCGAGCGAGGCGTGTGTGCCCCAGTTGTCGCCGGCGGTGAGGAACTTTTCTGTGGCTACGTTGTAGAAGTAGTAACTCTTGCCCGAGAGGGGCGTGCTGCCGGTGTAGTCGGCGGCTGTGGCGACGGAGGCCGTGAGCGTCAGTGCCCATACGGCCAATGCGCTCTTGAAGCGGTGTAGTTTTTGTAGCATGTCTGTAGGATAGATAGTTGGTAGTCTTATTATTTGGAATGTGGGGCCCGCAGGAACGGCATGTGGCTCTGCAGGATGGGGAATGTGCAGGATGTTGATATTGGAATGCGCGGGCGGCAGGAGCTGGAACGCGGTGTCTTCAGAGCGATGGGACGCCGTGGTGGGGGAGGATTGTCGTCTGTTGAGTGGGCGTGCAGGCGCGCTGATGGAGAGCGTGTTATGCGCTGCGGAATTTTCGGTTCAGCGCTGCGTGATTTTCGGTTCAGCGCTTTTGGAAATTCGGTTCTCCGCTGTTCGACGTTTGTTTCAGCGTTGAAAGACGTTTGGTGCTGCGCTGCATGTCGTTTGGCTCTGCGCTGCAAGGGCTTTGGTGCTGCGCTGCGAGACGTTCGGTGTTGCTTTGCAAGACGTTCGGTGCTGTGTTGCAAGGGCTTTGGTGCTGCGCAACAAGAATGTTGCTGCGGCTCTTGGGCTTTGCCGGTGTGCATCGGGCGCGACGCAATGCGCTATCTTGCAAATTTACGGGATATCTCGGAATTATTTTATTAGTATTTCACAAAAAACTTTAAAACGGCGGCGTTTTTCGCTGTAAACTAAACTTTTGTGGTGGAAAACCGATTGTTATCAATTTTTTTTGTACATTTGCAGGCTTTATGCACCTACGCGTACACCTCGTGTGGGAAGGTTTCCTGTTGGGAAACTGCGTAGGGCACAGATGTTTTTTATTATTTGATGTACTAATTCAATCAAGATGAACGTAATCACAAAGAAAGTCGCGCTGCCTGACGGAAGAGAAATCAGCATCGAGACAGGTAAGCTGGCAAAGCAAGCCGATGGTTCCGTGGTGCTCCGTTTGGGCAACACTGTGCTCCTGGCCACTGTTTGCGCAGCAAAGGACGCAGTCCCAGGAACAGATTTTATGCCCCTCCAGGTGGAATACCGCGAGAAGTATGCCGCCAACGGCCGCTTCCCCGGAGGCTTCACCAAGCGTGAGGGCAAGGCCAGCGACGAGGAAATCCTCACCTGCCGCCTCGTGGACCGCGCGCTCCGCCCACTCTTCCCAAGCAATTACCACGCCGAGGTATATGTCAATGTCATCCTCTTCAGTGCTGACGGCAAGGACATGCCGGACGCGCTTGCGGGCTTCGCGGCTTCTGCTGCGCTCGCTTGCTCCGACATCCCGTTCGACGGACCGATCTCCGAAGTGCGCGTAGCACGCATCAACGGCGAGTTTGTCATCAACCCCACCTTCCAGCAGCTGGAGGAGGCCGACATGGATCTCATGGTCGGTGCCACCGAGGAAAACATCATGATGGTGGAAGGCGAGATGAAGGAAGTGCAGGAAATCGACCTGCTCAACGCCCTCAAGGCAGCGCACGAGGCCATCAAGCCGCAGTGCCGCCTGCAGAAGGAGCTCATGAAGGAGCTGGGCACCGACGTGAAGCGCGAGTACTGCCACGAGGTGAACGACGAGGAACTTCGTGCCGACGTTGCCGCTCAGTGCTATCAGAAGGCCTACGACGTGACGAAGCAGGCGCTCGACAAGAATGCGCGTGCTGAGGCTTTCGAGAAGATCCGCGAGGACTACAAGGAGGCTTATGCGGCTGCTCACACGGAGCTGAGCGAGGACGAGCTGGCTGAGAAGAACGCGCTCGTCGACCGCTACTACCATGATGTGGAGCGCGACGCGATGCGCCGCTGCATCCTCGACGAGGGTCTGCGCCTCGATGGACGCAAGACGACGGATATCCGTCCCATCTGGTCGGAGGTTTCTCCGCTCCCCATGCCCCACGGCAGCGCCATCTTCACCCGCGGCGAGACGCAGGCACTGGCCACTTGCACGCTGGGCACGAAGCTCGATGAGAAGCTCATCGACGGTGCGCTCGTGCGTGAATATCAGAAGTTCCTTCTCCACTATAATTTCCCTCCCTTCTCCACAGGCGAGGCACGCGCGCAGCGCGGTGTCGGCCGTCGTGAGATTGGACATGGCCACTTGGCCTGGCGCGGCATCAAGGGACAGTTGCCCGACGACTATCCTTACACCATCCGCATCGTGAGCGACGTGCTCGAGTCGAACGGTTCGTCGTCGATGGCGACAACTTGCGCCGGCACGCTGTCACTGATGGACGCCGGTGTGCCCATCAAGAATCCGGTGGCCGGTATCGCCATGGGACTGATCAAGAACCCCGGCGAGGACAAGTATGCCGTGCTGTCGGACATCCTCGGTGACGAGGACCACCTGGGCGACATGGACTTCAAGACGACGGGTACGAAGAACGGTCTCACCGCCACACAGATGGACATCAAGTGCGACGGATTGAGCTACGAGATTCTCGAGAAGGCGCTCATGCAGGCCAAGGCTGGCCGCGAGCACATCATGGGCGAGATGATGCAGACCATCAGCGAGCCTCGTCCCGAGCTCAAGCCGCACGTTCCGCGCATCGTTCAGATCACCATCCCGAAGGAGTTCATCGGCGCTGTCATCGGTCCCGGTGGAAAGATCATCCAGCAGATGCAGGAGGACACGGGTGCCACGATCACGATCGACGAGGTGGACGGTGTCGGCAAGGTGCAGGTGTCTGCTCCCAACAAGGAAGCCATCGACGCCGCCATTGCCAAGATCCGTGCCATCGCTGCCGTTCCCGAGGTGGGCGAAGTCTACCACGGCACGGTGCGCAGCGTGATGCCATACGGCTGCTTCGTTGAGTTCATGCCGGGCAAGGACGGTCTGCTCCACATCTCTGAAATCGAATGGAAGCGTCTGGAGACGGTGGAAGAAGCCGGCATCAAGGAAGGCGATCCCATCGATGTCAAGCTCATCGAGGTGGATCCGAAGACAGGCAAGTTCAAGCTCAGCCACCGCGTGCTGATCGAGAAGCCCGCCGACTATGTAGAGCGTCCGCAGCGCGAGCGCCGTCCGCGTCCTGAGCGCGGCGAGCGTGGTGAGCGCGGAGATCGTGGCGACCGCCGCAACAATGGTCGCAGCGAGCGCCCTGCACGTCATGAGGGCGAGTTCACTTCCGAGAATGAAGGCGGTGTGCGCAGCGCACTCGACGACCTGCTCGGATAAGCCGTCGGCTACAGATATTCGAACACAGCACAGCTGTTCCCCCAGCGGGCGACAATCGGCACATGCCGCATTGTCGCCCGCTTTTTGTTTTGTCTGCTCTTTCGTGCCGCGCGTTCTGCGACTCTTCTTTCCTGTGTCTCGCTCTTTTCTTTCCTGTGTCTCGCTCTCTGCTTTCCTGTGTCTCGCTCTCTGCTTCCTTTTTTCTTTTGTGCCGCGCGCTTTGCTTCGGCTTCATTCCTGTCTTCCGCTGCAGCGTCCTCGCGTCTGGCGCGTGGCGCTGTCGGCTTCGGGACGTGGCGGAAAAGAGGAAGCCGCAAGCGGCGCGGCGGATGGCGGTGCATCGTGGCTGCGGCTTGCGGCTGTGGAATGTAGGGTGGTGGCGGCGTCAGAGCATCTTGAAGCTGCGCTTGATGACTTGCTCGACGGTGGCTGTGGGGTCGTCCTTGAGGATGGCTTTGATGGTCTTGCTGACGGGCGCGGGGGGATAGCCCAGCGCCTTGAGGGCTTCGACGGCGTCCTCGTACACTTGGCGGCTGGCGGCGCTGAGCTGACTGTCGTCGGCATTGGCGGGGCTGGCCGGCGTGATGCCGAGTGTGGCGAGCTTGTCGCGGAGCTCGACGATGATGCGTTGTGCGGTTTTGGTGCCGAGTCCTTTGACGGTCTTCAGCATCTTCTCGTTGCCCGAGGTGATGATGTCGGCCAGTTCGGCCGGCGTATAGGCGGAGAGGATGGTGCGTGCGGTGTTGCCGCCGATGCCGCTGACGGAGATGAGCTGGAGGAAGAGCTCGCGCTCCTGCCGTGTGGCGAATCCGAAGAGCACGTAGGCGTCTTCGCGGATGTTCTCGTAGATGTAGAGGCGCACCGTCTCCTTGCCTTGGATGGCGGAGAAGGTGTTGACGGAGATGTTGGCCAGATAGCCCACGCCGTGGCAGTCGATGGTGGCTGTCGCCGGCGTGAGGTCGTCGAGGCGGCCGTTGAGATATTCGATCATAGCTGTGAATGGTTTTCTATGCGGGGATTCGCTGTGCGGGGGAGATGTGCGCAGGGTGGCGCCGCGGGCTGTCAGTCTTGCGGGTTGCGGTCCAGCGTCAGGACGTCGGAGGCGATGTGGGTGACGGCGGTGCGGTGGGTGACGAAGATGACGGTGGTGTCGCTCAGGTGCTGGCGGAGCTGCTGCAGGAGCGCCTCTTCGGTTTGGAGGTCGATGGCCGAGGTGGCCTCGTCGAGCAGCAGGATGCGGCTGGGGCGGAGGAGGGCGCGGGCGATGGCGATGCGCTGTGCCTGGCCTTCGGAGAGTCCGCCGCCGCCCTCGCCGCAGCGGGTGTCGAGCCCGTCGGGCAGGGAGAGGACGAAGTCGGCTTGTGCGAGGTGGAGTGCGTGCTCCATCTCTTGTGTGGTGGCGTTGGGGCTGCCGAACTGGAGGTTCTGCCGGATGGTGCCGGAGAAGAGGGTGTTGCCCTGCGGCACGTAGGAGAAGTTGGTGCGGGTGGAGGTGTCGACGGCGTGCTGACCGTCGGCCGTGTAGAGCGTGATGCTGCCTTCGGTGGGCTGGATGAGGGCCAGCATGAGGCGGATGAGTGTGGTTTTGCCGGCGCCGGTCTCTCCCATGACCGCGGTGAAGGTGCCGGGTCGGAAGTCGTGGCTGAAGTGTCGGAGGATGTGGCGTCCCTGGCTGGTGTACTGGTAGCTCACGTCGTTCAGCCGGACGCCCGTGCTGCCGGCCATCGGCGTGGGTGGCAGGAGGGGTTCGGGGGGCAGTTCCTCCAGCTCCATCAGTCGTTCGGCGCCGGCCAGGCTTCCCACCATGGTCGGCAGTAGGCGGGCCATGTCGAGCACAGGACGCTGGATGCGGTTGATGAGCTGGGTGAAGGCCATGAGCACGCCGACGGTGATGAGGCCCTGCTGGAGCTGGGTGAGCCCCCAGAGGAGCGCCGTGAGGTAGCCGCCGGCGAAGCCGATGTTGATGAGCGACTTGGAGAAGATGGAGAAGCGGGCCCGGCTGCGCACCTGCTGGCGGAACACTTGCTGCCGCCGCGCCAGCCGCTGGCTCATCCAAGGGCCGCGCTCCATGACTTTGACGACCATCTTGTGCTGCACGCTTTCCTGGATGATGGCCTGCAGGGCGGAGTTGGAGTCCTTGATCTTGCGCACGATGCGCCGCATGCGGCGGAAATAGATGCGGGAAAAGAGCACGAAGAGGGGCGTGATGACGACGAGCAGGAGGGCCAGCTCTGCGTCCATGGCGTAGAGGTAGGCGAAGCTGGCAGCAAACTGCACGGCCACGACCACTGCGCTGGGCAGGACCTCGGTGAGCAGGCTGACGATGTCGTTGACGTCGCCGAAGAGGCGGTTGAGCACGTCGCCGCTGTGGAATCGCTCGATGCCTTGCCATTTGCCGTTGAGCAGGTGCTCGAAGAATTGTTTCTGCAGCGTGTTCTGGGCTTGGGCGCCGAGCACGGCGCGCAGCCACGTGACGAGGATGTTGAGCAGCATCTCGGCAATGAAGATGCCCGCCAGCAGCGCGCCCGTCAGCATCAGGCTGCCCTCGCGTGCATGGGTGGCGATGTCGGCCAGCTGGCGCAGCAGTTCGATGCCCCAGAGCGCGAGCCCCACCTGCGCGATGCCGGCGGCCATGTTCACGAGCGCCTGTGTGCGGCAGCCGCGGTGGTTGCGCCATAGCCACAGAGCGATGGTGCGGAGCGGATATTTGCTGGAGGGGCGGATGGGCATGTGGGTGGTGTCTGTGGGTGCGTTGAGTGGGGGAAGTGGGCGTGCGGCGTGCGGCACGGGGAAGGTGGGCTGGAAAAACGAAGGCGTTCGTGTGGGAAAAGGAAGGCGTTCGTTTTTCAGAACGAAGGCCTTCGTTTTCTGACGACGGTGTCGGGCGGCTGCGCGCGCGGGGGAAACTATCCGCGCTGGTCTTGGCCCCACATCATCTTGTGGGAGAGCATGGTGAAGAAACTTTGGCCAGGGAAGGAGACGGTGCAGACGGGGTGGGGCGCGCGGCGGATGCGGAGGTGGATGCCTTCGGGATAGCTTTGGCTGCGGCCGTCGATGGCAATGAGGAAGCTGCCCGAGCGGGAGTTGACCTCGAGATTGATTTCGTTGTCGTCCGTCAGGACGATGGGGCGCATGTTGAGCGAGTGGGGCGCGACGGGGGTGAGCACGATGATGTGGCTCTGGGGCATGACGATGGGTCCGCCGACGGACAGCGAGTAGGCCGTGGAACCGGTGGGCGTGGCGATGAGCAGGCCGTCGGCCTGGTAGGTGGTGAGCAGCTCGCGGTTGATTTCGGTGCGGATGCTGATCATGGAGGAGATGTCGTGCTTCAGAATGGCGATTTCGTTGAGCGCGTAGGGATTTCCCTCCAGGGGGTGGTCGTCGCAGAAGAGTTGGAGCACGACGCGCTCCGTGAGCTGATAGTTGCCGCCGACGAGCATGTCGACGGCTTTGTCGACTTCTTGCTGCGGCACTTGTGCGAGGAAGCCGAGCCGGCCGGTGTTGACGCCGAGAATCGGGATACGCTTGTCGCCGACGCGGGCGGCCACGCTGAGAAAGGTGCCGTCGCCGCCCATGGCGATGGCGAAGTCGGCGCTGAAGTCGTTTCCCTCGATGACGTCGACGTTGTCTCTGACGCCAGGAATCGATTCGGCCAGCACGTCGAGAAACGCCCGCTCGATGGCGATGGCGGCTCCTGCCTTGCGCAGCGCGCCCAGCAGGAGGGCGGCGGCCTGAGACTTCTCTTTCTGATTATAGCGATTGCCGAAAATCGCAATCCGCAGCGGTTGGTGGGTCGATGGTTGCATGCCGTAGAATCATTTGTCGCATGCAAATGTACGGATAATTCAGTTAGTTCACAAGAAAATGCAGCCATCTTTGTGCCCTCGCGCGGGGAAAGGCGAAGCCCCTGCGCAGGTGGCTGGCCAGCGGGCGACGGGTGGGGCAGGCGGACGCCAGCGGACTGCTGCTGCGGCGGCGCCGTGTCGCCAGCGCCTCGCCGGCAGGAATGCCAACGGCCGTGCCGAAGCCGATGTGGTTTTCCTGTGCGCGCTTCGTCCTTTTTTTAGGGGCTTAGGATGCCGTTTTGAAAAAAAAACACTATTTTTGCAATGTATTCAATGTAGTGTATCCATCCCAACAGCAGAAAAGACGTTATGACAAAACTCAGTGTCAACATCAATAAGATAGCCACGATTCGAAATGCGAGGGGTGGCAATCAGCCGGACGTGGTGAAGGCCGCGCTCGACATCGAGAAATTTGGAGCAGCCGGCATCACGGTGCATCCGCGCCCCGACGAGCGCCACATCCGCTATGCCGACGTGCTGGCCCTCAAGCCTGTGCTCACAACGGAATTCAACATCGAAGGCTATCCGCAGCCCTCGTTCGTCGACCTCGTGAAGCGGGTGCAGCCCACGCAAGTGACCTTGGTGCCCGATGCGCCCGACCAGATCACGTCGAACCACGGTTGGGACACGCAGACGCACTTCTCGTTCCTCTCGGAAGTGGTGGGCGAGCTGAAGGCCGCTGGCGTGCGGACGAGCATCTTCGTCGACCCCGTCGCCGCGATGGTGGAATCGGCCGCCAAACTGGGAGCCGACCGCGTCGAACTCTACACCGAGCCCTACGCCGCGCAGTACGGCCGCAACCGCGAGCAAGCCATCGCCCCCTTTGTGGAGGCAGCCATCCGCGCCAGAGACTGCGGCCTCGGACTCAACGCCGGGCACGACCTCAGTCTGGAGAACCTGGCCTACTACTACGAGCAGATTCCCTGGACCGACGAGGTCAGCATCGGACATGCCCTGATTTGCGACGCGCTCTACTTCGGCCTCGAGGCCACAGTGGGCAAATACCTCGCCTGCCTGCAGTCCTGAACACGCCTCCCCGCCGCTTCCATCCCCGCGGCTCCTTCCCACCGGAAGTTCAGACCTCACGCATCACATTCCGCGACTCCTTCCAACCGGAGATTCAGCCCTCACGCATCACATTCCGCGACTCATCCCTCCAGAAATTCAGACCCCTCAGCCCGACGGGCTGAACAATTCAATTCCAATGAAAGACCTCAGTATTCTTGAACTTTGCCAACAAGGCGGCTGGATCATGATTGTCCTCGCCGTGCTCTCGCTCATTGCCGTGTTCATCTTCGTCGAGCGCTTCATGGCGCTGCGCGCCGCGGAAAAGCAAGACCCGCTCTTCATGGAGCGCATCCGCGACTACATCAAGAACGGCGACGTGAAGAGCGCAATCAACTTCTGCCGCGTCACCAACTCTCCCGGTGCACGCATCATCGAGCGCGGCATCAGCCGCATGGGCAAGCCCGCGCCGGAAATCCAGACCGCCATCGAGAACACGGGCAATCTGGAAGTGGCCATGCTCGAGAAGCGGCTGCACGTGCTCGCCACGATCTCTGGCGGCGCGCCGATGATTGGCTTCCTCGGCACCGTTCTCGGTATGGTCCAGGCGTTCTGGCAGATGTCGAATGCCGGTGGCAATCTGGACATCTCCATGCTCTCGGGAGGCATCTACCAGGCCATGATCACGACGGTAGGCGGTCTGATTGTCGGCATTGCCGCACTCTTCGGCTACAACTATCTCGTGGCCAAGGTGGACGGTGTCGTCAACGAGCTCGAGCGGAAGACGCTGGCCTTCATGGACCTCATGAGCGAAAAAGAAGAGTAATCCGTCCGCGGTCTGCTGTGCCGATGCTCGCGGTCTGCTGTGCCGATGCTCGCGGTCTGCTGTGCCGATGCTCGCGGTCTGCTGTGCCGGTGTCCGCGGTCTGCTTTGCCGGTGCCTGCGGCCTGCCTTTCCGGTGTCCGCGCGGCGCACAGCGTCCCTGCCGTGCTGCCTCCTCTCGCGCCTTCGTCCTTCGCAGGTTCAAATTGCTGTTTCCCCTCCGGCGGCACATGCAGCGCACTACATGCATACTTCCGGCGCACTACTTGCGTTCCTCCGGCGCACTACTTGCGTTCCTCCAGCGCACTACTTGCGTACTTCCAGTTCCTTTTCCCGCCGGCGCATCTGCCGCGCTGCCTGTCTCCATCTGTCGAACCATTAACATCTCGTTTTCGCCGTGTCTCTCCATCGCCGCACCCAAGTAACCCCGACATTCAACATGTCCTCCATGACGGATATCATCTTCCTGCTGCTGATATTCTTCATGATCACCAGTACGCTGGTGGCGCCCAACGCCATCAAGGTGAACCTGCCGCAAAGCAAGAAGCAGACAACGACCCAGTCGTCCGCCCGCATCGTCATCGACGCGTCGCGTCGGATCTATGCCTCGGTCGACGGCACGAAAGAAAAAGAAGTCTCCCTCGCGCGCCTGTCGGAGGTTCTCCGCTCCATGAAGGCGGACTCGACGGAGCGCTACGTCTCCCTTTATGCGGACGAGAGCGTGCCCTACGCCGACATCGTGGCTGTGCTCAACGTCGCCAACGAGCATCATCTCAAGATGGTGCTGGCCACTCGTCCTCCCCAGCCTTAAGACTTCCGTCTCTCCCTCACCACCCTGCATAACTTCACTCCATGAACGAAAAACGCAAACGTTTCATCACGGCTGCCGCCACAACCATCGGCTTTCATGTCTTGCTTGTCGTGTTGCTGGCGCTGATTTCCCTCCGCGTCTCCAAGGACAAGCCCTTCGACGAGGATGGAATTCCCGTCATGCTGGGCGAGGTGGCGGATGCGGCCGGCCTCGACACCGGCGGTCTGCCGGTGGCTGCAGGCGCTGAGGAAGCCGATGCGGCGTCTGAGGCAGACGCCAGCGATGCGCCCGCAGCAGCGGAAGAGGCCGTCGAGTCGCCCCGCGAGGCAGCGCGTGCTGCCGACCCCGCTGCGCCCAAAGCCGTGACCAAACCCGCCGCCACCACATCGGAAGCGCAGATCGCGCAGGAAAAAGAACGCTCCATTGCAGCGGAAAAGGCGGCTCAAGCACGCCAGGAGCAAATCCGGCGCGAAGCCGCCGCGCGTCAGGCGCAGGCCGAAGCCGAAGCCCGCAAGCGCGCCGCCGAGGAGGCACAGCGCAAGGCGGCGGAAGAAGCTGAGCGAAAGCGGCTCGCCGAAGAAGCTGCTGCCAAGAAGCGTGCGGAGGAAAAGGCACGCGCCGACGCTGCTGCCGCTGCCGCCAGCCACAGCATGGCCGGCGCATTCGGACAGGGCGGAAGCGCTGGCAACAGCGGATACACCCGTGGCGAGGGTGCGCAAGGTGCGCCCACGGGCAACAGCAATACGGGTGCTACATCGGGAACAGGCGGCATCGGTTCTGCCCAAGCGCGCGTCGGCAGCCGCACCGTGACGTCTTTGCCCAAGCCCGACTATCCTGATAAAACGGCGGAAGGAGTCGTCGTGGTCAACATCGTGGTCAACTCCGACGGACAGGTGACCAGCGCCACCATCCGCAGCGCCACCACCACGTCGGCCGCACTGCGCAACGCCGCATTGGCCGCTGCGCGCAAGTCGCGCTTCAGCGCGGGCAGCAACAACAGCGAGAGCGGCACCATCACCTACAGCTTCAAGCTGCGCTGACACCCGCCTGCGCCGTTCCCCGCCTTCCGCTTTCGGCGGCTTTTCCGCACGACACGGGCGTGCGACTCTTCCTTCGATTCGTTTCACCTATAGATAACTCAAACCTATGATCTACGTTTTTCTTGCTACCGGTTTTGAAGAAGTGGAAGCCCTGGGCGTCATCGACGTATGCCGTCGGGCGCAGCTTCCCCTGTCCATTGTCTCCGTCGCCTCCGAACGCGTCGTCCGCGCTGCGCACGGTGTGGGCATCGAGGCAGACCTCCTGTTTGCCGACGCGTCCTTTGAAGACGCCGACCTCCTCTTCCTGCCAGGCGGCATGCCCGGCGCCGAGAATCTCTACCAGCACGAGGGCTTGCGCGAGGCCATCCTCCGCCATCACCAGCGGGGTGGTTTGTTGGGCGCCATCTGCGCCGCTCCGCTTGTCTATGGCCGCATGGGATTGCTCCAGGGGCTGAATGCCACGTGCTATCCGGGCTTCGAACCGGAACTGGCCGGCGCGCAGTGCACGGGCAAGATGGTGGAGGAAACCGAGCAGTTCATCCTCGGCAAGGGTCCCGCCGCGGCCATCCCGACCGGTCTGGCCATCGTCCGCCGTCTGGCCGGTGCCGATGTGGCCGAGGGCGTGGCGAAGGGAATGCTCTTCGAATGCAACGAATCCTGCGCCGGATGAATGCCGTTATCATTGTCGCCGGCGGACAAGGCCGGCGCATGGGCGGCGATGTGCCCAAGCAGTTTCTGCCCGTCGACGGTCGGCCGGTGCTGATGCGCACCATCGACCGTTTCCGCCAGTGGGATCCCACGGCGCAGATTGTGCTAGTTCTTCCCGCTGATCAGCAGTTGTACTGGGCAGGACTTTGCGTCGTCTATGGCGAAAGTTTCTCCACCGTAGGCCTCACCCTGGCCGACGGCGGCGAGACGCGCTTCCACTCCGTGCGCAACGGCCTGCAGCTCGTGCGGCCCGAGGCCACCCTCATCGGTGTGCACGACGGCGTCCGGCCCTTTGTCTCCGTCGAGGTCGTGGAGGCCTGTTTCGCCGGTGCCTCGCGCCATGGCGCCTGCATACCGGTCGTCGACGTCGTGGAAACCCTTCGCCACATGACGCCGGAAGGCAGCCACACCGTGCCCCGAGCCGACTACCGGCTCGTGCAGACGCCGCAGGTGTTTTCCGCCGAGTGGCTCCGCGAAGCCTATGCGCAGCCTTACACGCCCGACTTCACCGACGACGCCTCCGTGGTCGAGGCCGCCGGCCACCGCGTTGCGCTTGTGCCCGGCAACCGCGAGAACATCAAGCTCACCACCCCCTTCGACATGGCGCTGGCCGAGTGTCTGGCCCGTTAGCCACCACCTTCTCCCCATCCACACGTTGTGAAGCGCAAACTATTCCTCATCATTTTCGGAACCGAGACGCCGGCGGGCAAGGCCTTCGACGTCGGCCTGCTCGTGGCCATCACGCTGAGCCTGCTCGTCACCCTCGTCGAGAGCACGCACCGCGTCTCGGAAGGCACGCCGTGGCTCATTCTCGAAATCCTCGAATACGTCTTCACCGCCCTCTTCACCCTCGAGTATGCCGTGCGCCTCTGGTGCCACCCCCGCCCGTGGCACTATGTCTTTTCCTTCTTCGGCATCATCGACCTCCTCTCCATCCTGCCCATCCCCCTTTCCTTCTTTTTCCCCTCCAGCCGCTATTTCCTGCTGCTGCGCACCTTCCGCCTCATTCGCGTCTTCCGCGTCTTCCACCTGTTCACCTACATGAACGAGGGCTATCTGCTGCTGGAGTCCATCCGGCGGAGCATGAGCAAAATCCTCGTGTTCTTCCTCTTCGTCATCATCCTCATCGTCTGCATCGGCACCCTCATGTACATCCTCGAAGGCCACGTGCCGGGCTCGCAGTTCACCAGCATCGGCGCCAGCATCTACTGGGCCGTCGTCACCCTCTCCACCGTCGGCTATGGCGACGTGGCGCCCGTCACCGATGCCGGCCGCTTCCTCAGCGCTCTCGTCATGCTGCTCGGCTATACCATCGTGGCCGTCCCCACGGGCATCATCTCCGCCACCGTCATCGACACCACGCGCAAGCGCCCCACCCGCGGCCTCTGTCCCCGCTGCCACCACAAGGTGCGCCTCCACGACCACTACTGCTCCTATTGCGGCGAAAAGCTGTAGACGAGCACCCATAGCGCGCAGGCGCCACCGTCCCCTCCGGCCGGTGGCGCCTGCGTTTCGTTTCCGCCATCCCAGCAAGTCCTCCGCCACCCTGCACCCATCGCCGGAGCGTGCACGCAGCATCATGCGCGCCCGCTTCTGGACTCGTAGGGGACGTTTTTTTCGATGAGGTGAGAAGGCCTTCTTGTCGTTGCACGAAGGCCTTCGTGAATTCACGAGAAGGCCTTCGTCGTGTATGGAGCGAGTGCCGTGCGACGTGGGCGGGCGCGGCCGTCATGGCGCCTGAGTGCATCCCACGTCGTTTTTCTTTGCAGTCTTTTCCGTTTTCCTTCGCCGGTGCTCCCATTTTCGAGCGCAGTCGTTTTCATTTTCGAGTGCGTTCGTTTTCCATTTCGAACGCAGTTGTTTTCCGTTTCGAACGCGTTCTTTTTCTGCAAAGAAATCGCTGTTTTCTATGGCCGACAAAGCAAAGATGTGTTGCTGGCGCACGGCACTGAAAGCCGGCGGGAGGCCCTCCCTCGATGACGGAGTCGGCGGCGAGACTGTGCGCTACGGCGTGCATGCGGCCGGATGCGTTGCCCCGGAGGCGGAAAGGAGAATCGGATGTTACGTCTACGTAAAAATCAGTAACATTTTTGGGCGTTTGGCAAGTGGGAAACGGGCTAACTTTGCAGCGAAATGCCAAAAAAGGCACGATGGAATCATCTAGAAAACTTAATCCCATGCGATTGACACAACGCACACAGAAACACGCTTTTCTCTTTTTGACGCTGCTGGTTGCCTGCGGGATGGGCCTGCAGGCGGGGAACATCTATGTGGCTCCGGGCGCCACGGGCGACGGAAGCATGGCCTCACCCTTCGGCACGATTGCTCAGGCTGCGGCCAAGGTAACGGCTGGCGACACTGTGTTCATTGCCGGTGGCACCTACAGCGAGATGGCCATCCGTCCGGCCGCTTCGGGCAACGCTACGCGAAATATTGTGTTTTGTCCCTGGCCGGAGACTGGGGAGGTGGTGCTGACGAAGGCCGACAACGTCCTGAGCGACGAGACCATCGACCTGTTCAACCTGGCAAACCTCAGTTATATCTGGATCGAGCGGGTGACGTTCAAGGACATGGTCTACGTGCAATCGTGCGTCAACCTCAGGCGGGCCAGCAACTGTGTGGTAACGGACTGCAAGGTGGAAGGCATCGGACACGAGGAGGTGGCCACGACCTACGAAGGCATCTCGATGATCTATATGAACAATGCGCAGGACTGCGTGGTCAGCAATTGCCTGTTCCAGAACTTGTATGGCGACGCCGTCAACCTGATTGGGCAGGACACGAAGCGCAATCTCATCAGCGGCAATACCTTCGTTTCGCTCAGGGGCAAGAAGCGGAGCTGGGAGACAACGGGACTCTATAAGTACTCCAGTGCAATCACCGCTTCGGACACCAGTTTCGGCAACAACGTCTTCTGCTTCAACCACATCACGGGTGGGCAGGACGGCGTGTGGCTGGACCGAGACGGCAGCCGCAACCTCATTGTCCGCAATTTCGGCAACGGCGGAGAACGTCTGGTGTTCAACGAGTCGCGCTGTGCCGGCAACTGGTTTCAGGAGAATGTCGCCATCAATATGCTGGAGTCGGGCTATCGGTCGGCCCTCTACGCCGGAACCAACTGGAGCTTCGACTCGCGCTATATCAACAATGTCGCCTACAATTGCAAGACCGGCATCCACCTGCATAAGTCGAAGCACAACGAGGTGAGGAACAACATCGTCTATGGCGGTACGAACTACAGTCTGATCATGACGGACTCGGCCTGCTTCTATGGCGGCAACTTCTTCCGGAACAATCTTTGGCGCATGATGTCGAAGTCTTCCTGCATCCAATACCAGGGAAAGAGCGTGACGCCGGCCGCTTTTGCGCAGAAGGAGCAGGAGACGGGAGGCATCTACGACAAGATGCCGGGCTTCGTGTCGACCATCGCGAAGCCGTCCAGCTATCTGCTGAAGGAAGGCAGCGCCTGTATCGGCAGCGGCGATGGCGGCATCGACATGGGCGCTTATCCGCTGTATGCATTCAGCGACATGGGCTGCGACCAGACGCGCACGACGACCTCGGTTCAGCCGGGTGTGGCCGAGCTCGTGACGGAAACAACGCGTGGCGAGCAGCATCCGATCATCGTCAGCCTGGCGAAGCCCTTGCAGGAGACAGCTGTCGTGAGAATTGTGCCCGTGGCCGGTGATGCCATTGCGGGCGTGGACTACGAGTTGGCAGACAGTCTGGTGACCTTCCTGCCGGGGGAGACCCGTAAGGAGGTGCTCATCCGGTTTATGGGCGAAGAGACGGAGTTCAGCAAACTGTTGCTGCTCAGGCTCTGCAACGAGGCGAACATCCCTTACGACGGACGCAGCTATGCGGCGTTCAAGCTGATGACGCTGGCGGAGCGCGAGGCCCTGCTCAACACGGATATCTATCTGGAGGCAGAAGGCGGCGCAGTGGGCTCGCTGTGGCAGACGGTGGCAGACAGCAAGGCTTCGGGAGGAAAGTACGTGACCGTCAGAAGTGGAAACAACAGCAGCAATTCGGCACCGGCAGACAACGGCGGGTTGGTCAGCATCGCTTTCACGGTGACTCGCCCCACCACCTACATGCTCTGGCTCCGCACCATCTGCCCCAATGCCAACGACGACTCCTTCTGGCTCCGCCTCGACAACGAGGAATGGGTGATGTGGAACAATATTCCCGGTTCCAACACGTGGCAGTGGAATCTCGCTCCGCGCACCTACACGATGCTGGAGGGCGAGCACGTGTTGCACATCGGCTACCGCGAGGACGGTGCCAAACTCGACAAGCTTCTCTTTACGTGCCTCGGGACGACGCCGGAAGGATTGGGAGGAGAGGCGACAGCCATCCGGGCGGTTGTGGACGACGGCGTGCTGGACGAGGCAGACGTCAGCTACTACGACCTATCGGGACGCAAGCTGAGCGGTCGGCCGGAGCAAGGCATGGTCATTGTCCGTACACGGATGCGGGATGGAAGTATAAGAACTGAGAAAATTGCATATCAACCATGAAAAGAAAACTGACGCTGAGCCTGGCATGGCTCCTCGTGGCCATGAGCATGATGGCCCAGCCTGCGTTCCGCATCGCCGGCAACGGCGAGACGGCGACGATCGTGGCGGACGAACAAGACTGGAAGGGCGTGATCCGCGCGGCCAACGACCTGGGCGACGACGTGCGCAAGGTGTGCGGCAAGGCCGCAGAGGTGAGGCTGGCCCAGCAGCCGGAGGAAAAATGCATCCTTGTCGGCACCATCGGCAAGAGCCGCCTCATCGACCGTCTGGTGAAGCAGCGGAAACTCGACGTGAGCCGCGTGAAGGGACAGTGGGAGTCGTTCGTTATCGACGTCGTGGACGGCAATCTCGTGGTGGCGGGCAGCGACAAGCGCGGGACCATCTACGGCATCTATGAGATCAGTCGGCGCATCGGCGTCTCGCCGTGGTACTGGTGGGCCGACGTGCCCGTGAAGCACCGCGACGAGGTGGTGTGGGACGCGGGACGATTTGTGCAGCCCTCGCCCAAGGTGAAATACCGCGGCATCTTCATCAACGACGAATGGCCCTCCTTCGGTGGATGGGCGACGGAGCACTTCGGCGGGGTGAACGCGAAGATGTATGCCCACATGTTTGAGCTGCTGCTGCGCCTGAAGGCCAACTACCTGTGGCCGGCCATGTGGGCGTCGGCCTTCAATGAGGACGACCCGGAGAGCCCGCGCCTGGCCGACGAATACGGTATCGTGATGGGCACTTCCCACCACGAGCCGATGATGCGTGCTCACCGCGAGTATGTGAAGCGCAAGGACGAGGTGGGTCCCTGGGACTATGCCACGAACAAGCAGCGCGTCGACCGTTTCTTCCTCGAAGGCATGGAGCGGAACCGAGCCTACGACAATCTCGTGACCATCGGCATGCGGGGCGATGGCGACGTGGCGATGGGGAAGGGCGACGACGCCGACAACATCAAGACGCTGGGCGAGGTCGTCAAGGGACAGCGACAGATCATCCGGAAGGTGTACGGCCGCGAGGATGGCGTGCCGCAGCTCTGGGCCATCTTCACCGAAGTGCAGCGCTACTACGATGCCGGATTCAGCGTGCCCGATGACGTCACGCTGCTCTTCTGCGACAACAACTGGGGCTATATCCGGCGCATCGGACGCGATTTCGAGCGCAAGCGCAAGGGTGGGCTCGGACTCTACTACCACATCGACATGAACGGAGGTCCCTGGAACGACCGCTGGGTGAACACGACCACCATCCCCAAGCTGCGGGAACAGCTGAACCTCGCATACCGCACGGGTCTCGACCGCATCTGGATCATCAACGTGGGCGACCTCAAGCCCAAGGAAGTGCCCATCGACTTCATCATGCACTATGCGTGGAATCCGGACGGCGTGGGCCCCGGAGCGGAACGCGACTGGCTGGAGGGATTTGCGCGGACGGCCTTCGGGGACGCTTGTGCCCGGGAAGCTGCAGCCATTATCGCCGCCTACTCGAAATACAACCTGCTCAGGAAGCCCGAGGTGCAGGTGCCCGGCATCTTCAACCGCGAGGAGATGGCGCTGATGGACAGTGTATGGCTTTCGATCGCGGCACGTGCCGAGGCACTCAGGGCGCGCATTCCTGCCGAGGCGCAGGACGCCTACTATCAGTTGGTGTACTATCCGGCCGTGGCCAGTGCCAACGTGGCACTGCTCTACAACGCCGCCACCCGCGGCAACAAGCCGCTCGTGGGCCAGCTGATGGACCGCGACCGCCAGCTCAGCGACTACTACCACAAGGTGGCCGGCGGGAAATGGAGCGGGATGATGCAGGACAAGCACATCGGCTATACGCAATGGTCGATGCCCGCGCAAAATATCGACCCCACGACGCTGGGCGTCGATGTCGGTCACGTCGGCGGCAGCCAGCCGCAGGCGACGCAGGAATATAGCATACCGGCCAGTCGCTTCAGCCGCAAGAGCGACGGCCAGGAGGCTGCGTGGACGTTCCTGCCCGACCTCGGGCGTGGCGAGGGCTGCATGGGCAGCAGCAACGTGCTCGCCCAGAACAGCGGTGCCACCTTGGAATACGACATAGAACTCGCGGAGGAGGGGCGCGTGGCCATCGGCATTCTGCCCACGCAGGACGTTTTCCCGGCCCGCGGTCTTCGCATCGGCGTGCAGCTCGACGGCGGTCCGATGCAGGTGGTAGATGCCCGACAAGGCCTGCACGACGAGTTTCAGGAGTACACGCCACAGAATCTGGCCCGCTCGAAGGTGCTGAAACCACTGCCGGCACAAGTGCCTCTGGCCTTGCGCGGCTATTGGAAGGGACGCAGGCTGCCTCGCCGCACGGAGGTGTTCGACAACCTCCGATGGCTGGGCGTCGACTTCGGACGGGGCGCTGCGGGCAAGCATACGCTGAAGCTGGTCATGGTGGATCCGGAGATTGTGGTTGAGAAAATTGTGGTCAACCCCGACAACAACCGCTACAGCTACTTCGGTCGCTAAGCGCTCCTCACCAGCGAAGGCGCCGCTGGTTGCGATTCCGCTTTCCGAGTTCTTGCTGTCGTTGTGCGTGCTCTGGCACCTCGTTGTGCGCGTTCAGACAGCTCCTTGTGCGCTGAGGGCTGGCTTGGCCTGCGGGAATCCGAGGTGGAGAAGGGGAACAGGCAAGCTCGATCATGGGCAAGTGGCCATAAGGCATGGCGCATCAATGTATGGAAGTGAGATGGGGTTTCTGTCTTGAAGGCGGAATCCCATCTTCTTTTTGTCGTGTTTTGACTGCGGGTTCTGCTCATTGGTGGCCATGCAATAGCAGGGATGAGCATGATAAATCATGCATTATAAAATTTTTTCTGCCGTGATTTCTGTGAGAGAATCTGCCGGATGGGTCATTTGCCTCAGCGGGATACTCTATGTTTTATCGGGTATGTGGTGGGTTTAAATGCTTGTCGTTTATATTTTTAAGTTCGATTTGCTTCCAAATGACGCGGCCCTTGGGTGTTGCGAGGCTGCGGCTCAGCCTGTATTGTGCTTCGGTTAAAATTCTATAATAAACCTTTGGATTTTGTGCGGCTTAAACTGAAAACTACTAACTTTGCAGCGCAATTGGTTCTTGGGCTGCATTTTTTGTGGCCGAGATTAAAAGGGAATGGGGTGAGAGTCCCCAACAATTCCCGTTGCTGTGTTTCCCTCCTGCGCGTGAAGAGCAGGATTCGGACATCATCAACAAGAAAAGTCACTGGCTGGAAAGCTGGGAAGGCGATGATGTCTGGGATGAGTCAGAAGACCTGCCGTTGCTTCAATCGATTATTCGGTCTGCGGGTAACGGACGGTGCGAGCACATAGGCAATAGCCTCATCATTCGTGTGTGTGACTTTGGACACAAGGCAAAGTCGACTGCATGCAACTGGATGCGCATACTGCAATAATGGGTTGAACGTCAAGAAAGACCGCAACCAAAGAAATTATTGCAAGATATGCGCTTTTTTTATGTCTTTTTCTTCAGCCTCACCTTGTTGACGGCCAACCATCTGTCTGCACAAACCATGGCTCCGGTGGACAGTCTCGCTCCGAGCAAGCTGGAGCTCAAGCTGAAGGAGGTCGTCGTGAGAGGTGAGCGGCAGGAGGGCGCCATTCCCTCCCAACGGCTGAGCGGCACCGAGCTGGAGCGGCTCAACAGTCTGAACGTGGCTGACGCCCTGCGTTTCTTTGCCGGTGTGCAGCTCAAGGACTATGGCGGAGTGGGTGGTATCAAGACGGTCAACATACGTTCGATGGGCACCAACCATGTGGGTGTCTTCTACGATGGTATTCAACTGGCGAACGCCCAGAACGGACAGGTGGACCTTGGACAGTTCTCCCTCGACAACATTCAGACGATTTCGCTGTATAATGGACAAAAGAGCGAAATCTTCCAGTCGGCCAAAGACTTCAACTCGGCCGGCTCCATCTACATGTGGACACGCCGCCCGGTGTTCGAGGATGGGGAGCACTACCACCTCAAGCTCAAGCTGCGCACCGGTTCTTTCGGACTGATCAATCCCTCGCTGTTGGTGGAGCAGAAGTTGTCGGACGCGGTGCAGGCCTCTTTTAGTGCTGAATGGGTGTCGAGCAACGGAGAATATAAGTTCCGCTACCGACGCAAAGGCGTCATGACGGACCAGATCATGTACGACACGACGGCCGTCAGACAGAACGGCGACGTGCGGGCCACACGCTTGGAGGGCGCTCTGTTTGGGCAGTTTGCTGGCGGAAAGTGGATGCTGAAAGCGTATAACTATACGTCGGAGCGCGGTGTGCCAGGCGCCATCGTCAACAATGTGTGGCGACGTGGCGAGCGCATCTGGGACAACAACTCTTTCCTGCAGGGCAGCATCGACAAAGACGTCACGGAGCGCTATCACGCGCGTCTCGCCGCCAAGTATGCGTATTACCTCACGAAATACGTCAACAAGGACACGACGGTGATGATGATAGACAATGTCTATCGCCAGAAAGAGTTCTATCTCTCTACTTCCCACCTCTACAACGTGACGAGATGGTGGGACGTGTCGGTTGCCTACGATGTGCAGTGGAATGAGATGGATGCGGACATGCAAGGCTTTGTCTACCCTGTTCGCTGGCATCATTTCCTGTCTGCTGCGACGGCGCTCCACCTGGGCGTCTTGAGCGTGCAGGGGAGCGTGGTGTACAATCATGTGGACGATCGGGTCCGACTGGCCGAATCGCCCGGCGCAAGGAGCGTGTGGACACCGGCTGTTTTTGCGTCCATCACTCCGCTGCGCCACGTCGGGCTCTCGCTGCGGGCTTTTGCCAAACGCAGTTTCCGCATGCCTACGTTCAATGATCTCTACTATGCGGAGATAGGCAATGCGCGTCTCAAGCCGGAAACTGTCGAGCAATACAATCTGGGTGTGGCCTACAAAAGTAAGTATCATCAGCAAGGCGTGTTCACTCGGCTGGAGATGAGTTTGGATGGATATAGGAACTTTGTTACTGACAAAATCGTGGCCTATCCGAAGGGCGCGCAGTTCCGCTGGACGATGCTCAATCTGGGACGCGTGCACATCACCGGCGTGGACGCGACGGCCAACCTCACCTTGCAGCCTATGCGCGACTTTTTTGTCACGGCACGTTTGCAATACACTTATCAGGACGCCATCGACGTGACGAACCATGCAGATACGTACTACCGCGACCAAATACCCTACATCCCCTGGCACAGCGGATCGGCTGCTGTTCAGTTGGCGTGGAACGGATGGGCGCTCAACTATAGTTTCATTTACACCGGCGAACGGTATAATCAGCAGGAGAACATCATCTACAACCACACGCAGCCTTGGTATACCCACGACATCTCCATCTCCAAGGACTTCCGCTTGTGGAAGTTGCGCTGGCGTGCGCAAATGGAAGTCAATAATCTGCTTGCGCAAGACTACGACGTGATTCTCAACTATCCCATGCCTCAACGCAACTGGCGGGCGACGCTGAGCGTGGAGATCTGAGACGGCTTGAGTATCAACTATAATTATCAGCAACGACAAACTATATTCAGCAACGTCAAACTATAATCTGCAACGTCAAATGAGATTTGGACGCTTCATCACATGTTGCCTTGCGGCACTTTCCCTCGTGGCCTGCCGAGAGGAAGAGGTGGTGGTGCCTACGGAGCACGAACTCATTCCCAACTTGTCGACTCCTTTTGGGGCGGTGGAGGGAATGTACCTGCTGAACGAGGGCAATATGGGCAGCAACAAGTGCACGTTGGACTACTTGGACTTCGTGCAGGGCTACTACGTGCGCAATTTGTACGCGGAGCGCAATCCTACGGTCATCAAAGAGCTGGGCGACGTGGGCAACGATATTCAGATTTATGGCTCCCGACTTTACGTGGTGGTCAACTGCTCCAACAAGATAGAGGTGCTCGACGCGTATACGGCTCGGCGCATCGGGCAGATTGATATTCCCAACGTGCGCTATGTGCGCTTTCACCGTGGTTTCGCCTATGCCACCTCCTACGTGGGACCTGTACAGCTCAACAACCCCAACGCCGTGCGCGGCGCAGTATATAAGATTGACACGCTCACGATGAAAACCGTAGCCAAATGCACCGTGGGCTTCCAGCCCGATGAGCTCTGCGTGCTTGGGCAATACATCTACGTGGCCAACTCGGGCGGCTATATGGCTCCCCACTACGACAATACCGTTTCCGTCATCGAGATCGAGGGCTTCAAGCAAATCGAGAAGATACCTGTGGGCATCAACCTTCACCGCATCAAGGCCGACGCAGAGGGCAAGCTGTGGGTGAACTCACGCGGCGACTACCAGACCACTCCTTCCCGTCTCTACGTGTTGGCAAAGAAGACAGGACGCAACGAGATGGGCGTCACCGACACGCTCGATATTCCTTGCTCCAACTTCTGTATCAGCGGCGACTCGCTCTATTACTACAGCACGGAGTGGAACAACTACACGCAGAGCAACACCATCACCTACGGCATCATCAACACGCGAACGAAGCAGAAAGTGAGTTCCTCGTTCATCACCGACGGTACGGAGCGAAACATCACCATTCCTTACGGCATCAACATTCATCCGGAGACGCGCGACATCTATGTCACGGATGCCAAGAACTACGTCTCCAGCGGTGTGCTCCATTGCTACTCCAAGGAGGGGCGGCTCAAGTGGAGCCGGCGCACCGGCGACATTCCGGCGCACATGGTATTTCTGACCCAATAAACTTTCGTGTATGATGAAGACGACAATCAGAATCCTTTTGCTCTGTCTGACGATCTTGTTGACAGCCTGCCACGACAGTGCAGACAACGTGGCGTCAGGGCTCAACGACTATTACTACGTAGAGCGCATGCGCAAGCTGCGTCTGGAGCCTGCATACGAGGGACAGGCCTACCGCTGGACCCTGCGACTGGCCGACGGGCGCGACTCATTGCTCTCGACAGAGCGCACGTACATTTTCCTCGCCGAAAAGGAGGGAACATACCCCATCACCTATACGCTGGGCGACGGACTGCGTGGCTTCCAGAAGTCGTTCCTTGTCACGGTCGTGCACGAGGAAACGGAGTATTCACCCTATACGGCCTCTGTGCTCGAATATCGTCCCGCCCCCGGCCAGTTTGTCAATACCATGCCTTCCTATGAGGCGGGCGACACGGAGGCGTCCATGCGGCAGAAGGCAGAGGACCACCTGGTGAACGATGCGATGATCACGCTGGGGTCATACGGCGGCTACGTCACCTTCGCCTTCGACCACACCGTCGTGAACGTGCCGGGAGAGAAAGATTTCAGCATCAAGGGAAATGCCTTCTACAGCGACATCCCCGACTACCATGCGCGGCAGGGCGGATCGGCCGAGCCAGGAATCGTGGAGGTTGCCTTCGACCGCAACTGCAACGGCCAGCCCGACGATGACGAATGGTACGAGCTGGCGGGCAGCGAGTACTACAAGCCTGAGACGCTCCATGGCTATGAGATCACCTACAGCCGCCCCGCCGACCACCAGCCCATCCCCAACATCATGGGCACGCTCACCGACACCATCTACATCCCTTGGCGCGACAACCGAGGACAGACGGGCTATCTCGCGAAGAATATGTACCACACGCAGGACTACTACCCCAAGTGGATCGCGGAGGACGAGCTCACCTTCCGCGGAACTCTCCTGGCGCCGAACGGCGTCGACGAGAGCCGTATGGGAACCTACTACGTCCTCTATTCCTACCCCTGGGGCTATACCGACAACCACCCCAACACCGCCGCCGACCTTTGCTCGTTCGATATCGCATGGGCGGTGGACCAGCAGGGACAGCCTGTCAGCTTGCCGGGAGCCGACTTCATCCGTGTGCGCACCGGTGTGCTGCAATACTGCGGATGGATGGGCGAGACCAGCACCGAGGTGGCGCGGGCGCAGGACCTTCACATCGCCGTCGCCGCCAGCACCTCCATCTCCGGCGCCCCCTTGCTCGATGATTGAAACATAGAAATATCTTAGGTTACATCAACAATCGTTTCATTTAAACAGTTTCGTTATGCAAAAAAGACTTTACTTTATCCTGATGCTGTGGGTCGGTTGCACACTGGCTTTCGCACAGACGTCCGTGCAAGGCGTGCCCCGTGCGCATGCCAAGGCAGCTCGATCCACACGGTCAGCAACTGCAATTCCCGTCGACTTCGACCAGATCAAGTACTGGGTGGGCGATGCAGATGCCTCCTTCAAGGCCGCCTTGGTGGTGAAATGGAATGACGGCAAGGGCAACAACACCAATTTGGTATGGGGCTACCGTTTCACCGACGAGTCGACGGGCGCAGACATGCTGCGCGACATCGCAGCGGCCGACCCCCGTTTTTACATGCTCGTCAATGGCGACACGGAGTTTGGCATCACCATCGGCGGCTTGGGCTATGACCTCAATGGCAGCGGCAATATCCAGTTGGTCGCAAAAGGTGTCTCCTACGATTTGGTGGAGGGCATCTACGACTGCGGCACCTATGCGTTCGGCCGCTTCAGCTCCAACGACCCGGACGACCGCTGGCAATCCGGCTGGAGCAGTGGCTATTGGAGCTATTGGACGTCGGCGGGCGTTGCCGAGGAATACGAGTATTCGCCCGTAGGCGCCTCCAGCAGAATCCTCACGGACGGCTGTATTGACGGATGGTCGTTCATGGGGGATATGACCAACTGGGATGGCGGCGACATGACGGGTGTCGTCGAGTATGTCGGTGCGCCAAGTGCCACGGCCGACTACACGCGTGGCACGTTTTTCGTCAACGAGGAATGGTATGGCCACCAGAATTCAACCATCAATTTCCTCTCCGACGAGGGCGAGTGGGTCTATCGCGTCGTGCAGAAGGAAAACCCCGGCGTCGAGCTGGGTGCCTCCTCTCCGCATGGCCAGATATATGGAGGCCGCTTCTACGTCATGAGCAAGCAGGCGAAAGACCCCGGTGCGGCCATCACCGGCGCACGCCTCACGGTGCTTGATGCCAAGACGATGAAAGTGGTCAAGCAGTTTCAGACGTTGGGTGAGAATGGCGGCGACGGCCGTTTCTTCCTCGGCGTCGACGAGCACAAGGCCTACGTGGGCACCAGCAACGGCATCCGCATCCTCGATCTCGACCGTCTGGAGTTCGCGGGCGACGTCACCGGCGTTGCCAGCGCAGACGGTTCGGCCTACGATCAGGTCTACAGCGGGCAGATAGGCTGCATGGTGCGTGTGAACGACCGCGTGTTTGCCGTACACCAAGCCGATGGCCTGCTCGTCATCAACCCCTCCACCGACCAGGTGGAGCAGACCATTGCCGGCATCGACGGCTGGGGCTACGGCTCGGTCGTCCTCTCCAAGGACGGAAACCTCTGGCTGAGCCTCGCTGCGAAGTCGGGCACCGGAAAGGCCGACAACCGCCTGCTCAAGCTGAATCCCGCGACCCTGGAGACCGAGATCATCGCGCTGCCCGAGGGCATCTACGGCCCGGCCAACTCCTGGTATGCATGGACGCCCGATTGCTTCTCGGCCAGCCGGCAGCGAAACGTGCTCTACTGGAATGGAGGAAAAGCCTCCTGGTTCAGCGGCTACACAATCTACAAGTACGACATCGACACGAATGAGTTCTCCACCTATCTCGACTTCACCAACGCCGCCGATGGCTTCTACATCTACGGAAGCTCGTTCCGCATCGATCCCGTCAGCGACGAGGCTTACGTCAGCCTCTACAAAGGCAATGCCGACCCCACCTACGTCGTGCGCAAATACGACGCCGAGGGCAATCAGACCGGCGAGTTCCCCATGATTCAGAACTACTGGTTCCCCTCCGTGCCCGTCTTCCCCGACAACGAAGCACCCGTCGTGACCACTCCCGACGAAGTCACCCTCTCTTCCGCGGAGGCCGTGAAAGTCTCGTTGCAGGAGCTTGCCACCGATGCCGACAACTTCGACGCCGCCATCGTCAAGAGCGTCAAGGCCGTCAGCGACGAGTTCGTCCTGCGCGCCGAAGTCCAGCATGGCGACCTTCTCATCACTCCGCTCTCCAACGGTTCCTCCACCATCACCATCGGCATCAACTCCAACGGCCGGCTGGAGGAGGTGCAGCTGGCGGTGACGGTTGCCGTACCGACAGGCATCGACAACGTACCGTCCGAGCCAGGCGTGCCCGCCATCCGCTATGACATGGCCGGACAGCGCGTCAACCACCAGCGCGGTCTGCAGCTCATCAAGTCCTCGGACGGAACGTTCAAGAAAGTGTACGTGAAGTAAATACCAGACTCACATCTACCCAATCAACAGAAGCCCCTCCACGTATGAGCGGCAAAACGCCATACGGGGAGGGACTCCACTCCATGCAACGGCGGGCTCGACTCCATGCGGGGTCGGGCTCGCCGTTTCGTGTGGGCGTGCTCCATTGGGGTGGCTGCTGCACGCGGGCGCTCGGCAGCTCGCAACTGTCATTGTGCCGTCGAGGCGGTAGCCATCGCTTGGTTTCTGTATTGCGATGGAGTCAGGCCGGTATGTCGGCGGAAGTAGCGGCCGAGATAAGACACGTCGGGGCAATGCATTTCCGAGGCTATCTGCTGTTGGCTCTGCGCCGTATGCGTCAGGAGCGACTTGATCTCAAGGATTCTTCGCTGGTCGATGACGTCCTTGGCGGAGCTGAAGGCCGTGACGTCGTGAACGATCATGCTGAGATAGCGAGGCGAGATGGCCAGCGCAGAGGCATAGAACGCCACCGTGTGCTCCCTGCGGCAATGGATGTCCAGCAGGTCCATGAACTTGTAGAAACGCTCGTATTGCAGCGTGGCCGGCGCCGCCTGCCGTCGCGTCCACTTCCCTTGACACTTGTCGAACAGATACAGCAGATAGATTTTCAGAAATGCCGTCTGCATCAGGCCCACATGCTCGTTGTCACGTTCCGTGGCGATGGTCTTCGCCATAGACATGAATGACTGGAAATTCTCCTCATGGCTGTCGCCGCGGTGATGGTGGTGGAGGTTGCTCTGTCTGAGGTGCATTTCCAGTTGTGGCGATAGTCCATGCCGCGCCTCCCGATAGATTCGCTCGTGGAATCGGATCATCTCTGCCTGGAAGTCAGCGCTTCTCTCCAGCACGCAAAAAGGAAGGCGCGGCAGCAGAAATACCTCGTCGCCAGCGCGCAACTCTTTGCTTTCCAGTGCCATCGTCACGTTCGCGCTACCCCGTAGCACCCGGATGATAGCACCTCGTTCACCACTATACGGGTGCAGAAACCCGCCGAGGTCTGTTGTCTCATGTGTAAAGTCCTGCTCCATCTCTTTTTGTCCAAAGGTAATGCTTTTCTCCCAGTTTGTTCCGATTTTAAACATTTTCTTTCTGTTTCTGAAAGGGAGGGTGTTGCCCGAAAGTGCTAACTTTGCATGCAAAATCAACCCCCATCGTCATGAAGATAGCAGAAAACCTACATCAGTTCACACAGACACTCGATTTCATGAATTTCACCCTTCATCAGTATCTGCTCGACTGCGAGCAACCGATGCTGATGTCCACGGGAACCGTGCAGCAGGCAGCGGCCATCATCCCGCAGATCAAGGCCATTTTGGGCAGTCGGCCGCTGTCGTGGATACTCGTGTCGCACACCGAGTCGGACGAGTGCGGCGGCGTCCATCTCCTGCATGCGGCGTGGCCCGAGGCCGTGGTGGTGTGCTCCGAGCTGACGGCCCGTGAGCTCCATGGGTTTGGCTACACTGGCCCGATTCGCACGGTGAAGGGTGGAGACTGCATCGAGGCGGCAGATTTCACCCTCGAGGTCGTCGACTATCCGTCGGAGGTGCACCTGCAGAACGGTTGTCTCTTCTATGAGCAGCAGCGGGGCATCCTCTTCAGCGCAGACCTCATGCTCAGTTTTGGGCTGGCCGAGGGGCTGACCCAGCCGGCGCAATGGCAGTCGGCGGTGGAGTCGCTACCGCTCCAAAGCATCCCCGACGCGCATCATTTGGAGCTGATGAAGCAGCGCCTGCTCGCGCTGCATCCCCAGTTTGTGGCTGTGGGCCACGGCTATTGCCTGCGCCTGGCGTAAATGCACGAATGCCGCGCCGGCAGCGCCATCCGGAGGGGCTTTCCCCTCTTCGTGGTTGCGCTGCTGGCGCGGCATTTGTTGTTGCCGATGTGGCCATCTCGCGTTTCCGATGCCATCCGCCGGACGCTGCTGCCCAGAGGGTGGCACGAGGCCTCGTGGCCATCAGCGGTCTTGCCGCTGCTCCAGTTTGGCGATGTAGTCGTCGAGTATCGGCGCGATCTTGACGAATTCTTCTCCGTCGACGCCGCAACCTTCCATCAGCTCACCCATGCAGCTGGGTATCGTGGCGGCCTTCTGCTGCATGGCCTTTCCCTTCTCGGTGAGGAAGACCACCTGCTGCCGCTTGTCCTCGTCGTTGCCGCGGCGCGCCACGAGTCCGAGCTTCTCCATGCGCTTGATGAGCGGAGAAGTCGTGTTGATGCCGAGCCGCAGCCGCTTGCCGATGTCGTTGATGGGCTGCTCGTCTTTTTCCCACAGCACCAGCAGCGCCAGATACTGTGTGTAGGTGATGTCCAGCTCGCGCAGGAAGGGTTCGTAGGCCTGCACCGTCAGTCGGCTGGCCGTGTAGAGTCTGAAACACAACTGATGTTCCAGCAAAAGCTGTTCGTATGCCATGATGTTCGTTTTTTATCTTTTCGTGTTTTTGGGGGCCGCAGCCGCCTGCCTGTAAGGGCATCGCGTTCGGCCCGAAGTAGGGTCTACTCCGGGTCGTGCCTTTCGCGTGCGGGCCAGCCGTTGTCAGCCCAGCAGGCGCTCGATGTCTTCTTCCAGTTTCTCGGGCGAGGTGGTGGGGGCGAAGCGCTTGATCTCCTGACCGTCGCGGGAGACGAGGAATTTCGTGAAGTTCCATTTGATGCTCTTGCCCAGCAGGCCGCCGGTCTCCTCCTTGAGATACCGGAAGATGGGTTCGGCGTCGTCGCCGTTCACTTTCACCTTCTTCATCATCTGGAACGTCACGCCATAGTTGACCTGGCAGAACTCGCTGATTTCCTCGTCGCTGCCCGGGTCCTGCGCCGCAAACTGGTTGCAGGGAAATCCGATGACCACGAGGCCGCGGTCGCGGTACTTGGCGTTCAGCTGCTCCAGTCCGGCAAACTGCGGCGTGAAGCCGCATTTGCTGGCGGTGTTGACGATGAGGAGCACCTTGCCCTCAAACTGGGCGAAGTCGAGCTCCTTTCCTTTGTTGGTAAGTGCTGTGAATGTGTGGATCTTTGCCATGTTCTTTGCTGTATTTTTTGTTGTTTGGATGTCGTTTCGAGATGTTGGGTCGATGTCCTTTTGTTTTTGACACTGCAAAGGTACGACAAATTTTTAGTATCGCAAGCGATAGAATTGGCGTTTAACTTTGATTATGAATCATCGCGCGCGATAGGGCGGATTTAAACATTGGTTAACATGTATCGCGAAAGATGTAACCCGCGAAGCGCAGCTGTGTCTACCTTCCGCGGTGTGGCGGCATCGAAGCATCCGCGCCTCTGTGGGGGCGGACAGGTGCGCCGGCACGAGAGACGGGTTGTCCTTTTGTGCGGCAGGGCGTAGGGAGGCTGTCGCGCACGCGCATGTGCAGAAAAAAACGAGTGCGCTCGAAAGGGAAAACGAAGGCCTTCGTTTTGCTGCGCGAAGGCCTTCGTGCGGAAAGGCACGCAGGAAGCGACGAAAACGGACGCAGCTGTTCCGAGGAACGACGGCGTCCGTCTGATTTTGTTCGCATGCGGGGGCGGGCGGCCTGTGGGCGCGGCTGCGGCCGAATCAGCGGCCGTGGGGCGTTTCTGTGCGTCGCGCCTGCGCTGCTGCGGCGGGGATGGGGCGGGACGGAGCCGCCTGCCGGGCTGCGCGGCGCTTGCGCCACATCAGAAATCCCGTGACGGGCAACGAGGCGCCGATGAGCGCGGCCCAGAACATGAGGATGCGCCCAAAGAGGCCCAGCACGCGGCCTTCGTGGAAGTCGAGCGCGGCGTGCATCGCCTTGTCGGCGAATGTCCCGTCGCGGTAGCGTCCGGCCCAGGGTCCGCTGCCCGACAGCTCGCGCAGCGTGTATTGGTCGAAGAAGAGGTTGTCCTGCTTGTAGTAGGAGCCCATCTGGTGCACGACGCTCACGCGGTAGCAGCCGGCCGAGTCGGCGGGCAGCGCCAGATAGAGTTGCTCGGCGTCGGGGCTCTCGGCCAGAATCTTGGCAAACAGGAGGTCGGGCGATGCGGCGCCCGTGGGCGTGGACGGCGGTGTGGAGGGCGGCAAGACGTAGGGCTTCATCTCTCCGCCGCCCGACGTAAGCCAGTAGACCGACCGGCTGAACCACGGGAGGCCGAAGATCAGACCGGTGAACGAGGCCACGATGAGGGGCAGCAGGACGTAGAAGCCGAGCACGTTGTGGAGGTCGAACAGCCGTCGACGCGCATTGGCGCCGCGCTTCAGCGTCAGCCCGTTGCGCAGGGTCGTGCGGCTCAGTTTCCGCGGCAGCCACAGCAGCAGGCCCGTGAGGAGCGTGACGAGGAAAAGCAGCGTGGCGTAGCTCACGACCTTGCCGCCTACCTCGCGCGGCAGCCACAGCCGGCGATGGCCGTCCATCATGAACTCGAAGAAGGATTTCTCGTCGGCCTCCTGCTGCACGACGCCCGTCACGCGGCCGTCGTAGGGGTTGAGGAAGACCGTGGTGCGCGGGCCGCCCCAGCTGGCGAATGCCACCTGCGCCGCACGTCCGTCGGGGCCTACCGTCACGCTCGACGGCTGCTGCAGGCCCGTGTGGGCGCTGGCGATGGTCATCAGGCGCTCGGGGCCCATCTGTGGGCGCGCCTTGATGGGGACCTTGCGCCACGGCTCGAAAGCGTCGGTCAGCTCGTCGTCGAAGAGGCAGACGGCGCCGGTGAGACATACGACCATCACGACGAGGCCGGAGGCGAGGCCGAGCACGAGGTGGAGCTGGTGGGCCAGTTTCTTCATTTTTTGCGTCATAGCGTTCTGTTGTGTTCATTCAACGGGTTGTGGAGCCACATCGGCTGTGGCTCCACACGGGAAGGTTCGCAGTCGGGCGCGCGGCCCCAGGAGACGGTTTGCCTCCCTGCGGGGCGACGTGTGCGCCGCGGACATCACATGCCGAAGATGCCGGCCACGAACGTGGCCTCCACCTTGGCGCCGCGCACGGCCTTGGCCGTCGCCACGTCGGTGCGGTAGATGTAGGAGTTGCCCTCCGACTCGATGCAGTGGTAGACCTGACCGTCCTCTACGAGCACGGCGAAGCGGCGGCCGCCGTTGCCGTTGTGCACGGGAATACCCTCCACGTCGGTGACGGTCTTCTTCACGAGGTCGATGATGCAGCACTTCAGGCTGCGGTCGCTCCAGCGGTCGGATGCCGTCTGCGGATTGAGCGTGCTCACCTCGGCATACACCTTGCCGTTGCCCACATACTGCACGTGGGCGGGCTTCAGGCCTCCGCTGACAGCCTCGAAGTCGAAGAAGTAGTCGGAGTCGAACGTCGTCTTGCCGCTTCCGATGCGCAGGAAACCGGCCTTGCGCGTGGCCTGCGAGAAACCGTTGGCGAGGGCTGAGTTCGACATGACGTACAGATTGCCCTGCTCATCCTTGAGGAAAGCGTTGTAGGCGTTCCACGAGCCGGCATTGCCCACGCGGGTGTCGGTCATCAGCGTGCGGAAGCTGAGCGACGGATAGTCGTAGACGGCCACGTAGCACTCGTCGGTGTAGGGCGTCGCATAGTTGTTCGTGTTCATCGGCACGTAGGCCACGTAGACCTTGCCGCCGCTGATTTCCATGCCGGTCACGCTGGGCCACTCCTTGTCGGAGAGCGGAGCGACGGTGTTCGACTTGTGCTTCTGGAGAATCTCGGCCGAGCGGGCGTCGACGGTGTAGAACGTGAGGTTCTGTCCGGAGGCGCTGTTGGCCGGCACCTCAAGGCCGAGCATCGTCTGGTCGTCGACCGCACGGAACTCGTCGATGCGGTTGTCAAAGATGAAGCTGCCGCCCTCTTCCAACTGTCCGTTCTGGCTCCGCTGGATGGTGGTGACGTCGGTCACGCCCAGTCCGCCGATGGAGAAGACGCTGTGGGGGCCCTGTATGTAGTCGTGGTAGCCGTTCTGCTCGATGCCTTTGCCGACGGCGTTGATGGTGTCACTCATCAGGTCGTCGGTGGAAACGATGTAATAAGTGGTGGTGCCGTTGCTGGTGATGCCCAGCGAGACGGTGTATGCTTCGTTCTGGCTGCTTGCCTTGGGTGAGTCGGAATCGCTTTCGCAGGCGGTGAAGGAGGCGGCCAGCGCCAGTGCGGCCACGGATTTGGCCAGGAAGGAGTTCATCTTTGTCATAGTCGTTGTTGCTTGTTATATGTTTTGATGTGGTGATGCGTCAGTCTTTGTTGATGAAATAGCGGAACTTCATGTTGAAGGCGCGGCCCGGCTTTTGCAGGCGGTAGTTGTCGTAGAGCAGCTCGTCGGTGAGGTTGGTGCACTCCAGCATCACGCTGTATCTGCCGCCCTGCATGCTGTAGGCCACGGACACGTCGTGCGAGGTCTGCGTCGGGATGAGCTTCTTGGTGGAGACGGCGCCCAGTCCGGGGAACGAGAGGAAATACTCGTGGGTGTAGCTGAGGTCGTAGTTGAGCGTGAGCCGGTTGCCGCGGCGGAGCACGTTGTGGAAGTTGTAGTCGGCGTGCAGCGACGCAAACTGATAGGGGATGTTGGGCAGGCGCTGCCCGTAGGTGACGTTCTTGATGCGGCTCTCGCCCACGTAGCTCTCGTTCTCCGAATACTTCATGCGGTCCTTGATGTTCTGGTAGGTGTATCCGGTGTTGACGTTGAGGACGTTGCTGAAGGCGTAGCCCAGGCTCACCTCGATGCCGCGCGTGTGCACGCGGCCGATGTTGTCGTAGCTGGTGGTGGGGTTGCTCGTCAGGCTTACGCCCTTGAGGATGAAGTCGTCGGTGTTGCGGAAGATGCCGTTCACCTCGGCCGTCAGGCGATGCTGTCCGAAGGGTTGCTGGAGCAGCAGGCCGAGGTTGACGTTGTCGCTCTTCTCGGGCTGCAGGTCGGGATTGCTCTGCTGGATGAGTCCGTCGCCGAAGATCTCGACGACTTCGGGCATGCGGTAGGCCCGCTCGGCGGAGAGTTTCACCTGCAGCTGCGGCAGGAGGAAGTAGGTGGCAGCTGCGCCGTAGCCGATGTTGTGCTGGCGGTTCGACTGCTTTTCCCAGCGCTCGCGGTCGGTGTACATGTCGAGCTTCTTGTGGGTGGAGCTGTAGAGCGCGTAGCTTTTGCCGAAGAGGCTCGCGTTCCAGCGCGCGTAGCGTATCTGGTAGCCCAGCGCCGTGATGTTCTTCGTCAGCTGCTGCGGCACGTTGTTCATCTCGTCGTCGAGACGGCGGCGGTCGTTGCTGCGGCGGCGTCCGGCGGTGAGGGTGTGGGTGAGGGTGAACTGGTGGTGGTCGTCGACGACGTAGCTCAAGTTGGCGTTGCCCTGCCACTGCCGCAGGCGGATGCGGGCGTCGGTGAGGGATCGCTCGCCCGCCGTGGTGCTTTCCATCCAGTCGCCGAGCCAGTTGTAGCGGCGCTGCATCGTGTCGACGTTGTGGGTGTTCACGATGTTGTAGGTGGCGTAGGCCTGGAGCGTCAGGCCGGGGGTGAAGAGGTTGTGCTTCCGATATTTGATGCTGGGAATGACGGACCACGAGCTGGTCTTCACGCCGCCGTAGACGGCATCCATGGTGGCGCCCGTCTGCACGTCGTTGGCATTGCCGGACACGATGATGCCTGCCAGCAGATAGTCGGCCCAGCGCTTGCCGGTGAGGCCGGCTTCCAGTTTGAGGCCCGACGAGAAGTAGTCGTCGTGGAAGCGGCGCACCCACTGGTCTTCGGTCTTGCGGTTGGTCTGGAGGTCGACGACGGTGGTCTTCACCTTGTAGTCGTTGTTGGAATAGTTGAGGAAGGCACTGCCGCGCACGGTGAAGCCGTTGGCGAGGGTGAGTGCGCCCGCCAGCGAGGCGCGGTGGGTGTTGAAGGAGCCGAAGCTGTAGGTGGCGTCGAGGTAGTTGGCGCCGCCACGGGTGACGATGTTGACGGCGCCGCCCAGTGCGTCGGCACCCAGTCCGACGGGCAGCACGCCCTTGTAGATTTCCACGCGGTCGGCCATGTTGGCCGACAGGGAGGCAATGGAGAACGACTCGCCGAAGGCGTCCATCGGCATGCCGTCGATGAAGAATCTCACCTGATTGCCGGAGAAACCGTTCATGGCCACGTTCGTCTGCGAGCCCACGCCGCCGTTTTCGCGGATGCGCACGCTCGTCACGGTGTTCAGAATACGGTTCATGGGTGTGGCGGCTTGGTAGTTTTTCTTCAGGTCGACGACGCTCACCGCGTAGGCCTGCTCGTGCACCTGCCGTGCCTTGCTCTTGGCTACGATGAGCACTTCGTCGAGTCGGATGCTGTCGGCGGGCGCTTGTGCCTGGAGCGTGAGGAACGTCAGGAAGGCGGGCACGACTGCCGCGCCTTTTTTGAAGGGAAAAGTTATCATCTGAATGCGGTTGAATTTCGGGTGCAAAATTACGGCTTTCCGGCTGGGTGGGCAATACTCAAAAAACAGTAAAATGCACGTGCGCCGGCGCGGCGGAAGGGCGCCGATGCTCACAAATAATGGTGACATCGCCCCTGCGCCGCACGGCGCTTACACCGCCTGTGGCAGCGGGTTTCGGCGCGGTTTGCCTCGTGGCGCATGCGCGCGGCACCACGAAGGCGGGCGGACGTTGCTTGGGGGCGCGGGCGGGCGCGCCGACGGGGGGAGATGGGCGCGCCGGCGAGGATAGACTGGTGCGCCTTCGTTGCGGAACGGGCGCGCGGTCGGAGCATTTCGACTGCGTTCGTTTTCAAAAACGAAGGCCTTCGTTTCGGCTTACGAACGCAGTCGTTTTCCGTCGCGAAGGCCTTCGTGCGGTGCGCGCCGGCGGCAGTGGGCTGGTCTGTGGCGCAGGAGGAGTGCGTGGGTGGTGCGCCGCTGTGGGATAAACGGCATCCGCCCGCTGCAGCACGGGGCTGCAACGGGCGGATGGAGGTTGGGGGAGGGTTGCGCTCAGCGCGGGGCTCACCAGATGTTGACGCGCTTCTCGGCGGGGATGTAGAGCTTGTCGCCCTTCTTGATGCCGAAGGCGTCGTACCATGCCTGGATGTGGGGCAGGGCGCCGTTCACGCGCCACTCGCCGAGCGAGTGGGGGTCGCGCGCGGTGAGGTCGCGCATGGCTTCCTCGGTGATGTTCTGGGCCCATACGCCGGCGTAGGCGAGGAAGAAGCGCTGGTCGGGCGTGAGGCCGTTGACGGTCTTCAGCGTGTCCTGACCGGCCTCGAGGGCTTTCTTCTGTGCGTTCTTGAAGGCGGTGTAGGCAATCTTGAGGCCGCCGTGGTCGGCGATGTTCTCGCCGAGCGTGAGCTCGCCGTTGGCATGGAGGCCGGGCAGCACCTCGATCTTGTTGAAGAAGTCGACCATCACCTGTGCGCGCTCCTTGAACTTGTCGCCGTCGCCTGCAGCCCACCAGTCGCGGAAGTTGCCGGTCTTGTCGAACTGGCGGCCCTGGTCGTCGAAGCCGTGGGTCATCTCGTGGCCGATGACGACGCCGATGGCGCCGTAGTTGAAGGCGTCGTCAGCCTCCATGTCGAAGAATGGATACTGGAGGATGCCGGCGGGGAAGCAGATTTCGTTGGTCGTGGGGTTGTAGTAGGCGTTGACGGTCTGGGGCGTCATATACCACTCGTCGGGATCGACGGGCTTGCCATACTTCTCTTCCACTTCCTTCTTCTTGGCCCACTCGCGCACGGCCTGCATGTTCTCGTAGAGATTGCGTGCGGGGTCGATGGTGAGCTTGGAGTAGTCTTTCCACTTGTTGGGGTAGCCGATCTTCACGTAGAAGCTGGCGAGCTTCTCCTTGGCGTACATCTTGGTGCTGTCGCTCATCCACTCCTGTGCGTCAATGCGCTCGGCAAGCGCCTTCTGGAGGTTCTTCACGAGCTCTTCCATGCGCGCCTTGTTCTCGGCGGGGAAGTATTTCTTCACGTACATCTGTCCGACGGCCTCGCCGAGCACGCTGCCCACGGTGCTGACGGCGCGCTTCCAGCGCGGCTGCTGCTCCTTGGCGCCGGTCATGGTGCGGTTGTAGAAGTCGAAGTTCTGGGCATAGATCTTGTCGCCGAGCACGGATGCATTGCCGTCGAGCAGGTTCCACTCAGCCCAGTATTTCAGTTTCTGCAGGTCGGTGCCGTTGAGGATGGCGATGGCGCCCTTGATGGCCTCGGGCTGTCCGACGACGATTTCCTTGAGGTTGTCGATGTAGTTGATGTGGCAATACTGGTCCCAGTCGTAGCCGGCAAACTCCTTCTTGAGGGCGTCGTAGGTGAACTTGTGGTAGTTGGAGGCGGGGTCGCGCAGCTCGACGCGGCTCTTGCTCACTTTCGCCATGGCGGTCTCCACCTCCATCACAGCCTCCATCTTGGCGGTGGCCAGCTGCTTGTCGTCGCCGATGAGCTGGAACATCTTCACCACGTGCTGGCGGAAGGCGTCGCGAATCTTCTTGTAGCTCTCCTCGTCGCTCAGGTAGTATTCCTTCTGTCCCATGGAGAGACCGCTCTGACCGATCTCGACGATGTTGTTCTTGGCGTCCATCATGTCTGCCCCGATGTAGCCACCGAAGAGCATGCTGCCGCCTTTCTCCTCGTTCTCTGCCAGCAGGCGGAGCAAGTCCTCGCGGGTTGCGGTCTGCTCAATCTGCTCGAGATCGGCTTTGATGGGGGCGTATCCGTCTTTGTTCTGGCGTGTGGAGTCCATCATCAGCGCGTAGAGATCGCCGATCTTCTGCTCCACCGAACCCTTCTCGTGCTTCTCCTTGGCCAGTCCGAGAATCAGTTCCTTGATTTGCTCGCGGTTGGCCTCGGCCACGGCGTCGAAGGATCCGAAGCGAGAATATTCGGGCTTGAGCGGGTTGTTCTTGATCCAGCCGCCGCAGGCGTACTGGTAGAAGTCCTCACCGGGCGACACGGAGTCGTTCAGGTTCTCCATGCGGATGCCGATGCCGTTGTTGTCCGCGCGATTCGCGCAGGAAGTTCCAAGAATTGCCATAGCAATCATCGGTACGTAGTTTTTGAGTTTCATAAAGCGTATGATTTGAAATGGATGGAGGCGGATGTCGCGCCGGAAGTGGCGACGGCCGGTGGGCGGCGTGCAGCGACGGAGTCGTCGGCTTGCAGACGGGCTGTCCGCCTGGGCGGCATTGTTGCGGAAGGCAGGGCGGCTTCAGCGTCCTGTGCCTGCGTGTGCACGGACGTCCGGCGCCGCCGTCCGCAGGCAGAAACCGCAGCAAAGCATGCAAATTTACGTATTTTATGCGAATTGGGCAAAGGAATGCGGGTTATTCTCAAGCGCGGCCCAATTCCGTCGGCGTGCGCTCCGAGGGTTTCCGGATGGTCCATCCGGTGTAGGCCATCAGCAACGACATGAGCGGACTGAGATAATTGAAGAGGCAGAAGGGGAGGTAGACGAGGGTCGAGACGCCCAGCACGCTGCTTTGGGTGATGCCACAGGAATTCCAGGGGATGAGGACGGAGGTGACCGACGTGCTGTCTTCGACGGTGCGGCTCAGCAGCCGCGGCTCCAGCCGCTGGCGCCGGTAGATGTTTTTGTAGATGTTGCCGCCGAGAATCACCGACAGATACTGGTCGCCCGTGCAGGCGTTGAGGAAGATGCCCGTGCCCACCGTGGCGCCCACGGTGCGCCGCACGCCGCGCAGGCGGAGGGTGATGGCATCGGTCAGGGCTGACAGCATGCCGGTGCCCATCAGCGCGCCGCCAAACACCATGGCGCTGAGAATGATGATGTAGGTAGGCACCATGCCGAGGATTCCGCCTGTCGACGTGAGCGTGTCGAGCAGCGCATTGCCCGTCGAGAAGGTGTTGCCAGTCACCAGGCTGCGCAGGATGGCCAGCACACGGCCGGCGTCGCCGAATGCGGCGAAGCGCAGCGCCAACTGGTCTACGAGCTGCGGCTGGAACACCAGCATCGCGACGACGCCGAGCAGCGTCGACAGCGCCAGGGTGAGGTTGGTGCCGACGCGGAAGACGATGAGCAGCGCCGTGATGATGGGAACGAGCAGCAGCCAAGGCGTGATGACGAAGGTCTGCCGCAGTCCCTCGACGGTCGCGGCGGCAGCAGTGGCCGTCGCCGTCGCGATTCCGCTCCACAGTCCGACGCCGAGGAAGACGAGCACGGCGAGAAACAGCGCCGGCAGCGACGTGAACATCATGTAGCGCACGTGGGTCATCAGGGGCACGCCGCAGCTCGACGACGCCAGCACGGTGGTGTCGCTTAAGGGCGACACTTTGTCGCCGAAGTACGCGCCCGAGATGATGGCGCCGGCAATCCAGCCCTGATGATAGCCGAAGACGGTGCCGATGCCCTGCAGCGCCACGCCGAGGGTGGCGATGGTGGTCCACGACGAGCCCGTGAAGAGACTGGTGACGGCGCAAATGAGCGCGGCCGTCGCGAGGAAGAAGCGCGGATTGAGCAGCTGCAGTCCGTAGTCGATGAGTGCGGGCACGACGCCCGAGAGCATCCAGATGGTGCTCACCATGGCGATGAACAGCAGCACGACGAGCGCGGGCTGCACTTGCCGCCAGCTCTTGCGCAGACCGAGGAGGAGGTAGCGCCAGGGCCTCCGGTAGCGCCAGCGGACGAGGCCGGCCGCCAGTGCGGCCGCAGAGAGCAGGGCGTATTTGCTCCAGTCGACGGCGTACTCGGCGCCCAGCACGCAAATGATGAACAGCATGCAGCCGATCATCCATGCCACGGGCAGGACTGACAGGCGGAAGCTGGGGCGCCTATGCAGGTTGTGATGTGGGAAGTGAGACATTCGCAGCGGTTCGGTGAGAAAGAATGGGGCGTGCGCCGGCGGGGTGGTGTGAGCGCAGACCGGTGGTCAGGGACGGGTCTGTCCGTTGCCTTCGATGAGCCATTTGTAGGTGGTGATTTCCTCCAGCGCCATCGGTCCGCGTGCGTGCAGCTTCTGCGTGCTGATGCCGATTTCCGCACCCAGTCCGAACTGGGCGCCATCGGTGAAGGAAGTGGGAGCGTTCCAATAGACGCAAGCTGCATCGACGGCGGTTTGAAACTGTCGTGCTGCCACTGCGTCCTCGGTCACGATGCACTCGCTGTGGCCCGAGCCGTACTGTGCGATATGGGCGAGGGCGGCGTCGATGCTGTCCACCACGTGCACACCCATGGCATAGTCCTGGAACTCCGTGCCGAAGGTGTCGGCGTCGGCGCTGTGAAGCAGGTCGGCGGGATAGCCGCCTTCTGCCCGCAGCACCGTCAGCGCGCGGACGTCGCAGTAGAGGCGCACGTGCTGCTCGGCCATGGGGCGCACCAGCGCCGGAAGGTCGGCCAGACGGCTGGCATGCAGCAGCAGGCAGTCGAGTGCGTTGCACACGCTCACGCGGCGCGTCTTGGCGTTTTGGATGATGCGCGCGCCTTTGTCCACGTCGCCGGCGGCGTCGAAGTAGGCGTGGCAGACGCCGGCACCCGTCTCGATGACGGGGATGGTGGCCTCCTCGCGCACGAAGTCTATCAGTCGCTTGCTGCCGCGCGGAATCACGAGGTCGACTTTGCCGCGGGCATGCAGCAGCTGCGCGGTCCATTCGTGGGTGGCGGGCAGCAGCGTGCAGGCAGCGGCGGGCAGTCCGTGGCGTTCCAGCACGCTGGCGATGAGGCTCACACCGGCGCGGTTGCTGGCGTCGGCGTCCTTGCCTCCTTTCAGGATGCAGGCGTTTCCGGCCTTGAAGCAGAGCGCGAACACGTCGAAGGTGACGTTGGGCCGTGCCTCGTAGACGACGCCGATGACGCCGAACGGCACGCTCACGCGCTTCAGGTCGAGCCCGTTGGGCAGCACCGTGTGCTTCAGCACGCGCCCCAGCGGCGAGGGCAGTCCGGCCACGTGGCGCATGTCGGACGCAATGCCGGCGAGGCGCTCCGGTGTCAGTTTCAGCCGGTCGTACATCGGGTTGGCCGCATCCATGTGTGCGAGGTCCTCACGGTTGGCCGCGAGGATGAAGTCATGACTGGCGTCGATGGCCGCGGCCGTGTCGAGCAGAATCTGATTGCGGGCAGCGTCGGAGAGCGCCGCCAGTTGCGTGCACGTGGCACGTGCTGTGTCGAAAAGCGTCATAGTCGGGAGGGGATGGGGGTGAAGAACCCTGCGCGGCGCGGTGGCTTCGCCTGGGCGGGACTGCCCGACGGGGACTGCCGGGCGGCGCAGGTCAGGGATTGAGGCAAAGATAGTCGTAGTGGACGATGGGCCGCTGGCCGTGACGCCCCACGACGGCGCGCGCCTCCTCGTCGCCGTAGTCGGTGCGGCCCACGCCGATGAGGCTGCCGTCGGCCGCGATGATCGAGATGATGTCGTGGCGCTCGAAGCTGCCGTCCACCTGCGTGATGCCCACGGGCAGGATGCTCACGGCCTCGTCGCCGAGCAGCCGCTCCGTGGCGTTGGCGTCGAGATGCACCGCGCCCTTCGCGAATCCCTCGCTGTGGGCAATCCAGCGCTTCACGCTCGACGTCTCCTCATGCGAGGGCACGAAGCGCGTGAAGGGCACCTGCGCGGCGTGGTCTGGCATGCCCTGGCGCAGTTGCTCCAGTTCGTCCACCAGCGCCGTGAGGATGCCGTCGCGCTTGCCGTTGGCGATGACCACGTCGATGCCTTCCAGCGCCACCTTCTGCGCGATGTGGCTCTTGGTCTGCATGCCGCCGCGGCCGAAGCCGGAACGCTCCGCCGAGATGTAGTCGGAAAGGTCGCGGCCCGGCTCCACGCTCCGGATGAGCTGCGCTGAAGGATCGTCGGGGTGGGCCGTGAAGATGCCGTCGATGTTGCTCAGGATGATGAGCGCGTCGCAGTCCATCATCGCGGCCACCAGCCCCGACAGCTCGTCGTTGTCGGTGAACATCAGTTCGGTCACGCTCACCGTGTCGTTCTCGTTGATGACGGGAATCACGCCGCGGTCGAGCAACGCGTTCATGCAGGCGCGCTGGTTGAGGTAGTGGCGGCGCGTGCCGAAACTTTCCTTCGTCGAGAGCACCTGCCCCACGGCCATGCCGTGGTCGCGGAAGAGCTCGTAGTAGCGGTTGATCAGCTTCGCCTGGCCCACGGCCGAGTAGAGCTGGCGCTGCTCCACCGCGTCCATGCGAGAGGCGTCGAGCCCCTGCAGCTCGCTGCGGCCCGCAGCCACAGCGCCCGACGACACCATCAGCACCTCCACGCCGCGCTGCCGCAGCTCGGCCACTTGGTCGACGAGGGCCGACATGCGGGTCACGTCCAGCGAGCCGTCGGCCCGTGTGAGCACGTTGCTGCCCACTTTCACCGTGATTCTCATCTTTTATTCTTTTTTTATGCAGCCGCACCGCCAACCCCGGCGGCGCGCTATGATTTTGCTGCAAAATTACACAAAAAAAAGAAAAGAAGCCACTTGTTTCATTCTTTTCCTTTATATTTGCAATGACCATAACGACTCTCCGCCTATGAAACGATTCGCCTTCAAGATGTTTCTCAAGCCCGGCTGCGAGGAGGAATACCAGCGCCGCCATGCCGCACTCTGGCCCGAGCTGCGCCGCGGCCTCAAAAGCGCCGGCGTGAGCAACTACAGCATCTTCCACGACCCAGCCACGAACATCCTCTTCGCCTATCAGGAAATCGAGGGCGAGACGAGCAGTCAGGACATGGGCACCGACCCCATCACGCAGCGATGGTGGGACATGATGGCCGACATCATGGAGACCAACCCCGACAACTCGCCCGTGACGGTGCCCATCAACGAGGTCTTCCACCTCGACTGATCCCACTCCCCACAGGCCCGCCCCTCAGCCCTGCGCCGCCCGCCCCGTGCCGCCCGCCCGCCTGCACCCCGCCGCCGCTGATCCTCCGGCCAGCCCCCTCCAGCGCACGAAGGCCTTCCCGCAAAAAAACGAAGGCCTTCGCGAGCGAACACGAAGGCCTTCGCAAACGAAAAAGAACGCCTTCGTTTTCCACCACGGGCACACCCGCCCGTACGTCACGCCACGCCGCGCCCGCACACAGCGTGCGCCCCGTCCGGCCCACCGCCGGCCCACGGCCGCGGCGCCAACGCGACAATCGCGAAACGTAGACCCTTTTATTTATTCACACCCAAACCTTTGCCTTTATGAACATCAAGCACCTCAAGGCAGGCGCGCTGCTGATGGCCGCCGCCCTGCTGACGTCCTCCTGCGTAGGATCATTCTCGCTCTTCAACAAGCTCGCATCCTGGAACAAGAATGCGACAGGCAACAAGTTCCTCAACGAACTCATCTTCATCGTCATATCGCCCGCCTATGCCATCGTGGGCACGGTCGACGTGCTCGTGCTCAACTCCATCGAGTTCTGGACAGGCGACAACCCCGTGGCCAACAACGTGGGCAAGACCAAGAACGTCGTAGGCTCCGACGGCCGCTCCTACGCCGTCACCACCCTGAAGGACGGCTACCGCGTGGTCGGACCCGACGGCAACGTCGTGCGCTACAACTACGACAAAAAGACCCAGACATGGAGCCTGGAGGGCAACGGCGAGAGCCGCGAGCTCGTGCGCATCAACCCCGACGGCACCGTCCGCGCCACACTGCCCAACGGCGAGACCCTCACCGTCACACAGGACGAAGCCAGCCTCCAGCTCGTGCGCGAGCATGCCGCCGGCATCGCATGGGCCATGCGCTGATCGCGCCGCCCGCCACGGATAACCACGTCGGATAGCTCCACAGGCACAGGCCGCCGGAGCTATCCGATTTCATGTCAAGCAAGCCCACACGAATGACTCAGAAACGCAAGAAAAAACAAGCCTCCCACCTGGCCTACGGTCTCGTGCTCGTCTTCCTGCTGGCGGGCTGGATTCTCGCACAGCGAGGCTGCATCACGCAGCCAAGCCAGCCCACGCCGCCCACCTGGCAGCAGGAGTCCACCTCCGCCCCCGCCAATCCCACCCGTTCCGATGCGCCCGTCGGCTCCACCGCGCCCGCCTCCGGCCGCACGCAGCGCACGCCCTCGGCCTCCCCGTCCGCCACTGAGCAGACACGCTCGGGCTCCACATCCGGCCGCACCAGCGCGCAGCCCCAGCCGGCAGCCACCACCGCCGTCGTCGACGAGCGGGCCGACCGCCGCTACGGCCTGCCGCAGACGCCGCGCGGAACCACCGAACAAGTGCTCTTCCGTCCAGCCTACACCGTGGGCTACAACGACGACCTCCGCATCCCCAACTGGGTGGCATGGCGACTGACGGCCGACCGCGCCGACGGCCCCTACGAGCGCCCAGGCAGCAACGCATGGCATGAGGACGACGACGTGAGCCGCCCGCGCGCCGGTCTGGCCGACTATCGCGGCAGCGGATACGACCGCGGCCACATGTTTCCGGCGGCCGACGCCAAATGGGACCCCGAAGTCATGTACTCAACCTTCCTCTTCACCAACTGCTGCCCGCAGACGAAGCGGCTCAACACCGGCGACTGGAACGAACTCGAGATCAGCTGCCGCCGCTGGGCCGTCAAGTACGGCGAAGTGTTCATCGTCAGCGGCCCGCTCCCGCTCAAAGGGCGATACGACACCATCGGACCGAACCACGTGGCCGTGCCCAAGGCCTTTTTCAAGATCGTGCTCCGCATGGGCGACCATCCGCAAGGCATCGCCTTCGTCATGAAGAACTCCGACCAAAACCTCACCCGCTCCGACTACGTCAACACCATCGCGGAGGTAGAGCGCCTCACCGGCTACAAGTTCTTCCCCCGGCTGCCGGCCGACATCGCCAGCGTCGTGAAGCATCAGGACGACCTCAGCGCCTGGTGAACCACCACCGGCGCACCCCGTTGATCGCGTTCGCGCACCTCGCGCACAGAGACGGCGCGCCTCATTGATTGCGTTCGAGCACCTCACGCATTGTTACAGCGCGTCCCACCTGCGCTGGCCTTACCTCCCGCCCAGTGCGGAACACCAACAAGAAAGGCTCTCTCCCGCAGCTTCTGCTGCAGAAGAGAGCCTTTCTCATACGTCCCGGCGCGTACCCCGAGCGGGACTCGAACCCGCACAGCCGTTATGGCCAAGGGATTTTAAGTCCCTCGTGTCTACCATTCCACCATCAGGGCGCCGTTGCGCGGCTGCAAAGTTAAGGAAAAAGCGTGGCGCGTCAAAATAAATCCTGTTTTATTTTGACGCGTCCGCATGCTCTGCGGCGCAGGAAAGGGAGGCGAAAGATTCCTGTCGGGAAGTGCGTCTGTTTCGTTAAAAATATTTATATTTGCGCCGTCAACGCCTCCAACATGCACCAGCGCAATCGGAGACGTTGCTCCTCGAACCCTTGAGACGCACGCTATTATATATGGAGACGCACGTTCATCGATATTGACGCACACTTTGATCGATATTCACGCACATGCTCATCCATATTGGGGCACATGCTCATCTATTTTGAAACACACGCTTATCTTTATTCATATACACCTTTATATGTTGACATCTAAATATCTACGACCTATGAGACGACTGATTCTATGCATCCTGCTGCTGGCCTTCATGCCTTTCTCCATCGGCTGCAACGGCCAGTCGGGACAGGGAGAGAAGCAAACGGAGGTGCTGCTGCAGACCACGGCAGGCGACATCCGCATTCGCCTGTTCAACGAGACGCCGGGCCATCGCGACAATTTCATCAAGAACGTGCGCGTGGGACTCTACGACGGCGTGGCCTTCCACCGCATCATCCGCAGCTTCATGATACAGACGGGCGACCCGAACACGCGCGCCGGACACGAAGCCGAACTGGCCTCGGCGCAGGCTGACACCACATCGCAGGGCAAGACCATTCCCGCCGAGATCGTCTATCCCAAGTTCTTCCACAAACGTGGCATGATTGGCGCAGCGCGCGAGGACGACAAAGTCAACCCCGAGAAGCGCAGCAACGCCTTCCAGTTCTATATCGTGACGGGCCGCTTCCAGAACGAGACGCAGTTGGTGGCCTACGAGATGCAGCGCCGTCAGACCGCCATCGATGAGCTTTATGCCAAGAAGCAGATGGAGAACCGAGAGATGCTGGACGCCCTGCGCAAGGCGCGCGACCTCGACAAGCTGAGCGACGAATGCTCGAAGCTGATGGACGAGGCACGCTTCGAGGTGAGCCAGAATCCTCCTGCGCCCTTCACGGACGAGCAGATGCGCGAATACCGCATTTCGGGTGGCGCGCCCTGGCTCGACGGCAACTACACCATCTTTGGTGAAGTTGTGGAGGGCATGAAGACGGTCCTGACCATTGAGCGTACGAAGACGGATGCCGGCGACCGCCCGCTGAAGGAGGTGCGCATCCTCAAGGCCAGCCTCGTCGACTGACGCTCGCGAAGCTGAAGAGGCAAGCTTTTTTCCTCTTGTCGCTCGCGGTCCGCCTCGTCGACTGACGCTTGCGCGGATGGGCGGGCAAGCATTCTTGACTTTTTAGGCTCACGCCCAGCCTCGTCGACTGACGCTCGCGCGACCATGCTGCGGCCACAGCGGGGAAGACCTGCTGCGTTGCTGGCGCGGAAGTCCCACACGTTCGGTGTGGGGCTGGGGAGCATGCGGTCGTCGAGATGCTTGCCTCCTCTGAAAGTGGGACACAGCAAGACTTGAAAAACGGAGTTCCGATTTCCGAAAACCAGTTCATCGGTTTTCGGAAATCGGAACTCCGGTTTTCATTTTAGATGCAGCCTGCGCAGATGCAGCGTGCGAAATGGTAAGAAATCAAAAGTAAAAGATACAAATCTGATAGTGCGGCCAGTGCAAATCGCGTACTTTTGCATTTGGATTTTTTTCGACGGAATCCTATACGCATGTCTACGGAATCCAAGTCGCCTACGAGTGCTAAATAACATCTATCCGTGAAATCCGAGATGCTTGCTGGGGGGCCATGAGAAATTTGGATATGGCATCCGAAATGCTTGCCTCTGTGCTGTCAGGCACCTGCCAGTGAGCCATGAGAAACATGGAAGTGGCATCCGAGATTCCTGCCCCTACACAATCAGGCTCCTGCCAGTGAGTCATGAGAAACGTGAAAGTGGAGTCCGAGATGCCTGCCGGTGAAAAATAAGCGATCTTCCAGTGGAATTCAATATATTCAAATCTGTATAACTTTTACAAATACTATGAGCACCCCTATCAAAATGCTTGCGCTCTCAGCCTGTGCCTTCTTCGGACTCGGCGTGATGAATGCGCAGACTGCAAACGCTTCGGCTGCAGCGTCACAAGAATGCTGCGGGAATGCCGCGTGCCAGCAAGGCGTGGGAAACCCCTATCTGCCGCTGTGGGAACATCTGCCCGACGGCGAGCCACGTGTGTTTGAGGACCCCGACAACCCCGGCAAGCTGCGCGCCTATATCATCGGCAGCCACGACCTGAGCTACGACCGCTACTGCGGCGCCGACATCCGTATGTGGTCCGCACCCGTTGACAACCTCCTCGATTGGCGCGACGAAGGCCCGATCTTCACCTACGAGAAGGACGGACGATGGGACATCATGTACGCGCCCGACCTCGTAGAGGTGAAGGAAAACGGAAAGAAAGTCTACTATCTCTATCCGCACAGCCGCGGTCCGAGACGTGAGCCGATGGTATGCCGCGGCGAACGACCCGACGGCCCGTTCACGCCTGTCAATCTCACAGAGGACGGCCGAGGCGTGAAGAGCGGCAGTATCTTTGGCTTCGACCCCTCTGTGTTCGTCGACGAAATCACCGACAAGCGCGATCCCGACTATGCCACGGGCTTCCGTGCCTATGGTTTCTGGGGCTTCCAGCGCTCGTCGGCTGCCGAACTCGACCCGAAGACGATGTGGTCGGCGCGTCCCGGGACCGAAGTCGTTCCGTATTTCATTCCCGCCTGCACGCCCGACGGAAAGGTGCGCGACCCGGAGGGAACGACTTATCCCGCGCTTCACAAGGACCAGAAGCCCGAGGAGTTTGGCTTCTTCGAGGCGAGCTCCATCCGCAAGGTGGGCAATAAATATGTCATGATTTTCTCCGGCTACAGCGGGAAAGAGTACGGTTTGGGCAACTCTAACTCGACCTTGCGCTACGCCTTCGGCGATTCGCCGCTGGGTCCGTGGCGCAGCGGAGGCGTGCTCGTCGACTCGCGTGGCGTCGTCCCGAATGAGAACGGCACGCGCCTCACGACCACCAACGCCGGCCACAACACGCACGGCAGCTTGCAGCAAATCAACGGCCAGTGGTATGTCTTCTACCACCGTCCGCCGCGTGGCTTCGGCTTTGCGCGCCAGGCCATGGTGGCGCCTGTGACCATCCAGTGGGACAAGAAGAGTGTGGCCGACGGCGGTCGCGTCGTCATCCGCGGCTACGATCCGTATGCCAAGAACGGCCAATGGACGGCCAAGGCGTCGGATGGCACGGAATACACCGGTGCGGAGGTGACGTCGGAAGGTTTCCAAATCTTCGGCATGGACCCCTACAAGTACTATTCGGCCGGTTTCGCCTGCTATCTCTCCAACGGCGGCGCCATGCAGGACAACTGGGATGTGTGGGACGACAACATGCCCGTGCTGATGACCGGCGGCGATATCGTCGGCTTCAAGTATTTCGGCTTCGGCGGACTCAAGAAGGCGCAGCTGGGCCTGGCCGCCTTCGAGGGCGCAAAGCCAGGCAACCAGACACACATCAACGTGTCGCTGACTCCGCAGACCAACGACGCGCAGACGCTGCGCGTCATGCTCGACGGCCCGTGGGACAATGCCACGTGGCGAGGCCGCGAGATTGCCCGTCTGCAGATTCCGGCCGGCAAGCAGGGCGAGCGCCTGATGCTGACAGCCGACGTGAGCGCGGCGGTAGAGAAGCTGAGCGGCAAGCACGGTGTGTATCTCGTTCTTGACGGAGCGCGCTCGGATTGGAAACTGACGCTGCACGGACTGGGTTTTGCGCGCGGTGCAGAACCGATGGCGCTGCCTGAAGTGCCGACTTTGCGCATCACTCTCAACGGCAAAGACGTGGATCTGCCGTCGCTGCCCATGCGCTTCAGCGAGGAGAACGGCCTGACCGACAACGCGCACTACATGGTGAGCGTGCCTGTGCAAGGCGGCATGGCACGCGTTGAGGCAACAGCCTCGAAGCCCTGCGTCAAGGTTGAGGTGGACGCTCCGCGCGGCCGCCGTCAGGCCACGGTGCGTGCCACCTACCACGGACAGACGAAGACGTACATCATTCAGTTCATCTGATGCAGCCGGATGCCGCTTCCGGCCTCTGCTGACGGCTGGTGCGCGAGAATCTGTTTGCCGACCTGAGTAGATTTGTCTGCCGGCCTGCGAAGATTTGTCTGCCGGTCCGCGAAGATTTGTCTGCCGGCCTGCGAAGATTTGTCTGCCGGTCCGCGAAGATTTGTCTGCCGGTCCGCGAAGATTAGTCCGCCGCCCCGCGAAGACCTGTCTTCCGGCCTGACGTTGGCTGATGTCCCTTCCGGCGCATGCGGCGTACGATGGTCATCGACAAGAACAGCATGTCGCGCAGATGGCTTGCCCAGTGGCAAGTTGTCTGCGCGATTCCTGTTTTTTATTTCATCGGCGTTTGGTTTGTTTTGTGTTTTTTTCTTATATTTGCCACAAAGACGTTCACTTTCTGCCCAATCAGCGTTTTGCATTTGCCCTATCGGCAGTTGAAAATTATCCCAATAGCGTTTGAAAATTATCCCAATAGTAGTTGAAAATTATCCCGCTGGCGCGTGAAAATGAGTTCGCTGGCGTTTGAATATGATTCCATCAGCGTTGGAGAATTGTCTGTCAGCGCTGGATGATGACGACGTTCACGTTATTTGATGGCCACATTGCCCTCTGGGCGGCTCTGGTGCTTGCCATGTCGTGTGGCTTTTCTGTTTTTCCGCCGAGATAGCAGCGTGGCGGAAGCTTCTGAAAGGTAAATGAGTATGATACCCAAGACGATTCATTATTGTTGGTTCGGTCGCACGCCGCTGCCGGAAAGTGCGCGCAAGTGCATCGACAGCTGGCGCCAGGTGATGCCGGACTTTGAGATCAAGGAGTGGAACGAGGACAATTTCGACGTTCATTTCACGCCTTACACCAGTCAGGCCTACGCGGCGCGCAACTATGCCTACGTGAGCGACGTGGCCCGATTCTGGATTCTGCAGCGCGAGGGCGGCGTCTATTTCGACACGGATGTGGAGGCACTTCGCCCTGTCAACGACCTTTTGGCCGAAGCGCACGACGGTGGGCTGATGGGATGGGAAACGCGGAGCGTCTCGGGCAAGTGGCGTATCAATCCCGGATTGATTGTCGCCATGCCGATTGCGTTTCCATTGTGTGAGGAGATTCTCGACGCCTTCGGGCGGATGTCGTTCTACAAGGACGACGGCACGGTGAACGACTATACGATGATGCCGCTGATGGCCGACCTGTTGCGGGCGCGTGGCTTGGTCATGGACGGCTCCCGACAGACGGTGGGGCGCTTGACTGTGCTGCCGGCCGACTATTTCTGCCCGCTCGATCGGCTGACCGGCCGTCTCCACCTGACGCAGAACACACGCACGATCCACCACTGCACGATGTCGTGGATGCCGTGGACCACGCGGGTACGGCTGAATTTCATGCGCATGGTACGGCATTTGCTGCACGTGTAGGCCCTCGCGGCGCAGTCCGGAGGGGGCGTTTCCCCACTTCGGAGAGGGTATCACAAATGGGGAAGATAGCGCCACGATGCAGTCTGGAGCGCCGTGTGTCCGTTCCGGAAGGTGCGCTGCTGAAGGGGGCCGGACGTCCAGTTATCATGGCCGCAACGTCTTGCCATCATGGCCTCTACGTCCTGTCATCATGGTCACAACTTCTTGCCAGCATGGCCGCAACGTCCTTTAGAGGTTGCGGCCATGCTGTTTCATTGCATCGGAAGCACGTGTCCGGCGGTTACATTCTGCGGGGCTTGTGCGTGTTTTTGCTTTTTATTTGCTAACTTTGCAGCGAAATCAGTTAACGGATGTAGAATCTTCATCAAACCCGACTGCAAGAATGGAAACTCTTGAAGCGATATTGCATTGGCTGGGTGGTGTGCTGTGGGGCTGGCCGATGATTGTGCTGCTGCTCGGCACGCACCTTTTTCTCACCGTCCGCTTGCGCTTTCCGCAGCGCCACCTTTTCCACGCCATCCGCCTCAGCGTGAAGCACGACAAGGGTGCCTCGGGCGATGTGTCGCAGTTTGGCGCGCTGGCCACGGCGCTGGCTGCCACCATCGGAACGGGCAACATCATCGGTGTGGCCACGGCCGTCGCGCTCGGCGGACCGGGCGCGGTGCTCTGGTGCTGGCTGACGGGCGTCTTTGGTTTTGCCACCAAGTATGCCGAGGCGCTGCTGGCGGTGAAGTATCGCGTCCGCACGAGCGGGGGCGAGATGCTCGGCGGTCCCATGTATGCGCTGGAGAAAGGCCTGGGATGGCGCTGGATGGGCGTGTTGTTCGCAGCCTTCACGGCTCTCGCCTCGTTCGGCATCGGTTCGAGCGTGCAGGCCAATGCCATCGCCACGACGGTGGCCGAGGGCTATGGCGTGCCCGCCTGGCTCACGGGGCTGCTGGCCGCCCTGGCCGTCACGGTCGTCATCATCGGCGGCGTCAAGAGCATTGCCCGCGTGTGTGGCATGATGGTGCCCTTCATGGCCCTCTTCTATGTGGTGGGCTGTCTGTTCATCCTGTGCGTCAACCACGCGTACGTCTGGCCTGCCGTCGCCACCATCGTGCGGGCGGCCTTCCGCCCCGAGGCCGTGGGTGGCGGATTCGTGGGCGGCACGCTGCTGATGGCGGCCCGCTATGGCATCGCCCGCGGACTCTTCTCCAACGAGAGCGGCATGGGCAGCGCGCCGATCGTGGCGGCTGCGGCACAGACGCGCAACCCTGTGCGGCAGGCGCTCGTGTCGGCCACGGCCACGTTCTGGGACACCGTCGTCATCTGTGCGCTCACGGGACTTGTCATCGTGAGCAGCGTGCTGGCGCATCCCGACATCAGCTATTCCGACGGTGCCGCACTCACTAAAATCGCATTCTCGAAGATTCCCTACGTCGGCACGCCGCTGCTGACGTTTGGTATGGTCACCTTCGCCTTCAGCACGATCCTCGGCTGGAACTACTACGGCGAGCGTGCGGTGTGGTATCTGCGTGGCCGCCGGTGGATGTATGCCTATCGCATCCTGTTCATCGCGGTCGTCTTCATCGGCAGCGTCGTGAGCCTCGACATGGTGTGGAATGCTGCCGACTGCTTCAATGCGCTCATGGCCATTCCCAACCTCCTCTCGCTCCTGCTGCTGAGCCACGTGCTCGTGGCCGAAACGCGCAAATACCTCTGGAACGGCCGCTTGGACGCCGACATGGAGGACGAGGCTGCCTGACGCCGTGGGCATTGCCGCGGTCGGCTCCTCGGCTGCGGCGCACGTCTAACGCAGTGGGTCGGCATCGGCCAGAACGGGAAATTTCCGTCGAAACCGGAAGAGTGCTTCTTTGTCAAGCTCGGCATGCAGGATGCCGGGCTTGTTTTCGTTCAGGGCGGCAACGACGCGTCCGCGCGCATCCACCAGCTGCGAGTGGCCGTCGTAGGTGGCGAAGGGGTCGGCCCCCACGCGGTTGGCGGCCGCGACGTAGCACTGGTTCTCGATGGCGCGGGCGCGCAGCAGCACGTCCCAGGCCTCGATGCGCGCCTGCGGCCAGTTGGCAGCCACGAGCATGAGGTCGTAGTCGGCCTCCGCCGCATCGGCAGGCGTGCGCAGGAAGTTGCGCGCGAAGACGGGGAAGCGCAGGTCGTAGCACACCTGAAGCAGGATGCGCCAGCCGCGCCATTGCACGACGGTGCGCGTCGTTCCCGGCGCAAACGTGGCCGCCTCGCCGCCCATCGTGAAGAGGTGGCGCTTGTCATAGCTGTCGGTGTGGCCGTCGGGGCGCACGAAAAACAGGCGGTTGTGGCGCTCTTGTCCGTCGCCCACGGCCACACTGCCGCAGACGGCTGCGTCGAGCGCCGCCGCCCAGGCGCGCATGCGTTCCGCCACGCAGCCTCCGTCGGCGGGCATGTCGGCCTCCATGCTGCGGGTCTGAAAGCCTGTGGCAAACATCTCGGGGAGCAGCACGAGGTCGGTCTGGCGTCGATGGCGGATGTCGACTGGCGGATGTCGGCCCATGCGGGCTCGCTCTGTACGATGGCTATTTTCATGTTCGTCAGGGTGATGGTGTGTGCCGGCAGCGCCCCCTGCGGTGGCGGGGCTGGCTACGAAGGCCTTCGTGTGTCGATGCGAAGGCCTTCGTGGCGCGTTGCGAAGGCCTTCGTGGAAAAAAACGAGTGCGTTCGATTCTGTTTTCGAGCGCACTCGTTTTGTGTTTCGAGTGCGTTCGTTTTTATTTTCGGCTGCGTTCGTTTTTACGCTTAAGTGCACGCGATGGTGGTTTCTGCTGCGTGCGTTTCGGATGCTCGGCGCAGCGGGTGCGCAGGCCGGTGCGAGGCAGGTGGTGCGGCGCGTGTGGCGCGCCTGTGCGGGCAATGCCGGCCGGGCGTGGCGCCGTGGCGCCGGGACCGCTGCGGGGAGGAAAAGAAAAAGAGGAAGCTCCACGAAGGAATTTCCTCTTTTGCGGTGCGTACGAGACTCGAACTCGTGACCCCCTGCGTGACAGGCAGATATTCTAACCTACTGAACTAACGCACCTTGACTTCTGGATGAGACGGGGCGTCTCCCTGAAAGCGAGTGCAAAGGTATGAATTTTTGGCGGATTGGCCAAATTTTGTCCTACGTTTTTTGCATTTTCCTTGCGGTTGCGGCGGGCGGACGGTGCAAGGATCGGGTGGAGTGGGCCTACAGCCGGTGCTCGAGCCTGCGCGCGGCAGCCTGGCTGAAGCGTGATTCCTCGGCCGTGGCGCGCGACTGTGTGGCGGCGATGCGGGCGCGGCTCAGCAGCAGACGGATGATCGCCTGGCGGGTGGAGGCGGAGGGCTGGGCCATGCTGCTCTGGATGCCGGCGGCGCGGAACTGGCTGTGGAGTTGCTCGAGCGCGCTGGCACTGGAGTCGCTTGGTGGGAGGATGGAGAGGGGGAAGAGGATGGGGCGCTTGATTTTCTGCGCGCGCAGCAGGGGCAGTTCGTCGGCTGCGGTGGGATAGGCGCCGAGGGAGAGGGCGTGCCACTGCTTGTAGTCGGGCAGGTGGCGCAGGACCGACTGGAGCAGCAGGGCGGCGTCGTCGGTGCTGGCGCTCGGGTCGCTCTCGGTGGCGATGACGACGGCTTGCTTGAGGCCCGTCTGCTGGCCGACGATGGCGATGGCCTGCCGGGCGTCGTCGGGCTGGGCGAGGAGCGACGGCACGATGGTGAGACGGCCGAAGCGGTGGGCCTGTCGGTCGGTCTGCTGCTGCAGCTGGCTGCTGAGGCTGGCGTTGCTGAGCCAAGTGGGCAGGAGGATGACGTGGTCGACGCCGTCTTGGTGGAGCTCGCTGAGAGTGGCGTCGATGGAGGCGGGCTGCGTGTCGTCGGCCGAGGGCAGGAGGGTGCGCTCGCTGACGACGGCGTCGGGGAACTGCCGGCGTGCCTCGTCGAGCAGGTAGGCGCGCTCCGTGCAGGCGGCGGCATCGGCGTCGGTGGGCCAGATGATGATGAGGCGAGCGGGGAGCTGCGCGCTGAGGCAGAGGGCGGTGAGGCAGTGGAGGCAGAGGAGGAGTGCTCTTTTCATGGGGCGGATGTGTCTGTGTCGGGAGGGGTGTGAAGAAGCCCCATCGTGCAGTGGTGGGTGCACGATGGGGCAGGAGTGTAGGGGCTGTGCACTGTCAGCGCAGCTGGGCTTTCAGGCTGCCGTGCGTGCTGCGGATGATGTAGGTGCCGGCGGGCAGATTGTGGCTCCAGTTGGCCCACGTGGCTGTTCTGACGACTTGTCCGGCGAGCGTGTAGACGCTGACGGGCGTGTCGGCCTTCATCTGAGAGGCGGTGAGGGCGGAGATGCCATTGGCGCCGTCGTCGAAGGTGATGGTGAGGCGGTCGCTCCATGCCGAGCTGCCATCGGCGGAGATGGCGCGGATGCGAAGCGTGTATTCGGGGGCGGTGAGGCCGGAGAAGACGTAGCTGGTGCCGGTGATGCCCTCGATGAGCTGGGCGCTGGCGCGGCGGGGCGCTTCGAGGACGGCGTTGTCTTCGGCTGCCGTCGACTCGTCGATTTCGCCGTCGTAGAGGGCGATGAGGCCGACGAAAGCACGCTTGGCGCCGCTGCTGAGGTAGATTCTATAGCCCGTGCTGACGTCGGTGGCCTGCACCAGTACGCCGCCCTGGCTGGTCAGCGTCTGCGTGGCGAGAGTCTGGCCGTCGGCGCCGACGATGCTGACGGCGAGCGTCAGAGCGTCTTGGTTGTAGGGTTCTCCTTCGACGTAGAGGCTGACGGTGCCCGTCTCCGGTGCGTCGTAGAGGGGCGACTGGAGGTATCCGCTGGCTTTAGAGGAGCCGAGCTTGATGCCGTGGAACACGCTGTTCAGCCAACCGTGGAAGAGCTTGCTGCCCGTCCAGCCGCTGGTGGAGAGGTAGGTGTCGAGCTTCGTGCTGAGGTCGAGGCCGTCATTCGTGATGTTGCGGATGCCGTCGAAGCGCTCCGACAGCAGTCGGGTGGCGCTCACCTGAGCCACCTCGCGGAGTTCGAGCGAGTAGCTTTCGGCTCCGTCCACAGCCTCCCAGCTGACGTTGAGCGTGTGGCCTTCGTCGGTGGCGGTGCTGTCTGCGGTCGTGGTGGACAGCTTCGGCGTGTCGAGTAGCTTGCCGCCCATGAAGAGGAAGGAGACGAGTCCGTTGGTCTCTGCTATCTCCGTGATGGGCTTGTGCATCAGCTTCGCGCCGTCGGTGTTGGCGTTGTAGAGTGTGGCGGCAGGCTTGCTGGTGTCGGTGAGCTGCGTCGTCTTGTTGAGACCGGGGAAGAGGTCGCCGGCCAGTTCGGTGCCGGTGTTTTCGGAGAGGTCGTTGTCGGCCGGGATGATGGTGCAGCGCTGGCGCGACGCGACGTTGTTGACGGTGTTCTTTGTCCACGCCGTCTCATTGTAGTCGATGTGGATGACCATCAATCCGTGGCCAAATTGGTAGCGGTCCCAGCCCGTCTTCTGCGTATTCTGCAGGAGGTAGTATTCGTTCCGGTTGTTGTCGTTGTAGATGATGTAGGCCTCTTTGGCGCTGGCGTCGGACAGCGGTTTCATGCCCGTGATGGAGGTTCCCTCCGTCAGTTCCGTCGGGGTGAGCCATCCGGAGAACATCCGCTCGTAGGCGGTGTAGGAGCAGGGGGAGTTTCCCTCGAAGTCGGGCGTACCGTTGTAGCAGCCGTAGTCCATCAGGCTCCACACGCTCATGCCGAAGTTGGTGCTGCTCGTGTCGTAGAAGTCAGGCAGTCCGAGGCAGTGGGAGAACTCGTGGCAGGCGGTGCCGATGGCGTCCATGTCGCCTCCGGTCGTGCCGTAGAGCTCGTTGGAGCAGGCATAGGTGTCGACGGTGACGCCGTCGAGCGTGAGCGAGGAGCCTGTGCCGTACTGCAGCTGCCACTGGTGCGGCCAGATGGTGTTGGCGTCTGCGCCCCACGACTGGCCGTAGCCGGCATAGATGACGTACACCTGCTCGACTTCCTTGTCGCCGTCCCAGTCGTAGTCGGCGTAGTCGACGTCGTTCTGGGCCAGCAGGCAGGCTTCCTTGACCATGTCGGTTGCGTGTGCGTCATTGCCCTCTCCGTCGATGTCCTGGCCGTAATAGGCCATCGGGTTGGCCAGTGTGTAGGGACCGACGACGTCGAAGTCGATCAGCAGTTGGCCGTAGCTCTGGTCGCGGAAGTAGTCGCGGACGGAGCCGATGTGCTGATTCTTGCTGTAGCCTTCTTGGTTGAATTGGTCGTAGAAGGCCTGTTGGGTGTTGTTGGCGTTCATCTTCACGTCGGTGAAGTTGACGAGGATGACGAGTCCTTTCTTGTGGCCGGTGGTGGCGCTGCTCTCGCCGACGCGCCGGGGAGCCAGACGGCGTGCGTTGCGCTGGGCGCGCTGTGCGTTGCGCTTTGCGATGCGCTGGTTCCAGATGTCCGATGTGGCGGATTTCACGTTGCTGGCCGCGAACTGGATGAAGGAGTGTTCGGCGGCTGTGCGGTGCGCGGCATCGTGTGCGACGATGTCGGTGGCGATGAGTTTTCCGTCGCTGACGGTGGCGTAGCGATAGGCTCCGTCGTTTCCGCGGACGAGCGGCTGGCCGTCCGGGGTTGCGTAGTAGTGGAATGTCTCGTCGCCGTGGAGCTGCATCGTGAGCGTGGTTCCGTCAGGCTGGCTGACTGTGCGGAGCGTGCGGTGGGCGCGGATGGCCATCAGGTTGAGGCTGGCGCAAAGCAGTGCGGATAGGAGTATGATTCTTTTCATTAGCTGCTTGTGTTTGGTTTGTGATGTGATTGACTCGTTGTGGATGTGGGTGTGGAGCGTGCGTTGGGCGCGCTTGTGTGGGTGGGCTCAGCTGTTGATGACGGCTTGGGCATAGTAGGCGATGGCGCCGATGACGAGGAGCACGCCTTCTGTGCGTGTCACGTAGCGGGTGCGGTGGCCGAATCGGCTGAAGATCCAGAGCATGGCGGCGCTGACGAGCATGGCGATGAGGTCGATGGGCTTGATGCCGCCAAGCTGTAGCGGAGAGATGCAGCTGCAGACGCCGAGGATGATGAGGATGTTGAGGATGTTGCTTCCGACGACGTTGCCCATCGCCATGTCGGTGTCGCCTTTGCGGGCTGCCACGACGCTGGTGACGAGTTCGGGGAAGGAGGTGCCTGCGGCGACGATGGTGAGGGCGATGACGGCGTCGCTCACGCCGAGCATGGAGGCGATGCCGGAGGCGCCGTCGGTGATCCAGCTTCCGCCGATGACGAGCATGGCGAGGCCGACGAGGAAGAGCAGGATGGCCTTCCAGACGGGTTTCTCGGGGCTGGCGGCCGTGGCTGCCTGGGCGTCGGCCGTGGCGGGCTGGACGCTGAGGTCGGGCTGGGGCTGGCTACGGTTCTCGGGATTGCGGCGCGCGATGGCGATGGTGTAGGTGAAGAAGATGATGGTGATGCAGAGCAGTACGATGCCGTCGGTGCGGCTGAGCGTGTTGACGGGTGTCGGCGTGCTTTGGTTGAAGTCGAGCCATTGGTCGCCGGCCATGACGCAGAGGATGATGGACGTGAGCAGGCAGAAGGGGATGTCGTAGCGGATGTTGTCTTTGCTGCAGCGCACGGGGGCGATGATGGCGACGATGCCCATGATGGCGAAGATGTTGAAGATGTTGCTGCCGACGATGTTGCCGATGGCGATGTCGGTGTTTCCTTCGATGGCTGAGATGGTGCTGACGACGAATTCGGGCGTCGATGTGCCGAAGGCGACGACGGTGAGTCCGATGACCAGGCTGGAGATGTTGAAGCGGCGGGCGATGCTGGAGGCGCCGTCGGTGAGCCAGTCGGCTCCTTTGATGATGAGGGCGAATCCGACGAGGACGGAGAGGATGAGTTTGGCTGTTTCCATGTAGGAAGGATGGAGTAAGTGGTTGAATGTCCGGAGTCTGGCGGAATCCGAGTTGCAAAGATACGTCTTTTATGCGACATTCATGTGTATTCTGTATGAAAAATAGGTCTGGCGGTCAGGCTCTTTGCCGTTGTCCGGCGCTGGACGGCGCCGCCGAGGGAGTGCCGACGGTGTGCTGCGGCCGCGCGGGGCGGGTCAGGGGCGGTAGATGAGGGCGACGGCATAGGCGGAGATGCCTTCCTCGCGGCCGGTGAATCCGAGGTGCTCGGTGGTGGTGGCTTTGAGGTTGACGTCGTCGGGGCTGACGCCGCAGACGTCGGCGATGGTCTGCTGCATGGCGGGGATGTGGGGCGCGAGTTTGGGTCGCTGCGCACAGATGGTGGCGTCGATGTTTCCCACTTCGTAGCCGGCGTCGCGGATGAGTTGGAGGGTCTTGCGCAGCAGGATTTTGGAGTCGATGTCCTTGAAGTCGGCCGAGGTGTCGGGGAAGTGGTAGCCGATGTCGCGCAGGTTGGCGGCGCCGAGCAGGGCGTCGCAGATGGCGTGGAGGAGTACGTCGGCGTCGCTGTGGCCGAGGAGTCCGAGGGTGTGCGGAATGCGGATGCCGCCGAGCCAGAGCTCGCGGTCGGGGGTGAGGCGGTGGACGTCGAATCCCATGCCGATGCGGGGGAGAGTGGTCATAGTGCTGTGGTTTGGTTTGTGGACAAATTTAGTGATTCTGCCGTACTTGGGCAAGTGGTGGCGCGTCTTTTTGTCGTGCGGGTCGCGGGGTGGCGTTGGTGGTGCGCTGTCGTCGTGCTGCGGAGAAGGCCTTCGTTTTTCTTTTCGAAGGCCTTCGTTTTGTGTCGCGAAGGCCTTCGTTTTTGCGGATGGGTGAGGGCGTCGGTGGGGCGTGGCGCAACGGGTGGCGGAAATGGACGCGTGCGGGGCGAAAACGGAGCAGGCCGCAGTCCCGGATGGGGCGTGCGGCCTGCTGGTAGGGGGTGTGGTGGGAGGGTTGCGTGGGTGCTCCGCTGGGTCAGCGTCGACGTCCGAGGAGGTCCTGGATGCCGTCCATGTCGAAGGTGAGGGAGAAGCGGAGGGTCTGGTCGAGGGGGTTCGACTGCGAGGCGGAGATGACGTAGCCGGCGTCGAGGGAGAAGACGTTCATCTTGAAGCCTGCGCCGACGGTGTAGTACTTGCGGTTTCCCTTGTTGGGGTGCTCGTAGTGGTAGCCTGCGCGGAGGAAGAACTTGTTGTCGTAGGCGTATTCTGCGCCGACGCTGTAGCTGATTTCCTGTAGCTCTTCCTTGCCGCCGCCGGGGGCGTCGGAGAAGGACTTGAAGATGCCGCTGATGGGCGAGATGTTGTAGTAGCCTTCGTCCATGAGCCAGGAGGTGTAGCCGGAGTAGTCGTCTTCGGCGGCGCCTGTCTCGTCGATGTATTGCTGCATGGTGGGACGCGTGGGCACGAGGAGTTTGTTGGCGTCGGCGGCGAAGGAGATGGTGTTATACTCGTCGATGGGCACCATCAGCGAGGCGCCGAGGCGGAGGTTGGTGGGGATGAACTCGGAGGTGTTGCCTTCGTCGTAGGAGATTTTCGATCCGATGTTGCTGATGTTGAGTCCCCATCCGAGCTGGCATTCGCGCTGTCCGAGGTTGATGTAGCCGTTGTGGTAGATGGCGAGGTCGGCGGCGAAGGCGGAGCCTGCGGTGGTCTCGTCGTCGGCCTTGTAGGCGAGGTCGGAATAGATGTAGCGGAGGGCGACGGCGGCCGAGAAGGTCTCGCTGAGCATGCGCGAGTAGGCCACGTCGAAGGCGAGCTCGTAGGGCTTGATGGTCTCGCCGTATTCTCCGTTGCGGTAGGCGGTCACCTCGCCGAGGGAGAAGTAGCGGAGGGAGGCGGAGACGGCGTCCCAGTCGCCGATGCGGTAGTAGCCGGTGATGTTGGCGAGGTCGATGTCGTTCGTGATTTGCCGCAGCCAGGGCGTGTAGTTGAGTGCGATGCCGGCGCGGGAGATGGCGAAGGGATATTTGGCGGGGTTCCAGTATTGCGAGTTCACGTCGGGGTCGGTGGCAGCACCCAGGTCGCCCATGGCGCCGGCGCGTGCGTCGGGAGCGATGGCGAGCGAGTTCACACCGTAGTAGACGGGGTTGAGCTGGTTCTTGACGTCCTGTGCGCTGAGCTGCGCGGAGAGGCCGAGGGCGCCGATGAGGAGGAGGGATTGTTTCATTCTTTCGATGATGGTCTGGCTGCGCGGTGGACTGCGCAGTTGGAATGTCTTTGTAGTGAATAACGCGGCAGGCTCGGTTTTATTGCTTGCAGGCGGGATGGCGGGCGGGGATTAACATTCTTTTCGTCTTGCCGCCGGCGCTGCTGTGGCGGGCCGGAGCGGCCTGAAGTGGCGGGCGGCGGTGGTGCGGGGTGCGGACGAGGGGTCAGCGTGGCCCGACGACGATGAACTTCTGGCTCTCGCGCGCGGTTTCGCCGCCGCTGCTGCTGATGGTGGCGCGCACGATGTAGACGCCGGCCTGCAGGTGGGAGTCTGTCTCGTTGAGTTTCCACGTGAATACGGTGGTGGCGCTGGTCGCGCGCTGGTCTTGCTCGGCCTGCCAGAGGCGTCGTCCGGTGATGTCGAACACCTCGAGGCGCGTGGTGAGGATGGTGGACGGACGGTCGTGGCTGATGCGGAAGACGGCGGTGTCGGTGACGGGCGCGTCGACGCTGAGCGAGAAGATTTTCGGCCGCTGGCCTTCGTTGACGCTGAAGTCGGCGGTGGCGACGGAGGCGTTGTTGAATACGTCGAAGGCGCGGATGAGCAGGCTGTGCGCACCGTCCTCGAGCGTGGGGATGGAGAAGGCGATGGAGCCGGAGCGGTAGTCGGAGATGGTAGGCTCGAAATAGGAGTTGAGCGAGTAGGTGCGGGTCTCGTCGTTGTCGACGACGAGGGTGATGTCGTGGCCCACTCCGCTGCCGGTGAGGTTGAGTCCGCTGGCGTCGGCAAGCTGGAGCACGAGCAGCGGGGTTTCGTTGACGATGTCGCCGCTGCGGAAGCTGCTGGTGTTGAGGTAGAAGCTGATGGTGGGGCCGACGGTGTCGGTGGGGGTGGAGGTGGCCGCCTCGCGCGAGAGGAGGAAGCGGGTGAACGAACCGTGGGCTTCGGCCGTGTGGCTGTCGTCCGACGCGTAGAGCGAGATGCGTCCGTTCTGGCCGCTGTAGTTGTTGTCGACGGGGACGGGGAACTTGAACTGGAAACGCCCGCTGCGCACGGAGTCGGCGCCGATGTAGAGCCTGCTCCGGCGGTCGTAGAAGGTGTATACGGGGGTCTGGACGTCGTTGCCGTTGTTCTCGCCGACGGGGTTGTTGAGGCAGGTGATGAGCTCGAGGTTGTCGAACACGCTTGGATGGACGGTGCCGTGGTAGTCGGTCATGATGTTGCCGTCTTCGTCCTCAATGTGCCCCGACACGGTGGCGGTGGCGCCGATGGTGAGCTCGGGCTGCTGCTCGGCTGTGGCGGGCGTGCCGTTGATGTCGTCGACGACGGCGCGGTAGGTGGGCCGCTGGAGGGAGATGGCGGGGTCGCCGAGAAGGACGAAGTGCGTCTTGTTCATGCTGTTGCTGCCTGCGGCGATGAGGTCGGACTTGGCGCGGGCGAGGGCCTCGCCCAGCGTGATGTGGCGGCCGAGGGCGTCGTCGGAGAGCACGTGCTTCATGAAGGCGCGGTTGAAGGCCCGGTTGGGGGTGGAGTAGACGGTGCGGGTGGTCGTGATGAGGCCCATGGCGGTGCCGTCGGGGTTGAGCAGTCCTGCCTCGCCGATGTTGTCCTCATACATGTCGAAGGGCGAGACGTCGCAGGCGGCCGTCAGCCAGAGCGGGAGGCGCGGGCTGTTCCAGGAGGCGAAGTCGCTGACTTGCATGACTTTCTCGTGCGAGAGCATGTAGGGGGCGCCGTGTCCGGTGTAGTTGACGATGAGGGCGCCGTCGATCATGAGCTTGTCGATGGCGGCCTCGACGGCGGGATAGCTCTTGCCGGTGGCGCCGTCGGTGCGCTGGAAGGTGTCCCAGTAGATGCGCTTGTAGTAGTAGTTGGGATAGAGGGCGGAGGCGTCGGCGATGACGGCGTCGCCGTCCTTCATGTGGATGTTGTCGTTGCCGTCGTCGCAGAGGAAGGCGATGGTGTTCTTCCAGGCGCCTGTCTGCTCGTTGCGGATGTAGCGCTCGAGCTTGTCGACGACGCTCTTGGCCTCGCTGGCGGTGCTGACGGGAATGCGTCCGAAGCCGATGGTGGGCTTGATGGAGAGCAGGGAAGTGGTGGTGCTCTCGTCGATGAGGACGGGATATTCTTCGAGCACGTAGCTGTTGATGGTCGAGAGCGAGTAGTCACTTTCGTAGCAGAGGAGGTAGTCGTCGGGCGAGAGGCGGGAGACGGCGGACGTGACCATGCGGTTGTCCCAGACGCCGTCGCCGAACATGAGGACGTTGCGGAGGCGCTTGGTGGGGCTGCTGGCCGTGTCGTAGAGGTGCTTGACGAAGAGGCGGACGGCGGTGAGGTCGGGGGTTCCGCCTGAGAATTCGTTGTAGATGCGGTCGACGGGGATGACGGCGCAGGTCATGCTGTCGACTACGGTGTGCAGCCGCGCGAGGCGCTCGGCTTGGCTGGTGAGGCGGCCGCTGGCGGGCACGACGATGAGGAACTGCACGTCGCGCAGGGCGTGGAGGTCCTGGTTGTCGGTCTTGCCCACGACGGTGGGGCTGGGGAAGGCCTGGTCGGGATTGAAGGCGATGAGCTCCTCGTTGCGCCAGGAGCTTGTGGTGGTGGCGTCGCTGGTGAAGGGGACGGTGAGGGTGGAGGTGGTGCTGTCGTAGCTGCCCTTCACTTCTTCCATGTCGAAGCCGGGCGTAATGCGCCAGACGACGGTGGAGGCGCTGGCGTTGGCGAGCTTGAAGTGGACGTTGCCGGTGGCCGACGGGCGGAAGATGAGCGGCGCGCCGGAGAAGCTGAGCTGGCGCAGGTAGGAGGCGCGGATGTAGTCGAGATGGCCGCTCACGCCCGACTCACGGTTGTGGGTGAGGCGCAGGCTGAGGCTCTCGCTGCTGGAGGCGGGGAGGGAGAAGGTGCGTGTGGAGGTGCTTCCGTACTCGTACTCGCCGATGGCGCTGAAGCTGAGGGTGCCGAGGGTGGAGTCGGCGAGGGCGACGGTGAGCGTCGACAGGCTGCGTCCGGCGGCGGCAAACTGCAGGTTGAGGCGCACCTCGCTGCTGGCGCTGCGGCCGGGGAGAGCGAGGGTATAGGTGCGTGAGGCACCGTTGGCGAAGTCGTAGGATTCGTAGAAGGTGCGTCCGGAGTGGAGGAAGCTGTAGGCGTCTGACTCGTAGAGGGCGTGCTCGGGGAAGGTCGTCTGTGTGCGAGCGCCTGAGGCAGGCACGTTGTAGGCGTAGGCGGCGAACTCCTTGGGGTCGCCGGTGCCAGCGTCGGACAGGAAGTAATACTGGTAGGAGGAGTAGGGGTTGTTGGTGTGGGTGAAGAGGGCGGAGGTGGTGCCGACGCTGCGGAGGCTCCACTGCGTGAGTCCGCGGGCGTAGAAGAGCACTTGGTTGGCCTGCCGGTAGAGGGGAATCTCCTGCATGTCGGTGGGGATGCTGCTGAGTCCGCTCTCGGGCAGGAGCTCGAGGTTGGTGCCGTAGAGGCGCACGCGGTCGGGGTCGGTGAAGCCCATGGCGCGCAGGCTGGAGGTGGTGATGCGGTAGATGCCGCCCGTGCTGACGCGGATCTTCACCCATCGTCCGCTGGCCATGAGCGAGGAGGCCGGGGTGTCGGCAGAGGTGGTCTGCGCCGAGAGGGTGAGCGTGGCGCAGAGGACGAGGAGCAATATGTAGAGTCTACGTTTCATAGGCGTGGTCGGATGAGGGTGGAACGATGTGGAAGGGCGGCTGGCGTGCCTGTGCGGACCGTCCGCCGCGCGGCCTCTTATTTCACGCGGAGCTGCAGCACGGGCTCGTTCTCGATCCAGGCCTGCAGCGTGTCGTTCTCATGCACGGGCCCGATGCCCTGTGGGGTGCCGGTGAAGATGAGGTCGCCCATCTTGAGGGTGAAGAAGCGGGAGCAGTAGCTCACGATGCGGTCGATGCTGTGGAGCATGTCGGCGGTGTGTCCTTGCTGGACGGTGGTGCCGTTGAGGTCCATGTGGAAGTGGATGTCGTCGACGGGCGGGAGCTGTGTCTTGTCGATGAAGCGGCCCACGGCGGCGGCGCCGTCGAAGCCCTTGCAGATGTCCCACGGCAGGCCTTGCTCGCGCAGGCGCTGCTGGAGGTCGCGGGCGGTGAAGTCGATGCCGACGGTCAGCTGCGAGTAGTAGCGATGGGCGAAGCGCTCGCTGATGTCCTTGCCGAGGCGATCAATGCGCACGACGATTTCGGTCTCGTAGTCGAAGCGCTGCGCGAAGTCGGGCACGAAGAACGGCCGGCCCTTCGGGATGAGGGCGGAGTCGGGTTTCGAGAAGATGACGGGCTCCTGTTGTATTAACGTGTGCTGGAGCTCTTTATTGTGCTCGGCATAGTTCATGCCGACGGCGAGGATTTTCATGATGTGCGCTTTGAGGGTTGGGCATCCGCTCGTGGGCTGGGCCGCTCGGCGCGAGGCGGGGCGGATGCGGGGCAGGTGGACGGGGCGAGGGGCGTTCCGGTGAAGAGTTTCGACTGCGTTCGTTTTCTGTTTCGACTGCGTTCGTTTTCGTTTACGACTGCGTTCGTTTTCAGTTTCGACTGCGTTCGTTTTTTTACGTCCGCTGCGCGGGTATTCTCGTTCCGCTGCGTCGGTCGTCAAAATTGGCTGCGCGGTGTTTGATTTTCGGAACTCCGGTGTTTGGTTTTCGCTTCACCGATGCCCGATTTTCGGAACTCCGGTGTTTTTGTAGTGGCGACGTTGTGCTGCTGTGCTGCTGCCGGCCGGCCGCGTGCGAGGCGCGGCTCAGACGAGTCCGAGCAGGCGGAGCAGGTCGAGGCCGTTGGCCCAGAGGAGCAGGCCGAGCAGGATGAACATGCCGACCACCTGCGCGCGCTCAAGGAATTTGTCGCTGGGCTTGCGTCGTGTGATTATCTCGTAGATGGCGAAGAGGGCGTGTCCGCCGTCGAGGGCGGGGATGGGCAGGACGTTGACGACGCCGAGCATGATGGAGAGCAGGGCGGTGAGGTTCCAGAAGGCATACCAGTCCCACTGCGAGGGGAAGATGTTGCCGATGGCTACGAAGCCGCCCATGCTCTTGGCGCCTTTCTTCGTGAAGACGTACTTGAGGTCGTTGACGTAGCCTGTGAGCTGCTCCCAGCCGTAGCTGATGCCGGCGGGAATGGCGGCGAAGAAGCTGTAGGAGCGGTTGGTGACGTCGTAGTCGGGGTTGGCGTTGGAGACGCCGAGCTGGAAGTCGGGTGTGAGGAGTGCGGTGAGCGTGCGCAGCGAGTCGGCGTCCTGAACGGCGATTGTGAGTGTGCGCAGGCGGATGCTGTCGGCGTGGGTCGACTTGTCGTCGAGCTGGCCGCGGAGGTCGCTCAGCGTGTTGAGCAGGTCGTTGAAGTCGTGGATGTCGGTGTTGTTGATGCGCCGGATGGTCATGTCGGTGGTAATGCCCGCCTGTTCGGCCGGCGAACCTGCGCTGATGCTGTCGATGTGGAGCGGGATGAGCGGGCTGGCGTAGTAGGGCTGCTCCAGCATGTCGAGCAGGGAGAGGCCTTCGGGCAGCGTGACGTCGATGGGGCGGCCGCCGCGCAGGACGTGGGCGACGCGTCCGTTCGACAGGGCGCGCAGGCATTGGCCGCTGTGCCACTTCTCGAAGGTCTTGTCGTCGACGCCGACGAGCTGGTCGCCGTCGCGGAATCCGTCGGCCTTGGCCTGCTCGCTGAACTTCATGCCGTGGGTCATGTCCTTGGTGCTGACGAAGGACTCGCCCCACACCATGAGTATCATGGAGTAGATGGCGAAGGCGGTGATGAAGTTCATGATCACGCCGCCGAGCATGATAAGCAGCCGTTGCCAGGCGGGCTTGGTGCGGAATTCCCAGGGCTTGGGCGCCTGCTTCATTTGTTCCTTGTCCATCGACTCGTCGATCATGCCGGAGATCTTGACATAGCCGCCCAGCGGAATCCAGCCGATGCCGTACTCCGTGCCGTGGTAGTCGTGCCCGCCCTGGTCGTTCCGGGGGATGGGCTTCTTGCCGATGAGGCGGCGGAACCAGTTGTCGTAGCTGGAGAAGAGGTGGAACTGGGTGTCGAAGAAGAGGTAGAACTTCTCCACGCGTGTCTTGAAGAGTTTGGCAAAGAAGTAGTGGCCGCCTTCGTGCAGGATGATGAGCAGGGAGAGGGCGACGATGACTTGCAGGGCTTTTATGAGGATGTCCATGGGTGTTGCGGTTTGGGAATGAGGGGGTCAGAGGAGCGAGGCGGCGTAGGCGCGGGCTTCTCTGTCGGTGGTGAGATAGGTTTCGAGTGAGGAGTCGGAGGATTGTCCGATGTGGTCGAGCGTTGCCGAGATGATGTCGGCAATGCGGTTGAAAGAAATGCGGTCGTCGATGAAGGCTCTGTTGGCCACTTCGTTGGCGGCGTTGATGGCGCATGCGGCTGTGCCGCCTCTGCGCAGAGCTTCGTATGCCAGGGCGAGGCAGGGGAAGCGGCGGGTGTCCGGCTCTTCGAACGTGAGGTCGCGGACGGAAAAGAAATCGAGACGGGGGAACTGGCTGGGCAGACGTCTCGGATAGGCGAAGGCGAACTGGATGGGCAGGCGCATGTCGGGCATGCCGAGCTGTGCCTTGACGGCGCCGTCCTCGAACTGCACCATCGAGTGGATGACGCTTTGCGGATGCACCACCACTTGAATCTTGTCGGGGCTGACGCCGAAGAGCCAACGTGCCTCGATGACCTCGAATCCCTTGTTCATCATCGTGGCCGAGTCGATGGTGATTTTCGCGCCCATGCTCCACGTGGGATGCGCGAGCGCCTGCGCCTTCGTCACGCTGGCGAGCTGCTCCGGCGTGTAGGTGCGGAAGGGTCCGCCGCTGGCTGTCAGCAGGATCTTCTCGATGGCGTTGTGCGGCTCCAGGCACTGGAAGATGGCGCTGTGCTCGGAGTCCACCGGCAGGATCGGGACGCGGTGCTCCGCCGCCAGCCGGTTGATGAGCTCGCCGGCCACGACCAGCGTCTCCTTGTTGGCCAGGGCGATGGGCTTGCCCGCCTGGATGGCGCTGATGGTGGGGCGCAGGCCTGCGAATCCGACCATCGAGGCGAGCACGAGGTCGACGTTCGAGTCCTGCACGGCGTCGCAGAGCGCCTGCTCGCCCGTGTAGACTTTGATGGGGCGGTCGGCCAAAGCTTCCTTGACGGTGGTGTAGTGGGCCTCGTTGGCAATGACTACGATTTCGGGTTCGAAACGTCGTGCCTGCTCGATGAGCAGGTCGGCCGAGTTGTTGGCCGTGAGCACGTAGGCTTCAAAGAGGTCGGGATTGGCGGCAATGACGTCGAGCGCCTGCGTGCCAATCGAGCCGGTCGAGCCCAGTATAGCGATGCGTTTCATGCGGATGGAATTGCTGAAGGATGTGTGTGGGGAAGTCTGTTGGTGCGCTGCAGGCACACCGCTCGAAGGCTGTCGGCGGCTGTCGGCTGCGCTGTCCGGTGTGCCTACGACAGCTCGAGCAGGCCTTCGGGGAGGTCGACGGTGAGCACGCTCGCCTCATGGTCGATGGCGGTGATGAATTCCTCGTGTGCAGGGATGAGCAACTCGCTGCCGTCCGTGCGGCGCACGATGAAGAGCCAGTTGTCGGTGTTGTCGTCGATGTCTTCGATGTGGCCGAGGAGAGAGCCCTCCGCCAGCACGACCTTGAAGTCGACGAAGTAGCGCAGCGACATCGTTTCTTCGTCGGCCGCTGCGGCTTCCGACTTCTCAAACCATACGCTGGCGCCGACGATGAGGCGTGCCTGTTCCGCCGACTCGATGCCGTCGAATGTGATCAGCGCCGAGCTTTCCGATCGGAAACGATACTCCCGGATGAAGAACGGCACGGGGATGCCGTCGATCATCAGCAGCAGGTGGTCGGCGTCGGTGGTGTCGAAGATGTCGTCGGTGAAGTTGAAGACAACCTCGCCCTGCAGCCCGTGGGCTTTTGCGATATGTCCAATCTGATATAAGTCTTCGGTCTGAATCATACGAGTCTCCAATAGGAAATGGGTGCGCTTGCGCCAGTTGTGCCTGCGCCTTGGCGGAGGACGTTCTTGTCCGTGCGTGTCGGACGGTTTTGCCGTGCGTGTCGAACGGTTTTGCCGTGCGTGTCGGACGCCTTCGTGCTGCGCCGTCAGTGAGTTCGCGTTGTCGTCAGTGAATGCGCGTTATCTTCGCGCCGAGCGCGTTCAGCCGCTCCTCGATGTTCTCATAGCCGCGGTCGATCTGCTGGATGTTGCTGATGACGCTCGTTCCGTTCGCCGACAGCGCGGCAATGAGCAGCGCGATGCCGGCGCGGATGTCGGGTGAGGACATGCGGGACGCCCGCAGCTTCATCTGGTGGTCGTGTCCGACGACGAACGCGCGGTGCGGGTCGCAGAGGATGATCTGCGCGCCCATGTCGATCAGCTTGTCGACGAAGAAAAGCCGGCTTTCAAACATTTTCTGATGGATGAGCACGCTGCCTTTGGCCTGTGTGGCGACCACGAGCAGCACGCTCAGCAAGTCGGGGGTCAGTCCGGGCCATGGCGCGTCGGCGAACGTGATGCTTCCGCCGTCCATGTAGGTGTCCACTTCGTAGTGGGCCTGCTCCGGAATGAAGAAGTCGTCGCCCTTCTGCTCAATCCGGATGCCCATGCGGGCGAATGCCGTGGGTATGACGCCGAGGTTCTCGTGGCTCACCTGCTTGATGGTGAGCGCGCTTCCCGTCATGGCTGCCATGCCGATGAAGCTTCCCACCTCAATCATGTCGGGCAGGATGGTGTGCTCCGTTCCGTGCAGCTGCTCCACGCCGTCGATGGTCAGCAGGTTGCTGCCGATGCCGCGGATGCGCGCTCCCATGTTGCAGAGCATCCGGCACAGCTGCTGGATGTATGGCTCGCAGGCCGCGTTGTAGATGGTGGTCGTGCCTTCGGCCAGCACGGCGGCCATGATGATGTTGGCCGTTCCGGTCACGGAGGCTTCGTCCAGCAGCATGTAGTTGCCCTTCAGGCGCTCGGCCGTCACTTCGTAGACGTCGCGCTCGGCGTCGTGCCGGAAGGTGGCGCCCAGCTCTCGGATGCCCTGGAAGTGCGTGTCGAGCCGTCGCCGGCCTATCTGGTCGCCGCCGGGCTTGGCCACATAGGCCTGGTGGAAGCGGCCGAGCATGGGCCCGAGCAGCAGGATGGAGCCGCGCAGGGTGGTGCATCCTTGTATGAACTCGTCGCTCTGGAGGAACGTCATGTCGAGTTCCGCCGCCTCGAAGCGCCAGTCGCGACGTCCCACCTGAGTCACCCGCACGCCCATCTTGGCGATGAGCTGGATGAGGTTGTTGACGTCGAGAATGTCGGGCACGTTGTGCATTTCTACCGGTTCGGGCGTCAGCAGCACGGCGCTGATGACTTCCAGCGCTTCGTTCTTGGCTCCCTGCGGCGTGATTTCGCCACACAGTTTGTGGCCGCCTTCTATGACGAATGATGCCATGGGCTGTCTTTGTTTTATGCGGACCGCACGTGGCGTCCGGTCATTTCTTCTTCTTTTTCTTGGCGGGCATCATCTGCTGCACGCTGCTGAGGATGTCTTTGTCGCTCTGGAATCGCACGTCGCTTGCTTCGGCGATGTAGCCACCCTCCGTCATGTTGGTCAGGTCGTCGAGGATGCGCTGCTCGTTCATGGCGTCGCGGTTCCATCGGGCCAGGTCGCGCTTCATCTGGTTGGCGATGCGTGAGGCGAGCTCCTGCCGTGCGTCCTCGTCCTCGAGCGTGGGCAGGATTTTCGTCAGATCCTCCAGGATGGCGCCGTAGTGTCGCCGGCGGATGGGCTTCTGCGGGTAGGGCACAGTCTCGTGTGCGGCCCGTGTGTCGGCCAATCGCTCGATTTCCACGGGGTAGTCGATGTCCAGCTCGTAGTTGGCGATGGCCGCCAGGTGGTTCCACAGCTTCTGGCGGATGTCCTCCGGACTTCCGCTGGCCTGCGTCATCGAGGCCATCAGGCGCACGATGGTGTAGGCACAGCGCTGCCGTTCCTCGCGGTCGGCCAGCTGTTTGGCATGCGCGACCATTTCCTGCACGCCGCGTCCGTATTCGGGCATGACGAGCCGTTCGCGCTGCGTGTTATAGTCGATGGCGACGGCTTCCGAGGCCGTCAGTTGGTGTTTTTGGGTCATAATGCTTCTGTGTCTTGTGTCGGGGTCGCCGCCGTTGCTCAGAGCAGCGGTTTCTTGCTGACGGTGGCTTCGAAATCCTTGAGGTAGAACGGCTCGAGGTAGGCCACGCTCTCGAACTCCTCGTTCAGGAAGGCGCGCTCTGCCAGCGGGCTCATGTGCTTGGCCAGCGGTACGATGTCGTCGATGAAGTGCGCGTTGGGGTGCTCGATCACCGTCTTGCACTTCGTCGCGCCGTTGCCGAAGAAGTAGATGGGATGGGCGTCGAGCTGCGCGCGGAAGCTGTCGGCGTCCACCACGCGGGCGTGGACGTCCTCCACGGGCTGGAGCGCTCGTGTGTACAGCGCCGTGTAGACCTCCATTCGCCGTGCGTCGAGCATGGGGCAGAGGAGCGCGTCTTCCGGCAAGTCGTCGTGCACGAGCAGCACCGGCACGCTCAGCAGTTTCAGCGTCGGCACCGCCAGCAGCTTCAGGTTGCGGCCGTAGCAGACGCCCTTCGCCATGCTCACGCCGATGCGCAGTCCCGTGTAGCTGCCGGGGCCGACGCTCACGGCAACCGCGTCGAACGGGATGGCGTGGTTGTCGGTGAACGAGAGTGCCGCGTCCACCATCGGACCCAGCGCCGTCGCATGCGACGGTCCCTTGCGGTCCTCTTCCTGGAAAATCACCGCCCCGTCCTGGCTCACGGCCACGGAACAGATGTCGGTGCTGGTCTCAATATGCAGTATACAAGCCATAGTTCTTTGTCTTTGCTTCGGTTCCATGTTCCGACCGCCGCTCCGTCCTTCTGACGGCCCAGCGGTCCTGCTGCACGTCCATCGCGGCCCGTCGGCGCGCAATCCGTGCAATTTATGGTGCAAAATTACGATAATCAATCGGAAATAACTAATTTTGCATCGTTTTATTCACGCCAGCAGGCTCGCCGCCCTTTCCCCCGGCGCGGGATGCCGCTGCACCCACAACGCCATCAACACACGCAAACCGATATGATTCAGTCAATGACAGGCTACGGCAAGGCCGTGGCAGCGCTCGAAGGCAAGAAAGTCTACGTCGAGATCAAGTCGCTCAACAGCAAGGCACTCGACCTCTCCACGCGCATCGCGCCCCTCTACCGCGAGAAGGAAATGCAAATCCGCCAGACCATCGCGAAAGCCCTTGAGCGCGGCAAGGTCGACTTCAGCCTCTGGGTCGAGAAAAACGCCGCCACCACCGTCGCCAGCATCAACCAGGCCGCCGTCGCCGACTACTATGCACAGGTGAGCGCCCTTAGCGCCGCCACCGGCATTCCCGTCCCCGCCGACATCCTCTCGACGCTCCTCCGCATGCCCGACGCCCTGGCCACGACCGAGGCCGAGGAACTCACCGAGGCAGAGTGGGACGTCGTCAGCCGCACCATCGACGAGGCCATCGCGCATCTCGTCGACTTCCGCAAGCAGGAGGGCGCAGCCCTCGAGCGCAAGTTCAACGAGAAAGTGGACAACATCGAGGCCCTGCTCCACAGCATCGAGCCCTACGAGACGAGCCGCGTCGAGAAGATCCGCCAGCGCATCGCCGACAGCCTGCAGAAGCTCGGCGACGTCACCTACGACGCCGGTCGCCTCGAACAGGAGATGATCTACTACATCGAGAAGCTCGACATCAACGAGGAGAAGCAGCGCCTCACCAACCACCTCAACTACTTCCGCGAGACCCTCCGCAGCGGTCAGGGCCAGGGCAAGAAGCTCGGCTTCATCGCCCAGGAGATGGGCCGCGAGATCAACACGACAGGCTCGAAAAGCAATCAGGCCGAGATGCAGAACATCGTCGTGAAGATGAAGGACGAGCTGGAGCAGATCAAGGAGCAGGTGCTCAACGTCATGTAGGCCGCGGCCCGCTGACGCCGCATCCTTCCATCCGTGCCGGAACGTGGCTGGAAGCCTCGTCTGGGCACGGATGCTTTGTATCTTCTTGCGTCTGCCCTGCCCTTGGCGCCGCCGAGAAGCCTTGCGCTGCATTGAGGGGCTTGGCGCAGACTGTCGTCACAACACTCCTACAGAAATAGAATTCCATACAATGAAAATACTGATTCTTTGCACCGGAAACAGTTGCCGCAGCCAGATGGCGCATGGTTTCCTGCAGTCTTTCGACAAGCGCCTCGAGGTTTTCTCGGGCGGAACAGCCCCTGCCGCCCAGGTGAATGCTCAGGCCGTTGCGGTCATGAAGGAGGTGGGGATAGACATCAGCACGCACGTGCCGACCCCCGTTTCTGCTTACTTGAATCAGACTTGGGACTATGTGATCACCGTCTGCAGCGGAGCCGACAGAGACTGCCCCGTCTTCAGCGGCAGCGTGGGGAAACGTCTGCACATCGGGTTCGACGATCCTTCTCATGCCTGCGGCACGCCGGAGCATGTGGAGGCCGAGTTCCGTCGTGTGCGCGACGAAATCAAAGAAGCATTCCTGCAGTTCTATGCCTCCGAGCTGCAACAGTGAGAACGGCGGCGTGATGCGTGGCCACAGTTTATTACCTGAAAACAAAAGAGAGACATGAGTTTTTTTGAGAAGTATCTGACGCTTTGGGTGTCCTTGTGCATCATCGTTGGCATTGCTGTCGGCCAGTGGTTTCCGACGATTCCGCAGACATTGAGCCGCTTCGAGTATGCCAACGTGTCTATTCCCGTTGCCCTCCTGATCTGGCTGATGATTTATCCGATGATGCTGAAGGTCGACTTTCAGAGCGTGCGGAATGTGGGACGGAGGCCGCGAGGCATCGTCGTCACCTGCGTCACGAACTGGCTCGTCAAGCCGTTCACCATGTTCGCCATCGCCTATGCCTTCTTCTTCGGCGTCTTCAAGGCCCTCATCCCGCCGGCGCTGGCCGAGGAGTATCTGGCCGGGGCCGTGCTGCTGGGAGCGGCCCCCTGCACGGCCATGGTGTTCGTCTGGAGCTATCTGACGCGCGGAGATGCCGCCTACACGCTCGTGCAGGTGGCGGTCAACGATCTGATCATTCTGGTGGCTTTTGCTCCGATTGTGGCCTTCCTGCTGGGCGTAGGTGGCGTCCCCATTCCCTGGGACACGCTGCTGCTTTCTGTCGTGCTGTTCGTGGTCATTCCGTTGGCCGCCGGCATCATCACCCGCAGGGCCGTGGTCCACAGCAAGGGCATCGCCTATTTCAATGAGATCTTTCTGCGCAAGTTCGACCATATAACCGTCGTCGGGCTACTCCTGACGCTGGTGATTCTCTTCTCCTTTCAAGGACAGACGATTTTGGGCAACCCTCTGCACATCCTTCTCATCGCAGTCCCGCTCGTGCTGCAGACCGTGCTGATCTTCTTTGTGGCCTACGGCTGGGCAAAGGCGTGGCGCCTGCCCCATGAGGTGGCTGCGCCGGCCGGAATGATTGGTGCGAGCAATTTCTTCGAGCTGGCCGTAGCCGTAGCAGTATCTCTTTTCGGCTTGCAGTCGGGGGCAGCCTTGGCAACAGTCGTAGGAGTGCTCGTCGAGGTGCCGGTCATGCTGATGCTGGTCAGAATCGCCAACCGCACGCGGAACTGGTTTCCCGCCTCGCAGCAACCGCCTGCGGCGTCCTGACGGACGTGCAGAAAGATGTGTACGACAGCCGCTGTCTGTCGGGTGACGTGAAAGGGCGACGCCGCACCGCCGCCTCCACGTAGCGTGCGCCCAGCTGCGGCACTCATCCGCACATCCTGCGTCGCTCCCGTGGCGGAGCACCTTCGCCCCTCGGCAGAAACGACTGCGCTCTTTTTTGAAAACGACTGCGCTCGAATGGAAGAACGAGCGCAGTCGTTTTCCGTTTCTTTTTCGCGCCCCTGCGTGCACGAAGGCCTTCGCGTGGTGGCACGAAGGCCTTCGTGGCAGGTTGCGAAGGCCTTCGTGGTGCAATTCCGAATCCCTGCGGTCGAGGCGGCAGCGGGCCGAGGGGGCCGTCGCGATGGGTGGTGGCAGCGGCATGCATGCCCCACGTCCGCACGGGCGGCAGGTGCACGCTGGCGTGCCGGTGCACCGCCCGCGGGCCTTTGAACGGTTTCCGCGGCGCGGGAGGCTGCGGCCGGGGAGGTGGTGACGGCAAGAGCCGTGGAGAAAAAAATGGTTAAAATTTCGTTTTTATACCATATTATATAGGAGCGAACGTCTTTTTTTCATAATTTTGCAGCCGATTTTGACGCAAGACATCATCGGCTGTGCCGCATGCGCCGCTCGGGAAACCGCTGCAGGTGTGCGGCCCATGCGCCGTTCAGGGACCTCAAACCGCCTCTGGCCGACGCTGGCAGCCAGCCATCGCCTGCCGCTCGGGCAGGGCTGAGGCGGTGCTTCGGGCCGGTGAGCCTGAGAAGTATTATTATCCTTACGAAATAGACATGCAAAAAAACCTGGTCATCGTCGAGTCGCCTGCCAAGGCCAAGACACTCGAACGATTCCTTGGAGAAGGCTACCACGTGCTTTCCAGCTACGGACACATACGCGACTTGAAAAAACATGCGTTCAGTGTGAATCTCGACAATTTCTCAGCGGAGTACGAGATTCCGGAGGACAAGGAAAAAGTGGTGAAGCAATTGAGAGACGCCGCCAAGAAGGCGGATTGCGTCTGGCTCGCGTCCGATGAGGACCGCGAGGGAGAGGCCATCAGCTGGCACCTGGCGCAAGTGCTCGGACTGAGCGTGGAGCAGACGAAGCGCATCGTCTTCCACGAGATTACGCAGACAGCCATCCTCGATGCCATCGCGCATCCCCGCACCATCAATATCGGACTGGTCAATGCACAGCAGGCGCGCCGTGTGCTCGACCGCATCGTGGGCTTCAAGATCTCGCCCATCCTCTGGCGCAAGCTGAAGCCGAGCCTCTCGGCCGGACGCGTGCAGAGCGTGGCTGTGCGGTTGATTGTGGAGCGCGAGCGCGAGATTGCCGCCTTCCAGACGGAGTCGTCCTACCGCGTGACAGCCGTCTTCACGACGGCCGACGGCGTGCAGCTCAAGGCTGAGTTCTCGCAGCGCTTCCCCACCGAGGAGGCGGCCGTGGCACTGCTGCAGAGGTGCGAGGGCCGCACGTTCCGCATCGCCGACATCACGAAGCGGCCGCTCCGCCGCACACCGGCACCGCCCTTCACCACCTCCACCCTGCAGCAGGAAGCAGCCCGCAAGCTGGGATTTGCCGTGAGCCAGACCATGCGCGTGGCGCAGGGACTCTACGAGGACGGAAAGATCACCTACATGCGAACCGACTCCGTCAACCTCTCGAAACTCTGTCTCGGACAGAGCCACAACGAGGTGGTGGCGCTGCACGGCGAGGCATACGCCAAGACCCGCCAGTACCACACCAGCGCCAAGGGTGCGCAGGAGGCGCACGAGGCCATCCGCCCGACCGACATGACCCGCCGGACCATCGAGGGCTCCGTGCAGGAGCAGCGCCTCTACGACCTCATCTGGAAGCGCACGATTGCCTCGCAGATGGCTGACGCCGAACTGGAGAAGACGAACATCCGCATCGAGGTGGCCGACGCGCCCGCGCTGCCCGACGGCGCAGCCTTCGTGGCCACGGCCGAGCTCGTCACCTTCGACGGTTTCCTCCGCGTCTACCGCGAGTCGACCGACGACGACGCAGCCGCGGAGGGCGAGGGCGCCGATGCACCCATCGACGCACGCCTGGCGAGCGGCCAGCAGCTGGCCTACGACAGCATCACGGCCACGCAGCGCTTCACGCAGCATCCGCCCCGCTACACGGAGGCCCTGCTCGTGAAGAAGATGGAGGAACTTGGCATTGGCCGTCCCTCCACCTATGCGCCCACGATTTCCACCATCCAGCAGCGCGAGTATGTGGAGAGAGGCGAGAAGAAAGGCGTCAAGCGCGACTATGCCGTCGTGACGCTGCAGGCCGGAAAGCCCCTCCAGACGAAGAAAGAGACGGAAGTCGTCGACAACGAGAAAGGCAAGCTGATGCCAACCGACATCGGAGTCGTCGTCAACGACTTCCTCGTGGCGAACTTCCCCGAGATTGTCGACTACAACTTCACGGCCAACGTGGAGAAAGAGTTCGACGACATCGCCGAGGGCAAGGGCGACTGGCAGCAGAAGATGCGCGCCTTCTACGACCGCCTCGAGCCGCTCTGCGAGCAGGTGCTGAGCGAGAAGCAGGAGCACCGCGTGGGCGAGCGCACGCTGGGCATCGACCCAGACACGGGCCGGAGCGTGACGGTGAAGATCGGCCGCTTCGGACCCATGGCGCAGATTGGTGTGCAGGCCGACGACGAGAAGCCGCGCTTCGCGCAGCTGAAGAAGGGGCAGAGCATTCAGACCATCACCCTCGACGAGGCCCTCGACCTCTTCAAGCTGCCCCGCACGCTGGGCGAGTATGAGGGAGTCGACGTCACGGTGGGCACAGGCCGCTTCGGGCCATACGTGCAGCACAGCCGGAAATACGTGTCGATTCCGAAAGACCTCGACCCCATGGCCATCACGCTCGACGAGGCCATCGCGCTCATCGAGGAGAAACGCAAGAGCGAGGCGGAGAAGCACATGAAGTCGTTTGAGGCCGAGCCCGAGCTCGAGATCCTGAAAGGCCGCTTCGGTCCCTACATCTTCTACAAAGGCTCGAACTACAAGTTGCCGAAGACGGCAGGCGACCCCCTTCAGCTCACCGCAGAGCAGTGCCTGGATATTGTCCGTCAGCAGGCGGAGAAACCGAAGACGACCACGCGCCGCGCACGCAAATAAGACAGGAACAGCCGCCCGCCGGACAGGTGGGCGGCATGTGCCGTCCCGCCGCGACCGCCGCCCCCGCCACCAGCCCCGACGGCTGCCGCAGGGGCATTCATCCGAAAGCATGCAATGAACATGAATCCATCTCGCATCATTCTCATCGGCTATATGGGGGCCGGAAAAACCACCATCGGACGTGCGCTGGCCCGCAGCCTCGGCCTTGCGTTCTACGACCTCGACTGGTATATCGAGGAGCGTTTCCACAAGACCGTGTCGCAGTTGTTTGCCGAGCGGGGCGAGGCCGGGTTCCGCGACATCGAGCGGAACATGCTGCACGAGGTGGCGGAATTTGAGAACGTCGTCCTCTCCTGTGGCGGCGGCACCCCGTGCTTCTTCGACAACATCGACTATATGAATGGCTGTGCGCCGACGGTCTACCTCAAGGCCACGCCGGAGGTGCTACAGGCCCACCTGAAGATGGGCAAGACGGTGCGTCCGCTGATTGCCGGAAAGACGCCGGAGCAGCTGGACGCCTTCATCCGCGAGTCGTTGGAGACACGCGAGCCGTTCTACGGCAGGGCGTCGCATACGGTGCACGTGGACGAGGTCATCCACACGCCGGAGGACATCCAGCGCTATGTGGATGCCATCCGGACGGCTGTGGGATGCAGCGAATAAATGTAGAATCAACGAATAGAAATCAGATAATCCGTATTTTTTGAACCATGAGAAAATGGCGCATTGAGGACTCCAGCGAGCTCTATAGCATCGGCGGCTGGGGCGTCAACTATTATCATATCAACGAGAAAGGCCACGTCGTGGCTACGCCTCGAAAGAACAGCGTAGAGGTGGACCTGAAGGAGGTCGTGGACGACCTGCTCCTGCGCGACGTAGCGACACCCGTGCTGGTGCGCTTTCCCGACATCTTGGACTCGCGCATCGAGAAGATGGCCACGTGCTTCCAGCAGGCGTCGGAGGAATATGACTACAAGGCGGAGAACTACATCGTCTATCCGATCAAGGTGAACCAGCTGAGCCCGGTGGTGGAGGAGATCATCAGCCACGGCAAGAAATATAATCTCGGACTGGAAGCCGGTTCGAAGCCCGAGCTGCATGCGGTGCTCGCCATGAACATGGAGAGCGACTCGATCATCGTCTGCAACGGATACAAGGACCAAAGCTACATCGAGCTGGCACTGCTGGCGCAGAAGATGGGCAAGCGCCTGTTTGTCGTCGTGGAGAAGCTGGGCGAGCTCAAGACCATCACCGAGGTGGCGAAGAAACTCAACGTGCGCCCCAACATCGGCATCCGCATCAAGTTGGCGGCCAGTGGCTCGGGAAAGTGGGAGGAGAGCGGCGGCGATGCGTCGAAGTTCGGCCTCTCCTGCGGCGAGCTGCTCACGGCGCTCGACTACATCAGCCAGAACGACATGAAGGACTGCCTCAAGCTCATCCACTTCCACATTGGCAGCCAGATTACGAAAATCCGACGCATTCAGAACGCGCTGCGCGAGGCCTCGCAGTTCTACGTGCAGCTCGTGAGAATGGGCTACGACGTGCAGTTCGTCGACTGCGGTGGCGGACTGGGCGTGGACTATGACGGCTCGCGCTCGAGCAACAGCGAGAGCTCCGTCAACTACTCCATCCAGGAGTATGTGAACAACTGCATCTACACGTTCTCGGAGATTGCCAAGACGGCGAACGTGCCTCAGCCCAACCTCATCACCGAGGGTGGACGGTCGATTGCCGCCCACCATGCGGTGCTGATCGTCGACGTGCTCGGAACGGTGGAGCTGCCGGCCATGAACGAGGAGTTCGTGGTGAAGGATGACGCACACACGCTCTCGCGCGACCTCTACGAGATCTGGGACAACCTGTCGACGCGCTCGATGCTGGAGGACTGGCACGACGCACAGCAGATACGCGAGGAGGCGCTCGACCTCTTTGCACACGGATTGCTTGACCTGCGCACACGCGCCGACATCGAGCGCATGTATTGGGCCGTGGCCAAGGAAATCAATACGCTGGCACAGTCCATGAAACATGCGCCGGAGGAGTTCCGCGTGCTCGACAAGTTGCTGGCCGACAAATATTTCTGCAACTTCTCGCTCTTCCACTCGCTGCCCGACTCCTGGGCCATCGACCAGCTTTTCCCCATCATGCCGATTCACCGGCTGGACGAGCGTCCCACGCACAACGCGACGCTGCAGGACATCACCTGCGACAGCGACGGCAAGATTACGAACTTCGTCACGCACCAGAACGTGAGCCACATTCTTCCGCTCCATCCGGTGAAGGAGCGCGAGGCGTACTATATCGGCTGTTTCCTCGTGGGTGCCTATCAGGAGATTCTCGGCGACATGCACAACTTGTTCGGCGACGTCAACGCCGTGCACGTGACGGTGGACGAGCATGGATACAACCTCGACCACATCATCGACGGCGAGACCGTGGCAGACGTGCTCGGTTTCGTGCAGTACGAACCGAAGAAACTGGTGCGCTCGCTGGAGATCTGGGCGAAGAAAGCCGTGAAGGAGGGTAAGATTACGCTGGAGGAAGGCAAGGAATTCCTCGACAACTACCGCTCCGGACTCTACGGCTACACCTATCTGGAATAGGAGACTGCCTGCAAACGAAAGGAATCGGAACGCTGAAAACTGGGTTTTTCGGCGTTCCGATTCCTTTTTTGTGTTCCGATTCCTTTATATAATGGTGCGGCTTCGGTGGGGTGCTGCGGCGCTGCGACGGCAAGGGATGCGCGCTGCGGTGCGGGCCGCTCGGGTTACGGGGCCTGAGGGGCAGGCGTTTCGCGAGTCTGGGGTGTGCGCACGATGTATTGGTTGAAGAGGAGTCCGAGGACGATGAGGAGCAGGCCGCCGTAGGTGGCGGGGCTGATGTGCTCGTGCAGGATGGAGGAAATGATGAAGAGGGAGAGGAAGGGGGCCAGATAGCAGAGCTGGTTGATGAGCGCGGGATTGGAAGTGAGCCGGAGTGCGAGGCCGAAGAAAATGAAGGGGATGCCCATCTCGAAAGCGCCGACATAGGCGCCGGCGAGCAGGCCGGTGGTGGTGAGCGGACTGAAGGACTGCGGGCCGCTGAGGACATACTGCACGGCTGCGGCGGCCAGCAGATAGAGGGAGCCGAAGAGGAAGGTGGCAAAGAAGCCGACGAAGGCATCGAAGCGGGCCTTGTAGCGGTTGTTGGCCATCCAGTAGGTGGCCCAAAGGATGGCGGAGAAGAGGCCGAGCAGGAGTCCGGGCACAGAGAGGGGTTTGCCGTCGGAGCTGGTGGAGGTGGCGGAGATGAGGGCAAGTCCGCCGAGGGAGAGGGCCATGCCGATGTACTTGAGGGGAGGGATGGCCTGACGGGTGAAGACGGCAAGGAGGATGAGAAGCGCGATGGGCCAGAGATAGTTGACGGGCTGCGCGACGTGAGCGGGGAGGAGGTCGTAGGACTTGAAGAGCAAGAGGTAGTAGGCCACGGGATTGAGCAGGCCGAGGAGGGCGAAGGTGCGCAGATTCGCACGCAGCTGTACAGCGGCGGTGCGCCATTTCCGCTGGATCGTGAGGAAGGCTGCGAAGATGAGCAGCGAGGTGAGGCTGGCGACGAGGAGCATCTCGAAGTGGGTGAGATGCTGGAGGGTGATTTTAAAGGCTGTGGCCACGGTGCTCCAGCTGAGCACGGCGAGGAGAGCGTAGACGATGGGACGCATGATGAGTGGATGGGGATGTTCTGAGGACAGAGAAAGGGTGGGGATTGGATGAGTTCAGCGGGTGAGCGAGAATCTCATCGAGATGCCAAAGTCGGCAGTGGTGGTGGGGTAGGAGGATGTGGAAACGAGCGGAACGTTGCGGTTCCAGTCGAGGTAGCCGCTGATGGTGAGCAAACGCGAGAACGTGTAGTCGGCGGAGACGGCCAGTTTGTAGCTGGTCGTGCCGTTGGTGGCGGTGGTGGCCAGCGTCTGTATGTTGCGGTTGAGCGCGTTCTGCATGCGGTAGGAGAAGTCGGCGCGCAGGTTGAGGTCGTGCGAGATGGTGCGGGCCGAGCTGGCAGCGGGTGTGGCCGAGTTGGCATTGCGGTCGTTGGCCGCGGCATTTCTGTTTCTCGAGCGGCGTCTGTTGCGGGCGGGATCCTGAATATTCTTCGCGCCGAAGAGGTTGAGGTCCTTGAACTTGAATCCAAAGCCGATGACGATGTCGTTGGAGAAGTTCTCGGTGAGGGCGATGGAGGTCATGGAGAGGTTGAGCACACGCGTCTTGCGATACTCAAACTTGGTGGTCAGGCCGCTGTTGAAGGTCATGTCGACGCCAAGGAGCGGCGCGAACTGCTCGTTGATGCTGACGGTGGAGACATTGTAGAGGCTGGAGGGGATGGGGTTGCCGCTCGTGACGTCGGTGATGAAGCCGCGGTCGCCCATGAATTCCTGGAAGGTGGCATAGGAGTTGTAGGAGCCAACGGCATAGACGGACTTGTAGGCGTGGTTGATGTTGAAGCTCTTGAAGTGCTGGGAGAACCACGCGAGGCGGGAGAGTCCGGAGTAGGTGATTTTCCAGTTGGGCAGCAGGCGGGAGAGCGCAGGGAATATGTCGAGCGGATGGTTGAGGGCATTGCCGCCGGTGTAGGTGGCGAGGAAGGCCGGGATGAGCACATCGCCACTGTAGGCATTGACGCTGCCGTTGGCCGCGTCGTAGGTCTGTCCGGCGAGCGTACTTCCAGCCGGGTAGACAGCGCCTGCATATTTCTGCTCGATGCGCTGCTGCACGAGGGGGATGTTGGCGATGAACTTGCTGAAGTATTTGGAGTGGTAGCCGTTGTTGATGCTGCCGGAGGAGGCAAAGGCCGACTTGATGGAGATGGTGGTCATGTTGAACGAGCCACTGAGCGTCGTGGGCATGCCGTCATACATGAACTGGATGGAGCGGGCTTTGTTCACAGTGCGCGAGGCGTTAAGGTCGATTTTGAGGTCGCGGATGGGCTCCAGCGTGACACGCAGCTGGAGGTCCTCCATGGCGCTGCTGGTGGCGGGCGTCGTGATGGAGGAGTCGTTTTGGATGAGCCAGCCGTTTCTGGCGGCGCGGTTGATGTAGCCGTCGTTGATGGCGCCGAAGGCAAAGTCGAGGCCCGGCGAGAGCATACCGCCGACGTTCTTCTGTCCGAATGCGTCGCCGATTTCGGTGCGGAATCCGGGCAGCGTGAGCACGTAGGTATTGCGGTAGGAGAAGGAGGCGTCGCGGATGAGCATCAGGGCGCGCGCCAGGGTCTGAGCGGTCTTGTACCAGGAGGCGTCTTCGAGTCGGGGCTTGGCCTGCACGGTGATTTTGACGTTCGCCGTGTCGTGGTTGAGGATGCGGATGGTGTTCTCGTCGACGCGCTTGTACTTGAGCGGATAGGTGCGTCCTCTGACGGTGCCGCGCACGATGAGGCGCTTGGAGTTCTGCCCGTGCTTGAGCTCGGTGTAGGTGGAGTCGTTGAGCGTGAGTTCCTTGGTGAACGATTTTGCGTTCTTGGCAGCGGTGTCGGCGGCTTCGCCTGCTTTTGCGGCGGCGCCTTGATTCTGCTGGTTGCGCGCTGCAATGGCATTTGTGCCCTGGCGATTCGCGGTGGTCGTGCGGCTGCCGGAGAATCGCTGCTCGACGCCGTCGAGGAATTTCGACTTCTTGTAGAGATTGACGAAGTTGAGTTTCGAGTTGATGTTGTACGTGCGCTGCGAGGTGGCGGTGTGGCCGAGCGAGGTACCGTCCTCCAGTTCTGTGCCGCGCGTCCAGTTGTAGGAGGATGAGTAGGAGCCGTCGAGCGTCATCCAGCTGAGCACTGGAATCTTGCTGAGGGGCACGGTGTAGGAGCCGTTGAAGGTGCCGGCATAGGTGAGGGGGCGTCCAAAGCTCATGATGCTGCGATGGACGGAGTCTTTCCAGGCTTCGTATTCGTCGGGGTAGAGGTCTTTGTTGACCACGGTGTAGGGCTCCTCAATCTCGGCATGCGTGGCGGATGTCCACGAAAGCTTCAGCGATCGGAAGATGTCCCAGCGAACGGAAAGCTCGCGATTCCAGAGAAATTGCTCGGAGAAGGTGACGGGAAGTTGTGTGCCGGCGTCGAGGTCGCGCTCCTGCAGCTCGTAGTAGTTGCGGAGAATGTCTGTATTGAACGAGATGGATTGCGGCAGATAGTTGAGGTTCTGCGCCTTGATCAGGTCGAGCCACTTCGACTTTCCCTTCAGTTGTTTGAAGGGTTCCCACGTCTTGTACTTCGGCGAGTAGTTGTAGGACAGGTTGCCGCGCCACGTTTCCTCGTTCTCATAGACGATGGTCTCGCCCTCCTTGTAGTTCTTGCTGTGCGAATAGGAGAAGGAGAAGTTGGCCGGATCGTAAGGCATGGGGATGCGCGAGGCGTAGTTCGACTTCCAGTTGGAGAGCGAGAAGTTGCGCGCGGTGGAGACGGTCTGCGTCATGCTGGAGAGTGAGTCGCGCTCCGATCCTTGCAGTTCGTTGAGCGCATCCTTCAGCAGCATGTCGGTGTCGAACGGGTTGTACTTCGGCGATATTTTCTGCCAGCTGTAGCTGTAGTAGAACGGCAGTTGCATCTTCCATTTCTCGGGGAAGAACTTGCCGAGTTCCATGTTCGTCGTAAAGCTCCATTCGTAGAGGTCTTCGTCGTTGCGCTGGCTCACGCCTTCCTCGAGGCCACCGAAGCCGGCGGTCTCGGCGTGGCCTGTGAAGTTGACGTTTCCGAGGTCGGAGAGCTGAACGTTGAGGTTTCCCTGTGCTGCCCAACCGCCGTCGTTGTTGTATCCTTTCATGCGGAGCTCGTTCACCCACACCTCCACGGAGTTGGTCTGGCGGCCGTTGTTGCGCACGCCAATCATCATGGTCTTCACTTCGCCGAGCGAGGGATTGCCCATTACGCTGATCTTGTTGTTCGGATGATTGGGGTCGTACTGGCTGTAGATGCTGGTGAAGGAAGCCTGTCCCTGCGCACGTGCTTTGTTGCGCTCGTGCTTGACGTTGGTGAGGGTCGTGAAGTTGATGTCCAACATGTTCTCCTCGGGCCAGACGAGCTTGCAGTCTGCCAGCGAGTATTGGCTGTACTTGTTGTTGGGTGCCGTCAGCGAGAGCGGAATCTCATACTCGTAGTAGTTGCTCTTGCTGTCGGAGCCCAGGCGGAGGAACACGCTCATTTGGTTGTCCTGCAGCTGCGTGTCGCCTTCGAGGGCATTGGCATGGACGAACATCTGCAGCTGCTTGTATTTGCGAAGGTCGACGTTCGTCGTCTTGTAGACGGCGCGTGCGTCTCCCGTCGAGAGGTTCTCGACGATGAGGGAGAGCGCCTGCTCGTTTTCCTGCGTGAGCTGTGGCTGCGACGGGTCGCTCACGCGGCTGATGCCGGGCGGCAGCACGTAGTTCACCGGACTCTTGTCGTTGTTCTCCTCGATGTTTACGGCAGCTGTGCGGAGCGTACCCGATACGCTGGGCTTGTTGCCGGTAAAGAGCGGCTGCTGATAGGTGCGCCATTCGCCGCGGATGAGGTCAAGCGAGGCGAAGCGCAGCACGATGGGCTCTTCGAATCCTGTGAGATACATGCGCATGAAGCGAATGGAGGAGAAGTCGCTGATTTGTCCGACCACTTTCTCATAGTCGTCCACGGGAATCCGGAACTGATACCATGTCACTTCCTCGTCCTTGCTGCCGTTGCGCAACGAGGGCTTCACGACGCGTGAGTCGACGATGTAGTTCTGGCCCACGCGCATGTCTTCAGGACGGAGCGATATGCGGTATTGGAAGAAATTCTCATACTCGTTCATCGTGTAGTCCTGGTTGATGTCTTCCGCGTCCGGCGTCGTCTTGTAGGCGGTGGAGTAGTTCTCGCCCGAGTCTGCGCTGTTGGGGGAGTTTCCTTCCACACCGTTGATGTGCTTGTAGCGGTCGAGAATGGATGTCTGGGCAGCGTCGAAGTCGGAGCCACGGAAGTAGTGGTAGTCGTCGCCGGCGGGGTCGCGGTAGATGGAGTCGTAGGCCTCGGCGCTCACCTTCGAGCGGATGGCGTTCAGATAGTTCGAATAGGTCTCATAGCTACGCTCGTCGTCGTCGCTGAGGCCGTCGAGACCGATGTCCTGGCGCTGGCGTGCGTTGCTTTCCGTGGAGAAGGCGTAGACCACGCTCTTGTCGTTGGGCACACGTCCCCACACCGTCTCCGTATAGTTGGTCGAACCTTCCGGAACGGGCATGCCGCTTTCGTAGTATTTCTTGCCGTCTTTCAGCACGTCTTCGCTCACGTCGCCGAGGTTGAGGTAGAAGTCGCCGCCATAGCGCGGGTCGTTCTTGGTGTAGATGAATGGGTCGAGCATCCAGAACTCGATGTACTGCACGTTCGACGTCTCGAAGTTGCTGGTGTCCAACTTGCGCATCATGCCGCCCCATCGCTGCGACGGGTTGTTCAGCCGTCCGTTGCGGTCGAGATCCGTGTCGAGGTTGTACGGGCCGCGCTCCGAGGGATAATAGGCGAGGTTGAGCACGCTCAGCGTGTTGCTCTCCCCTTGGTTCGTGTCTTTGTTGGGGTACACCTCGCGCACGAACACCTCGCGCACATAGTGGTTCGACAGCTGGTCGAGGTCGCCCTTGATGTGGCCCGGTGTCAGCGAGGAGGAGCGTCGGGTGAAGAGCGGGTCGATGGTATACCAGGCCAGCAGGGCGCGGTTCTGTCCGTAGCGGATGTCGTTGGAGAGGTTGCCGTAGGTCAGGTTGGAAGGTGTGGAGCTCAGCATCCACTGGGTGGGTTGGCTGACGTCGATGCCCATCTTCGTCGACTCGAAGTCGTCGAGATACGAGGCATTTCCCTGCACGCCGGTGGCCTCTCCCGCGATGAGCTGCGCGAACTCTGCCGAGAGCGTGATGTTCGACGGGGCCGTGGCGTTGACGAACGGCAACTTGTCGACGAGGTTGGTCAGCCATTGCGACTGCTTCTTCCAGTTGAGGTTGAGTCCCCAGATGGTGTTGTTCAGCGGTTCGTCGCCCATGGCCACCTTGTTGGTGATGGGCTTCTCCGTCAGTCGCATGAAGGTTCCGCCGAAGGAGAAGTCCTTCGAGTAGTCGTACGTCCAGTTCAGACCCATCATCGTCTTGCGCATCTGGGAATATTGCGACTGGCTTTCGAGGCTCACGTTCACCCGGGTGCCGGCGTCGAGGATGCTCTGGTTCAGAATCGTCACCACGCCCGACGTGTAGTCCACCGAGTAGTCCGAGCCCTCCGTCAGCGTCACGCCGCCCGCTGTCACCACCACGGAGCCCTGCGGGATGTTCATCGAGCCGAGGTCGATTTCGCTGCCCGACGAGCCTTTGTATTCGCCGACCAGCGAGAACTTGTCCCGCTCCGACATCTGACGGGCAATCACCTTCGTCGAGTCGTAGAGTGCGTCGTAGCAATATTTGTCGGCCACGGCGTCGTTGCCGATCTTCTTGCGCAGCCAGTCGCCGAACGGTTCCACCACCGGGAAGATGAGGCGCCCGGTCGTCGCGTCCACCGTGTAGCCGTCGATGTAGTCATACCGTCCGTTCGGATTGGTCTTCTCGTTGTCGTCCAGACGGTCGAGGTTCAGCATCTTGAGCAGCGTCGTCTGCTTCCACACGCCTTCCGGAATGTAGCTGAGCTTCACGCCGGTGGTGTCGCTCAGATACTTCACGTCCATCTTGAACTTCTCCTTTTGCAGCGACTGCGCACCGAGCGCATACACGTTCTTCATCATCAGGTCCCAGTTGCCCATGCGTGGCGAGTTGCTCGAGTTTTTCAGCAACTTCACGAAGAGGGCCTTGTTCGGGTCGTTGATGTCGGCGGAGAACTCGCCCACTTGGAACGTCTGCCCGCCATAGGTGTATTCGTATGCCACCGCCAGCACCTGGTTGCTCTGCAGCGTCGACTTCAGCGAGATGTAGCCCAGATGCGGACTCAGGCGATATTCCGACGACGACAGCAGCCGCGCGTTCTCCACCTTCTCGTAGTCCACGCCGCCCGTCATGATGGCGTCGAGCACCGTCGACGTCTGGTCGATGCTGCGTGCCTCCGCATACTGCGTCGTCAGCACGTTGTAGATGCTGTTCGACGCGTTCGCCGGATTCTGCGAGCCGGTTCTTCCCCATTGGCTGTTGCTGATGCGCGTGGCCTCGCCCAGGTCCATGAGTCCGATGATGTCGCGCGTGTTTTCCGTCACGCCCGTCGTGTTCGTCACCCACACCTCCACACGGGTAATCGTCACGCCGCTCGTCACCGTAGGCAGCGTGGCGCAGGCATTGTCGTAGGAGTCGCGGAAGTAGTGGCCCATGAAGAAGTGGCGGTTCTCGTCGTAGTCGCTGGCCTGGAAGTCGAACGACGTCATCTGTGCGCCGCCTTGCGAGCTGACGCTCTGCGACTTGCTCTTCTTCTGGCTCACCACCGTCTGCAGGTTCAGCCGCCCAAACTGCAGGTCGGTGCGGATGCCGAAAAGCGACGATGCGCCCGTCACGAGCGAGTTGTTGGAGGGGAACGAGATGTTGCCGGCCTCGATCAGCTTCACTATCTCGTCCTCCTTGCCCTCATACTGCAGCTTGAGGTTCTTCGAGTCGAAGTCGAACGTCGCGTCTGTGTTGTAGTTGATGTTGAAGTCCATCTTGTCGCCCACCTTGGCATTGACCGACAAGTTGATTTTTTCGTCAAATTCCATCGACGTCTGCTTTCGGTTGCGCTCCGAAAGCGACGGGTCGTCCGTGAACTTGTAGTTGTAGCCGAACTTCAGTTCCGCCGAGCCCTGCGTCTTGATGCGCACGCCGCCTGGGCCGAAGATTTTCTCGGCCGGCCCGAGGTCGAACTTCATGTCGGTGAAGTCGAACTTCTCCTTGCCCTTGCGCACGAAGAGCGAGTCGTTCCGCTCCCTGAAGTAGCGGTTGATCTGCTGCTGCCGCGTCCACTCCAGATACTCCTCCGGCGTCATCAGGAACGGGGCGGAGAGAAACGAGTCGCCGAGCTTCGAGCCCACCTTGTAGTAGCCGCTCTTCTCGTCATATTCTCCCGTCTCGGGCTTCAGGTTTTCCGGGTCGGCCAGGTCGAAGGCATACGTCTGCGGGCGCTCGTCGGTCGTGTAGTCCGTCTTGCGCACCCGTCGCTGCGGCAGCGTGTCGACAGGCAGTCCCTCGCCTTCGGGCGCCTCCCACGTCCGCAGCGCCTTCAGGCCCGCCTCAGCCATGTCCATCGCCATCTCTGCCGCCGCCTTCGGCCCTTCGGGCCAGACAACGCGCAACAAGCCATTGCCGATGGCGGCAATGGCGCTCAAGCTGCACAGCAGCAGCGCATAGAACAGTTTGTATCGCGATTTCAAGGGGACTGCGTGCTGATTTCTGCAAATATAACGATTCTTTCCCGCGATTATTGCTTTTTAAGGGCGGATATTCCCGATTTTCCACCGAAAATACCTTACTTTGCATGTCAAACGTGCGCATGGCCGAGCAACGCCGCCGGCAGGCACACACCTCGCCGCCGACGCGGCCATGCTCCCGATTTCCCGCCGGACGCTGCCGACGCCGCCGGCCTCAACTTCGTAAACGTCGTCAGAAGATATGCACATCAACCGCCACCAACTCGACAACGGCCTCACGCTCCTGCACGTGGAAGACGCAACCACACAGATGGTTACGCTCAACACGCTCTACCGCGTGGGCTCTCGCAACGAGCACCCCGACCACACCGGTTTCGCCCATCTGTTCGAACATCTCATGTTCGGCGGGTCCGTCCATATACCCGACTTCGACGAACCCCTCCAGCAGGCCTGCGGCGAGAACAACGCCTTCACGACGGAAGACTACACCAACTACTACACGACCCTCCCCGCCGCCAACGTCGAGACCGCCTTCTGGCTCGAGTCCGACCGCATGCTCTCGCTCGCCTTCACCCCCGAAAGCCTCGAGGTGCAGCGCAAAGTTGTGATGGAGGAGTTCAAGCTCAGCTACCTCAACCAGCCCTATGGCGACGTCGGCCACCTTCTGAGCGAGCTCTGCGACGCCGGCACGCCCTACGCCTGGCCCACCATCGGCCGCGCGCTCTATCCCATCGGCCATGCCACCATGCCGCAGGTGCGCGACTTCTTCCGCCGCTTCTATCGCCCCGACAACGCCATCCTCGCCGTCGTGGGCAACATCTCGTGGGCCGAAACCCTCCGGCTCACCGAGAAATGGTACGGGCCGATACGCCCTGCCACGTCCCGCCGCCGCACGCCGCCCCTGGCCCTGCCTTTCATCGAGCAGACGAAGGAGCGACGCAAGCGCGTGACGCGCGACGTGCCCGAGAGCCTCCTGCTCATGGCCTTCCACATCCCCAGCCGCATGTCGCCCGACTTCCATGCCTACGACATGATTACCGACGTGCTCTCCAACGGCAAGTCGTCGCGCTTCGACCGCCGGCTCGTGCGCGAGCAGCAGCTCTTCCTCTCGCTCGACGCCTATGTCGCGCCGCGCCTCGGACCGAGCCTGCTCCTCATCGAGGGCGTCCTGGCCGAAAACGTCACGATGGCCGAGGCCGAGCAAGCCGTCTGGACCGAGCTGCGCCGCCTCTGGCGCGATGGCGTAAGCCCCGAGGAGCTGGAGAAGCAGAAGAACAAGTTTGAGACGGATTGGGCCATCCGCCTCACCAACTATCAGAACGTGGCGCGCTATCTGGCCTACAGCGAGATGCTCGGCGACGTCAACCGCATGACCGACGATCCGCAGCGCTATGCGGCGCTCACCGCCGCCGAGGTGCAGGACGCCGCCTCCCGCCTCTTCCGGCGCGCCAACGCCAGCGTGCTCTACTATCAGGCCAAGTGAGCCCCCGGCGGCTGCCGCCGCATGCCGCCTGCGGCCCCGAGTGCACACATCCGGCCTTCCCCTTTCTCCCTTGTCCTTCAAGTTCCGCCCAGTCCCATGCGCTATCTCCTCTTCGCCACCCTTGCCTACGCATACCCCATCCTCCGCCCGCTGCAGGCCGAAATCCGCCGGCGGGGACACGAGGCAGCCTGGCTGCTCGAGCCCTCCTGCCCCGACCTGCTCCAGCCTGGCGAGCGGCGTCTGCAAACGCTCGACGAGGCCGTAGCCTACCGCCCCGACGCCACGTTCGCACCAGGCAACTTCATTCCCGATTTCCTGCCCGGACTGAAGGTGTCCGTCTTCCACGGCTACCCCATCAACAAGCGGGGCGACGCCGTCGACGACCACTTCCGCCTGCGCGGCTGGTTCGACATCTACTGCACGCAGGGCCCGAGCAGCACCATCCCCTTCCGCCGGCTTGAGGCGCGCCACCGCTATTTCCGCGTCTACGAGACGGGGTGGGCGAAGGCCGACAACTTCTTCACGCCCGCCGTGCGCCAGCTCTGCGAGCAGCGGCTGGCCGACCCGCAGCGCGTGCCCACCATCCTCGTGGCCACCACCTTCTCCCGCAACATCTCCTCGCTGGCCGAGTTCCTGCCCCACATCCGCCGCATGGCCGTCTCCCGTCCGTGGCGTTGGCTCATCACGCTGCACCCGAAACTGCGCGACGCGGCGCTCATCGACGCCTGCCGCCAACTGGCGGCGGAGCACGCCAACGTCGAGTTCAAGCCCGTGCTCGACGGCGTGGACGACATGGCGCGCACCGACGTGCTGCTCTGCGACAGTTCCAGCATCATCATCGAATACATGCTGCTCGACAAGCCCGTCGTCACCCTGCGCAACACCTCTCCCGGCCCGCACCTCCTCAATGTCTCCTCGGCCGACGACATCGAGGCGGCCCTGGCGAAGGCCATCGCCCGCCCCTTGCCCCTGATGGAGGCCCTGCGGGCCTACTCGCTCCACCACGAGCCACACCGCGACGGACAGAACGCAGCCCGCATCCTCGATGCCGTCGACGACTTCGTCGCCCACTGGCAGGGCCGCCTCCCCCGCAAGCCGCTCAACCTCCTGCGCCGCCTCAAGCTCCGCTGGAAGCTCCGCCGCTGGTACCCGCTCTTCGCTTAGCCCCGCTGCCCGCCGCCCGCTGCCGCCGCAATCCCCCGCCATCTGCAGCTGGATTTCTCCTGCTTGCTTTTTCCTCCCCCTCCGCCTGCAACTGTTTTTTTATCACCTTGCAGACTCATTCCCCTTAGCTTTTCATTGGGATTTCCTCCACTGTGCAGTTTCTTTCCCCCTCGCCTGCTGCCGCATGGGCTGTCCACATTTTTGGGGTTGAATATCGAAGGCCTTCGTTTTTTGTTTCGAAGGCCTTCGTTTTTTTACGGCGATTGGACACGCACGCCGCGGTGCCGTGCGCCCGCTGTCGTCGGAGCGTCCTCCGCTGCCAGCATCCATGCCGGTGGCGCACAGGCTCCGTAGCCCGTCAGTGCGCAGCGCTGCGCGTTAGGTGCCGCAAATGAGAAAGGCCCGCATCGGACGGATGCGGGCCTTTCTGGTCTAACAGCTGCCCATGGGGCGAATGGGAATCTCCAGTGCGGCTGTAGAAACGAGGAGAGGGTGGTGCTGCCATGCGGGGCGGATGCAAGAACGCAACAGCTGAGGCAAAATCGGATGCAGCGGTCATCGCTCGATGGTGAGGGTGGCACCAGCGTTGCTGAGCACCGTCACGAAGTCGTCGGCCATCTGTTGGTCGCAGCCATAGGCAATGACGATGGGCGCTTTGTCCATCAGTTTCTTGGAGAGCGACGGACGGAAGCCGCTGATTTCGTTGAGTTCCTTGAACAGTTGGTCGGGAACGGGGCCTACTTGTTCCAAGCGAACGCGATAGGGCCCTTGCTTGAAGTCGGGCGCTCCGGCGCGCTGGATGGAAAGAACGAGTTTGTAGATGTTCTTGATGATCCAGATGAGGATGATGACGCCGAGCAGCAGGATGAAAATGGCGATGCCTACGGCTTTTGCGGCGGGTACGCCCAGGCCGAAGCCTGAGAGCAAGAAGCGGGAGAAGGAATTGTCGGTGAGACTCATGCAGATGGGGATTAAAATGTGTTGTTAAGGTTGGATATGGCGGAGAAAAAGGCGTGTAGCGTCTTGCGGGGTTGGCGGCGCGTGGCCAGGCTATTGCTTGTTGTAGCGGCCATGCATGTCGATGAGCGAACGGTAGAACTCGTCGCGGTTGGTGGTGCGCGTGCGGCTGTAGGTCAGTACGTCGCCTTGCTCGGTGCTCTGATACTGGAAGAGGCTGGGCAAATCGCCCCAATGGGTGGTGATGGGGGCGAGCTCCGCGCCTTGGTTGGAGCGGATGATGATTTGGTCTTCCGTCTTCTCGAAGAGAGCAATCTGACTGTACATGACGCTGGAAATCTTGAATGATGGCAAGGAAGGCGAAGTGGTGTCCCAAATGCCAGTCATGTAGAGCACCTGATCGGTCATGGCCACCGCCACGTTGAGGCCCATGTGGCGCAGTACGACTTCGGGATTGTCGGTTTCGGTGCCATCGTCCAGACAGTCGAAGAAGCAGTTGAAGAGATACACCTTTCCCTTGGTGATGTCGGCCTCGCTGATGCCGGCCTGCCGGAGGGCGGTGCTCAGTACGTCGCCCTCGGGCACGAGTCCGGCGTTGGGGCCGACATAGAGTTGGCAGAAGCGCATGTAGTCGGCCACGGTGGGGCGATGGGCGTATAGAATGACGGCTTCGCGGTAGTTGTTCTCCCTCATCTGGTTGCGCTGACGACGCCTGCTGCACTCGCTGAAATAGCGACGGAAGGTGATGATGACGCTGACAATCCACCACAGGGGCGCCGCCAGGATAATGATCAGGGTGGCCCACATGCGCCAGCCTTTGGCAATGCCGCCGTATTCCACTTCGGTCACACTGGCAGGCAGTTCGGCCAGTTCTTCTTCCGTCGGTTTGCCCCAAGCGATCTTTTGTTTGTCCTGCTCGGGGTCCTCGTAGCGCCATGCGACGACTGTGTTTTCGGCTTCGAACAGACTGTCTTTCGTGGCCTGCTCGGCACGTTGTGCGGTCACTTCCTCGATCTTGGCCCGCTTCTCCTGTGCGCTGAGGTCGGGGTAGTTGGCCTCCACGTACGTCTCGGGCGTATCGCGGTAGACGGTCTTGTCGGGCATCCAGTCTGTAATGGCAATGACGATCAGCGCAATGAAGAAGAGGACGATGGCGAGGACGGTCTTCTTGATGCTGTTCCACAGGGGTCTGAAGAACGACTCCATGGATTCTTTCTCGGGCTTTTGGGGCGGGTAGATGACGCTGAAGAAGCGCTCGCGCTCCTGCGGGTCCAGCAGCCGTTGCACGCCCTCTTCTGTTGTCTGCATGTCGTCCTTGCCTTTGGGGTAGTCGCAGAGGTCGGCATAGGTTGCAAGGCTTTGCTCCAGATAGTTGTTGTAGCCAGCGGGGGATGCGTTTTCTCCGCGCAGCTGGGACAGCAACTCCTGGTTGCGCTCGTCGGTGATGGTCACATGCTGCTCAATCTCAAACAGTTCGTCCTCTTCCTGCACCGTCACGAGTGCCTGGCGGAGGAGGTCCTCCGGTTCGGGCCTGCCGGCCGGCACAGCCTTTCCTTTGCCTTTGAAGGCGCCTTGCAGCAGCAACATGTCGAGGATGAGGTACTTGCGCTTGGGTTGTATCTTGATGGCGGTCTGCAGCCACATCTCGATGCGCTCGGCTTCGAGATTGCTCAGCGAGACGGGCGAACGATGCGCGAAGAGCGACAGCGCATAGTAGTAGTAGACGTCGGGGTTGGCGGGTGTGAGGTCGACAGCCTTGCGGAAATTCTCGTTGGCCAGTTCGTAGTTGTTGAGACCGAGGTAGGTGAGTCCCATGGCGAAGAGCGCATTGGTGTCATTGGGCGAGGCCTTCACTTGCTCCTCAAACTGGCTACGGTACTCGGCAGCCTCGGCGGGAGTGAACCGGAGTGGGTTGACGACTGTCGGCTGTAGGCTGTGCTCGGTGTGGCATTTGCCGCATTTCGTGACGCCGGGGGCCAGAATCTTTCCGCATTTCTGGCATTGGTTGATGGTAAGTTGTGCCATGGGCGATGTATCTTCGGGGGGTTATGATTGATTCAGTGGGGGTCGATTTCTTCAGTGACAGACGATTTCTTCAGTGAATGTCGTTTTCTCTTGTGTCAGCGTGGGACGTTTTTTCTGCGTCAGTGGCTTTCATCAGTTCTTCGGCCTTGCGTGTCAACCGGTCCTTCTGCTCGCCAAATCTTGCGGGCGGCACCGACTCGGCTTCTCTGATGAGCGCTTTCCAGCGGCGCAGCGTGTCGGGATGCTGGTGCTGCTCGGCCTGCTCCTTCAATTCGGCCACAAAGGCGCGAACGTCGTCGGTGGCCTGCTCAAGAGCCGTTTGTTGCGTGTTGTAGACGACGTCGTGACGTCCCACAATCGATGCAATGACAATCCAAAGGACCGTCAGTAGCAGGATGCCGAGCAGGTAGATGTTGACCGAGGGTTCGGGCAAAGCTGCGAGCAGCTTTGACAAGCCTAAGTGGATGGTGAGCAGCTTTTGTCCGGTTTCCGTGCTCCAAAGGAGAAAGAACAGCATCCAGACAACGGCGGCAATGATGTAGTAGAGCGTTCCCACGCCGAGAAAAACGCGGAAGTAGAGCGTCTGCTCGTCGACAGAACGTGAGCTCCAGCGGCCCCATTTGAGCCAAATGAAGAAAAGCACGACGAGGCAGAGTGAATAGATGAGATTGATCCAATAGACGGCTGTCGGCTCTTCAGGCTTGAGAATAAGAAAGCCGAGAATGGTCACTCCGACTGCGAGAATAGGCGTGAGCCAGGCATAGAACGGATTTTTCATTGTTGCGGGGGATAAGAAGGCGCAATGGTGAAGGAATATGAAGACGATTTCGGAGGAACGAGAAGACGCTTTCGGAGGAAAATCATGACGCTTTTGAAAGAATATCAAGACGTTTTCGGAGGAAAATCATGACGCTTTTGAAAGAATATCAAGACGTTTTCGGAGGAATGAAAAGACGCTTTCGGAGGAATGAGAAGACGCTTTCGAAAGTATTGGAAAGCGCTTACGAAGATACTCCGAAGCATTCACGCTTGTCGTAAGGCGTGCGAGATGAGCGTCGAATGACTTCTACATTGTGGGCGGAACGGGCGGCGGTGGTGGCGGCGGTGGTGTCTGCTGGAAGAATGCAGCCAGTTCGGGAAGGGTGGAGGCGGCGGCCCATCCGGGCATGCCTGCTTTCCAGACAAGCGTTTGGCCGGTGAGCTGTCCCTGTGCATGCAGTTGGCGCAAAGCCATCTCGTCGCACGGTCCTGTTTGCTGTCCGTTGATATATACGTAGATCTGCATCGGCGCCGGTGGCGGAGGCGGTGTTTGCGGCTGTGCCGACGCTACGTTGCCGGCCATCTGGCCCATCATTCCTCCCATCACGCCGCCTACGCCGAAGCCCATGCCGAGCCCCATGCCTGCGCCCATCACCGAACCCGCAGTACCTTCGTTGCCTGCTGCCGTCTCCATGACGTCGAACTGGCGCTCCTGCTGGTAGCTGTAGCCCTCACGCTGCCGCTTGCGGGCTTGTGCGCGGCTTTCGAGATCCATGGCGCCGGCTTCCGTCTGTGCTTCGAGAATTCTTTGGTAGTTCGGGTCGCTCTCAATCGGGTTGATGCCCTCGACATCAAACTTGGTCAACTCGATGCCGTAGTCCTCGAGATATTCGTTCACCTCCTTCTTGGCAAAGTCGGCGACTTCGGCAATGTAGTTGTTGACGTCGGTGATGCTTGTCTTGCGCAGGCTGAAGAAGCGACTGATGGCTGTCGTGACGCGCTGGCTGATGGCGGAACTGAATTCCTCTGCGAAGTCATCGAGATAGATGGCGTGCTCTGTGCCGCTGTATTCGCGGATGAAGGCGATGGCATTGGTGATTCTGAACTCGTAGCTGCCGTATGCGCCGACCTTGATGGTGACGCCTTCGTCGCTCAGCGTGTAGTCGCGGATGGTCAGTCCGACGCCCCATCCGGCATCCTCGCCTGCAAAGCGCTGACGTTTCGTGCTGACGCAGAACAGTGTGGTCTTGAATGCCGACCTTCCACCGAAGGGGATGTTCATGATTTTTTCCAGGAAAGGAATATTGTTGGTGGTGAGCGTGTGGCTGCCTGGAAGGAACGTCTCAGAGTACATTCCTTCCGACATGAACACCATTTGTTGCCCTTCCTGAACCGTGACTTTTGCGGCGGTGCTCAGGTTGTCGTACGGAAAGCGTTGCAGCAGACAGCCCTTCTCCAGGTTGATGAAGACGTTGTCAATGAATCCTTGGCGCTCATCGCCCTGTCCGTCGTAGGTTGAACCTTTGGATCTGAGGTGCTTGAAAAAATCCATAACTTTCGTATTTGCGTTCTTGTTGATGGTATCTGATCCTTTTGAAAAAAGACTTTTTGTTTTTTCAATGGCTGTGCTGACGCTCTCGGTTGGAGCGTGCTATAATTCTCCAAACGCATGCTTTATATTCTCCAAACGCATGTTCTGTGCTCTCCAAGCGCATGCTCTTTATTCTACAAGCGCATGCGTTGTGCTCTCCAAGCGCATGGCGCAGTGTTTGATGCTTCGTTTTCCAGCGTTTGTTGTTTCATTTGCAAATTTAATGGTCTGCTACTTGACTGATGCCTTTTGAAAGCAGATTGGACGCTCATTGAAACAAAAACGTCGCCTTTTTGGACAATTTTTAAGAATCACGGTGCGTATTCAAAACTTTTTTTTACTTTTGCTGGCAAACATTGCTGGAGCCTATGGAATGGTATGTCTACACAAACGGGTTTGCAACGGCTTATTTTTTCTTCTGTGGCCTTCACCTTTGGCGCAGAAAGGATGCGCGCCGATTTGTCCGCATCATCAGTGTGACTTTGCTGATGTGGGCACTGCTGCTCATGAAAGACCTCTGGCTCGTGCACCCCGAGCGCTATGTCGGTGAGAATCTTCGCGCGGTAGCTTATCTCGACGGCGTCTGTGCGGTGTGTTTTTCATTGCTGCTGCTGGAACTGACGCGCCCCGGCTGGATCACATGGAGAAAGCTGTCCTGGTGGCTTTCGCCGTTTCCCCTCTTTGTCCTGCTCGGCTTTTTGCACCGGGGAGTGGCAATCCATATCGCCTACATGGTCTTTCTCATTCTCTTTTCCGTCATTACGTTGGCGATGGCCTATCGTTGGGCCAAGCGTTACAGCCGGTATGTGCGGGAGAATTATTCCTCTCTCAACGACATCGACCTCTCTTGGATGCCTCTTGTTTTTGCCTTCTACGTCCTGCTTCAGCTGTTCTGGCTTTATGTGACGCTCAGGCAGTCTCCATGGATGGACGGTGTCTACAATTTGGTCAGCGTGCTTGCCTGGCATGTGTTCATCCGCAGGTGTCTTGCGCTGCAGCCCCTGAGCCAGGAGGAACTGCAGGAGATTGTCTCGGAATGCAAGAAAAAGGACCAGGATGCGCCCTACAATTTTCCCTTTGCCGCGTGCTTCGAGAAAGTCATGTGCGAGGAAGAACTCTATCTCAGAAAGGGATTGACTGTCAGTGAGCTGGCTGTCCGCTTCAATACCAACCGCACCTATCTGAATTCCTATTTCACCAACGTCGTTCAGCAGACGTTCTACGATTATGTCAACGGCTTGCGCATTGAGCGGAAGGCCCTCCCTATGATGTGTGAACATCCAGAATACACGCTCGACTATGTGGCGGACGCTTGTGGTTTCACAGCCACGTCCACGTTCCGCCGGGCCTTCAAGAAAAAAATGGGCTATCCTCCCAGTCAGCATGCCGTCGGCTGATGCGGCTGTCGTCATGCAGGCAAGCGGAAGACAATTCTTGCCTCCGCGCTTATTCCTGATGTCTTTCGATTGGTTTCCCAGTGCGGTGTGAAGGTCTTTCCTGCGCGCCGCATGTGCTTGTCGGGTTCGGCCTGCTGTGTTGGGGGCTGCCTTCCAGATGTGTTTTTCATGGTTTTCCTGCAGCCTCGTCCTGCGCGCCGGAGATGCGGTCGGGGGGCTCTGCTGCCATGTGCCGCGGCGTTGCATGCCGCGGCTGTCTCGGCCTATTCCTGCGGCGGCTGCGCTTCCGTGGGTTTGTATGCGCGGTAGGGCTGGTGCAGGTTGAGGTAGTGGAAATGGTGCTGATGCCTTTTCTCTACTGGCGGCAGCTCGCGCCAAGCGCCGTATTCGCGCGTGAGATAGGCGTCGGCCTCTGCCACGCCCAGGATTTTGTGCCCCTCGAAATCATACGCTGTCGGCGTTCCGAAGTAGGAGCGCGGCATGTAGAGCGTGCTGCCGTTGTAGTGTTCCGACACGTAGCGCGCGCCGTCGAAGTCCACCGACATCAGCAGCCGGCGCAGCCGGCGCTGTGTGGCCTGCCGCGGAAACAGCGACTGCAGGATGCGCGGCCACCACGAGCGCATGCCTCGGCCGTGCTTGAAGGGGTCGCGGTAGATGAAGTAGACGAGCTTGCGCAGCACCAGAAAGCGGCGGAAGTGCCACCATCGGGCCACGCGGCCTTCCGGCACACCGTCGAGCGGAAACACGTCGACGAAGATGCCTCCGGGCGCACCTCGATAGGTTTTTTCGACCACCGTGGTTTCCGCGTTCTGAATCTTCGCGTATGGCAGCGGATAGTCCGCGTCTTCCTCCGGACATACGAGCTCGAGCGGCTGCGGCAGCCATTCGCGCCAGTGGGCGAGCAACTGCTCGTAGTCGGCGCGCGGCATGCCAAGGTCGATGTCGTCGTCCCAGGGGATGAAGCCTTTGTGGCGCGCCGCACCGAGCATCGTGCCCGACACCATGTAGTAGCGCAGACCATGCGCGCGCAGCGTGCGGTCGATTTCCAGAAGGTCGTCCAGCATGCGGAGCTGCAGCGGGCGAATGTCGTATGTAGCCATGTGTCTAAGAGGATTTTGCCCCGAGCGGGCGGCGGGTGAGTCGTGGCAAAGGTACGAAGAAATATCGAGAGTGGCATCACGCCCCGTGCGCAATCTCACGCGCCGCAGGCTGCGGCATCCGCTTTCCAGCCGACGGGATGCGCAATGCCCGCATGGCGTTGAGCACGGCGAGCACCGTCACCCCCACGTCGGCAAAGACCGCCATCCACATCTGCGCCGCTCCGATGGCGGCCAGCAGCAGAACGAGCACTTTCACGCCGATGGCCAGCCACACGTTCTGCCGCACGATGCCCAGCGTGCGCCGCGACAGCCGGATGGCTGCGGCCACGTCCGACGGGCGGTCGTGCATCAGCACCACATCCGCCGCCTCGATGGCCGCCTCGCTGCCCAGCGCGCCCATGGCCAGGCCCACGTCGGCCCGCATCAGCACGGGCGCGTCGTTGATGCCGTCGCCCACGAAGACGATTTTTCCTTTCCCCGCATCTCCTTCCGCCAGCAGCTTCTCCACGGCGGCCACCTTGTCGGCCGGCAGCAGCGCGGCGTGCACCTCGCCGATGCCCAGCGCTGCCGCCACTTCCGCCGCCGCCTCGGGGCGGTCGCCCGTGAGCATGACGATGCGGTCCACGCCGGCCTGCCGCAGGGCCTCAACGGCACTGCGCGCGTCCTCCTTCAGTTGGTCGGCAATGAGAATGTAGCCGGCGTATGCCCCGCCTGCCGACACGTGCACGGCCGTTCCGCCGGCCGTCGGCTCGTCGGGCTGAAGCCCCAGCTCCTGCATGAGGCGGACATTGCCGGCACACACCTCGATGCCGTCCACCGTGGCGCGGATGCCCCGTCCGGCCAGTTCCTCCACGTCGGCCACGCTGCCGCCCTCCGCCTCAGCGCCGGCGGCCTGCCGCAGACTGACCGCGATGGGGTGGGTGGAGTGCCGTTCCGCCCGCGCGGCCAGCCGCAGCAGTTCCTCGCGGCCGAGGCCCCGGGGATGCACCGACTGCACCTCGAAGGTGCCGCGAGTGAGCGTGCCGGTCTTGTCGAAAACCACCGCCCGCGCCTGTGCCAGCGCGTCGATGTGGTTGCCGCCCTTGATGAGGATGCCCAGCCGGGAGGCGCCGCCGATGCCGGCGAAGAAGCTGAGCGGCACCGACACCACAAGGGCGCAGGGGCAGGAAACCACGAGGAAGATGAGCGCGCGGCTCATCCACAGCGGGAAGGCGGCGCCATAGCTGTCGGCGAAAAAGGGCGGCACGACGGCCAGCAGCAAGGCCAGCCCCACCACAATGGGCGTGTAGACGCGGGCAAAGCGGCGGATGAAGGCCTCCTGCTCCGACTTGTTCGCGGCCGCGTGCTCCACCAGTTCGATGATGCGCGACGCCGTGCTCTCGCCGAAGGACTTCTCCACGCGCAGCCGCAGCACCCCACTCAGGTTGATGCAGCCCGACAGCACGGTGCTGCCCGGGCCCACGGACTGCGGCATGCTCTCGCCCGTCAGGCTGGCCGTGTCGAGCAGGCCCGCACCCTCCACGACAGTGGCGTCCGTCGGTATGCGCTCGCCGGGCCGCACGACTACGATTTCGCCGATGCCGACAGTAGCGGGTGCGACGTCCTCCACCTGCCCGCCGCGCTCCACGTGGGCCACGTCGGGGCGCATGTCGAGCAGCGACGAGATGGCCCCGCGACTGCGCTCCTCGGCCACGTGCTCGAAGTATTCGCCCACTTGGAAGAAGAGCATCACGAAGACGGCCTCCGCAAACTCCGGTGTCCCGCCGGGCACGAAGCCCAGCGCCAGCGCACCGAGGGTGGCGACAGACATCAGCAGGTTCTCGTTGAAGGGGTCGGCCTCGGCGATGCCTTCCCAGGCCTCGGCCAGCACGTCGTAGCCCGCCAGGAGGTAGGGCACGAGGTAGAGGCAGAGCGTCTGCCACATCGGCAGCGCTGTGTAGTGGTCGACCACCGCCGCCACGCCCAGCAGGGCGGCAGCCAGTAGGATTCTCTGGAGTTTCTTGTTGTGGGATGTGTGCATGGATGTGGGTGTTTGGGGAGGCAGGCGGCATTCTTTTCCGGCGGATTCGCCGCGGGGGACGTTTGCGTCGGGCACAGGCCGGAGCCCTTTCCGCCGCGCTGCCGGCCCGCTGTGCTGCGCGTGCTGCCGCCGGCGGCAGGCGGACTTGGGGGCGTGCCGGTGCTGGAATGCGCTGCCTCGTCGTTGGATTTCGCTGCAAAGGTAGTCCGTTCTTTTTGCAACCCTGTTGCATTTTTTGCGCCTTGGCGAACTCGTTCCCGCTCCCTCGCCGCGTGCGCTGCTGCGCCCTGCCTGCTGGCAGGAGCGCGGCAGCGGAAAACGACTGCGTTCGTTTTCCAAAATGACTGCGTTCGTTTTCCAAAACGACTGCGTTCGTTTTTTCCGGTCGATGCGCCCGTCGGCTTCTCCCCGCAAGCGGCAGAAGCGCATCGGGCGGCGGGGCCGGATGCGCTTCTGCGGAGGGGGAATGGCTTGAGAGCGTGCGTGGGCTGGCGGTCAGGAGAATTTCGCCCAGAGGGGGTCGGCCGGCAGCGGGGCCACGACGTGGATGGGCTTCTGGCTGATGGGGTGGACGAAGCTCACGCTGTGCGCGCAGAGCGAGATGCTGCCGTCGGGGTTGGAGCGGCGTGCGCCGTACTTGAGGTCGCCGCGGATGGGGCAGCCGATGTGGGCCAGCTGGCAACGGATTTGGTGGTGGCGGCCGGTGTGGAGGTTGATTTCGAGCAGGGAGTAGTGGTCGCTGCGGCCGATGGTGCGGTAGTCGAGCACGGCTTTCTTTGCTCCTTTCGCCTCGGGGGCGCTGACGTACGACTTGTTCTGTTTCTCGTTGCGCACGAGCCAGTCGGTGAGCGTGGCCTCGGGCTCCGGCGGCGTGTCGCGCACGATGGCGCGGTAGGTCTTCTCCACCTCGCCCTGGCGGAACATCTCGTTCAGGCGCGCCAGTGCCTTGCTGGTGCGGGCGAAGACGACGATGCCGCTCACGGGGCGGTCGAGGCGGTGGACGACGCCGAGAAACACGTTGCCGGGCTTGGCGTAGGCCTCCTTGATGTACTGCTTGACGACGTCGGAGAGGGGCGTGTCGCCGGTCTTGTCGCCTTGTACGATCTCGCCGGCTTCCTTGCTGACGATGATGATGTGGTTGTCTTCGTAGAGTACTTGCACGTGGGTGGGGTTTGGAGGGTGGCTGGGGAAAAAATGGACGAAGGACCCGAAAGGACACGCCGGGGCGGGCGGCTGCTGAAGCCGTGCCCCTCGTCTCGTTCCGGATCCTTCGACGGGTTCTGCGGTGTTGCGGATTACATGTTCATGCCGCCGTCGACTTCGATGACCTGACCGGTGACGTAGGAGGAGAGGTCGGACGCGAGATAGAGGGCCGTGTTGGCGATATCCTCCACCTGGCCTGCGCGGCGGAGCGGAATCTTCTGTGCCCATGCCTGGCGCACGTCGTCGGACAGTGCTTCCGTCATGGCAGTCTCAATGAAGCCGGGGGCGATGGCGTTGGCACGGATGCCCTTGGCGCCCATCTCCTGCGCGATGCTCTTGGCCAGAGCGATGAGGCCGGCCTTCGAGGCGGAGTAGTTGCACTGGCCTGCGTTGCCATGAACGCCGACCACCGAGGCCATGTTGATGATGTTGCCGCCGCGCTGGCGCATCATGATGGGCGTGCACGCGTGGATGAAGTTGAAGGCCGACTTGAGGTTGACGGCAATCACTGCGTCCCACTGCGCTTCGGTCATGCGGAGCATCAGACCGTCCTTCGTGATGCCGGCGTTGTTGACGAGAATGTCGATGCTGCCGAAGTCTTCCTTTACCTGAGCGACGACGGCTTCGGTCTGGGCAAAGTCGGCGGCGTTGCTGGCGTAGCCCTTGACCTTCACGCCGAGGGCGGCGATCTCAGCCTCCGTGGCCTTTCCGTTCTCGTCGATGACGAGGTCGGTGAATGCGATGTTTGCGCCTTCTGCGGCGAATTTGAGCGCGATACCTTTGCCGATACCGCGGGCAGCACCTGTGATGAGTGCGGTTCTACCTGTTAAAAGTCCCATTTGCTGTTTTTTAGGTTTGAGTGTGTATGTTCCCAGAAGGATAGGGGCGTCCTCCTGCGGGTGAGGATTTCGTGGTTGGGTGGGGCGCGTCCGTCGTAGCACGCGAGGCGTCGGTCCGCGGCCGCGCACTGGCTCCGCCGCTTGGGGCAGCTGCGTTGCGGACGGGGCCTGCGGTGCGCCGGCGGGCGTCAGATGGGGTACATGTCGGCGGCGTTGCTGCGGTAGGTCATGCCGAAATGGCGGAGCACCATGTTGCGCACGTAGGGGTAGAGCTCGTCGGGGCCCTTGGCGGCATAGCGGCCGAAGATGTAGGGCACTTCGCATCCTTTGAGGCAGTAGTGCATGATCTCGGCCGTGAGGCGCGAGTTGCGCACGTGGAAGGAGCCTTTGTCGATGCCTTCGTTGATGACGCGGCGGAAGAGGGAGACCTCCATGCGGTCGAAGCTGCGGCGCACGGACTCCACCTTCCAGATTTCGCGGAAGAACTCGGCCCGCAGGTTGCCGTTGCGGTAGACGGCATCCTTCACCACGTCGAGATGGGCGAAGATGAGCTGGATGATCTTGTCTTCGGGCGGAATGCTCAGCCGCGACACTTCCTCCATGCGGGCGAACAGACGTTCCAGCTCGGTCTGGATGACGGCATAGTAGACTTCCTCCTTGCTTTTGAAATAGGTGTAGAGGGTACGCCGTCCGCGGTTGGAAGAAAGGGCGATGTCGTTCATCGTCGTGTTCTCGAAACCGTTTTTGGCGAAGAGCTGGCGGGCTACGTCTACCAGCATGTTTCTGGTCTTTGAGACTGGCATGGTTCGTCAGAATGTTTGATGGGTCGGCGGCAGCAGACTGCGGGGCAGGGCTGCGGCCTGTGTTGTTTTCGTGTACAAATTTAAGAGAAAATTCCGAATGTAGCAAATTTGTTATGCACTCTTTTCTTTTTCGCGTGGTCAACTATTTGGTTCTTAGTAGTATATGTCTTGCACAATCGCGGTGGGTTTCGGGCGGTGGAGCGACGCACGGGGCGTGCTGCGGGTGTTGGCGGGCGGGGGACGGACTGCGCCGTCACCGCACTTGGGCGGCGCGCGGGGCGGGCGAAGCAGACGCCGTGGCCGTTGTGGGAAGGCCTTCGTGATGCTGCAAGAAGGCCTTCGTGATGCTGCGGGAAGGCCTTCGTGTGGAACGAGGGGAAGCGGACTGGCGGAGGGAGGGGGCGACGTCGGCCCACTGACGGTGGGCGCGGGGTGGCTGGGAAAAGCTGGGCACGGGGCGGACGGGTGCTGTCGGAGCGGGGCGGAGAGCGGGAGGGAAAGGAATGGCGCTGGGTGGCTGGGAGCGGTAAAATGTGTTAAAATGAGGGCGGAATTGTGGTGGAAAGGCTGAAAATGTGTACATTCGCAAATTGAGTGTGCGCCCGCCAGACTCTTTTCCGCTTGTCGGGGCCTGACTTGACACCACTTCCATGAAACATTCTCACTCTCTTTTTTCTCTCTTCGCCGGCTTCCGTCGCCTGCTGCCATGCAGGATGGCGGCGGTGTGGCTGTGTCTGCTGATGGCCTGCGGGATGCGGGCGCAGCAGGCGTTTGAGGGCATGTCGTCGTACTATTCGGACCGGATGCACGGCCGACGCATGTCGTCGGGCGAGGTGTACGACAAGAACGACTTCGTGTGTGCGCACCGTTCGTTGCCGTTCGGCACGCTGTTGCGTGTGACGGGCGTGGCCAACGGGCGGAGCGTGACGGTTCGCGTGACCGATCGTGGCCCCTTCGGCCGCGACCGCGTGATTGACGTGAGCAGGGCGGCAGCGCGTGAACTGAACATGATCGGGCCGGGGGTGATGCGTGTGAGGTGCGAGGTGCTGCCTTCGGAGCAGAGCATCCTGCAGGAGCGCATGGAGCAGGAGATGGCGCGGCAGCCGGACTACATGAAGGAGTTTGTGCTGGATCCGCCCGAACTGCGGATGGAGCTCCAGTGGCCGGACCAGTACGACTGGCGGCGGCCACGTCCGGAGAATCCGGCTGCGGCAGGCAGACGGACGACGGAAAAGCGGCCTGAAACGGGCCGGAACGCCCACCGATAGGAGGGCAAAGGAGAGTAAACGGCGCGGGGCGCATCGGAATCGGGATGGATTCCGGTGCGCCCCGCGCGTTGTGCGGATGCGGCTACATGATGCGTTGTCCGAGCAGGTCGCTCATGGCGCGCTTGATGCGCGTGATGTCGGCCATCTCCTTGAAAATCTCTCTCGCGCGCTGTGGATTGGCGGCCGTGGCGTCTTGCTTGATCTCGCGCTGGAGCGCGGCCATGCGCACGTTGAGAATCTCGAGCTTGTAGTCGAGCATGAGGTGGGAGATGTTGGCGCCGATGTCGGTGGTCTCGCCCGTCTGCATCAGTTTGCTCAGCTGGTAGCGCTCCGACAGGAGGTCGGAGGCGAGGTGTGCGATGTGCAGGTCGGCATTGTAGGTGAAGGCCTGCATGTAGGTGCGCTGGCGGGCTTCGGCCTGTGTCGGCTGGGAAGCGTCGTCGGCAGCGCTGTGCCCGTCGGGCGTGGGCGCGCCGAGCCGGCTGATGGCGTTGAGCGCGGTGTGGAGGACGGCGGTGTGGAGCGGCTGGCTGAAGTTGAGCCCGTCGATGGCGAGCTGGTCGGCCACGAACTGGGCGATCGTGGTCGGCGTGTCGGTGCCGTCGGGAGCGACGGTGAGGATGGTGTCGGAGCCGTAGCGGAGCACTTCGCGCAGGATGAGGAGCTCGATCTCGGTGAGTTTCGACGAGGGGGCGGCGCTGAAGGCGCGCTCGAGCTCGCTGGGGTACGGGCTGACGGCCTGCGGCTGTGCGGGCGCTGCGGCCAGCAGCTCGTCGGGCAACTGCGGCTGGCGCTCGTCGCGCAGCTCGGGCGGCGGGATGAGTCCGTCGGGCAAGGCACTGATGTTGCCGGAGGTGGTGGGGATGTCGTGCGGAGGCAGGAGGTCGGCGGGGACGTCGGGCAGCGGTGCCGACGGCATGTCGGTCCACGCCTCGGGCGGCGGTGCCAACGGTGCCTCGTGGGCAGGCGGCGGCACGGATGCGTCGTCGGCCTCGGCTTGCGGCTGCTGTGCCTGAAGTCGCTCGCGCCGCTCGGCCTCGCGCTGGCGCTCGAGGCTCTGCTCCTCGAGGTAGCGGCGGCGCATGCGGTTGCACTCGCGCAGCAGCATGTCTTCGCTCAGGTTCATCTGCTCCGCGCACTCGTGGATGTAGCTGGAGCGGACAATTTCCTGCGGGATGACACAGATGGACTGGAGCATGTTCGTGGCCAGTTCGGAGCGCTTGCGCGGGTCGCGTCCGGCTTCGGCCAGCAGGAGCTGGACCTTGAACAGGATGAAGTCGGTCTGGTGGGCCGTGACATATTCGCGGAACTCCTCGCTGGTGTGCTGGCGGGCAAACTCGTCGGGGTCCTGTCCGTCGGGCAGGAGCAAGACTTTCACGTTCATGCCCTCGGCCAGGAACATGTCGGTTCCGCGGAGCGCGGCCTTGACACCGGCAGCATCGCCGTCGTAGAGGAGCGTGACGTTCGACGTGAGCCGCTTGAGCAGCTGAATCTGGGGATGGGTGAGGGCGGTTCCGCTGTTGGCCACGACGTTCTCGATACCGCACTGGTGCATGGAGATGACGTCGGTGTAGCCCTCCACCATGTAGACGAGGTTCTCCTTCGAGATTTGCTTCTTCGCCTGGAAGATGCCGTAGAGCTCCCGGCTCTTGTCGTAGATGGCCGAGGCCGGGGAGTTGATGTATTTCTGGTTGACGCCCTTGGTGCGGGAGTCGAGCACGCGGCCGCCGAAGCCGACGACGCGCCCGCTCTGGTTGATCCAGGGGAAGATGGCGCGGCCGCGGAATTTGTCGATGAGCGTGCCGTTGTCACGCTTCGTCGAGAGACCCGTGGCGACGAGAAAGTCGGCCTTGTAGCCTTTGGCGATGGCGGCCTGCGACATCGTGTCCCAGGTGTCGAGGCAGAAGCCCAGCTGGAATTTCTGGATGATGTCGTCGCGGAATCCGCGCGCCCGGAAGTAGGCAAGGCCGATGGCGCGTCCGTCTTCCGTCGACTGCATGGTTTCGGAGAAGTAGCGGCACGCCCACTCGTTGACGGCGAACATGGACTCGCGCTCGTTCTGCGCCCGACGGTCTTCTTCGGTGAGTTCCTTCTCCTTCACCTCGATGCCGGCGCGGCGGGCGAGAAATTTCAGGGCGTCGACGTAGTTGAGCGTCTCCTGTTCCATGATGAATCCGACGACGTTGCCGCCCTTCCCGCAGGAAAAGCACTTGCAGACGCCGCGCGCCGGATTGACATAGAAGGAAGGGGTCTTGTCGTCGTGGAACGGACAAAGACCTTTATAGCTGGCACCGGAACGACGCAGCGTGACATACTGCCCGACGACGTCGACGATGGGCGAGGCGTCGAGGATGCGGCTGATGGTGAGCTGGTCGATCATGTTCCGATGGAATGTATGCGTTGGGGAATGCGGCCTGTGCGGAGTCGGCAGGCGCAGGGTGAGGCAGCGTGTGCGCAGGGCACGTCACTGCAGTAGGCGGAAGAACTCCTGTCTGCGCTCGGCTTCGGCAAAATCACCGCAGAAGTCGATGGTGCGGGTGGTGGCTCCCTGCTTTTCCACGCCGCGCATCTGCATGCAGAGGTGCTGCGCCTCGATGACGACGATGACGCCGCGCGGATGCAGCGTCTCTTCGAGGCAGCGGCGGATCTGCACCGTCAGGTGCTCCTGCACTTGCAGGCGTCGGGCAAAGATGTCGACCATGCGGGGGAGCTTGCTCAGGCCCACGATGTAGTTGTCGGGGATGTAGCCGATGTGCACTTTGCCGAAAAAGGGAAGAAGATGGTGCTCGCAGAGACTGTAGAATTCGATGTCCTTGACCACCACCATCTGCTTGTAGTCTTCCTTGAAGCGCGCCTGCAGGAGTACGTCGGCGGGGTCTTGCTCATAGCCGCAGGTGAGTTGGAGGACGCTTTTGGCCACGCGCTCCGGCGTGCGATGCAGTCCTTCCCGCTCCGGAGTCTCGCCGATGAGCTGGAGGAAACGTTGGGTGATATGTTCCAGTTCTGCTTTCTTTGGGTCCATACGTGTGGTTTGGATAGTGGAAGGTGCGCCTTCCTGCGTTTTGTCTGTGAACAGCCGCGGCCTGCGGTCGCTGGAGCCGTGGTTGTGTCTTGCTATGTCCGTAGCGGCGTGTCGCTGTCGTCATAGCAGCGTCTTGCTAAGTTTGCAGCAGAGCATGGCTGTCGCTGCAATAGAGGATTGCCGTGGCTTCCGCTCGCGGCGGGTGTGCCGGTCAGGGTTGTGCCGTCGTGAGAATCTCGCTGCGGACAATCATGGCGCCGGGGGCGATGCGGCGTAGCTGAGTCAGGTATTTGGCAGCTTCCTCACGCGTCAGGAAATCGCCGACGCGGCAACGCCAGTGCGGTGACTCGAAGGTGACGTAGGATTCGATACCGGGTATCATCGCCTTCACGCGGTTGCCGATGTTCAGCGCCTTCTGCTGGTCGGATCGGCTGGAGTTGCCCCAGTACATCTGGATGCGGTAGCCACGAACTTTTTTCCGCGTGATGACGTGTATGCCGGGCGTGGCGCTCAGGTCCACAGGCTCAGCGGGCTTCTCGAGAGACACGTCGCCAGTGTTGATCATGTTCGTGAGGCGTTGATCCTCTGTCACGGTGATGGTGCCTTGTCCGTCGGTGTCGCGCTCCAGCTGTTCGATGAATTGCTGCGCATTCATGCTCGTGGCGGAGCAGAAGAGAAGGGCTGTGAAAAGAATCTTGTGCATAAGTGTGCTGGTTGGGGTGGAGGCATTGCAGTGCAGCCCCACTGCCGGTGGGGCGTGAGGTTGCACTGAATGCGGATGATTTGCCTGAGCGGGCCGGAATTAGTTCCAGGCGTCGATGATGCCCTTGAAGTCGGCTACCTGCAGGCTGGCGCCACCAATGAGGCCACCGTCGATGTCGGGCTTGCCGAAGAGTTCGGGCGCATTGCTTGCCTTGCAGCTGCCACCGTAGAGGATGGAAGTGTTGTCGGCTACTTCCTGACCGTATTTCTCGGCCACGATGGAGCGGATGTACGCGTGGATTTCCTCAGCCTGGTCGCTTGTGGCGGTCTTGCCTGTGCCGATGGCCCAGATGGGCTCGTAGGCGAGGATGATCTTGCCGAAGTCTTCTGCGGAGAGGTTGAAGACGGAGCCTTCGAGCTCAGCCTTGACCACTTCGTTCTGCTTGCCGGCCTCGCGCTCTTCGAGGCTCTCGCCGATGCAGAAGATGACCTTCAGACCGTTGGCGAGGGCGAGCTGCACTTTCTCCTTGAGGATTTCGGGAGTCTCGTGGTAGTACTCGCGGCGCTCGCTGTGGCCGAGGATGACGTATGCTGCGCCGGTGCTCTTCACCATTTCTGCGCTCACTTCGCCCGTGTAGGCTCCGCTGGCCTTGTCGGCGCAGTTCTCGGCGCCGAGCTCGATGGCGCTGCCTTTCACGATGCCGGCTACGCTGGCCAGGTGGATGAAGGGGGTGCAGATGATGACGTCGCAGTTCGGATTCTTGACGACTTCGGTGAGCTCAGTGGCGAGCGCGATGCCTTCCTGGAGGTTCTTGTTCATCTTCCAGTTTCCGGCAACAATTTTCTTTCTCATTGTCTTGTGGGTTTTTGGGGATTGTGAAACTTTGTATCTGTTGTTCTTGTTGAGGCTCGGGAGATGTGTCTACGGCGCTTTGCGGAGTGCCGAGGGGATGTCTTCGGGCTCGGGCAGGTTCCAGTTGCTCCACTTGGCCACGACGCGTCCGTCTTGCAGCAGCATGAGTCCGGGGTTGGCGCGCAGCATGGTCTGGAGCAGCTGGCGGTCGGCTGTGAAGCGGGGATATTCGGCGCCGGTCATGTCGGTCCAGTCGTCGAATGCGGCGGCGTCCGACGCCGTGAGGCAGTAGAAGCCGTAGCCCTGCTCGTGGGCCCACTCGTAGATGAGGTTGATGCTGCCGGCGCAGCCTTGGTCGGCGGTGCGCATGTCGGGGATGATGAGCAGCAGGACGGGGACGTCGGCGTAGAGGATGTCGGGCGTGACATCGGCGTCGGCCGCGGGGTCGAGCGCTTCAAATCCGGCGGCGTCGGCCCTGTGCGACAGGAATGTGGCGTTGCGCAGCGTGGCGGAGTGCCGCGGGATGCGCCGCGTCTCGACGTAGGTCCAGGTCGAGTCGGGGTCGTCGTCGTCCAGTCCCAGCTCGAGGGTCTTCCCGTCCTTTGTGTAGACGATGCGCACGTCGACATTGTTGTGCAGCCGGGCCTCGGCTCCCTCATAGGCGGCGCGCAGGTCGGCGCCCACATAGAAGGGGCGGAAATCGACGGGCGGCAGCGCGTAGAGACTCCAGACGGCGTAGGCCACGATGCCCACCATCGCAGGGCGCGAGACGAGCCAGGAGTAGTTAGTGGAGATGAAGCGCACCTGCAGGTGGTGTCCGTGCATCACGACGATGGCGGCGGCCAGCAGCAAGATGTTCTTCAGAAGCGTGGCACCGTTCGACAGGATGATGACGTCGCCGAAACAGCCGCAGTCGCTCACGGCGTCGGTGGCGTAGAGCCATGCCGTGACGACCGTCATCGCAAGCATGAACAGAAGGGTGAGGATGGCCGTCAGCCGGTGGTTGAGACGAAGCAGGAGGGCAAGGCCGAGGGTGAACTCGAACAGCGCCATCGCGATGCTTCCGCCGAGCAGGATGAGGCCGTCGGGCATCGTGAGGCCCAGGGCCTGTACATACTCCTCCAGCTTGATGACGACGCCCAGCGGGTCGTTGGCCTTCACCCATCCGGAGAAGAGCAGCGTGGCGGCCAGCAGCATGCGGCAGACATTCACGACCAGCGCCTTCCACCGCCCGCGGCGGGGTGCGCGGCCGCCCTTCTTCGCCTCCTGGGGCGCGGCCTCGGCGGCAGCATCGGGCTGCACGGCTGGTGTGTCGACGGACTGTGTCATGCGTCTGTGGCTCCGGCTTCTGTGAGTTGGATGAGGGCGAAGACGGCATAGTTGAGCATGTCGAGGTAGTTCGCCTCAAGTCCCTCGCTTACAAGCGTCTGCCCGCCGTTGCCCTCGATTTCCTTCGTCCGCTGCAGCTTCTGCAGGATGATGTCGGTGTAGGAGCTCACGCGCATGATGCGCCACGCCTCGTCGTAGTCGTGGTTTTTCCGCTTCATCAGCGCCAGCGCCTCGTGGGCGAATCGGTCGTAGTGGCGGAGCGCAGTCTCAGGATCCATGTCCTTGCTGTCGGCAAAGCCCAACTGGAGCTGGATGAGGGCCACGATGCTGTAGTTGACGATGGCCTGGAACTCGGGGAAGATGCCTTCGTCGACGAGTGCCTCGCCTTTCACCTCCAGACTGCGGATGCGCTTGGCCTTGATGAGAATCTGGTCGGTGACGGAAGTGGCGCGCATGATGCGCCACGCTGCGCCATAGTCGTGGAGCTTGGCGGCGAACACCTTGCGGCATCCGGCCATGGCTGCCTCAAACTGTTCGTTGGTGTGTTGAAGGTTCGTTGCCATCGTTTTGCGCTGTTTGTTGGTGGGCTTCCGCACGTGTGGCGGCCGTGAAGGAATGTGCAAAGTTACTTAAATTTTTTCACAACGGCGGCATTTCACTTATAATTGTTTCGCGCGCGTGAAATGCGCCCAGCCCCCCGCCGAGCCATTCCCGTCTCCCGCAGGGCAGGCCGGAGCGCTCCGGGCGAGGCGTCCGTGCCGGGCCGCAGCCGCGTGTCCGACCCTCCGCTTGCCGGCAATCCCGCCTCGTCATGCCGACAAACGAAGCGACGCTCTGCAAGGAAAACCTTGCAGAGCGTCTGAAATGTAGTTGCGGGGGCAGGACTCGAACATGCGACCTCCAGGTTATGAGCCTGGCGAGCTACCAACTGCTCCACCCCGCGATGTAGTATGCTTTCTGAGTAGGCAACAGCGCTGCTTCTCATTTGCGTGTGCAAAGGTAAGACTTTTTGCTGACATGGCCAAACATTGAGCCGTTTTTTAACATTTTGACATGGAAAAGACCCCAAAAAGTCGTGTTTCAGCCTCTGTGTCGACTGCAGAATGACCGTAGCCATCGCAGTGGAAGTCAAAATGCGTGCATCGTTGCCCCCTTGGCCCGACGTATCTTTTTTCGCAATCTTGAACAAAATTGTCAAAAAGCGTGTGCCTTTGCCACTGAGGCCCGTCGCATCTTTTCCGCAATCTTGAACGAAATTTTCAAAAAGTGTGTGTCCTTGCCACTGAGGCCCGACGCTGGAACTGTGCCGGCCATTCGTGCTGGACCCGCCCGCCCGCTCATCCCAAGCGCCCACGAAGGCCTTCTCGGCGAGTTGCAAAGGCCTTCTCGGCGAGTTGCAAAGGCCTTCTCGCCATGTCACGAAGGCCTTCCCGCCATTTCAAAAACCTCTGCCGACATCCGTGCGTCGCCCCACGTTCGCTGTCGGCGGCTCGTGGCCATGCAGGCGCATCGGTGGCCGGACCAAAAACGAGTGCGTTCGCGCGTCGGAAAGAGTGCGTTGGTTTTTGAAAACTAGCGCAGTCGTTTTCCGCGCCGAAAAGGATGACGCTGGAAAACGACTGCAAAAGTGGAGCGATGCCGATGCAGGCCGCGGGTCTTCGCCCTGTGGCGGCGGTCGTAGCGATACGGTCGTCCGCGGCGGCGCTCATGCCGCGGGCCGATGGCGGTCAGAAGGGGAAGAGCAGCGGGAGCACGAGGGTCATGACGATGCCCATGATGAGCTGGAGCGGCAGACCCACCTTGACGTAGTCCATGAAGGAATACTGACCGGCACGCATGACGAGGGCGTTGGGCGGCGTCGAGAAGGGCGAGGCGAAGCACATGCTGGCTCCGAGCGTGACGGCAAGCAGATAGGCGTAAGGATTGACGCTGATGCTGCTGGCGGCCGACATGGCAATGGGAGCCATGAGGACGGCGGTGGCGGTGTTGGAGATGAACATGGTCATGATGGAGGTCGTGAGGTAGATGCCCGCCAGCAGGATGGTGGGTCCGAAACCGCCGAGCGAGCTGACGAGAAACTCGCTGACGAGGCTCGACACGCCGGTCTTCTCCAGCGCGGTCGACATGGGCATCATGGCGGCAATCATGACGATGCTTTCCCAATTGATCGTGCGGTAGGCGGCTTCCACATTGCGGAAACAGCCGCCGAGCACTGTGAGCAGGCCGGCGAGGATGACGGCGGTGACGGGCGACACGGGGATGAAGTCGAACACCATCATCACGATCATCACGAGCATGATGAGTGCGGCCAGGGGCGCCTTGTAGTCGATGGTGGCGCGCTGGGCCTGCTGCTCGGGCTGGCCGAGGATGACCCAGTCCTCGGTTTGCGAAGTGGCGGCCTGGATGTTTTCCCAAGTCGACTGCACGAGCAGGACGTCGCCGGCGTGGATGCGCTCGTTGCCGAGCTCGGAGACGATGCGGTTGGTCTGCCGGCGGATGCCGAGCACGTTGAGGTTGTGCTGCTGCCGCAGATTCGAGTCGCGCACGGTCAGGCCGTCGAGCTTGGAGGAGGGCATGACGACGAGTTCGGCCACGCCGATGTCGTAGAATCCGAGCTGCGAGTCCTCGATGCGCTCCAGCTGGTAGTCGGTCAGCAGGCGCTGGAAGTCCTCCTCGCGCCCCATGACGAAGAGCAGGTCGTTGGCGGTCAGCGTCGTGTCGGCCCACGCCATGTTCTGGTTGACGTTGGCGAAGATGCCGCGCCTGCGGTGCTCCGTGCGGCGGATTTCGAGAATCGTCAGTCCATAGCGCTGCTGCAGATTGAGCTGTCCGATGGTGTGGCCCTTGAGCTTCGACTTGTCGCTGATGCGGCAGGCGGCCAGATGCTGCAGCTGGTATTCCTCCATGAGCATGTCGGCCGACTTCTCGTGACGTGTGTGGCCGGCACTGCGCTTGTTGCGGCCGAGAATGTAGCGGCTCATGGGGAGCAGCACGACGATGCCGACGGTGATGGCGATGAGACCGATGGGCAGGAAACCGAAGAAGGTCATGCCGGAATAGCCGGCGTCGACAAGGGCTTCATGGATGACAAGGTTGGGCGGAGTACCAATCAGTGTGAGCATGCCGCCGAGACTGCCTGCGAAGGCCATGGGCATGAGCAGCCGCGAGGGCGACGTGCCCGACTGCTTGCACATGCTGATGACGATGGGCATGAGGAGGGCCACGGTGCCGGTGTTGCTGACGAAGGCACCGATAAAACTCGTCGTCAGCATGACGAGAATGAACATGCGCGTCTCGTTGCCGGCAGCCAGACGCATGATGCGCTGCGAGACGGCCTTCGCAAGTCCCGTCTGGAGGATGGCGCCGCCCACGACGAAGAGTCCCACCATCATGATGACGACGGGCGAAGAAAAACCGGAAAGCGCCTCTGTTGGCGTGATGATTCCGAAAAGCATGAGCGCACTGAGCGCAATAAGGGCAACGATATCGCCGCGCAACCTTCCCTGGATGAAGGCCGCGATGGTGAATGTGAGAATAAGTAGCGTGATGAGCATGGGCTATAAACGGAAAAAAGTCTGCGGACAAGCAGCGTCGACAGCGACAATATCCGCAAAAAACAGACTATATATTCGAAATATTTCTGCGTCCCCCCAGCGCCGAACGCGCCAAGTCCCGCAAGGAATCGACGAGACTTTTTGAATGATTCTGCGTCCCCCCAGCGCCGAACGCGCCAAGTCCCGCAAGGAATCGACGAGACTCTTTGCATGTTTCAGCGTCAACCCAGCACCGAACGCGCCAAGTCCCGCAAGAAACCGATGCGATTCTTTGTATGTTTCTGCGTCAACCCAGCGCTGAACATGCCAAGTCCCGCAAGAAACCGATGCGATTCTTTGCATGTTTCTGCGTCCCCCCCAGCACCAAAAGCGCCAAGTTCCGCAAGAAACCGCTATGATTCTAAATCTCTACCTGCGGCCGCGCTGGGCAAAGTACGACAGCTGCTGCGAGAAACCGCTATGATTCGAAAAATTAGTCTGCGGACATGTAGCGTCGAGTACAACAAAATCCTGCGAGAAGCTAACTAATGAATTAAAAAAGTCTGCGGACACGAGGAGTGAGCGCAGACTGATAGATGGGACTGACAGTGCGGTTCGGCATCTTGCAGATGCCTGATGCGATTCCCGTGCGGGCTGTCTGACGTCCGCTTTCTTGGGCCTGAAGTCCGGTTTGGGGGCTTGACGTCCGTTTCCAAAGGCATCCGAGAACAGGTGGGTACGCAAACCAAAGCTTGCCTCAGCACGCAGATGTCCGTTTGAAAGCGTATCCATGACAGAATTGTTGTGCAGATGGGAAACTCGCCTCAGTGCACTGAATTTCGATTGATTGTGAATCCGAGAAGATATTTGCGGGCTCTACCTAAGCCATCCGGGGGCACGTTGAATCCCAATTGGAGGCAAATCCGCTCATGGAATGGTGTGCCGTTCTATTGTTTCCGGCGCAGAGCAGTGGCCATTAAGAGCCAAATCCGTGCATAGACTGGTGTGCCGTTCTATTGTTTCTGGCGCAGAGCAATGGCCATTAAGAGCCACATCCGTGCATAGACAGGTGTGCCGTTCAATTGCTTCTGGCGTTGGTCTACGCCATTTTGGATGGGAATCCACGCACAGCGTTGTATCTCAAGTCAATGTCTTGTTAGGCATTCCGTCACCTTCTTGGCGACAATGAAGTGCGCGTAATATGAAGAACGGGCATCAACGATTCGGCAGCCAGAACATTCGTGTGCCGCAATAGTCTGTCCGCCTGATGAGGACCGGAAGTCTGTTGAATGGCAGGCGTCTGTTTCTACAGCGAGAAGAATTTGCTCTAAAGACGAGAAGAGTTTGCTCTATAGACGAAAAGAATTTGCTCTAAAGGCGAGAAAAATTTGTTCTAAAGAGAAGACATCTTGCCCGTAGCACGCAGATTGGCAACTACAATTCGTTGATCTTAATTCTCTGTCCTGGGCGAAGAACAGCGTTTGATTTGAGCCCGTTGGCTCGCAGAAGTTTCTCTACGGTGGTGCCATTCTCCCGGGCGATGGAGTAAAGAGAGTCTCCTTTACGGACTTTGTGTGTGCGTGCGGCGGATGCGCGGCGCTGTGGTGCCGCTTTCTTGGTGGTGGCCGGTGCACTTTCCTCTGCCTCCTGCGGTTCGGCAGATGCCTGTTCGGACTGTACGGCAGCGACCTCTACAAAACTTGCTTCAGCATTCGAAGTGTGCGCGGCGAGCGTCTCCATGAACGGGCGCTGGCTTTCCTTGCCATAGTTGCGGCGCGTGGTGTAGAAGTTGCCTGTCACGTCCTGATGCTCGAAGTCAAAAATCTCCGCAGGGTTGATGGGCGTACCGCAGATGCGAGTCTCGAAGTGAAGATGAGATCCCGTCGAACGTCCCGTGTTGCCACCGAGGCCAATGGGCTCTCCAGCGCGGACAATCTGTCCTTCTTCCACCAGCTGCTTGCTCAAGTGTCCGTAGAGTGTCTCCAGTCCGTTGGGGTGTCGAAGGACGAGATAATAGCCATATCCGCCGCCGTTGTAGTCGCGAATGCGAACTTTGCCGTCGAATGCGGCTCGAATGGTGTCGCCGACATAGACTTTGATGTCCATTCCCTCGTGCTGGCGGTGCCAGCGTGAACCATAATTGGAGGTTACTTTACGGCTGTCAGTCGGCATGACGAAACCGCGAAGGTCGATTCGCGAGCCAGCTGCAAGGAAGCCTGTCGCATTGCGGAAGCTTTCCGTCCAGTTGGTGTAGATGTGTGCAGCTGGATTGCTGAGGTCTGCGGTAGATTTCGTTGTCGCCTTTCCGAATTTGACAGCGTTGATCATATTCATTCTCCGATCCACGGGAGATTGCCGGGCGATGAGGTCTTGCGCCGTAGCAGAGGTAGCGACAAGGGAGAGCGCGACGACTCCGATAATGTGTGCAATGGCTTTAATCATCACTGGTTTTGGGTTTATTTAGGGTAGTAAATTGACGGATGTTGGAGGATTGCGCTGCATCTTCCATGTGTCTGAATCACGTGCTTGTGATTGTCTTTCAACGGATGGCGTACAGTCTGCCGGGCTGCTACGTTTCGTTTCTCGACACATTGGCTGCGCTGGGTTGCGCTTTGCTTGGAGATCTTTCGATGTCTTTGCTGCGCTGGGTTGCGCTTTGCTTGGAGATCTTGCGATGTCCTTGCTGCGCTGGATTGCGGATTATATTGTCACCTTGCGATGCTTATCCCGCGTTGGCAGGCTTGAGTTTTGTTCTATGCCTGCTCAGAATTTGCTCTCAGCCGACTTAGAATTCGTCGTTGGCATACAGGAACTGGAACGTCGCTTGGTCGTAGTCGAAGATTTCTTCGGGCTTGAAAAAGCGGGCAAGCTCCACCTGTGCATTCTCGATTGAGTCGGATGTGTGTATGATGTTCTCTTGGAAACTCATTGCGAAATCGCCACGAATGGTTCCTGGAGCCGCACGTCGGGAGGTGGTTGCTCCTGTCATGGTACGGACGGTTTCCACTGCATCAACTCCCTCGTAGCAGCAAACGATGACGGGTGCCACCATCATGGAGTCCTTCACGCGCTGAAAGAATGATTTTTCAGCGAGGTGTGCGTAGTGCACGTTCAAAATTTCGTCGGTGAGCTGCATCATCTTCATTCCGGCCAGTCGCAGGCCTTTCTGTTCGAAACGTGCAGTCACTTGCCCTACGATGGCGCGCTGCACGGCGCAAGGCTTTAGGATGACGAGGGTTTTCTCCATGATTTTTTATACGTGAAGGTTGGCTTAGGGGATATTGTTGTGTCTGTTCGACACAAACTTCATGTTTGCAAAGATACAATATTTTTTCTCTTCTTCCAAGTTTTTTGCTCGCATTTTAGCGTAAATTCACATCTTTAATAGCCGTTTTTCTTTCAATTTCTTGTTTTACGTAGGCATTAGAATTTTGCGGCGGATGCGAATAAAATTGGTTTTAACGACTTGGTTTTCATGGGAGAACCGCTGCCCCTACGCGCGTTCTTTTCGTCGTCTCAGTCGGGTGCTGCCGGCGATTGATGCTGAATTTCGTCATTTTCACATCTCCCTTCGCCAGCTCTTGGGATTATTGCCTCCAACGCCTATTCTGAATTGAGGTGAAAGCAATTCTAAATTGGGGTGAAAGCAATTCTGAATTGAGGTGAAAGCAATTCTAAATTGGGGTGGAAACAATTCTAAATTGGGGTGAAAACAATTCTGAATTGAGGAGAAAGCAATTTTCGGACTCTCCGACGGACTATGTTTCTTCTCCTTGCCGAAAGAAGTCTCCTCCTTGCCGAAAGAAGCCTCCTCCTCGCCGAAAGAAGTTTCATCCTCCGCTTGCTCCTTATATATATGGTATCCCTTTTTCGGGTGATGCGCAGTCTCTTGGCTGGGCGATGGCGGCAGCCGCGGGCGCTGAGGGCTACCCGATGATTCGTCTGAGGCAACTGCCGCGTGTGAAGACGGCATCCCTACAAGCCTCATGGGGCATTTGCTTTGTGCGCTGGCTGCAGCCTGCGAGTCACATTGGGTAGCTGCGACGGAACTTGAGGCTCAGTTCTTGAGCGCCTCCAGCTGTTCGGACGCGGCTTCCCAGGCCTCTACGGCCTCGTCTATCTGGCGCTTCAACTCGGCATGGCGCGTGAAGAGCGAGGCGTCGGCCGCGCCTTCAGCGGTGGCCATTTTCGCCTCCATGTCGGCCAGTTGCTGTTCCAGTTCCTCGATGCGTGCCTCGGCGTTTTCGACGGCCTTCTCCGCGCGCTTCAGCTGCCGGTTGTATTCTTTTTGCTCCTCGTAGCTGCGGGTGGTTGCGGGCGTCGCCGGAGTGGATGCTGGGGGTGTCGGTTCGGGTTTCGAAGGGCTGGTGGCGGTGCGGTGGTTGACATTGGAGGCGGTGCCGGTGATGCCTTCGTTCTCCATCCGCTTTCGCTCGAGGAAGTCGTAGATGCCCATGAGGTGTTCCCGCACGCGGCCGTTGGCAAATTCGTAGACGCGGTCGACGAGTCCGTCGAGGAAGTCGCGGTCGTGGCTGACGATGATGGCGGTGCCGTCGAAATCCTTGATGGCCTGCTTGAGCACGTCCTTCGACTGGAGGTCGAGGTGGTTGGTCGGCTCGTCGAGGATGAGCAGGTTGACCGGTTCGAGCAGCAGTCGGATCATGGCGAGCCGGCTTCGCTCGCCGCCGGAGAGCACCTTGACGTATTTGTCGCCGGCCTCTCCGCCAAACATGAAGGCGCCGAGAATGTCGCGGATCTTGAGGCGGATGTCTCCGCGGGCGACGCGGTCGATGGTGTCGAACACGGTGATGTCGCCGTCGAGCAGCTGTGCCTGGTTTTGGGCGAAGTAGCCGATCTGCACGTTGTGGCCGATTTGGAGGCGGCCGTCGTAGCCGATCTCTCCCATGATACACTTGACGAGCGTGGATTTTCCCTCGCCGTTGTTGCCCACGAAGGCCACTTTCTCGCCGCGCTTGATGGTGAGGTTCACGCCGGAGAAGACGTTGTGGGGGCCGTAGCTCTTGCCCACCTCGTCGCAGATGACGGGGTAGTCGCCGCTGCGCAGGCAGGGCGGAAACTTGAGGTGGAGTCGGCTCGTGTCGATGTCGTCTACCTCGATGGGCACGATTTTCTCGAGCATTTTCACGCGCGACTGCACCTGGTTGCTTTTCGTGGGCTTGTAGCGGAATCGCTCGATGAAGTCGCGGGCCTCGGCTATCTCGCGCTGCTGGTTCTCATAGGCGCGCAGCTGTTGCTCGCGGCGCTCGTCGCGCAGGATGCAGTATTGGTCGTAGGCCACGCGGTAGTCGTTGATGTGCCCGCAGGTGATTTCAATCGTGCGGTTGGTCACGTGGTTGATGAACGCGCGGTCGTGGCTCACGAGCATCACGGCGTTGGCGCGTTGGGCGATGAACTGCTCCAACCACTGGATGGAGCCGATGTCGAGGTGGTTCGTAGGCTCGTCGAGCAGGAGCAGGTCGGGGTTCTGCAGCAGGATCTTGGCCAGCTCGATGCGCATGCGCCAACCGCCGGAGAACTCGCTCGTCGGGCGGTCGAAGTCCTCGCGGCGGAAGCCCAGTCCGAGCAGCGTGCGCTCCAGTTCGGCGTGGTAGTTCTGCCCGCCCATCATCTGGTAGCGGTCGTTGGCGTGCGTGAAGTGCTCCACGAGTTCCATGTAGCTCTCCGACTCGTAGTCGGTGCGCTCGTTGAGCGCGCGCGTCAGCCGTTCGATCTCGTCCTGCATCTCGTGGATGTGGGCGAAGGCCGTTTCGGCCTCCTCGCGCACCGTGCGCTCGTCGCTCAGCACCATCACCTGCGGCAGATAGCCCACGCTGATGTCCTTCGGCCGCGACACGCCGCCCGAGGTGGGCGTCTGCGTGCCTGCGATGATCTTGAGCAGGGTGCTCTTGCCCGCGCCGTTCTTGCCCACGAGGGCGATGCGGTCCTTCGGGTTGACGACGAAGCTGACGTTGCTGAAAAGAGGGCGGGCGGAGAATTCCACGCCGAGATTGTCTATCGAAATCATGAGGGTTGGGAGGTTTACGGGGAGTGGAGTGGGGCCTTCGGCCTACATCGAGCCGATGAACAGGAAGACCATGGAGAGGATGACGAGCAGCAGGTCCACGAGCTTGGCTTTCAGGTTCTTCTCGCGGAACACGACGGCTCCGAAGAGGAAGCTCACCACCACGCTGCCGCGGCGGATCATGCTCACGATGCTGATCATGGCCCCGTCGAGGCTGAGGGAGTAGAAGTAGACGAAGTCGGCGGCCGAGAGAAACACGCTGATGAGCAAGATGCTCCAGCGCCAGCGGAACGGGGTGCTCCTCCGGCGCATCGGCCACCACAGCAGGAAGAGCATACCGAGCATCAGGAAAAACTGGTAGATGTTGTACCACGACTGCACGGCCATCTTGTCCATTCCCACGCCCCCGGCCGCCGGGGCCGCCATGAGGTACTTGTCGTAGAGTCCGGAGCAAGCGCCGAGGATGTTGCTCAGCAGCACGAACACGATCCATCGGTTGTGCTTGAAGTCGATGCCTTCCTTCTTGCCGCTGCGCGACAGCAGGTAGAGTCCCGCCATCGCGGTCATCACGCCCGCCCATTGCCACAGTCCGAGCCGCTCGCCGAAGAGGGTCAAGGCTCCGATGAGCACCATCACGGGCCGCGTGGCGTTGATGGGCCCGACGATCGTGATGGGCAGGTGCTTGATGCCGAAGTAGCCGAAAAGCCACGAGGAGAGCACGATGAGCGATTTGACGACGATGTATCGATGCCCCTCCCAACCGTAGTGGCGGGTGAAGAAGAGCGAGTCATCCGCGATGGCCCCGCGCTCGGAGAGGATGATGAAGGGCAGGAAGATGAGGGAAGAGAAGAGCGTGTTGAGCAGCAGGACGGGGATGACGGCGTTTTGGTTCAGCGATTTTTTCTTGAACACGTCGTAGAATCCCAGCAGTGCGGCTGAGAGGAAAGCAAGGAGAATCCACATGGGGTGTGAGGTCGGGTTGAGGATTGACGGTGAGGGGCGCGCGGGCCGTGCGCCGGCTGTGGCCGCCGCTGTGGCTGCCGTCCGGCGTTGCCGGCGGACGGGGACGTCGCTGCCGGCGGGCTGCGTGCCGGGCTACGTGGGGTCGGCGAAGAGCGTTTCCGGATAGGTCACGTCGGCCAGGAAGAGCGCCTCGCCCGGCACGCTCATGCCGGCCGCGCCCCGGTCTTTCCGCTCGATCACGGCGCAGAACTCGTCGATGCTCATGCGGCCGCGGCCCACGTCGAGCAGCGTGCCCACGATGGCGCGCACCATGTTGCGGAGAAAACGGTCGGCGCGGATGGTAAACCGCCAGAGTCCGGGCGCTTGTTCCGTCCAGCCTGCCTCCATGATGCGGCAGTTGTTCGTCTTCACGTCGGTGTGCAGTTTGGAGAAGGAGGTGAAGTCGGAGTAGTCGGCCAGTCGGGCGGCCGCCTCGTTCATGCGTGCGAAGTCGAGCGCCTGTGGGAATTGGTAGGCGTAGTGGCGGTGGAACGGGCTCTTCTCCAGCGTCACGAAGTAGTGGTAGGTGCGGCTCGTGGCCGAGAAGCGTGCATGCGCTTCGTCGCTCACGCGCACCATCCGCTGCACGGCCACGTCGCGCGGCAGCAGGCGGTTGAGCGAGCGCGTGAGCTGCGGCGCGTCGACCGCTGCGTCCACATCGAAGTGCGCCACCATCATCGCGGCGTTCACGCCCGTGTCGGTGCGCCCTGCGCCCACCACTTCCGTGGCGCGCCGCAGCAGGGTGGAGAGCGCCTTCTGCAGCACCTCCTGCACGCTCAGGCCGTTGGGCTGCACCTGCCAGCCGTGGTAGGCGGCGCCGTCGTAGGAGAGATAGATGAAATATCGCATGGCGGAGAGAGACTTCTTCCCCGCGTCCGATGCAGGGGGAGGCCCGGCGGCGGACGCGGAATTTCTTGCAAAGGTACGTCGAAATTTCCAAATGCCGAAATTTGAGCCGCGCGAATGCACCGCCCCCTCGGCCTCTCCCCGTGCGCCGCNNCCGCCCCGCCGAGCCTGTCGCCCGCCTCGGCGGCGCCCCGCCGGCGGCCGCGCTGCGCGTTGGTGGTCGCGGCGGTGGGCCTGCCTGTCCGCCGGGCGTTCCGCTCCCTGCCACACGAAGGCCTTCCCGTCGCCGCACGAAGGCCTTCGTCGTGCGTTGCGAAGGCCTTCGCAAATGTTCCGCGATGTCTGCCGCGCGCCCCGTGGGCACAAGCCGGCAGCGGTTTGGGCGGCGTGGCCTCGGCGGTGGGATGCGCGGGCGCAGCGGGGGGAGGGTACACCCGCTGCTCACTTCCTGCCGCCGAGATGATGGCCGTCTGCCAAATTTTCCGTAACTTTGCACGCTTTTGGCAGTTTGCCTGCCGCAAGCCCACGCACTGAACGCATCATTCCATTCTATGCAAAATCAATTTTCCCGCACGCAACTCCTGCTCGGCCGTCCGGCCATCAATACGCTCCACGGCTCCCGTGTGGCCGTCTTCGGCGTGGGTGGCGTCGGCGGCTATGTCGTCGAGGTGCTGGCCCGCAGCGGTGTAGGCGCCATCGATGTGGTCGACGACGACCGCGTCTGCCTCACCAACGTCAACCGCCAGATCGTGGCCACGCTGTCGACGGTCGGCCAGTTCAAGGTCGACGTGGCCGAGCAGCGCATCCGTGACATCAACCCGCGCTGCCATGTGCGCAAGCATCAGACGTTCTACCTGCCCGAGCAGGCCGACCGCTTCGATTTCGCCAGCTACGACTACGTGGTCGACTGCATCGACACGGTGACGGCCAAGCTCGACATCATCCGTCGCTGCCATGCGCTCGGCGTTCCCGTGCTCTCGTGCATGGGGGCGGCCTACAAGCTCGACGCCACGCAGTTTGTGGTGACCGACATCAAGAACACCATCAACGACCCGCTGGCTCGCGTCATCCGCAAGAAACTCCGCCAGGAGGGCATCCGCAAGCTCAAGGTGGTCTATTCGCCCGAAGTGCCCGTCGAGAGCATCGAGCAGCCGGAGATTTCCTGCCGCTTCCACTGCATCTGCCCCGACAAGGACATGCGCAAGTGCACCGAGCGCCACACCATCCCGAGCTCGAACGCGTGGGTGCCGGCCGCAGCCGGACTCATCGCCGGAGGCGAGGTCGTGAAGGACCTCGTGCGCCTGGCGGGCACCATGCGCATCCGCCCCGAGGACGAGGCCGACAATCCTGCCGCCGTCCAAGCCGAGGCTTCCGCCCGCCGCTACCTCGACGACTATCAGGCCCGCCGCCGCGCCGAGGTGGCCGCCGCGCGCCAGGTGCAACCCGAAGACTGAACGACAACGCACAACTCCCACCGATTATGACCAGACACATCATTCTTTGGACGCTCCGCCCCGAACTCGTGGGCGAGGAGCGCCTCCGCGTGATCGACAACATCCGCACGGGCCTCGAGGGCCTCAAGGGGCAGGTTCCCGGCCTGCTCGACATCCACGTCTACGGCGGTGCCTCGGCGCTGCCGTCGAGCAATGCCGACGTCATGCTCGACAGCACGCTCACCGACGCCGAGGCGCTGAAAGCCTATGCCGTGCACCCCGCCCACGTCTACGTGGCCGACACCTTCGTGCGGCCCTTCACAGCCGTGCGCACCTGCCTTGACTTCGACGTCTGACGCCGCCACCGCCCAGCGCCTCATGCTGTTCCGCCCGTTGTGGACCGCATGAAAAAATCGGGCGGAATGTGTGCGGCGGTTGGAAAAAAACTGTAACTTTGCTGAAAATCACCGTCGCATGCTCTCCAGAACGCTCGATCTTCTGCGCGCGGCCGTCGCCTCCCGCCAGTGGGACGCCATGACCGCCATTCTCAGCCGCCTGTCCCATGCCGAGTTCCGTCGCACGGAGCGCGGCGTGCGCGAAGAACTGATGGTTGAGCTGCGCGCCGAGGACGTCTGGACCGTGTGGGGCAGGCTTGTGGCCTTCCGCCCCCATGCGTTCCTCAGCAGCATCCTCACCCTCTCCAGTCGGGCCGCCCAGGGTCTTCCCATCGCGCTCGACAGCAGCCAAGCCGCCGAAGCCTGCGCACCGCTTACGCCGCAGCAGGCCGCCAAGGTGGCCGACATGCTGTTGCCCGCGCTCACGACCGAAGCCGACATCCTGCAGCTTTTCCGCCTCCTGCGCATCGACGACGAGCAGCAGCGCGCCTCTGTGCTTGTCCGTACGCTGCAGCCCCTGCCCATGTTCATCCTCCTGCGCACCCTGCAGCACAGCGCCTGCAGCCAACAGCTGGCGCAGCGCGTCTACCGCCACCTCGCGGCACAAGAGAGCGACCGCGCGCGCAACATGGCCAGCATTCTGCACGCCTACTTCGGACTGGACGCAACCGGCGTGCGGCCGACACTCCGCATCGAGCCCTACGAACTGGAATATATCAGTTCCAGCTTCGAGCACTTCCGCTACTTTCTCGACGGCAAGCGCCCCACCGTGCCGCGCATCTGATGCAGCCCGCGTGCCGCTCCAGAATATCTCGAAGGCAGTCCGCGCCTCCGCCATCTTCGCCGTTCGGGTCACACCTCTTTCCCGTTGCGGTCACATCCCTTTCCCGTTCCGATCACACACACGCTGTCTCAGCGCATTTCAAACACATCCGAAACATGAAAAAACTTCTGTTTTCCCTTCTCCTGATGGGACTTGCCGGCGCTGCATCTGCGCAGCAAGCCGACGACAACGCCTTCGCGCCTGTCTACAAATTCCGTGTCTCCCTCACCGACAAGAAGAACAATCCGTACTCCTTGAAGCGTCCGGAGGAGTTTCTCTCGCCCAAGAGCATCGAGCGTCGGCGCCGTCAAGGCCTCAAGCTGGACCGCACCGACCTCCCTGTGACGCCTGCCTACGTGCAGGAAATTGCCGCATCGGGCGTGCGCATCCTGAGCACCAGCAAGTGGAACAACACAGTGCTCGTCTCCACGTCCGACACCTCCGTCATGGCGACATTGCGGACAAAGCCCTTCGTGAAGGCCACGCGTCTGGTCGCCCGCTACACGCGGGAAGACCGCGAGGCGGTGCCCATGAGCGAGCGATTGCCCCAAGTGCAGAAAGCCATCGACGCCGAAAATGCGGCGGCCGCGCAGCAGGATGGCGGCGCCGAGCAGCCGGAAGCGGAAAAAGAGTCGCCGGGCAGCGAGCGGGACATGCTCGTTTCCATGCTGCTGGCGTCGGCCCAGTCTCCCTCCGACGCCTATAAAGACAGTGTGAACATCGCCGCCAGCGTGCTACTGAAGAGCCCGCTCTTCCGCCTGAGTTCCCGTGCACGCGGACAGCAAGCCGGTGAATCTGCTGAGCCGCAGGATCCCGTCTACGGTCAGGCCGCAGTGCAGGCACGCCAGCTCCGCATCGACGCGCTGCACGAGCAGGGCTTCCGCGGCAAGGGCATGACCATCGCAGTCATCGACGGAGGCTTCCTCAACACCGACATCATTCCCATGATGCAGCACATCAACGTGCTCGGAACGCGCGACTTTGCCAAGAACAACGGTTCGACCGTGTACGACCTGGGTGGACATGGCACCATGGTGCTCTCCTGCATCGGCATGAACAAGCCGGGACAGTTCGTCGGAACGGCCCCCGAGGCTTCGTTCTGGCTCATCAACAGCGAGGACGGCGCCAGCGAGCAGCTGGTCGAGGAAGACAACTGGGCTGCGGCCGTGGAGTTTGCCGACAGCGTCGGTGCCGACCTGATCAACACCTCTCTGGGCTACGCGGAGTTCGACAACAAGGCGGACAACGTGCGTTACAGCGAGATGGACGGCCACACGCACATTGCCTCCATCAGCGGCTCGATGCTGGCTTCGAAAGGCATCGTCCTCTGCAACTCGGCCGGCAATTCGGCCAATGAGCCCTGGAAGCTCATCACTGTGCCGGCGGATGCCGACGACGTGCTCACGGTGGGCGCAGTCGATTCCGATGGCATTAACACCAACTTCTCCTCGCTGGGCAATTCGGCCGACGGCCGCGTGAAGCCCGACGTGATGGCCTTGGGCGGCAACTCGACCGTGATGGGTGTCGACGGCACCATCACACGGGCCAACGGAACTTCCTTCGCTTCCCCCATCATGTGCGGAGCGGTGGCATGCTTCTGGCAGGCCAATCCGAAGCTCACGGCGCTTGAGGTCGTGCAGGCCGTGCGCCGCTTGGGCAACAACTTCGCCACGCCCAACAATGTCTTCGGCTACGGCATCCCCGACTTCTCCAAGTGAGTCGGATTTTCCTTGAACGGCAGCCGCCTGTCCGTCCTTGCCCAGGACAGACAGGCGGCTGCGGCGTTTGCAGGCCCGGCGTGGCAGAAAAATTGGGCTACGGCCGGCGGCTGATTCCGCAGAAAATGCTACCTTTGTTTTCTCAAAACGTCATCTGATATGTCACGATCCGAACCATCCACACCCCGCCACTACACGCTGTCGCAGCTCACGGGGCTGGTGCGCAGCGTGCTCGACGAAGCATTCCGGGAGCAGCTTTGGCTGGTGGCCGAAGTGAGCGAGGTGCGCGAGGCGGGCCGGCATTGCTATCTGGAGTTCGTCGAGAAGCGCGCGCGCGACGGCGGTTTTGCCGCCCGGGCCAGCGCGCACATCTGGTCGAACCGCTGGAACTTCATCCAGCCCATGTTCGAGCGGGCCACGGGCCAGCGGCTGGCTGCGGGCATGAAGGTGCTGGCCTGCGTCCAGCCCGAGTTTCATGAGGTGTACGGATTTGCCCTCAACGTGCTCGACCTCGACCCGTCCTACACGCTGGGCGAGCAGGCGCGGCTCCGCCTCGAGATTCTGCGCGCGCTGCAGGAGGCAGGCATCGCCACGCTGAACAAGGACCTGCCGCTGCCGCGCCTCACCCGCCGCATAGCCGTCATCTCGGCCGCGGGTGCCGCCGGCTATCAGGACTTCTGCCGCCAGCTCGACGACAACGTCTACGGACTGGCCTTCCGCCACCGCCTGTTCGAGGCCGTGATGCAGGGCGAGAAGACGGAGCCCACGATCATCGCGGCGCTCGACCGCATTGCCGATGAGCTGGACCAGTGGGACGCCGTCTGCATCATTCGCGGCGGAGGTGCCACGAGCGACCTGGCGGGTTTCGACACGCTCGCGCTGGCAGAGCACGTGGCGCAATTTCCGTTGCCCGTCATCACAGGCATCGGGCACGAGCGCGACGACACCGTGCTCGACCTCATCAGCCACCATCGGGTGAAGACGCCCACGGCGGCTGCCGAATTTTTCATCGCGCATCAGAAGGCCGAGCTGGACACCGTAGACGAACTCGCCGCACGGCTCGTGGGCAGCATCTCCACACAACTCCTGCGCGAGCGCCAGCGCATCGACCGCATCACCGCATCGCTCCCGCGACTGGCCCTGTTGCTCACGTCGCGCCAGTCGGCCGCCATCGGTCAGCTTGCCCTGCGGCTGCGCCATGTCGCCCTCCGCACCCTCGCGCTTGAGCAGCAGCGCCTCGGCCTGATGGAGCAGACCGTGAAGGCCTCCGACCCCGGCCGTTTGCTGCGGCTGGGCTTCTCCATCACCCGCGCCGACGGACGCGCCGTGACGTCGCCGGAGCAGTTGCGCCCCGGACAGCGGCTCGAGACGACCCTGGCCGGCGGCGTCGTGACGTCGGAGGTGTTGCCATCGTGACGTCGGCCGCCCGTTCCCTTTTCCCTGCAACGCATTTTTTCACTTTCAATCTTTTTGCTCATGAAATACGAGGAAGCCATCAAGCGTCTGAACGACATCGTGCAGAAGCTCGAGGCGGGCGGCATGGATGTCGACTCGCTGGCGAACAATCTCAAGGAGGCGCAAGAATTGGTGGCCTTCTGCCGCGACCAGCTGACCCGCGTGGAGGCGGATGTCAAGAAAATTCTGGACGAGCCCGAAGCACCGACGGCGCCGTGACGTCCGCCGCCTCCCGTGTCGGAGGGGCTGGCGAGCAGCCTGTGCTCACCCGTCGCTCCGTGCGTTGACCGCAGCCCGTCGCCGTCGCCATGGGGAATGACTGGCGCCGGCGCGGAAAAACGACTGCGTTCGAAAACAAAAACGACTGCGCTCAAAAATGAAAACGACTGCGTTCGTTTTCTCCAGCCGCCGTGCGGTCGTTGGGCGACGAAGGCCTTCTTGCTGCGGCAGGAAGGCCTTCGCTGCGACGTGCGAAGGCCTTCCTGATGGCGTCAGCTCGCGGCGTCGGCAGGACGGGTGGGGCAGTCGATGTGTGTGAAATTGGGCTCCGGGCTGCATGCGTGCGAAGAAAAAAGAGCGGACATGCGGCGGGCGGAGAAGGAAAAAAAGTGCGGACATCGTGCCGGAAGTGGTGTCTTCCGGCGCGATGCCCGCCGTTGTGTGCTGCTTTATTCGAGCGCGTAGGTGATGGTCGTCACGCCGCGCACTTGCTTGATGTAGGGCGAGTTCTCGTCGCGGTCATTGATTTCGAACTGTCCTTGGTCGGCCGTAATGATCTTGCCCAGTCGGCTGCCGTAGGTGGAGGCGAACTGGTCGGCCGTCTGCTGTGCGTTCTTGATGGCCTCTTTCATCATGTCGGCCTTGATTTGCTTGAACTTCGTGTATTCGTAGCGCACGCTCGGCGTGTTCCATTCGGCCTCCACGAGTGCCACGCCGTGGCTGAGCAGGTCGCCCTGACGCAGGATGAGCTCGCGCACTTTGGCCACGTCGCGCGACACGACTGTAAGTTTGGAGGTAATGGCATAGCGGTAGCGTGCGTCCTGCTGGTAGCTTCCCTGGCTGACGTAGTCCTCCACTTTGGGTGCGTTGAGGCTGATGTCTTCAGCCTTCACGCCGCCTGCGGTGAGAAACTGGCGGATGATGCCGGTCTTTTCGTTGATGACGGCGTAGAGCGACTTGAGGTCGTTGCCGGTTTCCTTGGTGGTGATGGTCCACGTCACTTTGTCGGCTTCGACTTCGCGTTCGGCCAGTCCCTTGACGGTGACGTTGCGGTCGCGGTTGACGAAGTTGTCGATGCCGGCCTTCAGGCAGAAGCCCAGGACCACGATGGCGCAGCCCAGGATGAGGGCTGGCACTGTGCTGCTTTTCCAATTGGTGTTCATAAGGTTTGTGTTTGAGGTGTGGATGTAAGGTATTGCCTGTGCCCGCCCGCAGAGGCGGGCGCAGGCGTCTGGTGGTTTAGGTTTGCACGTTGGGTTGCGCTTCGGTGCGCTGTGGGTGTGTCGGGCGTTCGCCGCTTCAGCTCAGGGAGCGCACGACGTCCATGACGCGGCGTCCGATCTCCTCGGCAGCCTCGAGGGTGGCGCCTTCCGAATAGACGCGGATGATGGGCTCGGTGTTCGACTTGCGGAGGTGTACCCAGCGGTCGGGGAAGTCGATCTTGACGCCGTCGATGTCGTTCACCTGCACGTCGGGCTCGCCGGCGTACATGTCTTTCACCTTGGCCAGGATGGCGTCGACGTCGGTGGTAGGCGCGAGGTCGATGCGGTTCTTGGCGATGAAGTAGGGGGGGTAGGTGGCGCGGAGCTGGCTGACCGTCGTCTTCTCGTGGGCGAGATGGCTGAGGAAAAGGGCGATGCCGACGAGGGCGTCGCGTCCGTTGTGGGCTTCGGGATAGATGACTCCGCCGTTGCCTTCGCCGCCGATGACGGCATGGTTTTCCTTCATCTTCGTCACGACGTTCACCTCGCCTACGGCAGCGGCGCTGTAGTGGCCGCTGTGGCGCTCGGTCACGTCGCGCAGGGCGCGCGTGGAGGAGAGGTTGCTGACGGTGTTTCCGGGCGTGTGGCGTAGGATGTAGTCGGCGACGGCGACGAGCGTGTATTCCTCGCCGAACATGCGGCCGTCCTCCTGAATGAAGGCGAGGCGGTCGACGTCGGGATCGACGACGAAGCCTACGTCGTGGCCACCCTGCGCCATGAGCGTCATGATGTCGGCCAGATTCTTCTCAAGCGGTTCGGGATTGTGCTGGAAGTCGCCCGTCGGTTCGGCGTAGAGCGGTGTGACGTGTTCCACGCCGAGCGCCTGGAGGAGCTTGGGCAGGATGATGCCGCCGACCGAGTTGACGGCGTCGAAAGCGACGCGGAAGTTCGCCTGGCGGATGGCGGCGACGTCGACGAGGGGCAGTGCGAGCACCTTCTGGATGTGGCGGTCGTCCCACGTGTTGTCCTCGCGGTAGTGGCCCAGGTGGTCTACGTCGGCGTAGTCGAAGTCTTCGGCTTCCGCAATGCGGAGCACCTCGTTGCCTTCTTCCTGGTTGAGGAATTCGCCTTCGTGGTTGAGCAGCTTCAGTGCGTTCCAGTGGCGGGGGTTGTGGCTGGCCGTGATGATGATGCCTCCGTCGGCCTGCTCGCCCGTGACGGCAATCTCGGTAGTGGGCGTGGAGGCGAGTCCGATGTTGATGACGTCGAAGCCCATGCCCATGAGCGTGCCGCAGACGACGTTCTTCACCATCTCGCCGGAGATGCGTGCGTCGCGGCCGACGACGATGCGGTTGGTTCCGTTCGGCGTGTGGCGGCGGATGAGGGTGGCGTAGGCGGAGGTGAACTTGACGATGTCGAGGGGGTTGAGGCCCTCGCCGGCTTGTCCGCCGATGGTGCCGCGGATGCCGGAGATTGACTTGATGAGTGCCATGTGGTAAGGGTTGAGGGTGGTCGGGTGGCTATAGAAACCATTCAAGCCCGCGCTTGCCGTCGCTGTGGACGCAAGCAGGGGCTTGCCGGTGGTGTGCAGGAAGCGCCTGGGCAAGCCGCAGGCAGCGCATGGGGGTGCGCTTAACGTCCGAGCTCGTACGTGATTTCGTAGTAGTAGGGCAGCACGTACTGGGAGGCACGTGAGGTGCCGGAACTGTGGGGCACGATGAGCCGGACTTTGGCAATCTGGCTCGTGGAGCGTGTGAGACGGATGAAGTCGAGCGGCTTGAGCCAGCCTTCGGGCACGCTGGCGCTGTAGCTGCTCTTCATGTAGCCTTCGGTGAAGGTGCCCGTGTAGCTGCGTCCGCGGTGGGTGTAGGAGCATTGCAGCTTGTCGACGACGCTGTTGGTGTAGATGTTCGACAGCGTGGTGTCGGCATTTTCGACGTCATATTCCAAAAACTTGCACAGCAGGCGGAAGTAGACGGTGCTGTCGGCCTGTTCCTTGGCCATCTCGACGGCGCTTTTTCCTGCGCCACGGCGCACGATCTGCATGTAGATGCCGTCCTCGTTGAAGAGCACGAACTCGTTCTTGCTGACGTCCGTCGTGGAGTCTTGTGCGTAGAATGTGCTCTCGCTGATGACGTTGATGGGGCCGACGAGGTCGTTGTCCTGGATGAAGCGGTCGATGGAGCGACGCTCTTTCTTCTTCATTTCTGCATAGCTCTCCTCGTCGGTGCATGACTGCACGCTGCTGCCGATGCTGAGGAGGGCCAGCAGCAGGAGAAGGGCAGAGGCAAGTCTTTTCATTTCGTTCGTTGTGTGTGGTTCGTTGGGCGGTGTGCCTCGTCTCGTATCTCGCTGCGCCGCAAGGGGCTTGGCGGTGTGGACGGGCCGAAACCTACGTGCAAAGATAAGGATTTTTCAGCGTACGCCAACTTTTCCACCGCGATTTGATGGCCGCGCTGCCGAAGTTTTGGGATTTTTTACGCTTTTCGCGTTGATTTAACGGACGATGCGCGTTCGCGTCGCTGCTGCTGCGCCTCGTCGAGGGTGGGGGTGCACTGTGGTTTTTATGCGAAGGCCTTCTCGTTGCATCACGAAGGCCTTCGTGAGGCGACACGAAGGCCTTCGTCATTGAAGGGGCAGCTGCCGGAGCGCGAGGGGAGGCGAGGGCGGCTTCGATTGAAGGCGAGGGCGGACCTGATTGAAGGCGAGGGCGGATTTGATTGAAGGCGAGGGCGGATTCGTCTGGCGGTAAGGCCGGAACAGTCTGTCAGCGAGGGGAATCGCTCTGAAGGCGACGACAGGTCCGCCTGGCGGCGAGGGCTGCGCGTTCGGGCAACGGTGGGAGCCTACTGGTCGGGCGTGGTGAAGCGGTAGGTGCCGCTGCCTACGTCGATGGTGGCTTTGCCGTCGGCATACCGTACGGAGCTGATGCCGGCTTGGCCCGGGCGCAGGCGCCGCCCGTTCTCGCTGACGTGCTGACCGGCGCGGAGCGGGAGGGCGATGGTGGCTGTGGTGTTGGCCGGTACGTCGATGGTGTAGTCCACGGTTTTTCCGTTGCGCTTGTAGGAGACGGAGATGGGGCCGTAGTTGGTGCCCGTCTGCGTGTCGAGCGACGTCATGTCGGCTGGCAGCCACGGGGCGATGCTGATGTGGGCAAAGCCGTTGTCCGAGGTCTTGATGCCGCCGAGCTCGCTGAAGAACCATTCCTCGATGTGGTCCATCATGCAGTGGTTCTGCGAGAATTCGCCGACGTCCCAGTATTCGGGCGTCGTGGTGTAGCCCTGCACCACCCAGTAGCCGTAGCTCGGGCAGTCGGTCTGGTTGGCCATGCGGTAGACGATGTCGTTGTAGCCGAAGCGGGCGAGCGACATGAAGAGCGGCTTGAGGGCTATCTCGCCCGTCTTGATCTTGAATCCGTCGGCCTCGACCCGCGCGGCCAGGCGGGCGGCCACGTCGGCCTCGTTCGCTTCGTCCACGAGTCCGTAGTAGAGCGGCATCGCCAGCTCGCCCTGCTGTCCGTTGCCGTAGAGTCCGGGGGCGACGTTGCCGTAGAAGCGGCGGTTGAAGGCGGCCTTGGTGTGGTCGGCCTGGCGGGCAAAGGTGGCGGCGTCGGCGTCGTGGCTGAGGAAGGTGGCCACTTCCGCCATGGCGCGCAGCAGGTGGTAGTAGGTGGTCGTGATGGTGAAGTCGGGGCGCACCATCGGATTCACGCCGGCCGTCTCCTGTCCCCAGTCGGAGAGCACGCTGAGGTCGTTGCGCATGATGCCGTCGACGGTCTGCGTCGTGTAGTAGTCGACGAGGCGCTTCATCTGCGGGTAGAACTCGGTGATGAGGCTCGGGTCGGCATACGTCTTCCAGCAGCGGTAGGGCACGAGAATGGCCGCTCCGCCCCAGTTGGGGTCGTTGTCGTAGACGCTCATGTAGTGGGGCACGGTCGACGGTACGCGGCCGTCGGCATACTGCGCGTCGAAGCAGTCGAGCACCACCTTGCGGAAGAAGGTCTGCATGTCGAAGTTGTAGGTGAGCGAGTTGAACATCTCGTTTGGCACGTCGAGCCAGCCGAGCTTCTCGCGGTGCGGGCAGTCGGTGACGGAGTTGTAGAGCTGCGAGGCGATGGCGTCGCGGCAGATGATGTGGATGTCGTTGAGCAGTTGGTTGCTGCTCGTGAACGTTCCGCTGTTGGCCACGTCGGAGCGGATGCGCTGCGCCGTGAAGCTGGAGGCGTCGGGTGCCTCGTCGAGGCCTGCGATCTGGAGGTAGCGGAAGCCGTGGTACATGAACTCCGGACCCCATTCCTCGCCTTCCGGCGCGCCGCTGAAGGTGTAGGTCTCATACGTGTCGGCCGGTCCTGTGTAGTAGTTTTCCATGAAGATGGTGCCGTCGGCATTCAGGCTTTCGCCCTCGCGGAGGGTGATGGTCTGCCCCGGCTTTCCTTTCAGACGGAAGCGGAATTGTCCGGCAAAGTTGCGTCCGAAGTCGACGACGTGCATGGTTTTTCCTCCCACGACGATGGTGCGGACATCGACGGCCGGCCATTCCTCCACCACGCGCAGCGGCTCGTGCATGCGGCTGCGCAGCTGGCCGAAACCGCTGGCCTGCGTGCTGGCGAAGTGGGGTGTGAAGACGGCGGCGGGCGTCCAGGCGCTCACGTCGTAGTCAAGGCGCAGCACGGCTGCGTCGTGGCGCCGCGCGTCGTAGTCCTCGCCGCCCCACCAGTTGCTGCCGAGGGTGGCTGAGGGCGCGGTGCGCCACTGCCCGTCGGTGAGGATGCGCTCGCTGGTGCCGTCCTCATACTCCACGAGCAGTTCGGCCAGCAGGCCGGTCGTGCCCGCGTTCTTCACCTCGCCTTTCGAGAAGCGGCCCGGCAGCAGCTCGACGTTGTAGAGGCCGCCGGCCACCTGTGCGAGCCACGTGTTGCGGCCCGGACGCAGGAGCGAGGTGACGTCGTAGGTGCTGTAGAGCACCGACTTCTCGTATTCGCTCTCGCCGGGCTCGAGCACGGCGTCGGTCACGCGCTGCCCGTTCATCCGCATGGTGAAGACGCCGAGGCCCGAGGCGTAGATGCGGGCGCGGCGCACGGGCCCGCGGAGCGTGAAGTTGCGGCCGTAGTAGGGCACGTTGTTGATGTTGTAGGCGAAGGAGGGACGCTGGTTGCTGAAGCGGCGGAGGGTGGTGTAGCGCTTTCCGTCCGCCGACTGCTGGAGCGTGAAGTCGGCCGGGAAGTTGGCGGCGAGGTCGCTGTGTCCCTTCGCCGCGTCGTCCTGCCGCGGGTAGAGCAGCAGGCGGCTGACCTGCTGGCGTGTGCCCAGATCGAGCGTGAGCCAGACGTGCTGGTCGGCCGACGCGAACTTCTGGCTGGTGTAGCCCAGTGCGGCTGTGCCCGCGATGGCACCGTCGTTCACGAAGTGGAGGTTCCAGCTGCTGCGCCAGTCCATGTTGCTGGAGGCCGATGGCGTGTAGGGGAGTTTTCCCGCCGCGCCGTAGACTTCCACTTCGGCCAGCTGCAGGTAGTGGCCGGTGGGGTCGGTCGACACCGGAAGGCCGAGCCGCGTGGCGTCGATGCGCAGAAAGCGCGTGGTGACGGGCTTGTCGAGCCGGATTTCGAAGACGGCGTTGGGCTGTTTGGTCGCCGTGATCCAGGAGGCCGACCACGCGTCGGGGCTCATGAAGGCCGTCTCGAAGGTGCTTTCGGCCGTCGCCGCGGATGCGCCGTCGGTGCCTTTCACGCGCACCGACCACGTGTAGGCGGCGCAGGACTGGAGCGCCGGTCCGGCGTAGGGAATGCCCGTTTGGAGGGCCGACGCCACCTCGCCCGAGGTCCAGACGAGAGTGCCCGAAGCATCGCGCACGGCGAGCTCGTAGGACTGCTGGCGGAAGCCGCGCTCCGTGCTGAGGGTCTGCCAGGAGAATGAAGGGGTGCTGTCGATGCCGAGCGGCGCCTGTCGTCCCGACACCTTGAGGGCGGTCAGGCGGATGTCGGCGTGCAGTGTGCATGCGCCTGCCAGCGCAAGGGAAAGAAGAATGAGCGTGCGTTTCATGTCGTTGGATGATGTATGCTGGTTGCAAAGATACAGCTTTCCCAACAGACTGCTGGGCGACGGAGCGGGGAAAAAGGGGCACAAATGTTTCAAATATGAAAGTTTATGGTCTTTTTTGGTGCATGACAAAGAGAAAAATCACCTATCTTTGCCACATCGGGCGCGCAGACCGAAAAGCAGGCAGCGCAAGTTCCTCCCCGCGCATGGGGCGCCGCCATCTGTGCACATCGGGCGCACTGTCGTGGCGGAAGGCTGCCAGCCTTGAAAAACGACTGCGTTCGTTTTGATTTTCGACTGCGTTCGTTTTCAAAAACGACTGCGTTCGTTTTGAAAAGTGACTGTGTCCTTTTTGACATTCGACTGCGTTCGATTCGTTTTCCCCCTGCATGGCCTCCTCCGCGGCGCTTCCGACACGAAGCCGCGCGGATGTCTGTTTTTCAATACCTCATGATGATGAAACACAACTACTTCTTCACAATTCTCGCCGTCGCGCTGACGTTCGGCACTTCGGGCGCGCTGAGTGCCCAAACCTTCGACGTGATCGAGGATTTCGAGGGCTACGCCATCGACAGCACCGTCTATCGCTACCAGATTTCCGGCAGCGCCTGCAAGGCCGTCGTCGAGGCCGATCCCACGGACGCCACGAACAAGGTGTGCCATGTTACGACCACGTCGGCCTCGAGCCAGTCGGTGCTCAACCTGAAGAACTATGTGCTGCCCGAGGGCGTCCGCATCAGAGATTACAAGTATCTCGTCTTCGACTACTACCGCAATCCGAGCGACCAGAACGGATGTCTGGCGTATCTCAGCATCAACGCGAGCACCGTCTGGCAGGATCCGTGGAACGCCTCGCCCAGCACGACGGGACGCTGGCAGCGCCGGGTGATTTCGCTCGACAAGGCGTCGACCTTCACCAGCAACAAGATCGCGCGGCTCTACGTCGGCCTGCTCGGCGCCAACAAGGATTACTATATCGACAATATACGCCTCGTGCGCGAGCTGGACGCGGGCTACGATCTGGCCGACGAGACGACCTCGCTCCGCTACTGGGCCGACAAATGCGAGCTGAATCTCGGCGTTGCCATGGCCGACGGCGACAACTGGTTCTACTCGTCGAACGCTGTGTCCAACGACAACTCGACGTGGCGCAACGTCTTCACCGGACTGTTCAACACGACGGTCTGCGGCAACGAGATGAAAGTCGACGCGACGGAGCCCAGCCGCAACACCTTCTCCTATACGAACCCCGACCGCCTCGTCGCCCTCGCCCGGCAGAAGGGCATGCGCATGCGCGGCCATACGCTCGTGTGGCACAGTCAGTTGCCCTCTTGGATGGGAGGAGGCGAGGAAGGCATGTACAATAATAATAACTACACGCGCGAGCAGTTGCTGGCCATCATGAAAAACCACATCACCAACGTCGTCAGCCACTTCAAGGGGAAGGTGTACGAATGGGATGTCGTGAACGAGGCCATCGACCCGTGGAACGGGACGGCTGACCACATGCGCCGCTCCATCTGGTATCAGGTGATCGGACCGGACTACATCGACTCCGCCTTTGTCTATGCGCACGCGGCCGACCCCAACGCACGCCTCGTCATCAACGACTACGGGGCTGAATACGACGGCGAGACGAAGGCGGCCGACCTCCTCAATCTGGCCAAGCGGCTGAAGAGCAACGGCATTCCCATCACCGGCGTGGGCCTGCAGTTCCACACCTCGCTGGGCGACATCTCACGCAAGAAATCGCAGATTCGGTCGCTGCTGCTGAAGTATCGCGCGGCCGGACTCGACGTCAGCATCACCGAGCTCGATGTGGCAATTCCGGCGTCGAAGTTCGACAACGCCACGGCCTGGAGCCAGCAGGCGTCCGACTACAAGGCGCTGCTCGACGTCGCCCTCACCAGCGCCAACTGCCACACTTACGTCATCTGGGGCATGGCCGACAGCTTCTCGTGGATTCCAGGACAAACGAAATACGCATCCGGACAGCCGCTCATTCTCGACGACTTGCTGCAGGCCAAACCGGCTTTCCTCGAAATGCGGAAACTGCTGCAGGCGAGGGCCGCCGCGCTGGGCATCGAATCGCCCTCGGCCGACGCATCTGCCGAGCGGCCGCAGCGCGTCGATGTCTTCACGCTGCAGGGCGTCCGCGTGGCCCGCGATGTCGATGCCGACGAGGCTGCGGCGTCGTTGCCGCCCGGCGCCTACATCATCGGTGGCCGGAAAGTGCTGGTCCGCTGAGATCCGACGCCCTGTGCCCTCCTTTTGTGGGCGGCGTCCGCACGATGGAAGTGGGGCCGTTCCACTTTCGAGGCGCACTTCCAGCAACAGAGAAAAGCAGTATGACATCTTTGTCATGCTGCTTTTCTCATGTGGGCGGGCCACCTTGCTCAAGCTAAGTAGCCCGTTTTGCTCATGTGGGGAGGCATTTTGCTTCATCCGGAGAGGCACCTTGCTTCATCCGGAAAGGCACTTTGCTCAAGCCGGATAGACGAGCATCAGGCAGTCCGTGCAGTTGAAGCCGAGGCGGAAGCGCGCCCCGTTGGCCAGCGAGAGGAAGAGTTCGCGGGGCGGGGTCTGCAAGGGCATATCCTGCCGCTTGTGACACCATCCCATGGCATAGCGCAGGCAGTGGCGACAGAACATCACCGGCGCCTCTGCCGGTTGCTGCAGTTCGTAGGCCGGCGCGACGCTGGCAAAGCCGCGGTCGGCGTAGAACGTGCGGGCCGAGGCGTTGGCCACGTTGGCCAGATAGGTCAGCTGACCCTCACGTCCTGCGCTCTCGAATGCGCGGGCGGGGCCTTGCGCGCGGCTGCGGGCTGCGTCGACGGCGTCGCGCGCTTGGCGATTGTGTTCGGCGCGCTGGCGCCGCTGCTCCTTCAGCCATGCGTCGGCCAGTTCCTTCCGCCAGGCCGAAAGCAGGCTGGAAGGGATGAAGAAATTCGTAGTGAAGCCCAATGTGAAGTCGCGGAGGCGCAGCGGCGTGTTGCCGAGCTTGCTCATCTGCAGCCGGATGTTCTCGTGCTGATGCGTGCGTGCTAGCTCGGCGGCATAGGTTTGCTGCGTGCCGACGGCTGTTTGTCCGTCGCTCATGTAGAGGCGGAAGACGCCGTCGGCGTGGTCGATGTGCACGTCGACCGGGATGAAGCGCTCGGCGCTCTTTCCTTCGAGCACGTCGTCGAAGGCCTTGTCGCGGTTGCGGAACAATGCGAGTCCGCGCCTGAGCTGTCGCAGCGGTTCGTCGCTCTGGCGGCCGAAGTAGAGGCGGCGGCCCTCGGCGCGGTTGACGCGGAAGCCGTGGAAGCGGCCCTCGCGGTCGAAGAAGCAGAGTCCGTCGCCGTTGCTGAACGCCGGCGCGTCGTCGCTGACGACGATGCTGTCCGTGTAGACTTCGCGCACGGTGCCGACGGGTTGCCCCACGGCTTTGGGAGAGTCGAAGGAAAAGATGTCGGGATTGCGCCCGAAGAGGAAGTAGTGGGTGAATCCGCGGTTGAACGTCTTGCGCACGTCGGGCGTGAAGGCGTGGACGGAGCGTCCGCGGGAGGCGCGTCGGTAGCGCTCGGGCTGCGCGCCGATGAGCTGGTCGAGCGCCTGGGAGTAGGCTGCCGTGACGTTCTTGACGTAGCCGGCGTCCTTCAGCCGGCCTTCGATCTTGAAGGAACTGACGCCGGCGTCGGCCATCTTCTCCAGTGCGTCGAGCTGGCAGAGGTCGCGGAGCGACAGCAGGTGCTTGTCGCGCAGGTAGACGTTGCCCGCTCCGTCTTCGAGGTTGAACTCCATGCGGCACACCTGCGCGCAGGCGCCGCGGTTGGCGGAGCGCTGGAAGAGGGCCTGGCTGGCGTAGCACTGGCCGCTCAGGCTGACGCAGAGTGCGCCGTGGACGAAGGCTTCGAGGCGCATGTCGGGGCAGGCGTCGTGTATCTGCCGGATTTCATCGAGGCTGAGCTCGCGCGCCAGCACGGCCTGTTCGAAGCCCTCGCGCTGCAGGAAGCGCACTTTTTCTGCCGTCATGTTGTGCATCTGCGTGGAGGCGTGCAGCGGTATGGGGGGCAGCGCCATGCGCCGGATGGCCATGTCCTGCACGATGAGGGCGTCGGCCCCGGCCTCGTGGAGCGCGCCGATCATGCGCTCCACCTGCGCGAGTTCGCTGTCGTAGAGGATGGTATTGAGGGTGACGTAGACTTTGGCGTCGAAGTCGTGGGCGTAGTCGGCCAGGCGGCGGATGTCGTCGATGGAGTTGGCGGCTGCCTGCCGGGCGCTGTTCTGCGGCCCTCCGATATAGACGGCGTCGGCACCGTGGCGGATGGCCTCGATGCCGATGTCGGCGGTGCGCGCCGGCGCGAGCAGTTCCAAAGTGCGGGGTTGGGTCATGTGCGGTGTGCGGTGAGGGGGCGTGGGGCGCGCGTTCTATTGGATGGAGTTGATGTCGAACGGCGTGGCCTGGTAGACATAGTAGTTGAGCCAGTTCGTGAACATGAGGTTGGCGTGGGCGCGCCAGCGCACGACGGGCGGGTTGGCGGGATTGTCGTCGCGGTAGTAGTTCTTCGGCAGCTGGATGGGCAGGCGCTTCTCCACGTCGCGGCGGTATTCGCCGTCGAGCGTCAGGGGGGCATACTCGCTGTGTCCGGTGATGAAGAACTCGCGGCCCTGTCGGGCCATGACTGCGTAGACGCCGGCTTCGTCGGAGTCGGAGATGATGTCGAGTCCGCCGACGCGCTCGATGTCGGCGCGGCGCACTTCGGAGTGGCGGCTGTGGGGCACGAAGAACTCGTCGTCGAAGCCGCGGAAGATGGGGAGCTCGGGACGGAGCACGCGGTGCGGGAAGATGCCGAAGAGCTTGTGTCCGGTGGAGTATTTCGGGACGCCGTAGAAGTGGTAGAGCGCGGCTTGCGCGGCCCAGCAGATGTAGATGGTCGACTGCACGTTCTCGCGTGCCCAGTCGCACACTTCGCAAATCTCGTTCCAGTAGGTCACTTCCTCGTATTCCATTTGCTCGAGCGGTGCTCCCGTGACGATGAGTCCGTCGTATTTCTCGTGCCGCATCTCCTCGAAGTCGCGGTAGAAGGCGAGCATGTGCTCCACGGGCGTGTTCTTCGTCGTGTGGCTCTTGATTTTCATGAACTCAATCTCAATCTGCAGCGGCGAGTTGGACAGAATGCGGATGAAGTCCGTCTCGGTCGTGATTTTGATGGGCATGAGGTTGAGGATGGCGATGCGCAGCGGGCGGATGTCCTGCGTGTGGGCTCGGGTGGAGTCCATCACGAATATGTTTTCCTGCTTGAGCAGTTCGATGGCCGGCAGGCGGTCGGGGAGGTTCAGCGGCATGGTCGGAGGTTTTTGGCGGGGCCGGCGTCCGTCGCGGCCTGCTGCGTCGCGCTGTCGCGCGGGCGGGGCTGTCGGGCGGGGTCGGCGCACGATATGTGGGTGCAAAGTTAAGACAAATCTGCCAGATATTCAAGCGCGTGTGTCGGCGTGTCGGCTATTGCGCGTGTTGTGCGCGGCGTCGGCGTACTGTGGGCGTCGGCTGTGGGCAGGGCTGGCGCGGCCGTGTGGCGGGGCGTGCTCCGTGTGGATGCGCTGTGGCTGCGCCGAAAATGCGGAGCCGCTTCGCACGGGTTGTTGGGGCGTTGAAGCGGCTGTCGATTGCGAAGGCCTTCGTGTGTTGACGGGAAGGCCTTCGTGAGGCGACACGAAGGCCTTCGTGGGCTATGCTGGTGGCGTCGGGCTGGTGGGCACGGCGCAGGCTGGGCTGGCGGATGGTGTGCCGGTGTGGTGGCGGGTGCGTCGGCCGGATGCTCAGCTGTCGTGGAGCTGCTGGATGGCTTGCAGCATGGGCTGGGGCAGGGCGTAGCGGGGGTCGGCGGCGGCGAGGGGCGATCGGATGGCGGCGAGGAAGTGGGGCCATTCGCGGGTGTACACCTCGCGCATGTGCTGGTTGGCGAGGTCGTTGTGGGTGGAGGAGAAGGTGGTGTTGGCCAGGCGGTCGCAGAGTTTGAGCATCGGGGCGTAGGGGGTGGTGCGGATGCCTTCGTAGTAGTGTTCGTTGGCGCGCTCGGCCCGGGTGCGGCCTTTCTCGTTGGTGAGGGCGTAGACGGCCTCGGCGGCGATGTGGGCGGCTTGCTCGTCCATGTGCTGCCGCGCGGTGCGGACCACGTCGTTGTAGGTGAGGCGCGCGTCCTCGATGCTGTCGTGGTAGTAGGCGGCAAAGAAGACGGGGAGGATGTCGGCGGCCGACGTGATGCATTCGGCTCCGAGGCGCACGAGGGCGTCGGCCACGGCGTCGAGATGGACGGCATAGGGGAGGTCGGGGCCGTAGGTCTGGCCTACGGAGGCGTGGAGCTGGCGTGCGCTGACGGCAATCTCGGTGCAGGACAGCCGGAGCTCGTGGAGGAAGTAGTGGTCGAATTCCTGTTGTGTCATTGCGCGGATGGGGCTTGTGGAATGCGGTATTTGGGCTCGATGCCGGCATTGATGATGTCGTGCACGTCCTGCATGAATGCTTTGGTGGGGCGTCCCTTGCGGTCGTCGGGGGTGATGGGGGCGTGGATGGTGAGGCTGAGGCGTCCGAAGGAGACGCGGCGGGCGTGCCGGTTGAAGACGTCGTAGGAGCCGTTGATGGAGAGCGGGACGATGGGCAGTCCGATTTCGTTGGCCAGCATGAATGCGCCCCGCTTGAATGGTCCGAGGCGGCCGTCGAAGGTACGGGTGCCTTCGGGGAAGATGACCATCGACATGCCGCCTTGGAGTGTGCGCTGGCTCTGTGCGACGGCTTGCTGGATGGAGGGGATGCTGTCGCCCACGTAGATGTGTCCGCTGCGCGCGCAGGCGAGTCCGACGAAGGGAATCTTGCGGAGATACTCCTTCATCATCCACTTGAAGTTGTGGCCAAGGTAGCCGTAGATGAGGAAGATGTCGAAGTAGCCTTGGTGGTTGGCCAGGAAGATGTAGGACTGGCGGGGGTCGATGTGGGCGCGGCCTTCGACGTGGACGCGCAGCAGGAAGATGAAGCAGGTGAGGCGCGACCACCACTTCGGGAAGTAGTAGCCGCAGTATTTGATGTCGCCCAGGAAGGCGCCGATGACGACGATGACGGCTGTCAGGATGGTGGCGACGATGAAGATGGGCAGGGCGATGAGGAGGGTGTAGAGGATGTAGAGGACTTTCATGTGCGGGAAGATGTGGCGTGGGAGGGGAATGGCGGACGCGTGGGATGCGCGGCGTCAGCGGCTCTGGTTCTTCGTGCGGCGGAGCGTGATGACGTTGATTTCGGGCCATGCGCCGAAGCGGAAGGGGAACATGACCTGGCCGATGCCTTCGCTCACGAGCAGCACCTGCGCGCCGTCGGTGTAGATGCCGCTCCATTCGTCGTAGATGGGCGTGACGGGCGACCAGCCGAAGAGCTTGAACTGTCCGGCGTGGGTGTGTCCCGAGAGCATGAGGTCGATGTTGGTCTCAGGCAGCACGCGGCGTCGCCAGTGGGTGGGGTCGTGGGAGAGGAGGACGGAGAAGGTGTGGTCGGGCGTCTTCTGCCGGGTGGCCACGTTGCGCAGTCCGCGCGCCGCCTTGGGCAAGTCACCGAGCGAGGGGAAGGGTGGGCGGCCGTCGTTCTCCACGCCGATGACGGCGATGGAGTCGTCGCCGCGCCGGAGCATGACGTGCTCGTTGCGCAGCAGGCGCCATCCGTAGTAGGCTTCGTTGCGCCCGAGCTGTGCGATGTGCTCGGCTTTCTGTCGTTCGGTGAGCGGATGGATGTACATGGGGTAGTCGTGGTTGCCCATGACGGCCACGACGCCGTCGGGGGCTTGGAGCGCGCGGAGCACGTGCTCGTAGCCGGCCAGCTCGCGTGCATCGTAGTTGACGATGTCGCCACCGAAGGCGATGAGGTCGACTTGCTGGCGGTTGATGAGGCTGACGAGGCGCTCGACGTCCTTCTGGTTGCCGTCGGCGAAGGTGCCGATGTGGAGGTCGGAGAAGAAGGCGATGCGGTAGCCGTCGAAGCGTGGCGGCAGGTGGTCGAAGCAGATGGTCTGTGCGTGTACGGTGTAGCGGCGGCGTCCGTGCGCGTAGCCGTAGATGAGGATGAAGGCGGCGCAGAATCCGAGCGTCATGGCTGCGATGTGCCAGCAGCGGCGTAGGGTCTTGCGCTGCCGGAAGAGGAGGCTCGGGGCATCGATGAGCGTGAAGAGCGTGGCGGGGATGGTGCAGAGGAAGAACACAAACATGAAGGTTCCGACTTGCGCCTGGTGGGCTGCCAGCATGTCGTCGGTGCGGCTGACGAGCAGGAAATAGGCGGTGAGCAGGACGGTGGGCAGGAATGCGAGCGCGCGGATCCAGGGGCGCTGCGTCTGCCGGCGTACGTAGGCCAAGTAGATATAGAGCGTCGGCAGCGCCTGAAGAAGCAAGATCAGGATGAGGATACGTGTGAGCATGTCGTGTCGGGATTGGAGTTGGGTGGGCGTGACGGCGCCTTCGGGCTGATGCGTGGCTGCGCGCGGCCTACATCAGGTTGGCGCGCAGGTAGCTGCGGAGGTCGTCGGCAGGAATCTGCCGGCGCCGTGCGTAGTCGGCCAGTTGCTCCTCGGTGATTTTTCCGATGGCGAAGTAGCGCGACTGCGGGTGGGAAATCATCAGTCCGGAGACGGCGGAGTGGGGCTGCATCATGGCGTTCTCGGTGAGCCGGATGCCGACGCGGCTGAAGTCGATCAGCTTGTCGAGCACGCGGTTGAAGGACATGTCGGGCAGCGACGGATAGCCGACGGCGGGCCGGATGCCCTTGAAGCGCTCGAGCAGCAGGTCGGGGATGGTGAGCTGCTCGTCGGCCGCATATCCCCAGATCTCGCGTCGCACCTCGCGGTGGAGGCGCTCGGTGGCGGCTTCAGCGAGGCGGTCGCACAGGATCTGTGCCATGAGCGCGTCGTAGGAGTCCATCTTGTGGAAGTCGGCGTTGGTGTCGGCCAGGCGTTGGACGGCGGACAGCGAGGGCGCGTTGTTCTGCGCGGCCGAGGCGAAAATGCCGATGCGGTCGGGAATGCCTGCGCTGATGGGCCTGAGATAGTCGGCCAGGGAGCGGCAGAATCCGTCGTTGCCGGGAATCTGCTGCCGGAGCATGGGCAGTCGGATGAGGCTGTCGGGATGCTCGGCCGGTGCTCCTTCGGGGCAGACGACGATGTCGTCGCCGTCGGAATTGGCCGGCATCAGGCGCACGATGGTGTGTGCCGTGACGTAGGGCGTGAGGGCCGAGAGCATGCGGCGTGCGTCTTCCATGAGCCGGATGGCCTCCCGTGCCGCTTCCTGCTGGTCTTCAGGGAAGGCGGCAATCCAGCCTTGGCGGCATGCGTCGCAGGGATGCACGTCGGCCACGCTGGCGAAGCGCATGGGTATGTTCCACGTGTGGAGGAAGTAGGGCCACGAGATGTAGTCGATGAGGTCGCGTACGCGGTATGTGCGTTGTGTGATGAGGTCGGAATTCGCTGGGCTTGTTTCGGTCATGCGGGAGCCTTGTGATGGGTTGTTCTCTGCGTGGCAGCTGCCGTGGGTGGGCGGCTGTGCCGGCTTTTACGTGCGTGGCGGTTGCCGGCAGCCTGCGCGGCGGTTGTGGTGGGTGGGCGGATGTGTCGTCAGGCGTTGAAGCGCAGGGCTTGGCCTCGTACGCCATCGACGACGATGCCGTCGGCGTATGCGGTCTGTCCGTTGACGAAGGTGCGGCGTACTTTCCACTTGAAGGTCCGCTCGTCCATGGGTGTCCAGCCGCACTTGGTGAAGTATCGGCCGGAGAGCACCTGCCAGTTGGCGGTCGGGTCTACAAGCACGAGGTCGGCGAAGTAGCCTTTTCGGATGAATCCGCGGCGGTCGATGCGGAAGAGGGTTGCGGGATTGTGCGACATGAGCTCGACGACGCGCTCGATGGTGAGGTAGCCCTGGTCGACGAGCTCCAGCATGCTGACGAGCGAGAACTGTATCATGGGCATGCCGCTGGCGGCGTGGAGCGCACCTCCTTCTTTCTCTCGGATGAGGTGTGGTGCGTGGTCGGTGGCGACGATGTCGATGACTCCCTGTGCCAGTGCCTCGCGCAGTGCCTCGCGGTCTTCGAGCGTCTTGACGGAGGGGTTGCACTTGATGCGTGCGCCCAGGTGATCGTAGTCTTCGGTGGAGAACATGAGATGGCCGATGACGACTTCGGCTGTGATCTGTTTCTGGCTGACGTCGGTCTCGTCGGAGAAGAGCTCGAGCTCGCGTGCGGTGCTGACGTGGGCGATGTGGAGGCGTGCGTCGGTGTGGCGGGCCAGCTCTATGGCTTTGCTGGTGCTGGCGTAGCAGGCTTCCGTGCTTCGGATGCGGGAGTGGTAGCGCACTGGGAAGTCGTTCTGTCCTTTGTATTTTTTGCGGAACTGCTCGATGTTGGCCTGGATGATGCTCTGGTCCTCGCAGTGGGCCATGATGAGTAGCCTGGCGTCGGCGAAGAGACGGTGGAGCGCGTGGTTGTCGTCGACGAGCATGTCGCCGGTGGAGCTTCCCATGTACACCTTGATGCCGGGCACGTAGCCTGGGTCGAGCGCGACCATCTCGTGGTGGTTGCTGTTGGTGGCGCCGAAGAAGAAGCTGTAGTTCACTCGGCTGCTCTCGGCGCCGATGTTGAATTTCTCCTCCAGCCGCTCGATGGTGGTGGTCGGCGGGTTGGTGTTGGGCATGTCCATGAACGAGGTGACGCCACCGGCGGCTGCTGTGCGGCTTTCAGTGGCGATGTCAGCCTTGTAGGTGAGGCCCGGCTCGCGGAAGTGCACGTGGTCGTCGATGACGCCGGGCAGGAGGTAGAGGTCCGTGGCGTCCACTACGTTTTCGAAATGGCTGGTGTCTTCCAGCGGTTTCGGGAGGATGTCTATGATGTATTCGCCGTCAATGACGACGGCACCGACGTGCTGGCGGCCCTCGTTGACGATGGTGGCGTTGTTGATGATGGTCAGCATGGGGATGTGTGCATTGGGGTGGTGGGGGGACTGGAGGCGGTGCGGGCTCACTGGGCAGGCTTGGGATACTTCTTGAACCATCCGTCCCAGCGCAGGCGCATGACGCCGAGCACGGCCTCGGAGAAGATGCCGCCGCTCATTTTCGAGACGCCCTCGCGGCGGTTGATGAAGATGACGGGCACTTCCTTGATGCGGAATCCGCACTTGTGGGTCGTGAATTTCATCTCGATCTGGAAGGCGTAGCCCTTGAAGCGGACGGCGTCGAGGTCGATGGTCTCGAGCACGCGACGCTTGTAGCAGGCGAATCCGGCGGTGGTGTCGTGCACCTTGAAGCCGGTGATGATGCGCACGTACTTCGAGGCGAAGTAGGACATGAGCACGCGTCCGATGGGCCAGTTGACGACGTTGACGCCACTGATGTAGCGGCTGCCCACGGCCATGTCGTAGCCTTCGTCGTGGCAGGCGGCGTAGAGCCGCGGCAGGTCGTTCGGGTCGTGGCTGAAGTCGGCGTCCATCTCGAAGATGTAGTCGTAGCCGTGGGCCAGGCTCCACTTGAATCCGGCGATGTAGGCGGTGCCCAGTCCGAGCTTGCCGCTGCGCTCGATGATGAAGAGCTGTCCGGCGAACTCGTCCTGCATGAGGCGCTTGACGATGGCGGCAGTGCCGTCGGGCGATCCGTCGTCGATGACGAGGATGTGGAATGCCTGCTCCAGGCCGAAGACGGCGCGGATGATTTTCTCGATGTTCTCCTTCTCGTTGTAGGTCGGGATGATGACGATGCTGTCGCTTGCTCTCAACATAATGCTCGGGGTGTATTGCTGTGTGTGACTGCGTGTGTGGCAGCGGAATGTGGCGGGCGTGCGCCGCTCTCAATACGCGAAGTTACGGTTTTTTTTTCAATTGCTCGCCGCGCGCATGCGAAAAAAGGCTAAAGCGAGTTTTTTTTGTGAAAATCAAGCGTCTCCGCATACTATTTCGGCTGTGTCCGTCGTTATTATTCGTGAACGGCCGCCGCAGCGTCTGCCCGAAGGTTGGCGCCTCGGAGGGTCCGCGATAGGTATGTCTCATTTTCTCCATCACCTCCAGTTCATCGGCCTATGCACGATTCTACTCCATCCAAAGGAAAGAGGAAGTCTTCCTCCCCTCTCACCACATCGACCATCCGCCGCATGACGTGTCCTATGCGCCATGCCAGTGCCGATAGTCTTTTTCTCATCCGTCTTTTTGCGCGTGCCTGCTCCGTGCAGGTGCAGGCCGTCTGAGGCGCGCCCTCTGGCGTGGCCGGCGGGGCTGTTTGCCCGTCGGCCCGCTCTTTCGTGCGCGCTGTCGGGCTCGTCGCGCCGTGCCGTTCCTGCGGGCGGTCCGGCGATGGGCAGCCGAGGTCTCGGCCGTCTGCCGGCAGGCCCTTTGCCCGCCGGTGATTTCTGTTGAATCTCTCTGAAGAAACGAGTGCGCTCGTTTCCGAAATCGACTGCGTTCGTTTTCGGAAACGAACGCGTCCGTTTTTCTGACAAAAAATCAATTCTTTCTGGAAACGAACGAACTACTTCATGTGCTGGCCTCGCATCCGGGGCTGAGGCAGCTGGGCGAGGCGCTCGGCCGCAAGCGCACGCAGACGATCCGGGCCGAGGGGCTCTGTGCGTCGTCTGCGCCTCTGATGTTTGCGGCGCTGGCCAGCGGGCGCCGCGCGTTGCCCACGCTGCTGTTTGTGATGGGCGATGCCGACGAGGCCGGCTATTTCTATCACGACCTCACGCAGGTGATGGGGGAGGAGCGCGTGCTCTATTTCCCGTCGTCGTACCGCCGGGCCATCAAATACAATCAGAAGGACGCGGCGTCGGAAATCCTGCGCACGGAGGTGCTTGGCCGCGTGGCCATGGCTGGCGGGCAGCCGCTGCTGATCGTGACCTATCCCGAGGCGCTGGCGGAGAACGTGGTGAGCCGGAAGGTGCTGGACGCGCACACGATTGTGGTGAGGCGGGGCGACACGCTCGACTTCCAGCAGCTGGAGGGCGACCTCGACCGGTTGGGATTCGTGCGTGTCGACTACGTGTATGAGCCGGGGCAGTATGCCATCCGCGGCTCCATCGTCGACATCTACTCGTTTGCGGCGGAGACGCCCTTCCGCATCGACTTCTTCGGCGACGAGGTGGAGTCGATCCGCACCTACGACGTGCAGACGCAGCTGTCCGACAGTGTGGTGGAGGAAATGAGCGTCGTGCCCGAGATGAAGGGCGACGGCACGCAATACATCAGCATCTTTGAGTTTTTGCCGCAGGACTGCGTGGTGGTGAGCCGCGACCTGACCTATGCGGCCGAACGCGTGGAGCAGATCTACCGCGAGGGCTTCTCGCTGCAGGCCGTGCTGGAAGACCGTGCGCAGGCGCTGCCCGAGTATGAGGAGGCCGCGCTCGCGGAGGAACTCGGCCAGCGCTTCCATCGCCTGGTGACGACGCCCGAGACCTTTGGCCGCGGGCTCTCCGGCCTGCGCCGCATCCTGCTCAGCGCCGTGGCCGACGAGCAGGCGTCCGTGGGGAAAGGGGAGGAGCGCGTGACGTTCCGCACGACGGCGCAGCCGCTCTTCCACAAGAATTTCGAGCTGGTGGAGCGCGAGTGCCGGCGCTGGGAGCTGACGGGCTACCGCCTGCTCATCCTGGCCGACTCGCCCAAGCAGATGGAGCGCCTGCAGGCCATCTTCGGAAGCATGCAGCCGCCGATGGGCTTCGAACCGGTGCTGCGCACCATTCACGAGGGCTACATCGACCACGAGCTGCGGCTGTGCCTCTTCACCGACCACCAGGTGTTCGACCGCTACCACAAGTACAACCTCCGGAGCGAGCGGGCGCGCAAGGGCAAGGTGGCCCTGACGCTGCGCGAGCTTCAGCAGTTTGAGGTGGGCGACTACGTCGTTCACATCGACCACGGCGTGGGGCGCTTCGGCGGCCTCGTGAATGTGCCGAACAACGACGGCAACGGCTATCAGGAGATGATCAAGATCTCGTATGCCAACGACGACGTGGTGTATGTGAGCATCCATTCGCTGCACAAGATTTCGAAATACAAGGGACGCGAGGGCGAGCCGCCGCGCGTGAGCCGGCTCGGGACGGGTGCCTGGGAGCGGATGAAGGAGCGCGTGAAGACGAAGGTGAAGGACATCGCCCGCGACCTCATCCGGCTCTACTCGAAGCGGATGCGGGAGAAGGGTTTTGCCTTCTCCAAGGACACGTATCTGCAGCAGGAGCTGGAGGCCAGCTTCCTCTACGAGGACACGGCCGACCAGCTGAAGGCGACGCAGGACGTGAAGGAGGACATGGAGCGCGACCGCCCGATGGACCGCCTCGTGTGTGGCGACGTCGGCTTCGGCAAGACGGAGGTGGCGGTGCGCGCGGCCTTCAAGGCGGCGACGGACGGAAAGCAGGTGGCGGTGCTGGTGCCGACGACGGTGCTGGCCTACCAGCACTACCAGACGTTCACGAAGCGACTGAAGGATTTCCCTGTCAAGGTGGAGTATCTGTCGCGCGCCCGGACGGGCAAGGCGCTGCAGGACGTGTTGCGCCGACTGGCCGAGGGAGAGGTGGACATCGTCATCGGCACGCATAAGTTGATCGGCAAGTCGGTGAAGTTCAAGGACCTCGGCCTGCTGATCGTGGACGAGGAACAGAAGTTCGGCGTGGGCGTGAAGGAGAAGTTGCGGCAGATGAAGGTGAATGTCGACACGCTGACGATGACGGCCACACCCATCCCGCGCACGCTGCAGTTCAGTCTGATGGGCGCGCGCGACCTGAGCGTGATCCAGACGCCGCCGCCCAACCGCTATCCCATCCAGACGGAGCTGCACTCGTTCAGCGCCGAGGTCATTGCCGAGGCCATCAACTTCGAGATGTCGCGCAACGGGCAGGTGTTCTTCGTGAACAACCGCATCAGCAACCTGAACGAGCTGGCGGCCATGATCCAGAAGTCGGTGCCGGATGCCCGCGTGTGCATCGGCCACGGACGCATGGACCCGAAGGAGCTGGAGCAGATCGTGTTCGACTTCATGAACTACGACTACGACGTGCTGCTCTCGACGACCATCATCGAGAGCGGCATCGACGTGCCGAATGCCAACACCATCATCATCAACAACGCGCACAACTATGGACTGAGCGACCTGCACCAGATGCGGGGCCGCGTGGGCCGCAGCAACAAGAAGGCGTTCTGCTATCTGCTGGCTCCGCCGCTGGCGGCCTTGCCCGACGATGCACGCCGGCGCCTGCAGGCCATCGAGAACTTCTCCGACCTGGGCAGCGGTCTGCACATTGCGATGCAGGACCTCGACATCCGCGGTGCGGGCAACATGCTGGGTGCGGAGCAGAGCGGCTTCATCGCCGACCTGGGCTATGAAACCTATCAGAAGGTGCTGGCCGAGGCCATGCAGGAGCTGCGGAACGAGGTGCCGGAGGCGACAGAAATGGAGACGGACGCACAGCCGGAAGGAACGGCTGCGCCCGAGGCCCGCCAGGGGCTGACGGCAGCTGTCGGAGGCGGCATGCAGGGCGAGCGGGTGTGGGGCAGCTCCACCGACGTGGAGAGCGACATCCCGGCATTCTTCGGCGAGTATTTCGTGCCCAGTCCGGGCGAGCGCATGAGCCTTTACCGCGAGCTCGACAGTTTTACGTCGCCTGCCCAGATCGATGCCTATCGCACGCGGCTGGTGGACCGTTTCGGCAAGATTCCCGAAGAGGCCGAGGAGCTGATCCGCATCGTGCCGCTCAAGTGGGAGGCCAGCCGGCTGGGCATCGACCGTCTGATTCTGAAGCAGGGACGCATGATTCTCTATCTCGTGCCCAACCGGATGAGTCCGTATTATCAGAGCGAGGCGTTCATGCGCCTGATCAACTATGCGACGGCCCATGCCCGGCAGTGCCAGTTCCGCGACAACGGCAAGCCCTCGATTCTCATCAAGGACGTGACGACCATCGCGCAGGCGCTCGCCATGCTGGAGGAGATGAACGGCGGAAACCGATAGCCGCAGCTGCCTGGATGCAGCTGCCTTGGGCCGACGACGTTCGGAAGGGCTGATGGTGGCAGCTCCGGGCTGACTTCCTGAGCGTGTGTGGCGCGGGTGGCGGTGGCCGGCAGGGCGGCTGTGGAAAATCCAGCCTGAAAGTACATGGATTTCTTTCTTTCTCTCCGGTTGCCCGCCTCGGCGGCTGCCGATAGCGGGTGGGCGGCGTGGCCACCTCTGCTTTGAAGTTCCGTTTCCGCTTCTCTGAGCATCGAGAATTGCGGTAACGGAACTTCTTTTGTATTGTTTAACTAAATTGGCGTTTTTGGGTCAAAAGTGATGGATTGGAAGTGACGTAGGTTGTCACTTGCCGTGTGTAACTTTGCAGCGTCAAACGACCACGCTGCATCTGGCGTGTCGGTATGGCAAGGTATCAGAATCGTATCACTTTAAACTATACAGGACATGAAAACGATGACCATGACTCAGACTTCCATTCGCAAGAGCTACGTACAGGTGATGTTTGCGCCGCTTGCCCGGCTTTTCTCGACAGTGCTGGAGGAGGATGTGACGCCTCGACAGTCGGCCTACCTGCTCAATGCCATCGTCGCCCTGCTGCTGACGGTGTTCTCGCTGGCGGTGCCTTTCGTGTTCCGGCTGCTTTGTCTGGCATGGCTGGTGCTGGCCCTGCGTTCGTGCAAGTTTGCGCTGGGCAAGGATGAATGAGGCGACAGCCGGCTCTGTGGACGCGCGTCCAGGAGGATTGTGGCAGCAGTCTGCCGATCGACATGTGGCGAGGGTGAAAAAAAGTGACAGCCCGCTCTGCAACGTGTGTGCAGGGCGGGCTGTCGTATGGTGGCGGGATGTGGCAGATGTGGCTTAGAGCCGGTCTTCTGCTACGTCGGGGTTGCTGTAGACGGTGGCGGGGCACAGCTCGATCATGTCGAATACGCACTCGTTGTCGGCCGACTCCATTTTCTGCTGCATGCGCAGGTAGTGGTCTGTCTTGCCGTCGGAGTAGAAGGTTCCGATAACGCGGCGCATGCCGGAACTTACGTTTCTCAGCGTACCGCCATTGGAGAATCCGCCTCCTGAGCTGGTGCGTGCGCTGCCGTAGGAGCCGGGCCCCTTCATCCATCCCTTGTTGTGGAAGGCTTTGTCGAAGGCTGCGATCTGCTCCTCGTCGCCCAGCGTGCTGTCGTCGATCCAACCTACGGAAGGATCGGTGCCGCCTGGGCGCATGTCGAACGGAATGCCTTGAGGGATGTTGTCGATGTAGAACTGCACGATGCCGCGGCTGCTGAAGCCGAAGGAACCGTACATGCGTACCTCCCAGTTGCCGGAGGGAACGGGTGGGAGTTTCACGCTGACGTCGTAGCGTCCGAGGATGATGACCTCATCGCCTGCGTAGGACCAGAAGTCGAGGGTGCGCGGACGGACGACGATGCGCGTCATGTCGTCGAAGATGAAGTTGGAGACGGAGCCGGGCTTGAACTGCAGACAGGTGCGGGTGTTCGTGGCGGCTGTGAGGTTTGCATCGCGTTGCGCGTATTTTCCGTTGGCGATGTTGGAGCGCGTGTAGTGTCCGCGGGCTCCCGAGGTCATGAAGTCGGGCGAAAGGGCGGTGCAGTCGATGCGCATGCGCTCGGAGAAGACGTATTCCTTGACGTTGATGCCTGAACCGGGATGATAGCCGTAGGAGAGGATGTCGTCGATGTAGAAGTAGACGCCGTTGACAGCGGTCTGGTCGATGTTGACCTCGCTGGCCGCTGCGACTTTGGCACCTCTGGTGAAGTAGCCGCGTGCGTCGGCACGGCTTTGTACGCCGCGTCGGTTGACGTAGAGTCCACCGTCGCTGCCGAGCGGGAAGGAGCACTTGAGGATGGAGTGGGGCATGAGCGTCTCATACCAGTCGGCAATATCCCAGCGGCGGCGGTTGAAGTTGGCTGCCAGCTCGCTGTTGGGGCCGTCTACGCTTGTGAGCGAGTAGTAGGAGGACGAGAAGGGCAGGATGTGGTAGGAGACGAAGCGGTTGAGATAGTTGCGGCGATCGGTGACGTCGTCGACGTTGGCATCCTCTGGATAGTCTTTCTCGTAGCACTCGCGCGCCAGTTCCTTGAGCCCGTCGAGGTCATGCACGCCATATTTTGCGAAGACGCTGTTGCGTGGCGTGAACACCGTGTACTTGAAGTAACGGTGCTCCATGAAGGCCGTGTTGTCGTAATAGTTTCCGGTGTGGACGAGCAGACGGTCGTTGGTCCAGTCGATGGAATCGGACCCGACGGAGTAGGTGGGGTCGATGTACTTTTGCAGCGTGTCGGCCATGCCGGTGAGCTCCAGTGCCTGATAGAAGAGCGACACGTCGCTGTCGACGGACAGTACGTCGGGCAGCATGGAGTTCTGCGCGCTGATGACGGCGTCGATGGTGTGCACGACACCGTTCTTGACGGAGTCGTCCATGGAAATCAGTCGTGCGCTCTTGTTGATGCTGATGGACAGACGTACTTCGCCTGGGACGCTGATCGTGTCGGAATCTGTCGACACGGTGAGCGGTCGGTCGAGCATGTTCATGACGGGGTAGGTTCCGTCGTTGAAGTCGGTGGTGAAGAAAGCCTGCTCCATGATGTGCGTGAAGGTGATGGTGTCGCACTCTTGCTGTGTAAGCTGGCTGACGGAGGTCAGGCCTTTGGTGGCCAGAAATTTGTCGACGGCCTCATTGGTCGGGGCAAAGACAGTGTATGACCCCCACGTGCCGAGGAGGTCCATCATGTGCGAGCGGTCTACAATCTCTGCAAACAGCGTGAATTTTTCTCTGTTGCGGAGCGCGTCGGAAGCATATTCCGCAGTGGTTGTGAAGCGGCGGTCCATTCCTGGATCGTCGTCGCAGGCCATCAACATGGCTTGCAGCACAAGCCCCAAGAGGAGGAATGGTAGAATATTGCTCCGCTTGTTTTTCAAATTCAGATTCATCAGACGAGTTAGTTTGTAGTTTGTTTATTTGAAGTTTAGCGCATATTGAGAGCAATCTCAGTAGTAAGTCCAAAAACAATTATTGGATGCCTGAAGGCATGACAAGCCGTTGGAGCCTGTCGCGGCCTGCCGGCGAAAATATTTTGGTCTGTATGTAAGTAGTTTTCTTTCAGCGTTGCAAAAGTAGTAAATTTTGCTCCGACTAACAAAAAAAGGGTTGAAAATATTCGTTGCCTGCGTTTTTTTCTCTATTTTTGTGCGCATGATAAAGTTCTTGCAAGCTGCCATCCATGTCTGCATGCTGCAGTTGTGGCGTGTTTTTTTTCGTCCTGCGTGTGTCCTCGGTGCGCGTCGCGGATTTTCGGGCGCTTGTCTCTCGATTTTGTCTGTTGCTGTCTCCGTTCTGACGATTCTTCCCTATGGCATGCTGACGGTATCCTGTGGGCATGACGAAGGCTCGTCGGCGGACTCTGTTTCTATCTCTCGCCTTGCTCCGTTGCCCGATTCGCTGCAGCGCCCGGCGCTGTCTGGCGTGATTCCTGATTCGCTGATGCTCACGCAGAAGCAGGCTGACAGTCTTGATTTCCGGCTGACGCACCATTATGGTATCGGCTTCAACTTTCTTTGTCAGCGTGATTCCCTACAGCTGTTGCCGGATCCCGGCGATCTCGTGGGTGACACGGGCGTGGCACGCCGAGGCGACTTGATGGTTGTGGCGCAAATCCGGCGCCTGTCGGCAGTTGACTCGCTGGGGGAGGACACCTTCCTTATCAAGGTGGCCACCGACAAATATTCGATGGGCTGGGTGGAGGAGTCGCAGTTGCTCGGCGGCAGTGTGCCAGACGACAGCCTCTCGCAGTTGCTTCAGTTCCTGACGCTCAGCCGGCACATCTGGATGTCTGCCTTCCTCATTTTGGGCATCATTGCCTTTCTGGTCATCAAGCGTGGCCGTACGCCGCGGATTTACATGCGTTTGCTGCTGTCGATGGATTCCGTCTATCCTCCGCTGCTTCTGGTTTTGGTGGGACTGCTTGGCTGCCTATATGCCAGTGTGCAGCATTTTGTGCCTGAGTTTTGGCAGGAATACTATTTTCACCCCACGCTCAATCCACTGCTGCTGCCGACGCCCATGTCGATTCTCGTGTGGCTGGTTTGGCTCATCATTATCGTCTATCTGGCCATGGTCATCGACGTCTACAATCATTTCTTCTTCTTTCATGGCGTGGCTTATCTGGGCGGCATCACCGGTCTGGCGATGCTGGTCTATCTCATCATTTCCCAGACGACATTCTTCTACGTGGGCTATGTACTGCTTCCGGTGCTTCTTGTTGCGCTCGTCTGGCTCTATCTACGTCGCATCCGAAGCCGCTATGTGTGTGGGTCGTGCGGGCAGCGCATCCGTCGGCTCGGTGCCTGTCCCCACTGCGGCGCTTGGAACGAATGAAGGGTTGGCGCCTTTTCTCTTTTAGCGCACTGTGCTTTTTCTTTTGTCATGATTACCTGTTGGCGGAATTAATTT
>DBQP01000004.1:1525-14048 GCA_002305265.1 Prevotellaceae bacterium UBA1391 | reverse complement strand
TGCCTATTTTGACACACCCTCCTTATATGATGCGGGCGCAACAAACAGAAACTTTCACTGTCGATTTACAGCATCTTCACTGTTGATTGAAAACATTTTCACTGTCGTTCGAAAACATTTTCGCAGCCCTTCGAAAGCAATTTCACTTTGATTCGAAAGTCGTGTGGCTGCTGCGCGGTTGCATAGGATTGCTACTTGGCGGGGAAGAAGAACTGCGCCATGTGGTAGAGACTGCGGCGCCAGGTGAGGAACTCGTGCCCTGTCTGGGGCGATACGTAGCCCATGGCATTGAAGCCGGCCTGCTTCAGCGCGTCGACGGACTCGTTGACTCGGTCCGGATTCTCGCGCCCGCCGCAGCTGATGAATATCTTTGCCACTTGATTCTTTTCCTTGATTTCAGACGGCGTGTAGGTGCCGCCGCTGAGCAGACCGTAGAAGTTGAACACTTCGGGACGGCGCAGCGTGATCATGTGGGTTTCCATTCCGCCCATCGAGAGGCCTGCCATGGCGCGCGACTTCTTCTCTGCGCGGGTGCGGAAGTGACTGTCTACGTACGGAACGAGTTCGTCCACCAATACTTTCTCGAAGTCTTCTGCGGTGAAACGTCCTGCCTGTCCGAAGCGCACGTCGTTCGTCATGCCATAGGTCATGACGATGATGAATGGCTCGATCTTGCCGTCGGCGATGAGATTGTCCATTATGCGCTGGGCGTAGCCTTGGCGCGTCCATGCCGTCTCGTTCTCGCCCCAGCCGTGCTGGAGGTAGAGCACAGGATATTTTCCCTTGCCTTTCTCGTAGCCTGCCGGTGTGTAGACGTAGGCTGTGCGCTCGCTGTTGGTGCTGGGGGAGTGGAAGGTGATTTCGCTGACGTTGCCGTGCGGAACATTCTTCAGTGCGTAGAAGTCGGCGTCGTGCGCTGGAATCTCGATGCCGCTTTCCCATCGTGTCGAGCCGAAGTAGTTGCCTGTGCCCGGATCGTTGAAGGTTCCGCCGTCGACGGTCAGGTGATAGTAATGGAAGCCTTCGTCCATCGGGCCGTCCGTCGTGCCTACCCAAGCACCTGTGGAGTCCTTCTTCAGAACGGTGCCGCCGCGCCCGCCGAGTCCTAGACTGACGATGACACTTCTGGCCTGCGGCGCATTGATGCGGAAGCGGGCGTATCCCTGCGAGTTGACTTGCGGGTATTCCTGTCCGGGCTGGTTCAGCTCGCTCGGTCGGAAGTCCTCTCGGATGACGGCGTTGTCCAGCGCGGGATCGAAGTCGCGGATAATGTTGTAGACGCGCTTGGGCTTGTAGTTCTCATCGTACGGCAGCGCTGCGTTGCTGGCGCCCAGCCACGAGTCTCTGTCGGAGAGGTTCCAGAAGGTCACGCTCTTGATGACGTCCTTGTGCTTGCGCAGCACGCGGAACAAGCCTGCGTACTGATTTTCCTGCAACGTTCTGAGATAGGGAGACGCCTGCATGCCGTCGCGGCGGAAGTTGAGCTGTCCTCCCATCTCCTCGTTCATGCGGATGTCGAGCTCCGTGATGTGGATATTGTCGACGATGGTGGCGTATTTGGTGATGGCGGCGTCCACGTCCTCCATGGAGGGACCGAACGCATTGTAGTGTCCTTGCATGCCTATTCCGTGGATGGGCACGCCTTCGGCCTTCATCTTGCGCACCATCTCGAAGATGCGGTCGCGCTTGGCCGGCGTGGCGGCGTTGTAGTCGTTGTAGAAGAGGAGGGCTTTCGGGTCGGCCTCGTGGGCGTATTCGAAGGCTTTCTTGATGAATTCGTCGCCGGCGATCTCAAACATGGGCGACTGGCGGTAGGGGCTCTGGTTGAATCGTCCGCCGCCACCGTCGGCGATGGCCTCGTTGACCACGTCCCAGCAGTAGACAATGTCTTTGTAGCGATTGACCACGGCCGTGATGTGTGCCTTCATGTTGGCAAACATCTCTTCCTTGCTGAGTCGTTTTCCGTTTTTGTCCTGATAGATCCAGCTTCCTATCTGCGAATGCCACATGAGGCAGTGGCCGCGCAGCTTCAGCCCGTTCTTGCGGCAGAAGTCGGCGATGCGGTCGGCGTTGGTCCAGTTATACTTTCCCTTCTCCGGCTCTGTCGGCTGCGGCTTCATGTCGTTCTCAGCCGTGATGCTGTTGTAGTCTTTCAGGATGAGACTGGCTTGCTCGGGGGTCGTGACGTTGCGGATGTTCACGGCTACGCCAATGTCGAAATAGTCGCGGTAGGCGTCTTTCAGTCCTTTTTCGCCAGTCTGGCTCCATGCTGCCGACGCGCCGCAAGCGAGGGCGGCGGCCAGCAACGATACTTGAATGGAATGTAGATTCATGGTGATGGGTTATGAAGTGAGTAATAGGATTTGCTGTCAGCGTGTCGGGCGGCCAGCGTCCGCTGTTTTCTGTTTGTGCAAATTTACAGTTTTGGCGGCGCCTGTCCATCGTGGAATGATACAAATATTATAAGTTTTGTACCATCCGCACCTTGCATATCAGAAAAAAACTGTAACTTTGCAGCCAAATGCTGTATCATCTGTGTGCGCACCTGATTTTGCCTGCTTGCGGCAGCGGAAGTCCGGGCTGATGAATGCAGCAGACTTGTGTGAGGCATGACCTTTACTTCATACACACCTTTACCAACATGAACATACGGGAAATCATCGGAGCCCTTGAACATTGCGCTCCTCTGTCCCTGCAAGACGGCTACGATAATGCTGGACGGCAGATTGGATTAACGGAGGATGCTGAAGCGTCAGGGGCATTGTTGTGTCTGGACGTCAACGAGGAAGTCGTGGAGGAGGCGCACCGCCTGGGCTGCAATCTCATCGTGAGCCATCATCCGCTCCTCTTCCATGGCGTCAAGCAGCTGACGGGGTCCGACTACGTGCAGCGCTGCATCATCAAGGCCATCCAGTATGGCATCAGCATCTATGCCGCGCACACAAATCTCGACAACGCCGTCGGCGGAGTCAGCTGGGAGATGGCCTCGCGCCTCGGGCTCACATCCGTGGAGACGCTCCAGCCCAAGCCGGAGGCGGAGGATGGCGCAGGTGCCGGCATCGTCGGCATCTTGCCGGAGCCCATGGAGCGCGACGCCTTCATCCAGCACGTGAAGCAGACGTTCCGCGTGCCCTGCGTGCGCTGCAATGCCTGGACGGGCCAGACCGTGCGCCGCGTGGTTCTGTGCGGGGGCGCGGGCGCGTTCCTCATTCCTGCCGCCGTGGCCGCCGAGGCCGATGTCTTCCTGACGGGCGAGATCGGCTACCACCGCTTCTTCGGACTGGAACGGGACATCCAGCTGCTCGAGATCGGACACTTCGAGAGCGAGCAATACACCGTCGGCCTGCTGGAGCGTCTGCTGCACGAGGCCGACCCCTCGCTGCGCGTCGTCCGCACGGCGGTGGCCACCAACCCCATCCGCTACGTCGTCTGACGCGCCCCGCGCAGCACACGCCTGCCGCCCGCTGCCCGCAGCCACATGCTTTGCGGCCCCGCCGCGCAGGCCTGACGCCCGCCCTGTGATGAACCGAAACGAAAACAATCAAAATAGCGAACATTATGGCAAAGAAAAAAGAAACCGGAGTGGTCGACTTCACCGTCGAGGAGAAACTCAAGAATCTCTATCAGCTCCAGACACTCCTCTCCGAGATGGACAAGATCCGCATCCTGCGCGGCGAGCTTCCGCTCGAAGTGGAAGACCTTGAGAACGAAATCGTCGGTCTGAAGACGCGTATCCAGAACACGGAGGAGGAAGTGAGCGCCATCCGCCAGCGCATCAACGAGCTCAAGACGAAAATCGACCTGGCCACGCAGAAGCGCAACGAATATCAGAAGAACCTCGACAACGTGCGCAACAACCGCGAGTATGACATGCTGAACAAGGAAATCGAATTCCAGAACCTGGAGATCGAGCTCTCCCAGAAGCGCATCCGCGAGGCACAGTATGCCGAAGCCCAGAAGACGGAGCTGATGCGCCAGAGCCAGCAACTGATGGACGAGCGCGTGCAGGACCTCGAAGTGAAGAAGGACGAGCTCGACGAAATCGTGGCCGAGACCAAAGCCGAGGAAGAGAACCTGCGCGAGAAGGCCAAGAACCTGGAGATGAACATCGAGACGCGCCTGCTGGAGGCGTTCAAGCGCATCCGCAAGAACAGCCGCAACGGTCTCGGCATCGTCTATGTGCAGCGCGACTCCTGTGGCGGTTGCTTCGCCAAGATTCCGCCCCAGCGCCAGCTCGACGTGTGCATGCGCAAGAAGGTGATCGTGTGCGAATACTGCGGCCGCATCCTGGTCGACCCCGAACTGGCCGGTGTCAAGGTGGAGTCGGCAGCGGAGAAGGACGGCAAGCGCAAGCGCGCCTCGCGCCGCATCAAGAGCGAGACGACGCCCGAGAGCGCCAACGACGGCGAATGATTCATGGCCGACCGTCGGCCGCCGTCTCCGCCTGCGATGCAGGGGCAGCACGGCCGCGGCCTTGCCACATGGGCATAGGAGCGCAGGGAGCAGATGCTTCCTGCGCTCCTGCTGTTCGGGGGGTGCATGCGTCGGCGACGCACACCTCGCGGATAGCAGTGGCGGCGGTGGCTGCGGCTGTGGAAAACGAGTGCGTTCGAAACAGAAAACGAACGCACTCGTTTTTCGTTTCGAGTGCGTTCGTTTTTTCATGCGAAGGCCTTCTTGTGCGCGTGCGAAGGCCTTCGCCTGACGACGGGAAGGCCTTCCTGCGCGGCTGGGTGGGCGTGGGCTCCGTGGTGGCGCTGCGGCGATGGGAGCGGCACAGCGCGGCCGGCGCGCAGGCAGGCGGTGCGGCTATCGCTTCTGTACGGGGTCGGAGGTGAGGCCGATGCCGAGTTTCTTGAAGATTTTGCCGTCGACCTCGCTGAGCATGACGGTGGTGTGGAGCTGGCAACCGTCGAGCTGCGGCAGGCAGGCGAGGGCACGCTTGCAGCGCTCGTCGGCCTGGCTGAGCACGCTGAGGGCTATGAGCACCTCGTCGGTGTGCAGACGGGGGTTCTGGCTGCGGAGATATTCGATTTTCGTGAGCTGGATGGGCTCGATCATCTCCTGCGGAAGGAGCTTGACGGAGTGGTCGATGCCGGCCAGATGCTTGAGGGCGTTGATGAGCAGCGCGGCCGAGGGGCCGAGGAGCGGGGACGACTTCGAGGTGATGATGGTGCCGTCGGCCAGTTCGATGGCTGCGGCCGGCACGCCGCAGGCCTCCTTCTTGAGCCGCGCGGCCACGGTGACGTAGCGGTAGTCGGTGGTGATCTTCGCCTGGTTGAAGAGCATCTGGATCTTCTGCACCTCGAAGGCGTTGTCGGCGCCGCGGGCGAATTTGTTGGTGGCGTCGTAGTAGCGGCGGATGATTTCCTGGCGCGATGCCTCGCTGCAGACGTTGTCGTCGTCGATGCAGAAGCCCACCATGTTCACGCCCATGTCGGTGGGCGACTTGTAGGGACTCTGCCCGTAGATGCCCTCGAAGAGGGCGTTGAGCACGGGGAAGATCTCGACGTCGCGGTTGTAGTTGATGGCGATCGTGCCGTAGGCCTCCAGATGGAAGGGGTCGATCATGTTGACATCGTTGAGGTCGGCCGTGGCGGCCTCGTAGGCGATGTTCACCGGATGCTTGAGCGGGAGGTTCCAGACGGGGAAGGTCTCAAACTTGGCGTAGCCTGCACGCACGCCGTTCTTGTGCTCGTTGTAGAGCTGCGAGAGGCAGACGGCCATCTTGCCGCTGCCGGGACCGGGGGCGGTGACGATGACGAGTGGGCGCTCGGTGGGCACGAAGTCGTTCTTGCCGAATCCCTCGTCGCTGGCGATGAGGCTCACGTTGTGGGGATAGCCGTCGATGAGGTAGTGTACGTAGGAGCGGATGCCGAGGCGGGAGAGGCGCTCGCGGAAGGCATCGGCGCTGCGCTGGCCGCTGTAGTGGGTGACGACGACGCTGCCCACGTAGAAGCCGCGGCTCTCGAAGGCCTCCTTCAGGCGGAGCACGTCCTCGTCGTAGGTGATGCCGAGGTCGGCCCGCATCTTGTTCTTGACGATGTCTTCGGCGCTGATGACGATGACGATCTCAATCTGGTCGCAGATCTGCTGGAGCATGCGCAGCTTGCTGTCGGGCTGGAATCCCGGCAGCACGCGCGAGGCGTGGTAGTCGTCGAAGAGTTTTCCGCCGAGTTCGAGATAGAGTTTGTCGTCGAATTGTGCGATGCGTTCCTTGATGTGTTCTGACTGAATGCGGATGTACTTGTCGTTGTCGAATCCTGTCTGGGCCATTGTCGCTCGATGAGAATGATGAAGATGTATGTAAACAATGAACGGCCAATGAACGTGTGCGGTGCCGTGGGGCAGTTGTTCATTAGCCGTTTGCAAAGGTACGGTTTTTCTGCGAGAAATGCGGCAAAACGAGGCGTCAATCTCGCAAGAAGCTTAATGCAGGATGAAGTAGAGCAGCTCACGCATGACGTCGGCGTCGGTGGCATTCCCTTTCTCGATGCCCTTGAGCTGGGTGTCGGCCTTGCGCAGCGCGCCGATGATCTGCATCGTTTTCAGCGCCGTGTAGAAGCGCATGGCCGTGCGGAAGTCGCGCAGTTGCCACGTCGAGCGCAAGTCGAGGTAGTCCATGATGCCCTGCTCCGTCTTCACAGGCGCATAATAGGCCTGCATGAGGGCCGCGAAGAAATTGAAGAGCGTGGGGATGATCATCTGCGGAGGGTTGGCCTTCGGGTTGTCGTTGAAGAACTTCAGGATTTTGTTCGCCTTCAGGATGTCGTGCTCCACGACGGCCGTGCGAAACTCCCACAGGTTGTATTCCTTGCTGATGCCGATGTTCTTCTCGATCAGCTCGGGCGTGATGCGGTTCGTGCCCTGCGGCAGCGTGATGATGAGCTTCTCCAGCTCCGACGCCATGCGGTTGAGGTCGCTCCCGATGTTTTCGACGAGCATCATGCGGGCGCGGTCCTCGATGCCCACCTGCTTGCGCCGCAGATAGTCGTCGATGAAGCTCGGCAGCATTCCTTCCTTCAGCCGCTTGCTCTCAAACACCACGCCCACGTCCTCGATCAGCCCCACGATCTTCTTGTGGCGGTCGACCGCACCGTTCTTGTAGCACACCACGAGCACCGTCGTCGGCGAGGGCTTCTGGGCGTAGGCAGACAGGTCGTCGAAGCGGCTGAGGTTCTGCGCCTCCTTCACGAGCACCACCTGGCGGCGCGCCATCATCGGGTAGCGCCGGGCCGTGTTGATGATGTCGGCCGACTTCGTCTCGCGCGTGCAATAGATGGTCATGAGATTGAATTCCTTTTCCGCTGGCGTGAGCAGGTGCTCCGTCAGAAACTCTGCGACGCGGTCGATGTAGTACGACTCCTCGCCCATCAGCAGGTAGATGGGGGCAATCTGCTCCTGCCGCACTTGGTTGATGATGTCGCGGTGCGTGACCGACGGGCCGGAAACGGTTTTCTTTGCCATGGCAAATGCGTGAAATCTGAAAAAAATATGCTAATTTTGCAGGGAGAATGACTCCGCCCTGAACTGCAAAGATACGCATTCTCGCCGACATTCACCAGCGCGCACACCATATCTTTATGATCAGCGCACCAAACTTTTACAATCGGAGCGCCAAACTTTTACAGTCCGACGTTCCAACTTGGATGATTGACGATACACCTTTATGAATGACGAGACGAAAATATCTGCCGGCGCACCTGCGCCCAGCCCTTTCGTAGCGCTGAATCTGCCTGCATTCGACGTTCGCCTCGAGCGCGACAAGGACGGCCGCGTGCGCATTTTCGACGCCTTGCGCCGCCGGTTCATCGTCGTCACGCCCGAGGAGTGGGTGCGCCAGCATTTCGTCAATCTACTCGTGCAGCATCTCCACTACCCGTCGGCACTGATGGGAAATGAAATCCGACTCGAGTTCAATGGCATGACGCGGCGCTGCGACACCGTCGTCTACGACCGCGAGATGCGGCCGCGCATGATTGTCGAATACAAGCGTCCGTCGGTTGAGCTCACACAGAAAGTGTTTGCGCAAGTCGCGCGGTACAACCTCGTCATGCGCGTCGACTATCTCGTCGTCAGCAATGGACTGCGCCACTTCTGCTGCCGCATGGACTATCAGCAGCAGACCTACGCGTATCTGGATGCGATTCCGACGCCCGAGCAGCTCTTCGGCTGAACTTTGACTCTGCATCTGCGTCCAAACAACAGAGCGCTGTCCCGCTCCGCCTGACAAGCCAGTGCGGACGCGGGACAGCGCTCTCTCTGTGATGGCGTAGGCAACTCAACTCGCGACATGGGCAGACGTCGGCTGCTCACAGCGCAGCGTCAGCCGTTGGTTGCTGCTTCATCAGTCGCAGCCATTTGCGGTAGCCGAATACGGCGATGACGCAGTAGATGCCGTAGAGCACCGGATAGAAGACAAGACCCTTGCTGATGTAGAGGTAGACGCTGACGACGTCGACCACGAGCCACGCCAGCCATTGCTCTGCCCACTTGCGCGTCATCATCCAGGTGGCGACGATGCTGAGCGCCGTCGTGAAGGCGTCGAGGACGGGGACGGTGGAGTCGGTGAAGTGGAAGAGGACGTAGTAGAGCAGATACCACAGCGCTGCCGTGGCAATGACGACGCAGGCCCATCCCCACAGCGGTGCGTGGGTGATGGGAAGTGTTTGCTTCTCCGATTTTTTCGCTCGCCCGCCGCGGCGCGTCCACGCGAAGTATCCGTAGATGCCCATCAGCAGATAGTAGACGTTGATGGCGAAATCGGCATAGATGCCTTTGGAGAAATAAATCCACATGGAGATGGCCGGCATGATGATGGAAGCCAGCCAGACGCGGGCGTCGGCATGGTATTCCCACCACAGATAGAGCAGGCCGATGGAGAATCCGAGGGTTTCGAGAATCATGTGTTGCGGAAATGAAAGGATGGGTGATGGGGAAGGGGAGGAGCGGCTCAGGCAATGCGCCGTGAACCGCTGCCTGCAGACGTGGCTGCGAACATCGTCGGCAGCCACGTCGACAGAGCATCAGAACGAGAGCGTGAGGCTGCCCATCACGTGTGTCGGGGCCTGTGCGGCATAACCGGCATAGCGATAGATGACGGGCTGGCCGGCGTCATCCTTGTAGTAGCCTGCGCCGGCATAACCGTTGTTGAAGTATTTCTTGTTGAAGAGATTGTAGATGGAGAAGCCCAGATGGAGCCGCTTGACGCCCTCGAGCTGCTGGAACGTGTAGCCGAGATGCAGATTCGTCACAAAGTAGGAGTCGATCACAGCCTCTTTGCTCTTCGCATTGTTCATATACTGCTTGCCTACGTACTGGCTTTGCAGCGTGGCGTCGAATCCGCAGGCGCGGAAGTTGAACGCGTTGTTGAGGATGAGATCCGGAGAGAACGCGATGGGCGTGTCGCCGCGGCGGAAAGCAATCGGATTGGTCCACTCGTCCTCGTAGATGTATTCCACGAAGTCCTTGATGCGGTTGCGCGAGAGCGTGGCATTGGCGCTCCAGTCAAACCATTCGACGGGCTTCAGCGAAGCCTGGAGCTCGATGCCCATGCGGTAGCTGTCGGGCACGTTGACAGAGAGCGGATTGCCCGTGTCGGAGAGCTGACCCGTCTTCACCAACTGGTCCTTGTAGTCCATGAAATACAGGTTGACACCCGCCGAGAAGATCCCCTGGCTGAACGTGTATCCCAGCTCGTAGTCGAACAGCCGCTCTGCCTGCGGCGCATGATTCATGTCGCCATCCGTGAAGTTGTCGCGCGTCGGCTCCTTGTGGGCCACACTGAAGGATGCGAAAGCACGGTGCGGACCCGATGCGAAACTCACACCGAACTTCGGGTTGAAGAAGTCCCACTGGCGGTCGACGTCGAGCACGGCAGGCGCGCCGATATTCCAGTCGTAGGTGTCCGACGTTCCGCGGATCGTATAGTCGATGTGGCGATATTGCATGTCGGCAAACACCGAGACGCTCCGCGTGACGTCATAATTGCCGCGCAGATAGACATTGCCGTCCGTCTTCTTACCCGTATTGTCGTAGTAGCGCTGCAGGGGGTCCACCTTGCCCACATAGCTGCGCACCCACGACACCTCGCCGTAGTGGCCTCCATTGAAGCGGTTGAGCGCACCGCCCAGCGTCACATCCCATGCGTTCCGCTGGAAATTCACGGCAAACATGCCGCCGCCAAACGCATTGTCATTGTTCTTCAGACGAATCAGGTCGCTCTTCTTCACCGTCGTACCGTCGGCCAGCACAAACGGCTGCAGACCATACTCGGCAAGCGTGCGCCCCGTCTTATACTGCTCATAGTAGCCGTCGTCCTTCGTGAAATGAAGCGCGGCATTGAGCCGCCAGAACTCTCCCAGCCGCTGCGCCACCAGCAACTGCAGGTGATGCTGCTCGTAGTTGTCGTTCTGATCCTTGTAGAAGGCGCGGTTGCCAGCCGCGTCAATATACAGGCCGCACGGGTTGTAGCGACGCCCATACAGCTCCATGTCCTCCTTCGAGGCATAGTCCCAGGCCATATACGTCTGCTCCTTGCCGCCAAACGCAATCAGCCGCACGTCCGTCCCCCAGTCCGAGTGGTGGTAAGCCGCCTGACCGAAATAGCTCCATAGCTTCGACGAGGCACGGTCAATATAGCCGTCCGACGACAAATGCGACACACGCGCATCCACCATCCAGTGATTGCCCAGCAAACCCGAACCAACCCGCAGCGTCTGACGCGACGTGTTGTACATGCCCAGCGAACCACTCGCCTCCGCATAAGGAAGCGTCGACGGAGCGTCCGTCAACATGTTCACGCTCGCACCAAACGCACCCGCACCATTCGTCGACGTGCCAGCACCACGCTGCACCTGAACACTCCGCAGCGAAGAAGCCAAGTCGGGCATGTTCACCCAATACACATTGTGGCTCTCCGGATTGTTGATCGGAATACCATTGGCCGTGATGTTGATGCGCGACCCGTCCGTACCGCGCACGCGCAGCGACGTATAGCCGATGCCCGTACCCGCATCCGACGTCGTCAGCACCGACGGCGTCGACTGCAGCAAATAAGGAATGTCGCGCCCCTCATTCGCACGAAGCAACTGCTCCTTGCTCACGTCCGTATACGCCACCGGCGTCTTGCCCGTCGCACGGTTCGCCACAATCTCTACCGTCTGCAAATCCACACGCGCAGAATCCAATACACTCACCTGCGTCTGCGCACAAACACACGCCGAAGCTCCGCCAAAAACAAGCGCGGCGGCAGCGCGAAAAAGCATTTTGTCCATAATTATAATTCTCTACGCCGGCATTAACCGGATCAGGTTCAAAGGGTATGTTCTCAGCATCTCCACCACACGGCCGCTTGCCGCGCGAAAGGGAGCAGCACCCCCGACAATCATGTTCACTGCGAAACGCCGCCGACACCACACCGACCCTCCCGCTGCAACCACCGGCCGCGTCACATACGTCCGGACCGCACACCGACAGGACCAACTGCCGCACGTCGACATTTCACATGCAAAGATAAACAATTCCCACATACCATCCAACTTTTCCTCCATCTTGCACCTTCCCCCCTCCCTTCGCGCCTCCATGCCTTTCGCCCACCATCGCCTCGCCCCTCCCTTCGCTCCTCCACACCTCCCGTCCTCCACCGCCTCATCCCAAACTCCGCCCCTCCACACCTCCCTTCCACCATCACATCATCCCACACTCCGCTCTTTCTTTCCTACCGTTTACCATCACCTCGCCCCTCCCTACGCCCCTCGACCCCTCCCATCCACCATCACTTTGTCCCACACTCCGCTCTTTCTTTCCTCCTGTTCACCGTCATCTCGCCCCTTCTACCCAACGCCCTCCATCCTCCGCCGTTCCCCGCCACTGCCACATCGCCGTTTCCCCTCTCCACCGCCCGCCATCTGGCACCCCTTCAGCCCACCATCCATCATCCCCTCCATCACTATCCCGAACACGCCTCTTCCTCACTTCCGCAGCCTTTCCGCATCCGCCCGAACATACCCCCTCATCCCTCCTGTAGACCTTCGTCATTCCTTCATCCCTCTTTCCGCATCCTTCCGAACGCCCACCTTCATTCTTCCATCCCTCTTTCCGCATCCTTCCGAACATTCCCCCTCATCTATCAAGCAAACCTCCTTCATCCCACCTGCAATCATCCTACATTCCATCTAAGCCGCACCTCTATTTATTGACCGCTCCTGCATCACACCCATAAAAACGAGCGACCCCGTTTCCCCAATAATGAACGCGTTCAAAACCCAAAACGACTGCGTCCGAAATCCCAAACGACTGCGTCCGAAATAAAAGCCATTGCGTCTGTAATATAGACCGACAGTATTCGGTAGGCTATCAGTCCAAGCGCTCCATTCTCCAGCCCTACACCCGCCATCCAACCACCCCGTACGCTCCATATTATATACACTCGCCCTACATTCACGACGCTTGCGCTCTCCGCACAGCATCCGTGCGCAGAACCTCCAAACCGCTCGCGCCCTAAATGCAAACCTTCCGCGCC
>DBQP01000004.1:0-1489 GCA_002305265.1 Prevotellaceae bacterium UBA1391 | reverse complement strand
ATTCACGACGTCTGCGCTCTCCACACAGCATCCGCGCGCAGTTCCTCCAAACCGTCCACACCCTCTATACCATCCTTCAGCGCCCAACATTCACGACGCTCACGCTCTCCACACAGCATCCACGCACACGCCCTCCAAACCATTCGCGCCTTGAGCGCACGGCGTCCGCGCACACTCCTTCTCCTTCAGATAAATGTTAGATGCCCACAAGGCCTTTGCGAAGAGTAGGGAAGGCCTTCTTGATTCTCCATGAAGGCCTTCTCAATCCCTCAATATTTTCATCCTTGTGAACACACGGCATGCCAGTCGTCCCATTTCCGCGGTAAGAAAATCCATGCAGGACGCAGGCTTTTGAAAATCCATCACAGGTTCATCCGGCTTGATGCAGGCCTTTGGCGTGTACGCTGACGGCGCTTCCCCAAAAAATCCGTTCCTCTCCCGACTGACGTTGCCAATCAGTGGGGAGGTATTCAACTATGATTTCCAAAAAAGAAAACGCGTTGCAGGAATCCCGCGTACAAAAACAAAAAATATTTTGCGCGAAATCAGCCGACGAAAAATGTTAACAAAATTAACATTATTAACAAGCAATGGAGCTGGCAACAGTTTTCTTCCTCTAATTCCCAGTAGCACCCCTTTCTCTTTCCTCGTGGCATGATGTAGAAACGAACTCCCTATGATTGTAAATTTGAGATAAGAGTACAATCATCTCTCCAGAAGGACCTCATTCTTTTCTTGCACAATCCTTTCTTAAAGAAATCGTGATTTTCTTCTTGATACACTCTGTGTGCAGTTATTTCGTAGCACCCTCCTCCCATCATCCTTTAGGCTCTCCAATTTTCTTACAATGCTATTCTTATACATTCTCAACGTATTATATCTGTGTTTTATACATTAATATTTCCCGCTTTCAATTCCTAAGTTTCCCATCCTGTTCCTCTTTGCACATTTTTTCTTTTCCACATCGCTTGCCTCCTCATCTTCTCCATGGATCATTCCCCTCTGCAGATGCGCCCCAATCATCAGGAAGGGGTAGAGGATTGTAGTCCTGCTCCCCACGCTTTCTCCATAAAGATAACGTGTCTTCAGATCCCATCGCAAGTGCTTCCCCAGCGCTGATGCGCCCCGAAGGCAAAGTCGGCTTAGCGGCTTGCAGCCCCGCTTTCCACGCTTTTTCCATAAAAATAATGTGTCTTCAGATCCCATCGCAAGTGCTTCCCCAGCGCTGATGGCCTCTGCTGGCAAAGCCGGCTTAGCGGCTTGCAGTCCCGCTTCCCACGCTTTTTCCATAAAGATAAAGTCTCATCTGACCCCTTCACGGTTGCATCTCCAGCGATGATGCACCTCGTTGGAAAGAAGCTCGCGCCGATTCCTCACCCCGTTCCCCGCATCCTTCCCTCGTCCATACTGCGTATCTTGTTTCCATTACAACTCAATGCCCGCTCTGGCGCACCTCGTTGGAAGAGAGTTTGTACCGATTTCCAGCCCC
>DBQP01000007.1 GCA_002305265.1 Prevotellaceae bacterium UBA1391 | reverse complement strand
AATTAATTCCGCCAACGGGTTTACGATTCAAGCAAACCACACTTATAAACCAATCATTATGGCATTGGACAACAACCAGCCCAACGAATACGGCTATGATTCCGCGGATAGAAATAATGAAGACAGCGGACTCAGTCTAAGCACCATCTGGTACTTGATCTTACGCTACAAGTATCTGCTTCTGGCTTCTGTCATTGTCTGCTTAGGCATTGCATACATCTACTTGCGCTATCAGACCCCGCTCTACCAGGTGGGCTCCAAGATTCTCATCAAGAACGAGAGACAGTCGTCGCCCTACGCAAACTCCCTCAACACGACATTCTCGGAGCTTGGATTCATGAACAACAGCAATGGATTCGACAACGAGATTGAAGTGCTTCGCACACGTATGCTCAACAAGCGCGTGGTACGCGACCTCAAGCTCTACGTCGCCTATTTCTCCGATCACCGCATCAAAGACCGCGAGATCTATGGAAAGAACTCTCCCTATCTCGTCGATATCGACGAGAGCATGCTGGACTCCCTGAAACACACCGTCAAAGTCAGACTGGAAAGTACGGGAAAGGGGGCGCTGCAGGTAAACATCTCCTACACCGACATCTTCGGCACAGACCACGAGAGCGACAAGACCGTCACACAATTTCCGGCCAAGCTGCAGACGCCGCTGGGCAATGTCATCATCCGGCAGAACCCGCTCATCATGTTCTACGCGCAGTCCCTGAAAGCCAACGGGCAAGTAAAAGAACAGGACATCTACAAGCTCAATCGTCCGCTCAACGTCTACGTCTATCCGCTGGAGGCCATCGCTTCAGTCTATACCAGCCGCCTCAGTGTGGAATCAACATCAAAACTGACAACGATTGCAGTGGTCTCCATGCGAGACAATCTGCCGGAACGCGCCAAAGACTATCTGAGCAAATTGGCCAAGTCCTACAATGAGGACGCCACCAACGACAATACAGAAGAAGCGCGCCGCACTGCCGACTTCATCGACAAGCGACTCGGTATCATCAGCAAGGAACTCAGCGCCACCGAAGGCACGCTCGAGCAGTATAAGCGCAGCACAGGCATCGTCGACCTCACGAATGACGCCAGAGTCGACGTCACGCAAAACATTGAATACGAGACCAAGCTCGTGGATGTCAACACGCAGCTCCAGCTTGTCGGCTACCTCTCCGACTACGTGAACGACAGCCGCAACCACCTCAAGGTCATACCGACCAACGTAGGACTGAAAGACGCAGCGCTCACACAAATGCTGTCAAAATACAACGAGACAGTCATCGAGCGGGACAATCTGCTCCGCACCGTTCCTGAGACGAATCCACGCGTGAGCTCCCTCACGTCGCAGCTTGAAGGCTACCAAGCCACCATCCGTTCCTCCCTCTCCAGCACACGTCAGCAACTGGCCATGCAGAGCAACAGACTGATGGCACAGCAGAGCAAGTACACCAACAAAATATCGGCAGCGCCAGGAAAAGAGCGAGCCATGCAGGACATCATGCGCCAGCAGGAAGTGAAAGCAGGCCTCTACCTGATGCTCCTTCAGAAGCGTGAGGAAAACGAAATCACGCTGGCGTCAGCCGCCTACAAAGGAAAAGTGATCGAAGAGCCCATCGCCAGCAGCAGACCGGTGGTTCCCCAGAAGAAAATGATCTTGCTCATCGCGCTCGCTATCGGGCTCGGCCTTCCGTCCCTTTACCACTATGTACGTCAGCTGTTGCGCTATCGCATTGAGAGCGGAAACGACATCGCCCAGCTTACCAAGCTGCCGCTGCTGGCTACAGTGCCCAATGTGAAGACATTGGCGAAGGAGAAGCGACGCACCATCTTGATACAGGAAGGACGCAACAGCCTCATGATGGAAGTGTTCCGTCGCCTGCGCTCCAACCTTCCGTTCGTGCTGAAACCGCACGAGAACGTCATCCTCTTCACGTCGTCCACGTCGGGTGAAGGAAAGACGACCATCGCTGCAAACCTCGCCGCCATCATGGCATTCGCCGGCAAGCGCGTCGTGATTGTCGGACTCGACATACGCAAGCCGCGCTTGGCCTCCGTCTTCGGTTTGCCAGACACGCACCGTGGTCTTTCCGACTTCCTCTCTGCCAATCCTGATGAACCGCAGATGCTCGACTCGCTGATTCAGAAGTCGGACGTCAGCGACAACCTCGACATCCTGGCAGCTGGCCCGATACCTCCCAACCCCGGCGAGCTGCTGGAGCGTGAGAATCTCGGCATCGCCATCAACTATCTGAAGGAGAAATACGACTACGTCATTCTGGACACGGCCCCCATCGGTCTCGTTTCCGATACGCTGACGATTGCCAAGTTTGCCGACCTCACGCTTTATATCGTCCGTGCCAACTATTCACTCCGCGCCGACTTCGCCATGATCAATTCACTCTCAGCAGAGCAGCGCCTGCCGAATGTGAACCTCATCCTGAACGGAGAGGAACTGATTGCTACGCCTGGCTACGGCTACAAGACCCGCGGCTATAAATACAACAACTACTCATACAGCTATGGCTACGGTTATGGCACCAAGCGAGGCGAAACCATGCCCGAGGTATGACAATCTGTCGCCTGAGACCACGCATCACAGCCATACTCTCTAAAGAACTTATTGTTTATGGTTATCGCTGTAGACTTCGACGGAACGATCGTCGAACACCGCTATCCCGAAATCGGCGAGGAACGCCAGAACGCCATATCGACCTTGCGAAGACTTCAGAACGACGGTCATCAACTCATTCTGTGGAGCGTCCGCGAAGGAGCACTGCTGGACGAAGCCGTCGAATGGTGCCGCGAGCGAGGCCTGACGTTCTATGCCGTCAACACCGTCATCCCCGAAGGAATGTCGGAGGAGGAGCAACGCAATGTCCTCATCTCGCGCAAGGTGAACGCTGATGTCTTCATCGACGACAAGAACATCGGCGGCCTGCCCTCATGGAACAGCATCTACGACATCATCACACAAACGTCGATTCCGACCAAAGTCATCAAGAAAACCAGCAAGAGCACTCCCATCGACGACGACAACCTGCAGTTGCCCTATCCCGCCTGGATGTTCTGGAAGAAAAATAGAAAGTAAAAAATACATTTATTCCCCCGATGAAAATCATCAATTTTGCAGAACGCAATTCCGTCATCAACCAATACGTGAGTGAGCTCCGCAGCGTCGACACACAGAACGACCGCATGCGCTTCCGCCAGAATCTCACACGCATCGGCCAACTGATGGGGTATGAAATCAGCCAGACACTCGAGTACAGCACCAAAAACATCGTCACCCCGCTGGGAACGGCACAGACCGAGACCTTCGACAACGACATCGTCATCGGCACCATCTTCCGCGCCGGCCTCCCCTTCCACCAAGGTTTTCTCGACATCTTCGACCGTGCAGGCAATGCCTTCGTCTCGGCCTACCGCTACTACAAGGACAAGGAATGCAAGGACGTGGGCATCAAGATTGAGTACATGGCCACTCCCGACCTGACAGACAAAACGCTCATTCTGGCCGACCCGATGCTGGCCACCGGTGGCAGCATGGAATTGGGCTATCAGGCCTTCTGCACAAAAGGCACACCCAAGCACCTCCACCTCTGCTGCATCATTGCCTCACAGCAGGGCGTCGACTACGTGGCCGAGCATTTCGCCCACATACCGAACGTCACCCTTTGGTGCGCAGCCATCGACCCCACGCTCAACGACCATGCCTACATCGTGCCAGGTCTCGGCGATGCCGGCGATCTTGCTTACGGCGACAAAATCTGAACCTCGACTCTGGCAACGTTCGGAATCCGACATCCTCCACAAGCCAACGGACAGTTCTCACTGCTGTCCGTTGGCTTTCTTTTTGGGGCATCATCGCCACTACGACCATCAAACGGCCCATGGCCCTCACCACTGTGAGATCATGGCCTGCTTTAGCACCTGAACATACGCACAAAAGAAAAGGTGTAGGTCTCAAGACAACAGCCAAATGCACTCGCTACCGCAACAAAGCCAACTTTTCACAATAGCCAAAAGCCCTTGCCACTGCAACAAAAGCAAATTTGCACAAAAGCACGAAGGCCTTCGCACAACGACACGAAGGCCTTCCCGCAGCCACACGAAGGCCTTCCCGCAGGAGTGAAAATGACAACCTCACAGACGAAACACAGCATAAGGACGTTAAAAGAAGAGCCATGCCGGCACGCCAGCGCATGCCCACAAGAAAGAATGACTGTGCAAGGAGCCGCTTGACTCCGCTGACGAATGGCCACGCCGCATTGACACAAGAAAGAATGGCTGTGCAAGGGGCCGCTTGACTCCGCTGACGAATGGCCACGCCGCATTGACACAAGAAAGAATGGCTCTGCACGGGGCCGATTGACAGCGAATCAAAGCCAAAGCGACGATGTCGCCACAAGATGACGACACCAAAAAGGCCGCCCCTGCACGAAGCGGGGACGGCCCTGACGTAAAAGGCTTGTAACTCTTGCCCGACAAATGTCGATGCAACAATTGATAGCTCAGTCGTCATTCCATCGGCTCAACCTCCTTGGCTGAGGCGTCTGAAACGCCCAGCGCATTTGCCTCCTCCTTGCGTTTGGCGAGGTATTCGGGCAAGTTGAGACCGGCCATGTCGAACAATTCGTTGAGCGGCGGAACGCTCTTCATCAGTCCACTGACAAAATTGGCAGTGGAACCTTTTCCGTCTGCATTGCCTCCGGCATCCCAAACTGTCACCTTGTCGATGTTGATGCCCTTCACGGCCTCCACCTGCGTCTTGACAAGTTCGGGCAGTTTCTCCAGCAAGAGCAGCATGTAAGCCTTGTTGGCATCGCCGCCTGCCGCCTGCACCATCCGGTCGTATCCGGCAGCCTGCTTGGTCAGCACCTCGTAGTAGCCCTTGGCTTCGGCCTCCATCCGGGCAATAATAGCGTCGGCCTGACCTTTGGCATTCACGCGGATTTTCTCGGCTTCCGCCTCTGCCTCAATCACCAGACGGCGCTTCTCGATTTCCTGCGGCACAATGATGTTGGCCATCTGCGTGGCCTCCTCACGCGCTGCACGTGCCTCTTCGGCCTCGCGCTCCGCTGCATAGGCCTCCTGCTGTGCCTTGGCCTGCTGCACGCGCTCGGCGGCAGTAGCAACACGGTTGGCCTCAGCCTCCCGCTCGCGGCGGTCGGCATCACTCATGGCAATCTCGACCTTGGCGTTGTTCTCGCCCTTCACGGCAGTTGCATTGGCCTCGGCCGTACGGACACGCGTCTCGCGCACAGCGTCTGCCTTGCCAATCTCGCCGACTTTTTCCTGCTCTGCCACACGCACTTTGGCCTCGTTGATGGCGCGCGCAGCAGCCTCCTGACCGAGTGCCTCGATGTAGCCGCTCTCATCCTTGATGTCGGTCACGTTCACGTTGATCAGGCGCAGACCGATTTTCTTGAGCTCGACCTCCACATTGGCAGAGATGTTCTCCAGGAATTTGTCGCGGTCGTTGTTGAGTTCCTCGATGCTCATGGTGGCAATGACCAGACGCAGTTGGCCGAAGAGGATGTCGCGTGCCAATTCCTGAATCTGTGCAGGTGTCAGCCCCAGCAGACGCTCTGCTGCCGCGTTCATCGAGTCGGGCTCGGTGCTGATGCCGACAGTGAATCGACTGGGAACGTCGACGCGGATGTTCTGCCTCGACAGCGCGTTGGTCAGGTTCGCGTCGATGCTGATGGGCGTGAGCGAAAGATAGGCATAATCCTCGATGATGGGCCAGACGAAAGCACCGCCGCCGTGAATGCAACGCGCACTCTGCTTGTTGCTTCTACTTCCGTAGATGACAAGGATCTTGTCGGAGGGACACCGGCGATAACGGTTGACGATAGAGATGAAAAGAAACACCGCTACCACAATTCCTGCTACAATTACAAACATAAGCAATAAAGTATTTGGGTTGGTTGAATGAAATATCGTTTGGATTTGTGTGCACCACCTGAGTTAAAACACCTGCAATGGCACACGTTGAGAGAAAAGCACACCGCGTCGACAAACGGACGAAAAAGTTGAGCGAGGCGCAAAAATAATACAGCGCATCCGCGAAGTGGGCAATCAGGCACGGCTGATTGCTGATGAAGCAGCCGCGCGCAGAGGTTTAACCGACGACGGGCTCAACCAGGACGGTCGACTGATCGACCAGCGAGAGGATGCGTACGCGGACACCCGTCTTGATTTCATGGCCGTCCGTACAAGCGTCCAGCTCATGCACCGCACCGCCAACGCTCACCTGTACCTTGCCCACACCGGTGCGTTCCGCAGGAATCCGAAGGTAGACGCTGCAGACCGTTCCGACGCAACGCTGGATGTCGAAATTTCCGTTAGTCTCCAATCCCCGCATCTGCTTGCGGATGAAGAAAAACAACCAGACGAAAGCAAGACCACAGAGAGCGCTCACCAGCACAAGCAGGAAATCGCTATCGATGGACGGACGGAAGCTGACGCCGGCCCATCCGAAGCCCAGGAGGAAATTGATGAGACTGCGCACCGAAAACAACGCAAGTCCACCGCCGAGATCGAGCGTATCGCCGTCAGCTGCATCCATTGCGCTGGCATCGAAATCAATGCCTGCATCATGCCCGTCGAGGCCCAGCAGAGTGAGCACAATCTGAACAAGAAAAATGACACTGGCCACGAGCGCACAAGTCCAGAAGACTTGCTCCAGGGTGCTCAGCGAGGAGAACCATTGTAAGGTTGAAAGTAACATAGGTAATTGATTTATATGAATATTTTTCAGGTCGTGAGCGCAGGTGCACCATTCTTTACACGCGGAGGAACGAAAACCATGCGACGGCATGAGAACGACGCCTATATAAACAAAGAGATGGATGTACGCCCCAATCTATCACTCCATGCGCACATTTTCATTTCCCAAAGGGTCATCCAGCCAACAACAGAACGCAGAAAGCAATACTTATATGCTCGCGTGGCGAAGTTAAAAAAAATATCAAACAAAAGCAAACCGCGCATGCAAAAATCATCTGCAAGCCTGACAAAAAATGCGCGACGCACAAGATAAGTAACAAATTCGCTATTTTTGGATGCAAATCTAAAAGAAGGTGTATCATGCTTTTGCTAATTTTGCATCATCAAACACGCGCCCTCACCCCTGCGTGGACGCAAGCAGACGAATACCCCGATGGCTGATGAAAACGCCGGCACGAGACAGTTGGAGGCCAGCACCGCGCAGGCATAAGCCTGGCCATGCAGCCACCAGACAACCGGGGCATGCACATGCCGACAGAGGGACGCAGGCATGACCATGTAGCAGCGCATCCCCATCCCGATGCGTGCACACCAGAAGTGTGTACGACAAGCGGGAAAGCGGAAACAGATCCGTCTCAACACCATGAGATCCAACTGGCAGAAAAAGAAATCCAACAAAGAAATATAGATTTTATCAATCATTCAAATCCCCCAATCACATCGCATGAAAACACAGAGAGACGCAACAGCCGAGCTTGAAGGTTTCTACAAACTGTCCTGGCTACAGCGCATCGGCTTCGGTTCTGGTGACCTTGCGCAGAACCTCATCTATCAGACAATCAGCATGTACTTGCTGTTTTTCTATACCGATATCTACGGACTCGACCCCGGCGTGGCGGCAACCATGTTCCTTGTCGTACGTCTCGTCGACGTACTTTGGGACCCGCTCGTCGGAACTTTTGTCGATAAGCACACACCCCGCTGGGGCAAATACAGGTCGTATTTGCTGCTGGCCGGCATACCGCTCACCGTGCTTGCCATCCTCTGCTTCTGGAACGGTTTCTCCGGCAATCTCATCTATGCCTACGTCACCTACGTCGGCATGTCGATGTGCTATACCCTCATCAATGTCCCGTATGGTGCGCTCAATTCCTCGCTCACGCGCGACACCAATGAAATCACCATACTCACGTCCGTCCGCATGTTCATGGCAAACGTCGGCGGATTGGCCGTTTCAGCTGGCGTTCCCATCATCGTCGCGCTGATGGCAGGCGCAGACCTGCCGCTGGAGATGGCCTTCTTCATGGGACTCGGTTCGCTGCCGTCCTTCATTTTCATGCCATTGGTACCGGCCATCAAGCGCAAGGTCGGCAAGAAAGGGATGTTCTACATCTTCCTCACTGTCGCCATCATCGGCATGGCCATGCTCTACCTCATCAGCCGTTTCATGGACATGAAAGAGAACATGACGCTCGTCTACATCGCACAGTTTGTGAAGTCAACAGGTGTCATTGTCGCTACCGGATACATGTGGGCACTCATTCCTGAAGTCATTTCCTACTCGGAGCACAAGACGGGTCGCCGCATCTCGGGTATTGTCAACGCACTGACCGGTATCTTCTTCAAGGCCGGAATGGCATTGGGCGGCGTCGTGCCAGGCCTCATCCTCGCCTACACCGACTATCAGGTGCGCCAGGAGGCCAACAATCTGCCCAAAGACTCAGGTGCCTGGTTCTACACCATGCTGATCTTCGCGCTCGTAGGCCTGATGCTGCTTGTCTTCTGCTTCACACAGACGAAGGAGCGCGTCGTCATGGACGAGAAAGACACAAAAGACGTAAAAGTCAGCGATCTCTGGACCGAGTTCCTTCACAACCGCCCGCTTCGCGTCATCGCGCTCTTCTTCATCACTGCATTCGCCATGATGTCCGTAGGCAATGCCGCCGGCGTCTACTTTATGAATGACCTGGAGTTGCAGACCCCATTGGCACAGGAAGGCATTCGCTGGCTCGTTTGCGTTATCCCAGCCCTGCTCCTCTTAGTCGCCATGTGGATCATCTCGAAATACGAGCTCTCCGACGAGGTCATCAACCGCATCAATCTTGAAATCGAAGACAAACGGCGCGAAGCTGCCGCCCAATAACTCCCCCCGATTCTCTCTACTTAACGTCTGAACAAACTCGTTAACGCATGAATAAACTCACATCCGCACTCTGCTGCGTCACGCTCTCTACGCTCTCGCTCAGTGCGCAAACCAACACGCTGCGCGGCGCCTTTGCTGGCAAGTTCTCTATCGGAGCCGCTGTCAACGTCACGCAGGTCCACTCGCCCTCTCCAGCCATGGAAAAGCTCATCCGCACGCAGTTCGACTGTCTCGTTGCCGAAAACTGCATGAAGGGCGAAGTCATATCGCCCGCTGAGGGACAATGGAACTTCCGCGACGCCGACCGTCTCGTCGAGCTCTGCCAGAAAAACAAGCAGGACTGTTACGGGCATTGCCTCGTCTGGCATTCTCAGCCGCCCACCTGGTTCTTCCACCACAGCGACGGCACACGATGGACGCGCGACGAAGCCATCCACTATATGAGAAATCACATCCAGAACGTTGTCGGCCGCTACAAAGGCCGTATCAAGGCTTGGGATGTAGTCAACGAGGCGCTCAACGACAACGGCACGCTCCGCCTGACTCCCTGGCTGGAAATCATCGGCGAAGACTACTTCGAGATTGCTTTCAAGGCCGCACATGCCGCCGATCCTGAAGCACAACTCTTCTACAACGACTTTTCCATGCACCTTCCCGCCAAGCGCGATGCCGCCATCCAACTTGTGAAAAGGCTGCGTGCCAAAGGCTGTCGCGTCGACGGAGTGGGCATGCAGTCGCACGTGTCGTTCGACACCGACCTCGTCGAATATGAGAAAACCATCCAAGCGCTGGCCGACGCCGGCTGCAAGGTCATGATCACCGAGCTCGACCTCTCGGTCCTCCCGTGGCCAGAAGGCAATCAGGGTGCAAACATCGACGCCAACTTTGCCTATCAGGAAAGCCTCAACCCGTTCAAGAATGGCATCAGCAAAGACATGCAGCGCAAGCAGGATGCCTTCTATGAACGCCTCTTCGACATCTATCTGCGGCATGCCGACGCCATCACCCGCGTCAATTTCTGGGGCGTGAGCGATGCCGACAGCTGGAAAAACGACTGGCCGATGCCGGGACGGACCGACTATCCGCTCGCCTTCGACCGCAAGCTCCAGCCGAAACCATTCGTCAAGGCCCTCATCAAGAAAGCCAAAATGAATTAACAACCTATCATCACACACATACATCGCTTATGAAACGCTATCTCGTACCGGCCGACTACTTCGCCGACCCTGCCGCCCATATCTTCGAAGGCAAAATCTACATCTATCCCTCCCACGACTACGAGTCGGGCATTCCCGAAGACGACTGGGGCAGCCACTTCGACATGAAGGACTACCACGTCTTCTCCATCGACGGCGACCCCATGACCGCCCCCGTCATCGACCACGGCGTCGTGCTCGACGTGAAAGACGTGCCCTGGGCCACACGCCAGCTCTGGGACTGCGACTGCCAGGAGAAGGACGGCAAGTACTATCTCTACTTCCCCGCCAAGGACAAGACCGACATCTTCCGCATCGGCGTGGCCATCAGCGACCATCCCTATGGCCCCTTCACCCCGCTGCCCGACCCCATCCGCGGCTCCTACTCCATCGACCAGGCCGTGTTCAAGGACGACGACGGCACCTACTACATGTACTTCGGCGGGCTCATGGGAGGCCAGCTCCAGCGCTACCGCGACAACCGCGCGCTCGAGGCGGCCGAATTCCCTGCCGACGACCAGCCCGCCATCCCCTCCCGCATGGCCCGCCTGAGCGACGACATGCTCCAGTTTGCCGAGGAGCCCCGCCCCATCGTCATCCTCGACGAGAACGGCGAGCCCCTCAAGACCGGCGACCACGAGCGCCGCTTCTTCGAGGCCTCCTGGATGCACAAGCACAACGGACGCTACTATTTCAGCTACTCCACAGGCGACACCCACAATCTCTGCTACGCCATTGGCGACAATCCCTACGGGCCCTTCACCTACGCGGGCAAGATCCTGACGGAAGTTGTTGGCTGGACCACCCACCACTGCATCCTCGAGAAGGATGGCGTAAGCTATCTCTTCCATCACGACTCCGTGCCCTCCGGGGGACGCACCTGGCTCCGCAGTCTCAAGGTATGTCCCCTTGAGTATCGCCCCGACGGTTCCATCGTCACCATCGACGGCATGGCAGAATAATGATGGTACGCTCATTCCACAGCATTCCCACTCCCACCACAGCGGCGGCCCCTACTCGGGCTGCCGCTGCTGTTTCTCATTTCAGCACCCAGGCAGACGAGATGGAGCACAGCGTTCTCCGCATAAATGCACGAAGGCCTTCGCAAACCGATACGAAGGCCTTCGTAAACCGCCATGAAGGCCTTCATACCACCAGCGTGGATTCCCCACACATGCGACAAGCGCAACTCGGCGCCGCCGCCGAGGCAACGCATCCAGCCCGAGATGCAAGACTGCGGATGGATTACTACGTCAATTCTGTTATTCCGCTTCTATATCCATATGCAAAAGCGCCGTCCAACGGGAACAGCCGCAACAGTCCCCCGCCTCCAAACACTTTACATCCTTTCTAAGATAAGACAAGCCGAAAAAAACGCAAGAAAAGCGAGAATAACGGCAGTTGTATCAAATTCTAAAGCTTTTGCGCGCAAAAATTACAGACGCAGGTAACAAAAACCGATAATTTTGCAACAACTAAAAAAACAGACAGTCCCCGAGGCGTACTATAATATATGTATATCAAATTCGAAACACCGGTGTACATTACATGAAAAAGCACAAACTCCATCCGACTGCATCCTGCATCCTCCCCTCGTCCACGTACTCCGGTCCGAGCGAGACGCCAAGCAACACCTAAGCGCAGCAAAGAACCGAGAACCAGACACCATAGACAAAACACATAAAAATAGATTCAACTGATTTACTAACTCAAAAACAATCCTTACTGTATGAAAGCATTATTTACATCTGCAGCAATGTTGTTCTTTGCAGTGAGTGTGAGCGCACAGACGACTTGGACGAAGGGTCAGGACGTCACGAGCCTGCTCGACTGGAAAGAGTATACATTGGAGGACTTCTCGGGGCTACGCAACACGACGGAGGAAGCCACGGAAGAAGAAAAAGCCAGACCATGGCAGGGAGGCGGCAATGCCAATGCCGGCCATAGCGACAGCTTCGGTACGTACAAGCTCGTGGAAATGTACAACTACGCCAACAACTACAACTATGCCAATTCGGAAATCTATCAGGTGTTCACGCTGCCCGAAGGCTTCTACACCTTCGGCGTGCAAGGCTTCTATCGCCACGAGGGCGCCTGGCAGAACGAGTACTGGAACAAGACCGAGAAGATTGAGGCCGTGTTCTTCGTCGAGCTGCTCGAGGCAGACGAGAACGGAAATCCCGTCATGAACCCAGACGGCACCTACAAGCTCCGCGGCGACAGCTGGACGAAAGACTTCGTCAGCATTGCCTCCAGCGAATGCGACCAGCAGCTCTACATGAAGGACGGCGACCGCCCCGACTGGATGAGCGACGCCAGCTACACGGCAAACGGAACAACCTACTACGTGCCGGCCTCCATGGTGGGCGCCGAGACGTGGTTCATGAACGACTACTACCACAACTATCTTCCGGTGGTAAACGACAAGACTGGCCTCGTGCGCATCGGCGTACGTAAGACGGCATCGATCTCAGGCGACTGGTTAATCTTTAGCAACTTCACCGCTACCTACAATGACAACGCAGGCGAAGGTGCACGTGTATTCATCGCCATGCAGAAATTTGAGGAGGCACAGCGCGAGGCTGAGACCTACGAGGAAATCTACAACGAAGAGTTCCCCGGCCTCGGCGACCACTTCCTGGAAGACAAGGACGGCATCATCGACGAGTATGCCTTTGCTGAAACCGTAGCCGAAATCGAAGAAGGCATCGCCAAGCTGAAAGCCGTCGTAGAGAACTACAAGAAATACTACAGCGATGCCAAGCTTCTCACCCGTCTCGTATCCCTCTCCGAGCAGAACAGCGAAGTATATGCTTATCCTGGCGTCGACGCATTCAAGGCAGCCATCGCCAAGGCCCGCAGCATTGTTGACGAGGGCAAGGACGGCGGCGATTTCGTGACCACCACAGGCGCAGACTATTCGCAGGCACTCGCAGACATGGCCAAGGCACGTGCTGACTACGCCATGTCGCAGGAGAAAGTAAACGGCGCGTGGGACTTCCTCACCGTTGTGGCCGACCCATTCTTCTGCTTCCCGAAATACAATCCCACCTACGACGCATCGACCAACAAATGGATTCCCAACAACATCGTGCTGAACGGTGAAAACGGCCTGAAAGGCTGGAGCGACACGATGGAGTCTGATGCCGTGTACAACAGCGCAGACCACGTACGCACGACCGACATCCACAACCCGCCATCTTCGGGTGAAGGCACAGAATACACGTGGTATCAGTACGGCACCAACAATTGGACTTCCTTCGCCTACTACTACAACCATGCCTTCACCAGCGTGAAACACTGGTCTGGCCTTGAGACCAACGGTTGCGGCGTGAAGCAGAACCTCTCCAACCTGCCCAACGGATTCTACAGCGTGAAGGGCATGGGTATGACCTGGAACAACGACTGGAATGCTGCAAACCCGGCCAACCTGGGTGTAGCCATCGAATCCGGCGGTACGAAGATGAAGTCCAAGGAAACTACGACAACCTCCGGCTGGTGGATCGGCAACACCAACACCAGCGGCTGGAACTACTACTCCACCGACATGATTGAGGTCAAGGACGGAAAGGCCACCGTGGAATTCTTCGCCAACGGCTTTGCATCCTTCACCGGCATGCAGCTCCTCTACTACGGTGAGACTCCCGACTTCACAGCACTCATGGCCGACAAGGTGGCAGCCGCAAAGGCCTCAGCAGAACTGCTGCAGCTCCAGGGCGACAAGACATACGTCATGGGCATTCTCAACCAGATTCCTGCCACCATTGAAGGCAAGGAAGTGTATGACAATGTGAAGGCTCTGCTCGCAGATGCTGAAGCCTACATCAGCGCTGCCAACAGCTACCTCACGGCCAACGACGCCACCCAGGGCTTCGAGACGCTGAAGAACCAGCTGAACGAGCGCTATGCAGCCGACGAGACCTTCCGCGCCGCTGTGGAAGCAGCCATCGACGCCGCCACACTCCACACGTTCGACATCTACAACGAGCCCGCAACGACTTATGAGGACGTCAAGACCCTGAACAGCGACCTGAATGCTTACAAGCACTACTTCTCGACAGTCGACAACTACAAGGTAGCCGACACCAGTGAGGAACTGGCAACCCTCGTCAACCAGCAGGTGGCTGAGATGGCAGGCACATACGCCGACGCCGCAGCCCTCGAGGCCTACGAGACCGCTCTGGCAGGTGTCTACAACAAGAACATCCTGAAAAACCTCAACATGGACGCAGCATCTGAGACCAAGCCTGTGGATGCAACCGTACTCCTCATCAACCCGCAGTTCAACAATGGCAAGACTGGATGGGACGGCGACTTCGCAGTAGACGGCACACTCAAGAATGCCGAGCGCTACAACGCCAACCTCTACATGAGCCAGACGCTGCGCAACCTCCCGGCTGGTGCATACGAGATTCAGGTTCAGGCTTTCTACCGCGATGGCAACATCCAGACAGCCTTCCGTCACACCCGCTTCCCAGAGGTATCCGAGAACGACTTCGTGCCCAACGCCAAGCTCTTCGCCAACGACCGCGAGACATCGCTCGTCAGCATCGCCAACATCGACGCCAACTTCACCGAGCGTTCTTTCACCGAATACAACTTCGTGACCACGAATCCGAACGCTGAAGAAGGTCAGGAGAATGTCGAGGTACGTGCCTGGGTTGAGGAAACATCCGACATCAACGCTGAGACCGGCGAGACCACCTATACGGTGACTTCCTGGAAGCAGCAGTATGACAACGACGGCAACCTCAACGAGGTAGACGCCAACGAAGCTTGGATCTACGATGCATGGGGCCTGGACGGCGACACCCGCTACTTCTTCCCGAACTCGATGCGCGGCGCCAACGCACGCTTCCAGAACGACGGCGGAGCCTACATCAACAAGGTTCAGGTGATGGTAGAAGAAGGTGGCAACATCACGCTCGGTCTGAAGAAAGACCAGACCATCTCCGACGACTGGATCATCTTCGACAACTTCAAGCTCTTCTATCTTGGCACAGCTGTTCCAACCTCCATTGATTCCGTAGCAACCGACCATGCACAGGCTGTCAAGATCTACACAGTAGACGGACGTCAGGTGAATGAAATGCAGCGCGGCATCAACATCATCAAGATGAGCGACGGCAAGGTGCGCAAGGTGCTCGTGAAGTAAGCGCAGGCTGATTCCAAATCGCACACGTAAGAAACCAACTAAATAACACCAATCCAGCTATACTCTTATAGCAACTAACTCCCCGAGGGGCGCGTCCAACAGACTGGTCGCGCCCCTCATCATGAAGCCCGATACGCCTAATCCTAGCTCAAGGGCCAAGGATGTAACAGAATCGATAATTAAATGGAACAAAAATGATATCATTTCAAGAAGAACCGTCGTATCTTTGCAACGTAGAAAGAACGTCTTTTGAACAGTAACTGTACAACCAAACAGTACACCATCAAAGCACATATCATGAAAAGTCTGAAAAAAACAATTGTCGCAGTGCTCCTCGCTCTGCCTGCAATCGCCTTCGCGCAATATGGCAACACGCCACCACTGCACGTCGAGGGCAATCAGTTGAAGGACCCGTATGGCAACAAAGTAGTTCTTCACGGAGTGATGGACACGCCCAGTCCTTACTTCAACAACTACCGCTGGGGCAACAGCTGCAACAGTTCCACCGTGACGCCGTGCATCAACTACTTCAACAAGTTGTTCACAGCCATCACCGATACAGCCAGCGGTGCCTATTGCAATCTGTTCCGTCTGCACCTCGACCCCTGTTGGACTAACGACCCGACCAAGACACGAGTGCCGATCACAAAAGCCGACGGAACGACCGAAGACGGTGGAGAGGCCAATATCAGCCAGTTCTCCCCTGTTCGGCTCAGGACCTACCTGCGTTCCCTCTACACGACCATTGCGCGTCGGGCCATCGGGCATGGCCTCTACGTCATCATGCGTCCGCCCGGCGTATTCCCCGGCACTGTGCAGGTGGGAGATGCCTATCATCAATATCTGATGGAGGTGTGGGACATTGTCTCGCAAAACGACACCGTCAAGAAATACAGCGGTCAGATTTCGCTGGAACTCGGCAACGAGCCTGTGAATCTGAAGAACGCCAACGGACAGAGTGATCCGAAGGCGCTGCACGATTTCTTTCAGCCCATCGTCGACAAAATCCGCGCCAATGGCTTCACAGGAATCATCTGGATTCCCGGTACGGGATGGCAGAGCAACTATACTGACTATGCCATCTATCCTATCGAAGACGACAACTTCGGCTATGCTGTCCACAACTACGTGGGATGGTATGGCGGCGACGACACGAAATCAGCAAAAGACTCCACGGCCTACATCCAGCAGTTCTTGAAGCAGGTGCCAGTCGTGAAAGACAAGCCCATTGTCATCACCGAGGTCGACTGGAGCCCGAAGAAAGAAGGCACAGGTCACTACAACGAGCACGGAGAATGGGTGGAAAGCAACTATGGCACATGGGCAACAGGCTCCACTTCGAAGTGGGGCGGCGTCTACAAGTCGCTGCTCGACCACTTCGGCAACATCTCCATGACGCTATCGGGCACAGCCTGCTACATAGACATCGACGAATACATCAACAACAAGAAAGTCGTTCCAGCCTTCCAAGGCGTAGAAGAGGCATGTGGCGAAGCCTGCTTCAAGTGGTATAAAGAGTACGCCCAAGTCGACATGCCGCGCCCTGAAATGACACGACTCTCTACTTCGGACAACGGATTCGGCAAATTCACCAACCCGCTGATCAACGCTGATTTCCCCGATCCCGACATCATCCGCGTCGAAGACACCTACTATCTGGCATCGACAACGATGTTCTACTTCCCTGGCGTCACACTGCTGAAGTCGAAAGACCTCGTCAACTGGGAATACTGCGCGAATCCGCTGACGAAAATCAACGACACCGATGCCTACAATCTGCTCAACGGAAAGAACTGGTATAGCAAGGGCCAGTGGGCTCCATCGCTCAATTACCACAACGGCAAGTTCTACATCAACTTCATCGCTTTTGGCGACGACGGCGGCGACTTCATGCTGACGGCTACAGACCCAGAGGGCGAATGGACGATGACCAAGCTGAAAGGCTTCTACTACGACTCAGGTTTCCTGTTTGACGACAACCGCGACCACCTCAGCGGACTGGGACCGAACGGAGAGTTGAACGGCGATGGAAACATCTACGTCGTTGCCGGCATCGGCGACTTGACCGTCACGCAGCTGAATGCCAACTTCGAGGAAATCAAGAGCCAGAAGGTCATCAGCGTTGGCAACGGTTGCGAAGGCAGCCACTTCTACCACATCGGCGACTATTACTACATCTACAGCACGTATGGCGGAACAGAAGGCAGCCAGACGATTTTCCGCGCCAAGTCGCCTTTCGGCCCGTACGAGGAGCACGACGGACGCATCTTCGCCAACCAGCACATTCATCAGGGCGGACTCGTGGAGACGCAGACCGGAGAATGGTGGACCATCCTCTTCAAGGACGCCGGCGCCATCGGCCGCATTCCCTATCTGGAGCCGGTGAAGTGGGTTGACGGCTGGCCGGTTCTCGGCAACAGCGGCATCGACGTCAGCAAGAACGGCGTAGCCTACAGCAAGCCCAACGTCGGAAAGACCTATCCGCGCACTTATCTCCCGACCAACGACACCTTCACGGAGGCCAAACTGGGCATGCAATGGCAGTGGAACCACAATCCGGACAACAGCGCATGGTCGCTCTACGAGCAGCCGGGCCAGCTCCGCCTCCACACCGCCAGCGTCAGCACCGAACTGATCGACGCCCGCAATACGCTCACGCAGCGCATGTTCGCCTACAACGTCGAGGGCACAGCCTCCGACAAATACATGGATACGTATGGCACCATTGCACTCGACACTTATGGCATGCAGGAAGGCGACGTCGCCGGACTGACCATCTTCCAGGATCCTTATGCCTACATCGCAGTCAAGATGATAGACGGAAAACGCCGCCTCGTGCAGTACAGAAGCGTGTATGAGGACGGTTGGGGTGACAATGTATACGAGGTGCCAGCGCAAGAAGTGGTCGGCGACGAAATCACGCAGGACAAGATTTACCTCCGCGCCATCGCCAATTTCGGTACCAGCAAGGCTAAATTCTACTACAGCTACGACAACGAGACATGGATTCCCTTCGGCAACGAGATGTCCATGCGCTACACGCTGAAGATTTTCGTGGGAAATCGCTTCGGCATCTTCAACTTCGCAACCAAACAGCTGGGCGGCTATGTCGACATCGACTGGTTCTCTACTGAGCCCACCTACAGCGAATCGAGATTCTACGGTCCCGGCATCCTCAGCACATACACGAAGGAAGACCTCACTCTCAAGACGCTCACGCTCAGCAAGACCAGCTACACGCTCGTCCCGGGCAGCTATCAGCCCCTCGACTTGCAGGCCACTTTTGCTTCGGGCGACGTGCGTAGCGTGGCCAACCAGTGCAGCTATCAAATTTCAAATCCCAACGTCGTGAGCATCGTCAGCGGCCGAATCCGCACCATGGCGGAAGGCACGGCTGAAGTGACAGCCACCTACACCGACGTCCTGGGCAACATGCAGAGCGTCACGTTCAGCGTGGAAGTCACGACCTTCCCGCTCACAGCAGAAGCCTTCAACCCCTCCATTTATGGAACGGGCAAGTTTCAGCAGTCGCTCAAGGCGCTCACCACAAGCACCTATGGCTTCGGCGGCTGGGAATACAGCGGGGGCGTCGACCTCTCAGCCCACAAGTATCTGGTAGTCAAGCTGCGCCGCCAGGCATCCAGCATGCCCTCCTTCCGCTTGTTCGACTCCGCCAGCTATTGGTCGACCCCGTATGCAGTCGACATGACCGGAAAGGTCTCCGTCGTCATCGACCTGCAGAACATGACCAAGGAAGACGGTATCATCTGCGACCCCTCGCACATCTACATCGCAGGATTCTGGAGCCATGGAGGCACCGCCATCTACATCGACAGCGTCTTCCTCTCAGACGACGGCGTCAATCCGACCGCCATCCTGAACGTTGCTTCCGACAGTGAAGTTGTCGGCAAGGAATACTTCACGATCGACGGACGCCGCTCCAACGGCCTTGAGCCCGGCATCAGCATCGTGCGCAAGACCCACGCCGACGGAACTGTCAGCAGCGAGAAACTGCTGAACAAGTAGGCAACCCCTACCCGACAGGCAGCAAAGGCTGCAAGAAACGCCACAGCCATTTCATCCACCCGAGAGGATGGGCCAACACCGGCGCTTCGACCTGAGCCAGGAAACAGCACATTCTAAATTGAAATGATCCTTTTCACCTAAAAAGAGACGATTCTGAAATGGTGGCGGAAATGAAAACATCCGCCACCACCAAGAACCGTCTCTTTATTCTTTCACCTACACATGAAAAAAATCCTCAGCACACTCTGCCTCTCCACCCTGGCGCTCGCCGGCATCGCCCAGACGAGGACAGCCCGCTTCACCGACTTCCGGTATGAAGGCCGCGACGCCTTGCCCGCCATCAACAAGGAGAGCCAATATCTCAATCCCATCATCTCCGGTTGCGCCCCCGACCCGAGCATCACGCGGAAAGGCGACGACTACTTCCTCGCCAACAGCAGTTTCTCCTACTATCCCGGTGTGCCCATCTGGCACAGCCACGACCTCGTCAACTGGGATTTCGTAGGTTATGCCCTCACCACCGACCTGAAACTCGGCGACGGCGTAGGCCTCTCGGCAGGCGTTTATGCCCCCGACATCAAATACAATCCCTACAACGACACCTTCTATCTCGTCGTCACAGCCATCGGGAGCGGAGGCAACGTAGTCGTCAAGACAAAGGATCCCTATCAGGGATGGGGCAGAGCCATTCCCATCGACGTGCCAGGCATTGACCCCGGTTTTCTCTTCGAGCCCGACGGAAAGGCCTATATCGTCAACAATCAAGACCCCGACGGACCGGCCGAATACGATGGACACCGCGCCATCGGCCTCCGAGAATACGACCTGAAGACCGACCGCATTGTTCCGGGCTCGGCCATCCAGCTCATCGAGAAGGGCGTGCATCCGGAAGACAAGCCCATCTGGTGCGAGGGGCCCCACCTCTATCACATTGGCGGAACCTACTATCTGATGACCGCGGAGGGCGGAACGGCCGACAACCACAGCGAAGTCATCTATCGGTCAGACAACGTGAAAGGGCCCTATACGCCTTGCGAAATCAATCCGATACTCACACAACGCGATCTCTCCAAAGACCGCAAGAATCCGATTACTGCAGCCGGACATGCCGACCTCTTCCAAACACCGACGGGCGAATGGTGGTCGATTTTCCTCGGCATCCTCCCCTATGAATACGGAAACAACACCTACTGCAACACGGGGCGTTCCACCTTCCTCCTCCCAGCCGAATGGATTGTGACCGGTAAGACCGCAGATGGAAAGCTGCTGCGCCAGCCCATTCTCTATCCCGCAGGGAAGGAAATTCCATACGTCGTCGACAAAACGCACATCGAAGCGCAGGGCCAGCGCGACCAAAACACCGGCAATGTGCTCATCACCGATTTCAAGACAACGCCGGTCAAGGCGAAGACTGCCGCTACCCTCTCGTCGTCCCCCCTCGATCCGCTCTGGATTCAGGTGCGCACACCGCAGGCAGAGTGGTATCGGAAGAGCCACGACGGCGCACTTGAGATCGACCTCCGCCCCGTCAGCATCTACAGCCAAAGCAATCCGAGCTACCTCTGCCGATGGGTGAAGAACCACCGCTACGACGTTCAGGTGACACTCTCGAAGAACTTCCAGGCCCAGTCGCCCAAAGAATATGCCGGCCTGGCCATCTACCAAGACGAGAAAAACAACTTCACCATCGGCCGCACCCGATCGGCCGAGGGGAAACCTGTCATCCAGCTCAACGTCACCGACCGAGGCGCACATAGCCAGACCATCTCCTTGGAAGACAAATGGAAGAACAAGGACATCCAGTTCCGCATTGCGGCCGACGGCACCGACCTCCGCTTCTTCTTCAGCACTGACAACGGAAACAGCTGGACACAGATGGGCGAGACCTTCAATGGCCGCATCCTCTCCACCGAGTGGGCAGGAGGATTCACCGGAGCCACCGTCGGAATGTACGCCACAAACCAGCACCAATAAGCTTCAGAAAATCAACAAAATGCAGCGTCGGCCACGAACCGTGAGCGTCGCGCCGACGCAGCTTCCGTTCCCCTGCGTACAGCCATCTGCGCCATCCACCGATTTTTGGAGTTCCGATTTTCAATTTTCGCTACTCCGATTTTAGCAAACCGGAGTTCCGATTTTGAGCAGTCGGCACCGGCTTCCACATCCAGCGGGCAAGCCGCCCCAAAGCGCTGCCGCGCCGGCAGCACATCCGAACCGACCATCGAAAACCCTTCAAACGCATCCACTATGAAATCACAGCGAAACCTCACTTTCATTCTTGCACTTGCCTCTTGCCTCTCCGCCATGGCAACTGTCAAGCCAGCATCCCTGTTTCAAAACGGCATGGTGCTCCAGCGCGGACGCGAAATCCCCGTCTGGGGAACAGCCGACAGCGGCGAGCGCGTTGACGTTGTATTCCGCGGACACACCTACACCACCACTGCAGGAGCGGATGGCAAATGGCGCATCCAGCTGCCCAAGCAGAAAGCCGGCGGCCCCTATACGCTCAACATCGCCGGAACGGAGCTGACGGATGTGCTCATCGGCGACGTGTGGATCTGCTCCGGACAGAGCAACATCGATGTCAACATCGAGCGGGTCTACCCCATCTACTCCGCTGAGGTTGATGCGGCGAACGACAACCACATCCGACTCATCCGGGTCATCAATCAAACCAACACCCACGAGACACAGACACACACACGGACCACCGCCTGGCAGCCGCTCTCGAAGCAGGACGCCTGGCAGTTTTCCGCCGTCGGCTACTTCCTCGGAAAAGAAATGAAGCGGCGCCATGGTGTGCCGCAAGGCATCATCCAGACCAGCTGGGGCGGCACGCCCATCGAGGCCTGGCTCAGCAGCGAGACCATGCGCTCGCGCTGGCCCGAACAATATGAGGAAACCCAGGTGTGGGACGACGCAAACATGGTGGAAGCTTGGAGCCGGGCATCCGCCGCCAGCAGCAACCGCTGGGAAAAGATGCTCGCCGAACGCGACCTCGGACTGAAGGAGGACTGGACCTCATCTTCCTATCGAGAAGGGCCGGAGTGGCAAGCCGTCGAGCAGTTTCAGCCGAATCTGGCCGACTGGGCGCAGCCACAGGCCGACGATGCCACCAATCAAGGCCTGAAGCGACGCCTGGCAGAATGTCAGGACCTCGCATCCTACGGCTTGCAGAGCACGCAGCTCGTGAGTGGGCGCAGCTTCTGCGGCACCCTGTATCTGCGCCAGCACATCCACATCGACGCCGCGCATGCAGGACGCCCCGCCCTACTGTTGCTGGGCACACTTTACGATCAAGACTATACGTATCTCAACGGAAAGGAAGTAGGCCGCACCTACTACCAGTATCCGCCGCGCCGCTACAGTATTCCTGCCGGCCTGCTCAAGGAAGGCGACAACGTCCTTACCATCCGATTCGTGAACAAGAGCGGCATTCCGCACTTCATCCCGGAAAAGCCCTACATGCTCGTCTTTGAAGACACAAAAGACACAGTCCGTCTTGCCACCACATGGCTCAAGCGCGTGGGCTGCACCATGCCCACGCAGAGAGGCGGAGGCGCCGCCCTGCAGAATTTGCCGTCCACGCTCTACAACGCCATGCTGGCGCCTCTCGCGCCCTATGCCATCAGCGGCGTGGTGTGGTATCAGGGAGAATCCAACACGGGACGTGCTCAACTCTATGCCGACCAGCTGGCTGCGTTGGAGGCCGACTGGCGCAAGGCGTTCGAGCAACCGGAACTGGCCTTTGCCATCGTCCAGCTCGCCAATCACATGGCCCCCTCGCTCCAACCGCAGGAAACAGGATGGGCACAACTGCGCGAGGCGCAGCGCACAGTGGCCCAGTTCGACGCCCACTCCGGCCTCGTCGTAGCCATCGACTGCGGTGAGAACGTCGACATCCACCCCCTGCGCAAGCATCTCATTGCAGAGCGCGCAGCCAACTGCTTCGACCGCCTGGTCTTCCAAAAGAAGAACGAGCTGTCGCCAGCACCCGTCAGCGCCCTGCGAAAGGGAAACGAGGTGGTTATCACATTCGACGCACCGCTCAGCCCCTCCACCCGCATCCATGAGGTGGAGCTCGCCTCGGCAGACCGCCGCTTCCGCAATGCCGACGCGCGCGCCGAAGGTCAGAACCTCATTGTCCGCCTTCCCGAAGGCATGGAGAAGGCCGCCTTCCTGCGCTACGCATGGAAAAACAACCCACTTCGTGCCAACCTCTACGGACGCACATCGCTGCCAGCCACTCCATTCGAGATGCCCATCCCATAATCTTACTGACAAAAAAAACATCGAAACGCGCAATTCAGGCATAATTAGGAGGTGCAATATTTTGCAACATGACAAAAAGAGCTTAATTTTGCAAGACAGATTCAGAAAGCTACCATGAACTACCGCAGCCTCTATTTGCGCATCCGCACAACCATATGGCTGGGACTGTGTGCCCTTGTCCTTAAGGCACAAGTCCCGGCATTCCACTCACTGGAGAGTGGAATGCAGAATTCCTATGTCAACTACATTTGCGTAGACGAGCAAAACCTTGTTTGGCTCGCCACCAGCGAGACCTTCGAGATTTTCGACGGAATCAGCTTCCATCAAGTCGATTGCACCGATCCCAAGACCGGTCAGCCGCGCTTTGCCGAAATCCGAAGCATCTACCCCACCGATTCCAACCACTTCTGGCTGGGAACCAACATGGGCCTTTTCAGCTTCGACAAGCGCAAGAACTCCTTCACCCGCATCAAACTGGCCGAAGACGAGCCGCTTGGCAGCTACTCCGTCTCCCGCATCGTTGAAAACAAAAAGCATGGCGTCCGCTATATCATGACGCAAGGCTACGGTTCTTACGTGCTGAACATCAAGAACCAAACCCCCGACACACAACGCACGCTGGCGCTCAATCGACTGATGTCGGACGTGCACATCGAGCGCGCCATGCTCGACAGCAAGGGCTGGCTTTGGGCCAGCGGACGCACGGTGCACCTGATCGTGGCCGACATGGAGCACAACAAGTCCATCGAGCTGCGCATTTCCCCCGAAGCCAAGCAGCTGCTGGACAAAAGCTCTATCATGGCCTTTCATGAGTCGAAGCGCGGCGACAAAGTCTTCATTGGCCTCTCTCGCGGCGGTCTGCTCGTCTACGACCGCACCAGCAAAATTCTGCGCGAGGTGAGACACAACCACCGGGACCTCTTCATTCAGACCCTGCTGCTCAGCCACACAGGCCAGATTCTCATAGGAACAGACAACAGTGGTATATGGACCATGAATCCCCTAACCGAGGAACTCAACGTGTTGGAAGCCCAAGTCAGCCGCATCAACATGCGCCATGCTAAGGTGCACGACTTGAAGGAAGATGCCGACGGAAACCTGATTGCCGCCATCTATCAGCATGGCCTGCTCATCCTACCCCACCGTTCCACCGGCTTCCACTACCTCCCGCTCTCCCCCGACAACAAGGACCTGAATGCCTCCTGCGTCACTTCCTTTACGCAGACAGCCCCCAACCGCGTCCTCATTGGCACGGACGGAAGCGGCGTCTTCTCTGTCGCGCCCCGGAGCATGCCCCAGCAAGTCGTCAACGATGCCACGTCGACGTTGGTCCAGGCCCTGGCTACAGACAAACACGGAGACACCTGGCTCGGCGCCTGGAGAGGCGGCTTGAAGCGATTGAGCAACGGCGTTGTCTCCACACCACCGTTTGTCGGTCCACTGGCTGATATGAACGTGATGTCCCTCACCTACGACAAGCGCACCGACATCCTCTATGCGCTCACCAATGGCGACGGACTCTATGCCGTCAACATCAACAAGCAGACCATCAACCGGATCATGCCCAACAACTATCCGTTTGCTTGGGCGAACATGTTCCACATCGACAGCAACAGCATCTTATGGATTGCAGACATCAACAACCTATGCTGTTATAACCCCATCAGCAACCAGGCGACTACCGTTACATTCCCCGACAAAAAAGTCATCAACGTCGAAGACATCGCAGAAGACCGCAACCAAGTCTTTCTGGGAACAAATGACGGCATCTATGTCGCCGACAAGCAGTCATTCCAAATAGAAGAAGCCGCATGGACGGAGAAGACCCGCGGCCTGTCGATCATCGCCATCCAGCCCACCCCGACACACATCTGGTTCACGACACGCCGGGCTTTGTACTGCATCAGCCTCAAGACCGGTGAGATGCGGACCTACACTTCGTTCTCCGGAAACAACATGGGAGCGTTCCACCGCTGTGCCTCCATTCACCTTCAGGACAATCGGATGATGTTCGGAGCAGACAATGGCGTCCTCCTCTTCAACCCGAAAGAGGTGTTGCAACGCTCACAGCGCATCAAGCAAGTGCGCTTCACAGGCCTCCGTGTCAACAACCACAACGTCATCTATGTCGATAGCGCCGAGAATACGCTGAACTCCTCCATCCTCCACGCCACATCGGCGCGCCTGCGAGTCGGAGATCACGCCATACTTGTGTCCTTCTCCGTACCCGAATTCAGCGAGCCCAGCCGCGTCAGCTACACCTACCGACTGGAAGGCTATGAGAAAATCTGGCACACCGCCTCCGCCAAAAATCCGCAGGCCTATTACGCCAATCTCACACCCGGAACATACAAGCTCCGCGTCGTTGCCTTCTTCGAAGACAACAACATCGACCTCGAACAGCCCGACCAGGCCCAAATGAGCGAAGCCATTCTGCAAATCTACATCCCCGCACCCTTCTATGCCACGTGGTGGGCCTTCATCATCTATGCGCTCATCGCACTGTTCATCGTCTACACCATCTATCGCAACGTGAAGGAGCGTCGACGTGCGAAGGCACGTTTGCGCCATTCGATACACACGGCAGAAGTGAAGGAGGCGCAGCTCCGTCTCTTCACGTCCATCGCCCACGAGCTCCGCTCACCGCTCACCATGATCATTTCGCCGCTGAAAGAACTCATGAGCCGTGCGTCCGACTCAGAGACGCAGGACAACTATCAGATCATGGAACGCAACTGCAACCGCATGCTCAACGTGGTCAATCAGATTACCGACGTGCGCAAGATCGACAACGGGCAGTTCACGCTCCACTTCCAGGAGATAGACCTGCTGCGCTATGTCCGCGCCCTCCTCACTTCCTTCAAGGGCATGGCCATGGTCCGCAACATCGACCTGACCATCGAGAGCGAGCAGAAGTCACCGACAGCATGGATCGATCCCATCCATTTCGAGAAAATCATCAACAACCTGCTCTCCAACGCCATCAAGTTCACACCGGCCAACGGACGCATTATATTGCGCATCCGGCGCCATTCCAACATCGCAGCGGATGGCTCGCTCGTGCTGCCCAACAGTCTGATTGCCGAATATGCGGAGCTCACCGTCTACAACAGCGGTTCCCACATCAACGAGAAAGACCTGACCCGAATCTTCGAACGCTTCTACCAGGCGCCTCCTCAGCAAGAGCGCAGCGGCTCGGGCATCGGACTCAACCTGGCCATGGAAATCACCCGTCTGCACCACGGCACCGTCTCTGCACGCAACCTTGAGCCCGACGGCGTCGAATTCATCGTGCGCATTCCGCTCGGTTTCGCCTTCCTCTCCGAAGAAGAACTGGCAGTCGACGCCTCTATTCCGCCATACGTCATTCCCGACGACAAGCTGTTGGAACCCCAGCCAGACGAAGTTTCGTCCACGACGGATGACACCACCGATGACACGGACGACGCCGCCGACGATGCGAACGACGCAGCGGAGGATGCGGACGACGTCACCACCCAGCCCGAAACTGGAGCAGAAAAAGCCCCCCCTCAGTCCGAGAGGCCGAAGGCTGAGAACAGTCCCTACAAAGTGTTGCTGGTCGACGACGACGGCGAACTGCTGCAATACATGCGCCAGCATCTCGACGGCGACTACGATGTGTCGACAGCCAAGAGCGGCAATACCGCCTGGAAGCAGCTGCTGAAGGAACGTCCCGACATCGTCGTGACAGACATCAACATGCCCGACGGCAATGGATTCGAGCTGCTCCGACGCATCAAGTCCAACCCAGAGACCGACCAGATTGCCGTCATTGTCCTCACGTCCGAGTCGGATGCCAAGAACCATCTGCAGGCCGTCGAACTCCAGGCCGAGCACTTCCTCCCCAAACCGTTCAACAGCAAGATGCTGCTCAGCGCCATCGCGCAAGTCACCCGTCTGCGCGACCAGATTCTCCTGAAGGTACGCCGCACGCAGATGACCGCCGAATACGCCTCCACCGTTTCTGACTCTGCCGACGACCGACTCATGCAGAACATTCGCCAGACCATCATCAACCACCTCGACGACAGCGACTTCTCCGTCGACAGTCTGGCCGCCGAAGTCGGCATCAGCCGCGTCCACCTCAACCGCAAGCTCAAAAAACTTTGCGGCATTTCGCCCAATGCCTACATCCGCTCCGTGCGGCTCAAGCAAGCAGCCTGGATGCTGGCCAACAAGCAGGTGAACATCAGCGAGGCTGCCTACCGCGTGGGATTCTCCTCCCACAGCTACTTCTCCAGCAACTTCCACGACTTCTTCGGCATGACCCCGAAAGAGTTCGTGGCCTACTACGGCGAGAACGAGAACGAGCAGGCCCTCCACAAACTGCTCGAATAGGCCTTCGCCTCCGAACCAACCGCTTTCCAAACCATCCATTCAACCAACGCTCAAGTCATGAACACCCTCAACAGCATACCCACCCTCTCCATTGGTGTCGACATCGGTGGCACCAACGCCGTCTTCGGCATCGTCAATGAAGACGGGCGCATCCTTCAGGAGGCCTCCATCCGCACACAGGAATATCCCACGGCCGACACCTTCGTCGAGGCCAGCGTAGCCTGCATCCGTCCGCTCATCGCCAATGTCGGCGGCATCGAGCGCATCAAGGGCATGGGCATCGGCGCACCCAACGGCAACTTCTACACCGGCTGTATCGAACTGGCGCCCAACCTCCCGTGGAAAGGCATTGTGCCGCTCGCCGAGATGTTCCACCTCGCGCTGGGCATCCCCACCTACATTACCAACGACGCCAATGCGGCAGCCATGGGCGAGATGGTCTACGGCACAGCCCGCGGCATGAAGAACTTCATCATGATCACGCTCGGCACGGGCGTCGGATCCGGCATCGTCATCGACGGAAAACTCGTCTACGGAAGTGACGGATTTGCAGGCGAACTGGGCCATTTCGTCATCAACCGCACCGCCACAGCGCGACGCTGCGGATGTGGACGCTGCGGATGTCTCGAGACCTACTGCTCCGCCACAGGCGTCGTTCGCACAGCCCGCGAGCTGCTGCAGGCCTCCGACACACCCAGCCTCCTGCGCGACATCGACCCCGACAAGCTCGAGAGCAAGGATGTGAGCATTGCCGCCAACCAGGGCGACGCCATAGCACTCCAGATCTTCCAGCGCACAGGTGAGATTCTGGGCGAGGCACTGTCCGACTTCACCACCTTCTCCTCACCCGAGGCCTACATCCTCTTCGGCGGACTCATGCACGCCGGCGACCTCATCCTCCGCCCCATCCAGGAGGCCTACGACCGCAATGTCATGCCGGTTTTCCGCGGAAAGACAAAGATTCTCGTCTCATCCCTCATGAACACCAACGCAGCCATCCTCGGAGCAGCGGCGCTGACGGCCTCTGAATGAAGCCTCGGGCCGCGCAGACAGGCTGAACATCACAACAGCCGTTGCGTCTTCCCGACCGGACGTTTGCTGAATATTGCCATCAAACGGCTGAATGCCACAACGGCCGCAGCCTCTCCCTCCATCCCACAACGAGCCGCGAAGGGCTCGCATGCGCAAGAGTCTTCCCCTGCATCTCCGCTTCTATCGTACGGAAAGCAGGTCGGAAATCATCAGACTCCTGCGCATGCGAGCCCTTCGCGGCCCGTTGCGTTTCAAACCGGTTGGTGCGTGCGACCCTACTGCTCGTAGCGCGTGCCCCAGCAGCGCTTCATCTGTTCCCACAGCCGCGCCTCTGCCGCCGTGTGTGGCTGCGCATGCCAGAAGCGCTGGCCCAGCGCCTCGTCGGGCAGAAACTGCTGCTCGACGAAATGGTCGGGAAAGTCGTGCGAGTAGAGATAGCCGTCGCTGTAGCCCAGTTCCTTCATCAGCTCCGTCGGCGCATTGCGAATCGGAAGCGGAACCTCCAGATTGCCCGTACGGCGCACGAAGGCCAGCGCCTCGTCGATGGCCTGATACGCGGAATTGCTCTTCGGGCTCGTGGCCAGATAGACCGTAGCCTCGGCCAGCGGAATCCGCCCCTCCGGCATGCCAATCTTCTGCACGGCATCAAAACAGGCGTTCGCCATCAGGAGGGCATTGGGGTTGGCCAGGCCCACGTCCTCCGAGGCGCTGATCACGAGCCGGCGCGCGATGAAGAGCGGGTCTTCCCCGCCCTCGATCATACGGGCCAGATAGTAGAGCGCGGCGTCGGGGTCGCTGCCGCGGATGCTCTTGATGAAGGCCGAGATGATGTCGTAGTGCATCTCCCCGTCCTTGTCGTAGGCCAGCGGATTCTGCTGAATGCTTTTCAGCACCAGCGCGTCGGTCACGACGATTTTCTCCGTCTCCGATGTCCGCGCCGACAGCGCCGCCTCCACCGTCAGTTCGAGAATGTTCAGCAACTTGCGCGCGTCGCCCCCGCTTTGGCGCAGCATGGCCCCCGTCTCCCGCAGCTCCACATCCTGTTCCCTCAGCCAAAGGTCCTTCGTGAGAGCGCGGTCGAGCAGGCGCAGCAGGTCGTCCTTGCCCAGCGACTTCAGCACATACACCTGGCAGCGGCTCAGCAGGGGACGGATGACCTCGAACGAGGGATTCTCCGTCGTGGCGCCAATCAGCGTCACGATGCCCTGCTCCACGGCGCCCAGCAGCGAGTCCTGCTGCGACTTGGAGAAGCGGTGGATCTCGTCGATGAAGAGAATCGGCGTGCCGTGCTGGGCAAAAAGTCCCGTGTTCGACCGCGCCTTCAGAATCACGTCGCGCACGTCCTTCACGCCGCTCGTCACAGCCGACAGCGTGTGGAACGGCACCTCCAGCCGCTTGGCAATGATGTTCGCCAGCGTCGTCTTGCCCACCCCCGGAGGGCCCCACAGAATGAACGAGGCCACCCGTTTCTGCTCAATCATGCGACGAATCACCCCGTCGGGGCCCACGAGATGCTCCTGTCCGATATAGTCCTCCAATGTCTGCGGCCGCAGACGCTCTGCCAGTGGTTTCATAGCTTGCCGTTTACTTTCTTGCAAATATATCATTTTTTTCTGATATGCGCCGAACAAAGCACCCGCTACTTTGCACGCCACTACCGCCACACTACAGCTCCGCTTCGCGCCATAGGCGCCGTCCACATGGCTGCAGCTGGGCACGGAAAAGACAAGAAGGCCTTCTTGCAGCATCACGAAGGCCTTCCCGACACGCCACGAAGGCCTCCCCGACGCACGACCGCGCGCAGCGGAAGATGCTCCGAAGCCCGCTGCGCCCCACTGCATGCGGCGGACACTCCCGACTGCGGTGTGAGCGACGCACGGCAATGATGAAAATATTCGGCGACAGAAGGCGAACTGTCGGAAAAAAAACGTAACTTTGTGTGGAACGAAGTGCACAAACCATGACCATGAAACCTCTCAACATCTACAAAGCGTCGGCTGGCAGCGGAAAGACATTCCGGCTGGCTGTGGAATACATCAAGCTGCTGGTGCGGAATCCGGACAACTACCGCCACATCCTGGCCGTGACGTTCACCAACAAGGCCACGGCTGAGATGAAGCAACGCATCCTCAGCCAGCTCTATGGTGTGGGCCACGGACTGAAGGAGTCGGACGGCTACCTGCAGCAGGTGATGGAAGCCCCCTACATCCGCGAGAAAGGGCTCGACGAGGCCGCCGTGCGCGAGCGTTGCAGAATGGCGCTCTCGAAGATCGCACACGACTACACCCGCTTCCGCATCGAGACCATCGACTCCTTCTTCCAGAGCATCATCCGCGAGCTGGCCCGCGAGCTGAACCTCACGGCCAACCTGCGCGTCGACCTCAACAGCAAGGAAGTGCTGGCAGAGGCCGTGGCCGAAATCATCGACGAACTGCCGCAGGACACGGAGCGGCTCAAGACCTTCCTATCCTACATCAATGAGAAAATCGACGAGAACAAGAACTGGAACCCGCTGAAGGAAATCATCAATTTTGGCGGAGCCATCTTCAAGGAGGAATATCTGGCGCGCAACCAGGACGTGAGAGAGAAAATCAGCGACAGCCGTTCGCTCGTGCCTTACAAGAAGGCGCTGGACGACCTGCTGGAGGAGAAGAAACGGCAGCTCGACGGCTGGTACGAGCGTTTCATGGAGGCAGGCGAGCGAGCCGGCCTGCCGATGGAGGGGCTGAACGGTCAAGCAGGCATGCCACGGAAGTTCTTCGAGAAGCTGGGAAACGGGGAAGTGCCAAACATCACTTCTTCGACCACCATCAACATGATAGAAAATGGCGGTGCATGGTTCAAGAAAGAGTATGCGGAATACAACGACACGGCCAACGAGGTGCTGCTTCCCATCCTGCGAGAGGCGGCCAAAGTCGTGGAGCAGTTTCATATCGCCGACCACTCGGTGATGATCATCCGGAAACACCTCAACCACCTGGTGATTCTGAACTGGATCAACAGCAAGGTGCGCACGCTCAATGCCGACGCCAACCGCTTTCTGCTGGCCGACACGGCGCATTTCCTCGCCGAGATGATAGTGAAGGGCGACGTGCCGTTCATCTACGAGCGTACGGGCACACGCTTCCACCACATCATGATCGACGAGTTTCAGGACACCTCGCAGCTGCAATGGAACAACTTCGAGCCGATGCTGATGAACAGCCTCTCGCAAAATCATGAATGTTTGCTTGTGGGCGACGTGAAGCAGAGCATCTACCGCTGGCGCAACGGCGACTGGACCATTCTCAACAACATCGAGAAAGGCGACTTCGAGCCCTACATCGGGCTCATTGAAAGTCACACCAACTACCGCAGCGCGCAGACAATCGTCGACTTCAACAACGCCTGCTTCAAGCAGGCATCCGTTCGGCTGGCCGAGATCTGCAAGCAGGAAACGGGCGTGGAATCCGATGATATCCTGCGCGCCTACGAGCCGCGCGTGCTCCAGCAGGACACGAAAGAGAGCATGCAGGGCAAGGGCCTGGTCAGCCTCACACACATCGAGGTGGACAGCAACGGAAAGGATGACGCCATCTTCGAGCAGCTGGAGCGAATCAGTGACATCATCCACGACCTTGTCGAAGTGAAGGGAGAACGTGTGAGCGACATCGCCATCCTCTTGCGCTACAAGAAAAATATTCCCGACATCATCAACCACTTCAACGAGGTGCGCAGGCTGAAGTTCAGCGAGGCAAACCAACCGTTCATCCGCATCGTGAGCGACGAGGCCTTCCGGCTCGACTATTCGCCTGCCGTCACGCTCATCATCCACGCCCTGCGCGTGCTGGATGCGCCGGACGACCACATGGCGCTGGCCAACCTCGTGTTCCACTACCTCAAGCAAACGCGCGGAGAAGGCGAAACGGAGGTGGAGGCGGCAGAGTCCCTGTTCCTGAGCGATGCCGACACCTTGAGGAAACTGTTGCCCGAAGCCTTCTCGTCGGGCATGGAGCAGCTGGCGCTCAAGCCCCTCCTGTTGCTCGTCGAGGAACTGCACAGCCTCTTCCAGGTCGATCGCATCCCGCATCAGGATGCCTACATGTTCCTCTTCCTCGACAGGCTCACCGCCTATCTTGCCGATCGTCCATCAGACATCCACGCGTTGCTTCAGTACTGGGACGAAGCGCTCTCGGAGGTGACCATCGCCAACGGCAGCCTGGAGGGAATCCGCATTCTCACCATCCACAAGGCCAAGGGACTGGAGTACAAGCATGTGATCGTGCCCTTCTGCGAATGGCCAATGACCGTCAAGAGCAGCCATCAGATATGGTGCGAGCCCAAGGTTGCCCCCTACGACGAACTGCCGCTCGCCCCCGTCGACTGTACGAAGAGCGCTGTGGAATCCATCTTCGCCGCCGACGTCAAGGAGGAAATACGCAAGACCTACGTGGACAACCTCAACCTGCTTTACGTGGCATTCACACGTGCCGAAAACAATCTGTACGTCACGTTCTCGACCAAGAGGGGTTCAGAAAAGTCGAATACCAAAGCAAAGGACGGCGCGGGAGGTTCAGAATCCAAAGGAAGCATCGCCGATCTGTTGCTGCAGACGCTGTCGAAAGAGACCTGGGAGGTGGTGGAAGTGGATGCGGAAGAGGCTGCGGAAGCGGAAGATGGCGGTGGGGAATCCGGGAAAGACGAGTCTGAAGGCAGCGGCAAGGAGCAAGGACCTGTGGTCAGATCCTGCAAACTGGGAACTTTCATGCCCGCAGTGAGGAAAGAAGAGGGCCCCACTGCCAATGCGCTGCAACGCACCGAGCAAAGCGAAGACATCGCCTTCACCCTCCATCCCGCCAGCATTGAGTTCCTGCAGTCGAACGCATCAGCCGCCTTCATTCAAGGAGAGTCAGACGACGAAAGCGACCGCAGCCGGCAAGAGTACATCAACCGTGGACTGCTGGTGCACCGCCTGCTCTCCGCCATCCGCTACCCGGAGGATTTGGAGCGCGCCATCCGGCAGTTCGACCTCAAGGGACTCTTCCCCGACAGCAGCACTCGCAGCGAGATCAAGGCGCAGATAGAGCAGGCTTTGGCGAAGCCCGAGGTGCAGCCATGGTTCAGCCACGAATGGACGGTGGTGAACGAGCGCTGCATCCTCTTTCGCGACGAGCAAACGGGCAAGCTCGCAACCGTGCGTCCCGACCGCGTCATCACACAAGCCCAGCAAGCCATCGTCATCGACTATAAGACAGGCAAGGAACGTCCTCAGCACGCCGAGCAGGTGAGACAGTATATGCAGCATCTGCACGGATTAGGCTATACCGACATCCGCGGATTCGTCTGGTACATCAACCACGAACGCATCATCGAGATCCAACACACGGCATGATTCCGCGCAAAGCACCACGCAGTCTCTTTCCATTCCCAGCACCGACAACATGAATACATTTCTGCATACCGTCGCCAGCGACCTATACGAGAAACTCCAAGGCGACTTCTCCAAACTCACACTGGTATTTCCCAACAAGCGTGCGCGCCTGTTCTTCATCCAAGCGCTCGAATCCGTCAGCACGAAACCGACTTGGGAACCACAATTCACGACCATCAGTGAGATTTTCGAGCAAAACTCCAGATTCGTCCTGGCAGACCCCATCAGTCTCATTTGCAGGCTCTACCAGTCGTACATACGCATCACGGGAAGGGAGGAGACGCTCGACAACTTCTACTCCTGGGGCGAGATCATGCTGCAAGACTTCGACGACGTAGACAACAATCTGGTGCCTGCCGAGATACTCTTCAGCAATCTGGAGGATCTGGATGCGCTCACCCGCACCGACTACTTGTCGGAGAATCAGCGCAAGGCCATCGAGGAATTCTTCCACCACTTCGACATCCAGACAAAAACGGAGCTGAAAGAGAAGTTTCTTAGCATCTGGAACAAACTTCACGACATCTATCTCGACTTCCGCAAAGAGCTTGAGAACGCGGGCGAGGCGTACGCCGGCATGATCAAACGCGACATCATCGAGCGACACAGCGACGACATTGCCAACGATTGCAGCGGCCGCATCTATGCCGTCGTGGGCTTCAACGTTCTGAACAAGACCGAGGAAAGACTGTTCAAACTGCTGCAGGAAAAAGCTGAGAACGTCTACTTCTACTGGGACTACGACACCTTCTATCTGAGCATGGAGAACGGCGAGGCCGGCCGATTCATCCGCCACAACCGACAGTTGTTCGGATCCGCCCTGCCCGACACGCACGAATGCTTCCGCGGCATGCAGAACCCAAACAAGGAAATCACCTTCGTGTCGGCCGCCACAGAGCACGCCCAAGCCAGCTACGTGGGCCGCTGGATTGAGAAGAACGTCGATCCAACAGAACAACTCAACGAAACCGGCGTCGTCCTTTGCAACGAAAAACTGTTGCAAAGCATGCTGCACGCGATTCCGAGCAACTACCAGTTGAACATCACGATGGGCTTTCCCATCCAGCAGACGCCGGTCAGCAGCTTTCTGATTGCGCTTCTCGAACTGCAGATGCACGGCTTCACCAAACATTCCATAGCTTATATCAATCCAGCGGCGGCGTCCGACCATCCTGCCGGCGCATCTCCCGTCCATTCGATCCTTCGCCGCAATTATCTGAACACCCTCCTGCGCCATCCCTACATGCACCAGCTTTGTCCTGACAGCGCAGCCAAACTCTACTCTATCATTCTGCAGAGGAACATGCTCTACGTCGACATGACCCTGCTGACGCAGACCGAGCCAATTTTGGCGCAGGACGAAATGCTTCAGTCCATCTTGTCTCCGCAACCAGACAACGCCGCCTTGCTGCGCTACCTGCACCAAATTCTTCAAGCCATAGGCCGCACGTATCAGGGAACAGGCAGCGACGAAGATGCGGAGAGCCGCGGCAAGGGCGCAGAAAGCCACAGAAAAGACGCAGAAAGCCACGACAAGGACGCTGAGAGCGGCAACAAATCGAACCAGGAAGCCGCCCAAAAACCGGATGCAGACACGCAGTTTTATTCCGAAGCGGTGTTCAACGCCTACACATTGCTCAACCGATTGATTTCCCTCCACGACAGCCAGATGCTGGAGGTGCAGCCTCAAACCCTCTACAAGCTTATCAAACAGCTGCTCGCAGGCAAGTCCGTCCCTTTCCATGGAGAGCCAGCCATCGGGCTGCAGGTCATGGGAATCCTGGAGACGCGCAACCTCGACTTCCGCAATCTGCTGCTGCTTTCCACGAGCGACGACAACTTGCCGAAGTCGGACCGAAAAAGTTCTTTCATCCCATACAACCTGCGCGAGGCTTACGGCATGACCACCATCGAGAAACGCAACAGTCTCTACGCCTATTATTTCTATCGTCTCATCCAGCGGGCCGAACGTGTCGTGCTGCTTTACAACAACTCCACCGACGGACTGTCGAAGGGAGAGATGTCTCGCTTCATGCGCCAGTTGCTCATCGACTTGCCGCCGGAACAATCACAAGCCATCCGCATGTTGACCTTGCAGGCGGAGAACGATCCGATGAGCGCACACGTGCTGCAAGCTGAGAAAACGCCCGAAGTGCTGGCCCGCCTGTACGAACGTTACGATTGGGGAGATGAGGGCAGCGAGGATGCAGCCAAAACCGTACCCATCGACGTCGAGAAAACGAGTCCGACAGCAATTGACGGCACGGAGCGCGCAGACGAAAAGCCAGATGGAGGCGTCGCAAAACAGACGCCACGCAAGAAAAGCTTTCTTTCGCCTTCATCCATCAACACTTTCATCAGCTGCCCGTTCAAGTTCTATCTCAACTATGTGGCGGGCGTGAAGCCGACGGAAGTACTCGATGAGGAAGTCGACTCCAGCATTTTCGGCAATATCTTCCACTACTGCATGGAGCAAATCTACAGCGTCATCTTCCCACTCGAGCAGGAACTCCAGGCCGTCGACCTAAATCGTCTGGCAGCAGACAGGACGCGGATTGAGAATCTGGTGGACGAAGGCTTCAACATCCATTTCTTCCGGAAAACGGGTGACGCCGTCCTACAGCGTCCAGTGTACAATGGCGAGCAGCAACTGAATCGCGAGGTGCTCATCACCTACGTCATCAATCAGCTCGGATATGATGCCCAGCTGGCGCCCCTCACCATCCATGCCGTCGAAGATGGAAGCCACTCCAAGGTAGTCGCCATTGAGACAGACGCACGTACTGTCCATGTGAAGTTCGGCGGCATCATCGACCGCATCGACACTGTCACGACTCCCGAGGGGAAATTGCACCGCATCGTCGACTACAAGACCAGCAGCAATCAGCATAAGGCGTCCAAAATCAGCACAGTGTTCGACCCCAATGGTGACAACCGTCCTTACCACATCTTGCAGACGCTCTACTATGCCTCCATCTACTCGGAACAGACGGGCAAAAGCGTCGCACCGGCACTCATGTATGTCAAGCTCACCAAAGAGGGAAATAAACAAAGCTCTGTCTGCGTCAAGATTGGCAATGAATCCCTGACAGATTTTACCGCATCACCGCATGCCGGCGCATTCAATTCGATGCTACAAGCCCACGTTTGGGAAATATTCAGTCCCGGAACGCCCTTTGAGCAAACACTGAATGCCCATACTTGCCGCTACTGCGACTATGTGGACATCTGCGGAAAGATGGTGAAAGAAGACGACTTCACTTGACCGAGCACCCTGCCCGCCACCACCGGACAGACAGCGCCGCACGTGGAAATACAAGAAGGCACGCCAGACCATTCCGACATCTCTCTGTCGGTTTGGTCTGGCGTGCCTTTGCTACTTATAAATCGCTCAGCGATACCAGCGGTCAGTCGTCCACCCGCAGCGACTCCACTTTCTCCAACCTGCCCCGCAACTGCTCCATCAGTCCGGCCCGGATGCGCAGCCGCATCATGCAGTCGTTGTCGTAAGCCGTCGAGAGGACCTCGGGCGACATCTCCTTGACCACCCGCATGACATCATTCATGAAGGGATATTCGAAATGGATGGCGATTTCCGCGTCCACCGTACGCTCCACCACCTCGGCCGCCGCGATGGCCTCAGCCGCCGCCTGCTTATAGGCCACGACGAGGCCGCCCGTCCCCAGCAGGATGCCACCGAAGTATCTCACGACGATGACCAGCACGTCGGTGAGGCCGGCAGCATTGATCTGCCCCAGAATGGGCCGCCCGGCCGTTCCCGAAGGCTCGCCATTGTCATTGACACGGTACTCCGTCCGTTCCGCACCCAGCATATAGGCATAGCACACGTGGCGCGCGTCGTAGTATTTCTTCTGAAACGCTGACACATGCTGCTTCACCTCCTCGGCGCTGCGGACAGGCAGGGCAAAGGCCAGGAACTTGCTGCGCTTTTCCGTTACGAGGCCCTCGGCAGGGCCGGCAATCGTGCGATAGGAATCCATAGTCTGTAGCTGGAATCATACGACCCAGGCCTCTGCCCTCCTTCAGACGCGCTGTCCGGCGAGGAGCAGACGGCACCGGTTGCGATTCAAATTCAACTTTCCTGCAACTTGAAGACGATGCGAAATTGCGGAGCATTCCACGATGTGGACGTAATGCGGAACTGACCGATCTCGCGTGTGGAGGCCACGTGACTGCCGATGCACGCGCAGACGTCGTAGTCGCCGATGCGCACGATGCGCAGCAGTTCGCTGGCGTCCTCCGGCAGTTTGCTGAGCGTGACGCCGGCGGGTACCTGCTCGCGGGTGACCAACTCGTAGCTCACGGGCAGGTCCTGCGCAATCAGTTCGTTCATCCGGCGCTCCACCTCGGCAATCTGTTCCTCCGTCGGTGGTGCGTCGAGCACATAGTTGATCTTGCTTTTCTTGCGTTCGATGTGTGAATTGCGCGAACGCTCGCAGCCGAACATGCGCACCATCGTCTGGTTGAGCAAATGTTCGGCTGTATGCATCGGAGGATACTCCTCCTTGTTGTGTGCATTGAGTGCTTCCATATTTCATCATGAGGGACACGAGGCTGCACCCCGTGTCCCTTCTTTCAGGATTACTCGAAACTTACGGTTGGGGCTTTCTCGCTTCCGGGCTCTGCCTGGAACAGCGTGCGGGTGCTGAATCCGAACACGCCGGCGATGATGTTGGAGGGGAAACGGCGGATGCTGACGTTGTAGGTCTTGGTGGCCTCGTTGAACGCCTTGCGCGACTCATTGATGCGGTTCTCCGTTCCCTCCAGCTGTGCCTGAAGCTCCAGGAAGTTCTGGTTGGCCTTGAGGTCGGGGTAGTTCTCCGTCACCGCCAGCAAGCGGGAGAGCGCCGAGCCCACCTCGCCTTGCGCCTTCTGGAAGGCGGCCAGCTGCTCGGGCGTGATGTTCGACGGGTCGACCGTCACCTGCGTGGCCCGTGCACGAGCATCCACAACTTCCTTCAGCGTCTGCGACTCGTGCTTGGCATAGCCCTTCACGGTGTTGACAAGATTGGGGATGAGGTCGGCGCGTCGCTGATAGTCGCTTTCCACCTGCGACCATGCCGTCTGCACGGTCTCGTCTTTGTTGACCAACGAATTGTAGGCACTGATGCCCCAGATGACAACAACGGCAGCAATGGCCAGAAGAATAAGTGTTGACTTTTTCATTGTTTTCTATAATTTTTGTGAGGGTTGAGTCGTATGGATGGAACGGACAGGCGCAACGCCTTGCCCGAGAGGAAGATGCGGGATGCCGGTTCGGCTCTGCCGCGGGACGACAGGTCAGAACCTGCCGCCTGCGCCGCCTCCACCGAAACTGCCGCCGCCGAAGCTGCCGAAACCGCCACCGCCGAATCCGCCACCGAATCCGCCGCCACGGCGTCCGCCACCCAAGAAGATGGCGCCTCCGACACCGGCTGAAGTGCCATCGTGAAGGATTCTGTCGCGCTTGAACGTGTGGCCGCAGTTCTGGCAAATCACCGTCTCAAGCAGATGGCTTCTGCGGCGGGCGTCTTTGTAGCTCTCGCGTCTGACGACACGGAGACGATGCTTGCCGCACTGCGGACATTTCGTGTCCTTGTAGCGTTGCCAGGCAATCAGTGCGATGATCACGACGGGTATGAGTGCAAACACGAGGCCAACCACCATGGCTTCCCAGTCTTCCGCCGCCTCTTCGGCGCGCAACTGCGCCATCAGCTCCTCGTCCTTGTCGAGGTATTGCTTCATCATCCGCACGCCCGACAGCATGGCTGCGTCCCATTCTCCCGCTTTCAGATGAGGCACCATGGCGACATGCTCGATGCGCGAGCAGATGGCGTCGGGCAGATATTTGTCCATGCCCGACCCTGTGACGATTTGATAGGAGCGGTCTTCCGTCGCCACCACCATCACGACGCCCAGGCTTTTCCGCCCGCCCACGCCGAAACGTCGGCCCAGTCCGATGGCAAACTCGTAGGGGTCGTCGCCCTCAATCCGCTGGATGCAGACGACCAGCGGCTGCACGCCATGGCGGTCGAGCGTGAGCAGCATGGCGTTGATGGAGTCGACCGTTGCCGTCGCCAGCACCCCGTCGGGGTTCATCACACGCGTGGTATTGTCCAACGTCGGCATGGCCTCCACCGTCCACGGCTTCGCGGCCATGGCCATCGTGACGACCAGCAGGAGCAGCATGCTTGCAAGAAGGCGCTTCATCGGATGTTTTGTCATAACACGTTCTCGTTTTTATTAATATAGAGCAGCCGTTGGCCGGATTCTATCACCTGCACGACGATTTTTTTTCGTTGGCCAGCCCGAAATGGCGTCCAAACATCGCCCGCTGGCCCAGCCCGTCGGCCTATGCGTGTGTCCATGCTCCGCTGCTGCCTCACTCTCGCCGCCCGGCATGCGCGTGAACCGAAAAGCCGTCCGACAAGCTTTGGAAAATGGGAAGGCCTTTCCGCGGCGTCGGGAAGGCCTTCGTGATGCATGTAGAAGGCCTTCGCGATGGAAGATGAAAAAGAGCGGCTGACGCGGCGCAGGTCGTCGCCTGCGATTCGCGCGGAGGGCAGATGAGGCGGATGCGCATCGATTGGGCAGCACCGGTGCTACGTCGGCACAGGGCGAAGCAATCATCCCACAGTGGGCATGCACCGCCGCAACGGCCCGCTGTGGGGCGATGCGCTGATGCGAACGGCGTCTGATGCAAAGATAAATAAAATTATTGAAATGACACGCTGCCGGCAGTTTCTTCCATATAAAGATATTGGTCGAGGAAACGGCTGACGCGGCGCTCGTAGTCGGCGGGATAGTCGTGGTAGGCACGTCCGTGCGTGACTTCGGGCACTTCCCAAATCTCCTTCTGATGCGGTTTGGCTGCATAGAGTTCGTGTACCATGTGCGATGGCACGTAGCGGTCGGCCGTACCGTGGATGAAGAGCATGGGGGCACGCGCGCGGCGCAGGCTCTCCACGCAGGAGGCCTCCTGAAAGCTCCAGCCTTGCTGCCAGCGGCAGATGAGGCTGGCCAGTGGGATGAAGGGGAAGCGTGGGAGGAAATAGTCGCGGCGCAGCATGTAGGTGAGCTCAGCGTCGACGGAGCTGTAGCCACAGTCCTCGACATAGGCCTTCACGTAGGGCGGCTGCGGCTGGCCGGCCACGAACATGGCTGTGGCTGCACCCATCGACAGGCCGTGGATGACCATCTGCGTGTGTTCGCCGTGCTCCGGGCGGAAAAGCGAGTCGGCATGGTGCATCCACAGGCGCACGTCGGCTGCATCGGTATAGCCGAAGCCGATGGCGCTGCCTTGGCTGTGGCCATGGGCGCGCAGGTCGGGCATGACGACATTGAAGTGGAGCTGATGGTGATAGAGGTAGGCGAGATGAAGCATCTCCACGGCCTGGCTGCGATAGCCGTGGATGAGGATGACGGTGCGCCGCGTGGGGCGGTCGGCCGGGACGACGTATGCATGCAGGCGGACGTTGTCGGGGGTCGTGAGCGTGGTGGAGCGCCACTGTCCGTGCGACTTCCGCTCCACGAGCCAACGGCGCAGGTGGGGATAGAGCGAATACATCTCGTCGAGTGCTTCCGGCTCGGTGAGCGTGCTCACGTTGTGGGCGGCGCGCCGACTGAGATTGGGGCCGACCGCCTTGTAATAGATGAAGCCACTGATGGACAGGAGCAGGAAGAGGAGCAGGAAGAACATCATGGTGCAGAGATGGATGAGGAACTTGCGGAGGAGGCGCGAGGCGCGTCGGGCATGCGCCGGCTGGCGACCGGACGGTGCGTCGGACGCCGCTGCCGGACGCGACGACGCTCGCCCGCGGGACGACGCGGAGCTGGCAGCTGCGGGGCGCTGGGGGCGACGGGTGGATGCGGCCTTACTCATTCCAGTATGTCCAAGAGGCGATGGCCTGCAGCAGCAGCATCTCGAGCCCGTTTTTGACTGCCGCGCCCTGCGCAGCCCCACGGTTCATGAAGCGCGTGCGCTCAGGATTGTAGATGAGGTCGAAGAGCAGATGGTCGGACGTCATGGCCTCGTAGGGCAATGGCGGACATTCGTCGACATGGGGATACATGCCCAGCGGCGTGGTGTTGACGATGAGGGGATAGTCGCTCATCGTCTCTGCCGTGATGTGGTCATAGGTGACCGTTCCGGGACGCTCGTAGCGGGATACAAACACGGTCTCGATGCCCAGCTGACGCTGAAGCGCATAGTGGACGGCGCGGCTCGCACCACCCGTGCCGAGAATGAGGGCACGGCGATGGTGTGGACGCAGCAAGGGCTCGATGGAGTTGCGGAAACCAATGACATCGGAATTGTAGCCGATGAGCTGGCGTGAGCCGCCCCGGTTGACCACCTTCACCACATTGACGGCACCTATCTCGCGGGCTTCGCGGCTCACCTCGTCAAGATAGGGAATGATTTTCTGCTTGTAGGGGATGGTCACGTTGAAGCCGCGCAGGTCGGGGTGAGCGTCGAGCACTTCCAAGATGCGGTCGATGTCGGGAATCTCGAAGTTGATGTATTCCGCTTCGATGCCCTCGCTCTGGAATTTGTCTTGAAAGAAAGAGCGGGAGAAGGAGTGGCCGAGCGGATAGCCGATGAGTCCGTATTGTTCCATGAGAGAATAGAGGAATGAAGTCGGGTGGCGGTGCCGCCCCGTTGAGAGGGAAAAATGGGTCAGGCCTGTGCGGAATAGCGGATGCACATGCCGAAGAGCAAACGACGATAGGCCGTGTGGGTGAAGCCGGCGCGACGGAAAATGGCCGTCATGTCGGCGGCTTGAGGGATGGCAGCCATCGTCTGCGGCAGATAGACGTAGGCGTGGTTGTCATGCGAGATGAAGCGTCCGATGAGGGGCATGACGCAGCGCTGATAGATCCAGAAGAGCTGACGCATGGGAAACGCGACGGGCGTGCAGAGGTCGATGGCGACAAGCGGACTTCCTGGCTTCATCACCCGTCTGATTTCAACCAGGCATTCGTCGAGATACTGAAAGTTGCGCAAGGCAAAGGCCGAGATGACGGCATCGAAAGTTTGCGACGGAAACGTCATGGCCGAGCAGTCCTGCAAATGGAAGTCGACGACCTCGGAAAGACGGGCTTTCGCCACTTTCTCACGTCCGACGGCCATCATCTCGGAAGAGATGTCGACGCCGTCGATGTGCTGAGGGCGAAGCTCACGATAGGCCAGCAGGGTCAGATCGCCCGTTCCAGTGGCAACGTCGAGAATGCGCCGGGGCGGTTGGGCTGACGTGAGCGTCTTGAGGTGACGGATGGCATTGCGCCGCCAGATGCGGTCGATGCCGAGCGAAAGCGTATGGTTGAGCAGGTCGTAGGAGTGCGCAATGCGGTTGAACATGGTCTCCACCTGACTTCGCTTGCTGCCCTGGGCGTCACCATAGGGCTTGATGGCTTCTTGCGCGTAGTCGGACATGGGAAAAGGAAGGATGGAACGGAGGAGGACAACCATCCGGAAGTCATCCGGACGTCCATCGGTCGTGCGTTCCAATATGATTGAGAAGATGAGTTAGAAATGATGGGGGAAAGAATCGATGATGCTCCATGCGCATCCATGATGGTTTCCAGAGGTATCCAAGGAGGGTCCTGAGGAGAATCCAACGTGCTCAACGCGAAGAAACAGGCTGCGCTGGACGAAAGACATTCATGCAGGGAGTGCAACGATTGATTACTGCAAGCACGGAGAAAGGACACCGGAGGAGAAGAACGGAATGCAAAAAGGGGTCCACCTGGCGCCCGCAACAGCGGACGTCATAGTGGACCCCTTGCAATCTTTCTACATTTGCAGTGCGGGGACAAAACGCTGATCAGAGGTGCGCAAGGCAGTCAACGACATTGCGCTCGATGCGCTCAGCCAGATCATCGGCCTCGGAGGCCTTGACGAAGGACTGACCGACGATGTGCTCGTAGAGTTCGATGTAGCGATCGGAAATGCTGTCGACGAACTCGTCGGTCATCTCAGGCATCGTCTGGCCAGGCTGATTCATGAAATCGTGCTCGATGAGCCACTGACGCACAAACTCCTTGGAGAGCTGACGCTGCGGCTCACCTTTGACGAACTTCTCTTCATAGCCCTCGGCATAGAAATAGCGAGAGGAATCGGGGGTGTGAACTTCGTCGATGAGGTAAACTTTTCCGTCGCGCTTGCCGAACTCATACTTCGTGTCGACGAGAATCAACCCTTTCTCCGCCGCCATCTGAGTGCCGAGATCAAAGAGCGCATACGTGTATTCCTCCATTTTCTCATAGTCCTCACGGCTGACAAGTCCTTGCTCGATGATTTCTTCCTTCGAAATGTTCTCGTCGTGTCCGGCGTCAGCCTTGGTCGTCGGTGTGATGATCGGGTGTGGGAACTTCTCGTTCTCGCGCATTCCATCAGGCAGCGCCACGCCACAAATCTCGCGGCATCCAACCTGATACTCGCGCCATGCGCTGCCCGTGAGGTAGCCGCGAATGATCATTTCCACGCGAAATCCCTCACATTTGAGACCGACCGTAACCATTGGGTCTGGCGTCGCAAGTTTCCAGTTAGGCACGATGTCTTTCGAAGCGTCCAGAAACGACGCGGCGATTTGGTTGAGCACCTGTCCCTTGAAGGGGATTCCCTTTGGAAGAACAACGTCGAAGGCTGAAATGCGGTCCGTGGCCACCATGACCATGATGTCGTTGTTGATGTTGTAAACGTCGCGGACTTTGCCGTGATAGACGTCAACTTGACCTGGGAAGTTGAAGTCGGTACGAGTAAGGGCTTTCATTCTTATTATTGATTTAACGGGTATGCACAATATTCTCCATGAAAATACAAAACAACCAGTCAGCAGCGATTCCACAGCGGCCACGCAGCGGAATAGTTTCTGTGAGCTGCGGTTGTATCAACAGCCAAGCAGAGGCGATGCTCCGGCGGGCTGTGGTTGTATCAGCGGGTACGCAGCGGAATAGTTTCTGTGAGCTGCGGTTGTATCAACAGCCAAGCAAAGGCGATGCTCCGGCGGGCTGTGGTTGTATCAGCGGGTACGCAGCGGAAAAACGTACAACGTGTGAATACAAAAGGACGAAGGGGAAACGGAATTGGATGAGCGAACCTCTCACATTTCTGTCAGAGTGCAGACTGAAGCTGATCCGTTGCCTGCTTCTTCAGTTCTTTTTCGCGTTGTTTGCGTTCTGCCTCCGCCTTGTCGAATGCGTCGTACGCATTCACAATTCGCGTGACGAGGCGATGACGCACAATGTCTTTCTCGCTCATTTGCACAAAGGAGATTCCGTCGACTTCGGACAGCACCTGAGTGGCTTGCAGCAGACCGGAGCGAACGGAATGCGGAAGGTCGATCTGGGTGAGGTCGCCCGTCACGATCATCTTCGTGTTCTGCCCCATGCGGGTCAGAAACATCTTGATCTGCTGGGTTGTCGTGTTCTGCGCCTCATCCAGGATGACGACCGCATCATTCAGCGTCCTGCCGCGCATAAAAGCCAGCGGCGCTATCTGAATGACATTCGTTTCCATATATTCATTCAGTTTCTGCGCAGGAATCATATCCTGCAGGGCGTCGTAGAGCGGCTGCAGATAGGGGTCGATTTTTTCTTTCATGTCGCCCGGAAGGAAGCCGAGCTTCTCTCCTGCCTCAACAGCGGGGCGCGACAAGATAATCTTGCGAATCTCCTTATTTTTCAATGCGCGCACCGCCAGTGCGATGCTGATGTAGGTTTTGCCACTTCCCGCCGGCCCAATCGCAAAGAGCATGTCGTTCGTTCGATACGAGTCGACAAGTTTCAACTGGTTCTCACTGCGCGGTTGAATGGGCTTGCCGCTGACGCTGTAGCAGATGACGTTGCCGTCCTCGCTGGCGTCTTGCTTCGTCTTCTGCCCTTTCACGATGCTAAGAATCACCTCCTCGTCCAGCGAGTTGTATTTGGCGCAGTGCGCTTTCATCTTCCCGATATTCTCCTCAAACGCACACATTTCCAGTTCGTCGCCCAATACTTTGATGATGTTTCCACGCGCCATAATCCGCAATTTGGGATAGAGCGATTTCAGCATTTGCAGGTGGATATTGTTTACACCATAGAAGGTACGTAGGTCAACGTCGTCCAGCACGAGATGCTTTTCTATCATGTACTTGCAATTAGAGGTGTGAATGTTGGGAATTTGAAACTATTTTAGATGAATTCTTGCTGCAAAGATACGACAAAAACACGAATTTTCTATCGCGTTGCAACAAAGAAATCGCTTTTTTGCTGGGTAAGAATCTCCGCAGACTGAAAACGACGGAAGCGCATCCGCAGAAACTGCGGTCAGCCTTGCGGCAAAGACGAAAACGTCTTGCGTCCACGAACATAGTACTGCCACAGAATACTGTATGGCGCGAGCAATCGACCATCATGTTTACCGGCACGCTGCTGAATGCGCCGACGATCCGCTTCCAATTGCGGTCGAATCCGCAGAAATTCACGCCGTGCACGAAACACAGCCTTCGCATTCGCCCAGTCCCGCTTGAGCAGGAATTGCAGCGCGGCCACATAGTCGAGCACCTTGCGCCAACCCATCACAGCGGAGAGGCGCTCATCCGACAAATTCTTGTAAAGCATCATCAAAGAGTTACGGAAATTGAAAAAAGTTTTCCGCGGGTTGCCCTGCTCCAGTGTGGCGCCTCCGAGATGGTAGGCCGTCGAAGCAGAAACGCACACGATTGAGCGCCCCATCAGCCGCAGTCGCCAACACAGGTCGATTTCCTCCATGTGTGCAAAGAAGCGGCCATCCAGTCCGCCAGCTTCCCGAAAGTCTTCTGCGCGCACCAGCAGCGCAGCGCCCGTTGCCCAAAGCAGCGGACGCACCTCGTCATACTGCCCCTCATCCTTCTCCACCGTCTGCATCACGCGTCCTCGGCAATAGGGATAGCCAAAACAGTCGAGGTAACCTCCAGCTGCCCCCGCGTATTCAAAGTTCTGCGGATTGCGCAGACTGAGCAACTTGGGCTGACATGCCGCACATTCCGGATGCGCATCCATATATTGCAGCATCGGTCTCAACCAACCCTCCTGGCGCACCTCCACATCGCTGTTGAGCAACAGATAGTATGCCGAGTCAGGCAATTGCGCCAACGCACGGTTGTATCCCTCCGCAAAACCATAGTTCTGGTCAAGCTGTATCAGACGCACCTGCGGGAAGTCGCGCCGAAGCATCTCCACGGAATCATCCGTCGAGGCATTGTCCGCCACGACCACCTCCACACCTTCCATCGTGCTGCACCGCAACACCGAAGGCAAATAGCGGCGCATCATCTCCGCACCGTTCCAGTTGAGTATGACTACTGAAAGCACTCTTTATTCTTACTTTTTCGTTGAAAATGGTATCATTGAATCTCTCTGGGCTGTGCCTTGCGCACACCAATTCGATGCATTGGGGTGTAAAACCGTGCACCGGGCAAGAAAACCAAACGCGCCGCCAGTCTGCACCTCCTCACCATCGGCGTCGCCACTTACTGCCTCCGTTTGTTTCCACCTACACGTCCATCGCATCCGGTGGCAACTGCCCCACCAGGGCATCCCCCTTGCGGTTGAAGTCCCCCAGCATCACGGGCAGAATCCGACCGTCGAGCAGAGGGTGATTGTCTACCTCCACACGGATGTAATTGTCCGTAAACCCGTGCATGCGGCGGCCTTTCGGCGCATGCTCGAACAGCACCGGACGTTCCTGGCCGATGAACGACGCATAGAAGTCGTGCGTCTTTTGCGCACTCAGTTCCAGCAGCCTCTTGCTCCGCTCCTTTTTCTCTTCGTTCGGCACCACGTAATCGATGTCCAGCGCCTTCGTGCCTGGGCGCTCCGAGTAGGGGAACACGTGCAACTGTGTCACCGGCAGCGACTCGATGAAACGATAGGCCGCCTCAAAAAACTCCGGGCGCTCACCCCTGCATCCTGTCATCACGTCGACACCGATGAAAGCCTCCGGCAGGAGTTCCTTGATGCGCTCTATCTTGCGACGGAACAGCGACGTGTCATACCGACGGCGCATCAGCTGCAGCACTTCATCGCTTCCACTCTGTAGCGGGATGTGGAAGTGCGGCATGAAGGCACGCGAGCGCGCCACATATTCAATGATGTCGTCGGTCAGCAGGTTGGGCTCAATCGACGAGATGCGGTAGCGCTCGATGCCCTCCACCTCGTCTAGCGCCCGCACGAGATCAAAGAAAGTCTCGCCCGTCGAGTGCCCGAAGTCTCCGATGTTCACACCCGTAATGACAATCTCCCGGCCGCCTTCCGCCGCCACACCCCGCGCCTGCTCCACCAGCGATTCGATGCTGCCGTTGCGGCTTCGCCCGCGGGCTTTGGGAATCGTGCAGTACGTACAATAGTAATTGCAGCCGTCCTGCACCTTCAGGAAATAGCGCGTTCGGTCGCCACGGCTGCAACTTGGCACAAACGTCCGGATGTCTGCCGTCGCCACTGTCAGGCGATGCGCCTCCAGTTCGCCGCTGCCCGACATGCCTTCCTGTATCAGTTCGATGAGCTGTCCCTTATGCTCCGCACCGACCACCAGGTCAACGCCCGGGATGTCTGCCAGCAACTGAGGCTGCAACTGCGCGTAGCATCCGAAGACGACGACGTAGGCTTCCGGATTCTCCTTGACCAGTTTGTGAATGGCCTGACGGCATTTGTGGTCCGCCGTCTCCGTCACGGAACACGTATTGATGAGGCACAAATCTGCCGACTCACCGTCCGTCGCAGTGCTCACGCCGAAGCCCTTGAGCTGCTCGCCGATGGTCGAAGTCTCGGCAAAGTTCAGTTTGCAGCCCAACGTGAAGTAAGCCGCCTTTTTACCTTGCAAAACGCTGTAATCTATCATGCCTGCAAAGTTACGAATTTATTTCCATTTTTGATTTGTGCCCTCGTCGATATATTGTATCTTTGCGCGCATGAAACCCATTTCCCTCTGCCTCACGCTTTTGCTCTGTCTGAGCCTTCCGCTGTCGGCCCAGCGCCTGCAGCAGGCCTTGCGTCCCGTCAAGCTCGACAAGCAGCTGCCGGCCGCCAACTACAGCGGCCTCACCCGCATCAGCCGAGACGACTACGCAGTCGTCGACGACCAGTCGGCACACGACGGTTTCTGCATTCTTTCCATGCCCATCGACAGCATCAGCGGCCAGCTCCACCTCCAGCAAGTCGCCCTCCGCGCCTCCCACTTCTCCTCTCTGCCCAACCGCGATGCCGAGGACATTTGCCTGCTGCCCCACACCCACACGCTGCTCGTGGCCGGAGAGGCCGACAGCCGGCTCATCGAGTACACGCGCGACGGACAACTCACCGGACGCAGCAGCGCCGCACTCCTTCCCCATCCCATCTCCAACCATGGCCTCGAGGGACTCTGCTACGACCCCACCTCCCACACCGTCTGGGCGATGGAAGAAAACAATGGAGCAGGTGTTGCGCGGCTCATCCAGCTCGACACCGAGCTCCAGCCCCTGCGCACGCTCCACTATCCACTCGACGCACCCAAAGCCAGCAAGGCCGGTCGCAACCACGCACACGGCGTGAGCGCCGTACTCCACTATGCCGACTCGCGCCTGCTCGTGTTGGAACGTGAGGTCTACGTGCCAAAGCGGAAGATCGGGGCTTGGACGCGCTGCAGCCTATACATCTTCGACACGGCCACACTTCACAAGACCCTTCTCTGGCACGTGCGCACCCGCATGTCACTCACCTCGCGCTCCTTTGCCAACTACGAGGCGCTCTGCTGGGGCCCCACTCTGGCCGACGGCAGCCGCACGCTCCTCCTCCTCACCGATTCCCAGAACCGCTACGCCGGCTTCCTACACGACTGGCTCCAAATCCTGCTCATCCGATGAAACACACCCTCCTTGCCCTCCTGCTCCTGGCCACAGCGCACCCCTGCACCTCACTGGCCGCCACCGTCAGGCCACACGAGCTCACCCTCACCGTCCGCAACCCGCTCGACCTGCCACGCACCGACGCCCCCGTCGTCATCCGGCTGGCCGACGTCAAGGGGCTTGGTTTCCAACCAGCCGCCGCCGTCGTCCGCTTGAACGGACAGCCCGTTCCCGCCCAAATCGACGACCTCGACCAAGACGGGCAACCCGACGAGCTGGTCTTTCTGAGCACCATCGGTCCCAAAGCCACCCTCTCCTATGCCGTCACGCTCCTCCCGCAGGCCCCTCCCACCACTGAGGGTTCGCCTGCTCCGCGTCTCCATGCCGAACTCATGCTCGACGACCGCGGCGGCGCCCACCCCGCCATCACCGCCATCGAGGCACCCGGCGCCAGCAATCTCTACCCCGCCCTCTACCACCACGGACCCGCCATCGAGTCGGAACTCGTGGCCTACCGCATCTACTTCGACCACCGGCAGAACATCGACCTCTACGCCAAGCGCCTGCCGCGCCTCGAGATTCCCACCACCCACTTCTATACCTCCGCCCCTCAGCTCAACGACGAGTCCTATGGCTGCGACGTACTCTGGGCCGGACAGAGCATCGGGTGCGGCACGCTCCGTCCCTGGAACGCCGCCACGAGCAGCGTGGGCGACTGGCGCGACGTCGCCATCCGCCGCCAGCGCATCCTCTGCAGCGGCCCCGTGCGCACCATCATCCGCATGGACGACCTCGGCGCCCGCTTGAGCGGAGGCACGGCCGACGTGAGCACCACCTACACGCTCTACGCCGGACATCGCGACCTCGAGGTGCGCGCCACCCTGCTGATGACCTCGTCCGCCACCTCCGCGGATCCCCAGCTCTGCACTGGACTGCAGAAAATCGGCACGACAGCCGTCGTGGCCGAAGGGCTCCCACAGGGCCTCTACGCTACCTGGGGCACAGACTATCCCGAACAGTCGAGCGAAGCCAACAAGGCTCTCTACGCACCCGAGAGCGTTGGCATGGCGCTCTATGTGCCCGCCGAAGCCCGCGCGACGACCCACGACCTGCCGCTCCACCAAGTCGTTGGCCTGCGCACCCGTCCCAGCGACGACGCCAAGGCCCGCGACGCGCGACGCAACCGCACCGCCGCCCAGCGTCCCGCCCTCTCCGCCCGGCGCAGCACGACCACGCGCCGCAGCGCGCTCCGTCCAGCGGACGGACAGCGCAACCGCACCACCTCCAGCCGCGCCCCCATCCTGCTCACCACGCACTACCATGTTTCCTTCACCGCCGCCAAGGAGACCTTTGGCTATCCCACGGCCGAAAGCTGGTTCCACTCCTTGCCCGACTGGAAAAAAGAAATCGACACACCGCTGCAGGTCCGCATCCGCTGAGGCACTGCCCACCGCTCCTTCTGCCCATTGAAATCCCTAATATTCTTTAAAAAAACACGCGGCCGCAGGAGCAAAATTGCTAAAGTGGGGTAATTTCTCTACTTTTGTGACAATTTTTCAGCAGTCCGCCCTTGCGGCCTCGCCCCAATGGTGCGTCGCCCGCGCGGCCGCCGCATGCCCGGCCCGGTCCCCTGTTGGCACGACTGCCCGCCAGCCCTCTCCCACCTCCCACTTTTCCACGTCCTCATGCCATCACATCCCAAGACCGACATACGCGCCCAGTGGATCTGCCTCTGTCTGCTTGCCTTGGCCTTCGCACTGCCCTCCGCTGCGCTTGCCAGCAAGCGCAAGCCGAAGCCAGCCAACAGCGAGATGGCTCCGCCGGAGCCCGATCCGCTCACCCGCCGCGCCCGTCCCGACAGCCATCCACGGACGCTGGAACAGCCTGCCTTCTTCGGCTTCACCCACCAGACAGCCACCCTCCACGGCATCGACGTGAGCCACTATCAAGGCCGCATCGACTGGGACCGCGTGGCCCGACACCCCGAAGTGAGCTATGTCTACATCAAGGCGTCGGAAGGCGAGAGCAATCAGGACAGCTACTATCAGACCAATGTGCGCGAAGCCAGGCGCGCCGGTCTCAAGGTGGGGAGCTACCACTTCTTCCGGGCCAACGTGACGGCGCAGAAACAACTGAGCAACTTCATGAGCATGGTCGACCTGCGCCAGCAGGATCTCATCCCCATCATCGACGTCGAGGCCACCAACCGCGTCAGCGACGACGTCTTTCATGCCCGCCTCAAGGAGCTCCTGCGGCTCGTCACGCAAACCTTCGGCAAGCGCCCGATGATCTACACCGGCCGCAACTTCTACAACAAGCACTTCTATGGCAAAGGCTACGGAGAATACCCGTTCATGATTGCCGCCTACATCTTCGAACAGCCCCAGCTCAGCGGCGGCGACGACTACGTCATCTGGCAGTACACCGCCTCCGGACGCATCGACGGCGTCCGCGGCGACGTCGACCGCAGCCGCTTCGTCGGACGACACAGCCTGCGCGACATCACGCTCTGACACAGCCAGCCGCCCGGCAGCAGCACCCCACCGGCAGCCCCTGACAGCCCCCGCAACACTGTCAGGCCGCTTCGCCAGCGCGCACGGCAGGCAACATTTTCCATACGACGGGAGGCCTTCTTGGCACGACGGGAAGGCCTTCCCGACACGAGACGAAGGCCTTCCCGTTGTCGTCTCCCCTTCCCACGAACCGAACGTGCAGGGCGAAGCGACGTCGCCACGGCAAAGCCTATACACGCGGAAACAACGGAACAAATACAATTCCGGCGCACGGCAAAGTGAGCCGCAGTTCCAACTTTTCGCAACACATCCGCGCGATTTCTGCAGAAAATCTTTATCTTTGCACTATCTTTCCACACCATTACTACCAATCCTATACATGAAACACATCTTGCAGGCCCTCCTTGTATTCATGCTGAACGCCTCCTTCCTGTCGGCACAGAACCCTCAGAAAGGCACCTACGGCTACCTCTACTGCCACATGAGCGGCTCGGGCGAATACACGGCATACGCCATCAGCCGCGACGGCTACAACTACACGGACATTCTCGGCGGCGCGCCCATCATGGATCCGCAGCAACACGCACGCATCGAGGGCGGACAGCGCGATGCCTACATCTGCCGCCGGGCCAAGGGGCGCGGCTATCTGATGGTGACGACCGACATGTGCGTCGGACGCTCACGCGTGTGGGACAACTACGGCATCGACCTCCTGCGCTCCGACGACCTCCTCCACTGGGAGTCCAAGACCTTCGACTTCCGGCAGGGCCCCGCCATCTTCTGCAATCCCGACGCCCCCGACGTCTATCGCGACTGGTCGAAGGTGCACCGCGTGTGGGCCCCGCAAATCTTCTGGGACCCCCAATACACGTGGCCCGACGGACGGCGTGGCGGCTATCTCATCTACTACTCCATGCTGAACAGCTCCGAGGAGGCCTACGACCGCATGTACTATTCCTATGCCGACGAGACCTTCACCCAGCTCACCAAGCCGCAACTGCTGTTCGACTGGGGCTATGCCACGATTGACGCCGACATCAACTACCTGCCTTCCGACGGCCTCTACCACATGCTCATCAAGAAAGAAGGCGGACAGCCCGGCATCTTCACCGCCACGGCCAAGCACCTGACCGGCCCATGGAGCGAGCCCCTCGCCGACGACTACGTCGACTTCGAGGGAAAGAAGAAGTGCGAGGGAAGCAGCGCCTTCCAGCTCATCGGCGACGACACATGGCGCGTGGCCTACATCGAATACAGCAGCAACCCCAAGCACTACCGCATCTGCAAGGCCGACAAATACCTGAGAAACTTCTCCGACCCCGTCGACATCCAGGGCGTGCGGCATCCCCAGCACGGCTCTTTCATGCGGCTGACCAAAAAGGAATACAAACGGCTGGAGCGGCTGAACGCCAGCCAAACGCCACGTTAGGCGGCCAGCAAGCAATCGGGCACCGCCCCTCATCCCCACCATCATGACAGACACGCATCACTTTCTGGCCGTCGATCTCGGCGCTACAAGCGGACGGACCATCCTCGGCAGCATGGCCGACGGAAGGCTCCAGCAACGCGAGATCACACGATTCCCGAACGACATCATCCCACAGGGAGGCCATCTCTACTGGGACATCTTCGCCCTCTACCGGGAAATCCTGCACGGACTGCGGCTCGTGGCCGCCGAAGGCATCCAGCTCACCTCCATCGGCATCGACGCCTGGGGCTGCGACTTCGTGTGCGTGGGCCGCGACGGAGGCATCCTGCGCAACCCGCTCTGCTACCGCGACCCGCACACCGACGGCGCGCAGGAGGAATATTTCAAACTGGTAGACCGCGACACCGTCTATGCCAAGACGGGCATCCAGTTCATGAACTTCAACTCGCTGTTCCAGTTGCACACCATGCGCCGCAACGCCGACTCGGCACTCGCGGCTGCCGACAAGGTGCTGTTCATCCCCGATGCGCTCAGCTATATGCTCACGGGGCAGGCCGTGTGCGAGTATTCCGTGCTCTCCACGGCGCAGTTGCTCAACCCGCGGACCGGTGAGATCGACGCCGACCTGCTGCGTCCACTCGGGCTCGACCGCAGCCAGTTCGGGCCAATGGTCAGACCCGGAACACGGGTAGGAACGCTCACCGACGACGTACAGAAAGCCACAGGGCTCGGCCCCGTGCCCGTCATTGCCGTAGCCGGACACGACACAGCCTCCGCCGTGGCTGCCGTACCTGCCGCCGGCACCGACTTCGCCTACCTGAGCTGCGGCACTTGGTCGCTCCTCGGCATCGAGTCGCCACAGCCCATCATCCATGCGGAAAGCCAACGCTACAACTTCACGAACGAAGGCGGCGTGGACGGAACCACCCGCTTCCTCAAGAACATCTGCGGCATGTGGCTGCTGGAGCAGTGCCGAAAGGAGTGGAGCGGCGACGCCAGCATCCCCTCCGACGTCGGCCGGCTCGTTGCCGACGCCGCCTCCGTCCCCTTCTTCCGCAGCTTCATCAACCCCGACGACGAAGCCTTTGCCCATCCCCAATCCATGCAGGAAGCCATCCGACGCTACTGCGCCACGACCTCGCAGCCCGTTCCGCAGAGCTACGCGGAGGTCGTTCGGGTCATCTTCGACAGCCTGGCCATGCGCTACCGGCAAGTGCTCTCCTGGCTGGACAGCCTGGCACCGATGCCCATCCGCACGCTCCACGCCATCGGCGGAGGAACCCACAACCACCACCTGATGCAGATGACGGCCAACGCCATCGGCCGTCCGGTCGTTGCCGGGCCTGTGGAAGGCACCGCCATCGGCAACATCATGATGCAGGCAAGAGCCGCCGGCCTCGTCGACGGCCTCGCATCCATGCGGCGCATTATCGCCGACAGCATCGAGATGCGCCGCTACGAACCGACTGATGCCGCCCTGTGGGATGCCGCCTACGCACGCTTCCTGCAAGCGACCTCCGACCCAAACGCGGCGGAGGCACACTGAACACCCCACCAGAGCGAAGCGGGACAACGCCTGTCAGCCCGCAGCTATGCAGCAAGGACACGCATTGAAACAGACATAACCACAACATCTTACCACCATGAACGAATCATCCATCATCAGTGCATACGCCCTCGCCAAGGAGCGATACGCAGCACTCGGCATCGACACCGACAAGGTGATCGAGACACTTGAGCAAATTCCCATCTCGCTCCACTGCTGGCAAACCGACGACGTCGTCGGCTTCGAGCGGAGCGAGGCGCTCTCCGGCGGCATCCAGGCGACCGGCAACTACCCCGGACGCGCGCGCAACATCGACGAGGTGCGCCAAGACATCGCCTTCGTGCAGACGTTGCTGGCAGGCAACCACCGCCTCAACCTGCACGAGACTTACGGCGACTTTGGCGGCAAATTCGTCGACCGAGACCAAGTGGAGCCCGCCCACTTCGAAAGCTGGATGCAATGGGCCGAGCAACAGAAGCTCAAGCTGGACTTCAACTCCACCAGCTTCTCCCATCCCAAGAGCGGGAACCTCACGCTGGCCAACCCAGACCCAGCCATCCGCGCGTTCTGGATTGAGCACACGAAGCGCTGCCGGCGCATTGCCGACGTGATGGGCCAGCGGCAGGGAGACCCCTGCATCATGAACATCTGGGTGCACGACGGCAGCAAGGACATGCCCGTCAGACGCAAATACTACCGTGAGATTCTGGCAGACTCGCTCGACCAAATCCTGGCGGAGCCGCTGCCCCACATGAAGAGCTGCGTAGAGGCCAAGCTCTTCGGCATCGGCCTGGAAAGCTACACCGTGGGCTCGCACGACTTCTACGCAGGCTATTGCGCCACCCGCAAGGTCATCTATACGCTCGACACGGGACACTACGAGCAGACGGAGAACGTGAGCGACATGGTGGCATCGCTCCTCCTCTTCGTGCCGGAACTGATGCTCCATGTGAGCCGGCCCGTGCGCTGGGACTCCGACCACGTCACCATCATGAATGACCAGACGCTGGACCTGTTCAAGGAAATCGTGCGGGCAGATGCGCTCCACCGCGCCCACGTGGGGCTCGACTACTTCGATGCCTCCATCAACCGCATCGGTGCATACATCATCGGTACGCGCGCGACACAGAAATGTCTGCTGCAGGCGCTGCTGGAACCCGTCGGGCTGTTGCGCGACTATGAGGACAAGAACATGGGATTCGAGCGACTGGCCCTCATGGAAGAGGCCAAGAGCCTGCCTTTCGGCGCCGTGTTCGACTACTTCAACCTGAAGAACCACGTGCCCGTGGGCGAAGACTACATCCGCCTGATCCAGCAATACGAGCACGACGTAACGAGCAAGCGCTGACGCCGGCCTGCCTTTTGAACAGTAATGGCGGACGGACGGAAACACCGGCGGCCGCATCATCAACAAGGAACGACTATGACAAACGAAACTGGAAGTCTGAAGCAGACCATTGCCGTCTCGCTCACCAACTATCTGGATGCCGGCGCCATCGTGGCCGGCGCAAGCGGTCTCACCCTCTGGCAGAACTATCTCGGCCTGACGGAAGTGCACCTCGGATGGCTCAACTTCATCAGCGCCAACTGTCTGGGCGCCGCACTGGGCGCCATCGTCGGCGGCTTCCTCGCCGACAAATACGGGCGGAAGTTCATCTACACGTACAACCTGCTGGTCTACATGCTGGGCGTGCTGCTGGTGGTGTGCTCCGTGAATTATCCGATGCTGCTGTGCGGATTCCTCGTCACAGGCATCTCGGTGGGCATCGGCGTGCCTGCCTCGTGGACCTACATATCGGAAAGCTCGGAGATAGACAAGCGCGGACGCAACATCTGCATCTCGCAGATGTCGTGGGGCGTCGGGCCGATGATCATCCTGCTGCTCGGCATGTTCTTCGCCCCCGGCGGCTATTTGTTCGGCTGGGTGGAGGCGCTGGCGCATGCCGTCGGCGGGCCCGCCCTCAGCGGCGATGCCCTGAATGTGTTCAGCTCGCGCGTCGTATTCTTCTCCCTCTTCCTCGTGGCGCTCATCGCATGGAACATGCAGCGCAAACTGGAGGAGAGCCACGAATGGACCGCCACGCAGCAGGCGGCTGCAGCAAAAGGCGAAGACCGCGGACTGCTGCACGCCTTCCGCGTGCTCTTCGACAACCGAACGGCCATCCGTACGGTGCTCTACCTCGTCACCATCTACCTCACGTGGAATCTCGTGGCCTCCGTCATGGGATTCTTCCAACCGCACATCTACGAGACAGCCGGCGGCGTCGACAACGAGCAAGCCAACTGGATGAACTGCATCCAGTGGGCCATCATCGTGCTCACCACCTTCGTGCTCTCGTTCGTCATCGACCGCATCCGCCACAAGTGGCTGTACATCCTCGGCCTGCTGTTCGCCATCAGCGCATGGGTCATCATCGTCGGCATCGGCGTGAACGGCCCGGCCGGCCTTTGGGCCTTCGCCATCCTGTGGGGCATTGAGGGCGGCATCTCCGTCCAGATCTTCTACGCGCTCTGGGGCTCGGAGCTCTTCCCGGCCAAGTTCCGCGCCGGCGCACAAGGCCTGATGTTCTTCGTGGTGCGCAGCCTGTCGGCCGTTTGGGGTCTCGTGTTCACCTTCATCTACGGCGAGCACGGCGAGGGATTCACCATCGCGGCCTACTGCATGATTGCCCTGCTGCTCATCTCGCTCATCGTGGGCGTGGCGGGATGTCCGGACACGCGTGGCAAGTCGCTCGAGCAAATCACCCGCGAGCGCTACGGCGAAGCATAAACCCTGCAGCCCCGCTTGCCTGCAGCACGGGGCGCAAGAGACATCATCCAACCAACAAACGCATTAGAACCATTCATCCTATGAACAGCATATTAGACAATCGCCCCGGCCTCCGCGCCGCAGTAGAGCAAGTGGCCGAAGTGGCCGGCTATCTCTGGCAGAAAGGCTGGGCTGAACGCAACGGAGGCAACATCACGGTCAACGTCACGGAACACGTCGACGAAGCCATCCGCGCCTTGCCTGCGCTCTCCGGCCCCATGGCCATCGGCACCATACTGCCCCACCTGCGCGGCTGCTACTTCTATTGCAAGGGCACGGGCAAGCGCATGCGCGACCTCGCGCGCCAGCCCATGCAGAACGGCAGCATCATCCGTATCCTCGACGACTGCGCCTCCTATGTCATCATAGCCGACGAGCCGGTGCTGCCGACGAGCGAGCTGCCCTCGCATCTCTCGATGCACAACTACCTCCTCGCCACAGGCTCCACCTATAAGGCGTCGCTCCACACACATCCCATACAGCTTGTGGCCATGAGCCACAACAAGGAACTGCTGAAGAAGGACGCCATGACGCACCTGCTGTGGTCGATGATTCCCGAGACACTCGCATTCGCTCCGCTCGGCCTGGGCATCGTGCCCTACACCTTGCCAGGCAGCGTGAGGCTGGCTGAGGCTACGCTCGAGCAGATTCGCGAATACGACGTCGTGCTGTGGGAGAAGCATGGCGTGTGCGCCGTCGGCCGCGACCTCATGGATGCCTTCGACCAAGTGGATGTGCTTAACAAATCGGCAGAAATCTACATGTGTGCCAAGAACATGGGCTTCACCCCCGAAGGCATGACTGAAGAGGCCATGCGAGAGGTGCAGGAGGTCTTCCAGTTGCCCAAGCAACGCCCCTGCTGACCCGGCCGGACGGCATTCCGAAAACCCGCCAAGCGCAAGGCCAAAGCGGTCACGGTGCGGACTGAGGCACAGGACTGGCCCGACGCAAACATATCGGCTGACGAACAACTGTGAAAATCGGAGAAGTGAAAATGAAAAAGCGCTTCTCCGATTTTATATTTTCGCTTCTCTGATTTTTAAATTACGTTCTTCCGTTTTTTGCGCGAGGCGAAGAGCGGGAAAAATGGGTGCGCATGAGATTTTTTTGTCAGAAAGCGAATTTATCTGAATAAAATGCGTAACTTTGCCGCCCGAAACAGTATTTATTGCCTCGCAGCCCGAGGATATGAGGGCTGCCGTGTGCTTGAACACCACGTAAAAAACAAGAACAAATGCTTCAAAATCAATCGTCTGTTGCTGCGACAAGCGCGGCAACACCTGCCAGTAGACCACAGTCCGGAAAGGGATTTATGGTCAGTGTATCCTTTATGCTGATGGGCATCCTCTTCTGCATCTGCCTCGTCGCCTCCAATCTGTTGGAGACCAAAGTCGTGCAATTCGGCCCCATCTCGATGACGGCAGGCTTCATCGTCTTCCCCATCAGCTATATCCTCAACGACTGCATTGCCGAGGTGTGGGGATTCCGAAAGGCCCGCCTCATCATCTGGACGGGGTTCTTCATGAACTTTTTCGTCGTAGCCATGGGCGGAATTGCCGTGGCACTGCCGGCGGCACCGTTCTGGCAGGGAGCTGAACACTTCTCCTTCGTCTTCGGTCTGGCGCCACGCATCGCGTTCGCCAGCCTGAGCGCCTTCCTCGTCGGCTCCTTTCTCAATGCCTGGGTGATGAGCCGCATGAAACTGCGCGACAAGGAGCGGCACTTTGCCTGGCGCGCCGTGCTCTCCACGCTCGTAGGTGAGACGGCCGACAGCATCATCTTCTTTCCCCTGGCTTTCGGCGGCCTCATGCCGCTGGGCGAACTCCTCAAGCTCATGGCCTTGCAGGTGACGGCCAAGACGCTCTACGAGATTGTTGCACTGCCGCTGACGTCGCGCGTCGTCCGCTACGTGAAACGCCACGAGAAAACGAGCGTCTACGACGAAGGAATCTCGTACAACATTCTCCGCATCCGCGAACTGGCATAAGACGGCAGACGACATGTTGGACAAGAATCATGCACTGGTGGTGCTCTCGGGCGGCCAGGACAGCACGACCTGCTTGTTTTGGGCCAAGCAGCGATTCGAACGCGTGAGTGCCATCACTTTCCGCTACGGACAGAAACACGCACAGGAGGTAGACATCGCACACGAAATGGCTGCCATAGCCAACGTGCCCATCCGCGAGGTGGACGCGGGCTTCATCCCGCAGCTCTGCAGCGGATGCAGTCTGACCGACTCGGCCATCGAGATGGATCGGGAAAAGCCGGCAGAGGCACCGCCCAACACGTTCGTGCCCGGGCGCAACCTGTTCTTTCTGAGCATGGCTGCCGTGCATGCCCGCGAGATTGACGCCATGCACCTCGTGACGGGCGTGTCGCAAACCGACTTCTCGGGCTATCCCGACTGCCGCGACTCCTTCATCCGGAGTCTCAACGTCAGCCTCAACCTCGGCATGGACGAGCAGTTCGTCATCCACACGCCGCTCATGTGGCTCGACAAGACAGCAACCTGGGCCATGGCAGACCGCCTCGGCGTATTTTCGCTCGTGAGGGAACGCACGCTCACATGCTACAACGGCATACCCGGCGACGGCTGCGGACACTGTCCGGCATGCAAGCTGCGGAGGCACGGGCTGGAGACGTACCTGAACGAACGTGAGAACCTCAAGGCATGCCATTGAGCCAGGCATGCCGCAAACGACAAACCTTCTATATGAAACGAGAAAAAGAAGGCCTGCAACTCTTGGGCCGAAAAACGGAATATCGGCAGGACTATGCGCCGGAAGTGCTGGAGACCTTTGAGAACAAGCACCAGGACAACGACTATTGGGTGCGCTTCAACTGCCCTGAATTCACCTCGCTTTGCCCCATCACGGGGCAACCCGACTTTGCCGAGATTCGGATTTCCTACATTCCGGACGTGCGCATGGTGGAGAGCAAGAGCCTGAAGCTCTATCTGTTCTCCTTCCGCAACCACGGAGACTTTCACGAAGACTGCGTCAACATCATCATGAAAGATCTCATCCGGTTGATGGATCCGAAATACATTGAGGTAACCGGCATCTTCACGCCACGCGGCGGCATATCCATCTATCCGTATGCCAACTATGGGCGTGCGGGAACCAAGTATGCGGACATGGCCGACTTCCGCCTGCAACACCACGACATGAATTGAGCGGAGGACACATGGGAGGGCTGATGGAAGCCATGTTGGCCACCTTCATTGCCGCGCGACTAAACACTGTCAACACAAGAAATGGTATGACAGCGCGGTAGAATCATGCATTGAAGCGCGCCCCCTCGTTTCAACAACGCCAACGTCTCACCACAAAATCATACAAAAAAATCCTGCTACGACAGCCGTAGCAGGATTTTTTTGTAGCGAGAATGCGCTGGAGGCGAGCATGTCAATAGGGCACGTCGTCTCCCGGAGCCATATCCGCCGTGAAACTGTTGAAAGGATCATTCGGATCCAGCATCGGCTGATTGGCACGCGAAGGATAGACCACGCCGCTGCCCGACGACTCGCCAGGCGGAAGCGGAAGTGGCGCATCGTCCGTGTCGTTCACATCGGAGAAGCGGATGTATTCTCCTTCGAACTTCAACGTGACGTCGCCCACTTCGCCGTTTCGATGTTTGGCGATGATGATGAAACCCTTTCCACGCAGATCGTTGCCATATTGGTCCTTGTAGATCTTATAGTATTCAGGGCGATGGATGAAGCAGACCATGTCGGCATCCTGCTCGATGGAGCCTGACTCACGCAAGTCGCTCAGCTGCGGGCGCTTGCTGTCGGGATTCTCAGGGTCAATACCCACGCGGTTCTCCACACTTCGGTTCAGCTGCGACAGAGCAATGATGGGGATGTTCAACTCCTTGGCCAAGCCCTTCAGAGAACGCGAAATGATGCTGACCTCCTCCTGACGAGAGTTATAATTCATACCGCTGGCGTTCATCAACTGCAAGTAGTCGATGATGATCAGCTGAATGTCGTGTTCTTTTTTCAATCGGCGCGCCTTCGTACGCAACTCGAAGACGGAGAGCTGAGCCGTGTCGTCCACATAGAGCGGGGCGTCGAGCAGCTCCTTCGACTTCAAATCCAGCTGCGCCCATTCATGCGGCGCCAGCTGTCCGCTCTTGATTTTCTCGCCTTTGATCTCGCAGACATTCACAATCAGACGATTGACGAGCTGAACATTCGCCATTTCAAGTGAGAAGATTGCAACCGGCACACGGTTCGTGACGGCGATGTTGCGAGCCATCGACAAGACAAACGCCGTCTTTCCCATGGCGGGACGGGCGGCAATGATGACCAGATCGCTCTTCTGCCAACCGTTCGTCATCTTGTCCAAAGCACCAAAACCGCTGCTGAGTCCGCTCAGTCCGTCTTTGCGCTCACTGGCCTCACGCAGCTGTGCAAAAGCGTCCTTGAGAACGGGGTTGATCTGCGTAAAGTCCTTCCGTATGCTGTTCTTTGAAAGCTCGAACAACTCGCCTTCGGCTTTCTGCATCAGTTCCGCAACGTCTGTCCCTTCGTCGAATGCGCCTTCCTGAATCTCACTCGTATACGTGATAAGTTTCCGGGCGAGAGATTTTTGCGCGATGATACGGGCATGATACTCAATGTGAGCCGAAGACAGCATCTTCTCGCTGAGCTCGGCCACATAGCCCATGCCCCCGGCATCATCAAGGCGCGCCGTCTTGCGAAGTTGCTCGACAACGGTATAAACATCGATCGGCTGGTCTTCGGCCGCCAGCGACTGTATGGCCGTAAATATCTCACGGTTGCGCTTCTCGTAGAAAGCCTCCGGACGCAGGAGATCAGAGATGCGTCCAAACGCCTCCGTCTCCACAAGGCACGCGCCAATCACCGCTTGCTCCAGTTCGGTGGCTTGCGGCTGCAAACGTCCCATGTCTGCAATGACGGTGTCTTGCTCTTTCTTTCGGGTGGTAGGACGACGACGGGAAGAAGATGTTGAATCAGGCATAAGTGCGAGAAAAAAGGGAAGTTGGATAAGAACAGAAGAGTATCAACATTCAGGAGAGAGGCATTCTTGTCACCAGAAAGACGGCGTGATGATGAAGGAATGCTGCAGAAATAGCACCTGAGAAATGAACTGAGATATTGAATCGGATACAATTAGAACATGGACTGAGCACAGTATAGCAATGAGCGGAGTGCAGGAAAGCTATGAGCGGAGTGCAGGAAAGCAATGAGCGGAGTGCAGGAAAGCAATGAGCGGAGTGCAGAAAAGCTACGAGCGGAGTGCAATAAAGCCAAGAAAAGGGTGCATGAAGACTGAAAACAGAGTGCTGCGCCAAAAAAACTCTTCTGCACGTACGGACTACGCCGCATACAGAAGAGATGATTGGAAGAGAGACGGTCGTCAGGTAGCAATGCAACTTTCAGCTTTCCCATCAGCGTTCAAACGCCCATAAGAGCGCTGATGGAATGTTTCACGAAGACGTCTTGAGATACACGGGAAGGCAGCAGATCTACTATACACGACCAGTCGTTAGCCAGACTCAGTTCATTTCAACTTCACAGACGCTGCAAGCGACTTGCACTTCTCACGCAGGGCTTGCAAATCCGAGCCAAGCGCATCATAGCAAACGACGACGCCCATGCGACGACCGACGTGAGCCTCCGGTTTTCCAAACACGAAGAGGCGCGTTTGCGTGGCAGCGGTTGGAACTTCAAGTCCTTCGTATTCTGGCGATTTCGACTCGACGTCACTCAGTATCACGGCAGAAGCTCCGATGCGTTCCTGCTGCACTTCCGGAATAGGAAGGCCCAGCACGGCGCGACAATGCAACTCAAACTCCGACAGATTCTGCGTGCCTGCCAAAGTCACCATACCTGTGTCGTGCGGACGCGGCGAAAGCTCTGAGAAATAGACGCCATCCTCCTTGCTAAGGAAGAACTCCACGCCCCAAATACCAGCGCCCGTCAGCGCCTTCGTAACGACATCGGCCATTCTTTGTGCCTCTTTCAGTTGTTCTGGCGAGACAAATGCAGGCTGAAAACTTTCCCGATAGTCGCCGCCCTTCTGTACATGGCCGATAGGCGGACAGAAAAGCGTAGGCCCATTCTTCTGCGTCACCGTCAGCAGCGTGATTTCCGAGTCGAACCGGATAAACTGCTCCACAATGACCTCATGAATATCGCCCCGCGCGCCCTCAGCGGCAATGCGCCATGCTTCCTGCAGCTCGTCAGGCGAATCAACCTTGCTCTGCCCATGACCAGAAGAAGACATCAGCGGCTTCACGATGAACGGATAGCCAATCTCTGCGGCCGCTTGCTGAAACTCCTCGAACGTCTTGGCGTAGCGGTAGTCTGCCGTCTTCAGCCCCAGCTCCGTGTGGGCCAGTTCACGGATTGCCTTTCGATTCATCGTAAAGTTGACCGCACGCGCAGACGGCACCACCTGAATGCCTTGCTTCTCGAAATCATACAGTCTTTCCGTACGGATGGCTTCAATCTCCGGAACAATGATGTCGGGCTGATGACGACATACGGCTGCTTCCAGCGCGTCGCCATCCAGCATTGAGAAAACCTCACATTCGTCAGCCACTTGCATGGCTGGTGCACCGGGATACTTGTCGCAAGCAATCACATACTGGCCTTTGCGCTTGCATGCAATTGTAAATTCCTTGCCCAGTTCGCCGGAACCGAGAAGCATTATTTTCTTCATGGCATATTATTTTATAATGAAACGATGATCCTACGCAAACAGGAAAGCAGCCGCAAGACATCACGTAGGCAGACATCATACGGCGACAGCGCACTCCTAAACCAACATGTTGACTGTCGGGCGAGAGCATCAAGCCTTTCAGTCAACATGGGTTTTTCCATTTTCAGCGCAAGATTGTCTTAATCTTCGCAGTCGCTTGGTCGTAGGCTTTTTCCCAGTCCGTATCAAGCGAGAACGGCGTAAACGTCTTTGTGTCGTTCACATAGCACTGAACGCGCTCCTTGTTCGAGTCGTTGAACAGCGGATTAGAGAGCGATGCGCTGCGGTAGCAGTCAATCACCTCGTTGCGCTTCTGCGCACCCACCGTGCGGGCTTTGTTGAGATAGAACAGGAAATCGTCTACAAACGACTTGAGATTGACGGCCTGGCTGTCGAAGAAATAGGTGTCCTTCTTGAGCGCACGCTTCTGCACCTGCGTGGAGATGTAGTTCAGTGCCGTCACCTCAAACTGATTGATTTCGATGGTTTCGTTCGATGATTTCGGGTCGTTCACCTTGGCTGTGGCACTTTTGTGCACAGTTTCGAAAAGCGATTGTGCCTGCACAGGAGCGATGGCCAGCGCAGCCAGACCCAAAATGGCTAAAAACTTCTTCATATCAAATTTGTTAGTTTTCGTTGTTGATATTCACCCAAGGCCTTCGTCAGCAGCACAGACGCGCTGTCTTTCGTAGCCATGGGCATGCGGATTTCCCATCATGGTCAGTGTCGACAAGCCACATCGTGAAGCCATCTTGGCATAGAGCCGACCGCCCGACCATATTTTCACGCACGCATACACGTACGCCAAATATAATGCAAAGGTAGTACCTTTCGTCGATACTTGAAACACATTTACATTGTTTAACGCGCGTGCAAACTGGTTTTCCCCCTCTTCAGACTGGCCAACAGGCACGTCAGCCAGGCCAACAGGCACGCACAATGCGGAGAATGAACACTGCCGCCGTTGCGGCCAGCCCCACCTGCAGCGCACGAGCCTCACGCTTCCTGACGAACCATACACCGGCAGCCAGCAGCACATACAGCAGCACCACCTCCGCCGCCGTCGGCCGATAATCCAGCACCGCCCATCGCAGCGAGGCCACCAGCGCCGCCACTCTTTCCATGCCGCGCGACACCAGCACCAGCCCTGCAGCGAGAACGCTCCCTACCGCGGCCAGCGGATGCAGCACCCACCATCCCACGGCCAGCCACATCAGCGCCGACGCCAGCCAGGCCACCAGCAAATTGCTCACGATTGACATCAGTGGCACCTGCCCAAAGTAGAAAGCCACCAGCGGAAAGGTGAACAAAGTGGCCGAAAAAGTGATGAGCACCGGGCTCACAACCCATCGCTTCCATCGCGAAGCCGCCACCCAGCGTTCCGACAATGGGCGCCCCACCACATAGATGCCACACACCGACAGGAACGACAGTTGGAATCCCACGTCTCTGATCCACAGCGGATGCCAGCAGAGCATGAGCACCAGAGCCGCAGCACACGTATTGGGAAACGAGCGGCTGCGCCCGATGGTCCAAGCCAACTGGAAGAGCGTTCCCATCAAGACGGCACGAGTCAAGCTCGCGCTGAATCCTGTCAACGCCGCATAAGCCCACATGCAGAGAATCACCACAGCCACCGTCAGATGCCGCCACCGCCGGCTCATTATCCGGCGCGCCAGCACCACGTCCACCACGCCGAGTATGATCATGAGGTGAAAGCCCGACAAAGCCAGCAGATGCGACAGTCCGGAAGCAGCAAAGTGGGCGCGCGTCTCCGGGCCGACACCTGTCTTATCTCCCAAAGTCATCGCAGGCAAAATGCCGGCCGTAGCCTCGTTCAGCCCCTCGTTTTCGTAAGCCTGCAGCAGGTGCGAACGCCAAATAGCCCAACGGTCCGCCGTCCCCTTCCCCACCAAGCGCCAGCCTCCCGACGCAACATAGCCCGAGGCCACCGTCCCGCCATAGAACAAATGGTCGCGATAGCCGCCCCATCGTTCTTCCTCCTCGCTCGGCCACATCCGGCGCTGGCGTGGCGACAGCGTCGTCCGGTGCAATGGATTCAGCTCCACCACGTCGTCCACATGCAGCGCCGGCACCCGTCCGTTCCGATCCTTGGCCACATACGCCTGCACGCGGTTTCCGTCCGTCAGTTTCAGCTCGACGCCCAGGGTCTTCTCCTTCTCTTCCACCCGCATCACGCGGCCTCGCCACACGCCCTGCCCCGCAGCCAGCGCAGCCTGCTCCCGCTGCTCATACGTCAGACCATACACCGTCCAGCCCGCCAACAGGCAGAAAAGCATCACGCTCACGCCAAACGTCGTGCGCAACTGGCGCGGCGCCTCCGGCCGTATCGCCCGATGGGCGGCAAGCATCACCGCAGCCGACATCACCATCATCAGCACCGACAGTCCCAACGACAGGCATGCCCATCGCCGCAAACAGAAGTCCGCCGTCAGCATTCCAGTCAGAAAAGGAATGCCAAGGCGGACCATAGGACTATTCTGCGCGAACATAGACCAAGCTTTCTTAGGCAGCAAGAGCCGTCGCAGGCTCACTCCAGATGGCGAAGCATGCGTATCCGTTCTTCCGGATGCTCAGCCCCGAACACGAAACTGCCTGCCACGAGCACGTCCGTGCCCGCTGCCACCAGTCGGGGGGCGGTCTCCTCATTCACACCGCCGTCCACCTCGATCAGGGCCTTGCTGCCCGTGCGATCGATGAGCGCGCGCAACTGGCGCACCCGGTCGATGGAGTGCTCGATGAACTGCTGGCCGCCGAAGCCCGGATTCACCGTCATCAGCAGCACCATGTCCACATCCCGCACCATGTCCTCCAGCAGGCTGACAGGCGAAGATGGGTTGAGCGTCACGGCCGCCTTCATCCCCGCATCATGAATTTCCTGAATCGTGCGGTGCAAGTGCACACAGGCCTCATAGTGCACGTTCAGCATCATCGCACCGAGCGCCTTCACCTGCGGGATGAATTTTTCAGGCCGCTCAATCATCAGGTGCACGTCGAGCGGTTTCTGGCAGAGCCGCGCCACCGCCTCCATCACAGGGAAACCAAAACTGATGTTCGGCACAAACACGCCGTCCATCACATCAAGATGCAGCCAGTCGGCCTCGCTGCGGTTGATCATGGCCATTTCTCGCTCAAGATTGCCGAAGTCGGCAGCCAGGAGAGAGGGAGAAACTATTTGCATATCGTCTGGATTATTTTCACTCAATCGCCACAAACCCAAGCCTGCGGCTCCTTCATAGAATCGCCCTTGGGGCTTCCGTCCGCAGTCCGACGCTCCATCCGACGGGCGCCGGACCGCAGCCCGCTTAGTTCAGCGTGAAGCTGGTCTGTCCCACCATCTGCCCGTCGGCAAAGATGAAGAGGCGGTAGGTGCCGGCCTCAAGATACTCCGTCACATCGCTGTACATCGTGATCTTCTGCTCCTCACCCGTGTATTCTATGTATTTCTTTTCTGTATATTCCACGCTCGTGTTCTCGTAGGCGAAGGTGCCCATCGGCTTGAACACGCTGTTGTCGGGCTTGAGAATGCGGGCATACACCGTACGCTGCCCGTTCTGCGCCGTCACGTTCTTCACAATCGTGAAGCCAAAGGCAAAGCTCGTGACCTTGGCCACTTTCCGCTCCTCGCGTCCGCGCTTGTTGCGGGGCGTCACCCAGAATCCCGTTGCGTCCAACTGAGCGGCCTTGTCCACCTTGTCGCGCAGCACGTTGCGCTCGCTCGAAATCTGCGAGATTTGCGTCGTGGCCTCCACCACCTGCGCCTTCACGTTGGCATTCTCCTCCCGCAAGTCGGCATTGGCGCGGTTGAGCGAGTCCACCTGCACGATATACGACTTGAGCACGGCGCGCAGACTGGCGATTTCCTTCTTCAGCCGGGCTATCTCCCGCGCGTCCGTCGCCTTCGTCTGCTCCAGCTCCTTCAGCAGGCGGCGTGCCCGCTCGCGCTCTTCGTCGATGCGCAGCAGCAGCGAGTCGTTGCGAATCTGCTTCTGCAGCTCGCCGTACTGGATGTCGAACTCACGATATTGGTCAGCCATCTCCTGCTTGTCGAGCTCGGCCAGGTTCTTCAGGTCCTCAATCTCCGATTGCTGGCCCGCCGACTTGAAGATGAAGTAGGCGCTGGTCACGCCCAGTGCGGCGATCACCAGCGCGGCAATCACCCAAGGCCATCTGCCGCCCGAGCGGAGACGCGAAACCGGAGCCGACACCGGAGCCGGCCCGCTGCTATTCTGATTTTCTGTCGTCATGATATTTCTGCACAATGATGCGCATCTCCCGCCCCACCGCCTCTGGCAGCAGGCGTCGACGCACGCTTTCGAATGCAAATTTAACCCTTTTCCATGAATTTCTTGCACGTGCACCCCGAAAAATCCCGTAAATCCCAAGAAAAAGCAGTATCTTTGCTGACAATCCATTACTTCGGTGCCTCGGCCGCTCCTTTCCGACCATGTGCCAGCGCCGCATCACTCACCCTGCCATTCGCCACACAACGATATGCTTCGCAACATTTTCGACCCCGCACTCATCAGTGCGCTCAAGTCCACGTTCGACCATGCCCGCAACGTCGTCATCACCTGCCACACCTCGCCCGACGGCGACGCCATCGGCAGCTGCCTGGCCCTCAAGGAGTTTCTGACGAAAAAAGGCAAAAGCGTGTACGTCATCGTGCCCAACTACTTCCCCGACTTCCTGCGCTGGATGCACGGCGTCGACGACATCATCCAGTACGACCGCGCCTTTGCCCACAGCAAGACCCTCATCCAGCACGCCGACCTCATCGTCGTCCTCGACTTCAACGACCTCTCCCGACTCAACGAGCTGCAGCTGCCCATCAGCCTCTCGCGGGCCAAGAAGGTGATGATCGACCACCACGAGCACCCCACCCGCTTCGCCGACATCAGCATCTCCGTGCCCGCCATGAGCAGCACCTGCGAACTGCTCTACCGCATCTTCATGCTCATCGGACGCGATTCCGACATCAACCGCCACGCCGCCGAGGACCTCTACACCGGCATGTGCACCGACACCGGGCAGTTCACCTACAACTCCAACGACCCCGAAATTTTCGAGATCGTTGCCGCGCTCATGCGCAAGGGCATCGACAAAGACCGCATCATCCGCAACATCTACAGCCAGAACACGCTCGACCGCTACCGCCTGCAAGGCTACGTGCTGGCCCACAAGCTCGTCGTCGACGACACGCTGCACGCCGCCTATTTCGCCCTCACGAAGGAAGAACTGGCCCAGTACAACTACCTCAAGGGCGACGCCGAGGGGTGGGTCAACATCCCCCTCACGATCAAGGGCGTGAAGGTCAGCATCTCGCTCAGGGAAGACACGGAGAAACCGCAGATCAACGTCTCCATCCGCAGCCTCGACGACATTCCCGCCAACGAGATGGCCCGGCGCTACTTCAACGGCGGAGGCCACTTCAACGCCGCCGGCGGGCGCCTCTCCTGCTCGCTCGACGAGGCCATCCGCATCGCTCAGGAGGCACTGGAAGCCTACCGCCCACAGCTCACGGCCGAAGCGCCGCAGCCTGAGGCCTGACACACAGCGGGCCGTGCAGCAGACCCACCTGCCGCACGGCCCGCGCTCATCACGCATCAGCGTCGTCGAACTCCACCTCGACCTCCTGCAACGCGCGCCGGAGAGAATCCGACGGACGGTAGAGCACGCGCCGCACCCCGACGCACTCCTTCCCCAACTGGCTGCGCTCCTCCGTGGCGTCGATGTGGCACGAGAAGCGCAAGATGCCCAGCGCACCCAGGTCGACGCTGTGGCCCTGGCAAAGGTATGCGCGCACTGCCTCCTCATAGGCCTCGGCAGCCGCCGCAGCCTGCGCCCGCGTCATGCAGCCCACCTCGGCAATGAACTGCACGATGTCGGCATGGGGAATGAGGGAATAGCGCACGGGACGGGCCACATACAGGTGCTTGCGGATGGGTGCGACGTACTTATACCGCACCTTGGCATGAATCTTTTTCATCATTTGCTTGTGTTTTTCAGGTTCGACAATCACCGGCCCCGCCTCCCCTCACTCTCCCTGCGGGAATGTGTCTGGCTGCGGCGCGACCAGCCTTTACGCCTGCAAAATTACGCATCGCCGACAGCGTTTCCCGCGTTTCCCTTCCCCTTTTTCCAAAAGCCAACCCATGCAATGCCCGCGCAGGCTGAAAACATCCCGCCCTTCGCCCCATCACGCCGCCGCCTCGCCTCCGGCAACGAAAAGTCGCGGTGTGCCCCGCACCGGAGCACGTCGCGCAAAATGGCACCAACCGCCCGCTCCGCCCAAGCCGCCACTCGATAGGCGACGATTGAGAAGGCCTTCGCAACGCGACAAGAAGGCCTTCGCGAGACGACACGAAGGCCTCCCCAATCAACTGCCGCAGAAGCAGCATCCCCGCCGACAGGGCGCACAACGGCAACAGAAGCGCTGGCCAGAAGCCCCGCAGGCGCCGACTCCACACGACAGCGCTGCGCCGCAGAAAACCAGCACGCGCGAATATTTATCAGCGATTATTTGAAAAAGCGGGCCAAATGTTCTAACTTTGCATGACGGGATGCAAAAACCCCGCATCGGATTCCAACAACCTAAAAGCACAGAAAACACGATGAATATTGCAATCGTAGGCACCGGCTACGTCGGGCTCGTGAGCGGAACATGCTTTGCCGAGATGGGCAGCCACGTGACATGCGTCGACGTGGACGAACAGAAAATCCAGTCGCTACTCGAGGGCAAGGTGCCCATCTATGAGCCGGGACTCGACGAGATGGTGCAGCGCAACCACCGCGAGGGACGCCTGCAGTTCTCCACCGACCTCAGCGCCTGCCTCGACGACGTGGAGATCGTCTTCTCCGCCGTCGGCACACCGCCCGACGAAGATGGCAGCGCCGACCTCAAGTATGTGCTGGAAGTAGCCCGCACCTTCGGCCGCAACATCAAGAAATACACGGTGCTCGTCACCAAATCCACCGTACCCGTGGGAACGGCGCAGAAGGTGAAGGCAGCCATCCAGGAAGAACTCGACAAGCGCGGCGAGCAGATACCGTTCGACGTGGCCTCCAATCCCGAGTTTCTGAAAGAGGGCGCCGCCATCAAGGACTTCATGAGCCCCGACCGCGTGGTGGTGGGCGTGGAGAGCGAGCGCGCCAAGGAACTCATGACGAAGCTCTACCGGCCGCTCCAGCTCAACAACTTCCGCGTGCTCTTCACCGACATACCGTCGGCCGAGATGATCAAATATGCCGCCAACTCGATGCTGGCCACACGCATCTCCTTCATGAACGACATCGCCAACCTGTGCGAGCTGGTCGGCGCCGACGTCAACATGGTGCGCAAGGGCATCGGTGCCGACACGCGCATCGGCAGCAAATTCCTCTATCCCGGATGCGGATATGGCGGTAGCTGCTTCCCGAAAGACGTGAAGGCGCTCATCAAGACCGCCGAGAAAATCGGCTACGACATGCAGGTGCTACGCGCGGTCGAGAGCGTCAACGCCCGACAGAAGTCCGTGCTCTACCGCAAGCTGGCCGCATACTATGACGGCGAGGAGAACCTCCGCGGCAAGACCATCGCCCTCTGGGGACTGGCCTTCAAGGCCGAGACCGACGACATGCGCGAGGCCACCAGCCTCGTCACCATCGACCTGCTCAAGAAGGCAGGCTGCCGCGTGCGCGTGTTCGACCCCGTCGCCATGGACGAGTGCCGCCGACGCATCGGCGACGAGGTGGAGTATGCCATCGACATGTATGACGCCGTGGACGACGCCGACGCCCTCCTGCTGCTCACCGAATGGAAAATGTTCCGGCTGCCGGCGTGGAACGTCATCCACAAGAGCATGAAAACACCGCTCGTCGTCGACGGACGCAACATCTACGATCCAGGCGACATGGCAGAGCTGGGATTCACCTATCTCTCCATCGGACGCTGACCTAACAACCGCGAAGACAAACATGTATATAGCAATCGCAGGCAACATAGGCAGCGGAAAGACAACACTGGCCAACATGCTCGCGCGCCACTATGGGTGGGAACCGCACCTCGAGCCCGTGACCGACAACCCCTACCTCGAAGACTACTACAAGGACATCCCCCGATGGTCCTTCAACCTCGAGGTGTTCTTCCTCAAGCAGCGGTTCAAGGATTTGCTCCGCATCAGCCAGGCCACACACACCATCATCCAGGACCGAAGCATCTTCGAAGGAGTTTACGTCTTCACGGCCAACAACCACGACATGGGCAATCTGGACGACCGCGACTACAGCACCTACATGGAACTGTTTGAGCAGATGATGAACGTCGCCGCCTATCCCGAGCTCATGATCTATCTCCAGTCCTCCGTCCCGCGCCTCGTGAGGAACATCCAGAAGCGCGGACGCGACTACGAGCAGACCATGCCCATCGACTATCTGCAGAACCTGAACACGCTCTACGAGCGCTTCATCTTCGAGCAGTACAAAGGACGCGTGCTCGTCATCCAAGCCGACCCGCTCGACTTTGAGCACCAGCCCGCCGACTTCGCCGGCATCATCGACCGCATCGATGCCGAGCTCTTCGGACTTTTCTCAAACAACCGACCGTAAAACGACCGCGACGCCGGACGGCAAACGCAGCAACGCAAGCCAGAAGCATCGCACATCACACAACAGAACACCATGCACATAGCTATCGCCGGCAACATCGGCAGCGGAAAGACCACGCTGACAAGCATGCTTGCCAAGCGCTACGGATGGACACCACGATTCGAACCCGTCGACAACAATCCGTACCTCGACGACTTCTACGCCGACATGCCAAGGTGGTCATTCAACCTCCAGATCTATTTCCTGAACAAACGCTTCAAGGAAGTGGTGGAGATCAACCGGAGCAACGACACCATCATCCAGGACCGGACCATCTTCGAAGACGCACGCATCTTTGCACCCAACCTCCACGGCATGGGCATGATGTCGGACCGCGACTTCGACAACTACTCCGACTTGTTCGAGAACATGATGTCGCTCGTAGGCTATCCAGACCTGCTCATCTACATCCGCACCAGCATCCCGACGATTGTCGCACAGATTCAGAAGCGCGGAAGAGAATACGAGAAGAGCATCCGCATCGACTATCTGCAGGGGCTCCACCAGCGCTACGAGGACTGGATCAAGGACTACAAAGGCAACCTCATCATCGTCGACGGCGACAAGACAAATTTCGAAACCAACCCGCAGGACTTCCAGACGATCACGGACCAGATCGACAGCAACCTCTTCGGTCTCTTCTCATAACGCATCATGAACACGCCGCAACTGGAAATTCTCATCTGCACGATCGACGACAGAATCCACCGAACCACCCTTGTGCCGCTGCAACCGACGCCAGGGGTGGCCTATCTCATTGCCTGGCAGCAGACCCGCGAGTACATCGAGAAGACGGGAACGACGCAGCCCCCGACAGCCGACGGGCTCATTCCGCCACCCAAGGAACTGCAGCGTCGGGATGACATCCGCATCGTGACCATGCTGGGAGAAGGCATCGCCAGAAACCGCAACCTGGCGCTTCAGCACGCCCAAGGCGAGCTGCTGCTGATCGCCGACGACGACTGCCGCTACCAACCGGCCTATTTCGAGCGCATCATCGAAGCCTTCCAGGCCTATCCGGAAGCCGACATCATCACCTTCAAGGCCATCAACGAGAAAAAGGTAAGCCAGCATTTCTACGCCGACCACACCTACACCTACCAGCATCGGCCGCGATTCACCTACGTATGCTCGTGGGAAATCGCCATGCGTCGCAGCGCAAAGCTGCCCCGTTTCGACGAACGCTTCGGACTCGGCGCGCCCTTCCTCGGCTGCGGAGAGGAAGAAGTCTTCGTCCATGAAGCCTGGCGCAACGGACTTCAAGTGCGCTTCGTACCACAAGTGGTGGTCGAGACCACGGAAATCCACACCGGCGTCCGCTTCCTCACCAACCAAGCCGTCCAACGCGCCAAAGGCGCAGTGCTCTATCGCATGCACGGCCGCCTCGGTGCCACGCTGCGCTGTCTGAAAGCCGCCGCGCTCCTTCCATGTTCCGCGCCCCGCTGGGCCATCCTCAAGGAAATGCTCAGCGGCATCCGCTACATGGCGGACGCAAAAGAATAAGCACACACGACGAATCATCCGGCAGCGAAAGACAAAGAAAACAACTCAGCAGAGACAACGAGGCCGTTCTGCTGAGAAAATAAGACAGCTTGGCAGATAAAGGCGTGCGCAGCCGCATTCAAAGAACAAATGTGCCGTTTCTCCATTGTCATTCCATACTACAACCGCGAACGCTATCTCGAACGTTGCATTCGCTCTGTAGCCGCACAAAGCGTACGGCCGCTGCAGATTGTGCTCGTCGACAACAACTCCACGGACAATTCCGCTGCACTCTGCGCACACCTCGTCAAGCAATTTGCCCATGATTCTCACCTCGATTTCATCCTCACGACGGCTGACCGACGAGGCGCGGCCGCAGCCCGAAACCAAGGCGTGAGCGCCTCCACCGGAGAATGGGTGTGCTTCTTTGACTCGGACGACGAAATGTCGCCGCACTTTCTGTCCGATGCCAACAAATTAATAACGCAAGGCAACTACACAATGCTCGCAGGTGCCACACAGATGGTTTTCGCCGACGGCACGACCAAACGCCGCGCCTTCTACCGCAGCAACGACGCCGCCGACCAGATTCTCTGCAGCATGCTGGCCACGCAAGGCATGATTTTCCGCCGCGAATGGCTGGACCAATTGGGCGGTTGGGATGAATCCCTGCTCTTTTGGGACGACTTCGAACTCGGTGTTCGCGCCCTGCTCCAACATCCCAGCGTCGGCTGGCTGCCCGCAAAATCCTACCATCGCATCTTCCAGCACCCGCAGAGCATTACCGGACCTTCGCTCTCACACAATTTCTCGCGCATCGCCACCGCCCTGCAGGCCGTGCAGAAAGACATCCAAGGCGCAGCCCCCAAAGAGCGGAACCATCTGCTCGCCGCCTTTGATGCGCGCGTCGCTGTCATCGCGACGCAGTTCAGGAACGAGCACCGCACCGACCTGGCGAAACGGATGCGCACCACTTTCCCCATCACATCGCCTTCCCAGCGCATTCGGATTGCACTTCCGCTCATCCGGCTCTACGGCAACATCGTCGGGAAAGGCACATGGTGGATTGCCCGACTGCTGCTGCGAATGCTCTGGCTGTGAGCCGACATTGCTTCCAATCAGTCTGCCCATCCGATTCCAATCAGCAACCCAGCATGAAAAAACTCGTCTTTCTCACCGGTGCAGGCGTCTCTGCAGAAAGCGGACTGCGCACCTTCCGTGATTCCGATGGCCTATGGGAAAACTATTCCGTAGCAGACGTAGCCAGCCACGAAGGCTGGCTCGCCAACCCAACGCTCGTCACGGAATTCTACAATGCGCGCCGCCGGGAAACGCTCGAGAAGCTTCCCAATGAGGCACACCGTCTCATCCAATCGCTTGAAGCGCAGTTCGACGTCAGCGTCATCACACAAAACATTGACAACCTGCACGAGCAAGCCGGAACGAAACACATCATCCACCTCCACGGAGAAGTCATGAAAATGTGCTCGAGCCGCAATGTGGAGGATTCCACATGCTGGCTGCAACTGACGCCCGACTCCTGCGAAGTGGCCCCAGGCACGCTCGCCGCAGATGGCTCGCTGCTGCGTCCTTACGTCGTCTTCTTCGGTGAAGCTGTCCCGAAAATCGAAGAGGCCGCTCTCCTGACGCAGACTGCCGATATTTTCGTCGTCGTCGGAACTTCTCTCAACGTCTACCCCGCCGCAGGTTTGCTGCACTACGTGCGCCGTGGCGTGCCCATCTACGTCATCGATCCCAAGCCCGTCCCCACACAAGGACTGCACGTCCACCACATCATGAAGAAAGCCTCAGAAGGCATGCGCGAGCTCTGCGAACAGCTCATGCCGCTGTCTTAGCAGGCTGGGCACGCGCTGCAAGTTCATCTGCAGCCCGCCTGATTCACTTTTTCATTGCTTTCAGAATACTTTTATCCGCCACATGTCCGACACCCCACTCTCACTTCGCAAGGGCCTGATTGCCCTATCCCCGCTCGTCGTCTTCATCGCGCTCTATCTCGGCACTTCGCTCGCAACGGGCGACTTCTACCGCATTCCCATCACCGTTGCGTTCCTGCTCTCCTCCATCTACGCCGTCATCGTCTGTGGTGGCAATCTCGAGGAACGCATCAAGACATACAGCCGAGGCGCCAGCAGCGACAATCTCATGCTCATGCTCTGGATTTTCGTTCTGGCCGGAGCGTTTGCCAACTGCGCCAAAGCGATGGGAAGCGTGGAGGCAACCGTCAATCTCACCCTCTCAGTCCTTCCTCCCAGCATGCTCATGGCCGGCATGTTCATCGCCGCCTGCTTCATCTCCATCAGCATCGGCACCAGCGTCGGAACAGTCGCCGCCCTCGTGCCCATCGCAGCAGCCACAGCGCAACAAACCGGCATATCCACACCCATGATGACCGCCATCATCGTCGGAGGCAGTTTCTTTGGCGACAACCTGTCGTTCATCTCCGACACGACCATCGTCGCCACCGCGTCTCAAGGTTGCCGCATGAAGGACAAGTTCCGCGTCAACTTCTTCATCGTCCTGCCCGCCGTCATCATCTTGATCATCGCCTATCTCATCATGGGGGCCGACATGACATGGAACTACCAGGCTGGCCCCATCAGCCTGCTGAAGATGATTCCCTACATCGTTGTACTCGTCACCGCCGCTTTCGGTCTCAACGTCATGAAAGTCCTGCCCATCGGGCTCCTCCTTGCGGGAGTCATCGGCCTGCTCGACGGCTCCTTCGACGTTTTCGGATGGATGAAAGCCATGAGCGAAGGAATTCTCGGCATGAGCGAACTCATCATCATCACGATGATGGCCGGCGGTCTTCTGGCCATCATCAAACAGAACGGCGGCATCGACTTCATCATCGGGCGCCTGACCCGCCACGTCCGCTCGAAGCGCAGTGCAGAACTCACCATCGCCAGCCTTGTCAGCATCGTCAACGTCTGCACGGCCAACAACACCGTGGCCATCCTGACCGTCGGCGACATCGCCCGACAAATCAGCAAACGCTTCCAGCTCGACGCGCGCAAAGTCGCGAGCATCCTCGACACCTTCTCCTGCATGACGCAGGGCCTGCTGCCCTATGGCGCGCAGATACTCATCGCAGCCGGACTCGCCGGTCTCAATCCCGTCGAGATCGTCCCCTACCTCTACTATCCGTTGTTGCTCGGCCTCTCTGCCCTCGTCGCCATCCTCCTCAGACTCCCCCGCCGCTATTCCCGATAGCCCGCGCGAGTTGCCGGCGACGGAGACCTTCCGACGAGCCACGGGCAGGCTCACCACACACAAAAAGCAGACAGGAAATCATCGCAAGGCATCCTTGCCACGATGATTTCCTGTCTGTCATTTTCAGCCGATGCGTCCAGCCATTCCTGTCTGCCCGCCCCGTCTGTCAGTCCTTTTCGCTTGGCCCAGCCATGGCGTCAGAGTCGCCACGACAGGTCGACGCCCAACTGCAGCGGACGACACGTCTGCGAGAACGTCGTACCCATGCTCACGAAGGAGAAGGGCGAGTATTTCGTGCTCGTCAGATTCTTGCCCCACACATTCAGTCCGAAGCGCTTGTAGCTGATGCCCGCATGAGCGCCGAGCAACGCATAGAACGGCTGCGACACCGCATTGTCCTCCGTCCAATAGACACGGCCCATCGCGTTCACGTTGGCGCCCAGCTGCAGATACACATCGCGGAACGGAATGACATATTCGGCCGACGCTGCCACGTTGTGCCGCGGTGCGAAGGGCACGTAGTTGCCGTCGTAGTCGACAGGCTCATCCCCGTTCATGCCGCCGTCGTAGTCGACGAACTTGGCCTGCGTGAAGCCGTAGCTCACCTTCAGCGTCAGCGGATGGCGGAACAGCGTCCAGCGGCTGTCGAGCTCAATCTCGCCTCCCCAGTTCTCGCTCTTGCCCGTGTTCACCATCTGGCGGCCCAGTCCCGTCGCAGCAAATCGCGTCACCTGCTGGTTGTGCGTGCGCATATAGAAGACGGAGGCATTCATGCCCAGCCGTCCGTCCAGCCAGTCGAGATGGGCGCCCGCCTCATAGTTCCAGCTCGTCTCCGGCTTGTAGGTCGTCAGCGACGAGGCTGCCGGATTGTCCGCCACGGTCATGTAGCGGTTCATGGCGCGCCCCAGCACCGGATCGGCAGCAAGCGTCCGCATCATGTCGTTGCGCAGGCTCGTCTGCAGCAGCTCACTGAACATCTGCACATTGTAGCCGCCCGAGCGGTAGCCCTTCGCCACACTCGCATAGAGCAGGTTGCCGCCCTGTCCGCCCCGCAGGCGATAAGTGAGTGCGAAGCGTGGCAACAGCTGCGTGTAGTCCTTGCGCATCGAGCCCTCATAGCGGCTTTCCGTCTCGAACGCCTGATCGATGAACGTCGCGCCATACATCGTCATCAGGAAGTTGTAGTGCACAGGCACACCCGTGTCGTAGTCCATCTTCCGATGCTCATAGTCGAGCCGCAGACCCGCCGTGAGGTCGAGCCGGCGCACGAGCGCGTCCTTCAGCGTCAGCTGGGTGTAGGCCGCCGCATTGACCAAGGGGGTCTTGAACGCCCCGTCGATGGGCAAGCGCTCGTCGTTCAACGCCAACGAGATGTTCATGCCCAGCGGATTCATGGCCGCATTGGCCGCAGTGAAGCCACGGTCGATGCCGCTCTGGATGTAGCGGACGACGCCATCGCGGCCGAAATGCACCGGCGCCACGGTCTTCATCCACTGCTGCGTGAAGAAGGCGCCGGCCGTCCAGTCGAGGCGCTTCAGCCCGCGTCCCTTGAACACGAACTCCTGCGACAGCTGCCGGCTCTGCTGCCGCTGCTCCAGCGTAAACACGTCGGCCGGGCCGAAGTCCTGGTCCATGAACATCCGGTCGTTGAGCACCTGCCCTGCCGTGATGCTGTTGAACGTGAAATGACGCTGCTTCGACTCCAATCGGAGCGACGCATTGAGCAGCGTCCGGCGGTAGCTGCCCAGCTCGTTCTCAACGATGCGGCGCGGCCCGCCCACCGCATAGTAGTCGTAGCCATGCTCGTCGGAATACTCCAGCGACGTCTGGAAGTCGGCCGTGAACGAAGGATGTGCCAGCGGATTGATGACATAGCGGAACCGTCCGCCGAAGGCGTCGCCGCCGTTGCTCCGCCGATCGAGGAAGGTGTTGCGGTTGTAGCCGTCCGACCCACGGTAGAATCCACTGAGCAGGAAGGCCGCATCCCTACCCACCGGGCGGGCATAGCGGCCCTGCACGTAGCGGCCGCCGTCCTTCGTGCTCCCGCCCATCGAAACGCGTGCGCTCGGTCCGCCCTCCCGAGTAGACAGCGGATCGAACGTGAACACCTGCAGCATGCCGCCCACGGCGTTGCGTCCGTACATCGTCGACTGCGGACCACGGAGCAGGTTCACACGCACCACATCGTCCAGCGAGAAGTCGAAAGCAGAGCGCTCGCCCTGCGACACATTGTCGACCATCATGCCCACGGCGGGCGTGTTCAGGCGCGAACCGATGCCGCGCACATACATGGCCGACGTCAGTCGGGAGCCATAGTCGGGAATGAAGAGATTCGGCATCTGTGCCCCGAAATCCTTGATGGAGCGCACCTGCAGCTTGTCCAAGTCGCTCCCGCTCAGGCTCGTGAAGCTCACGGGCAGGTCGTTCACATCGGCCGTCGTGCGCGCGTCGCCGCTCACGACCACCTCGCCCAAATGCACGCGCGACGTGTCGGCATCGCCATCCGAAGCCCACAGCACACTGCCTGCAGGCAGCACAGACACGGCCACGCCGAGCATCCATTTCATCATTTCTATTTTCATCTTACCTTCTATTACGATTGTTGCTGCAAAGTTACGTCCTTTTTTCCTTGCGCGCAATCCTCATTTGTGGTGAATTTTCCGCGCGGCCACCCCGCCAGCCAGCCACCGCACAGGTGCCCATCGCTGCCTCCCCGCCCCTCCGACGCCACCTCGCCAGCGCCCTCCCGACGCGCCGACACACTGAGCCGCTCAGCCCCGATGGCGCACGAAGAGCATCACAATCCACCACGAAGGCCTTCGCAACGCAGCACGAAGGCCTTCGCAACACTTCACGAAGGCCTTCGCGCACACATGCAGGCAAGCGACATCCACCTCCACCGCGCAGCCGACATGCCTCAAACGCGCAGTCTCCCTGCCACTCCCGCGTGGCAGCGGAGCATCGCACCACCACGTCCTGACGTTTCGACAGCCGTTCGGCCGCCGCGCCGTCAGCCTCATCAACAAAAAAACGGCGCAGCTGCATCCGATGCACTGCGCAGTTGAAGACTGGTACGTCTGCGGCACAAAAGCAGCCCGGAGGTCAGATCACGCCGAAGTGGCGGAGCGCCTGCTCCACGCCGTCTGCCTCGACGGCAGACGTCACATAGTCGGCGGCCGCCTTGGCCGCGTCGACACCATTGCCCATGGCCACACCGATGCCGGCGGTACGCAACAGACTGGCATCGTTGCCACCGTCGCCAAAGGAAATGGTGAGCGCAGGGTCGAGCCCGAGATGGCTCACCATGGCCAGCATGCCGCGCCCCTTGTCGGTCGCGTTGGAGATGATGTCGGTAAAACTGGGATGCCAGCGGCCGCTCAGGCAACTGCGCATGGCAGGCATGACAGCCGACGACTCGTAGTCGGCAGGGATGAAAGGCGAGAGTTGCAGGATGCGCTCCGAGGCAAGCACCTCTGCCACGGGCGTGTCATAATCGAGGTCGACATTGATTTCTCCCTTGAAGACGTCGTGGACGATCGGCCTGTTGCCATGGACCACCATGCGGTGCTCACCGGCCACGATGCAGGGATATCCGGCACGGTCGGCATCGGCCAGCAACCAGTCGACCTCGGCACGGGGTATCGGATGGCAGGCCACGACTTCCTCGCCTACGAAGCACAGCGCCCCGTTGAAGGTGATGTAGCCGTCGATGAGGTGGCGGATGGGCGCGACGGCGTCGAGGATGCTGCGCGGCCGCCCCGTGCAGATGAAGATCCGCGCACCGTTGACCTTGGCCTGCTCCAGTGCGCGAAGGGCCGACGCGGGTATGGCGTGGGTCTCAAAGCTGACGAGCGTGCCGTCGATGTCGAAAAACAGCGAGCGCCCGGCGGCATCGGCCGTCGGGTGCAGCGGAGTGGAGCAAGGCATGTGCGTGTGGGAGGACGTCATTGGCTGGAGGCGTGATGGGAGATTCGCCGGAGTGTCTTGCGGAGAAACTTCTCGGCTGTCGGGAGAAACAGCGCATGGCCGTCGGCCGTGAGATGGGCCGTGTCGTTGGGCCCTTGAAAATAGCGGCGGCGGAAGTCGGCGTCGCGCACCTGGATGACGCTGCGCGGCGTGTAGTTGTTGAGCACGCGCACGTGCTTCTTGCGGCACACGCTGCGGATGGCGCGCACGACAGGCTCGAAGCCATCGGCGTCGACGTACCACGGCGTGACCCAGACGACCTCGGCCTTCGGACATTGCGTCCGCACGCGGTCGATGAGCAGCGCGACGGAGTCGGCGAACATGGCGAGGCTGTCGGCCGAATTCTTGATGAAGCCGGCATCGTTGTGCCCCGCCACGATGATGACGAGGTCGGCCCAGGGCTCCATCTGCGCATAGCGCACCATCAGCGAAGGGCCGAAGCCCTCGGCGCTGCGGTCGAAAGCCACGCACGACCCGTTGCGCCCGTAGTTGTTGTAGCGCAACTGGTGCTCAGACGCCCAGTGGGCATGCCATGTCTCGCTCGCCGGACGGCGATGGTTGGCCACGTAGCTGTCGCCGATGACATTGACGACGGCTTGCTGTGCGGAGGCGGCCACGACACAGCAGCACAGCAGCGCAAGGAAAGAGAACAGATGTTTCATGCGTAATGGAAATGGCTTTGCCGAATATCCCGAGCAACGCGGAAGACATGCGGCGACGGTAAGACGACAGATGGGAAGGGGCCGCGCCTCAGTTCATCTTGCGGATGATGTCCATACCGCGGCGCACGGCTTCCTCATTCATAGGAATGAGATTGTGGTGGCGTTCAGGCAAGGCCTTGCGCAGGCCGCGCACCACGTCGTCGACGGTGGCGATGGGACGAACCTTCAGCAGGCCGCCGAGCAGCAGCATATTGAAAACCTTGGCATTCGACATCTTCGCGGCCTCCTCCATCGCATTGATGCAGTAGACGGTGACGTCTGCGCGACGGGGTGGCGTAATGATGCCATAGGAGTCGTAGATGATGGTGCCACCAGGCTTCACCAGCGGCTCGAAACGGTCGAGCGAAGGCTGATTGAGCACAATGGCGGTGTCGAACTCGTTGAGGATGGGCGAGCAGATGGTGTCGTCGCTGATAATGACGGTGACGTTGGCAGTACCGCCTCGCTGCTCCGGACCGTAAGCTGGCATCCAGCTCACCTGCTTGTCCTCCATGATGCCGGCGTAGGCGATGATCTTTCCCATCGAAAGCACGCCCTGGCCGCCAAAGCCTGATATGATGATTTCTTCGGTCATATTCTTCAGATTGATTGTGAGTTCCGGCATGCCGGGACGGCGCTGCGGAGCGCTGGACGCTTCGCCGCATCGGCCGCGCGATGCCTTCTCGGTGTCATACAACTAAAACGATTCCGGACGACAGGCGTCTCTGTCGCACTGCGTCTCGCCAGCCATGCCGCCGCATGTAGGCCAAAACCACGCAGTCCGCAGCTGCCAGCATCATACTTTGCCCGCACCCTTGCTGAGACGAAGGTGCAGCCCAAAGATGCGGAATCTTCGCACGTCACGCCTTGTCCTTGAGATCGCCAAGGGGATAGTAGGGCAACATATTCTCTGCCATCCACTCGTTCGCCTTGGCCGGCGTGAGCTTCCAGCCACTGGAACAGGTGGCCACAATCTCGACGAGGTTGCTTCCCTTCTTGGCCAGTGAGTTCTCGAATGCCTTTCGGATGGCGCGCTTGGCGGCGCGGATATGTGCCACGGTGTCGACAGCTTGCCGCGAGACGTAGGCTGTGCCTTCGAGCGTGGCCGCGATGTCGGTCATGTGAAGGGGATAGCCGTGCAGGTCGGCCTCTCTGCCGTAGGGGCATGTGGCCGTCTTCTGGCCCATCAGCGTGGTGGGAGCCATCTGACCGCCTGTCATGCCGTAGATGGCATTGTTGATGAAGATGATGGTGATGTTCTCCCCACGGTTCAGTGCGTGGATGGTCTCGGCGGTACCGATGCAACCCAGGTCGCCGTCACCCTGATAGGTGAACACCAGATGCTCGGGCCAGAGGCGGTTGAGGGCGGATGCACAAGCCGGTGCGCGGCCGTGGGCAGCCTCCACCCAGTCGATGTCGAGATAGCGGTAGGCGAACACGGCACAGCCGACAGGACAAATGCCGATGGTCTTATCCTGGAGGTTCATCTCATCGATCAGCTCCGCCACAATCTTGTGTACGACACCATGGCTGCAACCGGGGCAGTAGTGCATGGGCATGTCGTTCATGAGGGAGGGACGGCCTGCCACTTTATTTTCTTGCTTGATGATATCTTCTCTTGTCATTGCTTCAGATTCTATAAGATGTCGGATTCAGTCGTCGGTCCTGCCCAACAAATACTGTCGGCGCACTGACTGCATGGTCAGCACGCAGCCGGACGGACCGCACGACGCTGTTTCAGAATCACTGGATGATGGCCCGGAGCTTGTCGTACACCTCCGTGGGCGAAGGAATCATGCCTCCGGAGCGTCCGTAGAAGTGCACGGGGCAACGTCCTTCCACCGCCATGCGTACATCGCGGACCATCTGTCCTTGCGATGCCTCGACGGTGAGAATAGCCTTGCACTGCGCGCCCAGCTGCTGCAACTGCTGCTCGGGGAACGGCCAGAGCGTGATGGGACGGAGCATGCCGACCTTCACGCCTTCCTTGCGCAGGCGCTGGACGGCACTTTGGGCGATGCGCGCGCTGATGCCATAGGCCACGACCACATAGTCGGCGTCATCTGTTTCAATGCATTCGCAGCGCACTTCCTCTTGCTGAATCTGCGCGTACTTGCGCTCCATCGCCAGATTCAGCTGCTCCATGGCGGGCGCATCCATCTCCAGCGAGGTCATGATGTTGGACTTCCGCCCCGGCAATCCCAGGCCGTTGGTGGCCCACGGACACTGCTGACGGATTTCCTCGTCGGTGCGGCGCGGCTGATAAGGCGGCAGCACGACCTTCTCCATCATCTGTCCGATCGCACCGTCGGAAAGGATGATCACCACGGCGCGCCACTTGAACATGAGCTCTTTGGCCAGCCCCATGAAGTCTGCCATCTCCTGAACGCTCGCCGGCGCCAGCACAATGCAGTGGTAATCTCCGTTTCCACCGCCGTAGACGGCTTGGTTGTAGTCCGCCTGACCGGGCTGGATGGTGCCCAGGCCTGGGCCGCCGCGGCCTACGCTGACGATGAGTCCAGGAATGCCGCAGCCTGCCATGAAGCTGATTCCTTCCTGCATGAGCGCAACGCCAGGACTCGAACTGGACGTCATGGAACATTTCCCACTGGCACCAGCCGCATACACCATGTTGATGGACGCGACCTCGCTCTCCGCCTGCAGGACCACCATACCGGTCGTCTCCCACGGCTTGTCAATCGCCAGCGTCTCCAGCACTTCGCTCTGCGGCGTGATCGGATAGCCGAAGAAAGCGTCGTAGCCATATCGATAGGCTGCCTTGGCAATGGCTTCATTACCCTTCAGCAGCACTACATCTTGTTCGTTATTTCCTTTCATAGTTCATTTTCTTTTTGTAAGCAGAATCTGGTTCAGCGCAAGCGGACCTTCCGCACGTTGCAAGCAAAAGCCATCGGGCCTGCCCTCTGGCATGTGGCCACTGGCCATGGCTCATCTTACGCCGGCCTCGACTTCTACGCCATCTGCGTGCGGTAGACTGTGATGCAGCCGTCCGGGCAAACGACGGCGCACGCCGTGCATCCCGTGCACGTGAGCTCAGGGTCGATTTGATTTGCGAAATTATAACCTTTGTGGTTCACCGTCGGCGATAGACGGATGAGTTTGAAAGGACATGCAATCGTGCATAGACTGCAACCTTTGCATCGCTCCGTATCAACCACGATGGCGCCTTTCATCTTTGCCATAATTATCTCGTTGTGTTTGTATCGTTTGATGGTTATTATCACACCGGCGGATGAGCAGAGCCACGATGCAGCAACCGCTTGCCTGCAGCGTCATGCCATTCTCCGACGGGTGTCTCCTTATTTCTTCTCCAACGCACGGAGAATTGTCCTCCTGCGCATGGCCGGATCTACTCCGCATTTTTTTGCTTTTTTCAAGAAGGCCTTGATGAAGCGTCGAGAAGGCCTTCGCAAAGCGTCACCAAGGCCTTCGTGATTTCTCGACGACGACGCGCGATGTCCTCACAAGCGCCTCAAACCCGTAACGAAGACGGCGAGCGATATCCTTGCAAGCGACTCAAACTCGCCACGACGTCGACGCGTAATGTCCCGCAGACGCCTCAACCTCGTTCCGACGACGGCGTGCGGACGTTGCGCAGGCCTCATCCGGATGCCGCTGCAGCGCGCTGCCGCCACGCTCAAGGGTTGTAGGCGTCTTTGTGATAGAAGGCCATGACATTGCGGACCATCGTCTTGAGATGACGCGCCGGACTGTCGGGGTTCAACCGCACCGCGCTGTCATAGTCGGCAAAGCACCGCGGGAGGTCGCGCAACTGCCAGTAGAGGCGTCCCCGCTCCACATACAGCGCATCGTCGTCGGGCGTCTCCGCCATCCGCTGCGTGCAGGCCTCAATCTCCTGCAGCAAGCGCTGCGTGTCCTGCCCCGTCTGCGACATGTCGCCGGACGACTGCTGCGGAGCTGCCGCGGGCAGCTGGGGTTGCTCTTGCTGTGGCTGTTCCATCTATTCCAGTTTTAGTTGGTACCCTTCAACGCTGCACGGTCGTTCTGACGGATTTCCACCCGTCGGATTTTACCGCTGATGGTTTTCGGCAGCTCATCCACGAACTCGATGACGCGCGGGTACTTGTATGGTGCGGTTTCATGCTTGACATGGTCCTGCAGCTCCTTGATGAGCGCCTCGCCAGCCTGCTCTTTCCATTCTTTAGCGAGCACGACGGTTGCCTTCACAATCTCGCCTCGGATGTCGTCGGGCACGCCCGTGATGGCACATTCGACGACGGCCGGATGCGTCATCAGCGCACTCTCCACCTCGAATGGGCCAATGCGGTAGCCCGAACTCTTTATCACGTCGTCGGCGCGACCGACGAACCAGAAGTAGCCGTCTTCGTCGTAGTAGGCCAAGTCGCCCGTGTAGTAGAGCCCGTCGTGCCAAACCTCCTTTGTCAGCTGCTCGTTGCGATAGTAGCAGCAGAACAGGCCGATTTGCTTGCGGCGGTCCGTGTGGATGACGATCTGTCCGATCTCACCCTCCATAGCGGGCTGTCCGTTCGGTTTGACGAGCTCGATGTCGTACTGCGGGTTGGGCACGCCCATCGAACCGGGCTTCGGCTCCATCCAGGGGAACGTGCCGAGCGTCAGCGTCGTCTCGGTCTGTCCGAAGCCTTCCATCAGGCGGATGCCCGTGGCCTCATAGAACTTCTGGTAGACGACATCGTTCAGCGCTTCTCCCGCCGTCGTGCAATATTTGAGCGACGAGAGGTCGAACTTGCTCAGGTCCTCGCGAATCATGAAGCGGTAGATGGTGGGCGGCGCACAGAAAGATGTCACCTTATATTTCTCCATCTTGCGCAGGATGTCGGCCGGCGTGAAGCGCTCGTGGTCGTACACAAAGACGGCGGCGCCCACAATCCACTGCCCGTAGAGCTTGCCCCAGACGGCTTTTCCCCATCCCGTGTCGGCCACGGTGAGGTGGAGCGAGTCCTCATGCAGGTTGTGCCAGAAGGCGGCCGTCGACAGATGCGCGACGGCATAGGTGTAGTCATGAATCACCATCTTCGGCTCACCGCTCGTTCCGCTCGTGAAATACATGATGCTGTAGTCCGACGACTTATTCAAGTGGGGCGGTCTTTCCCAGCTTCCGGCCTTTGCGACGCCCTGCTCGAAATCCTCCCAACCCTCCGGGATGATGGGTCCGATGCTGATGCGGTGCTGCAGCGTCAAGCACTGTGGCAGCGCATCGTTCACATGGGTGAGGATGGGTTCGTCGCCACATGTGACGACAGCTTTGATGCTGGCGTTCTCGCAGCGATAGATGATGTCCTTGGCAGTGAGCAAGAACGTGGCCGGAATCGCAATCGCCCCTATCTTGTGGAGCGCGATCATGCATGTCCAGAACTGATGCCGGCGCTTGAGAATCAGCATGACTGGATCGCCTTTCTTCAGACCGAGCGAGGTGAAATAGGCGGCCGTGCGGTCGCTCTCCTCCTTCAGTTCGGCAAATGTATAGTAGCGCTCCTCGTCATGGTCGTTGGTCCACAACAAGGCAAGCTTGTTGGGAGCTTCCTTTGCCCACACATCCATGACGTCGTAGGCGAAGTTGAAATCCTCGGGAATGATGAATTCGAGGTTCTTTCGATAGTCCTCCATCGAGCTGAAGGACGCTTGTTTCAGAAAACGTTCAAGCATATATCTTTTTTCGTGGCTTATGTTCCTTTGTTCCGTCGTTCTTGAATGATTGCCTTGGGTGCGCCGTCATGCTTCACGTCGTGAGCGTGGACCAGTTTCTGCCTGCGCCCGCTCCCCGCTTTGGAAGCACGTTCTTCACTTTTTGTCCGCTGCACACCAGAAAAAGCAGCACAATCTTCACAAAAAACTCGCGTCTGTGCAATGCGCTGCACATGCGTTGGTTTTACCCTTTTTCCGATGCACAAATTTAGAAAAAAGCCCAACATGAGCAAACTAAAAAAGCGTTAATATACACCAATTTACTCACTGTTTGCCTTCGTGTGCATGTTTTTGATATTTTTTTTGCACACCCACAAAAACCCGTGTGCAGAGCATCGTGAAAACGAGTGTTCACCTCCTCAACTTTCAGCATTGCACACTATGAAGAGAAATACGCCATTCCATACTTCCGGCATTGCACGAAAGCCGGTCGGAACGTGCACGCAAGCCCGCTGAATGCTGCGTCCGCGGCGCATCAGGCCCGCCTGCCGGCGTGCATCTCCCAGCACTGCACACTGTCTGCTTTTGGCGCTCCATCTCCACCAACGCGCAGCGGCATCCTGCCCGCAGCTCATGGCTGCGCACAAGATGCCGCATCTGGCAATAATGAATGACGGCGTCATGAAAGACGATGACGGCGTTTTGAAAGTGGAGGATGACACCTTTTTTCTATCCACAGCTCATGGCTGCGCACAGGATGCTGCGTCAGGCGACAAAGGACGAAGGCGTCCTATTTCAGTTCGAAGGCCACGGCGCCTCGGACGTCCTCGCTCGATGCGGAGACGTAGGCGTGGAAGCTGCCGGGTGTCGACGTCCATCGATGGAGGTCGGACGAGTAGTACTGCAGCATCTCGGGGCGAATCTCAAACGTCAGCGTACGCGTCTCGCCGGGATCGAGGCCCACTTTCGAAAAGTCCTTCAGCTCGCGGGCCGGACGTTCCACGACGGGCTTGTCCTCGCCGATGTAGAGCTGCACCACCTCCTCGCCGCGTCGTGCGCCGGTGTTCGTCACGTCCACCGTCAACCGAATGGAGCCTCCCGCTGTCAGCTGCGTGCGGTCCAGCCGCGGCCGACCGTAACGGAAAGTCGTGTAGCTCAGTCCGTAGCCGAAGGGGAAGAGCGCCTTCACCTTCCGGCTGACGAAGTGACGATAGCCCACGAAGATGCCCTCGCGATAGTAGACCTGCTTGTCGACGCCTGGATAGGCCTCTCGTCCGTACTGCATCGGCGGGTAGTCCTCCACCCTTTTTGCAAACGTCATCGGCAGACGTCCGCTTGGATTCACCCGTCCCGTCAGCACGTCGGTCAGCGCATGGCCCGCCTCGCTGCCCAAATACCAGCAGTGGAGCACACCGGCCACTTGCTCGATCCACGGCATGGCATAGGCATTGCCACCGAAGTTGGCCACCACCACGGGACGTCCCGTGCGCGCCAATGCGGCAATCAGCTCGTCCTGTCCGAAGGAGAGATGGTAGCTTTCGCGGTCGCTGTCCTCGCAGTCCTGCTGGCGGTTCTTGTTGAGACCGCCCACAAAGATGATGAGGTCGGCCTGCTGGGCGGCAGCGAGTGCGGCGCGGCGCAGACTGTCCTGCAGGGCGGCGGGCACGGCGTCGACACGGTCGTAGAGGGCGCGCCCGCTGCTGTAGCCCTGCGCATAGACGACGCGCTCGCCAAACTCCTGCTGCAGCGCCTCCAGCGGCGACACGTCGTATTTTGTCTTCAGTTCCGACGAGCCGCCGCCCTGCGTGAGCGAGCGGGTGGCGTTCTCGCCCACCACCAGTATGCGGCGATATCTTCCTGCCTGCAGCGGCAGAACCTGTCGGTCGTTCTTCAGCAGCACAATGCCCTGCGCACCCATCGTGCGGCAGGCTGCGTAGTGTTCCTCCGAGCACATCGACCCGATGGTCTTGGCGGGATTCATGGCCGTGCGGAAGATGGTGCGTAGCACGCGGCGCGCCTTCTCGTCGACGAGCGATTCGGGCCATACGCCCTCCCGCACCGCGCGCTCGAAGGCGTCGCCCAGAAAACTGTGGTTGTAGGTGAAGGGCTCGCCCTTCGGCGCCGTGCCGCGCGTAGTGCCCATCTCGAGGTCGAGACCGCCTGTGGCCGCCTGCCGTGCATCGTGCGTGGCGTCCCAGTCGCTCACGACCACGCCGTCGAAGCCCCAGTCGCGCTTCAGTATGCCGTTCAGCAGCGAGTCGTTGTGACTGCAGTGCACGCCGTTCCATTTGTTGTAGCTGCCCATCACGGCCCACACGTGGGCTTGCTGCACCGCCTGCTTGAAGGCTGGCAGATAGATCTCATGCACTGCCCGCTCGTCGACGTTCACGTTGCCGTCCCAGCGGTCCGTCTCCTGATTGTTGAGGAAGAAGTGCTTCAGGCAACAGGCCACGCCGTTGCGCTGCGCCGCCTCGATGTAAGGCACGACCATGCGGCCGGCCAGGCAGGGATCCTCGCCCATGTACTCAAAATTCCGGCCGTTGAAGGGATGGCGGTAGATGTTCACGCCCGGCCCCAGGATCATGTCCTTGCCCCGATAGGCGAACTCCTCGCTGAGGACATGGCCATACAGCGCGCCCATGGCCGGATTCCACGTGGCGGCCAGACACGTGAGCGAGGGAAACGCCACGCAGGAGTCGTTCGTCCACGCGGCGGAGTCCCAGTCGTTCCATTTCAGTTCCGCGCGCACGCCGTGCGGCCCGTCGTCCATGTTGAGCTGACGGATGCCGAGGCGCGGCACTCCGGCCGAAGTGAACTTGCTCTGCGCGTGCAGCAACTGGATTTTCTCATGCAGCGTCATGCGCCTGAGCGCATCGTCGATGCGACGCTCGAGGGGTGCCGAGGCGTCGAGGTAGACGGGGCGGTCCTGCGCCACCGCGCTGCCGCCCAGCAATGAGCACAGCACGACGGCCGCAGCCGACTTTCGGATGGATGTCATGGTCATGGTAACGAAGTGTTAAGGTGAAGAAATCAAGAAAGAAAGGGCCGGCACCGTCGCAGCGCAGCGGGCGCAGCGCACAGCCGCGCAGCAGACAGCAACTTGCAAATGAGAAGGCCTTCGCAACGCATCGGGAAGGCCTTCGCAGGGCCACGAGAAGGCCTTCGTGCGAAGAGGAAAGCGACGGGCGGACGCACGGGCGAGGCGGATGCTACCCGCTGCATGCGCATGTCTTCGGCGGCGGGCGACACGGCGGCTGGCCTGCGGCTACAGGGCGAGGGCGACGGAACGCCCGTCGTAGCGCACGAGCGTGCTGTTGGCCTCCGTGAGCGGTGCCTCGACCGGCATGGGCGGCTGCTTTGGCTGATGGCTGACGATGCGGAAGGTGCGGCGGGAGAGCATGCCCTCGAAACGTCCCTTGCGCTGGCTGATGGTGAGCAGGCGCGTGGCTGCTTCGTAGCGGAACGTGATGACGGCATAGGCGCCCTGCTCGCAGGCGGTGCTGACGCCGTCGTCCTCATAGAGCGCGAAGGTGGCGTCGGCCCCACCGAAGACGTGGATGTCGATCGTGTCTTGCGGCAGCTGGTCCGACCACTCCATCGGCCGACCGAGAGGCAGGATGCTTCCGTCGGGCACGAGGAGCGGCAGGCGGCCATAGGGGGCAGGCAACTCCACGCGCTGGCCGCCCGCATAGTGGCGGCCTGTGGCGAAATCGGTCCAGCCGCGTCCGGCGGGGAGCCAGACGCTGCGGGCGCGCGCGCCGTAGTGGCCGACGGGGCACGGCATGAGCGAGGGCCCGAACATCCACTGGTCGGAGATGGCGCGGGCGGCAGTGTCGGAGGGGAAGTCCATAGGCAGCGGCCGCATCATGGTGTAGTCGTGCAGGCTCACCCAGCCGGCCATGCTGTAGAGATAGGGCATCAGGCGATAACGAAGACGATGGTAGTAGACGATGCTCTCGTAGGCGGGATGGCCCTCGGGGGCGATGTGCCAGGCCTCGCGCTGCGGCCACTGCCCGTGGGCACGATAGAGGGGCACGAAGCATCCGAACTGATGCCAGCGGGCCTGGAGCTCGCGCCACTCCTTCAGGTCGTCGTTCTCCCGTCCCGTGCGGTCGAACTCGCGCTGGGCCCGCACATAGCGGTCTTCCACGCAGAAGCCGCCGATGTCCATGCCCCAGAAGGGAAGGCCGCTGGCGGCATAGTTGAGTCCGGCCGACATCTGGGCCCGCATGTCCTCCCAGCGCGTGCCGATGTCGCCGCTCCACGAGGCCGTGCCAAAGCGCTGCAGGCCGGCGAAGCCGCTGCGCGTGAGCAGGAAGGCGCGCTTGCGGGGGGCCGCCTCGCGCTGTCCGCTGACAATGGCCTCGGCATTGACGAGGCTGTAGGCATTGAAGTATTCCGTCGATGCGCCCAAGGCCGTGGGGCCGCAGAGCGCCTTGCGATACCACATGGGCGTGCAGTCGCGGACGTTCGGTTCCGAGGCATCCATCCACCAGGCGTCGATGCCCTGGCCAAAACGCGAATAGAGGTGCTCGTCGAGCTGCCGCCAGAAGAGGCGGCGCGCGCCGGGGCTGTAGGCGTCGTAGAAGGAGCCGACATAGCCCGGACCCACCCAGTCGCGGATGCTGTCGCGCACGGCCTGGCGATAGATCCAGCCGAGGCTGTCAAGTTCGCGGTAATGCGCGGTGGAGGCATAGAACTTCGGCCAGACGCTGAGCATGAATCGGCCGTGGAGCGCATGCACGCTGTCGAGCATGGCCTGCGGGTCGGGATAGCGCGAGGCCTCGAACTCGTGGCTGCCCCAGGCGTTCTCTGGCCAGTAATTCCAGTCCTGCACGATGTTGTCGACGGGAATGTGGCGGCGGCGGAACTCAGCCAGCGTGCCGACAAGCTCTGCCTGCGTGCTGTAGCGCTCGCGGCTCTGCCAGAATCCGAGGGCCCAGCGCGGCAGGACGGGCGCGCGGCCTGTGAGGCGACGATAGCCGCTGATGACGTCGTCGGCCGTGGCGCCGGCTATCATATAATAGTCGAGCTGACGCCCCATCTCGCACCACACGCTCAGGCGTCCCTGCTGCTCGGACTCGCTCCGAGGCGCGGCCACGCGCAGTCCGCAGTAGGAGACGTCGCCGTCGGGACGCCACGTGACGCGCAGATGATGGCGACGGCGGGCCTCGAGACGGGCCTCGAACTTATAGGAATTGGGGTTCCATGCGGTGCGCCAGCGCTCGGAGACGACCTCGCGACCGTCGATCGACACACGCACATAGCCGGCATAGTAAAGCAAAAAGCGGCAGACCCCCGACTCCGAGGGCTCGATGGAGCCTTCGAAGACGACGGTGCTGCCGCGAAGCGGAAAGCCGGCCGGCAAATGTCCGATGGTTTCGGAATTCTCAAAAAAGAGGGAGTCCTCGCGGCGCGTCAGCGTGCGGCCGTCAGCCGCCACGTAGCGTCCTGTCAGCGCACCTTCACGGCCTTCGCTGTCGTAGAGCTTGAAGGCATGGTGAAGCTGCAGGTAGTCGGCCGGATTGCCCCAGCGCGCATAAGAATAATTGTCCCAGAGCAGACCGTATCGGCGCGTGCTGAGCACGAAGGGGACGGCAATCTTGGTGTTGTACTGGAAGAGTTCCTCGTTGCGTCCCTTCATGTTGAACTCATCCGACTGGTGCTGTCCGAGGCCGTAGAACGCCTCGTCGGGCGGACTGTCGAACTGCATGCCGATGCTCCATGCGGTGCGCTGCTGCGGTGTGAGCGTGCCGACCCCGATCTCGCGCTGAGGCACCTCGAAGCGGGAGAAGCGCTTCCCGCCTTCTTCGGTCTCGGCCAGCAGCAATCGGCCTTGCGCATCGAAATAGCGCACGCGCCCGTCCTTCAGCCGAAGCCGTGCCTGCATCGAGTCGGTCGTGACGCACACTTCCTGCGGCGTCTGCTCGACGCGGAAACGGCGGAAGCGCGGCTGCGGCAGGACTGTCAGGCTCTGCCACTCCGGCCACGCGGTCTCGGGTGTGGCTTGCAGGCGCATGATGCGCTCGTTCACGACGCGCAGCCGGACCATTCGTGCCCCACCCGCGCGGGACTGTGGCAGCAGCAGGGTGACGCCGTCCGCCTCCCGCCGCACCTGCTGCGCGGCAGTGCGGGCATACGGACACAAAAGGAGCAGAAGAACAAGGATTAGGTGTGATGTTTTCATGAGAAAAGGTTGAGGTCGGAAGCAAGGCATGGCCCTACACTGCAGACGCACGTCAGTGCAGGCCGGCCTTCAGACAACGGATGACGGCGGAGTTGAATCCGGCATGGTCGAGCTCGTTGAGTCCTTTGATGGTGACACCGCCCGGTGTCGTCACGCGGTCGATGGCCGCTTCGGGATGCTCACCCGTGGCACGCAGCAGCGCAGTGGCTCCTTCCATGGTCTGCAGCGCGATGTCGAGCGCCTGACGAGGATAGAAACCCATCTCCACGCCGGCCTCCATCTGGGCGCGCACGAAGCGCATGACGTAGGCGATGCCGCAGCCCGCCATCATCATGCCCGGACCCATGAGATGGTCGTCGACCACCTGTGTGCGGCCGACAAGGGAAAAGAGAGATTCCACGCGTGCGAGGTCGGCAGGCGACGTGCCGGAAGCGGGCGAGAGGAAGGTCATGCTCGCCTGGAACTCGGCGCCGATGTTGGGCATACAATAAAAATAGGCATGCTCGACAGCGGCATCCGACTGATGGAAAAGCTGCTGCAGATTGGTGGCGCTCACGCCGGCGGCAACACTGCAGACAAGACGGGGACGCGCATCCAGCGCAGAAGCAATTTCCTGAATCACCTGCTGGATGAGCCAAGGCTTGACGGCCAGCACAACAACGTCGGCGCTGGTCAGGGCCGAGGTGTTCGAGAGCGACGTGCTGATGCCGGGACATGCCGATCGCATGCGGTCGAGCGTAGACTGCGAGCGCGCAGTGACCGTCAGCTGGAGCGTGTCGTCCTCCTCCACATGGCAACCTTGGGCACTGGCGGCATACCAGCCCTTGACGAGCGCGCCGCCCATGTTCCCGGCGCCAATGACAGTTATATTCATGTTGAAAGCAGATTGTGCCGCAAAAAGTGCGGCTGTTCAGCATGCAAAGTTAGTCTTTTATTTCCTTTTTCCGAATAAATTCACTACTTTTGCACGATAAAAATTACAATTCCACAGACGTAATCTCCAGACAAATAATGAGCGACGAAACGAAGGATTTCAACGAAGAAGAGCATCTGAGCGCCGAGAGCGCGACCGACGAGAGCCTTGAGACCACATCGGACGACTATGGCGATGCGGCGAACGGCGATTTCGATGCGGCAGATGGCGCAATCGACCTGGAGGACATGGGCTCGGGCACGAAGTCGGACTTCGACCCGACGAAGATGACGGACGGCATCACGCACCACCTGAGCGGCATGTATCAGAACTGGTTTCTCGACTATGCTTCTTATGTGATACTGGAGCGTGCCGTTCCGCACATCGGCGACGGACTCAAACCGGTGCAACGTCGCATCCTGCATTCGATGAAACGCATGGACGACGGGCGCTACAACAAGGTGGCAAACATCGTCGGCCACACGATGCAGTTTCATCCGCATGGAGACGCCTCCATCAAGGATGCGCTCGTGCAGCTCGGACAGAAAGAATTGCTGGTGGACTGTCAGGGCAACTGGGGCAACATCCTCACTGGCGACGACGCAGCCGCCGGCCGCTACATCGAGGCACGCCTCTCGAAATTCGCTCTCGACGTCGTCTTCAATCCGAAGACCACGGAGTGGAAATTATCCTACGACGGACGCAACAAGGAACCGATTGCGCTTCCGGTCAAGTTCCCGCTCCTGCTGGTGCAGGGAGCGGAAGGCATTGCCGTTGGACTTTCCTGCAAGATATTGCCCCACAACCTAAACGAAATCTGCGACGCCGCCATCCACTATCTGTACGATGAGCCCTTTCAACTCTTCCCGGATTTTCCGACGGGAGGCAGCATCGACGTGAGCAAATACAGCGACGGCATGCGCGGCGGCGTGGTCCGCGTACGCGCCAAGATAGAAAAAAGAGACAACAAGACGCTTGCCATCACAGAAATTCCCTTTGGAAAAACGACGGGATCGCCTCAGAAACCCAGTCAGTTCATCGACTCCATCCTGAAAGCCGCCGAGAAAGGGAAAATCAAGGTGCGCAAAGTGGAAGACATGACCGCTGCCGGCGTGGAGATTCTCATTCATCTCATGCCCGGTGTGTCCTCTGACAAAACAATCGACGCGCTCTACGCCTTCACCGACTGCGAAATCAGCATTTCGCCGAACTGCTGCGTCGTGGATGAGCAGCGCCCGCAATTCCTCACTGTCAGCGACGTGCTGCGACGTTCCGTAGACAACACGAAAAACCTGATCAAGCGGGAGCTGGAAATCCGGCGCGGCGAACTGATGGAGCAATATTTCTTCAGTTCGCTCGAGAAGATATTCATCGAGGAACGCATCTACAAGGCGCGTGAGTTTGAGAACGCGAAGTCCATGGATGCCGCCTGCGAATACATCGACGAGCGACTCACCCCGTTCTACCCGCAGTTTGTGCGCGAAGTGACCAAAGACGACATTCTCCGTCTGATGGACATCCGCATGGCGCGCATTCTGAGATTCAACAAAGACAAGGCCGACGAGCTGCTCGCCCGTCTCAAAGCTGAAATCGCGGAAGTAGACCGCGACCTCGCCAACCTGGTCGAGGTGACTGCGCAGTGGTTCCGCTACATCAAGGAAAAGTACGGTGCCAACCATCCTCGTCTCACCGAGATACGCTCGTTCGACAACATCGCTGCCGCCACGGTGGCTGAGGCGAACCAGAAACTTTACATCAACCGTGCGGAAGGTTTCATCGGCACGGGCCTCAAGAAAGACGAGTTTGTATGCAACTGCTCCGACATTGACGACGTGATTCTGTTCTACCGCGACGGCACCTACAAGGTCGTGAAGGTGGCCGACAAGGTCTTCGTAGGCGAGAACGAGAAGTGCAAGCGCGAGAAACGCAAATGCGAGATTCTGCACATCGACGTCTTCAAGCGCAACGACAAGCGCACCATCTACAACGTCTGCTACAAGGACGGGGCCTCGGGCGTGAGCTACATCAAGCGATTCAACGTGACGTCGATTACCCGCGACCGCGAGTACGACGTGACGATGGGAACGCCCAAGTCGCGCATCACCTACTTCACGGCGAACTCCAACGGCGAGGCCGAGGTCATCCGCGTCACGCTGAAGCCACAGGAAAAACTCCGCAGACTCACCTTCGAGAAGGATTTTTCGGAGATCGCCATCAAGGGACGTGCGTCGCGAGGCAACTTGCTCACCAAGAACGAGATCTTCCGCATTCTGCTCAAGAGTCATGGCGGCAGCACGCTGGGAGGACGGAAAGTCTGGTACGATGCCGACATTCAGCGCATCAACTACGACGAGCACGGCACCTACCTGGGCGAGTTCCACTCGGGCAACAACATTTTGGTGGTGCTTCCCAACGGCGAATACTACCTCACCGACTTCGACACCAACAACCACTATGAGCAGCATCTGCTGCGCATCGAGAAATATCGGCCCAACAAGGTGTGGACAGCGGTGCTGATTGATGCCGACAACGACGGCTACCCCTACATCAAGCGCTTCACCATGGACGCGCTGACGAAGCGTCAGTCCTTCCTGGGCGAGAATGAGCAATCGCGCCTGCTGCTGCTCACCGACACGGTCTATCCGCGTCTCGAGCTCACCTTTGCCGAACCGGACACGTTCCGCGGCCCCCTCGAGATCGACGCCGAGGAGTTCATCGCCGTCAAGGGATTCAAAGCCAAAGGCAAGCGACTCACTACTTTTGCCCTCGACCAAGTCGTCGAGCTCGAGCCGACACGCCTGCCTGAATCCGAGGACGAGGGCAACGACGACAGCGAAGACGAAGACACCGCACCGCTTGCCGGCGACGACGAGATGGAAAATGCTACTTCGGCTGCATCTACCCCGCCTGACGACAAGAGCGACGATGAGCTGCGCGACGAAATAACGGGGCAGCTCAGACTCTTCTGACGCACAAAGCAACGAGCGCGCTGGGCAACTCAGACTCTTCTGATGCCTGGCCCAAGGGAATGACGACGCAATACCAACGTATTCATCCTACCGTATGATTGGTTTTTATTTAAAAAGTTTACGGAGACTTGCAACTTTTTTTCTACTGTTGCAAGCCTCCGTTTTTGCATTCAGCCAGCAGGCCGACACCATCGCATCCACCCCTGCAGGAGCACGTCCGGGCCTCTCCACTCCAGACAGCCCGCACCGCTTCTCCAGCCAAGAGGCTGCCGCGTTCAGCCAAACGCCGGCAACGTCCAGCCAACAGTTCGCGGAGGAGGAGCTGAAGGCAGCCGAAGAAGCCCGGAAATTGCGCTGGCGGGCCACCACCGTCGGCCTTGGCAGTGCCAACGTGCTCGACACCTACCTCTCGCCCTACAACTACACGGGACTGAACCTGCGCTTTCATCACGACTCCCGCCGCCTCACGCGCTGGCTTAGCAGCGGCGAACGCGTGGAGCAGCTGCGCGTCTCCTTCCGCACCTCCGCCGACATCGACTTCTCGATGCTCGACAATCCCGCCGGCAACGTGGACGAATATGCCGGAGGTGTGTGCTATGCCCTCTCCTGGCAGTACGCCTGCATCGGCCGCGGACTGCACCCTCGCTTCCAACTTGAGGCTGGCCCCATGCTCACCGGCTACATCGGCGCCATCTACAACGAGCGCAACGGCAACAATCCCGCGCAAGCCAAAGCCAGCCTGACGCTCGACGCGGCCGCTCATGCCACCTACCGCTTCCGCATGCTCAAGCGCGCCTGCGCTCTCCATGTCGGCGCGTCGGTCCCCCTCGTCGGACTGGCCTTCTCCCCCCGCTATGGACAGTCCTACTATGAAGCCTTCGTGCTCGATCAGGAAAAGCAGACCCTTGTCTTTGCCCACACCGCCAACATGCCCTCGCTGCGCGGCAACATCATGCTCGACATCCAGCTCCGCCGCAAGCGCCAGACCGCACTCCGGCTGGGCTACGACGCCACGCTCATGCAGTCGCGCTTCCACGACATCCGCTATCATTCCTACACCCACACCTTCATGTTCGGCCTCGTGCAAACCTTCCAGCATCTATGAACACATCCGCCAAGCTATCCGAATTACACCGCCAGCTCTATATATATGTACGCGCTGCACTGACGCTACTGCTCGTGGCCGTCGTCGCCATGGGCAGCCTCAGCTCCTGCGTGGACGAGGAATACCCCTCCTCCGACACGCCCGAAGGCAACTTCGAGGCGCTGTGGCGCATCATGGACGAGCACTACTGCTTCTTCCCACTCAAGGCCGAGGTGCTGGGCGTGGACTGGGATGAGGTGCACACCCGCTACCGGGCGATGATCCGGCCCGACATGACGGACGACGCACTCTTCCAAGTTCTCTGCAACATGCTCAGTGAACTGCGCGACGGCCACGTCAATCTCTGGCGCTCCTCCACCTACGGACACGACTGGAGCTACCGAGAGGCCTACCCGAAGAACTTCAGCGCCGACCTCGTCGACGACTATCTCGGCACGGGAAACGACTACAGCGTCAGCTCCGGCATGAGCTACCGCGTCCTCGACGACAACGTCGGCTACCTTCGCGTCGCCAGTTTCGAGAACGGCCTGGGCGAAGGCAACATCTCCGACGTGCTCTATTCGCTGCGCATGTGCCGCGGCCTCATCATCGACGTACGGGACAATGGCGGCGGACAACTGACGGCATCGAGACGCCTAGCCGCCAGCTTCATCAACGAGCGCACGCTCTGCGGCTACACGCAATACAAGACCGGAAGCGGCCACAACAGCTTCTCCTCCCCCTCGGCCGACTGGGTCAATCCCGCCGACGGCTACCGATGGCAGAAGCCGGCCGTCGTGCTCACCAACCGCGGCTGCTACTCCGCCACCAACGACTTTGTCAACGTCATGCGCCATGCGCCTTTGGTCACGCTCCTCGGCGATACCACAGGCGGCGGATCGGGACTGCCCTTCACGTCTGAACTTCCCAACGGATGGGGCGTGCGCTATTCCGCCAGCATCACGCTCGACACCGACCGCCAGCACATCGAATTCGGCATCGCGCCCGACACCGTCGTCAGCCTCGACAGCCTCGACCTCAAGAAACGCCGCGACACCCTCATCGAGGCAGCACGCAAACGCATCCACCAAGCAGCTGCATTATAATTTGCAACACCTATTTCAATACAGTGCAACATTTTTGAAAACTTTCAACTCCTCCCCATTCTACATCGCCATGCCAACCGCTCAGAAAAGAAAAGAGCCGTAGAAACAAAAACGAAATGACTTAAATCAATAGTTTTGCCATAAAATGCACCCAAATGTGCCTTAAATTATCTTTTTTTTACGAATGAAGGAAATAATTTTTTATTACTGTCCGCTAAACT
>DBQP01000020.1 GCA_002305265.1 Prevotellaceae bacterium UBA1391 | reverse complement strand
GAGGAGGTGAAGTGAAGCTGAGAAGCTCATACGAAGCAAACATTCATCGAGAAATCCGTGCAAGCCCCTTGCTTGCACGGATTTTTTTCATTCGATGCGTCGCGCCTGCGCCCGCTCGTCGCATGACGCACTTGCTGCGCCCACGTGGAAGAAAACACGCAATCGGGGCGATTCGTTCCACGAATATTCAATTTATTTCCATATCTTTGCCCCGCCCCCAGCCCGCTGCCGGGAACACGCACGTTTGGGGTTGGCAGCTCCAAACGCAGATCAAACACCTCGTCAATCCACCTGAGCCATGAAGATTCCCGCATTGTTCAAAGAATACATCTGGCTGGTCAATGTCATCCGCCGCGCCAGAAGAATCAGTCTCACCGAAATCAACGAAAAGTGGGTGGCCACCGACATGAGCGGCGGCGTGCCCTTCGCCCGCACCACCTTCAACCGCCACAAGGATGCCATTCAGGACATCTTCGGCATCTTCATCGACTGCGACCGCAAGAACGGCTACAAGTATTTCGTCGGCAACGAGCATGTCTTGCGAGAGGAAAGCGTGCAGAACTGGATGCTGACCACGCTGAGCGTGCACAACTTGATATCCGAAAGCTTGTCGCTGCAAGACCGCATCCTGCTGGAGCACATCCCGTCGAACGGCGACTTGCTCCGCATCGTCATCCATGCGATGAAAGCCAATCAGATGCTGTCCGTGCACTACCGGCGCTATCAGTCCGCCGAATCCAAGACCTACGTCGTTGCCCCCTATTGCATCAAGCTCTTCCACCGGCGCTGGTATATTCTCGCCAGGTATCCCAATGGCAACTTCGGCATTCTCTCCTTCGACCGCATCGAGCAGATGGAACTGACGGAGGAGAAATTCGAGATCGACAGCACCTTCGATGCCTCCACCTTCTTCAGCGACAGCTTTGGCGTCATGATCAGCAACGACTTGGCGCCCGAGCGCATCGTGCTCCGCGCCTACGGAACAGAACCCTGCTATCTCCGCGATCTTCCGCTCCACCCCTCGCAGAAAGAACTGGGCAGCACAGCCGACTATGCCGACTTCGAGCTGTACATGAAACCCACCAACGACCTGAAGGCCCATCTGCTCTCCCGCGGCCAGTGGCTGCAAGTTCTCTCCCCTCCGTCGCTTGCCGACGACATCCGACGCTGGCATCAGGAGGCCATCGACCGCTACGATGCGGCGGAAAACGACGGAAAATGATGATTTTCTGATAGAAAACAATGCTTTTCGGATACATGTACCGCGATTTGGAACATGCCATGCCTAACTTGCGGGCGACAAATGATTCGTAACCCGTAAAAACGTCTAAAGTCATGGAAGTTAGAAAAAAGTATTTCATGAGTTGCCATTTGGCTGGTCGCATGTATCATGATGCCGATGAAGTGTGGGACAAGCTCGAAGTGGGCACCCTGCTCCGCCTGGAGCGCGACCTCGGCAACCGCTACGACCCGGAAGCCGTGGCCGTGATGTTCGACGACGAGGAGGAGAACGAAACCTATTGCCTCGGCTACATCCCCCGCGAGGACAACGACACAATTGCCGCACTGCTGGAAATGGGCTGGACCGACATCTTCGAGTGCCGGATCTGCAAACTCAACGGCGACGCCCACCCCGAGCAGCAAATCCATCTGACCATCAAAATCAAGAAGAAGTCATGTTAGGAGCCATCATCGGCGACATCGCAGGCAGCCGTTTCGAGTTCAACCCGACCAACAACTACCACTTCGAGTTCTTCGCCGCAGGCTGCGGCTATACCGACGACACCATCTGCACGGTCGCCGTCATGGATGCCATCCTCCAAGGAACCGACTTCGGAGCCTCGCTGCATCAATGGTGCCGGCGCTATCCCGACCCCATGGGTGCCTACGGCGGGCGCTTCCGCGCCTGGGTAGAGAGCCGCAACCCGCGCCCCTACAACAGCTACGGCAATGGCGCAGCCATGCGCGTCAGTCCGGTGGCATGGGCCTACCGCCAGTCCTCCACCATGCAGTCCAAGGCCGCCCTCTCCGCCGCATGCACCCACAACCATCCGGAAGGCATCAAGGGGGCGCGCACCGTAGCCCTGGCCATCCACACCGCGCTCGAACTGAAACGCAGCAACGACACCTTCGGGCCCGCGCAGCTGCAGCACTTGCTCAGCACCTGTGCCGCCTTTTCCGGCTACAACCTACACATCCGGCGCGCAGACGTGCAGAACCATTTCGACGAGACCTGCCAAGGCACCGTGCCCGTCGCCCTTTGGATCATCGGGCAGAGCCGCAGTTTCGAGGATGCCGTCCGGCGGGCCGTGAGCCTCGGCGCCGACGCCGACACGCTCGGAGCCATCGTCGGCAGCATCGCAGAAGCCATCTGGGGCATCCCCGACGCGATGGCAGCCAAGGCCCTCACCTACCTCCCCGACGAGATGCGCGCCGTCGTCACACGCTTCTACCAGCATTTCGTCCCCCACGTCCGCCTCTCCTCCGACAGCGACCGACCCGACCCCGACCACCGGCCACCGACCCCACGAGGCGACACCCGCGGCAGCACCTCCGCCCCAGCGCCGGCAGCAGCCCCCGCAGCGGCCACAGCGCCCGCGCCCACCTACAAGCTTTCGTCAGCCACTGCCACCCAACCCGACGAAAGCATCACCCCGCAAGAGTTACAATCCCTCATGCTCTGGAAGCTCGGTCTGGGCCACATGGGCAAGCACTTCACCGGTGCCGACCCCATGCCCGACCGACGCCAGACGGCCACCCGCTCCAGCTGGAAGATAGAGGACATGCCCCGGGAAGGCGTCTCCACACTGCACACCAGCATCTTCCTCACCGAACAGGAGATGCAGATACTCCGGCGAGGCCACATCCCGGAAGCCATGGAAGACCACTGGTTCATGTATTGCGACGCGGAATACATCCGCTACTACCGCAGCTGGACGGGAGCCTGCGCCTTCGAGGCCCACTTCGTCCCCGCCGGCGAACTTTGGCGGATCGACACCGTCGTGGTCAACCACACGATTGCCGACTTTGGCGCCAACCGCGATGCCACCGCCCTCTCCCTCTTCCTCTACTTGCTCAAGGCCGAAACCGGCGGCGACGCAGACGCAGCCTGGAGAGACCATCTCGCCACCTGGGCGTAGGACGATTCGAAGCCACCCCCTCCACATCCGCCCCCGCAGAGCCCTGCAGGCCCATCCGCCTGACAGCCGCCCTGCGGGGTTCTTGCGTATCCTGCCGACGGACCACATCGCCCCATCCCGCCCCGACCCACGCCGCAGGCAGCAGGCAGCAGGCCCACCGCCCATATTTCAAAATAAACACCAAACCGCCGCAAGCTTCATCAAAAAAAACATCCAAAGCAGTCCCATCTCAAAAAAAAAACCTAACTTTGCAAAAAGCGGCGCCTACCTCCACAGAAAGCGCCCGACAGAAAGAATCGAACTCAAACAACCATAGAGGTTCACCGGCGAACGCTTCATGCGAATGAGCTTCTGCATACGAAATTTGATGTTGACTATGCTTTACC
>DBQP01000003.1 GCA_002305265.1 Prevotellaceae bacterium UBA1391 | reverse complement strand
TCATGGTTTAGCGGACAGTAATAGCTCGTTTCTTGCCTGAATCTATCAATGTTCGTTACTTTCGGAAACGTCTTCGCCTTTTCGCTCGGGCTGTGACAAATTCGTATCCATCTGCCAATTTTTGTAACAAAAGCGGCGTTTTCTCGGATTAATTCAGTAACTTTGCGCATTGAAAGCGGTGTATGTGCAGTGGTTGCCACCTGAGCATGCACCGGGGAGACCGTCTGACTGCAAGGACGGCTTTCTTCTTGCTCAGCAATCTTATAAAACATGGATATTATGGCAGAACAATTAGATTGGTCGAGCCTCGGGTTCGGCTATCACAAGACTGACTACAACGTACGTTGCTATTATCGCGACGGCAAGTGGGGCGAAATCGAGGTGTGCAGTGAAGAGACCATCCCGCTCCACATGGCTGCCACCAGTCTGCACTACGGGCAGGAGGCGTTCGAAGGCCTGAAGGCCTATCGCTGCCCCGACGGTAAAGTGCGTGTCTTCCGCGTCGATGAGAATGCTGCGCGTCTGCAGAGTACGTGCCGTGGCATTTTGATGCCAGAAGTGTCGACCGAGCTGTTCATTGAGATGGTGAAGAAGGTGGTGCGCCTCAACGAGCGCTTCATCCCGCCCTATGAAAGCGGTGCCACACTGTACATCCGTCCGCTGCTCATCGGTACGAGCGCACAGGTGGGCGTGCATCCTGCCAGCGAATATCTGTTCATTATCTTTGTCACACCCGTCGGCCCTTACTTCAAGGGCGGCTTCTCCAGCAATCCTTACGTCATCATCCGCGACTATGACCGCTCCGCTCCGCTTGGAACGGGCAAATATAAAGTCGGAGGAAACTACGCAGCCTCGCTCATGGCCAACGACATCGCGCACAAGAAGGGCTACGCTTGCGAGTTCTATCTCGATGCCCGTGAGAAGAAATACATCGACGAATGCGGCGCAGCCAACTTCTTCGGCATCAAGAACAACACCTACGTCACCCCGAAGTCTACCTCCATTCTCCCCAGCATCACCAACAAAAGTCTGATGCAGGTGGCCGCTGACTTGGGCTTGACCGTTGAGTGTCGCCCCATTCTCGAGGAGGAACTCGAGACCTTCGAGGAGGCCGGAGCCTGCGGTACGGCTGCGGTTATCTCGCCCATTTCCTACATCGACGACCTCGATAAAGGCAAGCGCTACGACTTCGGCAGCGAACCGGGTCCGGTGAGCAAGCGGTTGTTCGATCATTTGCGCAACATCCAGTACGGTATCGTAGAGGACAAGCACGGCTGGACCACCGTCGTCATCGAATAGAACGTCCGCTGCGCCTTCTGCATGGCGCAGCCCTATCCGTTCCATGCAGCATGCGCTTTACAAACTGAACTGAAGATTTATGGGAAAAGGCAAGCTCGCCAAATTTGCCGATATGGAGCAGAATCCATTGGTCGTGCAGTGCCCTTACTGGCAATTGCGCCAGGAGGGATTTGCATTGCGTGGCCACTGGCACGACCAGTTTTTTCATAACTCAAACCCCATCGTGCTCGAGCTGGGTTGCGGACGGGGTGAATACACCGTCGGGCTGGCGCGTCGCTTTCCCGACGTCAACTTCATCGGTGTGGACATCAAGGGCTCGCGCATGTGGCATGGGGCGGGTGAAGCGTTGGCAGACGGCTTGCCGAACGTCGGCTTCCTGCGCACCAACATCGAGTTTATCCACGAGTACTTTGCGCCCGGCGAAGTGACAGAAATCTGGCTCACGTTCTCCGATCCGCAGATGAAGAAGGCGACGAAGCGCCTCACCTCCACTTATTTCATGGAACGCTACCGTCGCTTCCTGGTCGATGGCGGGCGTATTCATCTCAAGACCGACTCGCCTTTTATGGCCACTTACACGCGGCTCATGGTGACGCACAACCAACTTCCCATCGAAGCTGCGGCCGACGACCTCTATCATTCCGACAGCGCGTTGCCCGAGTGGCTGACATCGATTCAAACCTACTACGAGCGCATGTGGCTCGACCGCGGACTCAGCATCAAGTATCTCTGCTTTCGCCTGCCGCATGAAGCCCAGCTCTCCGAGCCTGAGGTAGACATCCCCGTCGACGGCTACCGGAGCTACGACCACGAGGTGCGCAGCACACGTACGACCGGCCGCTAAGCCGATCTTTTATGTTTCATTCAACCCTTCTTTTATGACATTATACCCCAAACTCATACACGATGCCTTGTCCACCGTGCGCTATCCCGGCAATGGAAAGAACCTGCTGGAAAGCGAGATGCTGGACGACGACCTCCGCATCGACGGCATGAACGTGTCCTTCTCGCTCATCTTCCCCAAACCGACAGATCCCTTCCAGAAGTCAGTGGTGAAGGCTGCCGAGGCTGCCATCCATGCGCATGTCAGTCCGGATGTCAACGTCACCATCGGCGTCAAATCCGCCACGGCTTTGCCGCCTGAACCCGACAAGCTCTTATCCGGCGTGAAGAACATCATTGCTGTCAGCTCGGGCAAAGGTGGCGTGGGCAAAAGCACCGTCACAGCCAACCTGGCCATCGCACTGGCCCGTTTGGGCTACCGCGTCGGCCTGCTCGACTGCGACATCTTCGGCCCATCCATGCCCAAGATGTTCCAAGTCGAGGATGCGCGTCCCTATTCGGAACAAGTCGACGGCCGCGACCTCATCGTGCCCGTTGAGAAATACGGCGTCAAGCTCCTTTCCATAGGTTTCTTCGTCAACCCCGATCAAGCCACGCTGTGGCGCGGAGGAATGGCCTCGAATGCGCTCAAGCAACTCATCGGCGAGGCCCAGTGGGGCGAGCTCGACTATTTCATCCTCGACACGCCTCCGGGAACGTCCGACATCCATCTCACCCTGCTGCAGACGCTGGGCATCACTGGTGCCGTCATCGTATCGACGCCCCAGCAGGTGGCGCTTGCCGATGCACGGAAGGGCATCAACATGTACTTGAACGACAAGGTGAACGTACCCATTCTCGGCGTCGTCGAGAACATGGCCTGGTTCACGCCGGCACAGCACCCCGACGAACGCTATTACATCTTTGGCGAGGGTGGGGCAAAGGCCTTGGCCGACGAGCTCCAGCTGCCGCTGCTCGCGCAGATTCCTCTCGTGCAGGATGTGTGCGAGAGTGGCGACAATGGCACGCCCGCCGTGCTCGAACCTGCCTCCCCCGCGGGCATGGCTTTCATGAGCCTGGCGGCTCGGTTGGTCACACAGGTTGACCGCCGCAACCGGGAACAGCCTGCCACGGAGCGCGTGCATGTCGAGCATCAATAAAACGTTCGCTCCTCCTGAGCTGGTGCGATGCACTGCCTGCTGATGAGGCATGGGGTTGATGGCTTTCGCCGCGTCAGGAGTCTTTGGGGCTTGCATCCTCTACGTTCTCGTGCCGCTCTCTCAGCACTTTTCCGCCGCATCTTTGGGCGATGGGTAAGGACCATTTTCTGCGGGGCGGCCGCAGCGTTGCCGACAAAATGAAGCCCACCGGCTTTCCCTTCTTGCGGGGAGAAACCGGTGGGCTCTTATTATATTGGTATAGGGTCCGCACTCTCCGTGCGCTGGGTTGGCGCTACAACGGTGCAGCCGTGGCCTTCGAGTGTGCGGGGTCAGCAGTCCTATCGCCTTATGCTTCCAGGCGTGATGCCACAACGCTCCAGTTGACCAGTGGCCAAAGTGCATGCAGCTGGGCAGCACGGCGGTTCTGGAAATCGAGGTAGTAGGCATGCTCCCAAACGTCGAATGTGAGCAGCGGATTCAGATCATGCTGAATGGGGTTGCCTGCGTTCGTCTCTTGCGTGATGACGAGCGAGCCGTCCTTCTTCTGAGCGAGCCATACCCAGCCCGATCCGAAGAGCGTAGTGCCTGCCTTCTCGAAGTCCTGCTGGAACTGCTCGAACGAGCCGAAACTTGCCGTGATGGCAGCCAGCAGCGCACCTTCCGGCGCATTGTTTTCCTTGGCAGGTGCCAGCGCGCTGAAGTAGAGATTGTGGTTGAGAATCTGTCCTGCATTGTTGGCAATTCCGCCCGTGCTCTCCTTCACGATGTCTTCCAACGCCTTGCCTTCCCAGGCTGTGCCGGGAATCAGGCCGTTGAGGTTGTCTACGTATGTCTGGAGGTGTTTACCGTGGTGGAACTCTATAGTTTGGCGGCTGATGATGGGGTCAAGAGCGTCTGGCGCATAAGGCAATACGAGCAGTTCGAATTTGCCGTTCTTGGGTTCAGTCTTTGTCATAATATCTCGTTTTAAATGAATAAATTGATGGTGCGACAAATATAAGAATTTGTTTGGAAAGAGCCATCAATTCTCTCTTTTTTTCATCGAAATGTTATAAAATTCCCATTTGAGTTCTGCAAATTTCCCATTCTCTGTGGGTCATGTCGCTACGGCTGGATTCGGCGTCCCTTTCCAAGCGTCGACGGGCGTGCTTCCCTTCCGCCATCAGGACGGCTCCAGGCTTGCCATTTGCTTGCGCTTAGGGCAAAGAGGGTGCATGCCCTTCGTTCGTTATCCCTTGCTTTATTTCCAGGCTTCCGGGCACATTTTTTCTTGGAGCCGGCTTGTCCGTTGGCTTCGCCGCCGCAGTTCTTTCTCGCTCTAGTCATGCCCATTCATTCTGACGCAAACAAAGATAGCGAAGGGACAGAACAAGCGCAGTATATCGACAGCGTCTTTTCATGACATCCTTCGCATCTCCCATTTCATAAAAACAAATGAGGGACTTTCACAAGCCCCTCATTCGTTCTCAATAGGTATTAACTTCTTTTAAGGTAAAAAGATTGTTTTTAGGATGACGCAAAGATACGGATATTTTTTTTATCTGCAATAGTCTTTTGAAAATGCGCAAAACTGTTACCGTGCACACAAAAAAAATTTAAAATATTTAACGCTTCATGGGCTTCTCAAGCCGCTTCCAGTGGGGTCAATCAGCGCTTTTTCTTTCAGGAGTATTCGCAAACGATTTATGGGCTTTCGTCAGGCGTTCAACTCGCCTGCATCCAGTGACGTGAATCCTTCGTCCTTTCATCCTGTCGATGGCATGTCGTCATTCATGTGTTCTCATGCCGAGCCTCCAACGGATGTCCCATCCAGACCGGCCATTGGGTGTCGAAATCGCAGCAGGGGCAGCCAACGTCGAACTGCTTGTTGTTGCAAAAGTGTTCGTGGCGCTGGCTGATGAATAAGATGGTGGAGTGTGGGTCGAAAAAAGTGAGGGCAGAAAAGCGGTTACGTGCAGCGAAAGTCGGTCGTTGCTGAAGAAAAAGGCTGAGCGGTGGGAACGGTTGTTGGAAAATCAGGAGCAGGTAAGCTGAGTGAACGGTCTCGGCTGCAGGCCGAGCAGGCGGCGAAATCCTCTGAGGCGTGTGCAGACTGCAGCGGGCAGCAGCACTTGCGGGCCTGTCGGCATGCGCCAGAGTGCGATTTATTCAGGAAAAAGATCCCGCATTTCGGCCTTCGTCGTCGTGCCGGCATGGCGGCTGTCCCGTTTCGACTTCGAGCCCGCCGCTGTTCCTGTCGGAACCGACGAGGACGGATCCTTGAACACCAGCTGCAGTTGCTTGGCATAGTGGCGCCGCAGTGCATAGCGGCCCCATCGGGCATGTCTGAACACGGAGCTGCGCCGGGCGCTCTGTTTCCAGAGATAGTGGCGCACCGAGTCATAGATGGTCAGGTAGAGGCGTTCAGGTTCGCTGGTGAAGAGATTGCATTGCTGATTGAAAATATGACGCGCAATGTCTCCCACACGCATGCCTTTGGGATGCTCGAGCAGCACTGCGACGATGTCATCATAATATTTGCTTTTCATTTCAGCTGGGAAGTTTGTTGGTTTTTGTAGCATCGTCGGAGCGGCGGCAGGACAGTCCTGCGGCAGCTCCGACGGGATTTTCTTTTTTGTGGTTATTGTTGGGCCGCACAGGGCATCTGCCCATCCGGCATGCCGCCCAAACGAGGGCAGGCGTCCGACGCTTGCAGCCTTGCGCCCGTGCTCCGCTGGTGGGTGCCGAAGGGGCAGGCGGTAGTCGTCGTTGTGCGAGGGGCGATCAGCCGAACAGCGTGCGCAGGGCTTCGTCCACACGACCTACGGACACGACCTTGATGCCGAACTTGCGCGTGTCGAGTCCCGTGAGATTGGCGCGTGGGATGAAGATTTCCTTGAAACCGAGCTTCTCCGCCTCGCCGATGCGCTGCAGAATCCGGCTCACAGGCCGTATCTCGCCGCTCAGTCCCACTTCGCCGCAGAGGCAGATGGTGCGGTCGATGGCCATGTCGACGTTCGACGAGAGCACGGCTGCGATGATGCTCAGGTCGGTGGCGGGGTCGGCGATGCGCAGTCCGCCCGCCACATTGATGTACACATCTTTCTGGGCGAGCTTGAAGCCCACCCGTTTCTCAAGCACGGCGAGCAGCATGTTCAGGCGGCGCATGTCGAATCCCGTTGCACTGCGCTGCGGTGTGCCGTAGGCGGCGGTCGACACGAGCGCCTGCATCTCGATCAGGAGCGGGCGCGCTCCTTCCATGGCGCAGGCCACGGCCACACCGCTCAGCCCGCTCTCCGCGGCGTCTTGCGAGAGCAGCAGCTCCGACGGGTTGGCCACGGGGCGCAGGCCGTTGTGCAGCATCTCGTAGATGCCGAGCTCGGCCGTCGATCCATATCGGTTCTTGATGGCGCGCACGATGCGGTACATGAACTGGCGGTCGCCCTCGAACTGCAGCACCGTGTCCACCATGTGCTCGAGTATCTTCGGGCCGGCGATGCTGCCTTCCTTGGTGATGTGGCCGATGATGAGCACGGGCACATTGCTCTCCTTGGCGTATTTCAGCAGGAGCGCGGCGCACTCGCGGATTTGGCTGACGCTGCCGGGCGACGACTCCACGTTTTCCGTCGCAATCGTCTGGATGGAGTCGATCACGAGCAGTTCGGGCTGCACGGTCTCGATGTGCTTGAAGATGGTCTCGATCATTGTCTCGCACACGACGAGCACGTGGGCGGCGGCAGCCTGCGCGAAGTCTGCGCCAGGGCCGTCAGCCGAAGGCTCGGTGGCCGGCGGATTGTCGAGTCCGAGGATGCGGTCGGCGCGCAGCTTGATCTGTCGGGCGCTTTCCTCTCCGCTCACGTAGAGGATGCGCCGCTCCTTCAGCCCGAGAATGGTCTGGAGCAGGAGCGTGGATTTGCCGATGCCGGGCTCGCCGCCGAGCAGCGTGAGCGAGCCGGGCACGAGGCCGCCGCCCAGCACGCGGTTGAGCTCCGCGTCGTGCAGGTTGATGCGTGGGTCGTCGGCTGTCGGGATGTGGCTCATCGCCACGGGGCTTCGGCCGGAGTCGGCGAAGGGTGTGGACGGCGTGGAGGAACGGAGCGAGCCGACGGCCTTCTTCGGACCGAGGCGCACTTCGGCAAAGGTGTTCCACTCGCCGCAGGCGGGACATTTTCCAATCCATTTCGGCGAGTCGTAGCCGCAGGACGAGCAGACGTATGCTGTTTTTTCTTTTGCCATGTCAGCAGGGATGGGGTGATGAGGAGTGTGCGGAAGCCGGCGTGGGCGCTGTCGGCTGTGCGTGCGCCGCTGTCCGGTCGGGGCGGGGCGCGCCGGCGGATGTCAGAAGGGGTAGCCGACGGCGAAGTGCAGGCCGAGTCCGTCGCCGAACTTCGGTATGTTGTAGTAGCCCTTCTTCGAGGTCTCGTAGGGCGCATGAATGCCGATGCCGAGGTCGAGGCGCAGGACGAGGAACTCCAGGTCGTAGCGCAGGCCGAATCCGGTGCCGAGCGCGAGGCTGCGGAAGAAGTCGCCGTCGGAGAGGGTGCCGCCTTCGTGCGTCTCGTCGTGCTTGAGCATCCACACGTTGCCGGCGTCAAGGAAGAGCGCGCCATAGAGGTTGCTCACGACGTTGAAGCGGTATTCCACGTTGGCCTCCAGCTTGAAGTCGCCGCTCTGGTCGAGATAGGTGCCGCGGCCCGTGCGGTCGTAGTAGCGGCCGGGGCCGATGGTGCGGACGCCGAAGGCGCGGATGGAGTTGACGCCGCCCACGTAGAACATCTCGCTGTAGGGGGCATAGGTGGCGTTGCCGTAGTTCCAGATGGCGCCCACCTGCAGGCGCGTGGCCAGCTGTGTCTTGTTGGTCAGCTTGTAGTTGTTGACGAGTTCGGTGCTGATCTTCAGAAACTGGCTGTAGGGCGTGCCGAGCAGCTTCTTGTCCTTCCGGTTGTAGTCGTGTCCGAGCGCCATGTTGACGGCGTTCAGCAGGTTGCCGGCCTCTTTCACGGTGGCAGTGAAGCGCGTGGTGAAGCGGCGCTGCGGGTCGGCCGAGTTGTCGTAGGTGATGGCGTATTGCATGGCCGGAATGAGCTGGTTGCGCATCGAGACGTAGAGGGCGGGGTTGCTCTTCGTGATGGAGTCGAAGCGTGCGGAGGTCTGCATCAGCCGGTTGTAGGTGAGCGAGAGCGGTGTGAACGAATGCTTCCAGCGTGCCGCCGTCTGATAGTTGTAGGTGGCTTCTGCGCCTACCGACACGAGACGGTAGTAGCCGGCCCGCTTCAGGTTGGTGATGCTGACGCTGAAGTGGGTCGAGGCCGGATAGGTGAAGTTGCGGTCGGCCAGTCCCGGAAAGGCCAGCCAGGGGTATGCCAGCGTGGCGTCGAGCCCGGCCTCCCAGGAGTCGGGGCGCTGTCCGTCGGCGCTCATGCGGCGGTTGCCCGTCTGCCATTCGTAGGAGCCGCGCAGCGACACCGACAGGGTCTCGCCATGTCCGAAGGCGTTGCGCTTGGCGATGGTGGCCTTGGCGTTGGGGCCCACCTGCGCGTTGCTCTTCTGTGTGATGCCGAATTCGAATTCGGTGTCGATGAGCTTGTCCATGGTGGCATCGATGCGCACGTCGATGGTGTCGCAGGTGGCGGTGGTGTCGCGGGGGGTGAAGGAGAACTGGACGTTGCTGAAGACCTGCATGTTCGCCAGGTTGGTCATGGTGCGGCTGATTTTCGACTGGTCGAAGAGCTGCTGGCGGCGGAAGGTGTAGTTCTTGAAGAGGACGCGGGGACGGATGGGCTCGCGTTGTCCTTGGTAGACGTAGCGGAAGCCGGGGCGCACGATGGAGTCGTCGTAGACGATGGTGCGGCCGGTGCGGCGGCGCGCGAGCGAGTCGGTGCGCGTGGTGGAGAGCGAGTCGGTGGGGGTGCGGGGCACGGCGAGCGAGTCGGCGACGGTGGTGCGCCGTGTGGTGGCCATGCGGTTCGTGCTCTGCGAGCGGCGTACGTAGGTGTGGATGTTGCCGATGTAGTACTGCCGGTCGGCGTTGTCGGGCGCGTCGAGGTCGCGCGCCACGAGCAGTTTCACGTTGCCCGGCTCATTGATCGTGTCGGCCAGGTAGCGGATATAGTCGGGGCGGAAGTAGTAGAAGCCGTTGTTGCGCAGGTCGGCGGAGATGCGCTCTTTCTCGGCCTGCAGGTTGGGCACGGAGAACTGGTCGTTCTCGTGCAGATAGCTTTCCGCGAGGTGGGCCTGTACGATGCTGTCCTGCACGCCCTCGCCGAAGGCGTAGTGGAGGGTGTCGAGGATGGAGGCCGGCCCGAGGTGCACGTCGTAGCGTATCTTCTGCTTGCGCGGGTTGCGCTGCGGAAGCAGCTCGTAGTTCACGTAGCCGCTGAAGTAGCCGTAGTTCTGGAGCGTGTTGGTGGCTACTTTGGTGCGGGTGTCGGGGTTGACCTGTGCGATGGTGACGGGCGTGGAGCCGAACGTGCGGAGCAGCCAGCCGCCGAGGGCGCTGTGCTCTTTGTTGACCATCGAGTTGTAGATCCAGAGACCGATGGGCGGGGGCATGCGCAGCGAGCTGCTGCCCATGAACGAGTTGTTGGGTGCGTAGGCGAGCGCGCCTTCAATCTCGGTGAGGGCCACGCTCTCGGCATACGTGTTCTTGCGGCCGTCCACGTTGATCTGCTTGATGCCCGTGTAGAGCACGTCGCCTTCGGGCAGGTTGGACGTCGTGGAGCAGCCGACGAGGAACGTCGCCGCAAGCACTATATATAATATGGTATTTCGTTTCATCATCGGTTGATTTACTGTTCGTTCGAAGGGCTGTCGGCCGCCGGGGCGAGAGGCCGGCAGCGGGGCGCTGTTGCGCCTGAACGCAGGCCGAGGCGCTGCGGGCGGGGGCGGGGAGGACCGTGGCGGATGGATGCGAAGGCCTTCGTGTGGACTTGCGAAGGCCTTCGTGGTGGTTTGGGAAGGCTTTCGTGCAATGATTCGACTGCGTTCGTTTGGGAAAACGACTGCGTTCGTTTCTGCTTTCGACTGCGTTCGTTTCTGTGCCTCGGCGGCGGAGGGCCGCGGGTGGTGTTTGCGGTCGCTGGATCGGGCGTGGCGCCGGCGGACGGGCGGACGCGGCTATGGGGTGCCGGTCTCCTTCCGTCGCCAGATGAGGAGCTCGGAGAGTTTGTCGAGCTTTTTGCGGATGAGGAGGCTGCCGCCGTTCTCGCTGAGCTCGCCTTCGACGAGGTTGTCGTAGTTGCGCTCGCGGTAGAGCTTGACGTAGCGCGAGCCGGCATTGTCGAGGCGCCACTCGAGGGAGACGTCGTCGATGTATGCGCCGCTTTGTCCGGCGGGGGTGTTGCCGTCGGCGCTCACTTTTCCGCCGATGACGACGTTGAGGCGGTTGGAGAAGAAGCGCTTGGAGAACTTGAAGGAGTAGTCGGTGTGGCTGGTGCCGTCGTCGCGTGTGGTCTGCTCCATGCCCACGTTCATCTCGACGGTGGTGGCGAGGGCCTTGCCGGCGATGTTGTTGATTTCGTTCTGGAGGAAGTTGTTGAGGGCGTTGTTGGCGGAGATGCCGGAGGTGTTGCTGGCCGACATGTAGAGTCCGGTGCAGAGGAGTCCGACGGCGAGCTTGTTCTTGTCTTCCTTGGGCATGGCGGCCAGTTCGTTCTGCACGCTGATGTCTTCGGGAGCCTCGATGGTGAAGAGCAGCTCCATGTCCTCGAGCGTGCCGTTGACGGAGAGTCCGGTGTTGAAGGTGACGGAGCGGCTCGTGCCGTTGGTGCTGACCGTGGCGTTGGTCTGCTCGGTGGCGGCGAAGGAGAGCGAGGGGTTCATGGGGTCGCCCGTGAAGGCAATGTAGCTGCCGGGCGTGATGGTGAAGGTCTTGAGGGGGATGACGGGGAGGGTGTATTTCATCTGTCCCTCGCTGACGGTGTAGCGGCCGGTGAGCGACATGGGGCCTTCGGGGGTGCTGTTGAGCACGAGGTTGCCTTCTCCCTTCACGTTGACGTAGCTCTGCTTGTCGGCCGAGAATTCGGCGCGGAGCATGGCTCCGTCCTCGATGCTGAGGGTGAGCTGCATGTCCATGCCGCTGAAGGTGCGGCGCTCGCGGGCGACGGTGGTGTCGGGCGGAGCGGAGAAGTCGACGAAGGTGACGATGTCGGAGAGGCGGTCGTCGATGGTGAGGGGGGTGTCCTCGAGCACGTAGGTGAGGTCGGAGGTGTTGAGCACTTTCACGACGCCGCGCATGCGGAGGTCGTCGAGGGTGCCGTTGACGCGTGCGAAGAAGTCGCCGTACATGTCGCCGAAGACGACGGAGCGGCGGTTGCGCTTGGCGTCGATGAGCTTGAAGTTGCGCCCGTAGAGGGAGAGGGTGGGCGCGATGGCGTCGGTATTGGAGAAGTCGACGTTGCCGTTGAGGGTGAGCGGGGTGTCGTCGGTGGCGTAGACCTTGTACTGGTTGAAGCGGATGGTGGAGTTGGCGAGCTGGATGGGGGCGTTCTCCATGCGCAGTTTGATGCCGTAGATGTCGCTCGTGCAGGTCATGTCCTGCGGGAGGAGCTGTCCGTTGATGTCGAGACGGGAGAGGGGACCGCGCGCCGTGATTTCGCCGCCGAGGGTGCCGCCGAGCACGACCATTTGGTCGGGGATGAAGGGCGCCGTCATGGAGAGCGGGAGCGAGTCGAGGCGTACGGTGGCGTCGAGCGCGCCTGCGCCGCTGGCGTTGTAGAGGCCGCTGACGAAGGCCACGTGGTTCTGGTTGTGCGAAAGTGTGGCGTCGACTTTGTGCTGGTCGGCACCGGCGGGGGTGTAGTCGAAGACGGCGCTGACGTCGCCCACGGGGGTGCCTTCATATTCGAAGGCGTCGATGCCCGTCGTGCCGCGCACCCAGAAGCGTGCGGCCGTCTGCTCGTAGTTGGCGTCGAGGTTGAGCTTGCCTTTCATCTTGGGCATGCCGGGCAGGACCTCCAGCAGCGAAGCGATGTCGAGCTGGCGGACGATGGCGCGGATGTTCTGCTCGAGCGTGTCGGCGGGTGCGGCCTGGATGCTGATGGCGCTCGCGTCGTTGGTCGAGGTGAGGCGGATGTCGGCTGACAGGCGGTTGCGCTGGTCGAGCGTGAGGTAGTTGTCGTCGTTGAGCTTGTAGGGGCGGAAACCGATGATGGGTTGCTCGGGATAGAAGCTGGCGTGGAGAGCCGTGTCGGTGGCGAGGGCGTGGAGACCGAGGTCGATGCCCTGCCGCTCGCGTTTGTCATAGTAGCGCAGGCGCAGGTCGGCGTTGCTCGGGGCGATGTAGCCGTCGAGGGTGGCGCGGAAAGCGGGGAAACTCTCCTGGTCCTTGCAGCGCAGGCCGGAGTTGAGGGTCAGGCGCGTGGAGTCCTGGCGGAGGGTGAGGAAGACGCTGTCGACGAGGAAGCCTTCGGTGCGGATTTGGGCGGCGCGGGCATATCCGCCCAGTCCGTCGGCGGGCGAGGAGGTGAGGTTGGCATGGATGCCGCCGAAGCGGATGCCCTGGATGCGCAGGATGTCGGCCACGGGATTCTGCGTGCCGGCCTCGATGGCGAGGTGGGCGGTGGGAAAATGCTGCTTGAGGAGGGCGATGTTGATGTCGCGCGTCTTCAGCTGGCTTTTGAACATTTGCTCGATGCGGCCTGCGCGGGCCATGAGGGCTTCGGCGGACTCGGGCGCGTAGAAGTCGAACCGGAGGTCGCCGGTGCGCAGGCGGGCATAGGTGGTGTCGCGCTGGGTGATGGCGGTGAGGTCGAACCGGTCGGTCGTGATGCGGTCGGCGCCCATGTGGAGGTCGAGGCCGTCGACGCCGGCGGTGAGGTTGAAATGGTGCTTGAGGTCGCTGGTGAGGTTGAAGGTGCCTTGCGTGCTGACGGTGAAGACGTCGTCGGCCAGTCCCATGGCGCGCAGGTCGGCAAAGGGAAGCTGGAGCGTGAGGTTGGCGTCGAGCGCGTCGCGCAGCATTTTTCCGCTCAGGCGGGCGGAGGTGGTGAGCTGCGGATTGTCGACGTCAACGATGCCGCTGAGGCTGCCTCGGAGCAGCTGGAGATTGGCGGAGAGGTTCGACAGGTTGTAGCTGCCGAAGTGGCCGGCCGTGATGGCGGCGTCGGCACGGGCCGATGTGGCCGTGGAGAAAAAGTCGAAACCGCGCCCGTCGGCGTCGATTTTCGCGGTGAGGGCGATGGCGTCGGTGAGCGGGAGAAACTGGTTGAGCGAGAGATTCTGGGTGCTGACGACGGCGCGATAGCTTTCGTCGCGCAGGCCGATGGCGGCGTCGAGCAGGGCGGAGCCGGCAGGGGTGCCAATCGAGCCGACAAAGGAAGCAACGTCGGAGAGCAGGGATGCGCGGCCCGCCACGCTCAGTTCGCGGGGAAGGGTGAACGCGGCGCGCGATTCGGCGGGCACGAAGCCCATCAGCAGGTCGGGGCGGTGGAGCGTGGCTTGCAGGGTGGAGGTGAGTTCGGGCAGCGCGTCGGGCCGTGTGAGGTGCATGAGCTGGGCCTTGCCTCTGGCTTCGAAATGGCCGGGCATGGCGGCGGTGAGGCGGCTGACGCGCAGTGCCTCCATGTTGCCGTCGGCCTGGACGCGCAGGTGGAGCGGCGCGGCTGGCCAGATGTGGCGTATGTCGGCGACGTAGGGACTGGCAAAGGCTACGATGTCGTCTTTGCCGACGGAGCCGCGGGCTCGCACCTCGAACGTGCCGGGCTGGAGGTCGGGCTGCGTGGCCGTGGGCGTGTCGAAGGCGTTGAGGTCCATCCGGAATTGGACGCCAAGATGGGATTCGGGCGTGCGGAGCAAGAGGCGGTTGAGCGTGAGCTGCGTGGTGTCCATCTCGATGCCTGTGCTGAGCTGCTGGATGCGGATGCCGCTGCGCTCCCGGGCGGAGAGGCTGTCGATGCGGGCGGAGAGGGAACCGTCGACGCCGTTGTAGCGGACGTGCGGGATGAAGGCGTCGACGTCGGTGAGGCGGACGTGGGTGGGGTCGAATCCGTTGGTGGCATGGCCTGGCGCGAGGTCGAGCGCGAGGCGCGAGCGGTGGAGGCGGATGCGGGAAAAGGCGTATGCACCTGTCTCGAGGTTGAGCTCGCCCGCCAGTCGTCCTTGTCCGAGCAGGGCGTCGACGCGCATGCTGTCGCGCTGCGGGGCCATCAGCAGGCGCAGGCGGACTTGGTCGGCGGCAACGTCGTGGAGGCGCACGACCCAGCGCAGCGGTTCGCTGGCGCTCGTGTCTTCGGGCACGGAGTCGGCCAGGGCGAGGAAGAGGTTGGCATTGCGGAGCGCGATGTGGTCGACATTGGCGACGCCGTCGCGCAGCCGGATGTCGTGGGCGTTGACGTTGAGCCGGCCGATGTGGCCCTCCATGCGGAGTGCGGCTACGAGATCGCGGGTATTGAGATGCGCGTTGCTGAGCGTAATGTGGTCGACATCGACTTGGGCACGGAAGAGCGGCAGGAGACGGATGCTCAGGTCGAGCGCGGCGGCATCGACGAGCGTGTCGGCTTGCTGGACGGCGGTGGTGTGGCCCATGTAGAGGTCGAGCGGGAAGGTGAGGCGCACCTGCTCCACCGTGACGGTCATCCCGGTGCTTTCGGACAGCGTGGCGCAGGCTTTGTCGACTGCCCACCGCTGTACGGGAGGCAGATAGAGGGCGGCTGCGGCCAGCAGAAAGAGGAGGAGGGGGGTGAGGACCAGCCAGAGGACAGCCTTCCACGCACGGCTCAGTTTGCGCCGCTTCGGAGCGGGCGCAGCGGGGGCCGTGTCGGGTGCGGGCGCAGTGTCTGTGGACGCGGGAGCGGCGTCGGGGTCGGGCTGCTGCAGCTCAGTGTTCTCGGGGACGGTATCAGTGTGTTGTTCTTGTGACATGAGCGGGTGGGCACATTGCTTATAAACAGATGCAAATATAGCGACTTTTTCTTTTTGCTCCTATTTATATAATAGGAAAACATGCTGAAATGGCGGAAGTTTCCTGCTTTCCGCCAGCCGATGAGGCTGCGCACGGGCCGACCTGGACTGCTGCAGGCATGCCGCTGGTGTGGCCCACAGTGTGGGCGGAAGGCGCCGGAGAAGGTCGGGCGGCATGCGGATCAGTAGGAAAGAGCGTGCGGCTTAGGAGGAAAGAGCGTGTGGCGCGAACGGAAAACGACTGCGTTCGAAATGAAAAACGACTGCGTTGGAAATTGAAAACGGGTGCGTTCGAAATGGAAAGAGCGTGCGGATGGCCCGTTGGCGGCGTGCGGCGCAGGCGGAATGAGGGGCTTTTTGACGCGAACTTGAAAGAAAAAAAGCGAAATCCTTTGAAATTGTCAGCAAAAGACGTAACTTTGCATCAGATTTAAAGTATACGCAGATGCAGAACGCACTCAACATTGCCACGATGATTCGAATTACCCTACGACTTAGTAAGCTCGGAGGGAGAGAGGTGTGCGGGTTGGGCCGTACAGCATGAGACGTTCGCCGTGTGGCGTGATGTAAGAGCCTTTCTCAATCCGAGCTATTGCGAAAGGCCCTTATTGTAATGTGCGCGCAACGGGCCGGCTGCCTTCCGGCGGCAGCGGAGACCGCGCACGCAAACAGATGGGGACGCGCACCAGCGCCTGCCCCATCCAGTGAAGTACCAGTCAAAACAACAGGAGGACAAAAGATATGTCAGATAGATTATTCATTTTCGATACGACGCTGCGCGACGGCGAACAGGTGCCGGGATGTCAGCTGAACACCATTGAGAAGATTCAGGTGGCGCGCCAGCTTGAGGCGCTGGGCGTCGACGTGATAGAGGCCGGCTTTCCGGTCAGCAGTCCGGGCGACTTCAACAGTGTGATTGAAATCTCCAAGGCCGTCACCTGGCCGACGATATGTGCGCTCACTCGTGCGGTGGAGCGCGATATCGACGTGGCCGCCGAAGCCCTGCAATATGCCAAGCGCAAGCGCATCCACACGGGCATCGGAACGAGCGACAGCCACATCAAGTATAAGTTCAACTCGAACCGCGAGGAAATCATCGAGCGCGCCGTGGCGGCCGTGAAGTACGCCCGCCGCTACGTGGAGGACGTGGAATTCTATGCGGAAGACGCAGGCCGGACGGACAATGAGTACCTGGCCCGCGTGGTCGAGGCGGTCATCCGGGCCGGCGCCACCGTGGTCAACATTCCCGACACCACCGGCTACTGCCTGCCGGCAGAGTACGGTGAGAAAATCAAGTACCTCGTGGAACATGTGGACAACATCGACCGCGCCATCATCTCGACCCACTGCCACAACGACCTGGGCATGGCTACGGCCAACACCATCAGCGGTGTGCTCAACGGCGCACGGCAGGTGGAGGTGACGATCAACGGCATTGGCGAGCGCGCCGGCAACACCAGTCTCGAGGAGGTGGCGATGATTCTCAAGTGCCACAACAACATCCCGATTGAGACCAACATCAACACGACGAAAATCTACCCCACGAGCCGCATGGTGAGCAGCCTGATGAACATGCCCGTGCAGCCCAACAAGGCCATCGTCGGCAAGAACGCCTTTGCGCACTCCAGCGGCATCCATCAGGACGGCGTGCTGAAGAACGTGCAGACCTACGAAATCATCAATCCGCGCGATGTGGGGATCGACGACAACGCCATCGTGCTCACGGCGCGCAGCGGACGCGCCGCCCTGCGCAACCGCTTGGATTCGCTCGGCGTGACGCTGTCGCAGGAAAAGCTGGACCAGGTGTACGAGGAGTTCCTGCGGCTCGCCGACAAGAAAAAAGAAATCAACGACGACGACGTGCTCGTGCTGGCGGGCGCAGAACGCTCGCTCAACCACAGAATCAAACTTGACTACCTGCAAGTGACGAGCGGCGTGGGTGTGCAGTCCGTAGCCAGCATCGGCCTGAACATCTCAGGAGAGAAATTTGAGGACTGCGCGTCTGGCAACGGCCCTGTCGATGCAGCCATCAAGGCGCTCAAGAAAATCATCAACCGCCAGATGACGCTCAAGGAATTCACGATACAGGCCATCAGCAAGGGTTCGGACGACGTCGGAAAAGTGCACATGCAGGTGGAATACGACAACCACAACTACTACGGATTCGGTGCCAACACCGACATCATCGCAGCCAGTGTGGAGGCCTACATCGACTGCATCAACAAATTCAAGTAACTCCGGAGCGCCTCTCAGGCAACCGCCAGGCGCCACCGAGGCTCTCAAGCGCCCTCGCGCTGGTCTTGCCTCCGCAGCACAGCTGAACGCAGGGCTTGCCGTCGTTGGATTTTCGGCGCACGTTGGGCGTCGGCCGGGTGCACCTACCATGATTTTTCGGAACTCCGATAAATAAAAATCGGAACTCCGGTCTTAAAACGCCGGAACTCCGGTTTTGAACTTTTGCTTCAGCAAGAATTTTCATTAGATTCATTAAATATCATTCAAGACAGTGAACACACTCTTCGACAAGATATGGGACGCCCACGTCGTTCAGAACGTGGAGGACGGCCCTACGCAGCTCTACATCGACCGTCTCTACGCGCATGAAGTGACGAGCCCGCAGGCCTTTGAGGGCCTTCGGCAGCGTGGCATCCAGTGCTTCCGCCCCGAGCGGATTGTCTGCATGCCCGACCACAACACGCCTACGCACGACCAGGACAAGCCCATCGAGGACGCCGTCGGCCGCAATCAGGTCGAGACGCTGGCTCAGAACGCCGCAGAGTTCGGTCTGACGCACTACGGCATGATGAATCAGCGCAACGGCATCATCCACGTCGTGGGCCCCGAGCGCGGTCTGTCGCTCCCCGGCATGACCATTGTCTGCGGCGATTCCCACACGTCGACGCACGGTGCCATGGGCGCTGTGGCGTTTGGAATCGGCACGAGCGAAGTGGAGATGGTGATGGCCTCGCAATGCATCCTGCAGCAGAAGCCCCAGAGCATGCGCATTAACGTGGAGGGCACGCTCGGCGTCGGCGTCACAGCCAAGGACCTTGCGCTCTATCTGATGTCGCGCATCACCACGAGCGGCGCCACGGGCTACTTCATCGAATATGCCGGAAGCGCCATCCGCCAGCTCAGCATGGAGGGCCGTCTCACGCTCTGCAACCTGTCCATCGAGATGGGCGCACGCGGCGGCTTCATTGCGCCCGACGAGGTGACGTTCGAATACCTCAAGGGTCGTGAGTTCGCGCCGAAGGGCGAGGAATGGGACAAGGCCGTCGCCTACTGGCGGACGTTGTTCAGCGGAGAAGATGCCGTCTTCGACAAGGAACTGACCTTCAGTGCCGAAGAAGTCGAACCGATGGTGACTTACGGCACCAATCCCGGCATGGGCATGGGCATCACGCAGCAGATTCCCTCGCTGGAGACGGTAGACATCGCCGGACATACTTCCTATCTCAAGTCGCTCGAGTATATGGGTTTCAAGCCCGGTCAGCAGCTGCTTGGCACGCATGTCGACTATGTATTCCTCGGTGCCTGCACCAACGGACGCATCGAGGACTTCCGCGCCTTCGCCCAGCTGGTGAAGGGACGTCGCAAGGCCGACCACGTGACTGCCTGGCTCGTGCCGGGCTCCTGGCTCGTACTCAGCCAGATCAAGGAGGAAGGGCTCGACAAGGTGCTCGAGGCATCGGGCTTCGAGCTGCGTCAGCCCGGCTGCTCCGCCTGTCTGGCCATGAACGACGACAAGATTCCAGCGGGAAAACTCTCCGTCAGCACTTCCAACCGCAACTTCGAAGGACGTCAAGGCCCCGGCGCTCGCACCGTGCTCGCATCGCCGCTGGTGGCTGCTGCGGCAGCCGTGACAGGCGTCATCACCGATCCGCGTACGCTGTTGGTCGGCTGAACATTACAGCACAACCTCGGGCTTGCAGCCTTTGCCGCTCCGCTCAAAAGTATCTTCTCATATCCGAACACACCGTGAAACAGAAATTCGACATCATACAGTCCACCTGCGTGCCGCTCCCGCTGGAGAATGTGGACACCGACCAAATCATTCCCGCACGCTTCCTCAAGGCCACTACGCGCGACGAGCGCTTCTTTGGCGAGAACCTCTTCCGCGACTGGCGCTACGACGCCGAGGGCAATCCGCGCCCCGACTTCGTGCTCAACAACCCCACCTACTCCGGTCAGATTCTGGTGGCAGGTAAGAACTTCGGTTCGGGCAGCAGCCGCGAGCACGCCGCCTGGGCTATCGCCGGCTACGGCTTCCGCGTGGTCATCAGCTCGTTCTTCGCCGACATCCACAAGAACAACGAACTCAACAACTTCGTCCTGCCCGTCGTCGTGAGCGAGGAGTTCCTGTCTGAACTCTTCGTCAGCATCCAGACCAACCCGAAGACTGAGGTCAAGGTCGACGTGCCCAACCAGACCGTCACAAACCTGTCCACGGGCCATTCGGAGCATTTCGACATCAACGGCTACAAGAAGTATTGCCTGATGAATGCCCTCGACGACATCGACTTCCTGCTGGAAAACCAGTCGAAAATCGAAGCATTCGAAAGCCGGCGATAGCAGCCGGCCGTGCCGGAGGAACCGGCAGTCGTGCCGTCGGCTGCGGCTGCGTCATTCCGCAGCCGCTCACTGCCGCCGCCTGGCTGCCGTTCCCCGCATTCCGGCCACAAAGAGTAAACCTACCGAAACAGCTAACAGAAATTTGCCAATCGCATGTTGAATCACATAGAAATCATGGACACCACGCTCCGCGACGGCGAGCAGACCAGTGGCGTGAGCTTCGTGATGCACGAGAAACTGAGCCTGGCGCGCATGCTCTTGCGCGACGTGCGGGTCGACCGCATCGAAGTGGCCTCGGCCCGTGTGAGCGACGGAGAAAAAGACACCGTCACGGCCATCTGCCGCTGGGCCCGACAGGCCAACATGCTCGAGCGCGTGGAAGTGCTGGGCTTTGTCGACGGACAGACCTCAGTCGACTGGATTCTCTCCTGCGGCTGCCGTGTCGTGAACCTCCTTTGCAAAGGCTCCGAGCACCATGCACGCCACCAGCTCCGCAAGACACAGGAAGAGCATGCGGCCGACATCCGCGCCACCATCACCTATGCCGTGCAGCAGGGGATGAGCGTCAACGTCTATCTCGAAGACTGGAGCAACGGCATGCGCAATTCGCCCGACTACGTCCACGGTCTCGTCGAGGCGCTGTCCGACCTCCCCATCCGCCGCTTCCTGCTGCCCGACACGCTCGGCATCCTCACCCCCGACGAAGTTTCGCGCTTCGTCAGCCAAATGGTGGAGTGGTTCCCGAGCCTCCGGTTCGACTTCCATGCGCACAACGACTACGACCTCGGCGTGGCCAACGTGCTCGCAGCCGTCAAGTCCGGCTGTGGCGGCGTGCACACCTGCGTGAACGGGCTGGGCGAGCGTGCCGGCAACGTGCCCCTGGCCAGTGTGCAGGCCGTGCTGAAAGACCAGCTTGGCGTGGCTACCTCCATACAGGAAGACCAGCTCTTCGGAGCCTCGCGCCTGGTCGAGAGCTTCAGCGGCATCGCCGTCGCACAGAACATGCCCGTCGTCGGCGAGAATGTCTTTACGCAGGTGGCGGGTGTCCATGCCGACGGCGACTCGAAGAACAATCTCTACTTCTCGGCCCTCATGCCGGAGCGTTTCGGCCGCAAGCGCGAGTATGCGCTGGGCAAGAACAGCGGCAAAGCCAACATCCTGCGCAATCTCGAGGAACTCGGACTCGAGCTCACGCCGGAGCAGACGCGCCGCGTCACACAGCGCATCATCGAGCTTGGCGACAAGAAACAGCTCGTCACGCAAGAGGACCTGCCCTACATCGTGAGCGACGTGTTGAAGCACGACACGCCCGAAGAGCGCGTGAAACTCGTGAGCTACATGGTGAGCACGGCGCAGGGACTGCGTCCGATGGCCAGCGTGAAGCTGGAAGTCGACGGACAGATCTTCGAGGAGTCGGCCACGGGCGACGGTATGTACGATGCCTTCGTGCACGCCGTGCGCAGCATCTACCGCGACCGCCTCAGCCGCCCCTTTCCCTGGCTCATCAACTATGCGGTGTCCATCCCCCCCGGAGGCCGTACAGACGCGCTCGTCCAGACCGTCATCACCTGGCAGCACGAGGGACGCAACTACCGCACACGCGGCCTCGACGCCGACCAGACCGAGGCTGCCATCAAGGCCACCATGAAGATGCTCAACCTCGTGGAGGGCGAGTTGGCGCGCCGCAGCGACCCTTCCGCCACATGACGACCGAAGCGCTGCTGCAGTCCGCAGGCGTCCGCCCCACCGCCAACCGCCTGCTCGTGGCGCGGTGCCTCGCCGCGTCCGCCTTTCCCATGTCGCTCATGCAGATTGAGGACGCCCTCGACTCGCTCGACAAGTCCTCCGTCTTCCGCGTGCTCCGCCTCTTCGCCGAGCACCACCTCGTGCATGAGATCGACGACGGGTCGGGCAGCCTGAAATACGAGCTCTGTGAAGGCAACCACCATACGACAGACGACGGCAACGCGGCAGACGAGGACGAACATGTCCATTTTTTCTGCACGCGTTGCCGTCGCACGTATTGTCTCGACTCCATTCCCGTACCCCACATCGCTCTCGCCGAAGGCTATACGGTCGAGAGCCGCAGCTACCTCGTCAAGGGGCTTTGCCCGCATTGCAGAAAGCCGTAGCCCGTCGTGTGCTACCGTCTGCCTTGCGCGCAGCTGGCCGTGTCCCTAAGCCCCGGGGACATCGTCCGTCCGAATCAGTTCGACGTCGTCTATCCGGCACCGGGCCAGCGCCTCTCCCTCGACGTCGAAACCGATTTCCACACGTCCGTTCCTCACCTCAATCTGGCCCAACTCCACCCGTTGCCATCCGTCGCCGTCCCGCCGCATGTCGGCCGAGACGGTTTTTCCATTGGCCGTAGCGTACATGCGCATCCGGCCCAGGCGTCCCTCGCGGCTCACCTGGGCGCGCATCGTGTAGACGCCATCGCGCAGCGGCACGTCGCGCGTCGATGTCAGCGTCTGGAAGACGCGCCGATGGAAATCCACACTGTCGCTCATGCACAGCGAGAAATTGCCCGTCACCACCGCGCGGTCGGCCACAGAGTTCTCCACATTGAGCACCGGTGAGCCCGGACGGCCCACACCGACGGCGTTTCCGCGCACCACCACGGTCGTCCAGCCCGAGAGAAAGTCCTGCACCGGCTTGCGGGCACTGGGGATGTGCACGCGGTCGGCCTCGAAACTCCCGTTCCTCACGTAGTTGTTCTCCGCCCCCACGCGCCATTCGCCCGTCGCGGCGTCGAGTTCCCAGTGACTGAGCGAGTTGAAGTGCGGTGCGCCGTCGACGAACGAAATCGGCACCCACTGGTTGTAGCCGTAGCCGTTGCCCGCAAAGTCGGCCCAGCGGTCGCCGCAGTAGACCACGGTCTCCTCGCGGCTGCCCCTCACCGTGCAGAAAAAGCCCGTCTGCGTCACATGCCCGAAGTCGGGCGACGCGTTCTCCATCTTCAGCATCTCGTTCGTCGGCAGATAGGGCCCGCCCACCTCGTCGGCCGACAGGAAATACACGTTCGAGGCGTTCCATCCGTACAAGTCCGACGCGCACAGATAATACCGCCCCTTGTACTTGAACATGCAGTTGCCCTCGCGCCCCGCTCCGCGAAACACCTCCTTGCAGTCCTTCAGCCCCACCTTGCCGTCCGTCACGCCGATTTCCGACAGATAGATGCGGCTCCGCCCCTGTCCGTAGGAATACACCAGATAGGAGCGTCCGTCGTCGTCGGTGAAGACCGTCTGGTCGCCCGTGTTCGGCGTACCGATCATCGGCGTCATGTCGATCAGGTTGTGCCGCACGAACGGGCCCGTCGGCCGGTCGCACGTGGCCACCAGCACCTTGTTGTTGCACTGGATGAATAGGGCGTACGTCTGCATCTCGCCCACGTAGGTCACGCCCATCCGCCCCACCCACGAGGCGCGCCCCACGGCCTCGGGTGTCAGCACGTTGCCGACAAACGTCCAGTCGACCAGATTGTCCGACCGGTAGCACGTGACCGCCACAAACCGCGTGTCCTCGTTCTTGGCCACGGGCGCATTCCGGTATGTCTCCGCGCCCCGATAGTGCACCCCGTACCAGTAGTAGTGCTCCTGCCCCGTGGCAGGGTCGGGAAAGCGGAAGATGCCGCCACCCTGACTGTAGATGGGCCGGCCGTCGGCCGCGTCCCAAAAGCAGTCGTTGCGAATCGATCGAAACTGAGCACCTGCCGCCATCGTAGCGCACAGGCACAAACAAAGCAGCAGCAAGCGTAGCATGTGTCTCATCATGTGTATAAAAGTCAAGGTGAATGATGCGTGGTTTTCGTCAGCAGAAGAAGCCTTCCTGCCGACGTTTCTTCATTCTATAAGGCTGAATGATGTGTGGTTTTCGTCGGTGAAAAAAGCCTTTCAGCCGATATCTCTTCATCATGCAGGGTGGGGTGATGCGTGGTTCTCGTCAGCAGCAGAAGCCTTCCTGCCGACGTTTCTTCAACATGCAGGGTGGGGTGATGCAAGTAGTTTTGTCAGCAGACGAAGCCGCGGTAGGCAGACAGCAGCGCCTGCGCTACCGGTGGCGCGCCGACAGGCGTTCCCGTGTTTTTCTCTGGCGTCGCCTCCTGCCGCACAGTCGGCAAGCGCCGCTCAGTCCGCAGCAGGGCGTTCCCCTGCAAAAATACAGTTTTCCCCGACTCTGCCGCCTCGCACCCTCCCTTTTTTCCATTTTCCCCAGCAGCCTGCGCCCTCCTTCGGCGCAGTCTCCGTTCCGTTCGCGCACACTCCTGCCAGTGCGCAAAGCTCTTCTCGTCGAATTGCGAAGGCCTTCTCGTTGCATTGCGAAGGCCTTCTCGTTGCATTGCGAAGGCCTTCTCGTAGCGCGACGAAGGCCTTCTTGCATCAACACGAAGGCCTTCATGAAAAAAAACGAACGCACTCGTTTCCATTTTCGACTGCGTCCGAAAAGAAAAACGAACGCACTCGTTTCCGATCCCGACTGCCGGCTTGTCTCTACAAGCCTCCGTCCCGCCCACCTCGACAGTCGCCGCAGCTCAGGAAAACAGCCGACCGCCGCCCTGAAATACAGCCATCCGCGCCCCGCCCATTTGCATTCCGCACATGCCAAAACACTCCCTTTTCGCAAGGACGGCGAAGGAATCGAAAAAAATTGTCGACGAAAAAGTGGCATGCTTAGAAAGAAATCAGTATATTTGCATCCATTAAGTCCCCATGCTGCACCGCAACGGCTGGAGCAGGGCACGAACAGGCACATTCAGTAAAACAAAAAAATAAAACTGTTATTATGGCATTTCTGACGAACGAGAAACTTTTGATTGTTGGTGCCGGCGGCATGATCGGATCCAACATGGCACAGAGCGCCCTCATGCTCGGCCTCACACCCAACATCTGTCTGTACGACATCTTCGAGCCAGGCGTTCACGGTGTGGCCGACGAGCTGCAGCAGTGCGCCTTCCCTGGCGTGAACATCACGTGGACAACCAACCCCGAAGAGGCTTTCACAGGCGCTAAATACATCGTCTCCAGCGGTGGCGCTCCCCGCAAGGAAGGCATGACCCGTGAGGACCTCCTCAAGGGCAACTGTCAGATTGCCGCAGAGTTCGGCGACTACATCAAGCAGTATTGCCCCGACGTGAAGCACGTCGTGGTCATCTTCAACCCCGCCGACGTAACCGCACTCACCGCCCTCATCCACAGCGGACTGAAGCCCAACCAGCTCACATCCCTCGCAGCCCTCGACTCCACACGCCTGCAGCAGGCCCTCGCACAGGAGTTCGGCGTAGCTCAGGACAAGGTGACCGGCGCACAGACCTACGGCGGCCACGGCGAGCAGATGGCCGTCTTCGCCAGCCACGTGAAGATCGACGGCGTTGCACTTGCCGACAAGAACCTCAGCGAGGAGCGCTTCGCCGACATCAAGCTGCGCACCACCCAGGGCGGCAGCAACATCATAAAGCTCCGCGGACGCAGCTCCTTCCAGAGCCCCTCGTACTGCTCCATCAAGATGATCGAAGCAGCCATGGGCGGAGATCCCTTCACACTGCCCGCAGGCTGCTACGTCAACTGCGACAAGTGCGGCTATAAGAACGTGATGATGGCCATGCCCACCACGCTCGACAAGGACGGCGTTCACTTCGTCCAGCCACAGGGCACACCGGAAGAGCTGGCCGACCTCAACAAGAGCTACGAGCACCTGCAGAAGATGCGCGACGAAATCATCTCGCTGGGCATCATTCCGCCCGTTGAGGATTGGAAGACCCTGAACCCGAACCTCTGATCCCATCTGCGCTCGGTCTACGCTGGGTGCGCCGCGACAGAGAACCACTCTCTCAGCAAGACCGACGCAGGGATGCAACCGCAAGGCACATCCTCTACGTCGGTTTTGTCTCTTTCTTTCAGTGAGAAAAACCCAGGAAACTTATTGTTTAACCCAAAAACCACAATCATTATGGCAAAGAAGTATGTATGCGACGTCTGCGGTTGGGAATATGACCCCGAAGTAGGCGCACCCGACCAGGGCGTTGCTCCCGGAACTGCATTTGAAGATCTTCCAGAAAACTTTGAGTGCCCGCTTTGCGGCGTAGGCACCGACGAGTTCTCGCCCTTGGAAGACTGATCCAATAGCGCAGGATATGCAGCCGTCAGGCGACAGAAGCGCGGCAGCACACCGGCAGCACCCGACACAACGGGCCCTTCCGGTATGCTCCACACACCGCGAACAAGTCTCTTGACGCTGCACAACCGTACCCCGTTCTGAAAAGACCATCACCCCGTTCTGAAAAGACCATCATATACTACAACAATCTATCATTAATGAAACCAACACTATTTCTCCTCGCTGCCGGCATGGGCAGCCGCTACGGAGGCCTCAAGCAGCTCGACGGACTGGGTCCGAATGGCGAGACAATCATGGACTACTCCATCTACGACGCCATCCAGGCCGGCTTCGGAAAGATTGTCTGGGTCATCCGAAAGGACTTCGAGGAGCAGTTCCGTACGCAGATTCTCTCCAAGTACGAGGATAAAATCCCATGCGAGCTCTGCTTCCAGAGCCTCGACGCGCTTCCGGCCGGATTCTCCACCCCCGAAGGACGCGAAAAACCCTGGGGCACGAACCATGCAGTGCTCATGGGCAAAGACATCATCAAGGAGCCTTTCGCCGTCATCAATTGCGACGACTTCTATGGTCGCGACGCCTTCATGACCGTCGGAAAGTTCCTGGCCAACCTCCCCGAAGGTTCGCGCAACAAATACTCCATGGTCGGCTTCCGCTGCAGCAACACGCTCAGTGAGAATGGTTCCGTGGCCCGCGGCATCTGCGTCTATGACGAAAACCACCACCTGACAGACGTGGTCGAGCGCTCCGAAGTGAAGCGGATCGACGGCGTCATCAGCTTCAAGGATGAGAACGGAAGCTGGGTCGGTCTGGACGAGAACGTCCCCGTCAGCATGAACATGTGGGGTTTCACTCCGGACTATTTCGAATACAGCGAGGAATACTTCAAAGAGTTCCTTTCCGATCCGAAGAACATCAGCAACCTCAAGGCGGAGTTCTTCATCCCGCTGATGGTGAACAAACTCATCAAGGAAGGCACGGCCACGGTGGAAGTGCTCGACACGACCAGCAAGTGGTTTGGCGTGACTTATGCCGCCGACCGCGAGGAAACTGTGGCTCGGATTGCACAGCTGATCGCCGACGGTGTCTATCCGGAAAAACTCTGGTGAGTCTCCCGTAGGCTGGAGAGCCTGAGCCACAGACGCCCAACCGCAAGCGTTGGAACCGCTCTCGGGCATTACGGCTTTCGCAGCGTGGCATCTCACGCCAGTGCCGGACCACCGGTGCGAAGCTGAGACGACCATAAAATGGCATACTGAAGGAAAAAGGCATACCACACTCCCTCCCCTCGGCCGTCCGGCCATGGCGTGCCAAGTACTTCAGTAGTTTGTCCCTTTTTTTCGGGATCTTTTTTTCGGGTGCATTCCGCGAAAGCGGAATGCACTTTTTGCGTTTGGAGAAATCGCTGAAAGTCTGAAGAATTCTGCGTCGAAGGTGCGCGGCAGGTGCGAAGCGGGTACGTGTCAACTGCGAGGAAGGTGCGCTTCAACTGTGTTAAGGTGCGCGACAGGTGCGAAGCGGGTACGTGTCAACTGCGAGGAAGGTGCGCTTCAACTGTGTTAAGGTATGCGGCAAGTGCGGGGCAGGAACACTGCAAGTGCGGGGAAAGTACGCGACAATTTCGTGGCAAGTGGTCTCCATTACCGCGATGGCAGCGGCTGCACCGACTGCGCAATGCGCCCGGACATGTCTCGCGCAGCGCTTTTGGCATGTCGCATGGACTAAATAAATGTCGTGTGAGGGCTATGGTGAGGGGAGGAGATGAATTTTGCCCTGCTTTAGAAATATTACTGTCCGCTAAACCA
>DBQP01000011.1:33724-50422 GCA_002305265.1 Prevotellaceae bacterium UBA1391 | reverse complement strand
TCAAGCTGAACTCTTCCAACAACACCTTCAAGATTGAGCCGAACAGCACGATGCTCATCGACGGCGCCAGCATTGAGGATGCCATGAGCTACAATTTTGCAGGCAAATATCTTGGTGTGGTCGAGGGAGACGCCAACCTGTTGGTCAACCTCTTCGACACTTCCGTAGACGAGAATGAAGACGGCACGACGACCATGCGTGTCGACCCCACCAAGCAATTCTATTCCGACTGGACTTGCGTGAAGCCTGCCGACTACGAATCCTATTTCGCCGTCATGGGCCTCTACAACGCAGCTGAAAGCCTCAAGGCTGCCATCCAGGACGCCGTTGCCAAATATCCGGGCATCAAGCTCGACGCACAAGTAGCTGTGTACAACAACACCGCTGCCACTGTGGATGAGCTGAATGCTGCCGCCGCAACGATTCCGGATGCCATCTACCAGTTCATTGCCAATACGGGAACCGTAGCAAATCCTGCCGACGTCTCGGCTAAGGTTGTCAACGGCACCTTCGACGTGATTGGCAACTTCACGGGTTGGACGGGTAATCCCAACAACTTCGGTGCAGGTGGCACGACGGGTCCGTCTGCAGAGCATTATGGACGCGCCTTCAATACCTACCAGGCCATCACGGGCCTCAAGGCCGGTGTCTACAAACTCACCGCAAAGGCATACTTCCGCAAGTCGAGCGCTGTCAACGACTACACCGTATGGAGCCAGGGCACTGCCTCCGATACGAAGATTTACCTCAACAGCAAGACCTTCGGCAAGTTCTCCACGCCCATCCAGCACATCGCTGCCGGTGCACAGGCTTCCGCACAGCGCGGCTCGACCAGCACCTATGACGTGACAGACGCCAGCGGCTCGACGCTGACCGTCTTCATGCCGAACTCCATGGCTGAGGCTGAGCTCTTCTTCCACAACGAAGACGGCTCGCAGACAGACCTCTACAACAACGAGGTGCTCGGTGCCATCGCTGAGGGCGACACCCTTTGGATTGGTGCAGAGAACACGGTAGGTGGTGGCAGCGACTGGTCGATCTTCGACGACTTCAAGCTCTTCTACCTCGGCAGTGCAACAGACGCCTATGCTTTGCTCAAGGCCAACGCTGTGGAATCTATGGCTTATGAGGTGCCGGAAGAGACATTCTACAGTGCAGCTGCCAAGGCAACTTACGACGCAGCCTATTCCGCTCTGAAGAACGCGTCGGGTGAGGCCGCTGTGCGTGCCGTCGCTCCGGTTCAGGCTGCCATCGACTCGCTCGTAGCTTCCATCGACGCCTATAAGACATACATGGCCAAGATCCAGGAAATGGAGACATGGCTGACGGAAGGACAGGAACAGGGCATGTCAATGGAAGTGGACGAAGTGATGCTCATCTCCGACTACCTCCAGCTCTCCGCCGGTGACGCTGAAGAGGGTGTCTATCCCAACGGCGTCCTCAACGACATCGTGAACATCGAGGAAGGTGAATATGCAGGTAACCTCACGACAGCTCAGATCAAAGCCGAGACGGCGTATCTGACCGCTCTCTTCGACGAGGCTGTCAAGAAGGCTCTCCTTCCGGGCGCAGACCTCACGAGCCTCATCGTCAACCCCGGCTTCGAGCAGGGAACTTCAAGCACGACTGTTGGCTGGAAGCTCGACACCTCGAAGGGTGGAACATCGGGTCTGACCAACTGGCACGGCGGTAACGCAACCAACTATTGCGCAGAAGCCTACCAGCAGAACTTCGACGTCTACCAGATTGTCGAGGGTCTTCCCGCAGGTCTCTACTCTGTCAGCGTTCAGGCTTTCTATCGTCCGACATGGAACCAGGAGTCTTACGATGCTTACGCTGCTGACCCCGAAATGGTCGGTGCAGCCAAGGTTCACACGGAGGTTTACTTCAATGAGTTCTCTTCTCCTGTGAAGAACGTGATGGAGATTCTCTATGACGAGAACCTCGGCAGCAACTGTGCACAGCTGACGAACGGCAAGTATTGCCTCAACGGCATGGCTTCCGCTTCCGCAGCCTTCTCGCTCGCAGACGAGGCTGTGAACTTCACGCAGCACGTTTACGGTCTTGTAGGTGCTGACGGCAAGATGCGCCTCGGTATCCGCAAGCTCTCCGGCCCGACTGCCAACGGTGTTTGGAGTCTTTGGGACAACTTCAAGATTACGTTCATGGGCAAGGATGTCACCGCCATGAAGAGCGTGATCGAGAACTATCAGAACCGCATTGCAGCTCTCGCACTCGAGAATGCCGGCGTTCCTGATGTTGAAGCACTCACAGCTGCCAACGACGCAGCCGACCAGGCTACAGGTGAGGACGACACGTACGAAGCACTCCAGGCTCTCGTGGCTGCCTACAACCAGGTGGTTGCCTCCATCTCCACTTACAATGACCTGACTACGGCCCTCAATTCGCTCACTGAGTCCATCGAGACTTATGCTGAGGCATCGGATGAGGCTATCCAGAATGCAACGGATCTGATCGACGAAATCTCCGACATCGTCGCTTCTAAGACGCTTTCAGGTGCAGAGGCTGCTGCCTACATCACAAAGGTCAACGCTGCCATTGCTGACCTCCGTCTCCCGGGCAACTTCGCCGAAGCTTCTGATGAGAATCCTGTTGACTTCTCTTCCGTGATTGTCAACCCGACATTCGACACCATCGGTAATTTCACCGGCTGGTCCTCCGGATTCGGTGCAGGCGGTACGACTTCGACCAATGCTGAGGTCTACAACGCAACCAGCTTCAATGTTTACCAGGATATCGTCAACCTGCCGGTCGGCGTTTATGAAGTACGTGTAAACGGCTTCCACCGCACGGGTTCTGCTTCCGCAGACTACACTGACTTCAAGCAGTATGAGACAGCAGAAGTTGATCCGACGCTCACGGCCTACCTCTATGGTCTCGACAATCCTGCTGTGAACAGCATCACTACTTCTACCGACCACGCTGCAACAGTGCCCATCAAGCACCTGTCTACACATGCAGATGCAACGAACGACCGCTTCGCAACAGCTGCCAGCACCAGCCCGGCTGCTTACGTTCCCAACTCCATGGCTGAGGCAGACATCCTCTTCCACGAGACGGATGCAACGGGTGCTCCGACCAACAAGTATCTCGTCAGCACCTTCATCAAGGTGACGAGCAGCGACGGCAGCGGCAAGGGTACACTCCGCATCGGTGTCTACAAGAACGACCCGGCTTCCAAGTCGACCAACTGGTCTATCTTCGACGACTTCCAGCTCATCTACTACGGTCCGGACAGCCAGAAGACGGCAGGTGAGAACGCAGTCAACATCAGCGATGCCAGCGCATCTTCCGCCAAGGCCATCAGCACAGCCATCTACACAGTAGGCGGTGCCCGCGTTGCCAAGCTCCAGAAGGGCGTCAACATCGTCAAGACTGTCCTCAGCGACGGCACAGTGAAGACGAGCAAGGTATTGGTGAAGTAATCACAAATACAGACACGGACGCGCCAGCGTCAGCATAACAGCAAGCCCCGGCAGAGAACGCTCTGCCGGGGCTTTTCGTTGCGTGGGCGGGTGTTTTTCGTTGCGCGTGCGAATGCATCCCGTTGGATGTTCGGATGCATCCTGTTTCATGTGTTTCGGTAGCCCGCTGTGTGGGCGTCTGCAAACCTTTGCAGCTGTGCCTCTGTATTCCGTTGCCTGTGCGCCTGCCGCTCGTTGGCCGTCTGTCTGCCGTCCCCTGCGTGCGGCGCAGTATCGAAGACAACGCTCCGTTTTCGTAGCCCGCACTCGGAACGCGAAAACCGTGCCCGAATGTTGAATTTCATGGAAATGATTTGCCGCATCAAAAAATATGCGTAACTTTGCAGCAACATCAAAATGTGGACAGATTTGGGCTGCTTGCAACCACACAAAAAAATGCTAAAACGTGACAAGCATGAGCGCTCGACGGCGCACAACTCCTGAGGCGCAGGCATTACCCTCCCGCACCGAAGCCGCGCACCCGATGCGCCGGCCGGCGGCAGACAACGTCGACACCAGCTTGCACGGACGCATCTTTCTCCTCCCATCTCTTCTCCCACATTGTTTTGATTCATTATCAAACCTTTCATTTCAAACAATTATGGGATATCTTTTCACTTCAGAATCCGTCAGCGAAGGTCACCCCGACAAAGTAGCTGATCAAATATCCGATGCCGTACTCGACCATCTGCTGGCCTATGATCCGCAATCGCATGTGGCCGTTGAGACGATGGTCACCACCGGACAGGTGGTCATCGCAGGCGAAGTATGCTCCGACGCCTATGCCGACTTGCAGGAAATCTCCCGCGAGACCATCTCGCGCATCGGCTACACCCGCGCCGAACTCAAGTTCGACGCCGAGAGCTGCGGTGTTTTCAACGCCATCCACGAGCAGAGCCCCGACATCTTCCGCGGCGTCAACCGCGGGAATCCGATGGACCAGGGTGCCGGCGACCAGGGCATGATGTTCGGCTACGCCACCAACGAGACCGACAACTACATGCCGCTCTCGCTCGATCTCTCCCACCACATCCTCCGCACGCTCTCCGACATCCGCCGCGAGGGAAAGGTCATGACCTACCTCCGTCCCGATGCCAAGAGCCAGGTGACCATCGAGTATGGCGACGACGGATGCCCGCAGCGCATCAGCACCATCGTCGTCAGCACGCAGCACGACGACTTCATCCAGCCCTCCCTCACGCTCTCGCAGGAGAAGGCCGACGAGCAGATGCTGGGCCGCATCCGACAGGACGTCATCAACATCCTCATTCCGCGCGTCATCAGCGAAATCAAGAGTGAGGCCGTGCGCAATCTCTTCAACGCGCAAATCAAGTATCACGTCAACCCCACCGGCAAGTTCGTCATCGGCGGTCCCCACGGCGACAGCGGTCTCACGGGCCGCAAGATCATCGTCGACACCTACGGCGGCAAGGGAGCGCACGGTGGCGGCGCCTTCTCCGGCAAGGATCCCTCCAAGGTCGACCGCTCTGCCGCCTATGCGGCCCGCCACATCGCCAAGAACCTTGTGGCAGCTGGCGTCAGCGACGAGATTCTTGTGCAGGTGAGCTATGCCATCGGCGTGGCCCGTCCCGTCAACATCTATGTCGACACCTACGGCAAGAGCCATGTGGCCCTCTCCGACGGTGAGATTGCTGAGCGCATCGGCACAATGTTCGACCTCCGTCCCAAGGCCATCGAGGAGCGCCTCAAGCTCCGCGCGCCCATCTACAGCGAGACAGCCGCCTACGGACACATGGGACGCCAGCCGCAGACCATCGTCAAGCACTTCCACAACCGCTATGCAGGCGACCGCGACATCGAGGTAGAGCTCTTCACCTGGGAGAAACTCGACTACGTAGACGCCATCCGCAAAGCCTTCTTCTGATGCCGCCCCGCCGGGTGCGCCGTCCGTCCTCCTCCCGCCTTCTTTCCGTCCGCACCGCGGATGGAGGCCGGCGGGAGGAACGGCATCTCCCCCCGCCGCCACACGCATGCAAGAACCCCGCTTCATTCTTCAGCAGCAGGCTCCGCTCGACAGCGCGCTCGTCGCACAGGGCCGCAGCGTCCCCGCCGTCTCCACGGCGGGCCACCTCCGCACGTCCTCCATGGCTTCCAGTCCGTGGACGAACGGTCTCGTCCTGGCAGCCGGCATCCTGCTCTTCCTGCTACTGGGCCGCCGCAGCCGGCAGATGGCAGTCCGCGTGCAGGGCATCTTCTCCAGCGAGCGCCATTTCTCCGATCCCGCAGCCAAGAATGCCGGATCCGACTGGACGTGGGTTCCGCTGCTGGTTCTCGTCGGCCTCGTCGGCCTCACGCTGCTCCTGCTCGACCTCATCTCCATCCACCTGCCCGCCCAGCGCGCCGCCCTCTTCTCCAGCCGTCCGCCGCTGGCGCTCTTCGGATGGGTGGCCGGCGCCGTCGCCGCTTTCTTTCTGGCCAAGACGCTCCTCTACAACATCATCAACTGGACCTTTTTCCCCCGTCCGGCTTGCCGTTCCTGGTCCGGCTTCTACGTCTTTCTCACTGCCGCCGCCGCCACCCTCACGCTGCCGCTTTTTGTATTGCACATCTACGGTTCGATGAGCGTTCCGGCGCTGTCATATTGTCTCCTGACGCTGGTGCTTGTCTACGAGGTGTTGCTGTTTTTCAAGCTTTTGACTAACTTTCAGACCGGAAAGTATGGTTATGTGCTGATTTTTTTGTACTTTTGCACGCTCGAAATCATTCCCGCCATGGTTCTTTGGAAATTTGGCATACTGGCAACGGGCTGAAAGGCGCTGCGGAGCAAGTCCACTGCGCAAGGCGTATCGACGTCTGCGCACCGAGCAGCTGATTCAACAGACGTGCGGCAAATGGCCTTTTCCGCGCCGACATTACTCCTACGGATATAATTCAACAAAAAGGTGCCCAGAAGCGCCTGCGAACCTGATTTGATGACAAAGAAAATACTTATCTCACAGCCAAAGCCGCAGACCGAGAAGTCTCCTTATTATGATGTGGCGGCCAAGTACGGCCTCGAGCTTGTATTCCGTCCGTTCTTCCGCATCGAGCCCATGAGCTCCCTCGAGTTCCGCCAGCAGAAAATCAGCATCCCTGGTCATACGGCCATCGTGTTTACATCGCGCCACGGCATCGACCATTTCTTCAACCTCTGCAAGGAACTGCGTGTCGTCATCCCCGACGACATGAAGTATTTCTGCAAGTCGGAGCAGGTGGCCAACTACATCCAGAAGTATGTCGTCTACCGCAAGCGCAAGGTGTTCTTCTCGCAGACGGGCCGCATGATCGACCTCTACCCGCTCATGGAGAAGCACAAGAACGAGAACTACTTTGTCCCGCAGTCGTCGGCCCACACCAACGACATCGCCGATGCCCTCACCGAGCGCGGCCTCAAGTTCGATGCGGCCGTCATGTACTACACCGTTAGCAACGACTTCCAGCCCGGCGAGGCCTTCGACTACGACATGCTCGTCTTCTTCTCGCCCGAGGGAATCGCCTCGCTCTTCAAGAACTTCCCCAACTTCAAGCAGGAGAAAATCACGATTGCGTGCCTGGGCGCCAAGACCGTGGCAGCAGCCGAGGAGAACGGGCTCACCGTCAACTTGCAGCCCACGCCGGAGCTGCGCAGCGTGCCGGCCTTGCTCGAGGCGTTCGCCAAGGGACGCTGACGCCGCCCGCACCCCGCCGGGGCAGTTCCGTCTGCGTGCCGGCACCGCACGCCCTCCAGCGGCAGTCGCCGTCATGAGGCGCAAGACCCATCACACAAGAAGTGCAGAATCAGCCTCATGCGGATTCTGCACTTCTCGTTTGGCGCCATTTGGCGGAAAATGATTACCTTTGCAGCCACAGCCCGGCCCCGCCCCCGGCTCGTCCCGCCCGTTCCGCCCGTCCGCACCGCAGCAGCCGTGCCAGCCGTGCCAGCCGCGACGGCCAGCGGCGCACCCATCACACAAGCGCACCACACAATGAAAGAAACCTTCACCAAGGCAGAGCGCATCTGCAGTCAGATCGTTGTCGACCAACTCTTTTCCGGCGGCAACCCATCGCTGGCGGTCTATCCGCTGCGCGCCGTCTACATGCTCCAGCCAGCCGGCGAGCGTGGGGCGCAGCCGTCTGGCGGGGCCGGACGTGGCACGGCTGCCGACATTCCCATGCAGCTGCTCATCAGCGTACCCAAGCGCAGGCTGCACCGGGCCGTCGACCGCAACCGGCTGAAGCGGCAAATCCGCGAGTCCTACCGCCGCGCGAAGCATACGTTGTGGGCACAGCTGGCGGAGCGCCAGCAACACTTGTCGCTGGCCATCGTCTGCATCACCGACAAGCCTTCCTCCACTGCCCATGTGAATGCGGCCGTCTGCAAGATCCTCCGACGCATCTCGGAGCGCCTCGACGACTGACGTCCCTGCACTGGCCCGCCGCTCTTTCGGACATGCGTCCCCACCGTAGCAGCGCGCCAGCAGCCTTCCCCGCCGTCCCTCCAGCGCCCGCATCGCTGTGGCATTTCTCCTCAGCCGCCCGTTTCTTTCGCCTTCCTTCTCTTTTCTGTTTGCCGTCATGAATCTCCTGTTGCGCATCCTCACCTGGCTCCTGCTTCTTCCCGTCCATTTCTATCGACGGCTCATCTCGCCGATGACGCCTCCCTCCTGCCGCTACACGCCAACCTGCTCGACCTATGCCATCGAGGCGCTGCGCCGTCATGGCCCTTTCAAGGGGCTCTATCTGGCCATTGCGCGCATCCTCTCCTGCCATCCGTGGGGCGGCCACGGCTACGACCCCGTGCCCGACGAGTTCCACTGGCACATCCAGCGCCCCGGCCGGCGGAGCGGAAAGACAGCCGCGCAGTCGCCGGACGAAAGACGGTAGCCGCCCGCGCGACGAACACGATGCCGTGTCCGCACGCCCCTCCTCCCCATCGCTCGCGCAGATACTTTATAGGCGGAACTCCGAACGTAAAAAATCGGAGTTCCGCTTTTCATTTTTCGGAACTCCGCTTTTCGCTTTTCGGAGTTCCGCTTTCTCCTTCTCGAAATCCCATTGTTCTTTTTCCGTCGTCATTCTGCTGGCGGCGTGGCGCAGCCTGTCGTGAGTGGAGGGGCGGGGGTGCGAAACGACGCCCGCTCCGGGAGGCAGATGCTTCCGGAGCGGGCGTGAGGGGAAGAGGGAGGTCTTACGGATTATTTCCCTGCAATGTTGATGTTCTCGAACTTGACCTGATAGGGCCATTGCTCGTCGTTGGCGGCGTTGTCGTCCCACGGATGGCGCCAGTGGGCGGTGGGGGCACCCATGACGCAGAAGAAGATGCGCTGGCAGTTGGCGGGAACGGTGAGCGTGGCGGTGCCGTCGGCGGCCGACTGTGCCTCGCCGTAGACGCGGGTTCCGTTGCTGGTGAGGGCGACGAAGCCGTAGCGCCAGCCGGCGCGGTCGGTGTTGATGGCGCGATAGCCGGCTGCGCCTGCGATGCCCTTGAAGTGGGCCTTGACGACGGTGCCTGCGGTGGTGCCTGCGGTGGTGATGTTGTTCATGTTGATGATGGAGTAGCCGTAGTTCTGCGGGCAGTAGGCAGAATCCACCTCCCAGGTGCCGTCGTTCTGCGCGGCGAGGTGGAGGTAGGTGCGGTGCTGGCCGATGCGGTGTGCGGCGGCATCGCGCACGGCGGGAATGTCCCACGTGGCCATGTGCTGCACGCCTTCGAACATCTCGTCGTTGAACTGTGCTTGTGTGAGACCGCAAAGGCGCTTGTAGGCCTCGACGGGGTCTTCGGGCTTGTTGCTCTCGCGCCAGAGACGGCCGATGAAGTCCTGCCCGTGCTTCTCGCACCACCAGTCGTGGATGAAGCAGTTCTCGTAGCGCATGCTCTCGTGCAGGAGGTTCAGGTGCACGCGGGGAATATAGCCCTCGAAGTATTCGCCGTCGGTGAACTGGCGGGTGGGGTAGCATTTGTAGGCTTGCCAGTTGGCGCAGCTTTCCCACCAGCCGTTGCCGCCCGACGCGCCGTCGCCATAACCGTAGTTGAATCCGTGCTGCTGGCCGAGGTCGCAGCTGACGAGATACTGGAAGGTGTGGCCGATTTCGTGGGCAACGGTGTGGCCTCCGCGGGAGGTGGCGGCCCAGGCGTTCACGTGCAGCAGGCCGACTTGTCCGTCGACGCCGCTTCCGTCGGCGCGCCATTCGGCCTGCGAGAGCACGTAGATCTCGATTTTATACTTGTCGGTGGTCGACTTGCCGGGCTCGAGGAAACCGAGCTGGTCGATGTAGACCTGCCAGATGCGCTCGCAGTTGCTGAGCATGGTGGAGGGGGTGAGGCCGCTGAAATTGACGTTGGTGGTGCCGAATTCCTTCTCCCAGAAGACGACGAAGTGCTCGCTCTCCATGCTGCGCTCGAAGCTCCAGCGCGCCGTGGGGTCCGTATAGTCGTTGGAGGCGTAGGTGCTGGGCTTGTAGAGGTAGCGGCCGGGGTTGGAGAAAGAGAATGTAGCGGCGTCGGCCAGTGTGGAGATGTCGCGTGAGACGACGTTGGCGCCGCGGTGGACGTTGAGTTTGGAGGTCGTGATCGACAGGGAGTCGGCGTTGGAGATGTTGATGATCTGGTTGGGCAGGAAGCGGTTGTCGAAGCGGATCCAGAGGGAGTCTTGCGCGCCGAGCTGCAGCACTGTGGCGCAGCAGAGGAGGAGGGAGGTTATGATGGATTTCATGTGGTTCGGTGGAATGAGTCGTGATGAAATGTGAAGCAGCGTCTGTGCCAGTCCGGAAGTGCGTCCGAGGCGGGCGGACGGGGGCGTCAGTGCCGGATGATGTACTTCTTTCCGCGTAGGATGTAGATGCCGTCGGGCAGGTTGAGCTGGCGGATGGTGTGCGTGTCGTCGGTCTGGCCCACGATGCGGCCTTGCAGGTCGTAGACGATGCCGCGCGCCGTTCGCTCGTCGGCGTCGGTGGCGGGGGCGAAGATGGCCGAGGTGAGGTCGGCGAGCGTTTCGTCCGCAGCGGCGCCGCGCACGACGAAATGGATCGGTCCCTCGCCTGTCATGGTCTCAATCCAGAAGCGGAAGGCGGGCATGACGGTGGAGTCGGTCTGCTGCTCGAAGACGCCGTCGGGGGTGAGGATGGTGGCGCCGGGTTCCACTTTCTTGTTGCGCGAGACGCGTCCGCCGCCGTAGAAGTCGGTTCCGTCGAGGCGGTTGAAGGTGCCTTTGGTGCGGATGGAGAGCGACATGTCGGGGCTGTTGTAGGTGGAGATGCGCGAGGTGACGTTGCTGCTGATGCTGACGCCGGGAATGACGTAGACCGGCCCGGGAATGCGGGTGCTTCCCTCGAAGTTGTAGAGGGTGTTGTCGGCCGTGACGTCGGGAGCGGCCGACGGCTTGATCAGGTAGTGCACGCCGGCGGTGAGCACGTTGCCTTCAGCCTGCGTGTCGACGATGCCGAACTCGAGCGTCGAGCCTTGCTCGTCGGTGATGCCGCGCACGCTGGCCAGCTGCACGTCGTCGCCGAAGGTGAGGCGCAGCTGTTGGCCGGTGAGCGAGAAGGGCAGTACGATGGAGTTCCACTGCCCCTGCTGCATGCTGTGGCGCAGGGCCACGATGCCGAAGTCGAGCGTGCGCGTCTTGTCGAACCGCACGCTGTCTTCGTTGAGCGTGTAGCGGGCGGGCTTGAGGATGCGTATCGACTTGATCTGGCTGCGCAGGAAGACGTCGCTGCCGATGCAGAGCTGGCTGTCGGGCACGAGGAGGGTGGGCGTGAGCGGCGCCATGATGAGATAGTTGTAGGTGCGGTTGGCGGTCGTCGTGACAGCCAGCGTGCGTGCGCCCATCTTCGTGTAGCGGTTGACGGTGATGCGGTTGGGCGAGGTCGTGTCCTGCGCCTGCGTGGCCAGCGGTGTCAGGCCCAGCGCGAGGATGGGAAGGACGCGGGACAAGCCGTGCAGCCATGCAGAGAGGGCGCGGGGGCTTGCGGAAGCTGTAGTCATGTTCTTCATATAGAGTGAAGTGGGATGTGGATGATAAATATGTGTGGCCGTGCCGGGGTTGTGGCGGTGGCATCGGCGCTTGTTTTTCAGATATAAACGGCGCGTGATTCAGATAAAATCGGCACGTATTTCGGATAAAACCGGCGCTTGTTTCAGATAATACGTATGCTGACGTTCGGATGCATCATCTTATGATGGAGAAAACGTCCAGTCATCCATGCGGAAAAGCTCCTCTGGATGGGGCTCGCCTCTGAATACCAGATACAGATCGAATACACCACCCAGCGGTTTGATGGTTGTGGTCAGTGTCTGCCACTGGTCCCAGCCTCCTGTGGATGAGACAGGAAGTGTGCCGATCAGGAGTCCGTTCGCTCCTTCCAGGCGAATTTCAATCCGTCCGTTGCCTTTTGGACTGGAGAGCGTGGCAGAAAACTTAGACGCACCTCCGTGGGTGAATTGCACCCCGCAAATTTTCACATAGTCGCCATCGTGGATGGAATTCACAATGCGATTGTAGCTTCCTTTCTCCTTGAACGCTGTGTTGATGCCGAATCCTTTTGCCATCGTTTCAGCTTCGTTGCGTTCGTAAGGATTGATGTATTTGAGTTGCTTCAGCCCGTCGCGCGTGGGTTCCACTGTTTGGATCGTGCCGTCTTCATGATGAAAAAGACGGTCGATGCACACACTGCGCATATATTCGCGGGCCCGCCGGTCTTGTTCATTATTCTCATAGGCCACCTCTCGGTTGTGATAGGCGATGTACCACTCGCCCTTGAATTGGAAGATCGAGTGATGGTTGTTGTATCCGTCGTTCGCGGGCGGGTTGGGCAGAACGACCCCTGGGTTGCCAAAGCCTTCCATGGGCTTGTCGCTCACCACATATTCTATATTGGCCGGCTTGTTGAAGTAATGTCCGGCATACGAAAGGTAGTATTTTCCGTTGTATTTATGGATGAAAGAAGCCTCGAAGAAGCCCGGTGTGTTGGGTTTGATGGCAGCTCCGTCTGTCTCCACCATATTCTCCTTCAATTTGATGATTCGGGAGTTGTCGGGATGCGCACCGCCGAAATACATGTAGGCTTGTCCGTCGTCGTCAATGAGCACGCAGGGGTCAAAGCACCACATTCCCCAGTTCTCGCTGCCCGCGATGGAGCCCGGCACGCCCTTCCTGTTTTTGATGGGCTGGTGATTTTCGTCATAAAGCAACACGCCCGGTGTGCTCAGACCGACCACCGGATGGTCTTGGCTGTCGATGTAGGGACCGGTGGGTTGGTCGCTGACCGCGACTCCGATGCCTCCACTGTTGGCATCGCCGTAATACAGGTAAAATTTCCCGTGTCGGCGGACCACGCAGGGCGCCCATGTCATTTTCGCTCCCCACTTGGAGTCTTTGGCATGAAATACCTCGCCATGGTCGGTCCAGTTTTTCATGTCGTCCGTGGAAATGCAGGTGATGTCATTCATGAAATAACCGTATCCCCTGTTGGGGTCATAGGTGTCATGTGAGCAGAATAGATACAAGCGGCCATTGTATTCGATTCCAGAAGGGTCAGCCGTGTAGCGCTGCCAGAACAGCGGATAGTCCGCATAGAGGGTGTGGTGGATGCAAGAAAAAAAGAAAAGCAATATCCATGGGATGTGCCTTGAGCATAAACCGTTCCTTTTCATGTGGCTTTTATTTAAAGGTTGTGTAGCAAATAACAAGTTGAGCGAGAATGCGGAATCATTCCTCCTGCCTCCCATCAGCGTGAGACTAAGAATAGCAAGTAGGTGTAGGCTGGCTGCAGACTTGCTTCTATTTATTTCTATACGATTGCATGCAAAGAGAATAATCGACAGTCATGTTGTCCGAGCGCAAAGTTACAGAAATATTTTGGATGGCAGATGGGTTCAGCTTTTTTTATAGCGGGAATAATGGAAAGATGCGCACGGCCACTTCTTTAGAACCTGAGAGCGGTGGTCATTCACCGTTGTGTCCGCGCGCCATGGTTGCGAAACATCCACTACGTCCGAACAATGGCAGGAAAGCTGAAAGGCAACAGTGGGAGGATGAAAGGCGCTTTTTGATGGCGCCGGGATGTCTGCTGCAAGTGGTCGGGTTTCCGTGTTTGTTCGGATGGCTTGGGTCGGAAATGTTTCAAAAGTGGTGCGAGAAGGTCGCTGATGTTTCAAATCCCACCTCCTTGGCATGCTCGTTGCGCCATCCGTTTTGAGGGTTTGCATTTTTTTCCTTACTTTTGTCGGCGAAAACCTCCTGTCAAGACCTCGTATCTCGTCGTCGCGCCCAGCTTTTTCCATCGCCCAGCTGGCCCTCTCTGCGCCGCGCAAGAGCCTCCTCGCACTGGCACGCCACGGCAGTCCGGAGGTGGTCGAAGGCGCGCAGCTCGTCGTCCGTGGAGCCGACTTCCAGCTCGCGTTCGACCGTGCGACGGGATTCCTGCAGCGCTACTACGTGCGGGGCGTCAGCCTGCTGAGCGAGGACGCCCGTCTCGAGCCCAACTTCTGGCGCGCGCCCACCGACAATGACTACGGCGCCAATCTCCAGAAGAAGTATGCCGCATGGCGTCAGCCCGACCTCCATTTGCGCGCTCCAGACTCGCCGCACCGATTCGACGTCGGTGGCGGAGGCCCACTACGATTTGCCGGCGCTGCAGGCGGCGCTGCTGCTGGCTTACGAGGTGGATGGCGAGGGCGTCCTGCGCGTCCGCCAGCAACTGCAGACCACGCCGGACGCCAAGTTGCCCTATCAAGACTACGACTTCACGTTCACCCTGACGCCCGTCAGACAATTCTAAGCCACCATGATGAAATCTCACCGTTCCTTCCTCCGTCTCCTCCTGTTCCTCTGCGGATGGGCCGCCGCCGCAGTCCTTCCGGCGCAACCGCGGCTGGTGCTGGCCGGCGACTATCCCGACCCGAGCGTGCTGCGCGATGGCAAGGACTTCTACATGACCCACTCGCCCTTCTACTACAGTCCCGGTTTTCTCATCTGGCATTCCACCGACCTCGTCCGTTGGAAGCCCGTGGCCCGCGCGCTCACGCAGTGGAAGGGCTCGGCCATGGCGCCCGACCTCGTGAAACACGGCACCCGGTACTACCTCTATTTCCCATCCGCAGGCACCATCTACGTGTCGTGGGCCGACCACATCGGCGGTCCTTGGAGCGAGCCCATCGACCTCCACCTCAGGGGCATCGACCCCGGCCATGTGGCCACGCCCGACGGCCGGCGCTACCTCTACACCTCGGAAGGCGTCGTGGCAGAACTCTCGCCCGACGGCCTCTCGGCCGTGTCGGCGCAGCAGAAGGTCTACGACGGCTGGACCTATCCGGCCGACTGGGTCACGGAGTGCATGTGCCTGGAGTCGCCCAAACTCTTCCGGCGCGGCGACTATTACTATATGGTGAGCGCCGAGGGAGGCACGGCGGGGCCTGCCACGAGCCACATGGCCGTGGTGGCCCGCGCACGTAGCGTCACGGGCCCCTGGGAGAATTCCCCCTACAATCCTCTGGTGCACACCTATAGCGCAGCGGAGGAGTGGTGGTCGACGGGGCATGCCACGCTCGTCGACGATGCCGACGGCCGCTGGTGGATGCTCTACCATGCCTACCGCCGCAACGCCTATCCGCTGGGCCGGCAGACCTTGCTCGAACCGGTGGCGTGGACCGACGACGGATGGCCCGTGCCCGCCCTGTGGACAGATGCCGACGCCATCACACCTGCCGAAGGACCCTGGGCGCCGCTGTCCGACACCTTTGCCGCCCCCACCTTGGGCTGGCAGTGGACCTTCTGGAAGGAGCATGCGCCCGACGCCCTCCGATTCGACCGCCGCGGCCTCACCGTGCAAGGCAAAGGCAGCACGCCGGCCGACGGCCGCCTGCTGCTGACGACGCTCACCGACACGGCCTATCGCGTCGAGACGGAGCTGACGGCCAGCGATGGCGGCAGGGGCGGACTCGTGCTCTTCTACAACGAGAAGGCATTCGCCGGCGTCGTCGTGGGGCAGGACAGCCTGACCCTCTACCGCGACGCCACGCACCAGACGCACCTGCCGTGGCGCGGGCGCGGCCCCATCAGGCTCCGCCTCTCCGTCGTCGGCGGACGGATGGAGGTCTCTGCCTGCCAACCGGGCAAACCGTGGAAGCGGCTGGATGCGCCCATCGACATCAGCCGTTTCCACCACAACGAGTTCAAAGGCTTCTACGCCTTGCGCCCCGCGCTTGTGTCGGTAGGCCGTGGCAGCGCCACCTTCCGGCAATTTGTCTATCAGCCCCAGCCCTAAGCCGCCGCTGCGCCGCCACGCGGTGCGCAGCGCACGAAGAACCCCTCGACACCACGCGATGCTACGCTGTCGCTGCGGCTGCCACGCATTGCGCAGAGACCGTAGGCCCCCTCGTTGCCACGCGATGCCTCACCGCCGCTGCGGCCGCAGCGGTCTGCCCAGCCATCAGCCCTGCCTCGTCGATGGAGCAATCGCACTCCGCATCCACCCTATGCAGGCGCCGCCGACCTCATCCGTCGGTGGCGCCTGCTTTTCTATGGCATCGCGCCGTGCTGCGGGTCCGTCGGTGCCGGTCGGCAGCCGCCTCGCTTGTTCCATCGGGACGGACCTGCATCTTCGTGGCGGAGCGGCTGCGCTGTCGGCAGTTGCGGGCGGTTTTCTGATGGCGGCACGAAAGCCTTCGTGGCGGCACGAGAAGGCCTTCGTGAGGGTGCGCGAAGGCCTTCGTGTGGGAGTTGGGGCGCTGGGGCTTGAATTTTTGAACGCAGTCGGTTTGGGTTTTGAGTGCGTTCGTTTTTGATTTCGAGTGCAGTCGTTTTGTGGTTGGGGGACGGTGGTGTTGGGGCTGGGGCGGCGGTGGTATGTTTGTTGGGGACGGGTATGGGTCTGGTGGTGGGTGGATGAGGGGGCGTCGGAGGGTGGAGGGCTGGTGGGGCGGGTTGCTGCGGGTGGTGCGGAGGGAGGTTGTGGGTGGTGCGGAGGGAGGCTGCGGGTGGTGGGGCGAGGCGGATGGGGAGTGGGACAGGTGCGGGGTTCTTGATGTATGTCGGGGGATTGGTGTTAACGGATGTTTAAATGTGATGTTTTGTAGGCGGCAATTCCTAATTGTTGTTGAACGGCAATTATATCGCGTGCGATATTAAATATTTTGTCGTAACTTTGCATCGTCAAAACAGAACGGGTGGTCCGCCGCCGCAAAATGGCAGGGACATCTCACCAGACATGGAGACGCTCCGATTGGCGGATGCAG
>DBQP01000011.1:0-33681 GCA_002305265.1 Prevotellaceae bacterium UBA1391 | reverse complement strand
TGAAGAGGCAGACGCTCCGATTGGTGGGTGCAGACGCTCCGCTATGACAAGACAATTTATTGCGCATGCAATCAAATCCATCACCTTTAAAACTTAAAGAACAATGAACGCAACGAAATCTATTGAGACATTACAGTATTTGACCACGGCTTTGTCGCACGGCGCTTTTGTGCACCTGGTGCAGGGAAAGCATTTTGAGTCGCTGGGATTCGGCCAGTTGGGCGAGAAGTACATCGGCCACTACGACGAGGAAATGGGCTGGGTGAAGAAATTCATGAGCCGTATCAACGACCTCGGCGGAACCGTGAAGATCGAGGCACAGCCTGAGAGCGTGCTGGTGAGCGATCCCGTGGACTATCTGAAGGCGGACCTCGCCCTTCAGGAGCAGGGTGTGCCGGCGCTGTATGGCATCGTTGCCGAGCTGGCGGCCGACCCTACGACCTACGACCTGCTCAAGGCTTACTTGGCCGACGAGGAGGAAGACCTCTACTGGAGCCAGGAGCAGGTGCAGCTGATTGAGCTGATCGGCCGTCAGAACTGGCTGGTGAAGCAGCTGTGAGGAATGTTGAACCACTCAAATCATTTTTAGCGATGGAAGGAATGAAGAAAGTGTATGACTTCTTGGAGGATGCCAAGACGTTTTATCTGGCGACCGCCGAGGGCGGGCAGCCGCGGGTGCGCCCGTACGGTGCGCTGCTCTTCTATGAGGGCCGGATCTACATCATGGCCTTCGGTCAGACGGCGGCGACGCTTCAGCTGGCTGCCAACCCGCGGGCGGAAATCTGCGCCTTCAAGGGAAAGACGCTGCGCGTGGCGTGCCGGTTGGTGGAGGACGCGCGGCCGGAGGTGGCGCAGGCGCTGGTGGACAAGATGCCGGTGCTGAAGCCGGCCCTGGGCGAACGGGGCGAGCGGGGCGTGATGTATTACCTCGCCGACGCCACGGCCCAGTTCTTCAAGATGATGGAACTGGAGGAGACGATTCATTTCTAAGACGCTCGGGAGGGGCGGCAGCGGGTGGCGGTATGGCCGCCGGGCTGCCGCCGGCCGGCGAAAAAGGGCGCGGGTGTGGGGCTGGAAGGGCTCCGCATCCGTCCATTCATGCATGGAAGCAATGATAGATTTACAGCAATACATGAGCGGAAGTATCCGCCAGATCATGGGTAAGGCCTACCGGAACGTGCTGCGGAATCCGCGTCAGGCCCAGTTTGCGCTGAAGATGCAGCGCGTGTTCGAGCAGTCGGCGCGGCGTCGGCGGCAAATGGAGGAGCAGGAGGGACTGCACGTGCCCCCGTTTCTCATCGCGAGCATCGCCACGTCGTGCAACCTGAGTTGCGCCGGATGCTACGCGCGCCAGAACGGCATCGCCGACGACCCGGGCAAGAGTACGCGCGCGACGCTGGAGGCGGCGCAGTGGCGGCAGGTGTTCGAGGAGGCGGCGGGGCTGGGCATCAACTTCGCCCTGCTGGCCGGCGGCGAGCCGATGATGCGCAGGGACGTGCTGGAGCAGGTGGCGGAGGTGAAGGAGATGATCTTTCCGGTCTTCACGAACGGCACGCTGATCGGGCCCGCCACGATTCCCTTCTTCAAGCAGCACCTGAATGTGATTCCCGTGCTGAGCGTGGAGGGCACGGGCCGCGAGACCGACGAGCGGCGCGGGCAGGGCGTCTACCGGCGCGTGTTGCGCGCGATGGAGGCGCTGCACGCGGAAGACCTCTTCTTCGGGGTGAGCATCACGGTGACGACGGCCAACCTGGGCTTGGTGACCTCGGAGGCGTTTGTGGGCGACCTGCAGGCGAAGGGGTGCAAGATGGTGGTGTACGTGGAATACGTGCCGACGGAGGAGGGCACCGCGCACCTGGCGCTGGGCGAGGACGACATCGCCCGCATGGAGGCCGTGATGGAGCAGTTGCGGACGCGCCAGCCCGACCTGATCTTCCTCTCCTTCCCCGGCGACGAGCAGCAGATGGGCGGCTGTCTGGCTGCGGGCCGCGGCTTCTTCCACATCGGGCCCGACGGCGCGGCGGAGCCTTGCCCGTTCTCGCCGTTCAGCGACAGCAACGTGCTGGGGCTGGGCGTGAAGGGCGCGCTGGGAAGCCCGCTGTTCCGGAAACTGCGGGACGTGCGGCTGGTGGGCGGCGAGCACACGGGCGGTTGCGCGCTGTTTGAGCATCGGGAGGAAGTGGAACAATTGTTGGACGAAAAAGAAGACATCGCATGACACACGAAAAGAAAAAGAAGATCGCCATCCGCTATTACAGCAAGACGGGCCACATGAAGCGGATGGCCGAGGTGGTGGCGGCCGTGACGGGGGCGGAAGCCCGGCCCGTGAGCGAGCCGATGGAGGAACCTGTCGACACGCTCTTCCTGGGCAGCGCCGTCTATCTGGCGGGCGTGGACGCGCAGGTGAAGGACTTCATCGCCTCGCTGGACGCGGAAAGGGTGAAGAAGGTGGTCTGCTTCAGTTCGGCAGGCATCCTGACGTCGTCGTACGCGCAGGTGAAGGCGCTGCTGGAGCAGCGCGGCATTGCGGTGGACGCGCGCGAGTTTCACTGCCGGGGGCAGTTTGCGCTGCTGCACCGCGGCCATCCCGACCGGCAGGACCTGGACGCGCTGCGGCACTTCGTGGCGCAGCTGGAGGAGGAATGACATGAGCGGCGTTGGGCGTCGGGCCGTCGGCCGGGCGGCGTGGGGCGCCGGACAGGCCTGCGCAGGCTGAGGGGCGCTGGCTGGCGCGGGGTTGCCGTCTGGCGGAGGGGCGGGCGGTCTGTCGTGCTGGAAAAAGAGACGAGTGTCAGCCGGGAATGGTAAAAATGATGCCCGAGACGGTGAATTTGGCTTTTTTTGTTGGCGGATTCCCGTAATAATTCGGATTTTATACGGCTGGCTCGTAATAAATTGCTACCTTTGCACTCTCAAAACGAAAGGCGCGGCGAAAAGGCCGTTGCAGGCCCTCGTCAAGAGGGGCTTTTTTGGTTTTCGATAGGTAATTTTTCAGCACCATCAGATTAGAAAAAACTGTTACATTTCATACTAAATTTCAAAACGACATCAGGATTATGAGAACAGAATGGAGAGGGTTCAAAGGAACCATCTGGAAAACGGAAGTGAATGTTCGCGACTTTATCCAGAGCAATTATTCCAGCTACGCAGGCGACGAGTCATTTCTTTCAGCACCGACTCCAGCCACTGATCGTCTCTGGGGACGCTTGAAAGAGCTTCAGAAAGAAGAGCGTGCCAAGGGCGGTGTTCTCGACATGGAGACGGAAATCGTCAGCGGTGTCACGGCCTACGGCGCAGCCTACATCAGCGAGGAACTGAAGGACCTCGAGAAGGTGGTGGGCCTGCAGACCGACAAGCCGCTCAAGCGCGCCTTCATGCCCTACGGCGGCATCAAGATGGCTGAGCAGGCCTGCACGACCTACGGCTACACGCCCAACCCGGAGCTCCACACGATTTTCACGAAATATGCCAAGACGCACAACGAAGGTGTGTTTGATGCTTACACGAACGAGATGAAGCACGTTCGCCACAACCACATCCTGACGGGTCTGCCCGACACGTACGGACGTGGCCGCATCGTGGGCGACTACCGCCGCGTGGCGCTCTACGGCGTGGACTACCTCATTGCGGAGAAGCAGAAGGACCTCGACACGATGGGCGACCGCGAGATGATTGACGAGGTGATCCGCCTGCGCGAGGAGGTGTCGATGCAGATCAAGGCGCTGAAGGGTCTGAAGGAGATGGCCAACATCTACGGCTTCGACATCAGCCAGCCGGCACAGAACGCCCGCGAGGCCGTGCAGTGGCTCTACTTCGGCTATCTGTCGGCCGTGAAGACGCAGAACGGCGCCGCCATGTCGGTGGGCCGCATCTCGACCTTCCTCGACATCTACTTCGAGCGCGACTTCGCTGAAGGCACGCTGACGGAGAGCGACGCCCAGGAGCTGATCGACCACCTCGTGATGAAGTTCCGCATGGTGAAGTTCGCCCGCATCCCGAGCTACAACCAGCTCTTCTCCGGCGACCCCGTATGGGCTACGCTCGAAGTGGCCGGCATGGGCCAGGACGGCCGCTCGATGGTGACGAAGAGCGACTACCGCTTCCTGCACACGCTGATCAACATGGGTCCCTCTCCGGAGCCGAACCTGACGGTGCTCTACTCGAGCCGTCTGCCTGAGAACTTCAAGCGCTACGCCGCCTGGATTTCGGTGAAGACGAGCTCCATCCAGTATGAGAACGACGACGTGATGCGTCCGGTGTGGGGCGACGACTACAGCATCTGCTGCTGTGTGAGCGCTACGCAGACGGGTAAGGAAATGCAGTTCTTCGGTGCACGCGCCAACCTGGCAAAGGCCCTGCTCTACGCCATCAACGGTGGTGTGGACGCCAAGAGCCGCGAGCAGGTGGGTCCGGCCTACCGCCCGATCACGGGTGACAAGGTGGTGTACGACGAGTTTATGCCGCGCTTCGATGCCATGCTCGACTGGCTGGCCGGCATCTACGTGAAGACGCTGAACCTGATCCACTACATGCACGACAAGTACTTCTACGAGGCAGCCGAGATGGCGCTCATCGACACGGACGTGCGCCGCACGTTTGCGACGGGTATCGCCGGCTTCAGCCACGTGGTGGACAGCATCTGCGCCATCAAGTATGCCGACGTGAGCATCGTGCGCGACGAGACGGGCTTCCCCATCGACTTCAAGACCACGGGTGACTTCCCGCGCTACGGCAACGACGACGAGCGCGCCGACGAGATTGCCGTGTGGCTGCTCAAGAACTTCATGTCGAAGATCCGCAAGTTCCACACCTACCGCAACTCGGAGCCGACGACTTCGATCCTGACCATCACCTCGAACGTGGTGTACGGCAAGTATACGGGTGCGATGCCCGACGGCCGTGCTGCCGGCACGCCGCTGGCTCCGGGCGCCAACCCATCGTACGGTGCTGAGAAGAACGGTCTGCTCGCCTCGCTGAACTCAGTGGCCAAGCTGCCCTACGAGTACGCGCTGGACGGCATCTCGAACACGCAGACCATCTCGCCCTCGACGCTGGGCCACACCGACGAGGAGCGTGCGAAGACGCTGGTGGGTACGCTCGACGGCTACTTCGACCAGGGTGCGCACCACCTGAACGTGAACGTGTTCGGCGTGGAGAAGCTGAAGGACGCCATGGCTCACCCCGAGAAGGAGGAATACCAGAACTTCACGATCCGTGTGAGCGGCTATGCCGTGAAGTTCATCGACCTCACCGAGGAGCAGCAGCTTGACGTGATTGCGCGTCAGGCCCACGAGAGCCTCTAATCCCCCTCTGCGGAGCCGCCCCGGGCGGCCTTCCGCGACATGAAACCGGACGACCGGACACCGACGCCAGCTGAGGCTGACGAAGGTGTCCGGTCGTCCGGTTTTTCGTGGGCTGCCGCGGGCCGGCGCTGCGGGCGGCGGCGGCTCTGGGCTGGCCTTATTGGCTTGAGTGGGCTGGCGTTCTCAATGCAGGCTTCCACCGCTGTGACCGTCGCTGCGGCCTCGCTCGTTCATTTGCCGCTTACGATGCGCTTGATGTCGTTCAGTTTGTTGAGCGCTTCGATGGGCGTCAGGTTGTTTACGTCGAGGTGGAGGATTTCGTCGCGAATCTGGCAGAGCACGGGGTCGTCGAGCTGGAAGAAGGAGAGTTGGGCGCCGCCTTCCGTAGGGCTGCTGATGCGCTCCGTGGCCGGGCGCGAGATGCTGTCGCCGCTGTTGTTGCGCTCCAGCTCGGCCAGTACGGCCTCGGCCCGCCGCACGATGGACGGCTTCATGCCGGCAATCTTGGCCACGTGAATACCGAACGAGTGCTCGCTGCCGCCCCGTTCCAGCTTGCGCAGGAAAATGACCTTGCCGTCCACCTCCCGTACGCTCACGTTGTAGTTCTTCACGCGCTGGAAGAGTTTTTCCATCTCGTTCAGCTCGTGGTAGTGCGTGGCGAAGAGCGTGCGTGCGTGTGCCGTCGGGTTCTCGTGGATGTGTTCCACGATGGACCAGGCAATGGAGATACCGTCGTAGGTGGAGGTGCCGCGTCCCAGCTCGTCGAAGAGGATGAGGGAGCGCGCCGTCATGTTGTTCAGGATGTTGGCCGCCTCGCTCATTTCCACCATGAAGGTCGACTCGCCCTGCGAGATGTTGTCGCTGGCGCCGACACGCGTGAAGATTTTGTCGCACACGCCGATGCGCGCCGAATCGGCCGGCACGAAGCTGCCGATCTGGGCCAGCAGCGTGATGAGCGCCGTCTGGCGCAGCAGGGCCGATTTACCCGCCATGTTGGGACCCGTCAGCATGATCACCTGCTGGGTGCTGGCGTCGAGCAGCACGTCGTTGGCCACGTATTCCTCGCCCACGGGCATGTTGCGCTCAATCACCGGATGGCGCCCCTGCCGGATGTCGATGGTCAGGCTTTCGTCCACCACGGGGCGCGTGTAGCGGTATTCGCGGGCGGCCTGTGCGAACGACAGCAGGCAGTCGATCTGTGCGATGACGTGTGCATCCTGCTGGATGGCGGCGATGAACTGTTGCGCCGCGTTGAGCAAGGCCGTGAAGAGCTGCGTCTCCAGCGTGAGAATCTGGTCCTCGGCGCTGAGAATCTTCTCTTCGTACACCTTCAGTTCCTGCGTGATGTAGCGCTCGGCGTTCACGAGCGTCTGCTTGCGTATCCAGTCGGACGGCACGTGGTCCTTGAACGTGTTGCGCACCTCGATGTAGTAGCCGAACACGTTGTTGTAGCCAATCTTCAGGCTCTGGATGCCCGTCGCCTCGATCTCGCGCTGCTGGATGCGGAGCAGGTAGTCCTTGCCCGAGTAGGCCATCCGGCGCAGCTCGTCCAGTTCCGCGTTCACTCCGTCGGCAATCACGCGTCCGCGGTTCACCTGCAGCGGTGGGTCGGGCGTGATTTCATGCGCGATGCGGTCGCGCAGCTCCGCGCAGAGGTCAAGTCTTACGCCCAGCGCCTGGATGCGCTCGTTGTCGCACTCCATGCACATCGTGCGGATGGGCTCGATGGCTTCGAGGGCCACCCGCAGCTGCACGAGGTCGCGCGGCGTGGCGCGTGCCGTGGCGATTTTCGACGAGATGCGCTCGATGTCGCCGATGCGCCGCAGCAGCTCCAGCAGCTGGTCGCGGAAGGCGGGGTCGCGGAAGAAGTGCTCCACGCCCTCCTGCCGCTCGCGTATCAAGGATACTTCCTTCAGCGGGAACAGCATCCAGCGGTGCAGCATGCGGCCGCCCATGGGCGACACCGTCTTGTCGACGACGTCGAGCAGCGACGTGCCGCCTTCGTGCATGCTTCTGACGATTTCCAGCGAGCGCACCGTGAATTGGTCCATCCGCACGTAGCGCGTCTCCTCGATGCGGGAGATGGAGCGGATGTGCCCGATCTGCGTGTGTTGCGTCTGCTCCAGGTAGAAGAGGATGGCGCCGGCGGCCACGAGCCCGTTCTTCAGGTGCTCCACGCCGAATCCCTTCAGGTTCTTCACCTCGAAGTGGGTGCGGAGCTTCTGCTCGGCGGTGGCGTAGACGAAGACCCAGTCGTCCATCTCGAAGGTGAAGAAGCGCCCGCCGAAGTTTCCGTCGAACATGCCCTTGCGGCCATACTCATACAGCACCTCCTTCGGCGCGAAGTTGGTGAGCAGCTTGTCCACATAGTCGGTGGTGCCCTCCGCCGTGAGAAACTCGCCCGTGGAAATGTCGAGGAAGGCCACGCCGCAGGCCGTCTTGCCGAAATGCACCGCCGCCAGGAAGTTGTTCTCCTTGTTGGTCAGCAGCGAGTCGCTCATCGTGACGCCCGGCGTCACCAGTTCGGTGATGCCGCGCTTCACCAGTTTCTTCGTCAGCTTCGGGTCTTCCAGCTGGTCGCAGATGGCTACACGCTTGCCTGCACGGATCAGCTTGGGCAGATACGTGTCGAGGGCATGGTGGGGAAATCCCGCCATGGCCGTCTCCGAGTCCTTGCGTCCGGCTCCTCCGCTGCGTTTCGTCAGCGTGATGCCGAGGATGTCGGCCGCAATCACGGCGTCGTCGCTGTAGGTCTCGTAGAAGTCGCCGCAGCGAAACAGCAGCACGGCATCGGGGTGTTTGGCCTTCAAGTCGTGGAACTGCCGCATCATGGGCGTGAGTTCATCAGTTTTCGCCATCGTCGTATGTCATTGTCTGTATAGTCGGAATCAGGGTGAATCCAGTCGGAATCCGCCGTAGGGTCAGTGCGTCGGCGTAGGTTGTTTCCGCTGCAATCCGAACTGCAAAATTACGTATATTTCGCGAGACTCGCAAGGATTCAGGCCTCGCCCTTCGCCTCTCGGTATTTGATCTCGCGCGGGTGGTGCTCCAGAATCTCCTGCCGCAGTCGCGAGGTGTCGGTGTGCAGATAGATTTCGGTGGTGCCGATGCTTTCGTGGCCCAGCATGGCCTGAATGGCGCGCAGGTTGGCCCCGCCCTCCAGCAGGGTCGTGGCGAAGGAATGGCGGAACGTGTGCGGGCTGACGGTCTTGTCGATACCAGCTTCCTCCACGGCCGTCTTAATGAAGCGGAAGACCGTGATGCGCGACATGCGCTTGGCCCTGGCCGATAGAAACACGAAGTCCTCCTCGCCACGCTTCGGCGTGATGTGCATGCGCTGGCTGAACCACAGCTGCAGCTCATGCACGGCCCGGCTGCTGATCGGCACCAACCGCTGCTTGCTGCCCTTGCCGTTCACGCGGATGAATCCTTCCTCCAGATAGAGGTCCTCCATGCGAAGGTTGCAGAGCTCGCTCACGCGCAGTCCGCAGCTGAAGAGCACCTCCACAATCGCGCGGTTGCGGTGGCCCTCCGGTGTGCTCACGTCGATGGCCGCCTCGATGCGGTCGATTTCCTCCACGCTCAGCACGTCGGGCAGATGCTGCGGCAGCGAAGGAAACTCGAAGAGGGCCATCGGGTCGGCCTCGATGCGGTCGGTCATGTAGAGGAAGGAGTAGAAACTGTGGATGCCGACGAGGATGCGCTTCCTCGAAGCCGCCGAGATGCCGATGTCGTCGAGCCTCGCGGCAAACGACTGGAAATCCTCCAGCCGCGGCGCGAGCACGTCGATGCCCTCGTCGAACGTATAGATCAGAAACTTGCGCAGGTCGCGCTCATACGCGTCCAGCGTGTTCTCCGAGAAACCCTTTTCCAGCTTCAGATATTGATAATAGCGCCGAAGCAGCACATCCATTTCGCTTTCTGCCATACGAATCACAGTTGACACGGCTGCCCATCGCTGCCGTGAAAGCAAAGATAGCGATTATTCTTCAAAAGCCCTTTCTCAAGTCGGCAGAAAATCCTACCTTTGCAACACACCAAACACTCGACACATACCTCAGCGAAATGAAAAAGCTATTGATTGTCAACGGCCCCAACCTCAATCTGCTCGGGCGCCGCGAGCCGGAAATCTACGGCTCGCAGGACTTCGACTCCTTCCTCCAGACGCTCCGTCAGCAGTATGCCGGACGGGCGGAAATCGACTACTTCCAGTCGAACACCGAGGGCGTGCTCATCGACCGCCTGCAGCAGGACGGCTACACGGCCGACGGCATCATCCTCAATGCCGGCGCCTACACCCACACCAGCCTCGCGCTGGCCGACTGCATCCGCGGCATCACCAGCCCCGTCATCGAGGTCCACATCTCGAACGTGCACCAGCGTGAGTCCTTCCGCCACCACAGTTTCCTCTCGCCCGCCTGCTGCGGCGTCATCTGCGGTTTCGGCCTCGACAGCTACCGGCTGGCCGTGGAAGCCCTCCTCAACGCCTAACCGCCTTGATTCCCGCGCACATGACCGACACTCCGTCGCTCGACGACTACATCCTGCAGCACATCAGCCCCGAGCCGCCGCTGCTCCATCAGCTCTACCGCGCCACGCAGCTCCATCTGCTCTATCCGCGCATGGCCAGCGGCCACCTGCAAGGGCGGCTGCTCAAGATGCTCGTGCAGATGGTGCGGCCGCGCCGCATTCTCGAACTGGGCACCTACAGCGGCTATTCCGCGCTCGCCATGGCCGAGGGCATGCCGCCCGACTGCCACATCGACACCATCGAGGTGAACGATGAGCAGGAAGACTTCACGCGTCCGTGGCTGCAGCGCTCCCCCTGGGGCGAGCGCATTCACCTGCACATCGGCGACGCCCTCGACGTCGTCCCGCGCCTGAGCGGTCCTTTCGACTTCGTCTTCATCGACGCCGACAAGCGCCGCTATGCCGACTATTTCGAGCTGGTGCTTCCCCTCGTCAGCCCCGGCGGCTACATCCTGGCCGACAACACGCTGTGGGACGGACATGTGGTCGACCCCGAAGCGGAGCACGACGCCCAGACACGCGGCATCCTGGCCTTCAACGACCGGGTGGCGCGCGACCCGCGGGTCGAGACCGTCATCCTGCCGCTGCGCGACGGGCTCACCATTCTCCGCCGCCGCGACGAGCCCTCCTCTCCCGCCGTCTGACCGTGCGCCGGCCGGCGCTCGTCGGCCAGCCTTCATGCGTGTGGGTGGCGGAAAGACATCGAACCCCCTTTGTTTTTGCCTTGAAGTGCATGAAGAATTTCTTTTTACGTTCCCTGCCGAGTGACGGCGACAGCAACTGGCTCAACGTGGGTCTCGTGGCTGGTGGCATCGTCTTTTTCGTCCTGTTCTTCTTCCGTCCCTACGGTCTGGACGGCTATTCGGGCAGCGTCTTCTGGGTGGCGCTCAGCTTTGCCGCCCTGTCTGTCGTCGTCACCTGGGCCTATTGCCGGTTTTTGCTTCGGCCATGGGTGCGGCGCGTCCCGACGTGGCGCGTGTGGCACCAGTGCCTCTCCATCTTCCTGCTGCTTTGCTGCATCTGCCTGTCGAACTTCCTGCTCGACCTCGTCTATTTCGGCCGGCCGGCTTCCTGCATGCGCTTCCTTGCCTATCTCTACTCCACTTTCCTGCTCGGCGTCCCCATCACGCTCGTCATGGTCGGGCTGGACTATCAGCGGCGGCTGCGCACCCGCCTTGCCGAGCTGCTGCAAGGCAATGCCGAGGGGCAGGCTGCCCGCTCCGTCACCTTCCACGACGCGTCGGTGCATGGCGAGCACCTGACGCTGCCCATGCCCGACTTCCTCTATGCCGAGGCGCAGCGCAACTTTGTCGACATCTATTTCCGCCGCGACGAGCGCGTGGAGTGCCGCCGCCTGCGCTCCACCCTTTCCGCCGTGCTGGCCGAAGCCGAAGACCGCTGCGTCTTCCAGTGCCACCGCTCGTTCATCGTCAACCTCAACAACATTCTTTCGGCCCGGGGCAATGCCAGCGGCTATGTGCTCACCCTGGGCGACGACCGCCATCTCGTGCCCGTGTCGAGAAACTACGTGCCGAAGCTCCGCTCCTTTGTGCAGTGAGCGGCTGAGCCGCTGCGGCCGGTGCGCCACAGCATCGTCTGGGATTCATGCCGGTGTGCATGAATCCCTTTTTTCGTTTGTTTTCAGCCTCGCCATTCGTCCCAGATTCTTGTCTTTCGTCCGACGAATGCTCCATCTGTCCCCAATTCCGGGCGTCTGTCCCCGAAATTTGCAGGCTTCCGTTTCGTGCCTTAATTTTGCGGCATGAAACAAACATTGATACTGCTTCTGCTGTTCTGCTGCGTCGGCGTACATGCCCAGCGGCAGGTGTGGGGAACGGTTGGCGACGGTCGCCATCCGCTCGCCGGTGCGAACGTCTTTGTGCGTGGCCGTGGCGAGGGCAGCATCACCGACTCGCTCGGCCGCTTCTCCTTTCTGACGCAGGCGCCCGACAGCGCGCAGCTCATGGTCAGCCTGCTGGGCTACGACAGCTACCTGTGCACGCTCGGCAACCAGTCGGGGCCGCTGACGATCGAGCTGCAGGAGCGCATGGCCAGCATCGGCGAGGTGGTGGTCGGCGCCACTTCGTTCCATTTCGGCCAGGCCAACGGCCTGCGTCAGCTGGGCCCCCTCGACGTGGTGCTCGACGGGGGCAGCTGTGGCGACATCGTGGCTGCGCTGCAGAGCCTGCCCGGCACGCAGCGGGTGGGGGAGGACGGACGCCTCTACGTGCGCGGCGGCAGCAGCGAGGAGTGTCAAACCTACATCAACGGCATGCACGTGCTGCATCCCTACACCACGCAGGCGCCCGACAGTCCCTCGCGCGGCCGCTTCTCGCCCTTCCTCTTCAAGGGCATCCACTTCTCGGTCGGCGGCTACGACGCGGAATACGGGCAGGCGCTCTCCGCCGTGCTGCCGATGGAGACCACCGACGCCTCGCCTGCCGACAAACTGGGCCTGAGCGCCTCCCTCATCGACTGGGCTGCGGGCGGCACGCTGGCCACCCGCGCCGGCAGCGGGTCGATGAACGTCTCCTACACGGACCTCGGCCCCTATCAGTCGCTCTTCCCCGACCGCCGCACGTGGCAGTCGCCCTACCGCCGGCTGTCGGGCGAGGCGCAGTGGAAGACGTCGGACGCCGCGTCGGGCGTCTGGAAAACCTACCTCGGATTCGACCGCACGACACTGGCCCTCGACACCGACGGCCGCCTGCTCGACCTCGGCGAGCACAACCTCTACCTCAACAGCGTGGCCAGCGGCACGACCCGCGGCGCCGTCAGCTGGTTTGCCGGCGTGGCGGCCGGCATGGTGTGGCAGCGCATCGACGGTGCGCAGGCCGCCGGCGACCGCTTCCGCCAGCGCATGGGCGAGCTGCACCTGAAGCTGAAGGTCTCGCGGATACTGACGCCCGACGTGAAGGGCACGCTCGGGCTGGAGACCTTCTTCCGCCATACAGGGCTCCGCTATCGGCAGTCCGAGCCCTACCGCTTCCGCACAGACCACCAGTTGCCCGCCCTCTTCGCCATGAGCCAGAGCCGCCTCTTCCGCGGCTGTGTGGGCGAAGCCTCCCTGCGCGTCGAATATTCCACGCGCTCGCGCCGCTGGCAGTGGATGCCGCGCGTGCTGCTCCTCTATGCGCCCGCCAGCCATTGGCGGCTGACCCTCTCCGCCGGCCGCTATGCACAAGAAGCGGTCGACACGGTCTTGGCGCGAGGCGCGGGAGCGATGGGGCCCGCCACCGCCGTCCACACGACGGCCGGACTGCAAGGCTCCTTCGGGCAGACCACGGTGCGGCTGGAGGCCTACCACAAGTCGTACTCCCACCTGCCGCTGCTGCGCGGCGGACGCTACACCGCCGCGGGGCACGGCATGAGCCGCGGGTTCGACCTCTACGTCGACGACCGCTCGCTCCTGCCCGCCCTGAGCACGACGCTGAGCTACAGCTACAACGACGCGCGCCGGCTCTACCTCGACTACCTCGTGGCGCAACGGCCGCAGTATGCCTCGCGCCACAACCTCTGCCTGACGCTCCGCTACGGCATCGGCATCTGCTACTTCGGCCTCACCGGCTCGTTCGCCTCGGGCCGACGGAGCGAGGGGCGCACGACGCCCAGCTACCGGCAGCTCGACGCCAGCATCAGTTGCCTGCCCTCGCGTCGCATCACGCTCTACGCGTCGCTGAGCAACCTGCTCGGCCGCACCCACGTCTACGGCTACCGCCAGGGCCGCCCCATCACCCCCGCATCGGACCGATTCTTTTATTTCGGCATATTTGTCTCACTTAAAAACCATCAAGCTTATGAAATCTCGAATTTCTGAGAGAGCGTCTTCGATGGCCTCGCGCCGCATGCTGGTGCTCGCCATCCTGTGTTCCACCCTTCTCGGCCTGCGCGCCCAGCAGGCGCAGCCGACGCTGGCGCAGCAGCTCGCCGGCCTGCAGCGCCTGGAGGAGATGCAGCCCGACAGCATCGGCCCGAAGTATCAGCAGGCGGTGCTGCTGCTCTCCCAAGTGTGCATGCAGCCGCAGGACAGCCTGGCGCAGCAGCGCATCGACGAGGCCCGGCGCGTCATCGGCCGCATCGAGGCCCTGCGCCCCACACGTCCGGCAGACCGCTCCGACCTGGCCACGCTGCGTGGCTTCCTCCACACGGCCGTCATCACGACGAATCCCCAGCAGAACGGGCCGCGCTACTATCAGCAGGCGCTCGACAGCTTCGGCGAGGCCTTGCGGCTGAACCCGCAGAACGCCCTCGCCCAGCAGCTCCTTGCCCAGTTCATGGAGGGCATGCAGGCAGCGGGCAGATAGCGCGCCCCGCAGCCCATGGCGGCAGCCATCGGCTGTAGGCATCCGACGGAAGGCACCGGAACGACTGCGTTCGAAACCGGAAACGACTGCGCTCGAAAGCAGAAACGACTGCGTTCGAAATCCTGCACGAAGGCCTTCGCGTTTCTATGCCCCTGCGCGGTGGGGACTGCCTGCGCGTGGCGTGCGGGCGTGCGCTGCGGCGTGAAGTGTGGGCTCAGCCGACGGGCGGTGTGAGCGTGCGCTGCAACCGGAGCCAGCGCAGGAAGAGGAGCAGGAGCACGACGGCGGCCACGACGCCCACGCCGACGCTGGGCGCGTAGGGCAGGCGGAAGCCCTCGGGCGCATAGAGGATGTAGGTGGTGCAGACGCAGGTCATGAACATGGCGGGAAGCAGCGTGACGTAGAAGCACTTGCGGCGGCGGGCCAGCCAGACGGTGACGGCCCAGAGGGTGAAGATGGAGAGCGTCTGGTTGAACCATGCGAAGTAGCGCCAGAGAATGTCGAAGTTGATGTTCATAAGCACGACGGCGATGGCAAAGAGCGGGAGCGAGATGAGGAGCCGCCGGAGTATCGTGCGCTGCTCGAGATGGAGGAAGTCGGCGGCGATGAGGCGGGCGGAGCGGAAGGCGGTGTCGCCCGAGGTGATGGGGGCGGCCACGACGCCGAGGATGGCGAGGACGGCGCCGAACTTGCCGAGCCACGTCTGGCAGATGGCGTTGACGAGGAGGGCGGGGTTCATCTTGGCCGTGCCATGCTGGGTGAGGATGTCCTGCAGGCCCTCGTAGCTGCCTGCGAACTTGGCTGCTGCCGCGGCCCAGATGAGGGCGACGATGCCTTCGCTGATCATGGCGCCGTAGAAGACGCGTCGGCCGAGCCGCTCGTTCTTGATGCAGCGTGCCATCATCGGGCTTTGCGTGGCGTGGAATCCGCTGATGGCGCCGCAGGCGATGGTGATGAAGAGCATGGGGAAGAGGTGGAGGCTCTGGTCGGGATGGTGGTTGGAGAACGCCTCGGTGATTTCGGGCATCCATCCGTCGTGCAGGAAGATGGAGGCGCCGACGCCCAGGGCCATGAAGAGGAGGGCGACGCCGAAGAGGGGATAGATGCGGCCGATGAGGGCGTCAATGGGCAGGAGGGTGGCGAGGATGTAGTAGACGAAGATGAGGACGGTCCAGGTGGACATGCTGCCCCAAAAGCCCCAATCGGCGGTCAGGGTGTGGAGCAGGCCGGCGGGGGTGGTGATGAACACCGTGCCGACGAGCACCATGAGGATGAGGGAGAGGATGCGCATGAGGAGGCGCAGGCCACCGCCGAGCTGGCCGCCGATGGTTTCGGGCAGGCTCGCGCCGCCCTCGCGGATGGAGATCATGCCGGCCAGAAAGTCGTGGGTGGCGCCGGCGAAGATGCAGCCCAGCACGATCCAGAGATAGGCGGCGGGGCCATAGAGCATGCCCATGATGGCACCGAAGATGGGGCCGGTGCCGGCGATGTTGAGGAACTGGATGAGATAGACCTTCCAGGTGGGCATGGGCGTGTAGTCGACATTGTCGCGGAGGGTGAAGGCCGGGGTCGCTTGTTTGGGGTCGACGCCGAAGATGCGCTCGATGATGGCGCCATAAATGAAGTAGCCTGCGACGAGTGTGAGCAAGGCAACGGAAAATGTAACCATGATGACAGTTTACAATTATTTCGCCTGCAAAATTACGAAAGTATTTGCAGATGGAGTGGAAATATAGAAAAATGTTAGTTGAAAAAGTGCGTTCGGCGGCCGTTTTACGTTTCTTATGGAGCGGTTTCCACACATTTGCAAGGAAATTGCGCAACGGATTCCGCGCTGCCGCGCAGCCCGGCGGGGAGCGTGGCAGGGGGCGCGCGGCGGGGCGGGCGCGGCGGAAACGCGACGGGCGGGAGGCGGGGAAAGACGCGGGCGGAGGGGCCGAAAAGGGCTGTCGGGAGGGCTGGAAAGGGCGCGCGGCAGGCGGGTGGTGTTAAAAAGAGAAAATTTTATTTTGCCATGCGGCTGATTCTACGTAACTTTGCACGCAACAATATTATAGTGACAGAAAAAATAGACATGTCTGATAATCAATCTACTGAACTCGACCGCAAGGAGACGAGAAGGGTTCGTGTGCGCTTTGCGCCCAGTCCTACAGGCCCGCTGCACATCGGCGGCGTGCGCACCGCACTCTATAATTATTTGTTTGCCCGTCAGCAGGGCGGTGATTTGATTTTCCGAATTGAGGATACCGACTCGACCCGCTTCGTGCCCGGGGCCGAGGAATACATCATCGAGGCATTCAAGTGGCTCGGCATCCAGTTTGACGAGGGTGTGAGCTACGGCGGCAACTACGGCCCTTACCGGCAGAGCGAGCGCCGCGACATCTACAAGAAATACGTGCAGCAGCTGCTGGACGCAGGCAAGGCCTATCTGGCGTTCGACACGCCGGAGGAGCTGGAGACCAAGCGCAAGGAGAGCGACCAGTTCCAGTATGACGCCTCGACGCGCATGCAGATGCGCAACTCGCTCGCGATGGACGCGGCCGAGGTGAAGGCGCTGATCGACAGCGGTGCGCAGTATGTGGTGCGCTTCAAGGTCGAGCCCGGACGCGACGTGCATGTGGACGATCTGATCCGCGGCGACGTGAGCATCAATTCCAGCGTGCTCGACGACAAGGTGCTCTTCAAGAGTGCCGACGAACTGCCCACCTATCACCTGGCCAACATCGTGGACGACTACCTGATGGAGGTGAGCCATGTGATCCGTGGCGAGGAATGGCTGCCGAGCGCGCCGCTGCATGTCCTGCTCTACGAGGCATTCGGCTGGGCGGACGTCATGCCGCGCTTCGCGCATCTGCCCCTGCTGCTCAAGCCGGTGGGCAACGGCAAGCTGTCGAAGCGCGACGGCGACAAGCTGGGCTTTCCCGTGTTTCCGCTCGAATGGCACGACCCGAAGACCGGCGAGGTGAGCTCGGGCTACAGAGAGCAGGGATACCTGCCGCAGGCCGTGCTGAACTTCCTGGCGCTGCTGGGCTGGAATCCGGGCAACGACCAGGAACTCCTGTCGCTCGACGAGCTGGTGCGCCTCTTCGACCTGAGCAAGTGCTCGAAGAGCGGTGCGCGGTTCGACTATGTGAAGGCGCAGTGGTTCAACCATCAGTATCTGCTGCAGACACCGGCAGCGGACTGGGTGCCTGCGTTCGACGCGATTCTGCGGGCGAACGGCATCGAGTCGACGCCGGAGCGCGAGGCGCAGGTGGTGGAGCTGATGAAGACGAAGGTCGTCGAGTTTGAGGACCAGGAAGGCAACAAGAAGAAGCGCAACATCTCGTTCGTGAGCGACTTGTGGCCGCTGACGAAGTTCTTCTTCGTGGCGCCGCAGACGTATGACAAGGACGACAAGTTTGTGCGCAAGAACTGGAAGGAAGGCACGGCGCAGGACATCGACGAGCTGATCGGCGTGCTGTCGACGCTGGACGACTTCAGCGCCGCCAGCCAGCAGGAGTTGGTGGATGCCTGGTGCGAGGCCACGGGCAAGCGCCCCTGGAACGCCTGGCGCGTGTGTCTGGTGGGCACAGGACAGGGCCCGGATATGTATGAACTGTCCGCCTTCCTCGGGAAGGAAGAGACGCTGCGCCGCATGGAGCGCGCCCTGGAGCAGTTGAAAAACTAAAAATCCGACTTCCCGCATGTTCACATTATTATATAATGTAGGTATCTTCCTCTATTCATTAGGCGCGAAAATCGGCTCGCTGTTCAGCAAGAAGCTGCGTACGATGGTGCGTGGCCAGTTGCGGACGCACGCCATCCTGCGCGAGCAAATCAAGCCGACCGACCGCGTGGTGTGGTTTCACGCCGCCTCGTTGGGCGAGTTTGAGCAAGGACGCCCCATCATGGAGCGTCTGCGCCGCGAGCATCCTGAATACAAGGTGCTGCTGTCGTTCTTCTCGCCCAGCGGCTATGAGGTGCGCAAGGACTACGAAGGCGCCGACGTGGTGGTCTACCTGCCCTTCGACACGCGCCACAACGCCCGCAAGTTCATTCGCCTGGCCCATCCCGAGATTGCCGTCTTCATCAAGTACGAGTTCTGGCGCAACTACCTCGTCCGCCTGCGCCGGCGCGGCGTGAAGACGTACAGCGTGAGCAGCATCTTCCGTCCGGGACAGTATTTCTTCCTGCCGTTCGCGCCCAACCGCGTGCTCCATCAGTTCGACTACTTCTTCGTGCAGAACGAGTCGTCGGCCAGACTGTTGCGCGGCATCGGCATCGACCGCGTGACCGTGAGCGGTGACACGCGTTTCGACCGCGTGCTCGACATCCGCAATGCGTCGAAGCCGCTGCCCATAGCCGAAGCCTTTGCGCGCACGGCGGCGCCGATCGGTACGCCCGACGCGCACAGCAAGGTGTTTGTCGTGGGCTCGAGCTGGGAGCCGGATGAGGCCATCTACCTTCCCTACTTCGAGCAGCACAGGGACTGGAAGCTGATCATTGCCCCGCACGTGGTCAGCGCATCGCGTCTCGAAGCCCTCGAGGCACAGCTGGCAGGCCGCCGCACGGTGAGATACATGGACGTGGAGGCGGGACGGGCCACCATCGACGCCGACACGGAAGTGCTGATCGTCGACTGTTTTGGCAAGCTGTCCAGCATCTACCGCTACGGCGCGATTGCGCTGGTGGGCGGCGGATTCGGCGCCGGCATCCACAATGTGCCCGAGGCTGCCGTCTACGGCATCCCCGTGCTCTTCGGCCCCAACAACACGAAGTTCCGCGAGGCGCGCGCGCTCATCGAGTGCGGCGGCTCGTTCGAGTATACAGACGCTGAAAGTTTTGCGCAGACCATGGACCGCCTGTTGTCGGACCGCGATGCGCTGATGAATGCCGGCGAGGCAGCCGGCGAGTACATCTGCCGGAATGCAGGTGCGGCCGACATCTGCTATCGGGCCATCTTCAGAAAGCAGGAGGAGTGACGCCCGGACACGGGCGTGCGCCCGCTGTCTTGCGAACGGTGCAGCTTCAGCAAGCAGGAGGCGTGGCACCGCTGCTTTCTGGCAAGCCTTTCTCGGAAATGGGGGCGCACGACGCCGATCCTTTCTGATCGTACCACTACATACACGATTGCATGGAACAGAAAGAGTTTCGATTTCTTCCGCACATCCAGTGTCCGGCCGACCTGCGCAAGCTCAGCGTAGATCAGTTGCCGGCGGTGTGCGACGAACTTCGCCGCGATATCATCAAGGAACTGTCTGTCAATCCCGGCCATCTGGCCTCGAGCCTGGGTGTGGTCGAGCTGACCGTAGCCTTGCATTACTGCTACGACACGCCGTTCGACCGCATCGTGTGGGACGTGGGCCATCAGGCCTACGGCCACAAGATTCTCACCGGCCGACGCGACCAGTTCTACACCAACCGCAAGCAAGGCGGCATCCGTCCGTTCCCCTCTCCCGAGGAGAGCGAGTACGACACGTTCAGTTGCGGCCACGCGTCCAACTCCATCTCGGCGGCGCTCGGCATGGCCGTGGCTGCGCATCTGCATGGGGAGGACCGCAAGGTCGTGGCCGTCATCGGCGATGGCGCCATGAGCGGCGGACTGGCGTTCGAGGGGCTGAACAACGCCTCCGAGACGCCGAACGACATGCTCATCATCCTCAACGACAACGACATGTCCATCGACAACAGCGTGGGGGGCATGCGTCAGTATCTGCTGCGCATCACGACCAATCCGACCTACAACTCGCTGCGGTTCAAGATTGCCAACAAGCTGAGCCGCATCGGGTGGCTCTCCGACAAGCGCAAGAAGGGCATCCTGCGGTTCAACAACAGCATGAAGTCGCTCTTGGCCCGCCAGCAGAACATCTTCGAAGGCATGGACATCCGCTACTTCGGGCCGGCTGACGGCCACGATGTGGTCGAGCTTGTGCGCGTGCTGCAGGCCATCAAGAGCATGAAAGGGCCCAAGTTGCTGCACATCCACACCATCAAGGGTAAGGGTTATGCGCCGGCCGAGGAGGACGCCATTGTCTGGCATTCGCCCGGCAAGTTCGACGAGGATACGGGCCAGCGCCTCTGCAGCGCCCCCGACTGCCCGGTGCCGCCCCGCTTTCAGGACGTCTTCGGCGAGACGCTGGTGGAGCTGGCGCGCCAGAATCCGCAGATTGTCGGTGTCACGCCCGCCATGCCCACGGGTTGCTCGATGAACATCATGATGAAGGCCATGCCCGACCGCTGCTTCGACGTCGGCATCGCCGAGGGACATGCCGTCACCTTCTCCGGTGGTATGGCGAAGGACGGACTGCTTCCCTTCTGCAACATCTATTCTTCTTTCGCGCAGCGTGCCTACGACAACATTATTCACGACGTAGCCATCCTGCGCCTCAATCTCGTGCTCTGTCTCGACCGCGCCGGCCTTGTCGGCGAGGACGGGCCGACCCATCACGGCGCTTTCGACTTCGCCTATCTGCGCCCGATTCCCAATCTCACGATCGCCTCGCCCTACGACGAGACGGAGCTGCGCCGCCTCATGTACACGGCCCAGCTGCCCGACCGCGGCCCGTTCGTCATCCGCTATCCGCGCGGCAATGGTTCCGTCGTCGACTGGCGCTGCCCGCTCACGTCCGTCGAGGTGGGCACCGGCCGCCTGCTGCACGAAGGCAGCGACATCGCCATCCTCTCCATCGGGCCCATCGGCACCCAGGCCGCCATGGCCATCCATGCGCTGGAGGGCGAGGGCAGCGGCGTGAGCGTGGCGCACTACGACATGCGTTTCCTCAAGCCCGTCGACGAGAAGATGCTCCACGAGGTGGCCCGCCGCTTCACCCAGGTCATCACGCTCGAAGATGGCGTCGTCAGCGGCGGCCTCGGCAGCTGCGTGCTTGAGTTCATGGCCGACCACGGCTATGACGTACGGGTGCATCGCCTCGGCCTGCCCGACGCCTTCATTCCGCATGCCACTGTCGAGCAGCAGCAGAAGGCCTGCCACATCGACGCCGCCTCCATCCGCAGCCTGGTGCTGCAGCTGACGGGCCCTTCCGCAGGCTGACACCGCCCGGCGCCGGCTGTCGCGCCCGGACCACCGTCTGCAGGCTCCGTTGCGACGCAGCCTGCGCCCGCCGCCGCTGGCGGCAGACCGTCTTCCCACACACGCTTTTCAGTTTCAAACACGCATCAGCTTATGGAAATCGTAATCGCAGGAGCAGGAGCCGTCGGCACCCACTTGGCGCGCCTGCTCTCCAAGGACCATCACAACGTCGTCCTGATGGATGCCGATGAGAACAAGTTGAGCACGCTCAGCACCGAGCTCGACATCATGACGCTGCCCGCCTCTCCGCTCTCCATCAAGGGACAGAAGAACGCGCGGACGGAGCATGCCGACCTCTTCATCGCCGTGATGCCTTCCGAAAGCGCCAACATCACCTGCGCCGCCCTGGCCAAGCAGCTCGGTGCCAAGCGCGTGGACAGCTACGAATACATGCTGGAGGAGAACAAACCGCTCTTCCGCGCCATGGGCATCGAGACGCTCATCTATCCCGAGCTGCTCGCCGCACGCGAGATTGCCGACTCCGCCTCCAGCAGTTGGGTGCGGCAGATGTGGCGCTTCGGTCCGCGCGAAGACCTCCTGCTCGTCAGCGTCAAGATGCACGACAACAATCCCATCGCCGACACCGAGATCCGCAACGCAGACAACGTGCTCGTCGGCTTCACGCTGAAAGAAATCGGTCAGCAGCACGGCCACAGTTTTCATGTCGTGGCCATCAAGCGCGGACGCGACACGGTGCCCCCTCATGGCGACGAGCGCATCCTGCCGCGCGACCTCGTCTTCTTCATGACCACTCGTGAGCACCTCTCCACCATCCGCCACCTGGCCGGCAAGGACAGCTATCCCGTCGTCCGCCGCGCCATGATCATCGGCGGCGGCAAGCTCTCCGTCCGCGCCGACTGGGAATTGCCCGACTCGCTCGACCTCAAGATCGTGGAGCCCAGCTACGAGCGGTGCCATCAGCTGGCGTCGCTCCTCAAGCCGCGCACGCTCGTCGTCAATGGCGAGGGGCACGACATGGAGCTGCTCAACGACGAGGGATTCGGCAATCTCGAGGCCTTCATCGCCCTCACGCCCAACGACGAGGAGAACATCCTCGCCTGCGTCTCGGCCCGCCGCAAGGGCGTGCGCAAGACCATCGCGCAGGTCGAGAACCTCGACTACCTCGACATGGCCGAGGACCTCGACGTCGGCACCGTCATCAACAAGAAGAAGATCGCCGCCTCCCACATCTACCGAATGCTCCTCAAGAGCGACGTCGACAACGTCAAGATGCTCAGTGTGGCCGACGCCGACGTGGCCGAATTTGTCGTCAAGGCCGACACGCGGGTCACCAAGGCGCCCGTCATGAAGCTCGGATTGCCGCGGGGCGTGAACATCGGCGGCCTCGTGCGTGACGGTCACGGACAGCTCGTCGAGGGCTCCACGCTGCTGCGCGAGGGCGACACCGTCGTCGTCTTCTGCATTGGCGGCACGCTCAAGCGCCTCGACCGCTTCTTCAAGTAGCGCGCCTTCGCAGCCACGCCGGCCGCGGCGTTGCGCCGCAAGAAAAATCGGAGTTCCGAAAACGGGACGTCGCTGAAGCGAAAATAAATAATCGGAGTTCCGAAAATCTGCCGCTGCGCAGCGGACATCCACAGGCGGCGCTCCGATGTCTCACCCCTTTTTCCCACTGACATGAACGGAAAGCTCATCTGCAAGGTCATCGGCATCCTGCTTTTCATCGAGGCAGGCCTGATGCTGCTGTGCATGCTCGTCGGGCTGGTGGCGTGCGAGAGCGTCAGCCAGTTCGTCTGGCCCGTGCTCATCTCCGCCTTCCTCGGCAGCGGGCTCGCCTTCCTCGGCCGCAACGCCACCGTCAGCATGGGCCGCAAGGATGGCTACATGATAGTGTCGCTCACGTGGATCGTCTATTCGCTCATCGGGATGCTCCCCTTCATCATCAGCGGCGTGCTGCCCGACGTGCCCAGCGCCTTCTTCGAGACGATGTCGGGCTTCACCTCCACCGGAGCCACCGTCATCGACAACTGCGACATCCAGCCGCGCTCCATCCTCTTTTGGCGCAGCCTCTCGCAGTGGGTCGGCGGCGTCGGAATCATCTTCTTCACCATCGCCATCCTTCCGGCCTTCGGCGTGGGCGAGGTGAAGCTCTTTGCCGCCGAGAGCACCGGCCCGTTCCACGACAAGGTGCATCCACGCATCTCGGTCACGGCCCGCTGGATCGGCACCGTCTACATTCTCATCACGGTCCTCTGCACCGTCTCGCTGCTCATTTGCGGCATGGGGCTGTTCGACGCCGTCAACTTCTCCTTCGCCGTCACGGCGACGGGCGGCTACGCCACCCACAGCGCCCTCTTGCACGACGTCTACAATTCGGCCGCCATCGAGTATGTCCTCACCTTCTTCATGTTCGTCTCGGGCATCAACTATACGCTCATCTTCTATTCCGTCCTCAAGGGCAAGCTCCGCCTGCTCTGGCGCGACGCCGAACTGCGCTGCTACGTCATCATCGCCGCGGGCGTGACGCTCATCTGCACCTTCACGCTCACCGCCGCGCGCGTCGACCTCACCCACTGGCCCACCGAGGGCCTCGCCGGCTTCCTCCGCAGTGCCGAACTCAGTTTCCGCGAGAGCGTCTTCACCGTCGTCTCGCTGCAGAGCACCACCGGCCTTGCCTCCTGCGACTACACGAGCTGGCCCGTCCAGCTCATGCCCGGCATTCTCTTCGTCATGTTTGCCGGCGCCTGCTCAGGTTCCTCCAGCTCCGGTCTCAAGTGCATCCGCTGGAGCATCATCTGGCGCATCGTCTGCAGCGAGTTCAAGCGCATCCTCCATCCCCGCGCCGTCATCCCCATCCGTCTGAATGGCCGCGTGCTGCCCGAACAGACCATCCGCACGTTCTTCGCCTTCACGTCGCTCTTCGTCGGCTCGCTCTTCATCGGCGCCTTCATCCTGGCCCTCGTCGGCGTGAGCGCCGACTCGCCCCGCACCACCTTCGACTGGTACGAGGCATTCGGAATCGCCCTCAGCAGCATCTCCAACGTCGGCCCCGGCATGGGCTACTACGGACCGCTGCACTCCTGGAGCATCTTGTCGCCCGTCGCCAAGTACACATGCTCCATCCTCATGCTCATCGGGCGTCTCGAGATCTTCCCCATCATCCTCATCTTCACACGAGGTTTCTGGAAGAAATCCTGACGACACCGGCACACGCCCCTCAATCCTATGAATCCATCACGCATTTTCGCCCTCTCCTGTTTGCTCGCCGCCTGCATGCCCGCTACGGCCAGCGGGCAGGGCGCGCCCAACGACAGCATCATATCCGCCCCCGCCGACGTCTTCCGTCCGCGCGCCGAGTACGTCTTTACAGAGCCCCTGAGTCGCCCCACGTTCCAATATCCGACGAGCGATACCCTCTGGACGAGCTACGTCACCAACTCCCGTGTCCACCTCATCCGCCTCAGCGACACCGACACGCTCGTCGTCGCACGCCGCAACGAGATCGTTCCCGTGCTCGAGTCGCTCGGCATCAACTTCGGCGTATGGGGCTGGGACCACTTCGTCACCGACCGCCATTGGGCCGACATCAACGGCCGGACCGTCAGCCGCAACCTCAAGCACGACTTCGTGCTCGACACCGACTCCTATTCCGGCAACCAGTTCTCGCACCCCTTCCACGGCTCCATGTTCTACAATGCCGCGCGCTATCACGGCCACAACTACTATTCCTCCGCCCTCTATCCCCTCGTCGGCAGCATGGTGTGGGAGTACTTCTGCGAGACCAACCTCCCCTCCTACAACGACTTCCTCTCCACCGGCTTCGGCGGAACAGCCATCGGCGAGGCCACCTTCCGCACCTCCGACATCTTCTTCGACAACTCCAAGCGAGGCTTCCCACGCGTCGTCCGCGAGCTCGTCGGGTCGCTGCTCAACCCCACGCGCGGACTCCACCGCCTCCTCTCCGGCGAGAGTTGGCGCGTCAGCCCCCAGCGAGGCAAGCGTGAGGTGCCCCAGCCCTTCTCGCTCGACGTCAGCTTCGGCAACCGCCACATGCGCGAGCTGCGCCACCTGCGCCGCAGCAAGGACGTGCAGTACGTCTCCTTCGAGCTCAACTACGGCGACCACTTCTGGCTCAACCACCAGCAGCGCCCCTTCGACTTCTTCCATCTGCACGCCCTCCTCAACACCACCTCGGGCAATCCCACCTTCTCCGACGTCGACATCTCCGGACGCATCTATGGCCGACAGTTCGAGAACCGCCACGGATGGGCCACCGACGTCGCCCTCTACCAGAACTTCCGCTACCTCGACAACTACGGCGAGAAGACACGCCAGAATGCCGGCGACTACGCCCTGCTCTGCGAGGCCGCCAGCTTCGGCGTCGGCAACTACGTGCGCAAAGTGGGACGCACCTTCTCCTTCTCCAACGACTTCCGCCTCAACGGCGTAGGCTTCGGCGCCAACGGCACCGACTACAACCGCCGGCGCCGCTACAATTTCGCCTCCGGATTCTCCATCCGCAATGAGATACTTTTCGCCTGGAACGCGCACCTGAGCATCGGCCAGGACTTCTATTTCTCCCGCCTCTACACGCCCAAAGGCAGCACCGACCCGCGCCATCTCGGCGACTACGACTGGGGCGACCGCGGACATGCCAGCACCTTCCTCGTCCGCAACTTCCTGCAAGTGAACGTCTGGAGCAGCATGAAGGTCTACTGCGAGTACCAGTACTACTACCGCCGCTCGTGCTACTACGACTTTGCCGACGTCCACGCCAAGAGCAGCGAGCTCCGTCTCGGTCTCGTCTATTCCATCTGACGCCGCCCGACCGCAGGCGCTTCAGCGCCGCAGTGCTGCTCTCCGCGCGCTTTTCCGCCGCTCCGCGCGCACTTCCGCCTCGCGCCGCCCGCACATTTCCCAGCCCCCGCCGTCCGCATCCATCGCCGCTCACCCCCATCCGCCAACCCTCCGTAAATCCCATCACCGTGGTCCTCAACTACATCTGGATAGCCTTCCTCCTGCTTGCCATCGCCTGCGCCGCTGTGCAGGCCGTGTGCACGGGCAATGCCGACGCCTTCACCGCCGTCATCAATTCCACCTTCGACTCCTCCAAGTCAGCCTTCGAGATCTCCCTCGGCCTGACCGGCGTCCTCGCCCTCTGGATGGGTCTTATGAAAGTGGGCGAGGCCGGCGGCGCCGTCAGCGCGCTCAGCCGCCTGCTCAGCCCCGTGCTCACCCGTCTCTTCCCCGACGTCCCCAAAGGACATCCCGCGATGGGCAGCATGTTCATGAACATCGCCGCCAACATGCTCGGGCTCGACAATGCCGCCACCCCGCTCGGCCTGAAAGCCATGAAGGAGCTGCAGGAGCTCAACGTGGAGGCACACCCCGAGCGCGCTCACACCGCCTCCAACCCCATGATCATGTTCCTCGTGCTCAACACGAGCGGCCTCACCATCATCCCCGTCAGCATCATGGTCTACCGCGCCCAGCTCGGCGCCGCGCAGCCCACCGACGTCTTTCTCCCCATCCTTCTCGCAACCTTCGCGTCCACCCTCTGCGGCATGATTGCCGTCAGCCTCTACCAGCGCATCAACCTGCTGCAGCCCGTCCTGCTCGGCACGCTCGCCGGACTCTGCGCCCTCGTCGCCGGCATCATCTGGGGTTTCCAGCAGATGAGCAAGGAGCAGGTGGCCACCGTGAGCACGGCCGCCGCCAGCATCATCCTGCTCGGCATCATCGCCGCCTTCCTGCTGTCGGCCCTGCGGCGCCGCATCAACGCCTACGACGCCTTCATCGAGGGCGCCAAGGACGGGTTCAGCACAGCCGTGCGCATCATTCCCTACCTCGTCGCCATCCTCGTGGCCATCGGCGCCTTCCGCGCTTCCGGCGGCATGGACCTCCTCGTGGGCGCCGTGCGCAGCGGCGTGGGCGAACTGGGCCTCGGTACCGACTTCGTCGACGCCCTCCCCACCGCCATCATGAAACCCCTCTCCGGCTCCGGAGCCCGCGGCATGATGGTCGACACAATGACAGCCTTCGGCGCCGACAGCTTTGCCGGACGCCTCAGCTGCATCTTCCAAGGCTCCACCGACACCACCTTCTACATACTGGCCGTCTACTTCGGCTCCGTCGGCATCCGCCACACGCGCCATGCCGTCGTCTGCGGACTGCTGGCCGACTTGGCCGGCATCCTCGCCGCCATCGCCGTCGCCTACCTCTTCTTCGGCTGAGGCCCGCCGCCCTTCGCCCGCCGCATGCACTAATTTCTGCGATTTTAGGTGTTTTCTCGCTGAAAATCCGTAACTTTGCAGTCTGGAAAGTCCGCCCTGCAGAACCGTCTGCAGCCGCGCGCCAATTACGCCCCGGCAGCGGACTGTCTCCAGACATCCGGCATCCGGCCGGTCAGACACCGGAATCAAGATAACAACAATAAAACACATGGCATTTATGGCAAAGAAAGCACTTCTGATGATCCTCGACGGATGGGGCATCGGATCCCAGGCCAAAGGCGACGTCATCTTCAATACGCCCACGCCCAACCTCGACAAACTCACAGCAGAAAATCCCCACAGCCAGCTCCTCACAAGCGGTGAGGACGTAGGACTGCCCGACGGACAGATGGGCAACTCCGAGGTGGGACACCTCAATATCGGCGCAGGCCGCATCGTCTATCAGGACCTCGTGAAAATCAACCGTGCGTGCGCAGACAACTCCATCCTCGAGAATCCCGGAATCGTCAGCGCCTACAGCTACGCCAAGCAGAACGGCAAGAGCATCCACCTCATGGGCCTCACCTCCAACGGTGGCGTGCACTCCAGCCTCGACCACCTCTTCAAACTCCTCGACATCGCCAAGGAGTACGGCGTCGACAACACCTACGTACACTGCTTCATGGACGGACGCGACACCGACCCCAAGAGCGGAAAAGGATTCATCGAGCAGCTCCAGCGCCACTGCGACGCTACGACCGGACACATCGCCAGCATCATCGGACGCTTCTACGCCATGGACCGCGACAAGCGCTGGAACCGCGTGAAAGTGGCCTACGACCAGCTCGTCGAAGGCAAGGGACGACGCGTCGACGACATGGTGGCCGGCGTGCAGAGCTGCTACGACACCGACTCCGACGACCACAAGAACACCGACGAGTTCATGGAGCCCCTCATCAACGCCAACGTCGACGGCACCATCAAGGAAGGCGACGTCGTCATCTTCTTCAACTACCGCAACGACCGCGCCAAGGAGCTCACCATCGTCCTCTCACAGCAGGACATGCCCGAGGAAGGAATGACCACCATCCCCGGACTCCAGTACTACACCATGACCCCCTACGACGCTTCCTTCCAGAACGTCCACGTCCTCTTCCCCAAGGAGAACGTCACCAACACGCTCGGCGAATACCTTGCCGCCAACGGCAAGCTCCAGCTCCACACCGCTGAGACAGAGAAGTACGCACACGTCACCTTCTTCTTCAACGGCGGACGCGAGGCACCCTACGAAGGCGAAGACCGCATCCTCGTGCCATCCCCCAAAGTGGCCACCTACGACCTCCAGCCCGAAATGTCCGCATACGGCGTCAAGGACAAACTCGTCGAGGCCATCGGCACACAGAAGTACGACTTCATCGTCGTCAACTTCGCCAATGGCGACATGGTCGGCCACACCGGCGTCTACGAAGCCATCCAGAAAGCCGTCGTCGCAGTCGACAGCTGCGTAGGCAGCGTCGTCGAGGCCGCCAAAGCCAACGGCTACGAGGCCATCATCATTGCCGACCACGGCAACGCCGACAACGCCATCAACGCCGACGGCACCCCCAACACCGCACACTCCCTCAACCCCGTCCCCTTCATCTACATCACCGACAATAAGTCGGCCAGCGTGAAGAGCGGACGCCTGGCCGACGTCGCCCCCTCCATCCTCCACATCATGGGCCTTCCACAGCCCGCCGAGATGACAGGCGACAACCTCATCCAGGACTAATCCGACACCAGCGAGCCGCTCCGCCCCGACAGCGGGCGGCCCTCGCCAAACCCACACACAGACAACCGGGCACATCCGCCTCGCTTCCGCGAGACCGATGTGCCCGGTGTCTTTTCATAGGCGGCAGCCGCCATGGCCCTCGCCCTTCAGCCGGCGTCGGCAGTTCCCGCAAGGCCCTTCCGCCCCACAAGGCCGCTCGCCGAGCCCCACCTGCGCGCCGCGGCGCGTGGCAGGTCGTCCGCCCGCCATCCGCCCGCGCCGCCAGCAGGACTACTGGTACTTGGGAGAAGCACCGTATTTGTTCGACTTCGACTGCGAGTCCTGGCAGCACCAGATCAAGAGCAAGATGGATCCCACCAAGGGAATCAGCGCCCAAAGCCAGTTCCAGCCGCTCTTCCCGATGTCATGCAGCCGTCTGAACAACACTGCGATGCTCGGAATCACCAGTCCCAGCGCCGACAAATAATAGAAGACACCATACGGCGTTCCATCAGGATGCAGGCCGAGAACAAAATCCAGAATCACCGCCACAAACATGACAATCGTATAGAAGACAACAAACCACCAATACTCCGACCGGCGGGCGCGGCCACTGAACGTGGCATATTTCTTGAGAGCAACAGAGACAGCTTCGCGGAAAGTGAGCGAAGGAAGAACGTTAGAAAAGCTTGTTGATTCCATGATACCTAATTTTTGATATGATAAAGTTTTTCAGATAGGTGAAGTGGCTGCAAGCCACCGACGCGTGTCGTTATCGTCGGATAAGCCCAGTCGTGTCGCTCCGCTCCACAGATGGAGTCGGCACATCGAAATGTCGTGAATGTCCATCAGCCTCAACGGCAGCCAGAAAATAGAGAACGGCACGTGGCCAGTCTCGGGTCGCCGCCTGTCGTGATAGCCATTGCTTATCCTGGAACAACGCCAAACCGCTTGCAAATTTATCAAAAAAAACCTTATGCCAAAATAATTTTATAGAAAATACCCCACTTTGCAACCGATTTTTCATGCGCTGCAACTGATTTTTCACGCTCCGCAATCGTTTTTTTTCACGCTCCGCAACCGATTTTTCATGCTCACCCATCGTTTTTTTCACGCTCCGCAACCGAATTTCCATGCTCAGCAATCGTTTTATTCACGCGCACCCATCAAGTTTTCACGCGCGTCACTCGGGTTTTCAAGCACCCCAAACGTTTTTTTCATGTGCGTCAATCGGTTATTTTCATGCGCGGAAACCAATTTTTCATGCCTCCCGCCCGCTTCCCAACCCTTTTCCCATCGCCACGGCCTGCTCCGCCCGCTCTCCATCTTCCTCCGTCGATCATCGGGCTACGCACGCACAAAAGTCGCCGCCCGCGCCATCCTCCCTTTCAGCAGTTCTTCCCATTACAGCAAGAAGGCCTTCCCGTTGCCGCGAGAAGGCCTTCGTGAATGCGCACGAAAGCCTTCGTATTCATGCAACGATACCTCCGTATGAAACCCTTCCTGCGCACTCGGTCAAGTAAAGGCGCACCCCTTTCATCCTCCGTCCGCACCTGTCCTCGTTTTCCATCGCCCCCGTCCCCAATTTCGAACGCACTCATTCCAAAAAACGACCGCACTCGATTTCAAAAACGACCGCACTCTTTTTTATTTTCGAACGCAGTCTTTTTCTTTTTCAACCGAATTCGTTTTCATTCTTTATGCAGATAGATATCTCACGGCTGTGGGGATGCTGGGCCTGCGGGGTGGCGTTGGGCTGCCTGTTGTTGCGTTAGGCTTCCTATTGCCTGCGGGATGGGACAAGTGACGGGCTGCCGTCTGCCGCTGGGCGATAGAGGGCAGCCCGTCGTATGGTGTGCGACCTGGATGTCGACGGAGCCGTCTCAGGTCGGCGTTGGTGTGGGCCACTTTCAGGATGCGGTCGTAGGCGGGGGCGAAGACTGGCGTGGTGAGGGTATTGCCCTCGCCGAGGGCTGCCAGCCATCCGCGGCCTGCAGTCCGATGACAGTCTGTCAATTGGCTGCGCTCGCTTGCTGCGAGGGTTCGCCTTGCTGCAGATACTCGTCAAATGATGTGAGGCCGTTCTTCTCGTCGCTCATCTTCTCAAATGTGATAATGCGAAGTCACGAGTCTTCAAACCTCAGCATTCCGGCAAGTTGCAGGAAATAGTCGTTCGACCAGATGTCCAGTTCTTTCGGGTGGCGGACGAACGGCATGACGTCGGCTTTCACCTGGTTGATGTCGGCTGTGGCAAGCCGTTCTTTGAGTTTTTCGAGGAAAGCTTCTTTGCCGATTTCCTCGTGGTTGAACTGAAGGACCCGCTCCTGCAAATGGGAGAAGTCCAAAGGTATGCTATGGCGTACATACCACTCGAAGTCGTACCAGTCGCGCCCTTTGACGCGGTTTTTCCACTGACGGAAAACCAGTGCGTGCATCTTTCCTGCGAAAAGAGAGGAAGGCGTGAAGCAACGCACCATGAACGACGTTGGCAGCAACAACAGCTTTTGCTCGGTTGAGAATTTCAATGGCGGTTGTGTGTCCACCTCTATCTTTATCTTGATGGACTTTTCCGTTTGGAAGGTCACATCATACACATCGGTGTTGTCTTTCAAGAACGCCGACTCCACCTTGCCGAAGTCCGCCTTGTCCTTCTTCTTGATTTCCACTTTCCTGCCTACCATGGCAAACTCGTCTATGATGGGCTGGAAGTATTGTGTGAAATCGAAGTCGGCAGACGGCGCCAAGAGCGAGAAGTCCATGTCTTCCGAGAAACGTTGCAGTCCGTGGAATATGCGTAGGCAGGTGCCGCCGTAGAAAGCGGCCACGTCGAAGAAACCGCCGTGGTAGAGCCCGGCAAGAATCACTTGCTGGTTGACCTCGAAGACGGCATTGCGCTGCTGCTGCGTGGTTGTCAGGTCGTAGGCAGACAGCATCTGGTGGTATATCTCGTTGTTCATCTTTTCAGATACTTGATGAGGCTTTGGATGGATGTGGCTTTCTTGCCCACCTCGGCGTATCGCTCAAAGACCGTGACATCCATGTTGCGGAAGTCATCCATGTCCATGCGCAGGTCGTCGCTCAGAAAGCGCTCCACGTCCTTCAGATAGCGAAGGTTCACCTTGGGCGAGTTGGCGATCAGGTCACACAGGGCCTTCTCGGGCGTCGCCATCAAGAACGTGTATGTCTGCTTGTTGATGATGCTTACGCCGACGGGGAAGGCGTCGCGGCTCATGCAGGTGTAGTCGAAGCGCCCCAGCGGCGTGTCGAAACATCGGGTGTGCTTGATTGTCATCGACTGGACGCTATAGACAGCTTCTGGAATGAGTCCGTAGAATCTCAGCGCCGAGTGCATCGACACGTAGGAGGGCGCATACACGTGGTTGGCAATCAGTTCGATCGAAAGCGGCAGCTGAGTCACCATGGGTGACACGACATAGAGCCCCTTCTTGATTCTGAGCAGCTGGCCGCTTCTCTCAAGCGTGCGTACTTTGTGGCTTCCCGCCTTGATGTCGGGAAACAGGGAGGCAAGAGTTGCCATGCTCACCGGAATATTGGATAATGTCGCCAAAGCATTGTTCATGCTGCAAAAATAGTAAGATTCAGAACAGCAAGCAAATGTTTTGTTGGTTTTCTGTACCAAGCGTGTCTGTTTTGTGCGGGATTCCATTGTTCTGCTGCCTATTCCAAATCAAAAGAATGCCAACGAAAAGAAAGATCTTCCACGACTCCACTTTACTTGTTCCCACTAATCTATACGCCTGGAATAAGTCAAAATGGAACAGTGGGGAAAGGAAAGTGAGTTGCCGCCCTTTTCGTTTCGTCGGCCCAATCCTTCATACAAGAACCGCGCAGTGCGCTGACGAAGGTTAAATACGTTCAATCTGCGCTCAGGAACAATGGGTTAAACAACCGAAAATGAAACGCCCTACCGTTTAGCCCGATTCGTGCTGATACAGCAAGTGTCGCGAATGCTGTGCCTGAGGGGTGGGGCTGGGCTTCTTGTTGCCTGCGGGATGGGACAAGTGACGGGCTGCCCTCTACCGCTGGGCGGTAGAGGGCAGCCCGTCGTGTGGTGTGCGAGGTGGAGGGGGCGACGTCGGAGACGGAGGTCGGGACGGCGCGGGGCGGGTGCTGTGTGGTTGTGGAGCGGGGGAGGGAAGGGGTGCGCGTGTTATTCGAACCACGTCTCGCGGTCGAGGCTGCGGTAGCCGATGGCCTCGCCGATGTGGGCGACCTGGATGTCGGCGGAGCCCTCGAGGTCGGCGATGGTGCGGGCTACTTTCAGGATGCGGTCGTAGGCGCGGGCGGAGAGGTTGAGGGTGCGCATGGAGGTGCGTAGGCGCTCGGTGCAGGCGGGGCTGAGGGGTGCGTACTGCTGGAGGAGGGCGGTGGTCATCTGGGCGTTGCAGTGGATGCCGGGATGGGCGGCGAAGCGCTGCTGCTGGATGTTGCGGGCGCGGAGGACGCGCTGTCGGATGTCGGCGGAGGACTCGCCGCGCGGGGCGTTGGCGATGGCGTCGAAGGGCACGCTTTCGACTTCTACCTGGATGTC
>DBQP01000015.1 GCA_002305265.1 Prevotellaceae bacterium UBA1391 | reverse complement strand
CAGACGAGAAGGGGATGTGCCTATTTTGACACATCCCCTTTTTCTTTTTGTTGCCGTATACCTTCTGCACAAACTCATTGAGCTTTTTGCACACGCCTTGACTTTTCTCTTTTTGTTGCCGTATACCTTCTGCACAAACTCATTGAGCTTTTTGCACACGCCTTGACTTTTCTCTTTTTGTTGCCGACATATCAATAGAGATGCGCTGCCATCCCACTCCTTTCTCTCTGTCATCCAGCCCGAAAAGTTGCAGACATTCAAAACAAACGTCTGCAAACGGAACCACTCAGTCGCGCCAGACATGCTGCAAACGCCCATACGCATCGAAGGTGCGGCGGTTGGCGAGCGAGATCGTGATGATGAGCGAGAGCATGGAGGCCGCTGTCGTAATGACGACGATAGTGATCTGATATTTGATGGCCGTCGACGGATTGCTGCCGCCCAGAATCTGTCCAATCATCGTGCCGGGCATGGCCACGAGTCCCATCACAGCCATGTTGGCGATGCCAGGGTTGAACGCCTTCACCATGGCGGCGCGAATCAACGGTGCGGTGGCCTCCGCATGGGTGGCGCCGTTGCCCAGCATATACTGATAGAGCTGGCGTTCGCGCCGCAGACCGTCGAAATAGGTGTTGAGAGCCACCACGTTCACACCGAGCATGTTGCCCAGCAAAAGTCCGAAGATGGGAATGAAATAGCGCGCATTGAACAGTTCCTGCAAGCTGTAGTGGGTTTGTCCTCCGTCCGAAAAGCCGAGCACGAGCCCCAGAAAGTAGATGCTGATCACCAGCGCCGTGCAGAGAAACGCCACCGCCATCGGCATGGCAAGCACGCTCGGCTTAAGCTGCGTGCGCTGCACGCCGGTGCCTGTGGCCACGCCCACCATCACCAGTCCCCAGGCCAGGTTCACGTACCAGAGGTTGAACTCGAAGAGGTATTGCAGGTAGAGGCCGATGAGATACAGCTGCACCACCATGCGAAACGTGGCGTTGATGGTGCTGCCGGCCAGGCCCGTGCCATATCGGCGCAGGAAAAACAGCGGGATGAGCATCAGCAGCAGCCCGATGCAGAGGCCCAGGAGGGTGATGTCCGAAGTCATGAGAGCGAAGGAAGAATGAGTGTACCGGGAAGGGAGAGGAACTGCGGCGCGTGGCTCACCACGCAGACGGCGACGCCACGCTCGGCGGCCAGGCCCAAGAGATAGTCGCGCAGCAGCAGGGCCGAATCGGCGTCGAGCGCGCTGGTCGGCTCGTCGGCCACGATGAGCGGCTTCTCGAGCAAGCCTGCCACGGCCACCATCATGCGCTGCCGCTGTCCGCCCGAGATTTCCGTCGTGCGCTTCTCCAGCAGCGAGGCATCCAGCCCCAGCCGCTCCCACTCCGCCAGCAGGCGCTCGCGGGAGGGGGCGACATGGCGGTTCGCGCGGAAGCGGAAGGGCATCCACACCATCTCGGCCACCGTCTCATGCGGCAGTGCCAGCTCCTGCGGCACGTAGGCGATGCGTTGGCGAATCTGTCCCACTGTCGCAGCCGACAGGCGGATGCCGTCTACCAGAATCTCGCCCTCGCAGTCGGCGAAACCCATCACCGCACGGATGAGCGAGCTCTTGCCGCTGCCGCTTTCGCCACCCACGCACTTCACTTCGCCGCGCCGCACGTGCACATTCACATCGCGCAGCACGGTCCGTCCGTCGTATCCGAGGCTGAGATGATTGATTCTTAACATCGTCGCTCTTTCTTACCGCCTTTCGGCTATTTCTGTTTCCGTTGTCTGTCCTTGCCTGGCCTGCGCATGCAGCGCCCCGGCCCTGTTTGCCAGCCAGCTGCGCCCCAAGTTTTTCTACTTTTGGCTGCCTCTCCTATATTAATATGTACACGCGCGAAAGGCAACCCATGCGGCACACCACGGCAAGGCATGCGCAAAGTTACACAAAAAACACGGCTCATCCGCTCCCGCCGCCGGCAAAATAATCGAAAATGACGCCGAAGTGTTAAAATTCGCGGAAGGAACGAAAAAAAATCCGACATTATCTTGGCGGTTTCATTCGAACGAACTACATTTGCAGTGTCCTACTAAGATAGTACAGCACAACAGTATCACAAGCACACGCCGTCGGGCGCACGAAACCGCCGCTCCCGCACCGCTTGCAGCCCCTTCCGGCATCGGCCTCACACCGACGATGCATCTTCCCATCTCTCTTTTCACCCTCAAAACCCAGCAACATGTCACTTGCAATCGAAAACATCAGCTACGGCTACAAATCCCACGCCGACGTCATCACCGACCTCTCCCTCCATTTCGAGGAAGGCGGCATCTACGGATTGCTCGGCAAGAACGGTACAGGCAAGTCAACGCTTCTCTACCTCATCATGGGCCTCCTGCATCCGCGCAAGGGCCATGTGCGCTTTCTCGGCCACGACACCGCCCTGCGCACGCCCCTCGCCCTGCGCGACATGTTCATCGTGCCCGAGGAATACGACCTGCCCGACATCCTGCTGACCGACTATCTCAAGGTGGTCCGCCCCTTCTACCCCAACTTCTCCGAGGAACTCCTCACCCGCTGCCTGCAGGGATTCGACATGACGCCCGACGTCCACCTCGGCCGGCTCTCCATGGGGCAGAAGAAAAAAGTCTACATGTGCATCGCCCTGGCCAGCGGCACGCGCCTGCTCCTCATGGACGAGCCCACGAACGGCCTCGACATCCCCTCCAAGAGCCAGTTCCGCCGCGTGGTGTCGAGCACGATGACCGACGACAAGATTATCATCATCTCCACCCATCAGGTGCGCGACGTGGAGCTCCTGCTCGACCACGTCACCGTCATCGACGCCAACCGCGTGCTGCTCAACGAGCGCATGGCCAGCATCAGCGACCGCCTGCTCTTCGGCACCACCACAGGCGCTCCCAAGCCCGAAGAACTGGCCGGCACCCTCTACACCGAGCCCTCCGTGAGCGGCTACAACACCATCCGCCCGCGCATCGAGGCCGACACCGCCGAAACGCCCGTCAACCTCGAGCTCCTCTTCAACGGACTCATCGCCAACCCCCAGGCCTTCCAGCACGTCTTCGACAAAGCCTGAGCCCTCCATTTCCCCATTCATTCCTCATCCTTCCATCCATTTCTCCCAAGATGAACACCGAACGACTTCTGCAATATGCGCGCTACGACCTCACCATCAACCGCGCCTTCTACCGCAACATCTCCATCGTGTCGCTGGCCACGCTCCTGAGCATCACCCTCCTCGGCTTCCTGTTCCGCTGGCTCCTGGCCGAACCCTTCAGCCCCCACAGCACCACCGGCACCGCCATCATGCTCGCGGCTGCCGCCGGCTCCATCCACATCCTCTTCGCCGGCTGCATCCACCACCCCTTGCGCAACAAGCAGAGCCGCATCTCCACGCTCACGCTGCCTGCCACCAACGGCGAGAAATTCCTCTGGCACTTGCTGCTCGTCACCGTCGGCGGCCTGCTCCTGCTGCTCGCTGGCATCATCCTCTCCGACCTCGTCAACCTCCTGCTCAGCCTCTTCGCAGGCTTCAGCCACATCGAGTCGCTCACCGAGGGCGCGCTCAGCCTCTATGTAGGCAGTTTCCCCGATATGGAGCCCTTCGACCAACTGAACATGATCTCCTCCAACGAAATCGGCGCCCTCCTCGTGGCCGAACTCGTCTTCCACCTGTGGACCATCGCGGCCTTCGTGCTCGGCAACTCCATCAAGTGGCGGCACAACATCGTATGGACGCTCATTGGCCTCTGGCTGCTCAACGTCGTCCTCACCTTCCTCCTCGTCGGCGCCGCCGCCTTCATCATCGACAACCGCCTGCAAGTCGAGAGCTTCTACTTCAGCATCGGCGAGGAAGCCTTCAAACAATGGCTCTGGGCCGCCTACTGGATCTTCATCGCCCTCACCCTGCTTACGGGCGCCTGGATGGTCTGGAAGTCGTGGCGGCTCTACTGCAACGCGCAGCTCACCAACCGCCTCAACCGATAGGCTCCGCCACCGGCGCATCCGGCGAAAAAAACGAACGCAGTCGTTTTCCCCGACGAGCGCAGCCGATTTTCAAAACGAACGCACTCGTTTTCCGGCACGAAGGCCTTCCCGCCACCTCGCGAAGGCCTTCCCGCCGCCCCACGAAGGCCTTCGCCTCCACCCCGCACACAGCTGCCCCCCGGCGCACACGCCCCGAGCCCGCCCCCAAGGCGCGGCCGGCCCGCAGCAAGCCTTCTCACCCTCTGAAACATCAACCGCAATGGAATTTCAAGACAACAAAGCCATATACCTCCAGCTGGCCGACCATCTCTGCCTCGACATCATGCAGGGACGCTATGGCCCTGACGAGCGCATCCCCTCCGTCCGCGAGTTTGCCGGACAAATGGAGGTGAACGCCAACACGGCGGTACGTGCCTACGACTGGATGCAGTCGAAAGGCATCATCTACACACGGCGCGGCCTCGGCTATTTCGTCTCGCCCGAAGCCGGACAGGTCATCCACGACAGCCGCCGCCAGGACTTCATGCACGAGCAGCTGCCCGCCCTCTTCCGCGACATGCAGGCGCTCGACATCACCATCGAAGACATTGCCCGCGAATGGGCCAAACACTTAAACCCACCCGAACATGTGTAGCCTCATCATCATCCCCTGCTGCGTCATCCTCTGCGTCGCGCTCTTCCAGTAGCCCCACAGGCGGCCTCCGCCCGCTGCGCCCCGCAGACGGCGCGCGCTCCCATCCCACATCCGGACCACTGCACGTCAGTCCCACTCACCTTCCAAACACCCCCCGCCCCATGAAACAGAAGCATCTCCTCGGCAGCCTGACGCTCGGCGCCACGCTCCTCCTCGCATCCGTCATGACCAGTTCATGCACCTTGAACCCCAGCGACATCGCCAAAATCAGCCGCGACGACCGCCCGGCCTACCTCCGCGACTCCGAGGAGTGGGGAAAAGTCGTCAAGCAGACCATCTCCACCACACCGTTCACCCGCATCGACGCCACCGGCAACGTCGACATCATCTTCACCCAGGCCTCCAATATCAGCGTCGTGGCCGAGGGCAACGAGAAGGTGCTCGAGCGCTATGACATCGGCACCCACGACGGCACGCTCTACATGAAGTACAAGGAGCAGCGGCGGGGCAACAACAACGTGCCCACCATCCGCCTCCATGTGAGCGCGGCCGCCCTCTCCTCCATCAACCTCCTCGGCGCCGGCGACTTCAAGGCCAAGAAGCCCGTCATCCTGCCCAACGACTTCAGCGTGAACGTGACGGGCGCAGGCGACATCGAGCTCCAACGCCTCAGCTGCCGCAACTTCACCCTTGAGGTGACCGGCGCAGGCGACCTCAGCGCCGACCACATCAGCTGCGACAACCTCGCCATCAGCGTCAGCGGCGCAGGCGACATCGAATGCGACACCATCCTCTGCACCAGTGACGCGACCATGCAGGTGAGCGGCGCAGGCGACATCTCGGCAGCCGTGAAAGCCCGCAACCTCATCGTCGTGGAGGGCGGCGCCGGCGACATCGAGATCAACAGCCTCCAGTGCGACGTCGTGACGGCCACAGCCTCTGGCGCAGGCGACATCGAAATCGAGGGCGAGGCCCGCAAACTCATCAAGAACGTCAACGGACTCGCCAGCATCCGCTCCAAGAACCTGCGCGTGAAGGATATTGACTATTGAGCCCGCGGAAGGGCAGCAGGCGGCCCCGCCGCTACCCCTCCCCGCAATTGCACCCACAACGGGAAAGAAAACCAACAGACAGAATGATACATCTTGACAACATTCACAAGACCTATCGCGGCGGCACCGAGCTGCACGTGCTCAAAGGCATCTCGCTCGACATCCGCGAGGGAGAATTCGTGAGCATCATGGGCGCATCTGGTTCCGGCAAGTCCACGCTCCTCAACGTGCTCGGCATCCTCGACACCTACGACGAGGGCGTCTACACCCTCGACGGAACGCCCATCCGCGACCTCAGCGAGACCAAGGCCGCCCGCTACCGCAACGAGATGATCGGCTTCATCTTCCAGTCGTTCAACCTCATTCCCTTCAAGAACGCACTGGAGAACGTGGCCCTCCCACTCTTCTACCGCGGCGTGAGCCGGCGCAAGCGCAACGACCTCGCCCTGGAATATCTCGACAAGATGGGGCTGAAGGAATGGGCCACCCACCTCCCCAGCGAGCTGTCGGGCGGACAGAAGCAGCGCGTGGCCATCGCCCGCGCGCTCATCACCCAGCCACGCATCATCCTGGCCGACGAACCGACCGGCGCGCTCGACTCCAAGACCAGCGTGGAGGTGCTGCAGATTCTGAAGCAACTGCACACGGAAGGCATGACCATCATCGTCGTCACACACGAAAGCGGAGTGGCCTATCAGGCCGAGAAGATCGTCCACATTCAGGACGGCGTCATCGGCAACATCGAAATCGTGACCGACGACAGCCGCCGCCCGTTCTCCATGGACGGCCTGATGAAATAAGCCGGCAGCGCAACCACACCGCCGCAGACGGCCGGCAACACCGCTGATGACAGCCGGCAACACCGATGCAGACAGCCGGCTACACCGCTGCAGACAGCCGGCTGTACGCTGCAAATAGCCTGAAACACCGCCCCACATCCCCCGACCAGCTGTCGGGACAAGACCGAGAAAACCATCCATTATGCTTGAGATACTATTAGAAATACGCGACGCCATCGACCGCAACAAGCTGCGCACCATCGCCACCGGCGTGGCCGTGGCCAGCGGACTCTTCCTGCTCATCGTCCTGCTGGGCGCCAGCAACGGCATCATACACACGCTGGAACAGAACTCGGAAGGACTCGCGCTCGACGTGGTGAACGTTTGGCCCTGGCGCACGTCGAAGCCCTACAACGGCATGGAGGCAGGCCGAGCCATCCGCCTCGACACCGACGACCAGACGGCCACGCTCAAGAGATTTCCCAACAGCGTGCGAAACGTCGGAGCACAAGTCGAGCAGGCAGGACTTTTCGCCAGCTACGGCAAGCAGAAAGTGTCTGTCACGCTCAACGGAGTCTACCCCGACTACCTCCAGACCAGCCGCCGCCGACTGCTGCGCGGGCGCTTCATCAACGCGATCGACATCCAGCAACAGCGGCGCGTGTGCGTCATCGACGAAAAGCAGCGGCGCGCCGTCTTCGGCGAGAAGCAGACGGCTGTCGGAAAAACCATGCAAATCAACGGCAGCAGCTTCCTCATCATTGGTATCCTCAACGAAGACAACTTCAACAACACCGCCAACTTCTTTGCGCCCATCTCCACCGTTCGCACCATCTACGCGAAAGGAAAAGGCATCGAGGCGCTCAGCATCCGCACGCAGGGCAAGTCGGCCCCCCTGGCTGGAAAGCAATTCGAGAAAGAATTGATGAAGCTGCTGGCCACCCGACATGAATTCGATCCGACGGACGAAAGCGCCGTGTGGATAGAAAGTTCGATAAATGAAAGCGAGAGCATCGGCACGGCAAAGAGCATGCTCAACACCAGTTTCTGGATTCTGGGCCTGCTCACGCTGCTCAGCGGCATCGTGGGCGTGAGCAACATCATGCTCATCACCGTGAAGGAACGCACCCACGAGTTCGGCATACGCAAAGCGCTCGGCGCCCGACCGTGGAACATCATCGGCATGGTCATCCTCGAGAGCGTCATCATCACGACCTTCTTCGGCTACATCGGAATGCTGGCAGGCATCGGATTCTGCCAATGGATGGATGCCAACGTGGGCGGACAGACCATGGACGCAGGCTTCTTCCAACAGCAATACTTCATCGACCCGACCGTGGGTCTCTCCACCTGCATCCAGGCCACCGTCGTCATGGTGATTGCCGGAGCGCTCGCCGGATTCTTCCCAGCGTGGCGAGCCGCCCGCGTGAAGCCCATCGAAGCCCTCCGCGGATGAGCTCCGACCACAACAGCCCGCCAACAAAATCAGGCGGCATGTGCGAAAACAAAGCACGGCAGACGCCGCCAAAGCAGACACTCGATGCCGCTAAAGCAGACACTCGATGCCGCCAAAATCCACACTTTATGCCGCCAGAGCAGGCGGCAGATGCAGAAAAAACATCCGGACAGCGCGCAAGAGGAAACACCGGCATGCGCCCGTCCGAACAGACAGAGGCCCACTATTCCATATCCATCTTCGACTCATGATTCTATTTGATACCGACCAATGGAGCGAGATTGCCGACGCGCTCTCGAAGAACAAGCTCCGATCCTTCCTCACAGCCTTCGGCATCTTCTGGGGCGTCTTCATGCTCGTGCTGCTCATGGGCGGCGGACGCGGCCTGCAGACGCTGCTGTCCGAGCAGTTCGCAGGCTTTGCCTCCAACGCCGGGTTCGCCGGCACCAACACCACCTCGAAGCCCTACAAGGGACTGAGCGAAGGCCGAAGCTGGGAACTCACGCTGCAGGACATCGAGCGCGTGCGCACCGCCGTTCCGCAAGTCGACGTCGTCACGGGGCTCAACTCCACGTGGGGCCAGACAGCGGCCTATCAGTCGCGCACCGTCAACGCCACGCTACAAGGCATCACGCCCGACTACCACGCCATCGCGCCGCCTTCCATCAAGCAAGGCAGAAGCCTCAACGAGGTCGACCTGATGCAGCGGCGGAAAGTCTGCGTCATCGGCCAGCGCATCTCGGAGAGCCTCTTCCCCGGCGAGAAGAACATCTGCGGACGCCGGATCAAGGTGGGCGAGAGCTATTTCACCATCATCGGCGTGGACAACCGCAGCGGCGATGGCATCAACATCGGCGGCAATGCGCAGACCACGGTCAGCATCCCGCTCACCACCTATCAGCAGATGTTCGGCTCGGGCGACAAAATCAATCTCATGGCCTACACCGTCAAGCGCGGCTTCCTCGTGAGCGACGTGCAGAAAATGGTAGCACGTGTGCTGCGCCGCGCCCACGACATCCACCCCGACGACGAGCAGGCCGTCTTCCTTCTCAACACCGAAGCCATCTTCCAACTGATGGACAATCTCTTCAGCGGCATTTCGGCCCTCGTGTGGATGATTGGCGTCGGCACCATTCTCAGCGGCGCGATCGGCGTCAGCAACATCATGATGGTGACGGTGCGGGAGCGCACCACCGAAATCGGCATCCGCCGCGCCATCGGCGCCACACCGCGCGCCATCATGCGCCAGATTCTCAGCGAGAGCATGGTGCTCACGCTGCTGGCAGGCATGAGCGGCATCACCCTTTCGGTCTTCATCCTCAACACCATCGAGACCCTGCTGAAGAGCAGCGGAACGGGCGGCAGCGAGATGAGCTTCCTCATCAGCTTCTGGACGGCACTTGGCTCGGCCATCCTCATCGCCGTCATCGGCCTCTGTGCCGGCATCACGCCCGCCATCCGCGCCATGCACATTCGCCCCGTGGAGGCCATGCGCAGCGACGAATGACACTCCCTCAGCAGACCTTCGGCCTGCCGCGCGCAGCGAAACATCCCTGAGCCGCCATCGCCAGTGTCTGCGATTCCTCATCTGCAAACCATATAATCACGTCATACAATGAAAAAAATCCTCAAATGGGCTGGATGGACAGCCCTCGCACTGGTGTTCATCGGCACCTTCGTCTTCCTCTATCAGAAGTCGCAACCCAAGACCACAGAGTATGAGATCAGCACGGCCGCCATCGCCAGCCTCCGCCGCACCACCGTCATCACCGGCAAGGTGGAGCCTCGCGACGAAGTGAGCATCAAGCCCCAGATCTCAGGCATCATCGCCGAAGTCTACAAAGAGGCGGGCGAGATGGTCAAGAACGGCGAGGTGATTGCCAAAGTCAAGGTCATCCCCGACATGTCGAGCCTCTCGCAAGCCGAAAACCGTGTGACGCTGGCTGAGCTCAACTTGCGCAACGTCACGACGGACTACGAGCGCATGCAGCGGCTGAAGGCGGAGAAAGTAGTGAGCGACGAGGAATTCGAAGCCACCGAGCTGAAGTACAAGCAGGCCCGCGAGGAGCTGAAAAGTGCGAAAGACGCGCTCAACATCACGCGGGAGGGCGTCAGCCTCTCCAACGCACAGATGAGCACGACGCTCATCCGCTCCACCATCGACGGCCTGATTCTCGACATTCCCGTCAAGGTCGGAAACTCCGTCATCCTCTCCAACTCGTTCAACGACGGCACGACCATCGCCACCGTCGCCAACATGTCGGACCTCATCTTCCGCGGCAACGTCGATGAGACCGAAGTGGGACAAATCAAAGAAGGCATGCCGCTGAAGATTTCCATCGGCGCACTGCCGAAAGTCTCGCTCCAGGCCACCCTCGAATACATCTCACCCAAGGCCGTGGCCAACAACGGAGCGAACCAGTTTGAGATCAAGGCCGCCATCCAGGTCCCCGCCGGCACGCATCTCCGCTCCGGATACAGCGCCAACGGCGAAATCCTCCTGCAAGAGGCACGCAACGTGCTCACCATCCCCGAGGCCTCCCTTCAGTTCGACAACGACAAGCCCTACGTCTACATCGTCACCGACAGCACCCCACAGCACCAGACCTTCCGCCGCCAGAACATCAAGACCGGCATCTCCGACGGACTCAACATCGAGGTCAAGAGCGGCCTGAAGAAGGGCGACAAGATCCGCGGCATCGAGAAGGTGGAGAAGTAGTCGTGCGCCGGACGGCAGGCGTCCCTCCCGCACCGCTTCACTTCCGCCCAGCCGGCGTTCATTTTCCACCGCTGCGGCAATCATTTTCCGGAACTCCGGTTTTTCATTTCCGCAACTCCGCCTTCACGCTTTCGGAACTCCGATTTTTTCCATTCCACGTACCCGACTTTTCACACCACCACAGATGAAAACCCCCATCCTTTCCCTCTCACTCCTCCTGGCCGCCGCCGTCTCTCCCGTCCAAGCCCAGCAGTGGACGCTCCGGCAGTGCATCGAGCACGCCATCGAGCACAACATCAGCGTGCGTCAGCAGCAGATCAGCGTAGAGAACAGCAAGGTGCAGCTCTCCACCGCACGCAACCAGCGGCTCCCGAGCCTCAACGCCGGCGCCGGCCAGAACTTCAGTTTCGGCCGCGGCATCACAGCCGACAACACCTACACAAACCGCTCCACCTCCTCCACGAGCGTCAATCTCAGCACCGACGTGCCGCTGTGGGATGGCGGACAGATGGAAGCCAATCTCCGCCAGTCGAAGCTCAACCTCCAGGCCTCGCTGGCCGACCTCGAGAAAGCCCGCGAAGACATCGCGCTGCAAGTCACCTCCACCTACCTCAACGTGCTCTACCAGCGCGAGCTGCTCGACGTGCAGCAACAGCAGGAAGCCCTCTCCAAGGAGCAGACCGCGCGCCTGCGCTCCCTCTTCCGCAACGGCAAGAAAGCCGAAAGCGACGTCGCACAGGCCGAAGCCACGGAAGCCTCCGACCACCTTGCCACCGTGCGGCAGCAGAGCCAGCTCGACCTCGCCCTGCTCGACCTGAGCCAGCTGCTCGAGCTCCCCACGCCGGACGGGTTCGACATCGTCAATCCCGGCGAAGACCCCTCGGCCCAATCCCTCATGGCCGCCGAAGCCGTCTATGCCGAAGCTGCCGCCATCCGCCCCGAGATCGAGGCCGAGCGCATCCGTCTCGACGCAGCCCGCGAGAACATCAAGATTGCCCGCTCGCGCTATTTCCCGCAGATTTCCCTCTCCGCCGGCATGGGCACGAACTACTACAAGACGTCCGGACTGCGCGCCGACAACTTCTCCAACCAGTTCTCCAACAACTTCTCGCAGAGCATCGGCGTGAACCTCAGCATCCCCATCTTCAATCGCTTCACCACGCGCAACTCCGTGCGCCAGGCCCGCCTGCAAGCCAGCAACCAGGAACTCAGCCTCGAGAAAGCCAGCAAGACGCTCTACAAGGAAATCCAGCAGGCCTACCACAACGCCGTGGAAGCCAACACGCAGTATGCCGCCGCACAGACCGCACAGTCGGCCGCTGCCACCTCGCTCCACCTCATGCAGACGAAATTCGAGAACGGAAAGGCCACAGCCACCGAATATGAGGAAGCCCGCACGCGCCATCTCCGCACCATCTCCGAGGCGCTTCAGGCCAAATACACCGCCCTCTTCCGCGCCAAGATCCTCAACTTCTACCGTGGCCAGTCGCTCTACTGACCCACTTCTCCCCCCACGCCCACATCAACGGCTGACGGACGCGCCCCCTCGGACGCACCCGTCAGCCGTCTTTCGTCCCGCGCGCCGCCTGATTTCTCTGCCCACGCCCGCCCCGTTACGAGAAAAAATCCTAACTTTGCAACCTTCCAACATCCGAACATCTTCCCTCAACATGCCTACACCCACTTCCGACGAACAGCGCAACTGGCACCGCCTGACCCGCCACTTCAACAAAGGCTGCGTCGACTACCACCTCCTGGCCGACGGCGACCGCATCCTCATCGGGCTCTCCGGCGGCAAGGACTCCATGGCCCTGCTGCGCCTCATGGCCGAACGCGCCCGCATCTTCCGCCCACGCATCGAGGTCGTGGCCGTGCATGTCGTGATGTCGAGCGTCGACTACAGCTCCGACCTCGACCACCTCGCCCGCTATGCCGCAGCGCTCGGCGTGCCCTTCCACGTGGCCCACGCCACCTTCGACGCGGCGCGCGAGCCCGACAAGTCGCGCTGTTTCCTCTGCTCCTGGCACCGCCGGAAAGCGATGTTCGAGCTGGCCCGCCAACTCGGCTGCAACAAGCTGGCGCTCGGACACCACATGGACGACATCATCGAGACGATGCTCATGAACCTCACCTTCGAGGGCAACTTCACCACCATGCGCCCCCTGCTGCGCATGAAGAAGTTCGACCTCACCGTCATCCGCCCCCTCTGCCTCGTCCACGAGGCCGACCTCAAGGAGTTTGCCGTGCACGCCCAGCTGCCCGGACAAATCAAGAAATGCCCCTTCGACGGCCACACCAACCGCAGCGAGATGAAGGCCGTGCTCCACCAGCTCGAAGCCCTCAACCCCGAGGCACGCTACAGCCTGTGGCACAGCATGGCCCCCATTCTGAAGGACGACGCAGCCGCAGCCCGCTGAACAGCCGCCCGCAGCCCGTGCACGCCGCAGAACGCGCATGCTCAGTCCGCACCGTTCCACCACCTTCCCGCCCGTCTGCCAACGCGCGCACCACCCATCCGCCATCACTTTCCGACACCGTTTGCGCGGAGAAAAGGAAAAAAACCGTATCTTTGCCCGCACGACCCATCTAACACATCCTTTTATGAAGAAAAACAGACTCATCCTCCCCACCCTGATCCTCGCGCTCGCCGCCAGCATCGGAGCCCACGCCCAGCGATTCACCACCATCCGCAACGGACTGCAATGGACCGACACGCGCGGCGAGATGGTGCAGGCACACGGCGGCAACTTCCTCCAAGTGGGCAAGAAGTGGTACCTCATCGGCGAAGACCGCTCACGCTCCTGGAACCCCGACGTCAACCTCTACTCCACGACCGACTTCCAGACGTGGACCTTCGAAGCCAAAATCATCGAGAACGGCGTCACCCACCCCGAACTCGGCCGTAGCCGCATGATCGAGCGCCCCAAGCTGATGTACAACGCCCAGACAGGCAAGTACGTCGTGTGGTGCCACTGGGAGGCACGCAACTACGGCGCATCCGAGGCCGGCGTCTTCGAGGCCGACTCCATCACCGGTCCCTACCGCACCGTATGGACCGGACGCCCCATCGACACCAAATCGCGCGACTGCAACATCTTCGTCGACCACGACGGAACCGCCTACTTCATCTCCACCACCGACGAGAACACCAACCTCGGCCTCTTCACCCTCTCGTCCGACTACCACAGCGCCACCGCCAAGACCGTCCTCTGCGAGGGCATGCGACGCGAGGCACCGGCCATCGTCAACATCCACGGCACCTACCACATGATCTCCTCCGCCTGCACCGGATGGGACCCCAACCAAGCACTCATCACCACCAGCCGCAACCTGCACGAAGGATGGAGCACGCCCCGCCGCATCGGCGACCGCATCACCTACGACACACAGGCATCCTCCATCCTGACCATCGCCGGCACCAAGGACACGACCTACATCTACGTGGGCGACCGCTGGATGGACCCCGACCTCCCGCACTCCAAGATCATCATGCTGCCCATAGAGTTTGACAAGGACGGCAACATGCAGCTCAACTGGCGCGAGGAGTGGCAGATCGACCTCAAGCGCGGCACCTGGCGCGACGTCAAGAAAAAGAAAAAGTAAGACCAGCGCACCCACACAGAAAAACGAACGCACTCGTTTTCGCAAACGACCGCAGTGGAACAACAAAACGACTGCGCTCGTTTTCCATCCACAAGACATCCGCATACATCCACGAAGGCCTTCGCAACACACCGCGAAGGCCTTCTTGCATACACACGAAGGCCTTCCCGTCCGCCCGCGGGCATCCGGACCGAAAAATCCGCACGGCATCCCCGCCCCGTCAACGCGCAGCTCGGCACACCCACCACCGCCACAGCGCAGCTACGCCGACGCCCCGCCACCACGACGGCCGCACCCAGCGGAGCCGGACAGCGCGCAGCCCGAAAAACAAAATCGCACTGCAGATGCTCATTATTAACACTCCAAAGACCATGCGTATCAGCATTTTTTTCTATCTTTACACGAATAAATTGCGCGCAAATACCCCAAAACGAACGGTACGGCAAGAGGAATGCAATGATTTGCAAGTAAATACGTGACGACAACACCGCGAAAGACCACACTTTCCGCCGCAACCATCCGCGGAAAGCCCGTTGGCGCGGAAAAACACACCGCCGGCCTTCGACTGCGCCCCCAACACTAATACAACAAAAAAATGACAAGATACAATGAACCATCAATGGAACTACTCCGAGCCCACGCCCGAGCAGAAGGAAGCTGCGCAGCGTCTGGCTGAGGAGACAGGCGTCAGCCCCGTGCTCTGCCAGATGCTCATCAGGCGCGGCATCACGACGGCCGAAGCAACCCGCGCCTATCTCCGCCCCCAGCTGCAGTCGCTGCACGACCCCTTCCTCATGCGCGACATGGACCGCGCCGTCGAGCGGCTCAACCAAGCCATGGGCCACAAGGAGCGCATCCTCATCTACGGCGACTACGACGTAGACGGCTGCACCTCCGTCGCCCTCGTCTACCGCTTCCTCCAGCAGTTCTACTCCAACATCGAATACTACATTCCCGACCGCTACGAAGAAGGCTACGGGCTGTCGCGCCGCGGAGTGGAACACGCCAGCCAGGCCGGCGTGAAACTCATCATCATCCTCGACTGTGGCATCAAGGCCGTCGAGGAAATCCAGTACGCCAAGAGCCTCGGCATCGACTTCATCATCTGCGACCACCACGTGCCCGACGAAGTCCTGCCGCCCGCCACCGCCATCCTCAACGCCAAGCGGCGCGACGCCACCTACCCCTACGGCGACCTCAGCGGCTGCGGCGTAGGCTTCAAGTTCATGCAGGCCTTCGCCATTTCCAACGGCATCGCGTTCTCGCAGCTCATTCCCCTGCTCGACCTCGTGGCCGTCAGCATCGCCGCCGACATCGTCCCCATCATGGGCGAGAACCGCATCCTCGCCTACCACGGACTCCGCCAGCTCTCGCAGAACCCCTCCACTGGCCTGAAAGCCGTCATTGAGCTCTGCGGCATGCGCGGACGCGACGTCACCATGGCCGACATCATCTTCAAGATCGGGCCCCGCATCAACGCATCGGGACGCATGCAGAGCGGCACGCTCAGCGTCGACCTGCTGGTGGAGCACAACTACGAGCGCGCCCTCCAGCTGGCCCGACAAATCAACGCCTACAACGAGGAACGCAAGGAACTCGACAAGCGGATGACCGAGGAAGCCATCCGCCAAGCCGACCAGATGGCCGACCTGCAGCAACGCAGCTCCATCGTGCTCTACAACGAGGACTGGCACAAAGGTGTCATCGGCATCGTCGCCTCGCGCCTCACCGAAACCTACTTCCGCCCCACGGTCGTCCTCACCCGCACCGGCGACACCGTCACAGGCTCCGCACGCAGCGTCAGCGGCTTCGACGTCTATCGCGCCATCCTCCACTGCCAGGACCTGCTCGACAACTTCGGCGGCCACACCTACGCAGCCGGACTCTCCCTCAGCGTCGACCGCGTCGAGGAGTTCAGCCGCCGGTTCGAAGCCTACGTCAAGGAAAACATCCGCACCGAGCACACCACCCCCACGCTCGACATCGACGCCGAAATCTCCTTCCGCGACATCAACCGCAAATTCCAGGCCGACCTCAAGCGCATGCGACCCTTCGGTCCGGAAAACCCAAAGCCCGTCTTCTGCACACGCCAAGTGTTCGACTACGGCACCAGCAAGGTCGTCGGACGCGACCAGGAGCACATCAAGCTCGAGCTTGTCGACAGCCAGTCGTCGAACGTCATGAACGGCATCGCCTTCGGACAAAGCGCGCAGGCACGCTACATCAAGACGAAGCGGTCGTTCGACATCGCCTACACCATCGAGGAGAACACGCACAAGCGCGGCGAAGTACAGCTCTTCATCGAAGACATCAAGGCCACGGACAACAACGCCTAACGGGAGCAAGCTCATCCGCTGTTCCCACCGTTCCAACACCATGTACAGCGAGATACTGAAGCAATACTGGGGCTACGACGCCTTCCGGGGCATCCAGCAGGACATCATCGAGAGCATCGGACAGGGGCGCGACACCCTCGGTCTCATGCCCACCGGTGGCGGCAAATCCATCTGCTTCCAAGTTCCGGCATTGGCACAGAAGGGCCTCTGCCTCGTCATATCGCCGCTCATCTCGCTCATGAAAGACCAAGTGAGCAACCTGCGGCAGCGCGGCATCAAGGCCGAAGCCGTCTACGCAGGCATGTCGCACGACGACATCATCCGCGTGCTGGACAACTGCATCCTCGGCGATTACAAGTTTCTCTACATCTCGCCCGAACGCATCGGAAGCCCGCTCTTCGTCGAGAAACTCCGCCGCATGCGCAATCTGTGCATGATTTGCGTCGACGAAGCGCACTGCGTCAGTCAGTGGGGCTACGACTTCCGCCCCTCCTACCTCCAGATCGTGCGCCTGCGCCATCTCATTCCTTATCACGTTCCCATTCTCGCGCTCACCGCCACCGCCACGCCGCGCGTGGTCGACGACATCCAGGAGCGCTTGGAATTCAAGCAGAAGAACGTCTTCAGAATGAGCTTCGAGCGCCAGAACCTCAGCTACGTCGTCCGTCAGACGACCAACAAGGCCGACGAGCTCGTCCACATCCTGACGGCCTATCAGGCCGGAAGCGCCATCGTATATACCCGCTCGCGCAGGCTCACCTACGAGCTCGCGCAACTGCTCCAGCAGCACGGCATCGCGGCAGAGAACTACCACGCCGGCCTCACCGCCACGGAGCGCGACCTCCGCCAGGCCAACTGGACGAAGAACCGAACCCGCGTCATCGTCGCCACCAATGCTTTCGGCATGGGAATCGACAAGCCCGACGTGCGTATCGTCATCCACTACACCACGCCCGACTCCATCGAGGCCTACTTCCAGGAGGCCGGACGCGCAGGACGCGACGGACAGCAAGCCTATGCCGTCCTGCTCTACAACCCCATCGACGCCAGCGTGCTGCGCCAGCGCGTCGGCCAGTCTTATCCCGAGCCCGACTACATCCGCACGACCTATGAGAACATCTGCTATTTCTACCAGATTGGCGTAGGCGAGGCGCAAGGCCGCACCAAGGAATTCGTCCTGCCGAAATTCTGCGCCGCGTTCAGGCAATTCGGCGTGCACGTCGACGCCGCGCTCCGCATTCTCAGCCACGCCGGCTACATCCAGTACGAGACGGAGGTCGACCGACAGGCCCAGGTGCACATCATCCTCCGCAAGGAAGAACTCTACCGGCTGCACGAAGGCAGCCCCGACGCCGAGCAGCTGCTCCTCGTGCTCATGCGCAATTACCCCGGTCTCTTCGCCGACAACGTCTACATCGACGAGACCTACGTCGCCCAACTCACCGGCCTGACGCAGCAGCGCATCTACGACATCCTCACCCATCTGGCCGCACGCGGCATCCTCACCTACATTCCTCGCTCCTCCACACCCACCATCACCTTCACCCAAGCACGCGTCGACACCGAACGCATCTATCTGCCGCCGCAGGTCTACGCCGACCGCAAGGCCGACTTCGCGCAGCGCATCGAGGCCATCCTCCACTACACGGGCAGCAGGACCACCTGCCGATCGCGGCTCTTGCTCCGCTACTTCGGCGAGCACACTGACCACGAATGCGGCCAGTGCGACATCTGCAAGCAGCGCCAGCACCAGGGCATCTCGCCCGACGCGCTCCGGCAGGCGCGCCAAGCCATCCAGCAGCAGCTGTCCGACCATCAGCTGCACGCCCTGTCCGAACTGCTCTCGCTGCCCCATCCGCGCGAGGCGCTCAGCGAGGCGCTCCACGAGTTGGCCGACGAAGAGCAGGTGGAGACGCTGGAAGGAAGCATCCGATGGTGCGACACCGGCAACGAAGAAGCCTGAGCAGCCGCGGCCGCGGCGCAGTGCCTCCATCCCGCAAGTCCCTGATTCCTATTCTCCCGCAGCGTCGGTCGCAGCCGCCAGGCGCAGCATCACCTCAGACACACACCAAAACCTATACGCCATGTCTTTATTCAAAACCCTTTTCGGCGGTAAAGAGACCAGCCCCGAACCACATGAGCAGAACAAGCAAACGTATAACTTCGAAGTCCTCACCTACGACGGTGCGCAGGCGCTCCGGCTCGGCAAGACCGACTACGCCATCCGCTGCCTGACCCACGCGCTCGACATCCAAGAAGACGAAGACGCCCGCATCAACCTGGCCCACGCCTACATGCAGTCCGACCAGCTCGAACTCGCCGCGGAGCAATACGCCCTGCTCGGCGAGCTGAACCCGTCGAGTCCGATTCATGCCATCACGCACGCAGAGATTCTCTTTCAGCTCGAGCAGTACGAGCCGATGGCCGAAGCCTGCCGACGGGCCCTCGCCATCGACCCCACCCTTGCCATGCCCCATCTGCTGCTCGCACGCCTCCACATGGCCCAGCATCAGTTTGAGCAGGCGGAAGCCGAAGCCACACAAGCCATTGAGGCCAAGCCCGACTACGAAGAGGCCTACCAGCTGCGCGCCACCATCCGCCAGGCCAGCCATCAATGCTCGGCAGCAGAAGCCGACGTCGACCATCTGCTCGACCAAGGGGTCAGCGGCGAGGACCTGCTGTTGCTCAAGGCCCAGCTGCGCGAATGCGCCGACGACACCGAAGCGGCCGTCGTCTTCTACAACAAAGCCATCGCGCACAACCCATTCCTCGCCACTGCCTACGCACACCTGCGCGGACTCTATCGCCGGCTCGGGCAAGAGAGCGATGCCGAGCACATCACCGCCGAAGCCGTCGAGCAACTGGGAACCGACCCCGAAGACCCGTCGCTGCTGAGCGCACCCAAAACCGACGGGCGCACCGCGGAGCAAGATGCCCGCGACGCGCTCAATGCGCTGAATCCCTATCAGCTCGGCACCAACGAGTGAGCGTCACAAGGCGATGTCCGCCGTCCGCCACCGCCCGTACGCGCGACTGCTGCCGGCCAGATCGCACCGTGCCGGCGTCAGCATTCCCACTGCGCGCCTCTGTTGCTTCGCACACGCGGCCCCAGCTCGCCAAGAATGTTTTTTCAATAAAAGACGAAGGCGTTCGTATGCATTTTCGAAGGCCTTCGAAATGAAACACGAAGGCCTTCGTGTTTTTCTGCATACGTGTCAAACAACATGCAGCGAACTCCCCTACTTGCGGTGAGTTCGCTGCATCTTCATTTTCCCGCCATCCCGCGGGAACGTTTCAGACGGGACGTTGGTTCCGCCAGCAGGCAGACGGCCTGTAGTGGTCCGCCTACTTGCGCCAAGCCGCGGAGGCGGAAGCCTCATTGCGCGCATCGCCAATCGTGACGGATGCCGCCGGCAACCCGTCGGCCTCGACGCGCAGCACCGTTGCGCCCGCACGCTGGGAGGCACGAAGCACGGCAATGGCACGGCCTTTCCAGCTCGTCCGCTCTGGCCGCACATAGGCAGCCCTGTCCTTCAGGTCGGCAGAGCCCGTCGCAATCAGGCGCGCTGGTCCTTCAGCCGAAAAGCGCAGCGGAAGCGCCGCTTCGGGGCACAAGCGGCCCTGTGCGTCCACGATTTCCACCGTCACGAAGGTCAGCGCCTGCCCGTCGGCCGGCATGCCGGTGCGGTCAGCCGTCAAGCGGAGCGCCGCCGGAGCGCCCGCCGTCTCCAGCACGCAGCTGTCGACAGGCTGTCCGCTCTGGTCGAGGGCCTTCACACAGAGCGTGCCGGGCTCATACGGAATCCGCAGCACCGCCTTGTGTTCCTGCCCGTAACCCGTCGCGCCCGTTGCCACGAGCTTGCCGTTGAGGTAGAGGCTGACAGAGGGGTAAAGGCTGTAGATTTCCACCTCGATGGGCTTTCCCTCATGGCCGGGCCACGTCCACGACTCCCACGTGGGCCAGACGCTCCACATCGTTTCCTTCACTTTGCCACGATAGCCGTTCGGCTCGCGCACGGCCATGTAGAGATTCTCGGCCTCCGAATTGAAGTCCTCGCGGTAGAGCATGTCGCGGTAGTGCGAGATGGGCTTGCGCCAGCCCGTCAGGTCGATGTCGCCGCAGTAGGCGCCATGCCACGGAAATTGGTTGCGTTCGTAGTGCTCGCCCGGCGTCTCGCCCTCGTAGAAGAAGCGACCGATGCCCGACTCGCCCAGATAGTCGAGGGCCGTCCAGACGAAATCGCCGATGATGTAGTTGTTCTCACGCACCAAGCTGGCATTGCGGAATGCCTCACGCGGATACGACTCCGTCTGCATGATGACGCGTCCGGGCACCCGCTCGTGATCGCTGGCCGCGCGGTGTATCTGATAGTTGTAGCCCATGATGTCGTGCTCCGCGCCCAGCTTGTCGGCCCATTCCGCCCACGTCGCATCCCATGTCGTGATGGCCGAGGTGACGGGACGCGACGGGTCGAGCTGGCGCACGAGGCCTGCCAGCTGATGTGCCGTGGCGACAGCCCGGGCTTCCTTGCGCTCGATCACCTCATTGCCGATGCTCCAGCAGAAGACGGAAGGATGGTTGCGGTCGCGCAGCACCATCGACCGGATGTCCTCCTGCCACCACTCGCCGATCAGCTCGTGGTAGTCATGCGCATTCTTCGACGCATACCAGCCGTCGAAAGCCTCGTCGATGACGAGCAATCCCTGGCGGTCACATTCATCCAGAAAGGCCTCGGACGGAGGATTGTGCGACGTGCGCACGGCGTTGAATCCGGCTTCCTTCAGAAGTCGTACCTTGCGCGCCTCGGCATCGTCGAACGCGGCGGCGCCGAGCACACCGTTGTCGTGGTGCACGCAGCCGCCGTTGAGAATGATGCGGCGGCCGTTCAGGCGCATGCCGTCGGCGGCACTATAGCTGAAGGTGCGCAGCGCGGTGGTGGTGTACGTCTCGTCCACTTTCTTTCCATCGAGGAAGAGTTCGGTGTGAATCCGGTAGAGATGCGGACTCTCCGGCGACCACAAGCGCGGCAGCGCCACGCGCAGCAGATGCTCGGCAGAGGCAGCTCCAGAGGACTGGCTCACGCGTCGGTCGCCGTCGTAGAGCGTATGCCGCAGCGTGACATTGCCGCCCGCGGCCTCGGCGTTCGCCACTTCCGTCTCCACGCGGATGCGGTAGCTGCGGTCTTGCATGCGCTCGCTGCGGGCAAAGATGCCCCACGGCTTGAGGTGCGTCTCAGGCAAGTTGTAGAGCCAGACGTGGCGATAGATGCCGGAACCGCTGTACCAGCGGCAGTTCTTCTGCTGCGAGTTGTCGGCCCGAACGGCCACGACATTGCCCTTGCCTTTGTGGAGGTAGGGCGTGATGTCGACACGGAAAGAGGAGTAGCCGTAGGGTCGTCCGCCCGCCCGATGGCCGTTGACGTAGACGTCGGAACGCTCATACACGCCCTCGAAGTAGAGTTCGTAGCGTCGGCCCTTCAGCTCGCCGATGCGAAATGTCTTGCGATACCAGCCGATGCCGGTGGGCAAGTAGCCCCCGTCGTTGCCTGCAGGCGCATCGGCCTGAAAGTCCGACTCCACGCTCCAGTCATGCGGTAAATCGAGCGTGCGCCAAGAAGAATCGTCGTAGGATGCCTGTCCAGCCCCTTCGGGATCGCCAAGACAGAAGCGCCAGTCCTCGTCGAAGAGCAGGCGGCGCTGCTGTGCGACCGCACTGCCGGCGCAGATGCAGAAGAGAAGGACGAAAAGCTGACGCAGGAAGGTGGAGTGTTTCATGATGGTAGATGATGTATAGATGAAAATGTTACGTCGGCAAAGATAGGAATTTGACGCCTAACGCCCAAGAGCGGCCTGCTTTTTCTGCCGCCCGTGCTCCCAGATCTCATAGCTGTTGATGATGTTCTGCCAGAGCACATAGCATCCCGCGCCGATGGAGGCGATGGGGTTCAGATACATGTAGGCCACCCAGATAGCCATGGCCGTGTTCTTCTGGAACATGCCCTGTCCGGCATTGATGCGCTCTTGGAAGATGCCTCCGATGAATCGGCCCAGGCCGAAGTGCACCCAGCAGATGGCGAACGAGATGAGTGCGATGCCCAAGAGCAAGAGGGGCGAAGCCTGCGAGTGTGAGATGTTCTTCACCGTGATGCCGGTCGTAATGGCCAGCGAGACGCCCCAGAAGTAGAATCCGAGGTTGGGGTGAGCCACGATGAAACGGTGGACCCGCGGCACCCGATGGCGCACGAACCAGCCCAACAGGAGCGGCAGCAGGAGCACCACACAGAGCTTCTGCAGGATGGCCAGCGAGGCGGAGATGAACGTGACGTCCGCCTCCTTCTCCAACAGCGGGAAGACGAGCGGAATCGTCACGGCGCAAAGGAGGGAGGAAATGAGCGTGTAGGTGGTCATCGAGGAAACGTTGCCGCCCAGTTTGGCCGTCACGACCGGGGCGGCAGAGGCACATGGCCCGATGGCGCACGTGAGCATGCTCTCCCAAATGAGTTTCTGCGTGGGGTTGTCTTCCACCCACAGCACGATGCCGACATTGGCCGCCACAATCAGCAACTGCGCGACGATGAGCCAGAAATGCCACCGGCAAGGGCGCATGGCATGGAAGTCGACCTTCGCAAAGGTCGTGAACAGCGTGAGAAACACGCAGAAGGGAAAGAAGATATCGAAGAAACGGGATGCACCCGCACTGAATGCGTCGAGCGCGGGCAGATGGGAGAAAAGGAGATAGCAAGCCGAGCCAAAGACGATGGCCACGGGCAGCGTCCACTCCTTGAGAAAACGTAGCATGGCGTGGGAATGATTGGAGGATAACAAAAATGCCGGCAGCGCCGCAGGCACGGCGCACCGAATCCGACTGCAAAGTTACGCAAAATCAGCGGTTGAGCGCATGCCTGCGGCGCAATAAATGCACCGGGCTGCCTGCGAAGACGCCTACGGCATGCATCCCCAGCGAAAAACGAACGCAGTCGAAAATGGAAACGAACGCAGTCGAAAATGAAAACGAACGCAGTCGAAAATGAAAACGAACGCAGTCGTAACTTCGAAGGAAAACTGGGGGCAGGCAGCAGAAGAGCAAACGAAGCTTGCGGCGCTTGCAGCATCCATCCGCGAACGCTTTGGCGCAGCCCATGTCAGGTTGCGCCGGAAAGAGAAAACCGGTGCCCCGATGGATGATGATCAGGGTACCGGTTGAAGTTGATGTCTGCGTTTCTGCCACTGCCGTAGCAAGAACCAAAAGAGGTGATGCGGCCTACCGCCACCGTCGTGGCAAGAACGGAACTTCTTTATGGTGCACCCAGCCTATGCTTAACGTACGGTCGCCCGACTATGGTTCAGTCGCGGGAAAGAAGGGACGACGCAGCGTCGGCGGGATGTCAGCGAGCAGGCAGATTCAGAAACCTTCCGCTGAAGGATGATGCGGTGCAGACGGAATTATTTGATCTTGTTATGCCGCTGGATGAAGCATATCATGCGGGAAAGGTTCTCAGGCGTGTACATGTTGAAACCGTGGCCGCCTCCCTCCACCGGAACGTACTCGTGCTCGACGCCGCGCTGCGTCAGCACATCGTCGAAGATGGCGCTCTGGCAGAACGGGACGACGTTGTCGGCTGTTCCGTGGAAAATGATGACGGGTGCAGAACGGCGGTTGGCATAGGTCGTGGCGCTCAGCAGGCGATACGCGTCTTCGTTGCCCTTGACCGGCAGGCCCACCACGGCCTCTTCCGGCGTGTTGGGCATGTTGCGCGCACCGGCGCAATCCATGTTGAGCAAGTCGATGGGACCGCTCCACGAAACAACGGCGTCGACTTTCGAGCTCTGCTCCGTGTTGCCCCCGACGGTGCCTTCGAGGTCCATGTTGAATGCGCCCTGGCTATAGGCCGGAATGCCGTTGGTCATGCCCATGAGCGAAGCCAGATGGCCTCCGGAAGAAAAACCGGAGATGGCGATGAAGCGCGTGTCGAGCTGCAACTCTTTGGCATGGGCACGCAGGTAGCGCACCACGGCCTTGATGTCGTGCAGCTGTGCGGGAAACTTGGCGTCGGAGCTGGAACGGTGGTTGGGCGTCACGACGGCATAGCCGGCGTCGAGCAGGGAGGCGCAGATGGTGTTGATGTCAGCCATTCCCTTCGAATTGTTGCTATACCAGGCGCTGCCATAGATGTGGATGACGACGGGATAGGCCTTGCGGCGGTTCTTGGGCAGATAGACGTCGAGGTTGTGATAGACCTGTCCGTCTCCCGCATAGTTGAGGTCGGAGAGCTTCTGGGCGTAATGCTCGGTGCTGGATGCCACTTGCTGTCCGCCGAAGAGCGCTTGGTTTTCCTGTGCCATGCTTGCTGTGGCGAAGCAACAGAAAGCGGCAAGAATGAGGTGCTTTAACATAGAATGCTTGGTTTATGAGTGAGATATTGAAAGTGCCGTCACCACGAAGATGCGTCGTAGCCTCTTCTGAGCTACACACAAAAGACGCAGAGAAGCCCGAATAGCAACGCCCAGTGAGTATAAAAAATGTTAACAAGAGCCATTCTTTCTTCTTCACAGGCTCACACGCGGCTTTTCTCAAGCGCGCAGACTTCTCCTGCTGTGGCGGCGGCAGACGATGCGCAGCGCACATGCGGCGCGCCGACTCAGACGATGCCTTGTGCCATCATGGCCTTGGCCACCTTCATGAAGCCCGCGATGTTCGCGCCCTTAACGTAGTTGATGTAGCCGTCAGGCTCGGTTCCGTACTTCACGCACTGCGCATGGATGGCGTGCATGACCTGATGCAGTTTCTCGTCCACTTCGTCGGCGGTCCAGGAGAGGTGCATGGCGTTCTGGCTCATTTCGAGCCCGCTCGTGGCCACACCGCCTGCATTGACGGCTTTGCCCGGCGCATAGAGTATCCTGGCGTCGATGAAGGCGTCGATGGCCTCCGGCGTGCAACCCATGTTGGATATCTCCCCGACACAGCTGACGCCGTTCTGGATGAGCATCCGCGCGTCGTCGCCGTCGAGCTCGTTCTGCGTGGCGCAGCAGAGGGCGATATCGCATTTCACCTCCCACGGCTTCTTTCCGGCCACGAACACGGCGCCGGGGAAGCGCTCCGCATAGGGCTGGCAAATGTCGTTGCCCGACAGACGGAGCTCGAGCAGATAGTCGATCTTCTCTCCGCTGACGCCGTCGGCATCATAGATGTAGCCGTCGGGGCCGGAGATGGTGACGACCTTCGCGCCCAGCTGGACGGCCTTCGTCACGGCGCCCCAGGCGACGTTGCCGAAACCGCTCACAGCCACAGTCTTGCCCGCAATCGCCATATTGCGCGTCTGGAGCATTTGATTGACGAAGTAGAGGCCGCCGAATCCGGTGGCTTCGGGGCGAATGAGCGATCCGCCGAACTCGAGCCCTTTGCCCGTGAGCACGCCGCTCCAGTCGCGCGTGAGCTTCTTGTACTGTCCGAACAGATAGCCCACCTCACGCGCGCCGACGCCGATGTCGCCGGCCGGGATGTCCACTTCGGGCCCGATGTAGCGGTACAGTTCATTCATGAATGCCTGGCAGAAGCGCATGATCTCGGCATCGCTCTTTCCTCTCGGCGAGAAGTCGGAGCCGCCTTTGCCGCCGCCCATGGGGAGCGTGGTGAGCGCGTTCTTGAATGTCTGCTCGAAGCCGAGGAACTTGAGGATGCTGAGATTGACGCTGGAGTGGAAGCGCAAGCCTCCTTTATAGGGGCCGATGGCGGAGTTGAACTGCACGCGGTAGCCGAGGTTGACGTGCACCTCGCCCTTGTCGTCCATCCATGGCACGCGGAAAATGATGACGCGCTCGGGTTCCACGAGGCGCTCGATCAGTTTGGCGCGCTCGAACTCCGGATGCTGGTTGTAGATATCCTCGATGGACATCAGCACTTCCTTCACAGCCTGAAGATACTCGTTCTCACCGGGGTGCTTGGCCTCCAGCTGGTCCATGATTTGCTGAATTTTCATAATAGATACGTGCTTTAAGGTTAATGTGTAAGCGTTTTTAAGATTTCGATGCTGCTTTTGCATTTATTTTTTGACTTTATGTCAACAAATGGGATTACTTGGCGTATGTTTTCGCTGTTTTCAAAAACAGATTGTCAAATCTTTTACACTGCAAATATAAGGCTTTGCTGCATTCCCTCCAACTTTTTTGCTAAAAAAACTTGCATTCACATGCAATTAATTTTCATCAGCCCCCGTCGAACCTTCCCACATGCGGCCAACATACGCGGAATCGCCGCAGACGGAGCGCAGAATCAGCGCGGACGTCGGCCGGCAGGACGGCTTAGGATCGGGGGCGGCGCAGCGGTATGGTGCCAAGGTGACGCAGACGGAGCGCAGGGTCGGTGCGGACGTCGGCCGGCAGGACGGCTTAGGATCGGGGGCGGCGCATCTGAGCGGTGCCAAGGTGACGCAGACGGAGCGCAGGGTCGGTGCGGACGTCAGCTGGCTGGACGGTTCAGAATCGTGGGTGGCGCATCGGAGCGGCGCGTGAGTGGCGCGCTGCGGGCCTGCTGTCTGGCGCGGATGTCATGATGTCAGCCCCTCTCACTGGAACAGCCGGACGCAGGGACGATGGCTTGGCGGGCGCAAGGACAGCATGGATGCGCAGCGCGGAAAACGAGTCGAGCGGCAGCAAGACCTGCACTGAGACGTGGTCTTGCTGCCGCTCGGGCGTTGTGGAGGAAAAGATGGGGCGATGCCGTGGCGCGGACGGTGCCGGCGCAACGGGCAGTCGGGCTCAATAGACGCGGAATCCGATGATCTTGCGCACCTCGCGGAGTGTGGCTGCGGCGCTTTCGCGGGCCTTGTCGGCACCCATGCGGGCGATTTTGTCGAGCAGTTCCGTGTTCGATTTATACTCCTCGATGCGCTCGCGGATGGGGTTGAGCGTGCGCACCATGTCTTCGGCGAGCTGCTTCTTGAGGTCGCCGTAGCGCAGGGTGCAGTCGTTCCATTTCTCGTCGAAGTACTTGTAGGTCTCCTCGTCGCTCACGATGTGGAGTAGGGTGAAGAGGTTCTGGATGACGTCCGGCTTCGGGCTATTCATCTCCTGCGGACCGTTGTCCGTCACGGCGCGCATCACTTTCTTGCGCACGACCTTCTCGTCGTCGCAGAGGTAGATGCAGTTGCCCTCGCTCTTGCCCATCTTGCCGCTGCCGTCGAGTCCGGGCACCTTGAGCGCCTCGTTGCCGAAATAGAAGTTCTGCGGTTCGGGGAAGAGCTCGGTCTGGTAGATGTTGTTGAAGCGTCGTGCACACTTGCGGGCCATCTCCATGTTCTGCTCCTGGTCTTTTCCCACGGGCACGAACTTGGCGCGGTGCTGGAGGATGTCCGCCGCCATGAGCGTGGGATAGGTGAAGAGTCCGGCGTTCACGTTGTCGGGCTGCTGGCGTGCCTTCTCCTTGAAGGTCGTCACGCGGCCGAGCTCGCCGATGTAGGTGTTCATGTTGAGATAGAGGTAGAGCTCGATGGTCTCGGGCACGTCGCTCTGCACGTAGATGGTGGCCTTCTCGGGGTCGAGCCCGCACGCCAGGTATTCGGCCAGGATGGTGCGCGCCGACTGCTGGATGTCCTGCGGACGAGGATGGGTGGTGAGGGAATGCCAGTCGGCTATGAAGAAGAAGCTGTTGTATTCATTCTGCATTTTCACAAAGCTGCGCACAGCTCCGTAGTAGTTGCCGAGGTGCAGGTTTCCGGTAGGGCGGATGCCGCTGAGTACGATGTCCATGGTGTGGTTTTATCTGCTGAGATGCGCCGGCAACATGCCGGTCGCGCGTATCTTTATTATATGTAGACGCTGCAAAGTTACGCATTTTTTCGCAACTTCCGCACAAATCCGCCGCGTTTGTAGGCCCGAGCCGCCGCATCGCACCGATTTTACGGGCGCCATGCATGCCGGCGCATGGCATGCCCACCGCACTGCCGCCGCAGCCCTGCTCCGCCACCGCGGAGCGGGCGGTTGGCCGAGAAGGCCTTCGCGCGGCGCTGGGAAGGCCTTCTCGATCTGTCGCGAAGGCCTTCGTGCGGAAAAACGACTGCGTTCGTTTCCGAAAACGAGCGCAGTGGTTTCGGCAAACGAACGCAGTCGTTTTCCCGCGCAGCCACGGCTCTGCCTTCCGCCGGTGCAGGCGCAGCAAGCGGCGCGTGCGGCCGCAGCGGCGCCGCCGTGGCAGACGGGCGCCGGCGACGCCTGCTGTGCGGTGCGACTGGCGGCAGTCGCAGGGCAGCCTGCGGGCGGGCTGCAGCAGGGTCGACGGGCCATCCGTAGCGCGGCAGGGGTGGAGGAAAGCGGCGGGAAGGGGCCGAATATAGGAAAATGTAAGGGAAACGAAGGAAAAATTAAAAAAAACGGCGTTATGTTTTGCTATGAACCGCAAAAATGTTACCTTTGCAGTGCAAAACCAAGGAATCCGTCAGGCCGTCGGCCTGCAGCCGAGTATTCGGACGGACGCCTGCTCAAAACCACTTGCATGAAGTCTTTTTACAACACATATTACTTCTTCTACTTTTACTTTAGCACAAAGTGAAGCGGGAAGGTGTATGCATGATGCAAAGGACTCACACACAGACATTCAATTAGAAGACATACTTGCTAATCCCGCCCACCTGCCCAGATGAGCGGGATTTTCGTTTCTCTCCCCCGCCCATGCAGCGCGGCCGCAGAACGAATGCTGCGGGCAAGAGGACGACGAGAAAAACAGGAACAGAGAACAGACATGAGAAAAGTAGCCATACAGGGAGTCATCGGCAGTTTCCACGACATCGCCGCCCACAAGTTCTTCGAGAACGAAGACATCGAGCTGATCTGCTGCGACACATTCGAGGAACTCTTCCAGAAGCTTCGCCACGACCCCGAGGTGGTGGGCCTCTGCGCCATCGAGAACACGATTGCCGGGAGCCTGCTCCGCAACTACGAGCTGCTGCGCGAGAGCGGCCTGCAGATAGCCGGCGAGCACAAGCTGCGCATCTCGCACAGCATCATGTGCCTGCCCGACGAGGACTGGGCCGACCTGACGGAGGTGAACTCCCACCCCGTGGCGCTGATGCAGTGCCGCGACTTCCTCAAGCGCCACCCCGAGCTGAAGGTGGTGGAGGCCGAGGACACGGCCGGCGCCGCCGCCGACATCAGCAGCGGACAGCTCCGCGGGCATGCTGCCATCTGCAGCAAGATGGCCGCGCCGCTCTACGGCATGAAGGTGCTGGAGGAGGGCATCGAGACCAACAAGCACAACTTCACGCGCTTCCTCGTCGTGGCCGACGCCATGCAGGCCGAGCGCATCTGCAACCCGCGCCAGTCGAACAAGTCGAGCATCGTCTTCACCACCAGCCACAACGAAGGCTGCCTCTCGCAGGTGCTCAGCATCTTCTCCTTCTACCACATCAACCTCACCAAGATACAGTCGCTCCCCATCATCGGACGCGAATGGGAATACATGTTCTACGTCGACCTCACCTACAACGACTACGTGCGCTACCTGCAGTCGATAGACGCCATCCGTCCGCTCACACGCCAACTCAAAATCTTAGGAGAATACCTCGATGGAAAATCAACCCTATAACACAGCCATACAGCCGGCCGAGCGCATCGCCGCCGTGTCGGAATACTACTTCAGCCGCAAGGGCAAGGAAATCGCCCGCCTCAACGCCGAAGGCAAGAACATCATCTCGCTGGCCATCGGCAGCCCCGACATGCCGCCCTCCGCGCAGACCATCGACCTCCTGTGCGAGGTGGCGCGACAGCCGGAGGCCCACGGCTACCAGCCCACGGTGGGCACGCCCGAACTGCGCGAGGCCATGGCCCGCTTCTACCAGCGCTGGTATGGCGTGACGCTCGACCCCGCCACCGAAATCCAGCCGCTCATCGGCTCGAAGGAAGGCATCCTGCACATCACGCTCGCCCTCTGCAATCCCGGCGACCAAGTGCTCGTGCCCAACCCCGGCTACCCCACCTACACCTCGCTCAACCGCATCCTCGGCACCGAGGTGGTGAACTACGACCTGACCGAGGCGAACGGCTGGCAACCCGACTTCGAGCAACTGGAGCAGATGGACCTCAGCCGCGTGAAGATCATGTGGACCAACTATCCCCACATGCCGACGGGCGGACGCGCCACACGCGACCTCTACGAGCGCATCGTGGCCTTTGCCCGCAAGCACGACATCGTCGTGGTGAACGACAATCCCTACAGTTTCATCCTCAACGAGGGCGAGCACCTGAGCATCCTGCAGGTGGACGGCGCCAAAGAATGCTGCATCGAGCTCAACTCGATGTCGAAAAGCCACAACATGCCCGGTTGGCGCGTAGGACTGCTGGCCACCAACGCCACCTTCGTGCAATGGATACTCCGCATCAAGAGCAACATCGACTCCGGCACCTTCCGCGCCATGCAGCTGGCCGCCGTCGCCGCCTACGACAACACCGACGAATGGCACGCGGCAGCCAACATCGCCACCTACAGCGGCCGACGCGCCATCGCCGAGCAAATCATGACCACCATCGGATGCACCTTCGACCCTCAGCAGACCGGCATGTTCCTCTGGGGCCGCATCCCCGACGCCGTGGCCAACGTGGAAGACCTCACCGAGCGCGTGCTCCACGAGGCCCACGTCTTCATCACGCCTGGCTTCATCTTCGGCTCCAACGGCAGCCGCTACGTGCGCATCTCGCTCTGCGCCAAAGAAGAGCAGATGCAGGAAGCCCTGCGGCGCATCCAACGCGTGTTTGCCTGAACCCGCCTACCCATCACCCACCGCACATCAAACATCAGACCATATGGAACTCACCATCTCTCCCCTCGCCCTCCCCGGCGTTGAAGACAAGCGGCCGCTCATCATCGCCGGCCCCTGCAGCGCCGAAACCGAAGAACAAGTGATCGACAGCGCACGCCAGCTGGCCGACAACGGCATCAAGATCTTCCGCGCCGGCATCTGGAAACCCCGCACCAAGCCCGGAGGCTTCGAAGGAAACGGCGAAAAAGCCCTGCCATGGATGCAGCGCGTGAAGGAAGAAACCGGCATGCTCACCTCCACCGAAGTAGCCATGCCGCGCCACATCGAACTCGCCCTCCAGTATGGCATCGACCTGCTCTGGATCGGCGCCCGCACCACGGCCAACCCCTTCGCCATGCAGGAAATCGCCGATGCACTGAAGGGCGTCGACATCCCCGTGCTCGTCAAGAATCCGGTCAATCCTGACCTCGAGCTCTGGATTGGCGCGCTCGAGCGACTCAACGCAGCCGGCATCACCCGCCTCGGAGCCATCCACCGCGGCTTCTCCAGCTACGACAAGAAAATCTACCGCAACCTCCCCATGTGGCAGATTCCCATCGAGCTCCGCCGACGCATGCCGCAGCTCTCCATCATCTGCGACCCCAGCCACATCGGCGGACAGCGCGAGCTCATCGCCCCACTCTGCCAGCAGGCCATGGACCTCGGCTTCGACGGACTCATCGTCGAAAGCCACTGCAACCCCGACGCAGCGTGGAGCGACGCCAAGCAGCAAGTCACACCCGACGTCCTGGAGTACATCCTCAACCTGCTCGTCATTCGCGACGAGACCATCACAACCGAGAACATCACGATGCTCCGGCGACAGATTGACGAGCTCGACGACAACCTCATCGACCTGCTCGCGAAGCGAATGCGCATCTGCCGCGAGATCGGACAATACAAGAAAGAGCACGACATGACCATCCTGCAGACCACCCGCTACAGCGAAATCCTCGACAAGCGCGGCGCACAAGGCAGCCTGGTCGGCATCGACGCGGCATGCACGCGCCAGATATTCGAAGCCATCCATGCAGAAAGCGTGCGCCAGCAGCTGGAAATCCTGAACCGCGCCGACTAAGCGGCAGCGGCAGGACCGTCATCCCCGCGCAGCGCAAAACCATCGCACTGCCTGCCTGAAAGAAGTGAGCGCACCCAGACGACATCCACTGGACACACCCCGACATGCTCAAAGACTACTTCTACTTCCGAAAGTCAGACCGACGCGCCATCCTCGCACTGGCGGCCGTCGCCATCGTCAGCATCGCAGCTTATGCCTTGCTGCGCACGTCCGAGCCAAAGACAGCGCAGCCTCCGCATCAGCAAACGACGCCCGCGCCACCCTCGGACGCCCCCGGAAGTCCTGTCGAGACAGCAGGTGAAGTCGCTGCCGGTGCACCGCTGCACGTCTTCGACCCCAACACCGTCGACTCCGCCACGCTGGTCGGCTTCGGCATCAGCCCACGCCTCGTGCGCACTTTCCTCCGCTACAGAGCGGCGGGAAAGGTGTTCCGCACTGCCGACGACCTGCTCGACACGTATGGATGGAGCGAAGCCGACATCGCTCCGCTGCGCCCCTACATCCAGATTGGCGCATCGTTCCGACAGCAACCGCGCTACGCCGGCGGTCGGAAGGACTACGGCAACGGACTGCAACGCTACGACGACCATCCGCGGAGCGCACAGGCGGCAGCCTATCGGCAGCGCGACAGCATCATCCGGCTGCAGCGCGAAGCCCGGAACAGCTACCCCGACCGCAACAAGTTCCGCGAGCTGACACTCGTCGACGCCAACACGGCCGACACGACGCTGCTGATGCGCATCCCCGGCATCGGCAGTCATTTCGCCAGCAGCGTCGTCCGGCTGCGTCAGCGGCTCGGCGGCTTTGTGAGCGTGGAGCAGCTGCTCGACATCAGCAACTTCCCGGAAGAGACCCTGGAGTGGTTCTTCGTCACCCCCGGCACACAGCGCCGGATCAATCTCGCCACCACCGACATGTCGGAACAAGGGCGACATCCCTACATCGGTTTTCGCCGCGCCAGTGCCCTGAGCGCCTATCAGCGGCTCTACGGCCCCATCCGCAGCGCAGAGCAGCTGCGCCAGACGCGCATCTTCAGCGCAGAGGAACTGGAGCGGCTGCTTCCCTACCTCGAATTCTCGACACAGTAAAGACAAGAAGCCGGCTCACGGTAAAAGCACAGCCAATGCACGTCAAATGCTCAGCCCACGCACGGTAAACGTACAGCCGGCGCACTCCACACACACCCACACACGCATTTTATCAACCCGAACACACGATGAAAGAGATGAAAATACTCATTCTCGGCGCAGGAAAGATGGGCTCGTTCTTCTGCGACTTGCTCAGTTTCGAACACGAGGTGGCCGTCTACGACGTCGACCCGCAGCGCCTGAGATTCCTCTACAACACGCAGCGCTTCTCCACGCTCGACGAGATCCGCGACTTCAAGGCGGACCTCGTCATCAACGCCGTCAGCCTCAAATACACGCTCGACGTCTTCCGCCAGGTGATGCCCCTGCTGCCCGAATACTGCATACTCAGCGACATATCCTCCGTCAAGACCGGATTCAAGGAGTTCTACGAGCAGAGCGGATTCCACTACGTGAGCACGCACCCGATGTTCGGCCCCACCTTCGCCAACCTCGGGCAGCTGGCCAGCGAGAACGCCATCATCATCAACGAGGGCGACTTCATGGGACGCTGCTTCTTCAAGGAGCTTTACAGCAAGCTCGGCCTGCACATCTGCGAGTATACATTTGAAGAACACGACCGCACGGTGGCCTACTCGCTCTCCATCCCGTTCATCTCCACCTTCGCCTTCGCCGCCGTCATGAAGCACCAGGATGCGCCCGGCACCACCTTCAAGCGCCACATGCGCATCGCTCAGGGCGTGCTGGGAGAGGACGACACGCTGCTGCGCGAGATTCTCTTCAACCCCTACACCAAGGACCAGGTGTCGCAAATCCGCACCGAGATGCAGGAACTCATCGACATCATCGACACCAAGGACGAGGAGCGCATGCAGCGCTATCTCACCAAAATCAGAAAGAACATCCAGTAGACAGGCCACACAGACACCGGACCCGCCGCGACGCGCACGCCTGCCGCCGCATCCGCCTCCAGCCCGCGTAGCCCTCGACTCATCACAAACAGGTTCATATACATTGTCATTATGGTAAAAATCACAAAAGAGGCCGCCCTCCACTATCATGAGAGCGGCCGTCCCGGCAAAATCGAAGTGAAGCCGACCAAAGCCCACCGCACGCAGACCGATCTCTCGCTGGCCTACTCCCCCGGCGTCGCGTTTCCCTGCATCGAGATCCAAGGCGAACCCGAAGCGGCCTACAAATACACCGATAAGGGCAATCTCGTGGCTGTCATCAGCAACGGTACGGCCGTGCTCGGCCTCGGCGACATCGGCGCCATGAGCGGAAAGCCCGTGATGGAGGGCAAGGGACTGCTCTTCAAGATCTACGGCGGCATCGACGTGTTCGACATCGAGGTCGACGAGAAAGACCCCGAGAAGTTCTGCGAGGCCGTCGAGAAGATTGCCTGCACCTTCGGCGGCATCAACCTCGAGGACATCAAGGCCCCCGAGTGCTTCTATATCGAGGAACGCCTGAAGCGCACGCTCGACATCCCCGTCATGCACGACGACCAGCACGGAACCGCCATCATCTCTGCGGCCGGACTCCTCAACGCCCTCGAGGTGAACGGCAAGAAGATTGAGGACGTGCGCATCGTGGTGAACGGCGCAGGCGCCGCCGCCATCTCCTGCACCCAGCTCTACCTGGCGCTCGGCGCCCGACGCGAAAACATCGTCATGCTCGACTCCAGAGGCGTCATCAGCACCAGCCGCACCGACCTCAACGAGCAGAAAGCCCGCTTCGCCACCGCGCGCACCGACATCCACACCCTCGAGGACGCCATGCGCGACGCCGACGTCTTCCTCGGCCTCTCCAAGGGCAACGTCGTCAGTCAGGACATGGTGCGCTCCATGGCCAAAGACCCCATCGTCTTCGCCCTGGCCAACCCCATGCCCGAAATCAGCTACGAGGACGCCATGGCCAGCCGCCCCGACGTGCTCATGTCGACCGGTCGCAGCGACTATCCCAACCAGATCAACAACGTCATCGGATTCCCCTACATCTTCCGCGGAGCCCTCGACGTACACGCCTCGGCCATCAACGAGGAAATGAAGCTCGCGGCCGTCCATGCCATCGCCGACCTGGCCAAGAAGCCCGTGCCCGACGTCGTCAACGACGCCTATCACGTCAACAACCTCACCTTCGGCCCCTCCTACTTCATTCCCAAGCCCGTCGACCCGCGCCTCATCACCGAGGTCAGCGCCGCCGTCGCAAAAGCCGCCATCGAGAGCGGCGTGGCCCGACAGCCCATCACCGACTGGGAAGCCTACAAGAACCAGCTGCGACAGCTCCTCGGACAGGAGACCAAACTCACACAGAAGCTCTACGACACGGCCCGACGCCACCCCCAGCGCGTCGTCTTTGCCGAAGGCATCCACCCCACCATGCTCAAGGCCGCCGTCCAGGCCAAGGCCGAAGGCATCTGCCACCCCATCCTCCTCGGCAACGACGAGGCCATCCGCAAACTGGCCGCCGAGCTCGACCTCAACCTCGACGGCATCGAGCTGCTCAACCTCCGCCATCCCGACGAGCACACGCGCCGCGAGCGCTATGCAGCCGCTCTGGCTGCCAAGCGCCAGCGCGACGGCTTCACCTTCCAGGAAGCCAACGACAAGATGTTCGAGCGCAACTACTTCGGCATGATGATGGTGGAGACGGGCGACGCCGACGCCTTCATCACCGGCCTCTACACCCGCTACTCCAACACCATCAAGGTGGCCAAGGAAGTCATCGGCATCCGCCCCGAATACCAGCACTTCGGCACGATGCACATCATCAACTCGGCCAAGGGCACCTACTACGTCGCCGACACGATGATCAACCAGCACCCCGAAGCCGACGACCTCGTGGATATCGCACGCATCACCGCCGCCTCCGTCAAGTTCTTCAACGACGAGCCCGTCATGGCCATGGTGTCGCACTCCAACTTCGGCTCCGACGACAACCATGGCAGCATCAAGGTGCGCAAGGCCGTGGAGACGCTCCATCAGGAGAACCCCGAACTCATCGTCGACGGCGAAATGCAGATCGGCTTCGCCCTCAACCGCGAGCAGCGCGACGAGCTCTACCCCTTCTCCAAGCTGCAGGGACGCGACGTCAACACGCTCGTCTTCCCCAACCGCACCAGCGCCCATTCGTCCTTCAAGATGCTCCAGTGCCTCGATCCCGACGTGGAAGTCATAGGCCCCGTGCAGATGGGACTGAACAAGTCCATCCACTTCACCGACTTCGGAGCCTCCGTGCGCGACATCGTCAACATCACGGCCGTCGCCGTCATCGACGCCTACGTGGACAAGCTGAAAGACGCCCCCGCCCAATAAGCCGTAGCCCCCTACCGGCCGCACCGCCCGTCGCCCGCCGCCGCGCCCGCCCAGCCCACCGCCGAGCCCTCGCGCCACCATCGGCCGGCACGCCCGCACGCGCCGCCCCAACGCTCACCGGAGCCTCGTCATGCCCGACGAGGCTCCGTTTTTTTTCATGCCCTCCCCTCCCCGACGCACACCGTCGCCACCACCGCCGCAGCCCGTTCCGCTCCACACACCATCCGCCCCCTGCGCCGCAGCTGCACACCGCGCACCCCTTCCCTCAGCCCGCCCCGCCAAAACCTGCACCCAGCGCCGCTGCCGGCCCCATCCCTCCCCGTCAGGCAACAATGACGAAGGCCTTCGCAACACCGCACGAAGGCCTTCCCGAAGCCCCACGAAGGCCTTCGTCGCCGTCTGCCACCGTAGCAGCCAACAATAACGAACGCAGTCGTTTTCAAAAATATTACTGTCCGCTAAACCAT
>DBQP01000001.1 GCA_002305265.1 Prevotellaceae bacterium UBA1391 | reverse complement strand
GGGCAGGTGGAGTGGTGAGGTTGAGCGGGTGGTGAGGGGGTGGTTCAGGGGCGGGTGGGGATGATGAATTCGCCGAGGGAGTGGTCGTAGAGGCTGCCGTAGTGTTTGGTGTTGTAGACTTTGACGTGGGAGCCGGTGGTGGTTTGGGCGAGTGTGTAGTAGAGGTCGCGGAGCTTGATGTCGGGGTTTTGGGTGATGGCTGTCTGGAGACCGCGGGTGAATCCGTTGGAGCGGTAGACGCCGAGGGTTTTGCTCCAGACGTCGGCGTGGCTGGTTTCGTAGGGGCTGGCGGCGGTGATGAGGAGGGTGCCGGGGAGGCCTGTGCAGTAGGTGCCGAGTCCGCCGCTGTAGCATGACTCGATGGCGAGGAGGATCTTGCGGTGGGGGGTGTGGGTGAGGATGTTGTGCATCTGGGGGTAGGTGAGCTGGTGTTGCTCGCCGAAGTCCATGCCGCCGATGGTGCCGTGTCCGCTCCAGAAGATGAGGATGTTGTCGTGTTGGTCGGGGGTGATGACGTGGGGGAGGCGCTGGCTGGGCTGGCCTTGGAGGATGGGGGCGAGGTCGGCGGGGGTGAGGTCGGAGAGTTTGTAGTCGATGGCGGCGGGTTGGTAGAGGTTGTCGCCGGTGTCGCTCACGCGGATGATGCCGGGCTCGGGGTTCTGGGGGTTGTGGGCGAGGTCGTCTTCGCTGATGAGGATGATGTGGTCGTCGGTGTAGCCTTGTTGCTTGAGGAGGTGGTACATGGCGGCGACGTCGGCTTGGAAGCGGTAGTTTTCCCAGCCTTTGGAGGCGGCGATGAGGAGGGCCCATTGCTGGTGGAGGGGGGGATAGGTGAGCTGGTTGCCGTCGGTGGTCTGGAATTGCTGGAGGTGGGTGGTGGTCCAGTCCCAGAGGTTTTGTGTGGAGGTGGTGCGCTTGCTGCCTTGGGTGCTGACGTATTCGGTGGTGATGTATTGGTGGTTGTGGAGGATCCAGCGTCGGAAGGTGCTTTGGAGGACGGTGGTGTGGGTGGGTGTGTCGAAGGTCCAGGTGCTGGATACGCCGTCGATGTCGGGGGTGGTGCCGGCGGCGAGTTGCTGGAAGTTTTGCTGCATGTCGTGGGGGAGCCAGCTGCTGCCTTGGCCGTCGCGTCCGGCCACGACGTCGCGGAGTGCGTCGTTGAGGGTCTGGGGGGTGTGGCGGGAGCGTGTGGCGGCGTAGGCGAGGAGGCAGAGGGCGTCGTAGAATTGTGCTTCGCCGTTGGTGAGTGGTTGGCCGAAGTGCTGGGTGTAGGCTTGGCTGAAGCCTGACTCGGGGCGTGCGTAGAGGTCGACGCCTTGGTAGGTGGTGTGGCTGACGGAGCGTGCGATGTGCTCGGAGACGAAGGCGTCGGTGCAGTAGACGTTGGGGACGTAGAGGTGCTGTGCGGGCTGCTGGGCTTGGGCGTCGCGCTGGAGGTTGGCGATTTCGTCGTCGAAGACGAGGGCCATGTCGGCGTCGGTGGGGTTGAAGATGAGGGCGCGGGTGGCTTGCTGCCAGTGGGTGCTGCAGAGCTGGCGCACGTGGCGGCGGAGGTCGTCGGCGGATTGGTAGAGGTGGATGGCTTCGACGTTCAGTCCGTATTCTTCGGCGATGAATCCGAACCACTCTTCGAAGTCGTTGCCTTCGTCGGCGGTGAGGAGGGCGACGGTGGTTTCGTTGGCGTGGCTGGCGATGCCGGCGATGAGGACTTCGAGCTGTGCGATGTTGCTCTCGGCGAGGTTCCAGACGAAGGGGGTGTTGGCGAAGGTGCGCTGGTATTCCGTGCCGGTGGCGGAGGGGGTGATCATGGGCTTGTGATAGGCTTTCTTGGCGTTGAGCTTCTGGGCCATGAGGGTGGCGCGGGGGGAGGTGGTGGGGCCTACGACGGCTGCGATGGTGGTGTCGGCGGCGATCTGGCGCATGGTGTTCTCGATGTCGTCGGCGTCTTGGTTGTAGAACTCGAGCTGCAGCTGGACGCGATGGGCGAGGCCTTGCTGTGCCTGGGCGATGTTGTCGAGGGCCCAGCGGGCGGTGCGCTCCCAGCGGGCTTGTTCGGCGGGCTCCATGAGGACGGCTACTTTGAGTGTCTGCACGTCGTAGGTGGCGCCGACGGGGTCGTCGTCGGAGCAGGCGGTGAGGGCGCAGAGGAGGGCGCAGCAGAGGGGGAGGAGCCAGGCGCGCAGGCGGGCGGGTTTAGGGTTGTTCATGTGCGGCTTCCTGTTTTTCTGCCTCCTCATGGAAGGCGTGATACAAGCGTTGGAAGGCATCGATGTCTTCGTATCGGTCGTCCCAGATGTTGAGGTTTTCCACGAAGTTGGGGGTGAGGACGATGTCGGTGGCGCCGTCGGCGAGGCCCAGGCGACGGGTGGCGGGCCAGGGCTTGCCTGCCTGCCAGTCGGCGAGGTAGGTCTTGAGGAGGTTGCCTATGTGGATGACGAGGGAGTAGGGGATGCGGCTGCTTTGTCCGGCTTGGTCGACGTCGATGCCGATGGAGAGGGCGGCGGTGAGTGCGTCGCTGTTGAGGAAGGCGGTGACGCCTGCGCCGGAGCCTCCGAGCAGGGGGAAGATGATCTCGTCGTAGTCGAGATATTGCTGTGCGCGGCGATAGAGGGTGTGGAATGCGGAGTCGGGCATGGCAAATCCTTCTTCGCCTTCGGCCAGGTATTGGAGGGCGATGGTGCGGCTGGCATCGCTGTGGGCGCTGTGGCCAGCGCGGAAGCCGGAGATGGCGTCTTCGAGGGTGGGGAATCCGGGGGCGGCGGCGAGGATGAAGGCATCGAAGTCTTTGGCCATGGCGCCTGCGAGGTAGGCGGCTCCGTAGCGGTTGATCATGACGGTGGTGACGCCGTCGATCGGCTCGTCGGACTCGAAGAGCAGGACGCGGCTGCCCCGCCCGGCGAGGGCCGGGGGGAGGCGGCGGAGGAGGTCGGCGTAGGCGGAGCTTCCGGCCACGAGCACGGCGGAGTCGGCGGTGGCATGGAGCGTGCGCCACTGCCGGTAGAGGGTCTCCGCTTCCTGCATGTCGCGTGGCTGCAGCAGGCGCACGGGTACGCCGCTTTCTTCCATAAAGGCGAAGATGCCGTTGGCGGCGTCGTCGTCGTAGCCGTTGTCGCCGAGGCCATTGGGGGTGACGAGGAGGGTGACGGTGGCCTGGCGGCGTGGCGTGGACGGCGAGTCGTGCTCATCTTGGCTGCAGGCCGCGGTGAGCGTGAGGAGGACTGAGAGCGTGAGGCCGAGAAGCGGGGTTTTCATCTTGGGTCTGTTCGGGAGGGTTTAGCTGAATCCGCGGAAGAGGCAGGTCCAGCCTTTCGTGCTGGACTCTTGGTCGAAAAAGACGGCGTGGGACCAGGTGGAGCGTTCCGGTGTGCGCTTGCGCGTATAGTAGACGCTCCAGTGGGCGCAGGTGTGATTCTTGTAGAAGGTGGTCTTGTAGAGGGTGACGTCGTAGCAGTTGTAGGCCCACCAGATGTGGTGGTCGTAGGTGTAGTGGCGGTCGAACGTGATGGAGTAGTTGTCGTTCAGTTTGCTGTACAGCCTGTGGAAGAGTGTGTTGTTGCCTCTCTTTTGGGCGATGACGTTGAGCGCGTCTTCATACTTGGTCTGGTTGTAGCGCATGATGCTTGCGAGGCAATTGAAGGTCTCGGCGTCGGCTGTTTTTTTCCAAAGGAAGAAGCGTCCCTGCCAGTGGGTGTAGCGTGTGAACCAATCTTCTTCCCATCCGCCGTCGAAGGTCAGGAGGATTCCTTGTGAGCCTTGGGCCTTTCTCACGCACAGGTAGACGCGTCCGTCTTTCTCCCAGACGCTCATGAAGAGGAAGGGAGAGCCCATGTCGTTCTCGGGCCATCGTTGCGTCGGGATGAAGACGATGCTGGTGAGCGTGTTCCTGAGTTCCGGGCAGTCGACGTCGATGCGGGCCCATTCGTCGTCGCCTTCCGAGGTCGAGAAGGACAGGTTCATGTCGCCGTGCTGCACCACGCTGAGATCATAGACATCGTCTTCGCTATCGTTGAAGACGGACGTGATGGCTTTCCAGGTGTCTTGTGCCTCTTCGAGGCGTTCGATGCCGACATAATAGACGGTGGGCTTGGTCTCGTCGAGGACTTTGCCATAGCGGGAGGTGTATTTCACGGTGCCGTCGTCGAGGGTGTCTGCCGAGCAGATGGCGGTCAGCAGCGCCTGGCGTTGCAGCTTCTCCATGATTTGCGCCACTTCTTCCGTGTCTTCTTCCTCGGGTGAGGTGGAGTTGTCGTTGTCGTCGCTGCAGGCGGTGATGAGGCAGCAGGCAAAGAAGAGCAACGCCAGCTTGAAGTGTAACGATTGAGCGAATGCTTTCATAGTTTTGGGTATTGATAATGTGATGAGCGATAGGGGCGAACGGGGTACCAGTTGTCGCGCTGGCGGTTGGTGTTGCACAGCTGCAGGGTGTAGTTGGGGGAGATGACCAATGCGTTTCCCGATGAAGTGTTCTCTTTGGATGCGATGAAGCAATGTTGGCCGTAGTATCTGACGTCGTGTGCTCCGTCGGTAAACTTCCGGCCATTATTCAAGTCATCATACGGACCGTAGTAACCCACGAACTGGGCGTCGAAGCCAGACTGTTGCGAGGCGAGGAGGGCTTTGCAATTTCCGCCTACGTAGCTTTGCAGTTTCCGCAGATCGGTCAGGCGCGGGACGTACCAATGGATGCGGTTGCCATCGATGTCGGTTGCGTCGTCGAACAGTCCTGGATAGGATTGGCGGAAGCCGGCGCTGTTTCCGTAGAAGATGTTGGCATAGAAAATGCCGTTGATGACTTCGTCGTAGACGTAGTAGTCGCCATCTGGGTCTTCGCTGTCGAAGGGCTCGCCAAACTCCATCTCGTCCTTGATGTTGCTGCGTGTCCAGTAGCCGGAGCCTATTTTCACGACAGGATATTGGTTGCCTCCGCGAAAATCCATGAAGTGATTCTTGATGGTGAAGCGACTTTTCCGCAAGGGTACGCCTTGATTGACGGCGAAGAGGGTGCCGTGCAGATAGAACAAAGTGTCCAGCACATCCGTGGAGCCATAGTCGTCGAGCGGATTGACGTAGACGTCTGACCCCGAGAAGGTGAGGTAAGCCGGGCGGTAGTTGCCGTCGCCCGGGAACAGTCCCATCGTGATTCGGCTGACGCGGTTTACAATCGGATAGACGACCGTGATGCGCTTGTCGGAACGAATGGCCGGCACGTATTCGTTGCAGATCTCCGCAATCGGCACGGTGTCGTTGTACAACAGCCGCACGAGCGTTGTGGTGTTCTTGGAGTCGAACGCCATCAAGCTCTTGTCGAGGGGTATCGCATAATTGTCGATGCCGAGCGCCGCGTCTCCCAGCACATTTCGCTGTTCGTCGGCCATGGACGAGACTACGGAAAGAATTTCCTTGCTCACGGTATTGTCGATGAAGAGATCCCAGATCGGGATGAAGGAGAAGTCGACGGCGTCGAGCGCCTGCTCCGAGTGGCTGGAGATGCTCTCCAACCAGTTGTCCAGCAAATCGCTGGACAAGGTGGACGACGCCGTTGAAAGGTCGGTGACGTGTCGCTGAAGTGCTTGCCGTGCGCTCTCCGAACCGCCGTAGATGCTGATGGCGCCCTTTTTCGACAAAGAACTACTTACCATGGACATCGCTTCCGAGGACACGGCGGCGCCCGTCAAGGTCTTGAACACCTTCTCGGTTGTCTCTTCGATGCGCTCCACTTGATCGCGCTTGTACGTCACGGCCAGGTCGATGGCGCCTCCCAAGGAGGTCTGAACCACCACGTGCGTGCCAAATTCCTCAATCATTTTCTGGATGAGGCGCGTTCTCTCACTTCCGGACGCGCTGTTGATGTCCTTGTAAGCCTTGTTGAATCCATCCGAGAAGGGAAGTCTTCCTGCTTTCACGACGTCTGCGTTGTGGCAAATGTACTTCAGCGCGCCCACATCGATGGACTTGGAACCGACCACTCTCACGAGCCGGGCATAACCATAGTATTGCTCGTCCGACTCCATCGTAGAGACAAGGCTGTAACGCTCCACCGTCTTCTTGAAGCCGAGAATGTTGATGGACTTCGAGACTTTATTCGTGAGCTTGCTCTGCATCTCCGACATCGAATAGGCGGAGTACAGCTCGTCGTACATCTCGCCGCGCATGCTTTCCTGCACCGACACGAACGTGCTGCCACTGTCAAACTCGCGCAGCTTGGCCTCGCTGATGACGCTTCCGCGGATGCTCGTCGTGCATTTATAGTCGTCGAAGCAGGAAAAGCCTCGTCCAATCCTGTACAGGGATGCCTGGTCGTTGCTCTCCACATGGCCTTGCTGCACCAGCTCCACCACGGCGATGGAGCCGTCGCTGCGGTTGGTCAGCGTCAGCTCGGCCACTCGTTCCTCGGCATCTGTGTTTTGCTCCGGCAACACATCGAACTTGCCGTCGCACGGCAAGGTGTCCGACGTGATGGTGAGCCAATCCGCATCCGTGGAGAGCCCGACCACACTTCCCGCTGCCAGTCCTGCAATCTCTATTTCCACCGTGTGGTAATGCTGCTCCGCGTCGAGTTCCTCGCCCGACGTCACAGCGGCTTTCCACGCCGCATTGCTGTCCGATTCGAACTCATCGCTACTACATGACACCAACAGGCAAAGCGAGAGCAGCAGGCAAACCCATCGTTCACTCATAGTACTTCAGTTCGTTTGGATTGTAGATGTACACATAGTTCTCATTCCGCGTCATCATTTTCGTCGACGCGTCATACGCCCAGTTCGGCAGGCCCGTGATGGACGTGTTGCCCAGCGTTGCCGGAAGGATGAATTTTCCTTTCACCTTCTTCACGAAGTATCGGGGCGATTGGAAGTTGAATGTCCCGTCGACATGGAAGGACTTGTCGATCTCCAAACCCGGAACGGGCCGGGCGGGCGCATAGGTGATGTTGGTGTAGGCGGTGAAAGAAGGAACTCCTGCCGTGATGTAGATCGTCTCTGCGTTGCTTCCCTCTCCTTGGTCTGTCACGATGCACGCGTCGCCCTTCCACGCCACCTGATACACCCTGCCTTTGTGCTGGCACAAGCCGTTGAACAGCTGGATCCGGCCCTCGTAGATGGGATACACCACGCCGACGTCCTGCGTCGGGTCGATGGCATCCACGCGCTCCCGGCAGACCGTCGCCACGTGTCGGCCGGCATACACCAGATTGACCACGTCGGGCTTCGTGCACGACGCCGTCTCCTTGTTGCCGACCACATATTGAACGGTCTGAAAGTTGTAGGGGAAGGAGACGTTGACAAAGTTGCGGTTGCCCAGCAGGTCGATCAGGTCTTGCACAGCCCCCTGCGTGTAGCCTTTGAGCCGTTTGCGGGCCACCGGGTCGCTCACAAACTGATAGATGGGCGTGAAGTCCATGTGGATGACCGTCGTCGAGTCCTGCTCGAAGTCGTCCGGACTGAACACGACGCTCGACTGCCATTTGGCGAGCGCGGCAGGATCCACCCCGTCCACCCGATAGCGGTTCATGTTCGTCAGCGCGTCCAGGTACCTCACGTTGCCGCCCAGCACCTGTATGCGGCACGTGGCATCTTCCAGATATTCGTATCCTTCCTTCGAGCCGCTGCCTTCCCAAGAGCCCTTGAACAGGCCGGCCAGCACGTCGGCCGACAGGGCCGTCTCCGTGTTCTCAATCGTCTTGTAGCGTTTGGCGTCGAACTGCACCAGCACATCCAGCGCCCCACCCACTTCGGCGTAGGTCACCACATGCGTGCCGTAGGTCTGGATGAACGAGTCCACGCAGGCCACGATGTTCTTTTCCGGAGCCGCCGCCACTTGCCTCACGGCATCTTGGAAGGAGGCCGTCAGCACGCTGGGGTGCGTCTTCGACATTTCCATCACGGCCTCAGGATAGATGCGGTAGTTGCCGCTCGAGATCTTGCTCTGCGCATCAACGATGTAGCAGTCTGTCGTTCCGTCCTCAAAGATGCTGCACTCCGTCCGGGCCGCACCGCCTGCGATGAGGACGATGCCCCCCTCGGCGTCCGACCGCAGGTTGGAGTTGTGCACATATTGCGTGAAGGAATGATACACATTGCCCGTCATCGTCGTGGTCTGCTCCACGTTGGCCGTATACAGGATGTAGGGCGCGCTCTCGGCCAGACGGTCCAGCTCGGCGCGATTCACCACCTGACACCGGATGTCGTCCAGCGAGTAGGCCTCGCCCGTCATCGCATTGTAGCTATATCCCACGGCGTGCTCTCGCTGGAAATACTGCACGGTCTGCGCGCGCGTCAGCACTTCCGGATTGCGCCATACGGCATCCCTGGAAGTGGCAGTATCCACGTCGACCATTTCTTCCACATAGTCGCTGCAGGCGGTCATGACGCACATCATGACCGCCGCCGTTGCCATTGATTTCAAGAGCGAGCCTTGCATACGCATCCTCATGGCTTAGTCTGGGACGTCGGCATCCACCACGTTGTTGTTGATGATGTCCATCTTGTCCTCATAGTTTTCCTTCACCCATTTCTTCACCTCGGTGCGCAGCTTGCCCTGGAAGAAATACCAGATCGGGTAGATGTGCAGGCGCGTATAGGTGAGGGTCGTGGGATTGTCGGCGTTCAGGCTCGCGATCCAGGCGTCCAGCTTGTCGTGCAAGTTGCTGTACACCTTGTCCTCGTCGCCCTTCGTGCGCTTGGCCGACAGGATGCTGCTCACATTGTCCTGAGCCGCTTTCGTCCCTCCCGCGATGTGGTATCTGAAGGAACTGTTTTCCAGCAGCTGAATGCCCTCCTTCTTGTAGCTGACCTCCACGTTGGCCCCCAGTTTGAACAAGCCGACGTTGATGGCCAGATTGAGCCGGGCGGTGTCGACACGCAGGATGTCGGCAATCGAGTCGCGGTCGTACTTCATCCACAGCGAGATGCTGCTGCCCAGGTCGCAGCCGGTGATCACCACCGGACCGTAGTTGCCCACCAGGTCCTCTATCGCCTCGGAGATCTCGTCCGGGTCCTTCCCCTGATAGGCCTCCTCCACATCGTTCTTGGCCGCGATGAATCCCGGCGTCAGCAGCGTCCGCTTCAGCAGCTGCTCCGTGCTGGAGGCGTCGTCCGACGCGATTGCCTCGTTGTAGGCGGCCACCAGCGAGGGCATGTCGGCGTTGGCACTGGCTATGTTGTACGTGGCGCCATATCTGTATTCCGTCGTCAGGTGGTTCTTTCTCTCATCTCCACAGTAGGCGCCGCTGATGTTCAGCTTGAAGGCGCCGTAGTTGATGTCGAACGTCAGTTTCACGCCCAGCGAGTCCTTCTTCGTGTCCACACTGTCGATCACGGCGCCCGCGGCGGCTGCCGTCGACAGCCTGTCGAAGGTGAAGTACGTGGCGTATTCGGCCGGATTCAGCTTCTGCAGCTTGTCCACCGCCTTCAGGTTGATCACGCTATACTTCGCGGCCAGGCTCCGCAGGTTCAGGCCCAGGCCCACACCCTTCGTGGCCGCAATCTGGATGTAGTCAGCCGACTCCTCGTTGGGCGTGCTCTCGCCCTGATAGCTGGGTACCTGCGACACCACCACCTTTCTCTCCACGTCGCCCGTCGTGATGGTGAGGACGGTGCTTCTGCCCTTCGACGAGCCAAAGTTGGCGTCGATGCTCACCGGCACCTCCATGTTGCCATGGCCGGACCGTACCAGCACGTACACCCAGCTGGCCGCATCCTCGGGCACATCAATCGTCCAGTCGTCGTTCGAGGCGATGTTGAGCGTGGCAATCTCGCCATCAATCTCTGCCTCGATACCCTCTGCCACTACATTGTCGCCCAGTTCCAGCTTGCTGTCAAAGTCGGAGTCGGAGCAAGACATGGCCATCTATGACACCGTCAGCGCCATGCCGACCATGACCATCGCTTTGTTGGTAAGTGCTTTCATAATCGTCGTATTTTTATTTGAGAATTGCGTAGACTCTAAATTGTAAAGTTTGTTAATAGCATCTTCAGGTAGCGTTGTCGCATTTATAGTCAGTCAGTTAGATAGAAACAGCGCATCAGCACATCGTCGTCGGCGTCTATCTGTATATCTGCTTCTCTACTTCAATTCTGGGTATCTTTTCATACGGTTTTATATGTAAGTCGCTAAGCGCGAGCAAACTATGCGTGCGGGAGCCGTGGCGGAGCTCCCCGAAATGGAGGTTTTGCCTGTATAAAAATAAGCAAAACAAAGGTTACAGGTGTTAAAAGTAGAAACTTTTTCTGATAGAATCAAACTTTTCTGCCACTTTTTTTGAGCTTTCCGCACAAACAAGCCGTTTCTGCTGACAATTCATCTTTCCTCCGCCACTGGCCTCAAGCGCGCTCCCGCAGGGCGTCCGAGGCGTCCGGCGCGTGCTGCCTGCAGCTCAGGAAGTCGTGCCTCAGGCCCCGCGTCCGAAGCAGCGCCCATCCCCGCCTCGTTTTCGCCGCCGCATCCCGGCAGCCTCCAGTGCGTTGTGGCAGCCGCGCGAGGCCCCTCTCGTCGGCCTGCCCCTTCCGTCGCCGCCCGCCCTGCGCCGCCGCCCGCCTTGCGGGTCGGAATGAGACAAAAAAACGAACGCAGTCGTTCTTGAGAATGACTGCGTTCGTTTTCAGTTTCGACTGCGTTCGTTTCCGTTTTCGACTGCGCTCGTATTCCGTTCAGACGGCATTCGCTTCTCGGGGCAGATGCAGAGGGTTGGGAGGCGGGCTGCACGCTGGTTTCAGCCGTGCCGTGCCGAGGTCTCGCTCCGAGGGCGTCCGTGTGGCGGCGGGAGGGGCTGCGTGCGTCAGCGGGAAGGCCTTCTCGCATCCTCACGAAGGCCTTCGTGGCGGATGACGAAGGCCTTCGTGGACGGTGCGGAGTGGCAGGCTATTCGGCCGCCTCTGCCTGCTGTTCCGCATAGCGCAGGCGGCTGGCGAGGATGTCGTCCAAGTGCCTGTGCGACCAGTCGACGAGTGGGTGTAGCAGGGGAAGAAGCGTGCGGCTGCGGTCGGTGAGCACGTACTCCACGCGTGGGGGTATCTCGGCGTACGACTGGCGCTGCACGAGGCCGTCGGCCTCGAGGGCCTTGAGCGTCGAGGCCAGCATCTTCTGCGACACGTCGGGCAGGGCCTGGCAGAGTTCCTTGAAGCGCAGGGGTTGGGCGGCGGCGTCCAGGACGAGGAGGGTGAGCAGGGTCCATCGGTCGCCGATGCGGGCGAGCACGTTGCGGATGGGGCACTGGGGGAAAGCGGGATCGATGACTTGTCGTCGGATCATGGCGGGGGAAGATGAGTGGCGCCACCCCCTTGGTGGCAAGGAGGTGGCGCCGGTGGTGATGAGTGTGGTGGCTTACTCGCTCACGACGCTGATGCGCTGGCCGATGTGGCTGCCCTGCTCGATTTCGTCGACGAGGGCGATGGCGTAGTCGGCGTAGGAGACGACGGACTCGCCGCGGCTGTTGAGCACGAGTTCCTCGCCGCCCAGCACATACTTGCCCGTGCGGGCACCGTCGGCCTGGAAGTCGCCGGCAGGGCTGATGTAGGTCCACTTCACGTCTTGCTCGGCGCGCAGGATGGCCAGAGCGAGGCCATGTGCGGCGCTCACGCCTTTGAAGGCATCGGGGAAGAAGGGCTGGAGCTCGACTGTCGAGGTGTGCTCGGCGTTGACATAGAGCGAGCCGGCGCCGCCGACTACGACGAGGCGGGTGTCCGTGCCGCGCACGAGCGAGGCGAGGTGGGCGGCGGCTTGTCCGATGACGTGGAGCGAGTCGAGGGTCCAAGTGCCTACGGCGTCGACGATGGCGTCGAAGCCCTGGAGGTCTTCCTTCGTGAGCTCGAAGACGTCCTTCTTCAGATACTGGGCTGTCTGGGTCTTGTTTTCTCCACGACCGATGGCGGTGACGTCGATTCCACGGCTCAGTGCTTCTTCGATAATTTTGCGGGCTGCCTTTCCGTTGGCTGCTACAACTGCGATCTTTTTCATTGCGTTCAAGTTTTAAAGTGATAGTTACTTTCTTTTTGTTTGCGGTGCAAAGGTAGGGAGAAACGCGGAGCGCCACAAGAACGCACGAAAAAGTAAGTCTGTTACGTGGAGGTTAGAAATGCTGAAGGTCAGTCACTTCCCAAAAGTATGTTTAGCATTGTTTAAGTTTCGGCGGCAGCTTTGCGAGGAGGACGTGGGGAGGATGGGGCGTCGTGGCGTCGTGGGCCCGAAACGCAGCCGACGCCTGTCGGCCGCCGAGGGGCGGTGGACAGGCGTCGGTGGTGGGGGCGCGGTGGGCGCTGGGCTTACTTGAGGTCGGTGATGGGGAAGAAGTCCTGGTCGCCGTAGTCTTGGTTCTCGCCGCCCATGCCCCAGATGAAGGTGTAGTTGCTGGTGGCTGCGGCGGAGTGGATGCTCCATTCGGGGGAGAGGACGGCTTGGTCGCCGCGGAGCCAGATGTGGCGTGTTTCCTGTGGCTGTCCCATGAAGTGGCAGACGGCCTGGTCTTCGGGCACCTCGAAGTAGAAGTAGGCTTCCATGCGGCGCGAGTGGGTGTGGGCGGGCATGGTGTTCCAGACGCTGCCGGGCTTGAGCTCGGTCATGCCCATCTGGAGCTGACAGGAGTCGAGGACTTTCTGCACGATCATGCGGTTGATGATGCGGTCGTTGCTGCCTTCGAGGCTTCCGAGGGCGAGGATGTCGGCGTCCTGCTTGGTGACTTTCTTGGTGGGGTAGGACTTGTGGGCCGTGGTGGAGTTGATGTAGAACTTGGCGGGCTGCTGCGGGTCGGCGCTGTGGAAGTGGATGTCGCGGTCGCCGGAGCCGATGTAGAGGGCTTCCTTGTAGTCGAGCTCGTAGGTGTCGTCGCCTACTTGCACGCTGCCTTTGCCGCCGACGTTGAAGATGCCGACTTCGCGGCGGGTGGTGAAGTAGGGGGCCTTGAGCGGGTCGATGGCCTCGAGCTTGAGGGCTTCGGCCACGGGCATGGCACCGCCGACGATGATGCGGTCGTACATGGAGTAGACGAGGTTGACTTCGTCGGCTGCGAAGATGCGCTCGATGAGGAAGTCGCGGCGCAGGCGGGCGGTGTCGTAGTGTTTGGCGTCTTCGGGGTGCGACGCATAGCGGATTTCGTAGTGGGTCTTCATAGGGATGATGTGTGTGAGGGGTTGGTGGGATGGAGGGGCGGCAGCGGGGGCCGGCAGGCGGGCCGGCCCGTGGCTGCGGCCGTCTCAGATGATTTTCTCGATGCCGCTGAGGTTGGCCTGTACGTCTGCCTCGGTGACTTCGTAGTTGTGGAGCGAGCCGGAGAGATACTGGTCGTAGGCGGCCATGTCGATGAGTCCGTGTCCGGAGAGGTTGAAGAGGATGACTTTCTCCTCGCCGGTCTCCTTGCAGCGGAGGGCCTCGCGGATGGTGGCGGCGATGGCGTGGCAGGACTCGGGGGCGGGGATGATGCCTTCGGCGCGTGCGAAGAGGGTGCCGGCGTCGAAGGTCTCAAGTTGCGGGATGTCGACGGCGCTCATGTAGCCGTCTTTGAGGAGCTGGCTGACGATGACGCCTGCGCCGTGGTAGCGGAGGCCGCCGGCGTGGATGTTGGCGGGCATGAAGTTGTGTCCGAGGGTGTACATGGGGAGCAGGGGGGTGTAGCCTGCGACGTCGCCGAAGTCGTATTGGAAGATGCCGCGCGTGAGCTTGGGGCAGGAGGCGGGTTCGGCGGCGATGTACTGGGTCTGCTTGCCGTCGCGGATGGTGTGGCGCATGAAGGGGAAGGCGATGCCGCCGAAGTTGCTGCCGCCGCCGAAGCAGCCGATGATGATGTCGGGGTATTCGCCGGCCATTTCCATCTGCTTCTCGGCTTCGAGGCCGATGATGGTCTGGTGGAGCGTGACGTGGCTGAGGACGCTGCCGAGCGTGTACTTGCAGTTGGGGGTGCTGACGGCGAGCTCGACGGCTTCGGAGATGGCGGTGCCGAGCGAGCCCTGGTTGTTGGGATCGCGGGTGAGGATGTCCTTGCCGGCGCGGGTGGACATGGAGGGGGAGGCCGTGACTTGCGCGCCGAAGGTTTGCATGATGCTGCGTCGGTAGGGCTTCTGGTCGTAGGAAATCTTCACCTGGTAGACGGCGGCTTCGAGGCCGAAGACTTTGGCGGCGTAGCTGAGTGCGGTGCCCCACTGTCCGGCGCCGGTTTCGGTGGTGACGTTGGTCACTCCCTCCTGCTTGCAGTAGTAGGCCTGGGCGAGGGCGGAGTTGAGCTTGTGGCTGCCGACGGGGCTCACGCTCTCATTCTTGAAGTAGATGTGGGCGGGCGTGCCGAGTGCTTTCTCGAGGCCATAGGCGCGCACGAGAGGTGTGGAGCGGTAGTATTTGTACATCTCTCTCACGGGCTCGGGGATGTCGATCCAGGCGTCGGTCTGGTTCAGTTCCTGCTGCGACAGTGCCTGAGCGAAGATGGGGTAGAGGTCCTCGGGCTTGAGGGGCTCTTTGGTGGCGGGGTTGAGGGGAGGCAGCGGCTTGTTGACCATGTCGGCCTGGATGTTGTACCACTGGCGGGGGATGTCGCTTTCGCTCAGAATGAATCGTTTCTGTCGTTTGCTCATGGGGGAGTGGGGTTGAGGGGTTGTGAAAGTGTGGGTGGGCGGGTCGGCGGCCGGCGGCGCGCGGTGGCGGAGGGGTGTGTCGGCGGCCTACGCGGGATGTGGGTGGATGGCCGGCGGCGGGCTGCAGCAGGATGGGTGCGGGCGCGGCGCTGGCTCGTTGCAAATATACGACTTTTTTTTGAATGGGGAAAACTTGCTGGTTTTCTTCGGCGGCTCAGCGGTTGAGCTTGGCAAGCCCGCCGGCAGAGGTTTCCTTGTAGAGGGAGGGGAGGTCGTGTCCGGTCTCCTTCATGACTTCGACGACGCGGTCGAAGCTGACGTGGTGCTGTCCGTCGCTGATGTTGGCGTAGAGCTGGGCGTCGAGGGCGCGGCAGGCGGCGAAGGCGTTGCGCTCGATGCAGGGTATCTGGACGAGTCCGCAGACGGGGTCGCAGGTCATGCCGAGGTGGTGTTCGAGGCCCATCTCGGCGGCGTATTCGATTTGGGCGGGCGTGCCGCCGAAGAGTTGGCAGGCGGCGGCCGACGCCATGGCGCAGGCCACGCCCACTTCTCCCTGGCAGCCGACTTCGGCGCCGGAGATGCTGCCGTTGGTCTTGACGACATTGCCGAAGAGACCGGCCGTGGCGAGGGCGTGGAGGATGCGGCTCTCGCTGAAGCCGTGGTTTTTCTCGAGGTGGTAGAGGACGGCGGGCACGACGCCGCAGGCGCCGCAGGTGGGTGCGGTGACGATGGTGCCGCCCGATGCGTTCTCCTCGCTCACGGCGAGGGCGTAGGCATAGACGAGTGCGCGTCCCTGCAGCGAGGGCTTGAACGAGAGTGCCTTCACGTAGTAGTTGGAGGCCTTGCGGGTGAGGTTGAGCTGGCCGGGCAGGGTGCCTTCGTGGTCGAGTCCGCGCTGCACGGCGGCTTTCATCACGCCCCATACCTCGCGCAGAAAGTCCCACACCTGAGGTCCTTCGCAGGCCTCGACATACTGCCAGTAGCCAGCGCCGCGCTCCTCGCACCAGCGCTGGATGTCGGCCAGCGTGTGGAGGTCGTAGATGGGCTGCTGCGCCCCGAGCAGGCTGTTGGCGGTTCCTTCCTCGGCCAGTGCGCCGCCACCGACGCTATAGACCGTCCACTCCTCCAGTGCGGCGCCGTCGGCACCGCGGGCGAGGAAGTGCATGCCGTTGGGATGGAAGGCGGGTATGATGTCGGGACGCCAGCGGATGTCGACGGGGGCAATGGGCGAGAGAACGCTCAGGATGGCCTCGTCGGTGAGGTGGCCGCGGCCGGTGGCCGCGAGCGAGCCGTAGAGGGTGACTTCGAACGATGCGGCCGAAGGATGGCGACGGGCGAAGAGAAGAGAGGCCTGGTGCGGTCCCATGGTGTGGCTACTCGATGGACCGATGCCGATGCGGAAGAGTTGGGAAAGGGAATACATGGATGGGCTGAGGTTGATGTGGGAGATGAGGGTGGGAGAGCTGGGAAACAAGGTCGGGGAAGAGGCGCCGGCTGGCGCCTTTCGGTGCGCTGTCTGAGGTTGTGTGGCGCGCTTGCGGAGGTTGTGCGGTGCGCTGGCGGAGGTGTCAGTAGATGGCGAGTCCGGCCACGCCGCACAGCAGGATCATGAGGATGGGGTGGACCTTGTAGAGCCGTGTGCCGAAGAAGGCGAAGAGGAAGAGCAGGACGCTGACGATGAAGCTGAAGGGGCTCTCGCTCCAGGAGGAGAAGTTCTCGCTGTTCATCAGCAGCAGGGCTGCGGCGGCGATGAGGCCAATGATGGCGGGACGCAAGCCGGAGAAGATGCTGCTGACGAGGACGGAGTCTTTGTGTCGCAGCAAGTAGCGGCTGATCATGATCATGAGGATGAAGGGGAGCCAGATGACGGAGAGCGACGCAAGGACGGCTCCGATGATGCCGGCCCACACGGGATAGCCTTCGTTGACGACGGCGGTGTAGCCGACGTAGGTGGCGCTGTTGATGCCGATGGGGCCCGGCGTCGACTGGCTGATGGCGACAATGTCGGTGAACTCAGCGTTGGTGAGCCACGCGTGCTTCACGACGGTCTCATTGTGGATGAGCGAGAGCATGGCGTAGCCGCCACCGAAATTGAAGATTCCAATCTTGGAGAAGACGATGAAGAGCTGGAGAAAGATCATAGGCGATGGGAATGCGGAAGGTTGGGAATGCGCGCCGCGTGGGTTGACGCTGCGCACCGCTTGGCATGCGGTTGCGCGTTTCGTTTATTATGACTGCGCTCTTTATTGATTACGACTGCGTTCTTTTTTTATTACGACTGCGTTCTTTATTTTTTACGACTGCGCTCTGTTTGGGATAAGGCTGCGCACTTCAGTTTTTACGGCTGCGCACCGCGTTTTTTGCAGCTGCGCCTCTCTCGCGAGGCAGGCGTAGGCTCAATGTCTGCGGGAGGCGAAGTAGCGGCCGTAGATGTAGCCTACTAGGCCGGCGGCGAGGATGATCCAGATGGGGCTGACGCCGAAGGCAGCGATGAGCAGGCAGGCGGCGACGGGAATCCACCAGTTGTAGCGGTTGATGCGGGCGCTGCGCGCCATGGAGAAGCAGGGCGCTGCGATGAGGGCGACGACGGCGGGGCGGACGCCGCGGAAGAAGCGTTCGACGTAGGGATTGTCCTTGAAGTTGTGGAAGAAGAGCGCGATGAGCAGGATGACGACGATGGACGGGATGGCGATGCCGAGGGCTCCGACGATGCCGCCGCGCACGCCGTAGAGCTTGTAGCCGATGTGCGAGGCCATGTCGATGGCGAAGATGCCGGGCGTGGTCTGCGCGACGATGAGGATGGCGGTGAACTCGTCGTGGCTCATCCATTGCTTTTTCTCGACAAACTCGCGCTCCATGACGGGAACCATGGCGAAGCCGCCGCCCAGCGTGAAGGCGCCGATCTTGTTGCAGGTGAGGAAGAAATCTAACACGTTGTTGGGCTGATGTTGAGACCTTGTTGGGCTAAAGTAGAGACTTTGTAGGACTTTCGTTAAGAAGTTGTAGGGCTGAAGTAGAAACCTTGTACCACCGAAATGTGGACATTGACACGCTGTCGGAGGCTGCTGAGTGCGTCGTGCGTAGTCCGAGGGCGGGCTGGCAAAAGGCACGAACAGCCATGCGGGGGTGTCCCACATGGCTGTTCGATGATGGATGAAGGCGCTGAAGCGATGGTGCTGGGCGCCTCATGTGGGCTGGAAGAGGCGTGTCGGAAGCGGATCGGGCGAGCGCCTGTAGCGATGCTTGTGCGCCGGCCGTGCGATGCCTCGCCTACCGGTGGCTCTCCACCCACTTGCGGGCGTTGACGAAGGCTTCAATCCAGGGAGTCACGTCGTCCATGCTGCGCTCACGTGGATAGGCGGCGTTCTGCCAGGGGAAGATGGCGCGCTCGAGGTGGGGCATCATGGCGAGATGGCGGCCGTCGGCGCTGCAGAGTCCGGCCACGTCGTAGTCGGAGCCGTTGGGGTTCGCGGGATAGCCGTGGTAGCTGTACTTCGCGATGACGCTATAGGCGCTCTCGGGCTGGCTGAGGGAGAATTTTCCTTCGCCGTGGGCCACCCACAGACCGAGGCGGCTGCCGCTGAGGCTGCCGAACATGACGCTCTGGTTCTCGGGGATGTCGACGGTGATGTACTCGCTCTCGAACTTGTGGCTGTCGTTGTGGAGCATGCGGGCTGGCGACGCTGCGCCGTCCTGCACGGGCGGGAAGAGCAGACCGAGCTCGACCATGAGCTGGCAGCCGTTGCAGATGCCGAGCGAGAGAGTGTCGGGGCGTGCGTAGAAGGCGTCGAGTGCGGCTTTTGCCTTCGGGTTGTAGAGGAAGGCGCCTGCCCAGCCCTTGGCCGAGCCGAGCACGTCGCTGTTGCTGAAACCGCCGCAGAAGACGATGAGGTGGATGTCTTCGAGCGTCTCGCGGCCGCTCACGAGGTCGGTCATCATGACGTCTTTCACGTCGAAGCCGGCCAGGTAGAGCGAGTAGGCCATCTCGCGTTCGCCGTTCGTGCCTTTCTCACGGATGATGGCGGCGCGGATGCCGGAGCGCTCGCGGCGGTCGGCGCTGATGCCATACTGTGCCAGCTTGCCCGAGAAAGTGGCGGGGAAGCGGAAGCGGAGCGGCTGGTTCTTGTAGTTGCGGGCGCGCTCGTCGGCCTTGCCGTTGAAGCTTTGCTTCGTGTCGAGCTGGTGGCTGGTGCTGTACCAGATGTCGCGCAGCGGGTCGATGTCGTAGGTGAGGGCCTGATGCTCGGTCTTGATGACGAGCGTGCGCTCGCTGGAGGTGCGGCCGATGGGCATGCAGGCGATGCCTTCGTTCTCGAGCAGCTTCTCCACCTCTGCGCAGTGTTCCTCCGCCACTTGGATGACGACGCCGGGATTCTCGGCGAAGAGGAGCTTCACGAGGTCGCTTTCGATCATGCCCTTGAGCGAGATGTTGAGTCCTCCGCGGCTGTTGGCGAAGGTCATCTCGAGCAGGGTGGTCACGAGTCCGCCTGCGCTGATGTCGTGGCCGGCGAGGAGCAGGCCTTTGTCGACGAGCTGCTGCACGGCGTTGAAGGCATCGTGGAAGTAGTCCGGATTCTTCACCGTGGGCACGTCGCTGCCGACCTTGCCCAGCACCTGTGCGAGGGCGGAGCCGCCGAGGCGGAGCTGGTCGAAGGAGAAGTCGATGTGGTAGAGCTGGCTCTTGACGTCGTTGACGAGGACGGGTGAGACGACTTTTCTCACGTCACTCACCTCGCCGCCGGAGCTGACGATGACGGTGCCGGGGCTGATGATGCGGGATCCGTCAGGGTATTTCTGCGTCATGGAGAGGGAGTCCTTGCCGGTGGGCACATTGACGCCGAGGTCGATGCAGAACTGGCTGAGTGCCTCCACGGCTTCGTAGAGCCTTGCGTCCTCGCCCTCCTGCGAGCGGCAAGGCCACATCCAGTTGGCCGAGAGGGAGACGCCCTCGATGCCGTCGGTGAGCGGTGCCCAGACGAGGTTGGTGAGCGCTTCGGCTACGGAGAGCACGCTGCCGGCTGCGGGGTTGGCCAGTCCGGCCTGCGGGGCATGGCCGATGGCGGTGGCGATGCCGGCGCGTCCGCGGTAGTCGAGCGCAACGACGCCGCAGTCGGAGAGCGGCAACTGGATTTCGCCCTGGCACTGCTGGCGGGCCACCTTGCCCGTCACGCTGCGGTCGACCTTGTTGGTGAGCCAGTCCTTGCAGGCGACGGCCTCAATCTGGAGCACCTCGCGCAGGTAGTGGTCGATGTCGGCGGATGTGTAGCTGACGTCGTCGTAAGTGCGGGCGACGGTCGTGTCGCGCATGACGGTCTTGGGCGAATGGCCGAACATCTGCGCCACGTCGAGGTCGAAGGGGCGCACGCCGTCGCCCTGCTCGAAGGCGAAGTGGGCGTCGCCCGTGGTCTCGCCCACGACGTAGAGGGGCGCGCGCTCGCGTTCCGCGATTTTGCGCACGTGCTCGATGTGCTCTTCCTGAATGAGGAGTCCCATGCGCTCCTGGCTCTCGTTGGCGATGATTTCCTTCGACGAGAGGGTTTGGTCGCCCACGGGCAGCTGGGTCATGTCGATGAGTCCGCCGCAGTCTTCCACGAGCTCGCTCAAGCAGTTGACGTGGCCGGCGGAGCCGTGGTCGTGGATGCTGACGACGGGGTTGACGTCTTCCTCGCAGAGCGAGCGCACGAGGTTGCTGGCGCGCTTCTGCATCTCGGGATTGGCGCGCTGCACGGCGTTGAGCTCGATGCCGGAGGAGTAGCGTCCGGTGTCGACGGAGCTGACGGAGCCGCCGCCGAGGCCGATGCGGTAGTTGTCGCCGCCGACCACGACCACTTTGTTGCCCTTCTGCGGCTGGCCCTTGAGGCAGTCGCGCTCGGTGCCGTAGCCGACGCCGCCGGCCAGCATGATCACTTTGTCGTAGCCGTACTGCTCGCCGTTCTCCTCATGCTCGAAGGTGAGCACGGAGCCGGTGATGAGGGGCTGTCCGAACTTGTTGCCGAAGTCGCTGGCGCCGTTCGAGGCCTTGATGAGAATCTGCTCGGGCGTCTGGTAGAGCCATTTGCGCACGGGCAGGATGTCTTCCCAGGAGCGTGCGCCGTGCACGCCGTTGCGGGGGTACGACGTCATGTAGACGGCCGTGCCGGCGATGGGCCACGAGCCGACGCCGCCGCCCATGCGGTCGCGGATCTCGCCGCCCGTGCCTGTGGCGGCGCCGTTGAAGGGCTCGACCGTGGTGGGGAAGTTGTGGGTCTCGGCCTTGAGCGAGATGACGGACTGGATGTCCTTCACCTCGAAATAGTCGGAGGTGCTGTGGTCGTGCGGTGCGAACTGCTCGACCTTGGGGCCGCGGGCGAAGGCCACGTTGTCCTTGTAGGCGGAGATGATGTTGCCGGGGTGCTCCTGCGTGGTCTTCTTGATCATGGCGAAGAGCGAGGAGGGCTTTTCCTGGCCGTCGATGATGAAGGTGCCGCCGAAGATCTTGTGGCGGCAGTGCTCCGAGTTGATTTGCGCGAAGCCGAACACCTCGCTGTCGGTGAGCTTGCGCTGGAGCTGCTGCTCCACCTGGTGGAGATATCCGATTTCCTCGGGCGAGAGGGCCAGGCCCTCCTGCTCGTTGTATTCCTCGAGGTTGTCGATGTGCTGGATGGGGGCCGGCTCGATGTCGACGGTAAAGATGTGCTGGTCGAGGCCGCTGTACATGCGCTGGAGCATGGGGTCGTGGCTGGCGTCGGCGCTGTCGACGGGGAAGAATTCCTCGATACGGCGGATGCCTGTGAGCGCCATGTTCTGCGTGATTTCCACGGCGTTCGTGCTCCACGGCGTGATCATCTCGCGGCGCGGGCCGACGTAGTGGCCTTCGAGGGTGGTGTCCGGCAGCAGCTGTGCATTGCCGTAGAGCCAGCAGAGGGCCGACACCTCGGCTTCCTTCAGCTCATGGTCGGCGCTGGTGGCGATGACGCTCTGAGCAGGGGTTCGGAAAAAGTAAATCATCGGAACGGAGGATTGCTTGTTTTGTTTTGGTTGTGAGATATCTGCGTGCAAAGGTAGCGAAAATTATTGACAATGCGGGGCGAATGGCGCGCAGAAATTGCGGGAAAGCCGGAACGGGCGCCCGGCGGGCCCACCGCCGTGGGAGCGGGCCGGCGCGGGCCGGCGGGAACGGGTGCGCTCGAAACGGAAAACGAGCGCAGTCGCGGCTGTCGACGACTGCGTTCGTTTTCGGGCGCGCAGGCCTTCTCATGGCGGTGCGAAGGCCTTCTCGTCATGCCACGAAGGCCTTCCCGACGGTGCGGGAAGGCCTTCGTGGTGGGGCCGGAGGGCGTGCGGCGCGCGCGGTCAGCGGCGAAGCAGGTGGCGCAGGCTTTCGAGCGGTGCGTAGAAGAGCATGCGCGGTCCGGCCCAGCGCATGACGCGGCGGATTTGCTCGCGGCGGGCGGGGGCATAGCAGTGGATGGGGCAGCGCCGGCAGGTGGGCTTCTGCGCCCCGAATCGGCAGCGGTCGAGGCGCTGGCAGGCATAGTCGGCCAGGGCGGCATATTCGGGCGACGGCTCTTGCTGGCCGAGGTGGTGGCGGCAGTAGAGGCGTATCATGAGGCGGACGACGGCTTTCTCGCGTTCGATGCGTGGGGTCATGTCGGCTCAGTCTTGCGGGGTGTCGGGGCGGATGCCGAGGATGCGTTCGGCGTTGGCCACGCGCTCGGCCGTGGGGGGGAGCACGCCGGCGAGGGGATAGGCGATGTTGAGCTTCTCGTATTTGAAGGTGCCGAGGGTGTGGTAGGGCAGCACCTCCACGCGCTCGACGTTGTGCAGCGTGCGGATGAAGTCGGCCAGGCGCTGGAGCTGCTCGTCGTCGTCGGTGATGCCGGGGATGAGCACGTGGCGGATCCAGACGGGCTTGCGGATGTCGGACAGGTAGCGCGCGCAGTCGAGGATGCGCTCGTTGGAGTGTCCGGTGAGGGTGCGGTGGGCGTCGTCGTCGATGTGCTTGATGTCGAGCAGGATGATGTCGGTCACGCGCATGAGGCGCTCGAACTTCTCAAACCACGCGCCCTTGCGGGTGAAGGGGTGGGCGGAGGTGTCGAGGCAGGTGTGGATGCCGCGCTCGTGGGCCAGCGTGAAGAGCTCGACGAGGAAGTCGATCTGCAGCAGGGCCTCGCCGCCGCTGACGGTGATGCCGCCCTCGGCGCCCCAGTAGGAGCGGTAGCGCTCGGCTTGCTGGAGCAGCTGCTCGGCGGTCATCTCGCGGCCGGTGCCAATGGCCCATGAGTCGGGGTTGTGGCAGAACTGGCAGCGCATGGCGCAGCCTTGGAGGAAGATGATGAAGCGGATGCCGGGCCCGTCGACGCTGCCGAAGGACTCGGTGGAGTGCACGTATGCTGTATGTGTCATGAGAATGCGTGGGTTGAAGTGTGTTGCGGACGGCAAAGGTACGAAAAAAGTGCTGACCGGCAATAAGTTCGCGCAAGTTTCGGACCTACGCATGCATCGGCCCTCCGCGTCGGTCCTGCGCCGGAGAGTGGAATCGGGCGTGCCCCAAGGCCGGCGGCAGCGGGCTGGGAGTGGGTTGATGCTTCGCACGCGTGCTCGCTCGCATATAGGGTATGCTGAACAATTCCCCCAGATTCTCCGTGCATTCTTCGCACGCGTGCCTGCGCGCGCGTCGTGCGCAAATAAGGAAGCGGTGCTTTGTAAAAAAGCAGTGGGGGCGCACTGCATCGGTGCAGTACGCCCCCGCATGGAGCAAGGCGTGCGCCCGTGGGCGGGCGGCAGAATCAGTCGGCCAGCTTGGCCTTGATGAACTCGCGGTTGAGGCGTGCGATGTTGCTGATGCTCTCGCACTTGGGGCATACGGCCTCGCAGGAACGCGTGTTCGTGCAGTTGCCGAAGCCGAGCTCGTCCATCTTGGCCACCATGGCCTTGACGCGCTTCTTGGCCTCGGGACGTCCCTGCGGGAGCAGGGCGAGCTGGCTGATCTTGGAGCTGACGAAGAGCATGGCGGAGCCGTTCTTGCACGCAGCCACGCAGGCGCCGCAGCCGATGCAGCTGGCGCAGTCCATGGCCTCGTCGGCGTCCTGCTTCGGGATGAGGATGGCGTTGGCGTCCTGCGGAGCACCCGTGCGCACGGTGGTATAGCCGCCGGCCTGGATGATCTTGTCGAAGGCGCTGCGGTCGACCATGCAGTCCTTGATGACGGGGAAACCGGCCGAGCGCCAGGGCTCGATGGTGATGACGTCGCCGTCCTTGAAGCGGCGCATGTAGAGCTGGCAGGTGGTGGCGCCACGCTCCGTCTTGCCGTGAGCCGTTCCGTTCACGTAGAGCGAGCACATGCCGCAGATGCCCTCGCGGCAGTCGTGGTCGAAGACGAAGGGCTCCTGTCCTGCCTCGATGAGTTCCTCGTTGAGGATGTCAAGCATTTCCAGGAAGGACGTGTCGTCGGGGATGTTCTTCATCTCGTGCGTATCGAAGTGGCCTTTGTCCTTCGGACCGTTCTGCTTCCAGTATTTGACGGTGAAACTGATATTCTTTGCCATGGTTTAGTTCTTGTAATTACGCGTTTGTACCTTGATTGCTTCGTATTCGAGCGGCTCCTTGATGAGTTCGGGCGCGGTGGCGTCGCTGCCGGTGTACTTCCAGCAGCCGACGTAGAAGTAGTTCTCGTCGTCGCGCTTGGCCTCGCCTTCCTCCGTCTGGTATTCCTCGCGGAAGTGGCCGCCGCAGCTCTCGTTGCGGCTGAGTGCGTCGTAGGCGATGAGCTTGCCCATGGTGATGAAGTCGTCGAGGTGGATGGCCTTGTCGAGCTCGATATTGAGTCCGTCGCGGCTGCCCGGGATGAAGAGGTTGGTCTCGAACTCCTTGCGCAGTTCGTCGATGAGGCGGATGCCCTTCTCCAGTCCTTCCTTCGTGCGGCCCATGCCGATGTATTCCCAGCAGATGTGGCCCAGCTCCTTGTGGATGGAGTCGACGGAGCGCTTGCCCTGGATGCTGAGGAGGTGCTTGATGCGCTCCTCCACCTTGTTCTCGACTTCGGCAAACTCCGGCGCGCTCGTAGGAATTGCGGGCCAGATGGCCTGATCGGCCAGGTAGTTCTGAATGGTGTAGGGCAGTACGAAGTAGCCGTCGGCCAGACCCTGCATCAGCGCCGACGCACCGAGACGGTTGGCACCGTGGTCGGAGAAGTTGCACTCGCCGATGGCGAAGAGGCCCGGGATGGAGGTCTGGAGCTCGTAGTCTACCCAGATGCCGCCCATCGTGTAGTGGATGGCAGGGAAGATCATCATGGGCTTGTAGTACTTCTGGCCATTGATTTCCTTGCCCAACTCACCGGGGAAGACGTCGGTGATCTCCTCATACATTTCGAAGAGGTTGCCGTAGCGCTGCATGATGACGTCGAGACCGAGGCGGTTGATCGACTCCGTGAAGTCGAGGAAAACGGCCAGACCTGTGTTGTTCACGCCGAAACCGTGGTCGCAGCGCTCCTTGGCGGCGCGGCTGGCGACGTCGCGCGGCACGAGGTTGCCGAATGCCGGATAGCGGCGCTCGAGATAGTAGTCGCGGTCCTCCTCCGGAATTTCATAGCCTTCCTTGGTGCCGGCCTGCAGGGCCTTTGCGTCCTCGAGCTTCTTGGGCACCCAGATGCGGCCGTCGTTGCGGAGCGACTCGGACATGAGCGTGAGCTTCGACTGCTTGTCGCCGTGTACGGGGATGCAAGTGGGGTGGATCTGCACGTAGCAAGGGTTGGCGAAGTAGGCGCCCTTGCGGTAGCATGCCATGGCGGCTGTCACGTTGCAGCCCATCGCGTTGGTGGAGAGGAAGTAGGTGTTGCCGTATCCGCCCGTTGCGATGACAACGGCGTTGGCGCTGAAGCGCTCCAGTTTGCCAGTGACGAGATTCTTGGCGATGATGCCGCGTGCGCGGCCGTCGATGATCACCACGTCGAGCATCTCGTAGCGGCAGAAGAGCTTCACCTTGCCTGCCTTCACCTGTGCGGAGAGCGCTGAGTAGGCGCCGAGCAGGAGCTGCTGTCCCGTCTGTCCTTTGGCATAGAAGGTACGGCTCACCTGCGCGCCGCCGAAGGAGCGGTTGGCCAGTGTGCCGCCGTATTCGCGTGCGAAGGGTACGCCCTGCGCCACGCACTGGTCGATGATGGCGTTGCTCACCTCGGCCAGGCGGTAGACGTTGGCTTCACGAGCGCGATAGTCGCCGCCTTTCACGGTGTCGTAGAACAGGCGGTAGACGGAGTCGCCGTCGTTCTGGTAGTTCTTCGCTGCGTTGATACCGCCCTGTGCGGCGATGGAGTGTGCGCGGCGCGGAGAGTCCTGGATGCAGAAGTTGTAGACGTTGAAGCCCATCTCGCCGAGCGACGCTGCTGCGGATGCGCCTGCGAGGCCCGTTCCGACGACGATGACGTCGAGCTTCAGTTTGTTTTTGGGATTGACAAGACGCTGGTGTGCTTTGTAGTTGCTCCACTTCTCTGCCACGGGTCCCTCTGGTATTCTTGAATTAAGTGTAGTCATAATAATGTAGATTCTTTGGGATTTTAGTGTTTAAACGTTGTTGGGAAGGAATCAGTTTAAACGGTTGTCGGGCGATGGCGGGCTTACTTGCCGCAGCACGACGCAGCTGCCTCCTTGCAATTGCCACAGCATTCGCCGAGGGCGGCAGCGGCGCTCTCGCCTCCCACGCAGTCGGGGAAGAAGTAGAAGCCGAGGACGACGGCTACGAACATGAGCATGATGATGGTCACGTAGATGATGCCGATGATGCGCCAGCGGTGGAACCAGATGTTGCCGCTCCAGCCGATGGTCTGGATGGCGCTCCAGAATCCGTGGGTGAGGTGGAACCAGAGGGCTACGAGCCACACGATGTAGATGCACACGTAGACGGGCTGGGAGAAGAGCTGATGGATGAGCGCGAAGCCGTTGCTGGGCTCGATGGCCGTCTCCATGCCTGTCAGTTCGGCGAACATCATGTTATACCAGAAGTTGTAGAGGTGGACGATGCAGCCGAGGCAGATGATCACGCCGAGCACGAACATGTTCTGCGATGCCCACTCCACGCGCTTCGGCTTCTCGACCACGGCGTAGCGGCTGTTGCCACGGGCCTTGCGGTTCTGCAGCGTCAGGATGATGGCAAAGATGAAGTGGAGGGCAACAAGAACTGCGAGCACTGCCGTGGCTGCCACTGCATACCAGTTGGCACCGAGGAATTTGCAAATCATGTTGTAACCCTCGGCTGAGATGAGCGCCACCACGTTCATCGAGGCGTGGAACGTCATGAAGAGGATCAGTGCGATACCCGTGATGGACATCACCACCTTTCTTCCGATGGATGAATTACATAACCACATAGAGATTGTAGAAATTTGAATGAATAAATATGATTTAGTTTTGTTTCTCAGGCAGTTGCTTGCAGGCGGCTCGCCGTGCCGCTCCATATGTGTGCAAAATTACAATTTTTCACACACGTGGCAAACAAAAAAATGAAAAAAAACCGGCGTTCGGCGTGCCCCAATGGAATTTTAACTACCTTTGCAACAACAAACATTGAAATTGAACAGCGGAAGTGACAAATGCGGCTCCGGCTGAGCTTCGGACGCCGCTGCGGCAGCGCCCGGGCGGGCGGGCCGATGATCGTTTCCCAAACCCTCGTCTCATGAACAAGCTCTTCCTCTCTCTCGCGCTCTGCGCCGTGGCTCTTGTGGCACGCGCGCAGGATGTCATGCCCGACACGCCCCGCGATCAGGCGACGGGGCATGCGGCACGCGAAATCGCACAATTTGGCTATCTCTCCTATTCCGACGCGCTCCGCAACATGCCCGGCTATGCCGACGCCCAGCGCCAGATTCAGCAGATGCGGACGGCCTACGAGAAGGAGCTGGCCGACAGCAAGGACATCTTCTCCAAGCGCTTTGCCGAGTTCGTCGACGGACAGCAGACGTTTCCGGAGAACATCCTGCTCCGCCGCCAGAAGGAACTGGAGCAGCTGATGACCAACTCGCTGGAGTTCAAGGCCGAGGCGCAGAAGCTCCTCCTACAGAAGGAGGAAGAAGTGATGGCCCCGCTCCGCCGCCGGCTCAGCGACGCCATCATGGCGGTCGGTCAGGCGCGCGGCTACGCCTTCATCCTTAACACCGACAACAATGCCGTGCCCTTCGTCAACGGCGCTTTGGGCGAGGACGTCACGGCCGAGGTGATGACCGAACTGGGCCGTCGCCACTGACGCCTCCGGTGCGCGCATCCTCCTCCTGTCTTTTCTTCTTCTCCATTCCTCCATGTCCTCATCTGCCCCCATCGGCATCTTCGATTCCGGCTACGGCGGCCTCACCATCCTCAACGGCATCCGCAGCCTGCTGCCCTCCTACGACTATGTCTATCTGGGCGACAATGCGCGTGCCCCCTACGGCACACGCTCCTTCGACATCGTCTATCAGTTCACCCTGCAGGCCGTGCGCAGGCTGTTCGACCTCGGCTGCCCGCTCGTGATCCTCGGCTGCAACACGGCGTCGGCCAAGGCGCTGCGCACCATCCAGCAGCACGACCTGCCCACGCTCGCGCCCGACCGCCGCGTGCTCGGCATCATCCGCCCCACGGCCGAGGCCGTCGGCAGCATCACACAGTCGCGCCACATCGGCATCCTGGCCACGGAGGGGACGGTGCGCTCCGGCTCCTACGAACTGGAAATCCAGAAGCTCTACCCCGACGCCGTCGTCACGGCGCAGGCCTGCCCCATGTGGGTGTCGCTCGTCGAGAACGCCGAGTACGACAGTCCCGGCGCCGACTACTTCGTCAACGACAGCCTCAGCCGCCTGCTGGCGCGCGACGCCCGCATCGACACCCTCGTGCTCGGCTGCACCCACTTCCCCCTCTTGCTCGACAAGATCCGGCGCTACGTCCCCGACCACGTCCGCATCCTGTCGCAGGGCAGCTACGTGGCCAGCAGTCTGGCCGACTATCTCCAGCGTCACCCCGACATGCAGGCGCGCCTCTCGCAAGGCGGCACCTGCACCTATTACACGACGGAGAGCGCGGACCGCTTCCGCGAGTCGGCCTCCATCTTCCTCGGCACGCCCGTCGATGCCACCCACATCTCCCTCTCGTAGCTCCCTGTGCCGCGCTGGCCTCCCGCCAGCTCCGCCGCAGATGCCCGTTGGTGGCCCACCCAGCCGCCAGCGGGCATCTGCGTTTCGTCGGGGCCTGGCCCACGCGCCGTCGCTGGCGGCCTGTTAAAAACGGCGCGCAGGCAAAAAATAGAATCTGAAAAATTGCGTATGTAATCTAAAATGTCTATTTTTGCCCCGAAAAAGTTTCTCGTCGCCATGAAGATAACACCGCTTCATTCGAGAAGAACCGTCGCACCTGCCCGAGGAAACGACTGCGCTCGTATGCGAAAACGACTGCGCCCGCTATGAAAAACGACTGCGCTCGTTTCTTGTCACGAAAGCTTTCGTCTCGACACACCAAGGCCTTCGTGGCGAATCACCAAGGCCTTCGTGGCGAATCACCAAGGCCTTCGTCCTCACTCGATGCATCGCGACGCGCGCGCGACATCTGCGCCCCTTCAGGATTCCGACTGTGCCCGCACAGCGCCATTCATGCCTCATGCCGCCTGATTACCCGTGAATATTCTAATCCATTTTATCGTATATCTTACTGCCATGAAGTTCTGTCATCTATTCCGTTCTGTCCGGGCGATCTGCTCGGTCGTCCTGACGGTTGCGTCGCTCTCCTGCCTGTTCACGGCCTGCAGCGACGACCCCTCCTACGAGAACCGCTTCACGACCACCGACGAGTATGCCTCGGACTTCCTGCGCAACCGCGAGCAATACTCGCTCTTCACCGCCATCCTCGAGCGTTCCCATAAGCTCGACCTGCTCGGAACCTACGGCTCCTACACCGTGTTCGCTCCGAACAACGACGCCATCACGAAGTATCTCAACGGCCACGGGCTCACCGACGTCTCGCAGCTCACGCAGGAGCAGTGCGACACCATCACCTACACGCACATCATCGAGCAGGCCTTCTTCACCACCGACTTCAACGACGGCACCTATCCGAAGATGAACATGCTCGAGCGGCCGCTCACCATCACCTGCGACTCCGACACCGTGAGCGTGCCCGGAGAAGTGCGGCTCGCCATCCTCATCAACCGCTCCGCACGCATGACGCACGCCGACGACTCCGTGGAGAACGGCGTCGTGCACACGGTTGATGCCGTCATCGGCACCTCCAGCTTCATGCTCCCCGACGTGCTCAAGGAAGACTCCACCATCACACTCTTCACCCAGGCCCTCATCCTCACCCGCATGGAAGACTCGCTCCGCCGCTTCATCGACGAATCCTACAGCGTCGGCTCCGACTCCATCGACTGGTCCAACGACGCACTCGTGACACACACGGGCAACGAATACGACAACGTGGCCTTCATGGAGCACCGCTACTTCAAGTACACGGCCTTCGTGCCGCAAGACAAGATGCTCGCCGACAAATACGACGTGCACGACATCGAGGGACTCAAGGCGCTCGCCGCCCGCATGTACGACCCCGTCTACCCGGCCGACCGAGACATCACCGACCCCACCGACCGCCGCAACTCGCTCAACCGCTTCATCTCCTACCACATCCTGCCGCGACTGGGCAACTACTACACGCTGACGGCCGTCGACGGACCGAACTCCTCCCTCGCATCCTACTGCTTCGACCGCCGACGCGTGGACATCGCCGACTTCTACGAGACGATGATGCCCTTCTCCATCCTCAAGTGCTCCTTCCCAAGCGGTTCGCAGGCCGGACTCTACATCAACCGCCGCGGCGTGCAGAGCCATGCCGACCGACGCGGATATTTCCAGCGCGGCGCACGCGTGCTCACAGCCAGCGAGGCCGGACGCGACATGACCTCCGTCAACGGCGTCTACCACTACATCGACGACGTCCTCTCCTACGGCATCGACCCCGCATCGGGGCGCAACATCCAGGAATACGTCTTCTCCGACCGCCTGCGCATCGACTGCTCCTCGCTCTCGCCCGACTTCATGAACTCCGGCGCGCGCGGCCACTACACCCGCTCCAACGTCGAAGGCGGAAAATACGGACAAGGCGACGGCACGCAGAACCACAACAACAAGTCCACATGCCTCGGCTTCAAGCCCGGCGCAGCCGACGGCTTCGTGTTCGACTCGCGCACCTTCCTCTGGGTACGCCCGCGCTACCTATCCTTCGCCTGCTACCAGGCCGATGAGGTCGGCATCAAGGGACGCTTCAACGTCGCCGTCAAGCTTCCGCCCGTTCCCGCCGGCGACTGGGAAGTGCGCATGCTCACCTGCACCGGACTCTCCTCGCGCGGAATCGTGCAGTTCTACCTCGACGACGTGCCGCAGGGCATCCCCTACGACATGCGCCCCGGCAAGACCAGCATGGGATGGCGTAGCGACTCCGAACTCGGCGACGCCGAGCAGATCGCAGCCTTCGACAAGCAGCTCCACGACCGCGGCTGGATGAAAGGCCCCGCTTCCGCCGGATTCACCTGGAGCGGCACCGCTCCCTTTGCCGACGACACCAGCTTCCGCAACTGGGACACGCTGCGCAAGGTCATCGGCGTCATCCACTCCAACGGCTCGGAATACCACTGGCTCCGCATCGAGCAGAAGATGGAATCCGAGAACAACGAGATCTCGTTCGACATGATCGAGCTCTGCCCAGCCAGCGTCTACAACAACCCCGACGTGATGGAAGACAAGTGGTGATGGCGCGATGCCTCCCACTCGTCACTGCGACGCCTCGGTCTTACCTGCAGCGCGCAGCCTTGGCGCACGTCAGGCCCCCCGACCATTCGATCAGGCTCCTTGCTGAATCCATCTCTCAGCACCAACCGCTTTTCCTCGCCGGCTATGCCACACGCATGGCCGGCGAGTGCGTTAGGACGCACCTGCGCGCATCGGTTCAGCTGGATGCACCGACTATCCCATAAGAATGCACCGACAATCCTATAAGGATGCACCGACAATCATATTAGGTAGAGCGCTTCTGCTTCTGCCTTTGCGCGTATTGGTTCGGTAGAATGCACCGACAATCCTATAAGGATGCAACGACAATCATATTAGGTAGAGCGCTTCTGCTTCTGCCTTAGCGCGTATTGGCTCGGTAGGATGCGCCGACTATCCTATAAGAATGCGACGACAATCATATTAGGATTCGTCGACAATCATATTAGGATTCGTCGACAATCCTGTAAGGTAGAGCGCAAAGTAGGCCGAAGGCGTCTCGGTAGCATTACTTGCTTGCGTCGTTTCGGCCGCGTGTATGCGTCACTCAGATGGCCTGCAGACGTTGCTCTAATGGCGTGCATGCGTCAGCCGAATGACTTACAAATCCCGGCCGGTTGGAGCAGCTGCGCTGTCAGCGCCCTTCAAAGCCCGGTTTTATGCAATTTTTCTGCACTTTCGCCCTGTTTTGCGTCCCTTGAGAGAGGCTGTTTTTCCCTATTTTATAGAAAGTTATGGCTGCTTCCGTAGATTTTTCGGTTTCACCTCAATATGCAGCGTCTTCAGCCTGAAGGGTGTGATGATGCGGACCGATTTTGTTGTGTGTGCGAGCACAAATGTTGACCTTCATCAACAAATAGAGCCTGAAATGCAAAAAAAGTAGTGGGATGTATTGTGGAAACAAAACAAGTGCGTAACTTTGCATCGTCAAAAGGAAAGAGACAGAATCCGAAAAACAAGTCGGACGGTCGCAAGGCCAATCAATCCGGATGACAACAAAGCAATCCTATAGAGGTTGAAGCTTTGTTACAGGTAAGAAGATTTAAGGACAACCCGCTCAAAGATCGGTAGAGACCGGCAACGGAATGACATCGTTTCGGCGAGCATTAAAAAAAGGAGGTTACATTATGATCGCACTCATGGTAATTCTCTCAGCAGTGGTAGCACTGGCAGCGCTTAAGTAAGGCGCCACCAAGCACCAGACAAAGAATCCTCAAAGTAGGAAATTAGCTGAGCAGGCGGAAAATGTTCGCCTGAAAAAGTAAAGGTAAAAAAGATTGTAGGAAAACAGTGATAATCCTTCGAGGCTGCCCACAGCACGCTAAAAGAGGGTTATCCAACAAAGAAAGGAGCGGACTATGTATGTAGTTTTAGTTTCCGTTCTGCTGTTGATTCCGGCACTTGCAGTGTTCACGCTGAAATAAATTCAGTTTCACGCTGAAATAAATTCAGAGAGAACGGCCTGCAACAAGCCGGTCACGCAGAGAAAATGAAAAGGCAGATGCTTCGACTGCCTATGGGCGCACGCCAGTCGTGCCGTTCAGATAAGCAAAAGGAAGCATTTTATACATTAGAAGGTTAGTTAATATTAGTTAGGTGATAATTTTTCGCGATCGCATCGATTAGGAAGTGTCTTAGTCAGGCATCGCAAATGATTAGGTAATTAGGTGTTATTTAGTTAGATCTAAATGGGTAATGGAACTGTTCGCGATGAATAGTTCCATTATTTTTGTTTTTTGTTCTCGGCGAATCGGCAGCTTATCCCAAAAGAAGGCTCAGAGGATCAGCGGCGGCTCGTGACGAATGCGAAAGCGGCAAGCCAATAATTTTCGGGTGCCTCGGAATCTTCATCAAAAAGCGATGCGCGGCATCCCAGATCGTCTTGTCAGCAGAAAGCCCGTGGCGTCCGCCTGCAGGAATCACGCGCTATCTTTACAGGAATCTCGCGTTATCTTTACAGGAATCTCGCGTTATCTTTGCAGGAATCTCGCGCTATCTTGACGAGATGGCTGCACTTCGGTCTTACGATGGCTGTCCTTCGATCTTAGGATATCTGCAGATCGGTGATAAAACGTACGCACGCAGGGAGGTTGCTCCCTGCGTGCATGTCGTTTCTACGGTGTGCGCATTTTATTTCTTCGTTGCGTGCACCTGATTATTAAGTCGCGCATACCTCATCACAACGTTGCGCGTGTCTCATCACAACGTTGCGCGTGTCTCATCACAGCGTTGCGCGTGTCTCATCACAGCGTTGCGCGTGTCTCATCACAGCGTTGCGCGTGCCTCATCACAGCGTTGTGTGCACCTTATTTCTTCGGTGCGCTGGGACGGTGGCTGTCAGCCGGTTTCGCAGCTTTGGCAGCGCCGTTGTCCTTTTTCTCGACGGCGTCATAGTTGATTTTCTTGAAGCCGGCGATGATGGCGGCAGGCGTTGTCTTGTCGGCGTCGTAGGTGACAGTCACCGTCTGCGACGGGATGTCAGTCTCGATGTTCTTCACGCCTTTCTCGAAGCGGATGTTGCTTTTGATGCGCGTCTCGCAGCTTTCGCAGTGCATGACAGGCTGCGTCGTCAGTTTGAGCGTCTTGATATCCTTGGCGAAGGTGGCACTGGCCGAGAGGGCGAGTGCGAGGGTGAGAATCATAGATTTCGTCATGATGGTTGTTTTAAGAGGGTGATAGAATGTTGATGAACGCGATTGGTGGGATGCGGGGCGCACCGGGAATGTCTTGTCCCTACGCCTCACGCACCGATTTGCAGCAGCGCAAGCCTTCTTCTACTGCCTGCCACTTGTTTTTCAAACGCACGTCCCATGCTTTTCTTTCGCACGTTCCATGCTGTTTACACGCATGCCCTATGCGTTTTATACGCACTTTTTGTGCATCTTGCATGCGCATCCCATGCTGGTTTTACGCACGTCCCATGCTGTTTACATGCATGTTCAATGTTACTTCTCAACACGTCCCATGCTTTTCAAACGCACGTCCCGTACGCTACGCTGCTACAGCGTGATGCGGATGCCCGCGTAGGCCATGGCGCCGTGCACCGGTCCCCAGACGAGTGTAGGCTCAAATGCCGAGGTCCACGGTGTGGCTGCGTTGAGAATCGACTGCTTCTGGCGCACGCCGGTGAGGTTCTCGCCGCCCACGTAGACTGAGAAGTGGCGGAACTCGCGGGTCACCTGTGCCGAGAGCTGCTCGAAGGCTTTGTAGCGGTTGCCGCTGGTGTGGGAGAGTCCTGTTGGGTAACCGTCGGGCAAGCGTCCGCTGCCGTTGAGCTGCAGCGTGACGTCGAACTGCCATTTCCGCATATCCGTCTCGTAGCTGGCCGTGATGAGCCCCTTGTATTTGGACGTGAGGATCTGGTCGCGCAGCCGGCCTCCGTAGGTGGTCTTGACGTCGTTCCAACGCCATGCCGCGGTCAGGTTGAAGCCTTTGAAGAACGGATAGGAGGCGTCGACCTGGAAGACGTGCGACCGTGAGTCGCCGTTCAGATTGGTCACGAGGATGCGTTCCGGATCACTGTCGTAGTCGACGACGGTCTGGTGGCGGAAGTCGGTGTAGTTGTATTCCGCGTTCAGCTTCAAGGTCTTGCCGAAGAGCGGGATGTAGAAGTTGGCAGATGCGCCGTAGTTCCACGCCTCCTCCTGGTCGAGATGGTCGTCGATGGCGAGCTGTCGGCCGCTGGCCAGCAGGTTGTTGTACTGCGCCAGTGCGTGTGTCGTGCGGAATCCCTTTCCTGCCGATAGGCGCAGCGTGATGAAGTCTGCGGGCTGCACTTTCAGGTGGGCACGCGGCGTCAGGAAGGTGCCGTAGAGGCTGCTGTCGTCGATGCGCAGGCCCGCCATGGCCGTGAGGTGTGTGGAGGGCTGGTAGGTATACTGCGCGTAGGCGCCGGCCACGGTTTCTTTCTCGCGTCCCAGCGGCACGCGTCCCTCCGTCAGGCGCAGGCGCTGCGAGAGATAGTCGTGCTGCAGCGAGAGTCCGGTCGAGAGGTTGTGCACGCTGTGGAAGTTCGTCTCGAACATGAGCGATGCGTATGCATTCCGCTCGTCGACGCCGTATGCCTTGTGGCCGTAGAGCGCGTCCAGGCTTTGGAAGGCGCCGCTGGTCATGAGTGCGATGTTGGTTCCGTTCTCCGGATTGAGCACGAAGGCGTGCTTCATGAAGGCGTCGATGCGGTCGGCCTCGATGTCGATCTGGTAGCGTGGATGCGCGTCCGCCCCCATGCCGGCGTGCTCCATCTGTCCGCCTTGTCGCTTCTCGTGCAGGCTGCTCACGCCTCCGTGGAAGATGTAGGCGTCGCTGGCATACTTCCAGCGGTTCATGAGATTGAGCTGGCGTGCGCGTGGACGGTCGTAGAAGCCGTCGTTGTTCTCGTCGTGCTCCTCGAACGTCTTGTCGAAGTGTCCCATGACCACGGTGGAGAGCTTGTCGTTGAGGTGGAAGTTGGCGTCGGCGTTGAACTCCACGCGGGTCTTCGTGTCGCCGAAGAGGTTGAAGTGTGCGTGCGGCTCGTCCTCAGGCTTGAGGTAGTCGATGTTGATCTGTCCCGTCACGCTCTCGTAGCCGTTCTTCACGCTGGCCGTGCCTTTCGACACCTGGATGCCCTTCATCCATGTGCCGGGCACGTAGCCCAGCGCATAGGGCAGGGCGCTGCCGCGGAAGGCCGGCAGCGTTTCGGCCAGCATCTGCACGTAGGTGCCCGACAGGCCGAGCAGCTTGATTTGCTTGGCGCCCGTCGCCGCGTCGGTGTAGGCCACGTCTACCGAGGGATTCGTCTGGAAGCTCTCGCCGAGGTTGCAGCACGCCGCGCGGAACATTTCCTTCTGCCCGATGGTGAATGCGTTCTCAGCGCCGGCGTGGCGGCGGAAACCGATATGCTGGATGATGGACACCTCCTTGAGGTCGGTCACGTCGCCGCCGATTCCCGTCGAGTCGTTGTCGTGGTGCGTGGCGTGTGCTGCCGAGTCGGTCGGCAGCGTATAGGCTTGTGCCGCTCCTGCTGCGAAGGCAAGAGCAAGCGAAAGTAAGATTCTATGATTCATGTGTGTGTGCTGATTTGACGTTGTTGTTTCTTTCCGGCGCCCTTGCGGAAATGCCGTCAGGGGGCGTCGTCGGCCGTAGAGGTCCGGAGCTGCGGACAGGAGCGTCCTGCGCTCAGGCTCGCTTTGCCCAGGGCGGCGGAATGTCCGCCGGCCGGCACGTGTTGCGTGCCGGTGCTGCTGGGCAGGCCTTCTCTCGCTGCATCATGCATGCAGCCATGCAGGCCGACGAACGCTCGTCAGCTGCGGAAGAAGGGAAAGAAACGTGTCAAATCAGGAGTGTGCACAACCGCCTGAGATATTGTCGCGGTGGTGCGTGGCACGTCGTGCCGTCCGTCGGAAGGGCTTCGGCCCTGCAGGAGGCAGGCTGTGCGAAGCCTTCAGACAGCAAATAGGGAGGAAGAATGAAACTGACGGCACCGTCAATCTGCGTCTGCAGCGAATGCACCGTCGTCGGCGTGAGACGCAGCTCGTGGAAGTCGAAGCAGCGCTCGTTGGTGTTGCACAGCTGCATGGCCGCCATGTGCTCCGGCTGCGTCTGCTCGTCGTGGCAGGCTGCGGGGCGGTGTGGTGCCTCCATACCCTGGCCCATCTCGCTGAAGGCAGCAATCGCAATGGCATTGCTGTGCTGGCAATGCACGAACTGCACGCCCACTCCCAATACGACGACGAGGAGCGAGAGCACGATGCTGAGCAGATGTGAACCGAGGTGTTTCATTGTGTCATTGCGGCGCGTACGGGGCTTCAGCCGCTTGTCGATAGCGAAGCACGCGCGCCTGTCTGAATGATTTTCGGGGCAAATTTAGAGGTTTCTCGCCACATATCCAGCATCTCGTCGTTTAAAGAATGCTAAATTTCGCGCGAAAAGCGGCGGAAAGGACAAAAAAAGCAAATGAGGGCAAATCTTTTCCCTCCGGCTCACGCCGCTTTGTTTACAATTTACTACCTTTGCACGCAAAATACAGATGATATGAAATAATAAAGCGCTTTTATCTTATATTTTCTGCATTTATTCCGCAACGTCGACGTTCGGAAGGCACATATTCCCTCCTGCTGCCGCCACCGCAGCATCCGTGTCTTGCCTTCCCGCGCTGCCCAACTTCCTTTTCCCACATCAACCACCGACAGACTATGATGATCAAATGCTATCTGATGCTGCTCTTCGTCCTCGCCTCCCTGCTGGCGAAGGCCGACGACTACAAGCGGCTCGTCTTCACCACGGCCGACGGACAGACCGTTTCCGTCGCAGCCGAAGGCCTGGAGATGACCATCGTCGACGGGCAGCTCCGCGTCTCCGACGGCACCTCCATCTACGTGCTGCCGCTGAGCACGCTTGCCAGCATGGCCTTCTCCACCGATGAGGCCAACGCCATCCGCACGCTCGCCGAGGCCGATGCCGACGCCCCCGTCACCGTCTTCACCGCCGCCGGCCAGCGGGCCGGCACGTTCGCCTCCCTCTCCGAAGCCCGCAGCCGGCTCCCCCGCGGACTCTACATCATCCAATCCCGCATCACCACTTCCAAACTCCTCGTCAGATGAAGCGCAGCCCCCTTCTTCTCCCGCTGTGCCTCGCTGGCGCAGCCCTCGTCGTGCCGACCATGACCGTCGGCGCGCAGACGCTCCACGTCGTGACCGGCAGCGTCACCTACGACATACCCGCCGCACAGGCCGGCGACATGACCTATGACGGCGGCACGACGCTCACCATCCTCGGTCGCGCCATTCCCACCTCCGCCATCACCCGCATGTACACCGACCATGCCGACGTCGTCGACGGCACCGTGCGCATCGCCTACGACGGCGCCTCGGCGCAGGTGAGCGTCGCCGGCAACATCATGCGCTTCGTCGAGGCCACCGTCAGCGGCGCGCATGTCAGCATCGCACAGTCCGACGCCCTCGACGACACCACCGGCGAAATCACCTACACGCTCTCCGGCAGCAGCACCGCAGGCAGCTTCCTCCTCAGCGGATCCTACAAGTCGTCGATCGTGCTCAACGGCGTCAGCCTCACCAGCACGAGCGGGGCGGCCTTCGACGTGCAGAACGGCAAGCGCATCTCCATCTCGCTGGCCGACGGCACGACCAACGTCTTTGCCGACGCCGCCTCGGGCACGCAGAAAGCCTGCTTCAACGTCAAGGGCCACGTCGAGTTCAAGGACGCCGGCACGCTCACCCTCACGGGCAATGCCAACCATGCCTACAAGAGCGGTGAATACACCGAGCTCAAGAAGTCCACCGGCAAGATTCAGATTCTCAGCGCCGTGGCCGACGGCATGCACGTCGGGCAGTACCTCGAGATGAAGGGCGGCACGCTCAGCGTCAGCGGCGCGGGCGACGACGGCATCCAGGTAGAGGCCAACGCCGAGGGCGACGAGCTGGACGGCCAGGCCATCCTCTCCGGCGGCTCGCTCACCATCAGCAGCGCCGCCGCCGGAGGCAAGGGCCTCAAGTGCGACTCGCTCCTCACCCTCTCCGGCACCACCGTCAGCATCACCACCACGGGCAATGCCACCTACGACGCCACCGAAGGCGAATACAAGGCCTCCTCGGCCCTCTCCTCCGCCGCCGACATCCTCATCACCGGCGGCACCCTCACGCTACAGACCTCCGGCACGGGCAGCAAGGCCCTCAAGAGCGACGGCCAGCTCAGCATCGCCGGCGGCAGCGTCACGGCCACCGTCACAGGCGCCGGCTACTACGACTCCTCGGCCCTCGAGGCCAAGGGCTCGGCAGCCATCTCCACCGGCGGCAACCTCAGCATCAGCGGCGGCACCGTCTCCCTCTCCAACTCGGGCAAGGGCGGCAAAGGCATCAAATGCGACGGCGCGCTCAACGTCGTCGACGGCAGCCTCACCGCCGTCACCACCGGCACCGCCTATGTCTACTCCTCCTCCTACACCACCTCCGCCAAGGCCATCCGCGCCGACGGCGCCATCAGCATCAGCGGAGGCAGCGTGACCGCCAGCGCCACCGGCAGCACCGTCTCCTCCGGACGTGAGTCGAGCGCCCCCGAAGGCATCGAGAGCAAGAAGACCATCGACATCTCGGGCGGCATCGTCATGGCCACCTCCACCGACGACGCCATCAACTCCGCCAGCCACCTCACCATCTCCGGCGGCTACGTCTACGCCCGCGCCACCGGCAACGACGGAATCGACGCCAACGGCAACTGCTACATCAAGGGCGGCGTCGTCTACGCAGCCGGCGCCTCCAGCCCCGAAGTGGCCATCGACGCCAACACCGAGGGCGGCTACAAGCTCTACATCACGGGCGGCACCGTCGTCGCCTTCGGCGGCGTCGAGAGCAACGCCAGCGTCTCGCAAGGCTACGTGTCGGGCTCCTGGACCGCCAACAGCAACTATGCGCTCACCAGCGGCAGCACCCCGCTCGCCGTCTTCAAGGCGCCCGCCAGCGGCGGCACCGGCCTCTTCCTCTCCCTCGCCAGCCTCGCCAGCGGCAGCAGCTATACGCTCAAGTCGGGCGTCACCGTCAGCGGCGGCACCCCCTTCTTCGGCGGCTACTACACCGAAGGCGCCACCGTCAGCGGCGGCACCTCCACGACCCTCACGGCCGCTACCGGCACCTACAGCGGCGGCGGTGGAGGCGGATGGCCCGGCGGCGGGGGCGGCCGCTGGTGACGCCAGCCCTCAGCCCAGCGACGCCCCATTCCGCCGTCTGGTCTTCCGTTTCTCCGGCCGCGCCGCGTTCCCGCCCAGGCTCCATGCACGCTCCGCCCTGCATGGAGCCTTTTCGTGCCGCCTACCGCGCCTTCCCGCGCCTGCTGCGCCGCTTCGCCCGGCCCGCCCCGCTCTGCTTGTAAGGATGCGAAGGCCTTCCCGTCGCGCCACGAAGGCCTTCCCGCATCGCCTCGCGCCGCCAGCGCCGCACCGCGTGCGCCGTCGGGCGGAACTTCATGTTGGCATCCGGAAAAAAACGAGCGCAGTCGTTTCGCAAAACGAGCGCAGCCGATTCGCAAAACGAACGCAGTCGTTTCCGCCGCTTCGCGCGCCGTCCGGCCGTCTGCACCGGCCCGCAGGCGCGGATGTGGACTGCTGCAGCGAGTTTTCGCGCCGATGCTTTGAGTATTTGCGAGAAAAGACGTAACTTTGCAGCGATTAGCGCCTTATGTCTCCCGTGCACGCGACCGGAGGCAGCGGCAGGGCGCCAGCATCTACGACAACAGATTGTATCATGACAATAGAACAGCAACTCACCCGCGCGGTCATCGCCGGCGTGAAGGCACTCTACGGTGCCGACGTGACAGCGGAGCAAGTGCAGCTCCAGAAAACGAAGAAAGAATTTGAGGGACACCTCACCGTCGTCGTCTTCCCCTTCGTGAAGATGGCCGGCAAGAAGCCCGAGGACGTGGCTGCCGATCTCGGCAGCGTGCTCAAGGAGCAGGCCCCCGGCGTCGTGGCCGACTTCAATGTGGTGAAGGGATTCCTCAACATCGTCGTCAGTCCGGCGGCCTGGATCCAGCTCCTCAACGAGATTGCCGCCGACGAGCGCTTCGGCTTCAGCCCCGTCACGGAGCAGAGCCCGCTCGTGATGATCGAGTACTCCTCGCCCAACACCAACAAGCCGCTCCACCTCGGCCACGTGCGCAACAACCTCCTCGGCGCCGCCCTCGCGCGCATCATGGCCGCCGCCGGCAACCGCGTCGTGAAGACCAACATCGTGAACGACCGCGGCATCCACATCTGCAAGAGCATGCTGGCCTGGCAGAAGTGGGGCAACGGCATCACGCCCGAGCAGGCCGGCAAGAAGGGCGACCACCTCATCGGCGACTTCTACGTGCTCTTCGACAAGCACTACAAGGCCGAGTGCGAGCAGCTGGCCGCCCGCTTCGTGGCCGAAGGCATGGAGCCCGAGGCCGCCAAGGAGAAGGCCAAGCAGGAGGCGCCGCTCATCGTCGAGGCCCACGAGATGCTCGTCAAGTGGGAGCAGAACGACCCCGAGGTGCGCCGCCTGTGGCAGATGATGAACGAGTGGGTGTACGCCGGATTCGACGAGACCTACCAGCAGATGGGCGTCAGCTTCGACAAGATCTACTACGAGTCCGACACCTACCTCGTGGGCAAGCAGCAAGTGCTCGAAGGACTCGACAAGGGCCTCTTCTATCGCCGCGACGACGGCTCGGTGTGGGCCAACCTCGAGGCCGACGGGCTCGACGAGAAACTGCTCCTGCGCTCCGACGGCACCTCGGTCTACATGACGCAGGACATCGGCACCGCCAAGATGCGCTTCGAGGACTACGCCATCGACCAGATGATCTACGTGGTGGGCAACGAGCAGAACTACCACTTCCAGGTGCTCTCCATCCTCCTCGACAAGCTCGGCTTCAGCTGGGGCAAGAGCCTCGTCCACTTCAGCTACGGCATGGTCGAGCTCCCCAACGGCAAGATGAAGTCGCGCGAGGGAACCGTGGTCGACGCCGACGACCTCATGCAGCAGATGGTGGACGACGCCTACAACGTGTCGAAGGAGATGACCAAGAAAATCCAGCTCAGCGAGGCAGAAGCACGCGAGGTGGCACGCAAGGTCGGCCTCGGCGCGCTCAAATACTTCATCCTCAAGGTGGACGCCCGCAAGAACATGCTCTTCAACCCCGAGGAGTCCATCGACTTCAACGGCAACACCGGCCCCTTCATCCAGTACACCTACGCCCGCATCGCCTCCATCCTGCGCAAGGCAGAGGAGGCCGGCATCGTCGTGCCGGCGCAGCTCGACACCACCACCGAGGTCAGCCTGAAGGAGACGGAGCTCATCCAGAAGCTCAACGCCTTCCGCACGGCGCTCCGACAGGCCGCCACCGACTATTCGCCTTCGGGACTGGCCAACTACTGCTACGAGCTGACCAAGGAGTTCAACCAGTTCTACCACGACTTCACCATCCTGGGCGAGACCGACGAGCAGAAGAAGATCTTCCGCCTCGCCCTCTCCCGCGCCGTGGCCAAGGTCGTGCGCAACGCCATGGGCCTGCTCGGCATCGAGATGCCCGAGCGCATGTAGCAGGCCGCGGCGGCCGTACGCCTGCCGCGCTGCCGCTGCGCCCGCCCCGACTTTCCGTTCCACCTTCACCCGCCCGTCCCTTGCTCCAGAATCCGCCCGACTACCGCCACGACACGCTGCTGCCACTTCCCCCCGAGGTGGCGGCCGAGGCCATTGCCGTCGACGCCGCCTGCAGCGGCAATCCCGGACCGATGGAGTATCGCGGCATCTACCTGCGCACCGGGCAGGAAATCTTCCACTACGGCCCCGTGCACGGCACGAACAACATCGGCGAGTTTCTCGCCATCGTCCATGCCCTCGCCCTGCTGAAGCAGAAGGGACTGGGCACGATGCCCATCTACTCCGACAGCCGCACGGCGCAGATTTGGGTGCAGAAGAAGAAATGCAAGACCACCCTGCCGCGCACGGCGACCACCGCCCCGCTGCTCGACATGGTGACGCGCGCCGAGCGCTGGCTGCAGACCCACACGTGGCAGAACCGCATCGTGAAGTGGGACACGGAGCACTGGGGCGAGGTGCCGGCCGACTTCGGCCGCAAGTAGGGCGTAGCCCCAGCGCGGTGCGCACGCAGCAGGCTTCCGAGCGCCCTCAGCAGTTTGCTCGCTGCCCGCTGCTGCTCATCCGCTCGTCCAGCGCCTTTTTCATTCGTACGCGTCATCTTTTCCCGTCCGTACTTCACATCTCTTCCGTCCGTCCGCCACATTTATTCTCCCCGCGACGGGCCCCTCATCCCGCTCTTTCCGCTTCAACCTTAACCGACACCGCACATCCATGAAGGAATTCTTTAAAATCATGGGCAAGTATTTTGCCCCCTACAAAGGCTATGTGGCCGCCACGTTCGGTTTCAACGTGCTGACCGCCTTTTTCAATGTCTTCTCCTTCATGGTGCTGGTGCCCATCCTCAACATCCTCTTCGGCATCGAACAGGCGCACTACGAGTTCATCCCCTGGACCAGCGAGGGCATCGGCGACTTCAAGGAAGTGCTGACCAACAACGGCTACTATTACTCCCAGGAACTCATCGCACGCCACGGGCAGGCCACGACGCTGCTGATCATGGGCGTGGCGCTCGCACTGATGACGCTGCTGAAGACCGGCGCCTACTTCGCCGGATCGGCCTGTCTGATGCCCATCAAGACGGGCATCGTGCGCGACATCCGCGTGGCCCTCTACCGCAAGATTCTGGCCCTGCCCCTCAGCTTCTTCAGCGAGGAGCGCAAGGGAGACATCCTCGCCCGCGTGTCGACGGACGTCAACGAGGTCGACTCCAGCGTCGGCTCGTCGCTCGACATGGTCATCAAGAATCCTATCTTCCTGCTGGTCTACCTCGGCACGCTCTTCTACATGTCGTGGCAGCTCAGCATCTTCACCCTGCTCGTGGTGCCGCTCATGGCCATCGGCATCGGACGCATCGGCAAGACGCTCAAGCGCAAGAGCCTGTTCGCGCAGTCGAAATGGAGCGACGGACTCAGCCAGATCGAGGAGACGCTGGGTGGACTCCGCATCATCAAGGCATTCGTGGCCGAAAGGAAGATGGAGGAGCGCTTCCGCAAGGTGAACAACGAATACCGCGACGCAGCCATGCGCGTCTCCATCCGCCAAAGCGCCGCCCACCCCGTGAGCGAGTTTCTCGGCACGTGCATGATCGTCGTCGTCCTCTGGTTCGGCGGTATGCTGATTTTCTCGGGCAGCTCGCCCATCGACGCGCCGACGTTCATCTACTACCTCATCATCCTCTACACCTCGCTCCAGCCGCTCAAGGAACTCTCGAAGGCGGGCTACACCATTCAGAAGGGCATGGCCTCGATGGAACGCATCAACAAGATCATGGATGCGGAGAACACCATCCGCGAGGTGGCCGAGCCACAGGTGCTCGACGGGCTCCACAGCCAGATCGAGCTGCGCGACGTCTGCTTCACCTACACGGGCGACCGGGAAATCCTCCGACACGTCAGCCTGACGATTCCGAAGGGAAAGACCATCGCGCTCGTGGGGCAGTCGGGCTCGGGCAAGTCCACGCTCGTCGACCTCATCCCGCGCTACCACGACGTGACGTCCGGACAAATCCTCATCGACGACATCGACGTGCGCGACGTGCGCATCAAGTCGCTCCGCGCCCTCATCGGCAACGTCAACCAGGAAGCCATCCTCTTCAACGACACCGTGTTCAACAACATCGCCTTCGGCGTCGACGGCGCCACCCGCGAGCAGGTGGAGGCGGCAGCACGCATCGCCAACGCCCACGAGTTCATCATGGAGATGGAGAACGGCTACGACACGCTTGTCGGCGACCGCGGCGGACGCCTCTCCGGCGGACAGCGCCAGCGTGTGTCCATCGCCCGCGCCATCCTCAAGAATCCGCCGATTCTCATCCTCGACGAGGCCACGTCGGCCCTCGACACCGAGAGCGAGAAGCTGGTGCAGTCGGCGCTGGAGCGCCTGATGAAGTCGCGCACCACCATCGCCATCGCCCACCGCCTCTCCACGATCAAGAATGCCGATGTCATCTACGTGATGCACGAGGGTCAGATTGTCGAGTGCGGCACGCACGATGAGCTCATTGCGCTCGGCGGCTACTACAAGCGGCTCAACGACATGCAGGCACTGTAGGCGCTCGCTGCATGGGACGCGCACCCTGTGGCCGGTGGCTGCGTGCGTCATGGCGACTGTGGTGGCACTCCGTCCGGTGGCAGTATGCCCCATGGCACCTGTAGCGAAGTAGATTTTCTACCGAATGTAGGCTAATCATATATATAAGTAGGCTAATCATATATGGTTTGGGACTCTAATCATATATATATAAGGTGGAAGCAAAT
>DBQP01000014.1 GCA_002305265.1 Prevotellaceae bacterium UBA1391 | reverse complement strand
AATTAATTCCGCCAACAGGTAAAGATACATTTTTTTATGTTGCTGCCAATAATTTTGTGTAACTTTGTGGCGCATTTCAGATGCTGTTCGATTCAATATTCCGATACCCATGCATACAAGAGAAGAACAACTGGCGGCGTTCGGCCGTTTGCTCGACGTCATGGACACGCTGCGGGAGAAGTGCCCGTGGGACCGCAAGCAGACGTACGAGAGCCTGCGCCCCAACACCATAGAGGAAGTATACGAGCTGTGCGACGCCCTCATCAAGGCGGACGACCATGAGATCAGCAAGGAACTGGGCGACGTGCTCATGCACGTGGTCTTCTACAGCGTCATCGGCCGCGAGCGTGGCCGCTTCGATGTGGCCGACGTCTGCAACCAAGTGTGCGACAAACTCATTTACCGTCATCCACACGTCTACGGCGATGCCGTGGCCGAGTCGGCCGGCGACGTGCTCAAGTCGTGGGAGCAGCTCAAGTTGCGCGAGAAAGACGGCAACAAGACGGTGCTCTCCGGCGTGCCCGGCGCGCTGCCTTCGCTCGTCAAGGCCTACCGCATTCAGGACAAGGCGCGCAACGTCGGTTTCGACTGGGAGCGGCGCGAGGACGTCTGGAAGAAGGTGAAGGAGGAAATCGGCGAGTTTGAGGCAGAAGTGGCCGACATGGACCGCGAGCGCGCCACCAGCGAGTTTGGCGACGTCCTCTTCTCCCTCATCAATGCGGCCCGCCTCTACCACATCAACCCCGACAACGCGCTCGAGCGCACGAACCAGAAGTTCATCCGCCGCTTCAACTACGTGGAGGAGCATACGATCCGCGCGGGCCGCTCGCTCCAGGACTGCACGCTCGAGGAGATGGACACGCTCTGGAACGAGGCCAAGGCTGCCGAGCATGCCGACGAAGCGGCCGGATAGCGTGCCTCGGCAGCGCGCAGCGGCGGCCCGTGGCGGGCAGCAGATGTCGTCGTCGCCCGCGTCATGGCCGCGACGGCTTGGCGCGTCGGGTGGGGCGGATGCCGCTTCAGTTGTCTCGCCTCACGCACAACCCACAAAAAACGCAGTTCCGAACATCAAAAACCGGAACTGCGGAAATTGAAAATCGGAACTCCGGTTTTCTCAACAGTTTAAACACAATTTCTTTTCTAATGAAATCCATTCTCAAGACAATGACCATCACAGCATTGCTGGCCGCACAGGCCGCCGGCGCTTCGGCGCAGGCCGACGGATTCCAATACACCGACGAGCGCTTTGCCGATCTGCAGATGCTGCGCTACAAGGTGGAGGGATTCGACGCACTGTCGCTCCGCCAGAAGACATTCATCTACTATCTGCAAGAGGCGGCGCTGCTGGGCCGCGACATTCTGTTCGACCAGAACGGCAAGTACAACCTGCGCATCCGCAAGACGCTGGAGACCATCTACACCGACTTTCAGGGCGACCGCCGCTCGGCCGACTTCGCCGCGCTCGAGGTCTACCTCAAGCGCGTGTGGTTCAGCAGCGGCATCCACCACCACTACGGCAGCGAGAAATTCGTGCCCGGCTTCAGCGAGGCCTTCTTCCGCACGCAGGTGAAGACGCTGCCGGCCTTCAAACAGCTCGTCGCCGACTTCGGCTATCGCAATGCCGACGCTTTCCTGGAGGAAATCTGCCCTGTCATCTTCAATCCCGAAGTCATGCCGAAGCGCGTGAATCTGGCCGCAGGCGCTGACCTCGTGCTCACGTCGGCCGGCAACTACTACGACGGCGTGACGCAGGCAGAGGCCGAAGCCTTCTACAAGGCACAGAAGAAGGCCGACGACCCGCGTCCCGTAATGTACGGCATGAACTCGCGTCTCGTGAAGAAGGACGGTCGCGTGCAGGAGGTGAAATGGACCACCAGCGGGCTCTACGGCGAGGCCCTCGCGCCCATCGTGGCCTACCTCAACCGCGCCCGGCAGTTTGCCGAGGACAAGGACCAGCAGGCCGTCATCGACCGCCTCGTGGAGTTCTATCAGACCGGCGACCTGCACACGTTCGACGCCTACACCATCCTTTGGGCGGAGAACACGGCGCCCTTGGTCGACTTCGTCAACGGCTTCACAGAGTCGTACGGCGACCCGCTCGGCATGAAAGCCTCGTGGGAGTCGATCGTCAACTTCAAGGACCTCGAGGCCACGAAGCGCACCGAGACGCTCAGCGCCAACGCCCAGTGGTTTGAGGACCACAGCCCGGTGGACGCACGATTCAAGAAAGACGAGGTGAAGGGCATATCGGCCAAGGTCATCACCGCCGCCATCCTCGGAGGCGACCTCTACCCCTCCACCGCCATCGGCATCAACCTGCCGAACAGCGACTGGGTGCGCCGTGAGCACGGCAGCAAGAGTGTGACCATCGGCAATCTCACCGACGCCTACAACAAGGCGGCAAAAGGCACTGGATTCTCCGCCGAGTTTGCCCTCGGCAAAGAGGAACTCGACCTGATGGAAGCCTATGCCGACCTCACCGACGACCTCCACACCGACCTACACGAGTGTCTCGGCCACGGCAGCGGACGCCTGCTGCCCGGTGTCGACTCCGACTCGCTGAAGGCCTACGGCAGCACCATCGAGGAGGCTCGCGCCGACCTCTTCGGGCTCTACTACCTGGCCGACCCGAAACTGCAGGAGCTTGGCCTCGTGCCCGACGCGCAGGCCTACAAGGCGCAGTACTACAGCTACATGATGAATGGCCTCATGACGCAGCTCGTGCGCATCCAGCCCGGCAACGACATCGAGGAAGCCCACATGCGCAACCGTGCCCTCATCGCCCGCTGGGCCTTTGAGAACGGAAAGGCCGACAACGTGGTGGAACTCGTCAAGCGCGACGGCAAGACCTACGTGCGCATCAACGACTACGAGAAATTGCGCGGCCTCTTCGGACGCCTGCTGGCTGAAGTGCAGCGCGTGAAGAGCGAGGGCGACTATGCCGGTGCCCGGAAGCTGGTGGAGGATTACGGCGTGAAAGTGGATCCCGTGCTCCATCAGGAGATTCTCGATCGCTATGCCCACCTCAACCTGGCGCCCTACAAGGGCTTCATCAATCCCGTCTATACGGCTGAGCGCGACCGCGAGGGCAACATCGTCGGCGTGACCCTCTCCTACACCGAGGGCTACGCCGAGCAGATGCTCCGCTACTCCCGCGACTACGCGACGCTGCCCTACGTCAACCGCTAAGCCCCGACACAGACGATGGACACACAAGCATACATCGACGAGGCGCTCCGCACCATCAAGAAAGACCTGCATGCCATGATGAACGGCGTGGCCTCGGCGGCCATGAGGGATGCGGGCCTGACGCAGGACTACCGCGTGAACTACGGGGTGGAACTGCCCCGGCTCGAGGCACTCGCCGGCGAGCTGCGCGTGGAGCATGCCGACATGCTCGCGCCGCTGGCGCAGCAGTTGTGGCAGCAGCCCGTGCGCGAGTGCCGCTTCCTCGCGCTCCAGCTCCAGCCGGCGGAGGACTTCTCCAGCGATCTGGCCGAGGTGTGGCTGGAGCAGATCCGCACGGTCGAGCTCGCTCAGGTGGCTTCCCTCTACCTCTTCTCGCGCACCCCTTGGGCGGCCGAGAAGGCGTTTCAGTGGATGGCCAGCGAGCGGGAAGTGCCCCAGCTCTGCGGCTACTACACGCTCATGCACGTCATCCGTCTCCATCCGCTGGCCCCTCGCGCCTTGCAGGAAGCGGCGGACCAGGCCCAGGCCGCGCTGGCCGATGCGAACCCGCAGGTGCAGCTGGCGGCCCGGCGGCTGCTCGACCGCCTCGCGTGAGGCGCAGGCCACTCGGGCGGGGGAGACAAGACACAGGTGCGGCTGACGGCATGAACGGTGCCACCAGCCGCGATGCGAGCCCCTGCAGGCCGAATGGTTACAAAAAAATGCGGAAATGTCGCTGCTGCTGACATTTCTGCATTTTTTATTTGAACCTTCGGCGAAATTGTCGTAATTTTGCACAGCACTTGGAATGCACCCTCGGCCGCCTGTCGGCCAGGGCGCACTTCGAGAGAATTCTGGCAATGGAAAAGGTCACTCCCTTCGACACGGCGCTTGCAACATTGAACTCGTATCTGCTCGAGCACGGCATGCGCCGCACGCTCGAACGGACAGCCATTCTGCGTGCCATCTACGACCGAAAGGTGCCGTTCACGGCGGAGGAAATCCGGCAGGAGATGGAGAACACGTTCCGGGTCAGCCTGGCCACTGTCTACCATTCCATCGACCTCTTCCTCCGGCTGGGCCTCGTCACGTGCCACACGTTCGGGTCGACGCTCTGCTACGAGCCTTCCATCCCGCTGCGCGACCACTTCTATCAGGTGTGTGTCCACTGCGGGACGGTGACGCGCGTGGAGTCGGAAGCTGTGACGGAGGCCATCTCGCAGACTCGTTTCCGCCGGCTGCACGTGGCATCGGTGGCGCTCTGCGCCTACGGCACGTGCTCGCGCTGCCAGGCGGCCATCACCAAGGCGCACAACCGATACCTGCGCGAGAAAGAGAAGGCGGCGGCCAAGAAGAAATGAGGTGCGCCTGCCGGTGCCATGCCGCGCAGCCGCAATTGGATGGAATCATCACTTGAATAGGGTTCTGACGCATGCCCGACGCGGCATGGCGCAGGCTCGCAAACACACAGCATACATTATGAAAATCGATGTTCTTTTGGGTCTCCAGTGGGGAGACGAAGGTAAAGGCAAGGTCGTTGACGTCCTCACACCGCGCTACGATGTGGTCGCACGTTTCCAGGGTGGCCCCAATGCAGGACACACGCTCGAGTTCGAAGGACAGAAATTTGTGCTCCGATCCATTCCGTCTGGCATTTTCCAGGGAGGAAAGGTGAATATCATCGGCAACGGCGTCGTGCTTGCGCCCGATCTCTTCATGGAAGAGGCCAAGGCGCTGGAGAAAAGCGGCCATCCGCTGCACGAGCGTTTGCACATCTCGAAGAAAGCCCATCTCATCATGCCGACGCACCGTCTGCTTGATGCCGCCTACGAGGCTGCGAAGGGCAAGGACAAGGTGGGAACGACCGGAAAGGGCATCGGACCCGCCTATACGGACAAGGTGTCGCGCAGCGGACTGCGTGTGGGCGACATCCTGGAGAACTTCGAGGAGAAGTATGCCGCCCACAAGGCACGCCACGAAGAGATGCTCCGCAGTCTGAACTACACGGACTACGATCTCACCGAGGTGGAGAAGACATGGATGGAAGGCATCGCCTATCTCCGCCAGTTCCCCATTGTAGACTCGGAGCACGAGGTGAACAAGCTGCTGAAGAGCGGCAAGAGCATCCTGGCCGAGGGCGCGCAGGGAACGATGCTCGACGTCGACTTCGGCTCGTATCCGTTCGTGACGTCCTCCAACACCATCTGCGCAGGAGCCTGCACAGGCCTGGGCATCGGCCCGAACAAGATAGGCGAGGTGATTGGCATCTTCAAGGCATACTGCACACGCGTCGGTGCCGGTCCGTTCCCGACGGAACTCTTCGACGAGACCGGAAAGAAGATGCGCGACATTGGCCACGAATACGGCGCAGTGACGGGACGTGAGCGCCGCTGCGGATGGATTGACCTCGTGGCACTGCGCTACGCCATCATGGTGAGCGGCGTGACTCAGCTCATCATGATGAAGAGCGACGTGCTCGACTCCTTCGCCACCATCAAGGCCTGCACGGCCTACCAACTGGCCGACGGAAGCGTGACCCGCGATTTCCCTTACGACATCCAGACCGGCATCACACCGCTGTATGAGGAGCTGCCAGGCTGGCAGCAGGATCTGACGAAGCTCACGAGCGAGACGCAGTTCCCGAAAGCCTTCAGCGACTACATCGCCTTTCTGGAGCGTGAGCTCGATACGCCGATCACGATTGTCAGCGTAGGTCCCGACCGCGAGCAGACGATCGTGCGATAAGCCCGTACGTAGTACAAAGCCTATGACCAAGGAAGAAGCCCTCAAGATCTTGGATCTTCAGATTTTTCCAAACGAGCTGCTGGAGGATTGCTTCTACTACAAGATGGCGGTAGCCGGCAAGATATCGGAGCAATACAAGCAGAAGGCACTGTCGTGGATTGGCGACAAGCAGAACAATCCGCAGTGCGAGGGATGCATGTGCGTCGCAGACATCATGGTGAGAAACATCGATAAGTATGGTGTCGCCTGCGCTGCGTGGGTGGATGATGACGCACCGTCTCATGCGCTGCAAGAAAACTGATTGCTTGAGATTAGGCACGTGATTGCCTGAGATGGGGGCGATAGTTTACTGGCGATGAGGTGAAAGTTTGCCTGAATTTGGGCGATTGATTGCTTGAGATTAGGCTTTCGGGCGCATTAAAATGCCTGTCAGTTCGCTGCTCTTCTGCATCAAGAAAATAAGAAAATCTCGCTTTAAATATGAAAATCCCGCTGTCGTCGAAGGATGACAGCGGGATTTTCTATGTGGTGTTGTGCCTGGTTCGCAGTCGGCAGGCGCGGCCGGCTTACCACCAGTCTGTGTTCGTATCAATCTGATAGCGGTAGATGCGTGCCAGCTTTGCCTCGAAGATGAGCGCAGAGTGGGCCGGGATGTTGGCGGAGGAGTACGTCGTGCTTCCGTAGCCGAGGTAGGCGGGAATGTAGATGCGCCAGTGGTCGCCGATGACCATGTGCATTTCCGCAGTCGCCATGCCCACGACATTCTGGTTCACGCCCATCAGCGTGGGCACATCGGTGCGCTCGTCGAGCGTTGTCCCACGGAAGCTCTTGCCGAAGACGCGTCCCTGCGGATAGCTGTCGGAGGCGATGAGGCGTCCGATGTAGTGCAGGCGGATGGAGTCGTTGTACTGCGGACGCTGTGTGCCGGTGCCGTTCTCGAGCTTCTGCACGTAGATGTAGTACTGGCTGGAGTCGTTGAACTTCACCTCGTCGCTGAGGCTGAACGCACGGATGATGGTCCAGCTGCCGTCGGCGTTTGCCTGGGCCACAGCGGCGATGGAGTCGATGAACTGCTCGTTGCGCTCCTTCCAGTTGGCATACTCGCTCACCTCGTCTTGCTCGCTGCACGCCGTGGCGCAGGTGAGCAGGATGAGGAAAGAGGCGGCGTAAATCAGTTGCTTGAACATAGATGACTGGTTACTTGAGTTTCTTAAGCAGGCTCGTGATGGTCACGTTGTCTTCGATGATGCCGCGGAGGTCGCTGATCTTCACGCGCTCCTGCTGCATCGTGTCACGATAGCGGAGCGTCACGCAGCCGTCGTTGAGCGTGTCGTAGTCGACAGTGGCGCAGTAGGGAGTTCCGACGGCGTCCTGACGGCGGTAGCGCTTGCCGATGGAGTCTTTCTCGTCGTACTGGCAGTTGAAGTGGAACTTGAGGTCGTCGATGATCTTGCGCGCCTCTTCCGGTAGTCCGTCTTTCTTCACGAGCGGCATGACGGCGAGCTTCACGGGGGCCAGCGCTGCAGGCAGCTTGAGCACGACGCGCGTCTCTCCGTTCTCGAGCTGCTCCTCGCAGTAGCTGTGGCACATCACGCTGAGGAACATGCGGTCCACGCCGATGGAGGTCTCGATGACGTAGGGCACGTAGCTCTCCTTGAGTTCGGGATCGAAATACTTGATGCTCTTGCCCGAATACGCCTCATGCTGGGAGAGGTCGAAGTTGGTGCGGGAGTGGATGCCCTCCACTTCCTTGAAGCCGAACGGCATGCGGAACTCGATGTCGGTGGCGGCGTTGGCGTAGTGGGCCAGCTTGTCATGGTCGTGGAAGCGGTAGTTCTCTGCGCCGAAGCCGAGGTTCTGGTGCCATGCCATGCGCGTCTTGCGCCAGGTGTCGAACCAGTCGAGCTCGGTGCCGGGCTTGATGAAGAACTGCATCTCCATCTGCTCGAACTCACGCATGCGGAAAATGAACTGGCGGGCGACGATTTCGTTGCGGAATGCCTTGCCAATCTGTGCGATGCCAAACGGAATCTTCATACGTCCCGTCTTCTGCACGTTCAGGTAGTTGACGAAGATTCCCTGCGCTGTCTCGGGTCGGAGATAGACGGTGAAGGCGCCTTCGGCCGTAGAACCCATCTCAGTCTTGAACATGAGGTTGAACTGGCGCACCTCCGTCCAGTTGCGTGTGCCGGAGATGGGGCAGACGATTTCCTCATCGATGATGATCTGACGCAGTTCTTCCAGGTTGCTGTCGTTCATGGCCTTGGAGAAACGCTCGTGCAGCGCCTCGCGCTTCTGCAATTCTTCCTGCACGCGCGGGCTGGTCTCGCGGTATTTCTCCTCGTCGAAGCTCTCGCCGAAGCGCTTGCGTGCCTTGGCTACTTCTTTCTCGATCTTCTCGTCATATTTCGCAAGCTGGTCCTCGATGAGCACGTCGGCGCGGTAGCGCTTCTTGCTGTCCAGGTTGTCGATGAGCGGGTCGTTGAATGCGTCCACGTGTCCGCTGGCCTTCCAGATGGTCGGATGCATGAAGATGGCGGAATCGATGCCGACGATGTTCTCGTGCATGAGCACCATGCTCTGCCACCAGTATTGTTTGATGTTGTTCTTCAGCTCCACGCCGTTCTGACCGTAGTCGTAGACAGCGCCAAGTCCGTCGTAAATGTCGCTTGAGGGGAAAACGAAGCCGTACTCCTTGCAGTGGCTCACGACTTTCTTGAATACATCTTCCTGTGCCATGTAGTGATAAGTTTGTCTATATTTGTGTTCTTGGATGTTGCACTTCGGCGTCCGTCCTTCAGCTGAGATGCATCGCCGCAGCGCAGCCGAAGGACAAGGTGCCGCAAAGTTACGCTTTTTTTGTTGAATATCAGCGGTGCGCCCCGTCTTTTATCCTTTTTTACATTCTCTGAGCCCTTTCTCCCTGCCGCTCGCCTTCTTCCGGCTCTGTTGCTCACATGGTCGCTTCCGGCATTTCAGCTGTCGATACTCGCTGCAAAACGGTCGCTCAAAACGCCCAGCGCTTTAGAAAAACTAATATTACTGTCCGCTAAACTTT
>DBQP01000021.1 GCA_002305265.1 Prevotellaceae bacterium UBA1391 | reverse complement strand
TGGTTTAGCGGACAGTAATAATTCCGGATGCATCCTGCATCCTTCCCGGATACATCATACAGCCCTAAAAACCACATGGCCTATGAAAACAACTCCGACCCGATTGCTGCTCATCGTGAATCCGCAGAACGACTTCATCAGCGGGGAGCTCGCCGTTCCGGGTGCAGTAGCCGCCATGACGGCCCTGACAGACTTCCTGCGGGTGCGACGCGACTACTACAGCCTCTGCGTGATAACGGCCGACTGGCACCCCGCCAACCACTGCTCCTTCCGCTCGCAGGGCGGGACGTGGCCCATGCACTGCGTGCAGCACAGTGGTGGGGCGGCAATTTTCGCTCCCCTGCTGAAGGCGGTGTGCGAGGACTATGGCACACCCATCGTGCTGCGAAAAGGCGACGACCCCACGCGTGAGGAACTATCGCTCTTCCGCAACGAAGGGGCCACCCGCCGGCTCGACGACATCGTCGAGAGCCACGGGGTGACGCACATCGACATCTGCGGCCTGTCGGGCGACGTGCGCGTGCTTCACACCCTGCGTGACGCACAGCAGCACTACCCGCACATCACGTTCGACGTCGACCTCGCCTTCACTGCCTCGTTCGACGGCGGAAAGGCAATGGACAAGGTGTTTGCCGAGCTGCACAGCCAGAGCGACAACATCTTCATGTAGCCCGCGGACACGCAAGAACGGCTGCCGACGGGAAGACAGACGCCAACCCGCCGGAGCATTTGCCGCACGGATTCCGTCCGCGCGGGTAAGATGAATTGATGCCGTCGAGCAAGCGGAGAGAAGGAAAGAGAGAAGCCGACAGACGTCATTGGAGATTCGGAAAGAAGAAAAGCGAGGAGCGGGCGGACGTCAAAGGGAAATCGGGGAAAAGAATACGGAAATCGAGAAGAGGAAAAGCAGGAGCGGACATCCGGGAATAGAAAACGAGGAAGCGCGGCCAGGGGCAAAACCCACGGCCGCGCTTCCTCGTCATGCCTGGCAGAGAGGGACTGCCGGCTTATTTCGCGATGAGGAGGTAATACTTTTTCTTTCCTTGCTGCGCGAGCAGGTACTTGCCGTCGAGCAGGTCGGCAGCAGTGATCGTGGCATTGGGGTCGGCCAGCTTCTCCTTGTTGATGCTGACGCCGCCACCCTGCGTGAGCTTGCGCATCTCGCCTTTCGAGGGGAAGACGGCGGCGTGCTCGGTGAGCAGGTCGATGGCCTTCACGCCCTCGTCGAGGAGCGAGCGGCTGACCTCGAAGCGGGGAACGCCATCGAAGACGTCGAGCAGCGTCTGCTCGTCGAGCTTGAGCAGGCTTTCGCGCGTCGACTTGCCGAAGAGAATGCCCGAAGCCTCGACGGCAGCCTCGTAGGCCTCGCGGCTGTGCACCATGACGGTGACCTCCTCCGCCAGACGCTTCTGCAACTGGCGCTGTCCGGGATCGGCGCGGTGGGCCTCGATGAGGGCGTCGATTTCTTCCTTCGTGAGCGAGGTGAAGATCTTGATGTAGCGCTCCGCGTCCTCGTCGGGCACGTTGAGCCAGAACTGATAGAACTGGTAGGGCGAGGTGTAGTTGGGGTTGAGCCAGATGTTTCCGCTCTCGGTCTTGCCGAACTTGCGGCCGTCGCTCTTGGTGACGAGCGGGCAGGTGAGCGCAAAGCACTCCTTGCCGCCCATGCGGCGGATGAGCTCGGAGCCGGTCGTGATGTTGCCCCACTGGTCGGCGCCGCCCAGCTGGAGACGGCAGTTGTAGTGCTGCGAGAGGTAGTAGAAGTCGTAGCCCTGGAGCAACTGGTAGGTGAACTCGGTGAAGCTGAGGCCGTCGCGCGCCTCGCCGTTGAGACGCTTCTGCACGGATTCCTTCGCCATCATGTAGTTGACGGTGATGTGCTTGCCGATGTCGCGCGCGAAGTCGAGGAAGGTGAAGTCCTTCATCCAGTCGTAGTTGTTGACGAGCTCGGCACGGTTGGGCACGTCGCTTTCGAAGTCGAGGAACTTCGAGAGCTGCGCCTTGATGCAGGCAACGTTGTGTGCCAGCGTCTGCTCGTCGAGCAGGTTGCGCTCCTGGCTCTTGCCGGAGGGGTCGCCAATCATGCCCGTGGCGCCGCCGACCAAAGCGAACGGTTTGCCGCCGCAGCGCTGATAGTGGCGGAGCATCATCACGCCACAGAGGTGGCCGATATGCAGTGAGTCGGCCGTGGGGTCGATGCCGAGGTAGGCCGCCACGTTCTCTTCTTTCTCAAGGAGTTCTTCTGTGCCCGGCATCATCTGATGGATCATGCCGCGCCATTTGAGTTCTTCTACGAAATTCATCGTCTTGTTGTTTGTCTGTATTCTTCTTTGGAGTGAAGCCCTGCGGGCTGTTTAGCAAGCCATGCCGATCTTTTTTCAGGCTATGCAGGGGTTTTTGCAGGCCATCCCGATCTTTTTTTGCAGGCTATGCAGGCGTTTTTTGCGAGGCCATGCCGTATTTTTGTCAAGCCATGCAGACCTGTGGATGTGCGCCTGGACCACGCCGGACGCTGCGCGCGCAGTTGCGGCTGCAAAGGTACGCCTTTCTTTCGAGACTGCCAAACTTAATCGCTGTCACAATCAGCGAGAAGCCTACGCACGCGCGCCTCGTCCTTGCGGAGCTGGCGCGACAGTTCCTCCACGCTCTCGAAGGGCCGCTCGGGCCGCAGGAAATAGTAGAACTGCAGCGTCAGGTGCTCGCCGTAGAGGTTGCCGCTGAAGTCGAGCAGATAGACTTCGATGCTCTCGTCATGCCCGTTGCGCAGCGTCGGACGATGCCCGATGTTCAGCATGCCTGCATAGCGCCGACCGTCGGCCAGCAGGACGCGCACGGCATAGACGCCGCGCTGCGGCACGAGCTTGAGCGCGTCGTCGGGATGGACGTTCGCCGTGGGAAAACCGATCTCGCGCCCCACCTGATGTCCTTCCACCACACGGCCGCTCAACTGATAGGGATGTCCCAGCCAGTGATTGGCAACGAAGACCTCGCCCTGCGTCAGCAACTGGCGGATGTAGGACGAGGAAATCGAACCGCGTTGCGCGGCCGGAAGCTCTGCCGCTGCGCCGCCAGCACGGAGGAGGAGCGCCGCGGCTGCGTCGGGATACACGCCCGAAAGTGCGGAACGCCCTGCCGAGGGCGCTGCGGACGCACCTTCCGCGCTCAAAACGCCACCGGCGGCGCCCGACCATTTGCCGGCAGAGTCGGGAAGTTCCTCAGCCGCCACGACCTCGATGCCCAATTCGCGTCCGTAGGCTGCGTAGTCGTCGAAACCCTCCGCACGATTGTGTCCGAAACGATGGTCGTAGCCGATGACGAGGACGCGCACGTCGTACTGCGCCTGCAGCACGTCGCGCATGAAGTCATGCGCTGAAAGCGCGGTCAACTGGCGCGTGAACGGCAGCATGACGACGCGGTCGACGCCCTGATTCAGCAGGAGCGCCTCTTTTTCAGCGCTGGTCGTGAGCAGTCGGACAGGCAATTCCGGGTGCAGCACGCGCACCGGATGCTCCGAAAAAGTAACGATGAGCGCGTCGAGGCTGCGCTCCTGCGCAATCGACTTCACCTGTCGGATGAGCCATTGGTGGCCCAGATGCACTCCGTCGAAGAACCCGATCGTAGCCACGGCGCCTCTCCGAACAGTGGAGACGCAGTCCGACTGTTCCGAATGGCCTGTCGCGGCGTTCGCAGCGTGTGACGTCGGCGGGCAGAGCGCCTGTTCATTTGCGATGGATTCGTGTTTCATCAGCAATAAATCTTCTAATTTTCAGCGATAGATATGCACTCTAAAAGCGATCACTATGCACACTCACAACGATAGATATGCACTCTAAAAGCGATAGATATGCACTCTAAAAGCAATAGATATGCACTCAAAAAGCAATAGATATGCACTCAAAAAACGATAGATATGCTCTCAAAGAGCGATAGAAATACACGCTAACAATGAGAAAGATGCATCATTTCAGCGAGGAGACCTCACATGTTCAGCCATCAAGCTTCTCTTTGATGGAGTTGCATCAGCATGTCGGAGCAGGAAAGGTCTCAGCGGCGTTTTCGTCTCGATACCACTCCGCATAGGTCATGTAGTGCGCCGCGATGCCCTGATTGAGCTCGGCAGCTTGCTCCGCGTCCACCTGCTTGATGAATTTGGCGGGCACTCCGCCCCACAGCTCGCCGTCGCCAACGATGGTATTCGACAGCACCAGTGATCCGGCAGCGATGATGGCGCCCTTTCCGACGACGGCATTGTCGAGCACGGTCGCCCCCATCCCAATCAGGGCGGAGTCTTTCACGGTGCATCCGTGCAGCGTCACGTTGTGGCCGATCGTCACGTCGTCGCCGATGTCGATGCCCGCCTTCTGGTAGAGGGTGTGCAGGCAACTTCCGTCCTGGATGTTGACGCGGTTGCCAATCTTGATGTAATGAACGTCGCCGCGCACCACTGCGTTGAACCAGACGGTGCAATGGTCGCCCATGGTCACTTCGCCTACGATGGTGGCGTTCTCGCTGAAATAACAGTTCTTGCCCCACTTCGGGGACTTTCCGCATACTGATTTGATCAGTGCCATTTCTCTATCTAAATCTTTTCAATGATGTGTTTTACGCAACGAAATTGCGTGTGTCATACGTTGCAGCGACGCGCTCTACACGGCGCAATCGCACGTTTCATCTTGCGCAACGGCGTGCTCTAATCGACGCAATCGCACATTTCAAACGGCGTAAGCACGTGCTTCTTTCACCGCGTCGGTCATTGCCGCACGCTTCGGACGCATCGAGCGGGCGAAGCGAAGACTGATGGCGGGCTCAGATGGCGCACGTAACCAGTTCTGATGACGCGGGTGACCTACTCAGATGGCGCACGTAACCAGTTCAGATGACGCGCGGGGCCAGCTCAGATGGCGCGCGTGGCTTGCAGGAGCCAGGCGCGGTGGGCCTCGTCGAGGTGCGGCGCCAACTGGTTGTAGACGTGCTGCTGATAGGCGTTGAACCAAGCGCGCTCTTCTTTCTGCAGCATGTCGACCACGATGGCGGCGGTGGAAATCGGGCAGAGCGTGAGGTGCTCGAAACCGTAGTAGGGCCCGTAGGTGCAGCCCTGGCTGCTGTCGCAGTCCTTCGGCGTGACCTCGACGACGAGCATGGTGTTCTCGTGTCGGACGCCGTGGCTACCTTCGATATAGATGCCGGGCTCGTTGGTGATGGTCATGCGGGGCAGCAGCGGCGTCGGCATGTAGTTCATTCGGAACTGGTGCGGGCCCTCATGCACATTGAGGTAGGAACCGACTCCGTGTCCTGTGCCGTGAAGATAGTTGATGCCATACTTCCACATAGGCTCGCGGGCGAGGGCGTCGAGCTGCGTGCCGTAGGTGCCGCGTGGGAAGACGGCGCGCCCCAGATTGATGAAGCCTCGCAGGCAAAGCGTGTAGTCGCGGCGCTCCTGGTCGGTGAGCGGTCCGAGCGGAATGGTGCGCGTGATGTCGGTCGTACCCTCCTGATACTGCCCTCCGCTGTCGATGAGCAGCAGTCCGCGCGGCTCCACGGCGACGTCGGTCTCGGGCGTCGGGTCGTAGTGCACGATGGCTCCGTGGGCGCCATAGGCCATGATGCTCTCGAAGCTGACACCGCGGAAGTTCGGTTGCTCGGCGCGGAATTCCTCCAGTCGCCGGCTGAGCGAGAGCTCTGTCTGTCCGCCCTGCGGCACGGCCTCTTCCAGCCACTTGAGCCATCGCACCATTGCGACGCCGTCTTTGCGCATGGCGGAGCGGTAGCCTCGGATTTCCGATTCGTTCTTCATGATCTTCATCATCGACACCGGACAATCCATGCGCACGGCGTTGCGCAGCGCGCACTCGATGCCGTGGTTGCATTTCTCCGGCTGGAAGGCCACACGGATGCGCTCCGGCAACTGCCGCAGATAGGCGTCGACGGCGCCGTAGGGCTGCACGTCCACGCCTTGATCCGCGAGATAGTGCCGCACCTCCGAGGTAAGTTTCCGCTCGTCGACGAACAGGACGGCGCTGTTCTGTCCGATGTAGAGATAGGACACGAACACAGGATTGTACCTCACGTCAGCACCTCTCAAGTTGAGCGTCCAGGCCACCTCGTCGAGCATCGGCATGATGAGCGCGTCGGCGCCGCGCGCCGCCAGCGTGCCGCGGATGCGGCCGAGTTTCGATGCGGCCGGCTCGCCGGCATACTCCATGGGGTGTATCTCCACGGGGGCGCCGGGAATGCCCGGCCGCGTCGGCCATATTTCGTCGAACGGGTCGCCCACTCCGACCAGCGTCACGCCGCCTTCGCGCAATCGCGCTGCCAGCGCCGTGAATTCGGCCGATGCGAAACACCACTCGTCGACGCCGACGCGCTGTCCTTCCGGCAGGCGCTCGGCCAGCCAGCGGCCGATGTCGGGCGTGCCCTCCACCTTGTCTTTCATGAGCACCATGCCGCTGCCGTCCAGTTGGGCGGCCGCCTGCAGGAAATAACGGCTGTCGGTCCAAAGCGCCGCCTCGTGCAGCGTGACGACGGCCGTGCCCGCGCTGCCCGTGAATCCGGACAGCCACTCACGGCTCTTCCAGCGCTCAGGCACGTATTCGCCCGAGTGCGGGTCCGTACTGGGAGTGATGAAGGCCTGAATGCCTTTCTCCTCCATCCATTGGCGCAGTCGCGCCATCCGCCGAGCCGTGCGTAGCGGCTCATGTCCTGAAGCAGTCATAGGCTGGGTCGTTTTTTCTTGTGTCCGGCCCGCGGCGGGCATGCGTCGCGATGACCGAAGCATAGAGATTCTGCGTGCGAAGTTAGCGAAAAAACATCAAATCCGCACCTCTTTCTGTATTTTTACGTAAAAGTTTTGCAGAAAATCACGGAATGTTTATCTTTGCTGCATGACACTGACTTAAACTGCCTGCCTTATGAAAAACATCCGCTTATTCCTAACTTGCTGGCTGTTTGCCGCATGCGCATCTATGCTGCATGCGCAGAACACCCTGATCAGCCTTGACATCAGCGACGTGCCCGACGGGACCGTCTTCAAGCTCCTCGTGGTCGGCGCGCAGGAGGACGAGCCGCCCATCGCCACCGCCCGCATCACCGCCGGCAAGCTCCACTTTGCCTTCGACTCGCAGGAGCCGCGCTTCTACGACATCCGCTGCGACCAGCCCTGGGGCAACATCCGCCTCGTAGCCACGAAGGGCGACCACGTCAGAGTCTACGCCGTGGGCCACCGCTACGACAACCGCGGCACCGCCATCATCCAATTCAGCCCCGTCCAGATCAAAGGGTCGCTGCTCCAGACGGAGTACGAGGAGAAAGTGGCCGGCCAGTCGGTGCTGAACGACCACTACACCCGCATGACCGAGACGCACAAGGACTTCCTCGCGCAGCTCACGAAGGTGCGGCGCGGCACGCCTGAGTTCGACGCCCTCTTCAACAGCGACGCGGGCCAGCGCTACCAGGCCGCCGAGAAGTCCTTCTTCGACGAGGTGCGCCAGTACTACCGCCAGCTCTTCCTCGACAACCGCACCAGCTGGTGGGGCCCGGCGCTCGTCGTCGTCAGCCTCAACGGCACGAACGAGGAACTGCAGGACATCTACCGCCAGTTCACGCCCGAGGTGCGCCGCAGCTTCTACGGCACCCGCCTGGCCAAGATGCTCCGCCTCGACGCCGATGGCAACTCCACGAAGCTGCAGGTGGGCCAGACCATCCCCGACTTCGCCTTCACCGACCACGCCACGCAGCAGGCCACGACGATGCGCGCCCGCATGGCCGGCAAGAAGTACGTCCTGCTCGACTTCTGGGCCAGCTGGTGCGGCCCCTGCCGCCGCGAGATGCCCAACTTCAAGGCGCAGTATGCCCGCTACAAGGACAAGGGCTTCGACATCGTCAGCATCAGCGCCGACGACCGCGAGGCCGACTGGCTGAAGGCCCTCGAGGAGGAGCAGACGCCCTGGGCCAACGGGCTCGACCGCAACAAGGACATCCGCCAGCTCTATCAGGTGGAGTACTACCCCACGGTCTACCTCGTCGACGCCGACGGCAAGATCCTGGCCAAGGACGAAGACGCCCGCGGCGAGAAACTCGTCGCACGCCTCCACGACCTACTCGGCGAATAGCCGCCGCACCCTCCACTTCCTGCCGCGCCGCCTCCGCCCCCTGCGGACGGCGGCGCGGCTGCATTTCTCCCGCCCCGTCGCCCCAGCTCCCACGCTGGCAGCCACAGGACGCTCCTCATTTCCACAACAGATTCCCCACGCCCATGACAACCGTCTACATCAAGAATATGGTCTGCCCGCGCTGCACGGCCGCCGTCGAGCGCACGCTCCGCCAGCTCCACATCCCCGCCGTGCAGGTGCGGCTGGGCGAGGCCGACCTCGACGCCCCGCTCACCCCGCCGCAGCAGGCCGCCCTCAAGGCCGCGCTCGAGGCCGAGGGCTTCGAACTCCTCACCGACCACTCGCAGCGCACCGTCGAGGCCATCCGCAACCTCATCCTCCAGCTCGTGCGCGAGCAGGACGCCGCCCTCTCCGTGCCGCTCTCCGCCTATCTCGCCGACCGGCTCCACCGCGACTACACCCAGCTTTCGACCCTCTTCCGCGAGGTGCACGGCATGACCATCGAGCGCTTCTACATCGCCCACAAGATCGAGCGCGTGAAGGAACTCCTCGTCTACGACGAACTCACCCTGAGCGAGATAGCCGACAAGCTCCACTATTCGTCCGCAGCCCACCTCAGCGCCCAGTTCAAGCGCGAGACCGGCTTCTCCCCCTCCGTCTACCGCAAGCAGGGCGCACAGCGCCGCGCCCTCAGCGACCTCTGACCGCCCCGTCCGTCGCGCCCGCCCCTCCTGCCCACGCCCGTCGCCTCCGCCACCCCCGCGGCAGGCCCGCATCGCGACGCCCGAGCGGCGACTTTGCGGCGATTTTGCCATGATTCTGCGGCCGCTCGGAAACGACTGCGTTCGAAAACGAAAACGACTGCGCTCGTTTTCCGAAACGAACGCAGTCGTTTTTTCGCACGAAGGCCTTCGTTGTCCGCCGCGAAGGCCTTCGTGCGGCATCGGGAAGGCCTTCCCGCAATAGCCGCCCGCAGCCGCCCGCCGAGCGAAGGCGCCCAGCGGACGCACTGGTGCAGGCGCGCCCGCAGTGTGGCGACGCAGGCCCGTCCGCCGGCCACCGAAGCGGTCCTGTTCCGCCGGCAGCCCCGCGGAGCGAGACGGAAGGAGGCGCAGGGCCGCGGCAAGGCGGACGGGGGCGGCCGGCACGCCCACTTTTGGCTTGCGACGCGAAGTTGCGGGACAAAATCTTTGCCATCTGAAAATAAATCACTTACTTTGCATGTCTGATTCCGCACTCTCGAGCCGAGAGCGCGACGTGCGGTGTGCCAGCCTCCGAGCCGGCCCGCACGGATGGCCGGTGCTGCGCGCGTGCGGGCCGGAAACGGAATCGGGCATCCCCAATGTGAAGACATCCAACAAAATCATCAAAGACAGTGGAATACAACTTTAGAGAAATCGAGAAGAAATGGCAGAGCCGGTGGGCTCAGCAGAAGACGTATGAGGTGACGGAAGACACGACCCGCCCGAAGTTCTACGTGCTCAACATGTTTCCCTACCCGTCGGGCGCCGGCCTCCACGTGGGCCATCCGCTGGGCTACATCGCCAGCGACATCTACGCCCGCTACAAGCGTCTGCAGGGCTTCAACGTGCTCAACCCGATGGGCTACGACGCCTACGGACTGCCGGCTGAGCAATATGCCATCCAGACGGGGCAGCATCCGGAGAAGACCACTGTCGACAACATCAACCGCTACCGCGAGCAGCTCGACAAGATCGGCTTCTCGTTCGACTGGAGCCGCGAGGTGCGCACGTGCGATCCCGCCTACTACCACTGGACGCAGTGGGCCTTCGAGCTGATGTTCGACTCTTACTACGACACCCGCCTGCAGCAGGCACAGCCCATCAGCCGCCTCACGGCCCATCTGGCCGCGCACGGCACGGAGGGCCTGACGGCTGCCCAGAGCGAGGAACTGCACCTGACGGCGGCCGAATGGGCCGCCATGACCGACCGCCAGCAGAGCGAGACGCTGATGAACTGGCGCCTGGCCTTCCGCGGCGAGACGATGGTGAACTGGTGTCCGCAGCTCGGCACGGTGCTGGCCAACGACGAGGTGGTGGACGGCGTGAGCGAGCGCGGCGGCTATCCGGTGGTGCAAAAGAAGATGAGCCAGTGGATGCTGCGCGTGAGCGCCTATGCCCAGCGGCTGCTCGACGGGCTCGACACGGTGGAGTGGACGGAGTCGCTGAAGGAGACGCAGCGCAACTGGATCGGGCGCTCGGAAGGCACCGAGGTGGAGTTCAAGATCCGCAACGGCGGCAGCTTCACCATCTTCACCACCCGCGCCGACACGATGTTCGGCGTGACCTTCATGGTGCTCGCGCCCGAAAGTGAGCTCGTGGAGGCCGTGACCACCGACGAGCAGCGCGCGGCCGTGGCACAGTATCTCGACCAGGTGAAGAAGCGCACGGAGCGCGAGCGCATCATCAACAAGACGGTGAGCGGCGTGTTCACCGGCGCCTACGCCGTCAATCCGCTCACGGGCGAGGACATCCCCGTGTGGGTGAGCGACTACGTGCTGGCCGGCTACGGCACGGGCGCCATCATGGCCGTGCCGGCGCACGACTCGCGCGACTATGCCTTCGCCCGCCATTTCGGGCTCCCCATCGTCCCGCTCATCGAGGGCGCCGACGTGAGCGAGGAGAGCTACGACGCCAAGGAGGGCATCGTGATGAACTCGCCGGCGGCGGGCAAGACGGCCGCGCTCGTGCTCAACGGCCTGAGCGTGAAGGAGGCCATCGCCGCCACGAAGAAATATGTGAGCGAGAACGGGCTCGGCCGCGTGAAGGTGAACTACCGCCTGCGCGACGCCATCTTCAGCCGCCAGCGCTACTGGGGCGAGCCCTTCCCCGTCTACTACAAGCACGGCATCCCCACGATGGTGCCGGCCGACTGCCTGCCGCTGCTGCTGCCCGAGGTCGACAAATTCCTGCCGACGGAGACGGGCGAGCCGCCGCTGGGCAACGCCACGACGTGGGCCTGGGACGAGGCCGGCCGCAAGGTGGTGGAGAACAGCCGCATCGACGACGTGACGGTGTTCCCGCTCGAACTGAACACGATGCCGGGCTTCGCCGGCTCGAGCGCCTACTACCTGCGCTACATGGACCCGCACAACACGTCGGCGCTCGTGGGCGAGCAGGCCGTGGGCTACTGGCAGAACGTCGACCTCTACGTGGGCGGCACGGAGCACGCCACCGGCCACCTCATCTACTCGCGCTTCTGGAACAAGGTGCTCTTCGACTTCGGCTACAGCGCGAAGGAGGAGCCCTTCCAGAAACTCATCAACCAGGGCATGATCCAGGGCCGCTCGAACTTCGTCTACCGCGTGAAGGACACGAACACGTTTGTCAGCGCCGGCCTGCGCAAGGGGTACGACACGACGCCCATCCACGTGGACGTGAACATCGTGAGCGCCGACGTGCTCGACGTGGAGGCGTTCCGCCAGTGGCGTCCGGAATACAACGACGCCGAGTTCATCCTCGAGGATGGAAAATACATCTGCGGCTGGGCCGTGGAGAAGATGTCGAAGTCGATGTTCAACGTCGTCAACCCCGACAACATCGTGGAGCGCTTCGGCGCCGACACGCTGCGCCTCTACGAGATGTTCCTCGGCCCCGTCGAGGCCTCGAAGCCGTGGGACACCAACGGCATCGACGGCTGCCACCGCTTCCTGAAGAAGTTCTGGATGTATGCCTTCGACAAGGACGGACACATCCGCGCCGACGGCGGCGAGCCGTCGAAGGAGGCGCTCCGCAGCATCCACAAGCTCATCAAGAAGGTGACGGCCGACATCGAGAACTTCAGCTACAACACGTCGATTGCCGCCTTCATGATCTGCCTGAACGAGCTGAACGCCGTGAAGTGTACGAGCCGCGCGGTGCTGGAGGACTTCGTCGTGCTTCTCTCGCCCTTCTGCCCGCACCTCTGCGAGGAACTTTGGGAGCAGCTGGGGCATGAAGGCAGCGTGGTGGAGGCACAGTGGCCCGCCTGCAACGAGGCCTACCTCGTGGAAGAGACGCTGAAACTGACCGTCAGCTTCAACGGCAAGGCACGCTTCCAGATGGAATTCCCGGCCGACGCCTCGAACGAGGACATCGAGCGCGCCGTCCTGGCCGACCCGCAGAGCGCCAAATACATGGAAGGCCTGCAGCATGTGAAGACCATCGTCGTGCCCAAGAAAATCGTCAACATCGTGCTCAAGTCCTGAGCAGGGCCTGCCGCGGCAGGCACGGGCGGGGCCGCCGGCCTCGCCCATGCCCGCAGCATCCGCCGCAGGAGAGGCAAAGGGCCTTCCCTGCTCCGGCGCTGCCCGCGCACGCCACCCACCTTTCATACGCACTTCTCCAACACTTTCCACGTCGCCATGACACTACCCATTCCCCCGATTTCCACTTCCGTGAAGCAGGAAATCCATGACTACACGCTGATCACGCTCGCCCTGTGCATGTATGCGTTCGGCCTGACCTGCTTCATGCTGCCCTACCAGATTACGACGGGCGGCGTGGCCGGTATTTCCTCCATCATCTACTTCGCCACGGGTTTCGAGGTGCAGTGGACGTATCTCTTCATCAACGTGGCCTTTCTGGTGGCCGCTGTGATTGAGCTGGGATGGAGGTTCTGCATCCGCACCATCTATGCCGTGCTGATGCTGACGTTCATCACCTGGGCCTTCCAGCGCATCTTCGAGGACGCGGAGGGCAACTTGCCGCGGTGGGTGGGCGACGAGGCCTTCATGGCCTGCGTGATCGGCGCCATCATCGAAGGCGCGGGCCTGGCCATCTGCTTCTCGGCCAACGGCTCGACGGGCGGAACCGACATCATCGCCGCCATCGTCAACAAGTACAAGAACATCTCGCTGGGCAACATCATCATGTTCTGCGACATCATCATCATCTCGTCTTGCTACTTCGTCTTCCACGACCCGCGCCGCATGGTGTTCGGCTACGTCTGCCTCATCCTGTCGGCCCTCACGCTCGACTACATGCTCAACCGCCGGCGCCAGTCCGTGCAGTTCCTCATCTTCTCGCGCAACTACCGCCGTCTGGCCGACGAAATCAACTCGACGGGGCGCGGTGTGACCGTGCTCGACGGAACGGGCTGGTATACGAAGACGGAGCGCAAGGTGCTCGTGGTGATCGCGAAGAAGAGCGAGAGCATGAACATCTTCCGCCTGATCAAGTATATCGACCCCTACTGCTTCATCTCGATGAGCAACGCGCAGGGCGTCTACGGCGAGGGCTTCGACAAGATCAAGGCAAAGCAGCTGACGAACAAGCACCCGCTGGTGTTCGCCACCAACAACGCACACAAGCTGGAGGAGGTGCGCGCCATGCTCGGCGACCTCTTCGAGATCCGTTCGCTGGACGACATCAACTGCCACGCCGAGATTCCAGAGACGGGCAACACGTTCGCCGAGAACGCGCTGCTGAAGGCGCAGTATGTGAAGCGTTTCTACGGCTTCGACTGCTTTGCCGACGACAGCGGCCTCGAAGTGGAGGCCCTCGGCGGCGCTCCCGGCGTGCACTCCGCCCGCTACGCCAGCGAGGAAGGTCACGACGCGGAGGCCAACATGACGAAACTGCTGCACGAGATGGAAGGAAAGGAGAACCGCCGCGCCAACTTCCGCACAGTCATCGCCTTCGTGAGCGACCTGCACGAGCCCAAATTCTTCGAGGGCCGCATCGAGGGCCAAATCCTCACCGAGCGGCGCGGAGAAGGCGGTTTTGGCTACGACCCGCTGTTCGTGCCCGACGGCTACGACATCACGTTCGCCGAGATGACGGCCGAGCAGAAGAACGCCATCTCGCACCGCGGACAAGCCATGGCGAGCCTGGTGGACTACCTCAACGCAGGCAAGGCGTGAGCACGCGCCACGCCAACAGAAAAGACAAGAGGCCGGAAGGCTGCTTTCGTCGCCACTGAACAAAAGGACGGATGCGACGAAAGCAAGAAACCGGCAAGAAGGAAACCTGTCGCCGATACGACGGCTCCCTAATCCCACGACAGTCATGAAACGATTTCTCTTCCTCCTCATCGCCCTGGCAGCCATCGGCTTCCGCGCCGCTGCCGGCGGAGGCGACTGGCGCATCTACGCCGCCTACCACCACGCCACGCGCACTGTAGCCCTCCACGGCCGCATCTATGTGCTCAGCGACGCCAACCTCTATAGCTACTCGCCGGAAGACACCAACGTGGAAACCTACGACAAGACGTCGCAGCTCTCCGACGTCGGCATCAACACGGTGCTGGCCTGCACGGCCACGAGCGAGCTCGTCGTGGTCTACAACAACGGCAACATCGACCTTCTGGATGCGGACGGGAATGTCTTCAACCTGCCCGACCTGAAGCAGAAATCGTTGAACGACAAGACAATCAAGGACGTGATGATCGACGGCAGCACGCTCTACATCACGACCGGCAGCGGCATCGTCACACTGAATGTCGGCACCCGCCTCTTCGGCAACGTCTATACGCTCGGCGGCAAGAGCACCCGCAGCGTGGCCCGCATCGGCCAGACGCTCTACGTGGCCACCGCCGACGGATTCTACGCCGGACAGCTGGACCAAAACCTGCTCGACGCCTCCAACTGGCAGATGCTGCGCACCTACGGCTTTGCACGCCTCATCGCCATCGACGGCATCCTCTATGCCTACAACTCCGGCGCCGCCTTCATCATGCCCTCGATGACCACCTATGCCATCCAGCAGATTCTCTCCTCGCGGGAGATACGCGGCATCGAGAGCGTCAACGGGCAAGTGTGCATCTTCACCAACAGCAGCGGCGTCTACCACGTCAACGGTACGCAGGCCGCCACCAAGGTGGACGGCACCGCCGGCGTGCTGCACATGTCGTATCTCGGCGGCACCTATTGGGCGGCGGCCGACACACAGGGACTGATCGGCCTGCGCATCAGCGATGCCTCGGCCTCCGTCACGACGCAGAGCATCATCCCCAACTCGCCCTTCCGCGACTACGCCTACAAGCTCTCGATGGAGGACAACCAGCGCCTGCTCGTGGCCGGCGGATACTTCGAGTACAACGGCGTCACCCGCAAGGGAACGCTGATGAAATACGAGAACGACACGTGGACCACCTTCGACGAGGCTGGACCGACGGCTGCCGCCGACCAGAATTCCTACGTGCAGACCACAGACCTCGTGCAAGACCCAGCCGACAGCGAGCACCACTTCGCCTCTTCCGCCCGCGGTGGCCTCTTCGAGTTCAAGGACTACAAGCTCACGAAATACTACAACAGCAGCAACTCGCCGCTCGTCTCCATCCTGCCCAACAATCCGCTGCCCAACTACTACACCTCGGTCATGGGACTGCAATTCGACGCGGCGGGCAACCTCTGGATGCTCAACAGCGAGGTGGATACCGTCGTGCGCATCAAGACCGCGGCTGGGCCGTGGCGCGCCTACTATTATCCTGAAATCGCAGACTATCCGACGGTCGACAACATCACGTTCGACCAACGCGGCTGGGCCTGGATCACGAGCCGACGATCGACCTCCAGTGCCCGCGCCGGCATCCTCGTGGTGAACACCAACGGCACGGTCAACGCCACATCGGACGACACACATCGCTTCATCTCCACCTTCTCCAACCAAGACGGCACCTCCTACACGCCCACCATGCTCTACTGCATGCGCGAGGACCTCGACGGCGCGATGTGGATGGGCTGCGACCGCGGCATCTTCGTCACCTACAGGCCGAGCACGGTGTTCGACTCCGACTTCTACTTCACGCAAGTGAAAGTGCCGCGCAACGACGGTACCAACCTCGCCGACTACCTGCTGTCCGACGTGAGCGTGCGCGCCATCGCCATCGATGGAGGCAACCGCAAGTGGGTGGGCACCGGCGGATCGGGCGTATTCCTCCTCAGTGCCGACGGCCTCGAGACCATCCACCAGTTCACGACCGACAACTCGCCCCTGCCGTCGAACAACATCTACGACATCGCCATCAACGGACAGACAGGCGAGGTGTTCTTCGCCACGGAGGCCGGCCTCGTCTCCTATCAGGGCGACGCAACCGACCCTGCCGCCCAGCTCGACGAGGACAACGTGCGTGTCTATCCCAACCCCGTGCGCCCCGAGCATCAAGGAGACATCATCATCCAAGGCCTCGTCTACAACGCCCAGGTCAAGATTGTGAACGCCAGCGGACGTCTCGTGCATCAAGGACAGAGCACCGGCGGCTCCTACAGCTGGAACGGACGCCTCGCCAGCGGCAAGCGCTGCGCCTCCGGCATCTACTACGTGCTGGCCACCAACGAGCAGGGCGACGAGGGCGTCGTGGCCAAGTTCCTCATCGTGGCGGAATAGTCAGTCCCGACATGCACTGAGGAGGCGTTTCGCCCGCATCCAGCAGACGCTGCAGCTGAGCGATGCCGGCGTCAGAAATCAAGCGCAGTGCAATGCGGTCTCGCAAATTATTTGTACCTTTGCACAAGCCGCGCACGCCGCTCGGGCTGCGCTTTCCGGAGCCGACCCGACCTCTCGGCAGCCGCTCCCAAGTACCACTTTCCCAAAACCGACTTTCAATGGAAACAACCCGCCAAAATAAAATTGCCCGCCTCATCCAGAAAGACCTTTCCACCATCTTTCAGGAAGAGACCCGCAAGACCCACGGCATCCTCATCAGCGTGAGCGTCGTGCGCGTCAGCCCCGACCTGAGCATCGCGAAGGCCTATCTCAGCATCTTCCCGTCTGCCCGGGCACAGGAACTGCTCGACAACATCAACGCGCAGGCAAGCGCCATCCGCTACAAGCTGGGTACGCTCGAGCGCCACCAGCTCCGCATCATCCCCGAACTGAAGTTCTTCATCGACGACTCGCTCGACTATATCGAGAACATCGACCACCTGCTGAAACAATAGCAGCAGGAAGCGCAACCCGTCCCTCATCTCCCCTCTACGCCGTGCCCTTTACATCTTACATCGCCTTCCGCTATCTGTTCAGCAAGAAGTCGCACCACGCCATCAACATCATCTCTGGCGTGAGCGTGTTCGGTGTAGCCGTCGCCACAGCGGCGCTGGTCTGCATCATGAGCGTCTTCAACGGATTTCAGGACATGGTGGCACAGCTCTTCACGGCGTTCGACCCCCAGCTCGAGATACGGCCCGCCACGGGAAAATACATGGCTGCCGACGAGCCCGAGCTGGAGCGCATCCGCGGCGACGAGCGCATCGCACAATGGTGCGAGACCATCGAGGACAACGCCATGGTCATGGTGAACAACCGTCAGACGATGGTCACCATCAAGGGCGTCGACGACAACTTCGAGAACGTCATCTCGCCCGACATTCTCTACGGAGACGGCACATTCCAACTGCATGTCGACGTCATCGACTACGGCATTCCGGGCATCAACCTCCTCACGCAGCTCGGCCTCGACACCTCCTACCCGCCCCTCAAGGTCTACGCACCGCGACAGGGTGAGCGCATCAACCTCAACGACCCGACGGAAAGTTTCAACCAAGACGAGCTCTACTCGCCCGGCGTAGCCTTCCAGGTCAAGCAGGGGAAATACGACAACGACCACATCATCACCTCCATCTCCTTCGCCCGCCGCATCTTCGAGCGACAGGGATATGTGACGGCCGTGGAACTCCAGACCCGCAAAGGCACCGACATCGACCGTCTCCAGCGCGACCTCAAGCAGGCGCTGGGGCCGAAATACAGCGTGCTCAACCGCTACGAGCAGCAGGCCGACACTTTCCGCATCATGAAGATTGAGAAACTGATGTCCTACATCTTCCTCACGTTCATCCTGCTCGTGGCCTGCTTCAATATCATCGGGTCGCTCTCGATGCTCATCATCGACAAGCGCGACGACATCCACATCCTGCGCAATCTGGGCGCCACCGACAGCACCATCACCTCCATCTTCCTCATGGAAGGCCGGCTCATTGCCATCCTCGGCGCCGTCCTCGGCATCCTGCTTGGCCTCGTACTCTGCCTTGCACAGCAGCATTACGGCCTCATCAAGTTCGGACAGTCGGCCGGCAGCTACATCACCAACGTCTATCCGGTCAGCGTACACGCCATCGACATCCTGCTCATCTTCGTCACCGTCGTGCTCGTCGGCTTCGCAAGCGTCTGGCTGCCGGTTCGCCGCCTCAGCCACCGCATGATTGCCCGCAGCTGACCGCACGGTGCCTCCCCAACACAGAACATCCATTTATAATCTTACAACACAATGAAAACCCAACCCTCTCTCTTCCTTCTGGCTGCGTCGGCCCTGCTGCTGACGGGATGCTCCAAGCTGAAGAACTTCACCGAGAAAAACTTCAATGTCACCCCGACGCCGCTCGAATACGTAGCCGGCGAGGTGCCTGCCACCATCAGCACCAACATCCCCGCCAAATTCATGCACAAGAAAGCCGTCATCACCATGACGCCCGTCCTGCGCTACAATGGAATCGAGACCGCCGGCACCTCAGCCACCATCCAAGGTGAGAACGTAGAGGCCAACCACCAGATTATCTCGCGCAAGAACGGTGCACACACCACCCTGCGCACTGCCTTCCCCTATCAGAACGGAATGGAGAGCGCCGAACTCTACATGACCTTCGACGCCCGCAAGGGCAACAAAGCCGTCAGCCTGCCCGACGTGAAGATCGGCTACGGCACCGTGGCCACTGCCGCGCTCGTCGCCGACGCTGCCCGAACAGCCGCTCCGGCCATCTCCCCCGACAACTTCCAGCGCTCCATCCAGCAGAAGCAGGCTGCCACCATCAAGTTCCTCATCAATCAGGCCAACCTCCGCGGCAGCGAGCTCAACAGCCAGACCATCCGCGACTTCATCACCACGCTCCGCAACATCAAGTCGAACGAGCAGAGCCTCGTGCTCAACAACATCGACGTACAGGCATACGCCTCTCCCGACGGCGCCTTCAACTTCAACGACAAGCTCGCAGCAGAGCGTGGCAGCACCGCCGAGAACTATGCCCGCCAGCAGCTGCGCCAGCAGAAGCTCGACACCAACGTCGACATGAAATACACGGCCGAGGACTGGGAAGGATTCCAGGAACTCGTCTCACAGTCCAGCCTGCAGGACAAGGAACTCATCCTCCGCGTCCTCTCCATGTACACCGACCCCGAGCAGCGCGAGCGCGAGATTCACAACGTGGCCACCGTCTACAGCGAACTGGCCGACGCCGTTCTCCCCGAACTCCGCCGAGCACGCATGACCATCAACTACGAGGTCATCGGCCGCAGCGACGCGCAGATACTCGAGCAGCTCAAGCAGGACCCCAAGCAGCTGAGCGCTGAAGAGCTCCTCTACGCCGCCAACATCCTCTCCGACAACGACGACAGCCGCCAGGCAGTCACGACCACCGGCGCCAGCATCTACCCCAACGACTTCCGCTTCAAGAACAACCTTGCTGCCCTCGCCCTCAAGTCGGGCCGCAACACCGAAAGCGTGCAAGCCACCCTGCGCCAGCTCCTCGCCAGCAATCCCAACGCACCCGAGCTCAACGCCAACATGGGCCTGCTCGCCCTGCGCGACGGCAACGTGAAAGACGCCGAGCTCTACCTCGCCAAGGCCAGCGGCGCCAGCAACTTCGACGAGACCCTCGGCCTGCTCGCCATCGCACAAGGCAAATACAGCAACGCCGTCACCAAGCTCTCCAAGACCTCCGGCAACGGCGCCATCCTCGCCGGCATCCTCGCCCAGGACTACGCCTCCGCACGTCTCGCACTGGAGAACAACAAGACCCCCGACACGCTCACGTCCTACCTCAAGGCCGTGCTCGGCGCACGCATGCAGAACGCCGACTACATCCGCGACGGACTGCGCGCCGTCAGCACCGACGCCACGCTCACACAGCGCGCCAAGAACGACCTCGAGTTTGCCAACTACCAGGACCTCGTCAAGTCCATCCTGAAGTAAGACACTCCCATCCACGCACAACCGCTCCTGCGCCTCACCTGCACCTACTCCGTGCAGGCGGCGCCGAGCGGTTGCCTGCTTCCATCCCCACCCCTCCATCCCCCCACGCCCCATGAAGCCCATCCCCATCCTCGCCACACTCCTCACGCTCCTCTGCGCCTGCGGCCCCTCGGGCAATTCCTACCGCATCGACGGCCAGCTCAAAGGCATGAAGGAAGGAGAAATCTACGTCGTCTCGCCCACGGGCCAGCCCGACCGCATCGACACCATCCGCATCCTCGATGAGCGCTTCACCTACGCCGGCAGCACCCCGCAGCCCGCACTCCTCCAGTTCATCCTGCCCAACGCCTTCCAGCAGACCCTCGTCGTAGAGCCCGGCGCCAGCCTCACCTACCAAGCCATCACCACCGACCTCGCGGCCTACACCATAGAGGGCACCCGCGAGAACGAGCTGCTCAACCAGTTCCGCGCCGACACGCGCCACCTCGACGCCACCGCCCGCAACAAGCAGGCCGCCGCCTTCATCCGCAAGCACCCCGACACGCAGGCCGCCATCGCCGTCTTCATGCAGCACTACATCTACCAGCCCTCCGCCGACGACTCGCTCACCCGCCAGCTCCTCCGGCTGCTCCTGCGCCAGCATCCCGACGACCGCCTCCTCCTCTTCTCACAAGGCGCCCTCCAAAACAAGCGCGACGCACGCGTCGGCCAGACCATCCCCTACGTCACCCTCACCGACAAGCAGCAGCGCACCATCCCCTCCATCGACATCACCGTCCCAGCCGACCACACCCTCATCGCCTTCTGGGCCACCTGGGCACGCTCCCACTGGGACTTCATGAACCAGCTGCGCAACCTGCGCGACACCTACGTCGCCGACCACCGGCTCCGCATCCTCGCCATCTCCCTCGACGCCCGCATCTACGAATGGGAGCAGTTCATCGACGCCGACTCCACCGGCATGCACCACATCTGCGACGGACAGGCCTTCGCCACTCCCCTCGCCGACCAACTCGCCATCCGGCAGGTGCCCTTCTTCCTCCTCACCGACCGCAAGGGACACATCCTCCTCACCGGCACCACGCCCGAGCAACTGCGCACCGAAGTGCCCAAGCACCTCTGACCTCTCACCGGCCACCCTCCCCCCAACACCTCCACCCCTCACCACCCATGCTCGCCAAAGTCTACTCCGCCACCCTTCAAGGACTCAACGCCATCCCCATCACCATCGAGGTCGACTCCCACGAAACCGCCGGCCAGCCACGGTTCATCATCGTCGGCCTCCCCGACAACGCCGTCAAAGAGTCCTCCGAACGCGTCCAGAGCGCCATCCGCACCAATGGCTTCAACCTCCCCATGCGCGCCACCGTCGTCAACCTCGCCCCTGCCGACGTCCGCAAAGAAGGCTCCGGCTTCGACCTCCCCATCGCCATCGCCCTGCTCACCTCCTACGGCCACATCGCCCCCGAGCCCCAGCAGCGCCACATGTTCCTCGGCGAGCTCAGCCTCGACGGCACCATTCTCCCCATCAAGGGCGCGCTCCCCATCGCCATCCGCGCCCGTGCCCTCGGCTTCGAGTACCTCTTCGTGCCCGAGGAGAACGCCCGCGAGGCAGCCGTCGTCGACCGCCTCCAAGTCATCGGCGTCCACCACCTCAACGACATCGTCGCCCACCTCAGCGGCCACAACCCCATCGCCCCCACACAAGTCGACACGCGCGCCGAATTCTACGCACAGCAGGCCATCCTCGCAGCCGACTTCGCCGACGTCAAAGGACAGGAAAACGTCAAGCGCGCCTTCGAAGTCGCCGCCGCCGGCGGCCACAACATCCTCCTCGTCGGCAGCCCCGGCTGCGGCAAGAGCATGATGGCCAAGCGCCTCCCCGGCATCCTCCCGCCCCTCTCCCTCGCCGAAAGCCTCGAGACCACACAAATCCACTCCGTGGCCGGCAAGCTCACCAAGACCTCCACCCTCATCAGCCAGCGCCCCTTCCGCGCACCCCACCACACCGTCTCCGACGTCGCCCTCGTCGGCGGCGGCAACACCTTCATGCCCGGCGAGATATGCCTCGCCCACAACGGCGTCCTCTTCCTCGACGAGCTCCCCGAATTCTCCCGCTCCGTGCTCGAGACCCTCCGCCAACCCCTCGAAGACCGCCTCATCACCATCTCCCGCGCCCGCTACACCTTCACGCTCCCCAGCTCCTTCATGCTCGCCGCCTCCATGAACCCCTGCCCCTGCGGCTACCACCACCATCCCACCCGCACCTGCACCTGCTCGCCCGGACAAATCCAGCGCTACCTCTCCCGCATCTCCGGCCCGCTGCTCGACCGCATCGA
>DBQP01000009.1 GCA_002305265.1 Prevotellaceae bacterium UBA1391 | reverse complement strand
TAACGGTAATAAAATTACAACAAAAAAATCAAAACCCAAGTCGTTCCCCAATCTAAATTATCATGAGAACTCAGATATTGCCAATTTATACATCTCATCGGGATTGTACGTAGAATGCGTTGATCATTTTGAAAACACGCTACATCTTTATTGTAAATCTTCAGATTCTTCGGGTGTTTGTCCATATTGTGGCTATAAAAGCAAGCAGGTCCATAGTCGTTATCAAAGAGATGTTCATGATCTTTCAATTTTGGGCAAGGTGGTTCTGTTGACTTTGGAAATGAGAAAGTTCTTTTGTAAAAATGTCAGTTGTTCTAAAAAAACCTTTGCCGAGCAACCCGGTGATGAGATATTTCGTTATCGTCGCCGTACCCGCAGATGCGAAACAGCCGTGATGCGCCAGGGGTTATCAGTTTCTTCCGGGATGGCCAGGAAACTTTTATACTTTAGTGGCATTGTGTTGAGCCGTTCAACAATCTTGAGAGACCTGCACCGTTTACGTCCCTCTTCCTGTCAGGATGTGGAAGAGATAGGCATTGATGACTGGGCTTGGCGTAAAGGGTTATCGTATGGAACCATTGTAATTGATTTACGCCGCAAGCAGCCGATAGATCTATTGGGCAACAGGGCAGAAGACAGCTTTCGCTCATGGATGGAGAATCATGAGCGGGTTACTCTGGTCAGTCGTGATCGTTCCTCTGCATACAGTTCCGCCATTGGCTCGATCGACCGTCCCATAATGGAGATTGCCGACAAGTTCCATCTTGTCAAAAATATGTCGGAACGCTTTACTAGACTCATAGGGGAGCATTATTCGGACTATCGTAATGCGGTTAGGGAAAGCAAGATCGCGCAGGAGAAATTACGATATGATCAACTTGAGAACCTGGTGTCATCCCAAAACTCGAAAAGGACGGATTCACGCATGATCAAGTTCATAGAGGTAAAAAAAATGCAGTTAAAAGGATGTAAACCATTTGAAATAGCAAAAGAATTGGGAATAGCCAGACAAACAGTCTCAAAGTTCTGCAAAATGGAGATATTACCGCAGCGTAACAGAAAGCACAGGAATAACTATCATTTATTTAGCGAATATGTGGAGAATGAGTCCACTAACGGTAAATCCCTTAATGAAATCTATAACGAAATATGCCGGATGGGCTTTAAAGGCAGTAAAACTCCATTTTACGAACACTACAAGTATCTGGGTGACGGTCATAAAGATTACAATCCTGCAGAATATAAGCCAATAATCAAGGAAGTGAGAACAAGCTCCCGACTAGTCCCCATAAAGAAGTTATCATACATGGTAACAGGTTCTATTTTCAACAGGAAGAGAACCCCGGAAGAGGAACAGCTTATTGATTTGCTCTCGAGATTCACCTGGTTTAAGCAAATGTATGAAGCCTCCACATCTTTTTATAATCTGATAACGGGTAATGATCCGGATGCCTTGATCCGGTGGATGAAGAAGTACTGGAAGACAAAAGTAAATACGCTTAAAACTTTTATCACTGGAATCAGGATGGATTATAACGCTGTTAAAAACACGATTAAATATAATGTGACAAATGGTATTACGGAAGGATTCGTAAACAAGCTGAAAGTTGTCAAAAGGGTTATGTACGGAAGAGCAGGTTTGGAATTACTGAAGAGGAAAATGATTATGGAGAAGATACTATTCAACTAAATCGAATAAGAACCACCAGTTTCAGGTATCTTTCAGAAAGAAGTCTAATACCAGCGCCAAGGATGTCAATGCGTTGAAGGTTCAGATTCAGGATCAAATAGAACGTTATCTTGAAGTGGAAGAGATTCTTGGGAAAGAGGCCGATAGCATCCGTCGCAATAAGGGAGCTTTACTATCTACTCCTGAGCAAATGAGACAACTGGCTCTGGAGGTGCGCCGTGATTGGAAGCTTGGCGAGGATGCCATAGGCAACGTGCAGGATGTTTTGGAATCAAAGGGTATAAAGGTTATTGCAACTGAAGCCCCTGAAGGTTTTGATGGCGTAAGCGGCATTGTGGGCGGAAAAGACTATATTGTAGTGCTCAATAGCAAGCAGGATCATGTCGAGCGTCGTCGTTTCACAAGTATGCATGAATTGGCACACCTATTATATAATGACAGATTCTCTGCAGAACTCACCCCGCACCAGCAGGAGAAACTGTGTAATGCTTTTGCCAGCGAGATGTTGCTCCCATCTGCTACGCTGAGAAGTAAATTTAGCCCAGGAGAGAAGATATCACTGTCCGAACTGCGGAAACTGCAACAAATCTATGGTATCTCTATAGATGCCATCATGCACAAACTTTATAAGTTGGGCATCGTAAGTGAGAGTAGATATAAAGGCTATAATATTCGAAGAAATACGGACGCCTCTTTGAGAAAATACGTAGAATCTTCATGCTACAGGGAAGAACTTACCGACCGGTTTGAGACTCTTGTGTATGCAGCAGCGGCCAAGAATTTCATAAGCACGTCAAAAGCAGCTTCGTTGCTGCATTCTTCAATCACCTCGGTACGCAAACATCTTAATGTCATTTGATGAAGCAGATAGTTGTAAACGATACCAATATTTTCATCGATCTTTACAAGGTTGGATTGCTTGATGCATTCTTCCATTTACCCTGGGAGGTACGCACCACAGACTTTGTGATGTTGGAATTGCAACGCGAAGATCAAAGGGATACTGTTTTGTGCTTCAAAGAAGATGGAGTGTTGCATGTTGTGCAGTTTGAATTCGAAGAGATTGTTGAAATCGACTATTTAAAACGACGGTTCAGCGAGAAGGCAAATGTTTCACTGACTGATTGTTCCGTGTGGTATTACGCCAAACAAAATGGCTACATCATGCATACCGGTGACCGCAAACTTCGACATTCAGCTATACGAGATGGTGTAGATGTAAAAGGAATACTGTATGTCTTTGATATGCTGGTTGAAACAGAGACTATTCCTTTAGAGACAGCATATGAGAAACTGGATTCACTCTCTGTAATTAATCCTCGCCTTCCAAAGGAAGAGATAGAGAAACGTCTCACAAAATGGAGGGTAGAACATGAAAAGAAAGGAGGTTGCCTATGAAAGATTAATACTTTAATGGGCAAAAATCCCCATATTATTTGGCGATAATATGAGGATTGTAGAGACTTGCATTCGTCGATTTCAAGGTCTTTAGCCCGTTAGCTCGAGAGTTGCGCGTCGAAAAACTGTTGCAAAATTACTCACTTAATTGAAGATTACCGCGGAAATCTCGAAAAATCGACATTAGTTTAACACTTTAACGTGGTTAAAGGAGCCACATTAAACAAATTGCCAATGCGAGATTTATTTGGTAATAAATACATTCTGCACTCAGATGCGACTTCGCGTCATAAACGTAGAAGAGAGTGTAAGTCGCACTATCGTGCGCATATCGCATCCATATGCTACCCAGAGATTTCAAAATCGCTTGTCAAAACTGGGCCATATGATATGCCAGTCATCAGCCCTAATTATGACGTACCCAGAGTTGTCGATACCACTCCTTTTGATAGGATAACGTCAAAGAAATCAAACCGAAATTCTATTGTTATATTCTATATCAATGACGATAGATTTGCCAATAGGTTAACACATCCCTGGACTTATACTGAGTTCCTATCTGAATATAGTGGAGTTATTGCGCCTGATTTATCCCAATATATCGATATGGATTTTGCAGATCGCCTATCCAACAATTATTGGAACAAGGTATTCACAGCGTATTGGCAAAAACGTGGTATAAACATTTACCCGAACGTAACATGGAGTTTGCCTGATAGCTATGAATATAGTATAGCTGGGCTTCCACGCAATTCTGTTATTGCAATTAATAGTATGGGGATACTGAAGTCAACTTTTAGTATATCACTTTGGTTAGAAGGGTATCGTTATATGCTAAGTGAGTTGATGCCCACTTGCATACTTCGATATGGGCCAATGATTTATGGTGAGAACGAAAGTATCAGCATATATTTGGGAAATAAGCAAATAAAAGCTTTGAAATATGGGAGCAAACGGAAGTAAAGCAAGCGGGGCATTAGATAATCCTAAGAACTGGACCTATCATACGGAATTTGAAATATCCGACAATATCAAGGTGACAGAGGCAAATAATAAAAACGCCAACGTTAAATTGCCTGAGGAGAGTCGCACTCCTAATCGGATTTATGTAGCAATCAACAAGCCTGCAACAGACAAAAATGGGGATGAATGACCCGTTTGCGGGCAAGTTGAAATCAGTAGCGATTTACGGAAGTGATTGTAAGAAATTATTTGAGATTCATGTTGATCATTCTCATAATGGAATGCCTTCTCACTACCATCCTTGGGAGAATGGGCGGCCAGTCAAAGCGGGGACAGGTAAGAATTCCCCCAACGCAGCCTATCCGCTTACTTCGGATATGATAAAACTATTAGATCAAATAAAAAAGAAAGTTCCACATGTGTAAAGAAACAGTGCCTCAATCAGGATTCATTGGAAATGATTTATTTGGCAATGAATACAATTGCAAGTATCCTCCCAATCGCGAGAAGAATGGAACAGATTATGAGGGTTATGAAACCCCTAATCAGCTAACCTTCTATTATGACTTCTGCATTCAACAGTACGGCGTTGCCTTTTATTATGAAAAAGTCTTATATGAAGCAGAATTCACTGATAAAGGCCCTACACTGACCAACCGAACGACAGGAGAGATTCAAGGGCCGTTTGATAGTGCAATTCAGCTACTTGAAAATGCAGAGATAAGCGGTCGAAAGATGATATGCATTATCGACCAATTGGACCATGTCGTTCTTCATTGACGAATGACAAACGGCCAAATGTATGTTTATGAAGAGGGTGTGTCAAAATAGGCACATCCTCTTTTTTTAAACGAATCATCGAGACCGTCACATGCCATCGAGGTTGCGAACGAGGTTCGAGGCTGCGCAGCCGGACCGAAGCGACCGTGCTGGCGCATCGGTCCATGAGCAAACAGACATGAGCGGTGCTATGCTTTCCCCACTTTCAGTCTGCGGAGAAGATCAGCCGTGTTCAGCGCTGCAGCAATGCAGCCCGCGATCATCAGCGAGGCAAGCAGCGCTGAAATCAGCCAGCTGTTCTGCTCGATGAAAAGAAAAGGAAACGCCTTGATGCCGAACGTGAACAAAGGCGCATCGGAGGGCACGGACAAAATCAAGAACAGCGCCATCCCGCCGAAGACAATGCCGGCCACAAACGCCACGACCACGGCCATGCGGGCGCGGTGAATCTGTGCTGACTGGGCCTGGCGCATCTCGTCGATCAAGGCCAGTTTTCGTTCCAGCCGCTGGTTGAACAGGTCGCTGTCGGACAACATCGGGCGGAAATCGTCGAAAAGTTCCTGTATTCTGCTATCGCTATTCATCTTTCAAAAGGGTTTTAAGTTGGCTTCGTCCGCGCGAGAGTTGCTTCTTCACAGCATCCTCCGTCGCCTCGACAATCTCGGCTATCTCCTTCACAGCATAGCCCTTGATATAGAAAAGCAGGATGGCGGTGCGCTCTTTGGGCGGCAAGGCCTCCAACGCCATGTAGAGCGCTTGGTAGCGGAAATCGCGATCGGCGGCAAACGAGGCATCCTCCTGCTTGTCGAGCACCTCCACGGGCTGCAGCGTGCGGCGCCGGCGGCTCGTGTCGACAAAGAGATGGTAGGCGATGCGGTAGAGCCACGCCGCGGCTTTTCCCCGCTCCTCATACTGGGCCATCGACAAATAAGCCTTCACGAGCGTATCCTGCGCGATGTCGTCAGCCTCATCCCGATTGCCACAGCAGAGCGCGAGCAGAAATCGCCTGAGCGGCTCCTGCTCGGTCCTGACCATATCGATGAATCGCTCGCGGGTCATGCCTGCTTCTTGTCTTCAATCTCCATTTCGCGTTTGGGGGTTTCGGCCTCCATCTCCTGCTTCAGCACACGACGTCCCACGAAATAATTGATGAGAAAAGCCAGCCCGATTCCTAACGAAGGCCCTGCCACGAACGAAATTCCGACGAACTTATCACTGCTCCATCCTGTATACTCGTAGTCCACAAAAATGGCGATATAGATACATATACCCAGGATGGTGAAGATGCAACCGCACAACAGCCTGTTCAGCAACTTTTCCTTGAGGCTTCGGCGCGGCGGCGTCATCTTCTTGAAGAAGACCTCCAAATCAATATCGGAATTCTTTTCGATGGCGGCCAGCGCAATCTCTGTCCGCTTGTTGGTGGCGTTGATCCGCGCACGCACCACCTGCGCTACGAACATGATGGGAACCAACACGAAAATACCTAATGCTACAATCATCTCTGTAAGACTCATAATTTCTGCTTGAATTAGTTACACTTTGTCTTTTCTTTTGAGCGCGTTCATCCATATAACGCGTCAGGAAGGCAAAAGGTGACATGCGCATGAAGTTTTTTGATGGCTCCACAGGATGTTTTTCGAATCAAGGATGCACGATGCGACCGCAGATGCCCTTCACGCAGGAGGCGAACAGTAGCCCTTGCCCACGGCGGACGCAGCCGCTCGCACCACAGCGGATGAAGGAAACCGCAGTCTTCGCAGGGCCTTCAAACCAGCCGCGACAGCGTGCGGCGTTTCCAATCCGTCGCCACTGCAACAATCCGCCACCGCACCCCTACTCTGCCGCCACCCGAAACCAGTCGGCATCGATCCAGCCGCGGTTGCCGGCAGTCTGGCTGCGCTCGCTCACGAACCCCATCTTGGCACCAATCCATTTACCCTGCCGCATTTTCAGCACATCGCCCATGGCATGGAAGCGCCTGCCGTCGGTGCTGTAGGCGAAGCGGCAGAGGCCGTCGGCCACCGACATGCGCAGATAGACATCGAGGTAGATGGCAGGCGAATAAGGGATGGTGTCGCGCGCCGTGGCCTCCAAGCGCCCCAGCAGTTTCCGCGTCTCCACGCCTCCGGTGTCGGCCTCCCGACACGCCAGCTGGACAAGGTCGAAGCCATCGCCCCGTCGCTCCACCACCAGTGCCTGGTAGTCCATGCCCATCATCACCACGCCGCCATATTGCCCGTCGCCCTTGGCCGCCATCCGCAACTTGGCAGTGGCCACGAAGCGTGGGGCGGGCAACTTTTGCAGCAGCAGGTTGCCCACATCCCACAGACTCTTGCAGCCGACAGGCAGGTCGGCCGTGTAGAGGCGCAGACAGCCCGCATGGGTGGGCATGCCCCAGCGCTCGTCGTAGTTGGCCTGCCACTGCCACTGCAAGCCCCATTCGCTCGTGTCGAACTCGTCCGACTCCTGCGGATTCACCCGCAGCGCACTGCCCGACTTGGGCTTGCGGAAGGTGAGATAGGGTTCGCCGCAGCCATCGCCGTCGGCATCGTGGCCCATCACGGGCCACCCCGACGTCCAGTCGACGGGTTGCAGGAACACCACACGGCCGTAGGCATCCTGGTCGTTGAAGTGCAAGAACCAGTCTTCGCCCTGCGCCGTGTGCACCCAGCCGCCCTGATGCGGCCCGTTGACAGTGGTCTTGCCCTGCGCCATCACCACCCGTGCCTTGCAGGGTCCATAGATGTGCTTGCTGCGCATGGCCAGTTGCCAGCCCTGCTGCACACCTCCCGCCGGACACATGATCCAGTAGTATTCGCCCCGCTTGTAGAGCTTGGGCCCCTCCGTCGTGTGATGTTCCTGCCCACCGTCGAACACCAGCCGCGGCTTGCCTATGGCGCGCATGCCGTCGGCCGAGAGCTCGCGCACGGTGAGCACCGAGTTGAAGCCCGCCCGACTGCCGGCCCAGGCATTGACGAGATAGCAGCGGCCATCGTCGTCCCACAGCGGACAGGGATCGATGAGCCCCCTGCCCTCGACCACACACACCGGCGCCGTCCATGGCCCCGCGGGGTCGCTCGCCTTCACTACGAACACCCCACGGTCGGGGTCTCCCCAGTAGATGTAGAACTCGCCCTCGTGGTGGCGAATGGCCGGTGCCCACACGCCCTTGCCATGCTGCGGCAGGTCGAACACCTCCTTCGGCCATTGCGTCTGGAGCGCATGGCCAATGAGCCGCCAGTTGACCAAATCGCGCGAATGCAAGATGGGCAGTCCTGGAATACAGTTGAAGGAACTCGCAGTCAGGTAATAGTCCTCGCCCACCGCCACCACGTCGGGGTCGCTGTAGTCGGCATAGAGCACCGGATTGCGATAGTTGCCGTTGGCCAAATCGGGCCTCCACACCTTCGACTCGTCTTGTGCCCAGACGGCTGAGAACGGTGTCGCCAGCAGGCACACGACTGCCAGCACACGGAAAAATTGACGGCTGCCGAGGCGAGGCAGCGCAGAGAAAACGTTGTTTTTCATTTCGTATGATTGTTTGGCGCGAACGCCGCAAAGTGGCTTCATCACCCACCGGATGGCCCGCTCGCAGCGCTTGCGCCCGCAAGGCTACGGCAGCCGCCACAAGCGCATCAGCACATCCGCAGGCTGTTATTGGTATGGCCACACCGGACGACAAACCCGCCGGCGAGCCGCTCTCCACGCAGGCCGCGCAAGCGCAGGAAGCAACGGCAAAGATAGAAAAAAACAGTCGGAGCGAGAAATTTCATGTCGAGAAATGAACGCCCACGCACCGACGCCCGCTGTGATTCTGTCCCCAAACGCGGAAAAATCACGGATGGAAAGAACGCCCACGCACCGACACCCGCTGTGATACAGTCCGCAAACGCGGAAAAATCACGGATGGAAAGAACGCCTGCGCACCAACAACAGCGCCACCAGAGTGACGGACCAGCCGCAACAACACGCCAACCAGCTCGTACCAAGGCTTGATGACGACCCTGCACGCAGGCAGCGCAGCACACCGCAAATCCCACTGCAGTCTCTCGACAAACCCGCTGGGGAGCGCTGGCGCACGGCACACGATGCGGAAAATTTGGATGGAGGATGAACGGGCAACCCAGATGCCAAGTCGCCATGCATTCCGGAAGGCCTTCGCGAAACGACACGAAGGCCTTCTCGGCTCGACACGAAGGCCTTCGTGAATAGGTGAACTGAAAATGCAGGAAGAAAACGAGCGCAGTCGTTTTCAATTTCGAGCACAGTCGTTATTGATTTCGAACACACTCGTTTTCTACGACGAGCACTGTCATTATTTTGAGAGACACACGCGACTATTGATTCGGACGCCAGCACTTATTCCGACGAACGCAAGCGGAGACTTTTTCGGGTGCATTCTCTTGATGTTCAATCGCATGCGGCGGGCGCGCCTACAGCCTCTCCCGCCCCAGGCAGGCGCAGCAAAACAGGAGGGGGCGGGCGGAAGCAGTTGCCGAGGCGCACGGAGATCGGAGCGAGCGGAGCGGCATCAGACTGGCTGGCCAGACATACCTGCCGACGGGACGTCGGCGGCAAGAAAAAAAAGAAAAGGGGCGCATCCGGCATTCGGATGCGCCCCTGTGTTGAGGAAGCCGCGCTCAGTGATGAGAAGCGGTGCGGCGTGTCTTTACTTGAGAATCTTCACGGACTTGACAGTACCGTCGCTCATGATGTTCTTGACGATGGTGATACCCTTGCCAGGAGCGGCAATCTCGCGGCCGTCCACCGTGTAGAACTTCTGGCCGAGGAGCTGAACCGACTTGCCTGCAACGACGTTGCTGATGGCCGTCGGTACATCCTGCGACTCGTAGAAGAGCTTGAAGTTGTCGAGCTTGAACCAACCGGAAGAGTCGTGGTGGTGGGCAACGCCTTCTGTGTTCACGTTGTTGGTGCGGAAACCGAGCTTGAGCACACCGTCTTCAGCCACACCGAACTTCAGTTCCATGGGATGCGGAGCAGAGGAAGCGCCGTAGGACTCCGAGAACTTGTGGCCGGCGAAGTTGAGACGCTTGAGGTCGGCATCAGGATTGGCTGCATCCATCGCACGTGCTGCTGCCATGTCCTCCGTGTCGTTGAGGGCTGCTGCATAGTCAGACTCTGCGCCATACATCTGGATGAAGTCGTTGGCGAAGATGCGCTGTGTGGTCGTGTTCTCACCACCCCAGTTCCACTCTACGATCATGTCGCAGCTGAGAACGTAAGTTCCGGCCGGAAGGCCCGTGAAGCTCTGCGAGAGTTCTGTCTCAGGCATGTTGGCGCCCCAGATACCCCAGAGGTGCGTGCCGTCGGTGTACTGGTTCGTCCATGGCGTACCGTTCTCGTCGACAACGTTGATGTTGTCGCCGCCGTTGATGGCGCACCAGCCTACGTTGACGCCTGCCTTGCCGTAGTCAGCGGTGGTCTTGCATACCTGGCCGTTGAACGTGAGGGTCCAGCCTGCCGGCGGATTGGCCGCACCGTTGCTTGTGCTGCCGCCCTGACCGCTCAGATCCTCGAAGGACGCGTTCTGGATGATATTCATGTATTCGCCGACAGCGATGCCGCTCTTCTGCAGCTCGATGAAGGCCTGGTCCATGTTCTCAATCAGCGTGGCAATCTGTGCGGGGTCGACAGAGAGGTCGTCAAAGGCAGCCTCAGCCTCTTCCACAACGGCGATGTAGTCGTCAAAACCGCTGTAATACATGAATTCCTCCGACTTCTCGTAAGCGCTCTGGATGGCATTCACCAGCTTGGTATATGCGTCGATGGATGCCTGCACCTCGGGAATGAATGCGGAGTAAGCGACGATGGCGGCATTGATGTCCTCAGCGGGAGTCGTAGCAGTGATCTCTGCTCCTTCAGAAAGCATGTCGGTCAGACGGTCGAAGACAGACTGCTGCATGATCTTGTCTTGGAACTCCGTCAGCGAAGCGCGGAAGTGGTTGGCCACTGCGGCAGCGTCCTCACCAACATAACCCAGCTTCGTGAGGCGGAAGTTGTCGGTCTTGAACCATCCGTCGCCGCCGGCACCGTTGGCAGACGAGCGCAGAGCTGCACGGAAGTCGCCGTTGGTGCGCAGACCGAACTTGAGGGTTCCGTCATAGACATAGGCGCGCACCTGCACATTCTGAATCTCCGTGTCGGTGACAGGTTCAGTCAGATTGGCAAACGTGTAAACTTCGCTCTTGTCCAGGCGGTTCAGGTCGTACTCTGCCTCGGATGCGAAATAAGTGGAGTTGAGGTTGCCGAAGATACGCTGTGTCGTGCGGCGGCTGCCACTGCCGTTCGCGCCGACCATCAGACCTGCGTCAATCACGTAAGTACCGTTCTCCAGGCCTGTGATGGTCTGCGAGAGCTCGTACTCGGGCACTCCGCTCGTCCAAATACCGAAGCCATACTCTCCGTCCTTGCCGGCACCGTTGCAGTCAGCATTCACACCATGCCAGTTGGCAATTCCATTGGCGCGCACGTCGGCTGCAGTCTCGACCTTCACACCGGCGATTGTCACCGTCCATCCAAATGGAGGAGCAGCAACACCCGAAGTGACGGCGCCGCTCTGAGCCGAAAGATCCTCGAAGCTCATGTTGGTGCCGAGGCCCGTCACGTCGCCGCTGCCTTCCTTGAATGCGTTCACTGCATTCGCAAGCGCCGTCATCGCTCCCTGCACTTCGGCAGAGGTGACAGCCGTCTGGAAAGTAGACATGGCGTTGGCAATGGCCGAGTTCAGCGCAGCGTCTGGATTCTCAAGAGCCTTCGCGCTTTCGATGGCTTTGTAGAAAGACTCCTTCTGGCTGAGCATCGTCATGATGATCTCGGGGTCCTCTTCCCAATTGAATTCTGCGTCCTTGTAGATGGAGACAGCTGCATCAAAAGAAGCCTGGAAGCCTGCGGCGTAGCCTTCGACTGCCGTCGTGATGTAGTTCTTCTCAAAGTTGGACAGCGTCTGATAGGCGCCATAAGCGGCCATGTGCTCCGGCACGTCCTCCACGTGGATGAACGCCCAGTTCTCACTGGTGTTGTCGGCCATGATGGCGCGACCGCCTTCCACATCCGCCTGGTTGCCCTTGCTGTCCTGCGGAGTCGTCTCGTCGTTTTCATCCACCTTAATCGTTCCACCCGCGTAGTCGGGGTACCACGATCCGCCGCTGACGGGCTCACTGATGACGAAATACTGGTTGCCAGCATTGAGATGCAAGTTGTAGCCTTGCACGGTCTCACCGTTTCCGGCACCGGCCTTCAGGTAGTAGAAGCCGTTGACGTTGCCTGGAGTTACGGTCCAGTACGCCGGCTCCGTTGCCTTGATGAAGAGATTGCCCGTTCCCGACGGTATGGACACGTAGTTCACGACTGTTGTTCCAGCCTCAGCGCCTGCAACTTCCGTCGTGAAGCACCAAGTTCCATCTTCGTTCTTCACGGCCGTAAAGGCATGATTGGCGTAGTTGGAGTTGTCTTTTCCAAGGAAATAGAACGCGCCGTCCCAACTGGTATGGCTCATGTAGCCCGTCGGGTTGTTGGCATTGACAAGAATGTACTTTTCGCCATTGACTGGCGCGCCGGCCGGAGTTTTCGGCCGATCGACTGCATGAACGCCCTGCGCAAGCAATGCCAGTGCGAACGATGCCAAAAGGTAGTGTCTTCTCATGTTTTTGAATGTTAGTAAATTAAGGAATAAAAATAGATAATGGCAGTGTATTTTCTTCGAATTCAGTGTAATGAGTCTTCGCTCAGAATCTTAATTCTTGAGCAGACAAAGTATTTTTCTTTTGATTCCGAAGGAGAATCGGCTCATCTTCTTCCACGGAATTTTCATGGTCGATGCGGTTCGTCCGCACACTGAAAAGTCAAGGTATTCAAGGATAGTTTCTCGCTTGCAAATGTACGATTTTTTCCAACAGAATGCAATTCTTGAACGATTTTTCTTGAAACCCTTTTCTGATTTAACAATCGGCAACTGAAAACCGAGAATACGGCATGGCGGCGACGGCTTTCGGCAGCACGGGAGGCGGCTTTCGGCTGCGCGGGAGGCGCACTCTGACGGCTTTCAGACCACTGGCGAACAAGTTGAGACAGACGGGGCTTACAACAATCCACAGCGTCTCCGCATGCATCCCTATTCATTGTGGCAGTCCTTTTGCCGCGCGCTTCAGCATAGAGCCGTGCACGCTTCAACCCAACCCTGCGCACCTGCTTTCCAACCCCCGCACACTTTCTATTCTGAAAGAGCGGGATTCTGATCAGGAGGAATCGGCTATCTTTTCAACACCTTATGCTCGCCCATCACGTAGAGTTGAAAGCAAATTCAATTCTGTGCTTTTATCTTTTCAGCACCTTATGCCCACCCATCACATAGAGGCCGGCAGGCAGACGATTCCACCGTGCCGCATCCGGCTCCACGAGCTGGCCCTGCAGCGTGTAGATGGCGCCGGAGGCGATGGCAGACTTTGCCTCGGAGAGGACATCGGCGATGGCGTCGGGCGTGTCCGCACGCTCTATCCGATAGAGCCGGAAGTTGTCAATCTTCATCCAGGTCTCCGTCGGCGCACCGTCCGTCGCAGCGCCCACCCGCACGATGACCGAAGCCTCGGCCACATCGAAGGGCAGCGTGAGGGTCTGCATGGGATGGCCGTCGGACGTGCCCGCCACGCTCACCTGGTCGGCAAAGAGCGCTTCGGCCGGTCCGGCGAAGATGCGCTGGCGTCCCACGCGCACGGCCGTCTCGCGGTTGCTGGCGTGCATGTCGGCCGTGAGCACGTACTGTCCAGCTGGCAGCACGACATCCTGATAGATGCTGGGGCGCAGCGTGTTGGCGTTGTCCCAGAAGCCGAAGATGTAATTGCCGTCGGTGGCGGCGGGCTCGCTCTGCGTGGCGGTAGTTCCGACGTAGTTGACGCCCCACCACGTGGTCGCGCTCTCGACGGTCCACCCCTGCGGGGCTTCCTTGACCAAAGCGCGCCCGTCGGCCTCAAAGCTTGGGTTGCGGAGGTAGTCCGACGTCACGTCGACGAGCCGTGCAGGACGTTCTACGTCAGGCAGCTCGACGCTCACCTCGCTGCCGTCATAGTCGACGACGGCGCTGATGAGCGCTTCGGGCGTGTGGGCGTCGCCTGTGCCGCGCTCGGCAGACACCCTCACAATGCGGAACTTCCGCTGCTGCAGCATGCCGGGGAAGCTGCCCTCGCGCGCCGAGAGGGACAGTCGGTTGGCCGCGTCGTCCCACCGGAACGTGATCTGGCTGTGCTGTCCCTGCTCGTAATTATAGTTGTCGTTCTCGTCCTCATACAAGACAAACGTGCCGTCGGCGCCTGGATAGACGCGCACCTCAAGGTCGTCCCAGGGCTTTTCCGTCGCATACTGCACGTCGGGGCCCCAAGGCAGGATGCTTCCAGCCCGCACGTAGAGCGGGATGATGTCCACCGGCGCCGTCTTCACGGTGCGCTGTCCGCCCGCCAGCCGCTCGCCCGTCCAGAAGTCGGTCCACGTTGTCGTGGCCGGCAGATAGACGCTGCGCGAGCTGGTGTTGTCGGACACGACGGGCGCCACGAGCAGCGACTGTCCGAAGAGATACTCGTCTTTCACGTCGTAGCCGCCGGCATCGTCGGGGAAAGCCAGCGCCAGCGCCTGCATGAACGTGCGGTCGGCCGACGCCACGCGCCAGGCCGTGGCATAGAGATAGGGCAAGAGGCGGTAGCGGATCTTCACGTAGCGGAGGAACTGGTCGTAGTCGCCGACGGTGTCGTGCTCGCTGCCAAACTGGTAGATCTCGCGCCAGTTGCCGTCGCCGTGAATGCGCATCATGGGCGTGAAGCAGCTGAACTGCACCCATCGCAGGAACAGGCGGCGCCATGCCGCGCTCTGCGTGTTGCCGCCGAAGAAGCCGCCCGTGTCGCTGTTCCAATACGGAATGCCGCAGGCCGAGAAGTTGAGCGCCGCCGGTATTTGGTTGGCCAGCGTCGGCCAGTTGGCCTGAATGTCGCTGCTCCACGTGTTGGCACCGTAGCGTTGCTGTCCGAGGAAGGCCGAGCGCGTGAGGATGCTCACCCGCTTGCCGGCCAGCGCGGGGTCGCCGGCCGCCTCCGCCGCGCGGTGATGGTCGTGCACGCCGCCCACGGCTGCCAGCGGGAAAGTGTTGCGCATCGCGCGCCATGTCTCGCCACTGCCCGTCAGACAGTCGAAGTCCGCATCGCCGTTGAGCGGCTGGTAGTCCGGCTCGGTGGAGTCCATCCAGTAGGCGTCGGCTCCCTTGCTGGCAATGCCCTCGTAGAGGTACTTCCAGTAGATGTCGCGTGCTTCGCTGCTCCATGGGTCGTAGGGGCGCACGCCGGCCCCGAAGGGGTAGGAGTTGCCCGTCAGAAGGTGTCCTTTTTCTTTCATCTCGGCGTAGGGTCGGGTCAGCGGTCCGAAGTTCGACCACACGCTGATCATGAATTTCATGTGGTTGTCGTGCACCGTGCGGATCATCTCGTCGTAGTTCGCATACGAGGGGTTGAGGAACTCGAGCGCGTTCCAGTGGGCGTCGTCGCCCCAGTACTGCCAGTCCTGCACGATGCAGTCGAGCGGCACGCGCAGCTCGCGGTATTTGCGGACCACCTCCATCACCTCCGCCGCGCTGGTGTAGCGCTGCCGGCTCTGGTAGAGGCCGAAGTTCCAGAGGGGCGGCATCGGGCTGTGCCCCGTGAGTCGGCGCTCGGCGGCCAGCACGCCGTCGGCGTCGTCGGCCACGAGGATGTAGTAGTCGATCACGTTGCCCGTGCTGCTGAACGTCGTGCCCTCGTCGCTGTCGCTGAAGCGCGTGGGCGAGTAGTTGTCCCAGAAGAGCGCGTAGTGCTTGCTCGACTGGAAGTAGGGAATGACCACCTTGAGCGAGGCAATCTCGAGCTGGTAGGTCTGCCCGCGCAGGTTGAGCTGGCCGTCCTGAATCTGGCCCATGCCGTAGATGCGCTCGTCCGCCGCCAGCTGGAAGGCCGACGTGAGGGTGTGACTCTCGTGGGGCCCGTCCTGCCGCGGACTGAACACGGCGGCAGCGCGCTCGGCAATCAGCGGCATGGCGTCGGACTGTCGCACGACGCGCAGCGTGCCTTCCGCCAGCGTATAGTCGACGCGCATCACTTCATTCTCGAGCGAGACCACGCCGTCCTGCTCCTCCATACTGAAGGTGGGCGCAGGCTGTGCCCCGGCCACGACGCTCATGCTCTTGCGCTGCGGCTCGTCGGCCGTGAGCGACTTCTGCACGCGCAGCACATCGTCGGCAAAGAAGCTGATGCGGATGTACTGGTCGTTGTAGCGGGCGAGCAGGCCGGTGGGCGTGCGCTCGTAGCTGAAGACGGGGTGTGCGGCGCGGTATTGCTCGATGGCCGCCTTCAAGAGGCTGATGCAGCCGTAGCCTGCGGCAAAGTCCGACGTGCCCATCTGCGCCACAGCCGCCTCGGCCTCTGCCACGGCCGCCTCGAGCGTCGCGTCGGATGCGATGTTGATTTCGCGTGCCCGAACCACGAGCGCCTCCAGTTCGGCGCGCACCTCCTGCGTCAGTTCCTCCGCCGTCACGCCCATCGAGGGCATGAGCGAGGGAAAGCGCGCGAAGAGGCCGTAGCGGCTGTAGTAGTTGACGTTGGTGATGGTGGCCTTCGTGCCCGACGCGGCCGTCAGACCGATCGCGTGGATGAACGATGCGCCGTTGGCCGAGAGCACCGTCCGGCCGGCGCCGAAAGACATCTTGCCGTTGAGCTGCGGGTTGGTACGCGCGTTCCAGACGAACACCTGCGCGCCGCCCTCCACGCCCATCACCTCCGCCGGTGCCTGTCCGCCGTTGTTGTTGCCGTTGAACCACCAGACGAGGGCGTCCGAGGCGGATGCCTGACGCAGGTTCGTGCCTTCGACGACAAACCACTCCTCGGCGTCGTCGATGTAGTATTTCCCGCTCAGCGCGACATCCGTCATGAAGGCCACGTTGTTGGCACCGAGGCGCCCGGTGATGCTGAGCGTGTTCGCCGCATCGTCGTAGCTGAAGGCCGACTGCGGCGCGCGGGCGGCGTCGGTGGACACGTAGTCGCGCGCGTGGAACACATAATGCTGCTGCCCACCGGCAGGCCGGGCCAGCAGGGCACCGGCCAGCAGGGCCAGCAGGCGAAGGGAAATCGTGCTGAAGGTTTTCATGGATGCGTATGTGATGGAAGGTAGTTGGATGCGATAAGAAGTCGGTGCAAAAATACACACGGCGCGCCACAGGCGCATGCGACAAATGTTGATTTCTCTGACAAAAATGTTGAAATCTCGATTTCATCGGGCTTTTTCGCCACACGCATGTCGATTTCATCGGCATTTTCCGCCACCCTCGCGCCAGTGCATCCGCGGGCCGGCGGCAGATGAAAACCGGCGAAAAGGGCCGCCGCAGCGCAACGACTGTGCGCGTCTTCCGCAACGACTGCGTTCGTTTTCGAAAACGACTGCGCTGAAAATGTCGAACGACTGCGCTCGTTTTCCGGCGGGGGAGAACATATACGCCGACGGGAAGGCCTTCGCAGGACGACAAGAAGGCCTTCGCAACTCGTCGCGAAGGCCTTCTCGGCAGATGGGGCGCGGCGCAATGCGCTGGCCCAGCAGCGAAGCCACGGCCACGAAGGCGGCGCGGCGGCATGGGGAACGCGCGGCGGCGGCCTACGCCTGCGGCACGCCCTTCATGGAGAGGGCGAGGCGCTGGCGCGGGATGTCGATGCCGACGACGCGCACCATCACCTCCTGGTGGAGGCTGACGACCTCGGCAGGGTCTTTCACGAAGCGGTCGGCCAACTGGCTGACGTGGACGAGGCCCTTGGTGTGGACGCCGACGTCGACGAATGCGCCGAAGTTGGTGACGTTGCTCACCTTCCCCGGCAGCACCATGCCCTCGCGCAGGTCTTCCAGCTCGTGCACGTCGGGACTGAAGGCAAAGGCTCGGAGCGGTTGGCGCGGGTCGCGCCCCGGCTTGTCGAGCTCTGCCAGGATGTCCTGCAAGGTGGGGAGCCCCACCTCGCCGCCCACGTAGCGGCGGGGGTCGATCTGGCGGCGGAGGGCGGCGTCGCGCAGGAGGTCGGACACGCTGCAATGCTGGTCGCGGGCCATCTGCTCGACGATGTAGTAGCTCTCGGGATGCACGGCCGAATTGTCGAGCGGCTGGTCGCCGCCGCTGATGCGGAGGAATCCGGCACACTGCTCGAAGGCTTTGGCGCCCATGCGCGGCACCTTCATCAGCTGGCGGCGGTTGCGGAAGGCCCCGTTCTCGGCGCGGTAGCTGACGATGTTCTGTGCGAGCATCGGCCCGAGACCGCTGATGTAGGTGAGCAGGTGCTGCGAGGCCGTGTTGACGTTGACGCCCACCTTGTTGACGCAGGCCTCGACGGTGTGGTCGAGGGCGTGCTTGAGCTCCGTCTGGTTGACGTCTTTCTGGTACTGCCCGACGCCGATGCTGCTGGGGTCGATCTTCACGAGCTCGGCCAGCGGATCCATCAACCGGCGGCCGATGCTCACCGCACCGCGCACGGTGACATCGTGGTCGGGAAACTCGTCGCGTGCGACTTTCGAGGCGCTGTAGATGCTGGCGCCGTCCTCGCTGACGACATAGATCTGGACGTCGGCAGGCAGCTGGAGCGCGCGCACGAAGGCCTCGGTCTCGCGGCTGGCCGTGCCGTTGCCGATGGAGATGGCCTCCACGCGGTATTGGCTGACGAGGGTGCGGAGACGCTCCGCGGCGGCCTCCGCGCGGCCGGTGTGCGGGAAGATGGCCTCGTGGTGGAGGAGGTTGCCCTCGGCATCGAGGCACACGGTCTTGCAACCCGTGCGGAAGCCGGGGTCGATGGCCAGCACGCGCTGCTGTCCGAGGGGCGAGGCCATGAGCAGCTGCTCGAGGTTCTTGGCAAAGATGCGGATGGCCTCGGCGTCGGCCGACGCCTTCGAGGCATTGGCAAACTCGGTCTCGATGGCGGGTTTGAGCAGGCGCTTGTAGGCATCAGCCACGGCGCGGCGCACATAGTCGGACGAGGGCGTCTGGCGGCGAGCCCAGCGCGCTTGCAGGCGTTCGACGCAACGCTCCTCGTTGCCGCTGATGCCGACGCGCAGAAAACCTTCGGCCTCGCCGCGGCGCATGGCCAGCAGGCGGTGGGAGGCGCAGCGGTGGAGGGGCTCGGAGAAGTCGAAATAGTCGCGGAACTTCTGTGCCTCCTCTTCCTTTCCCTTCACGACTTTCGACGTGATGACGGCGGCGTGGCGGAAATCCTGGCGCACGGAGTTGCGGGTGGCCTCGTCCTCGCTGACGCGTTCGGCGATGATGTCGGAGGCACCCTGCAGCGCCGCCTCGGCATCGTCGACGCCCTTCTCCCGGCTGACGTAGCGGGCGGCCTGCTGCTGCGGGTCCGCCGGTGTCTGCAAGAGGAGGAAGTCGGCCAGCGGCTCGAGCCCACGCTCGCGGGCCACCTGCGCCCTCGTGCGGCGCTTGGGCTTGTAGGGCAGGTAGATGTCTTCGAGCGCGGTGGCGTCCCAGGTCTGCACGATGCGCTCGCGGAGCGCGTCGGTGAGCTGTCCCTGGGCTTCAATGGTGGAGAGGATGGTCTGCTTGCGCTTGTCCATTTCCTTGAAGCGGGCATAGGCGTCGCTGACGGCCGCCACGCCCACTTCGTCCATCGCGCCGGTCTGCTCCTTGCGGTAGCGGCTGATGAAGGGGATGGTGGCGCCGCCGTCGAGCAGCGCCAGCACATTGCCGACGTGACGCTCATCGAAGTGCAGCTCGCCGGCAATGAGACTTCTGAAGGGTGATTCCATGGGCATCAGTGCTTTCCGTCGGCCAACGCGAGCAAATACTGACCATACTGATTCTTGCGCATGGGCTCGGCCAGACGGCGGAGCTGGTCAACCGAAATCCAGCCCTGGCGGAAGGCGATGTCCTCCAGGCAGGCAATCTTGAGGCCCGTGCGCTTCTCCAGCACCTCGATGTAGGTGCTCGCCTCCGACAGCGACTCGTGGGTACCGGTGTCGAGCCAGGCGAATCCACGGCCCAGATTGGCCACCTTGAGCTGCTGGCCGGCGAGAAAAACTTGGTTGACGGTCGTGATTTCCAGTTCGCCACGCGCGCTGGGCTGAATGTGATGCGCCACGTCGACCACGCGGTTGGGATAGAAATAGAGGCCGACCACCGCATAGTTGCTCTTCGGCTTCGCCGGTTTTTCCTCGATGGAAAGGCAGTTTCCGTTGGCGTCGAACTCGGCCACACCGTAGCGCTCCGGATCGTTCACCCAGTAGCCGAAGACCGTGGCCTTCGCCTCCTGCTCCGCCATGCGGACGGCTTCGCGCAGGAGCGCGGTGAAGCTTGCACCGTGGAAAATGTTGTCGCCGAGCACGAGGCAGACGCTGTCGTTGCCGATGAACTGCTCGCCGATCAGGAACGCCTGCGCCAGTCCGTCGGGCGAGGGTTGCTCGGCATACTCAAAGCGGACGCCGAAGTCGGAGCCGTCGCCCAGCAACCGGCGGAAGCCCGGCAGGTCGTGCGGAGTGGAAATGATGAGAATCTCACGGATGCCGGCCAGCATGAGGACGGAGATGGGATAGTAGACCATCGGTTTGTCGAAGATGGGAATCAGCTGTTTGCTCACGCCCTTGGTGATGGGATACAGCCGCGTGCCGCTTCCTCCGGCAAGTACGATACCTTTCATATCAGTCAATTTTAAATGGAAAAATCAGAGATAAGAGAACGGCAGCGACGGCGACGGAAAACAGCGCAGACGCAACCGCCCTGCCTTCGGAGCGCAGCCTCGTGGCGGCCGTCATGCGCCCGCAAACTTCCTCTCGCCCACGCCCGTTGCCTCGACGACGTTGATCACGTAGTCGCCAAGCTTCTCGATTTCCGAAATCAGGTCCATGTAGAAGACGCCGGTTTGGTAGCTGTAGAGATGGTTGTTGACGTCGACGAGGTTCTGGGTCTTCAGCTGAGAGCGATATTTGTTGATTTCCTGTTCCAGGATGTAGCTCTTCTTGATGTCGACGTTGCGCTGGTCGCCGTGTCTGACGACGAGCATCATCTGCTCCAGCGCTTCCTCGGCCAGGGACATCATGTTCTGTATATGCTCATATTGTCGGTCGGTGAAGTCAGCCGACGCCTGCTGGCGCTTGCGCGCAATCGTCCCCGCGAGATTGAAGCAGCTGTCTCCGATGCTTTCCAGCTCGCTGACCATGCGGAGCATGCGCTGCACCTCGAGTTTCGAGACGGCGCTGAGCCGTCCCTCGCTCACTTTGCTGAGATAGTCGGCAATCTCCAGCTCCATGTCGTCGGCCATTTGCTCCAACTTGGCGATGCGCGCATGCAGTTTGGAGAATTCGATGCCTTTCTCCATGTGCAGGAGCGTCTCGACGTAGCTGTACATCTTCATGCAGCGGTCGGCGAAGAGGATGATTTCCTTCTTGGCCTCGAGGATGGAAAGTTCGGCTGTCGACATCAAGCCGCCGCGGATGTATTGCAGCCGCTCCTCCTCGTCTTCCTGCTCGGCGTCCTCGCGTGGGCGGACGAGGTGGCTGACGAGGCGCTCGATGGGCTTGACGAATCCCACGAGCAGGACGGTGTTGAGGACGTTGAAGAGGGTGTGGAAGGCAGCGAGAACGAGTGACACGCGCACGGGGCTGGCGCTTTCGGCGGCGGGATCGTAGCCGGTGAGCGCATAGACCAGACGGAGGAAGTGGGGCAGGACGATGATCAGCCAAAGGGTTCCGATGACGTTGAAGACGAGGTGGGCCATGGCGGCGCGGCGTGCCTGCACGTTGGCGCTGCGCGCCGCGATGTTGGAGGTGATGGTCGTGCCGATGTTCTCGCCCATCACGAGCGCGATGCCCATGTCGACATCCAGCACGCGCACTGCGCAGAGCATCATGGTGATGGCCATCACGGCAGAGGAGGACTGCACAGCCAACGTGAGCAGTCCGCCGATGAGGAGAAAGACGAGGTAGGAAAGGAAGCCCATGCTGCTCAGCGTCCGGACGACGGACATGGCGGCATGATCGGCGAGGTGCATGTCGGCGGCACAGGCGAAGAGCGTCGTCAGTCCCAGGAACATGAGGCCCAGACCGATGAAGAACTCGCCCAAGCTGCGGCTCCGGCTGCTGTAGATGCAGGCCATGCCGGCGACGAAAGCCGCGAAGACGGCATAGCGGATGTTGCTGGCCGACACGCCGAGCACCATGAGCCAGGCAGTGGCGGTGGTCCCGATGTTCGCGCCCATGATGACGCTGATGGCTTGCGCCAGCGTGAGGATGCCTGCGCTGACGAAGGAGACCGTCATGACGGTGCATGCGGTGGACGACTGGATGGAGGTGGCGATGAAAGCTCCTGTCAGGATGCCGCCCAAGCGGCCGTCGGGCGTCTTCCCCAACACGTTGCGAAGCTTGTTTCCGGCCATCTTCTGCAGGCCCTCGCTCATCACCTTCATGCCATACATGAGGAGCGCGACGGAGCCTATCAGAATGAGGAAGAGCCAATTATTCATGCTTTTAATCTTTTTTACATCATTTTCTTCAGCCGCCTCCGAATTAATCGCTACCTTAGCCGCAGCCTTCGGTCCCGCACGCGGCGGGCTCTGAGCGGAGCCCGGCACACTTGCGGCACGCCGCGCGGCGCTGCGTCACGACGCCTCGGAAATCCGGCCCTGCGGCGCAGGCGGAATGCTCCGCCGCCACGCGCTATGGAAGGCCTGCGAACTGGAAAGAAAACGAACGCCTAAAACACTTACAGACATGCCGTCCGCTATCAAGATCTTCTGCAAAAATAATAAAAACTCCCAAGACTTCGAGCTTGGGACTACACTTTCTCGCATTTGCGACGAATTTAAACCTATTTTAACAGACAAGCCCGTCTGCGCCGTCGTCAACAATCGCCTCGAAGGACTGGGCTTCCGTGTGTTCTCGAACGCGCAAGTCGAGTTCTTCGACCTGCGCTCGTCCATCGGCCGCAAGGTCTACATGCGCTCGATGTGCTTCGTGCTCTTCAAGGCCGTCGAGGATCTCTTCCCCGGCACCCTGCTGACCATCGAGGCGCCGGTGTCGAAGGGCTACTTCTTCCTGCTCTCCCCGCCCGAGGCGGGCTGCGACCCGACGCCCGTCACGCTCGAGACGGCGCAGGCGCTGAAGGCGCGCATGAAGGAAATCATCGCCGAGGGCCACCGCTTCCATCGCATCGAGGCGCCGACGCCCGAGGTGGCGCAGCTCTTCCGCGACCGCGGACTGCCGCGCAAGGCCCTGCTGGTCGAAGGGCTGGGGCGTCTCTACTGCCACTACTACCGCCTGGCCTCGACGGTCGACTACTACTACGGCCCGCTCGTGCCCAACACCGACTATTTGGGCGCGTTCGACCTCGTGAAGTACTACGACGGCCTGCTGCTGCGCCTGCCGCGCGAGGACGGCAAGCTGCCCGACATCGTGAAGCAGGAGAAAATGCTGCAGGCCTTCCGCGAAGACCACCGTCTGGAGCGCATGGTGGGCGTGTCGACGGTGGGCGAGCTGAACGAGCTGGTGCGCCAGCAGCGGGAGCACGAGATCATCCAAGTGGCCGAGGCGCTCCAGGAGAAGAAGATCAGCCGGATTGCCGACACCATCGCCCAGCGCGGCAACGTGCGGGTGGTGCTCATCGCCGGCCCCTCGTCGAGCGGCAAGACCACGTTCAGCAAGCGGCTGAGCCTGCAACTGATGGCGTGCGGACTACGCCCGCAGGCCATCTCGCTCGACGATTACTTCGTCGACCGCGCCCACACGCCGCGCGACGAGAACGGCGACTACGACTATGAATCCATCGAGGCGCTCAACCTCGACCTCTTCAACACGCACCTCCAGGCCCTGCTGCGGGGCGAGGAGGTGGAGCTGCCGCGCTACGACTTCCCAACAGGCGCGAGCGTGCCGAGCGGCAAGCGCATCCGGCTCGAGGACAACACCATCCTCATCCTCGAGGGCATCCACGGACTCAATCCGCTCATGTCGGCGGGTGTGCCCGAGGAGGTGAAGTTCAAAATCTACGTCTCGGCGCTCACCAGCATCAAGCTCGACAGCCACAACTACATCCCGACCACCGACAACCGCCTCATCCGCCGCATCGTGCGCGACTACAACTACCGCGGCACGTCGGCCCGCGACACCATCGCCCGATGGGCCAGCGTGCGGCGCGGCGAGGACCGCTGGATATTCCCGTTTCAGGAGAACGCCGACGTGATGTTCAACTCCGCGCTGCCTTTCGAGCTGAGCGTGCTGCGCTCCTATGCAATGCCGCTGCTCGAGACCGTGCGGGAGAACTGCGAGGAATACACGCTGGCATACACGCTCCGCCAGTTTCTGATGTATTTCGAACCGATTCAGAGCACCCAGCTGCCGCCCACATCCATCCTCCGCGAGTTTTTGGGCGGCTCGTCGTTCCACTATTGAGCCGCGCCGCCGACGCTCCGTCGGCCCCAACGCCTCGGCCCCACTGCTGCCCGCAGCCCGACCGCCGGCCTGCTCCCCTCTGTCGGAGCGCGCCGGCGGTCGGGCTGCGGCATTCTTTTCCGCACCGGCGCCGCGGGGCGGAGCAGAAACGACTGCGTTCGTTTTCGAAAACGAGCGCAGCCAAAATCGGAAACGAGCGCAGTCGTTTTGGCGCCGCGACACGCCCTTGCTCGTGTACGAAGGCCTTCGCGACACATCACGAAGGCCTTCTCGACACGACGGGAAGGCCTTCGCAACAGCGGCAACGCGCGACGGGGGCGGCGCGGGAGGGGCAATCGGCGATGACGAAAGCGGCGATGCGCCGGAGCGGGCGCGCGACGGAAAGTCGACGGCAGCGGTGGGAAAAGAGGCAGCCGGGGCCCCGGACGCAACGTCGCGGAGTCCCGGCTGTCGGGCGATGGTGCAGCCGGATGGCTGCGGGCCTGCGGCCTCAGCGGACGATCTTGCGGCCGCGATGGATGTAGATGCCCGGCTGCGTGGGCTGGAGATAGCGGCGGCCGGTGAGGTCGTAGAAGTAGGGATCGTCGGCATGGCGCACGTCGGCGTCAAGGGCGATGATGCCGTCGGACGTTCCGTCGTCGGTGCGCTCGATGTAGAGCTTCGGCGCCGACGACTGGCTGGGCATGCCGTCCGCCGGATAGTTGCCGAAGGAGGAGTACTGCAGCGCGTAGGCGAAGGTATTGCCGGAGTCGCTGGCCGAGATGCGCACCGTGCCGTTGGGCTGAAGTGTCACGAGCCAGACGTCGGCCTTCGAGGCGTCGGTGGCCGGCGTGAACGTGTTGTACGCTGCGTCCTGATAGTAGTAGCGGCCCTGTGCGTCGATGATGTGCCAGCCGTCCTCGGCAGGCTCGAAGGTGAAGGCCAGCGTGTCGGTGTCGAGGGTGATGACGTTGTCGATGTCGGTCACGCTCTTGCCGTAGAGGTAGTTGTAGCCCTTGCTGCTGCTCACGCGCACGGGGAGGGCGGCGATGGGGCCGTTCTTGCCCTGCGCCACGATGAGGCAGCGCATGGTGGAGAGGGGCAGCGCGTCGGCGAGCTCAAACTCGTAGAGGCCCGGCTCAGGCTCTTCCGGCTCGTCGGGCGTCTCCGGATCCGGCGTGTCGGGGTCGACAGGGATGATTGCGCCGCCGTAGTAGCGGTCGTCGTCGGACGCGGTGGAGATGGAGGTGTAGGGGTCGAAGGCCACGTCGACGCTGTCGCCCCAGACGTAGTCGGCCAGGAAGGGAAAGTCGATGTAGAGGTTGCGGTTGAGCTGGATGGCGTAGACGGCATTGTTGCGGGCCACCTCGAGCGAGTCGACCTTGTCGGCGTGGCCCCACTGGATGTAGAGCTCGTAGGCCCACTGCTTGAGCGTGGGATAGTTGCCCGTGGTGAGCTGGTTGAGGCCTTCGCTCTCCCAGGAGAAATGGCTGTAGGTGGTGGCCATGTACATGTAGCTGCGCGAGAACTCGCCCTTGAAGCGGTCGCCCGGCTCCCACATGTTGACGAGCTTGTCGCCGGCATAGCCCTTGCCGACGATGTCGTAGCCCTCACCGGCATCCAACTTAGGGTTGACGGTGACGTGACCCATCACGTAGTTCGACTTCGAGGAGTTGGCCTGGGAGTCGGACGGATAGAGATTGTAGAGGTCTTTGTAGGCATTGTTGGAACTGCCGCCCCACCAGCTCTTGGGAAAGGAGTGCTCGATGTTCATTCCGCTGATGGCCGAGTTGGTGTTGCCGTTGGTGAAATAGAACTTCTTGCTGCTGTAGCGGTTGTAGCATTCGTTCGTCTGCGGGTCGCGGTCGGTTTGGTAGAAACCGCTCCAGGTCTTGCCGCTGCCACTGCCGTAGCTCAGCACTTTCTTGGGATTGATGAGGTCGTGGAGGGCCGCCTTGAGCTCCGCCTGCTTCTTACCGCGCAGGGCAGCTGCATACTGGGCAAGCTGCTGGCGCGAGATGGCCGCCGCCTGAAATGTGTAAAACATGCCTGCAGCCACTGCTAGCAGGCCTTTGAAGCGTAGTATCATGAATAAATCCTGTATTAACGCTGCAAATTTAGCGATTTTCCACGACATAGCAGGACAATTTCAGAGAAAAAACATATCTTTGCACTTGCAAGCAGAACTTGCTGCGCCACAGCGCCTTTGTCGGGCTGACTGCATGGCGCATCCGCGATATGACCGGCACGGCGGTGCCCTCATTTAGGTCTCGAACGCTGAAATCTGACTAATTACCCAATCTGCGCATGCTGCCCCGGCCCCACCGATGGCCGTCGCCCTGCCTGCGCCGGCGGCTGTGGACACTCACACGCCTCCGCTTCCATCTTTTTTTCATCACCACACCCATGAAAGTAATGCCTCTTGTGGCCTTGCTCGCCACATCCATTGCTGTTTCTGCACAGACAGGAACGGAATGGGACGACGTCGCCGTCACCCATGTCAACCGCGAGGCGGCGCACACCTTTTCCATCCCCTACGCCTCGGCCGATGCCGTGGGCAGCACGGAGATGGAGCAGTCGCCATATTATCAGTCGCTCAACGGAACTTGGAAATTCAAGTGGGTCCCCCTCCCCGACCAGCGCCCCGAGGGCTTCGAGCAGCCCGACTTCGACGTGTCGGGATGGAGCGACATCGAAGTGCCGATGCCCTGGCAAATCTATGGCGTCCGCAACGGAAAGTCGTGGGACAAGCCGCTCTACACAAACGTGGTGTACCCCCTGTCGTACGACAACACCACGTTCAGCATCATGGCCGACCGTCCGAGCTGGTTCACCTACAACAACGCCATGAAGAACCCCGTCGGCAGCTATCGCCGCACCTTCACCGTTCCGGCCGCCTGGGCGGGCCGCGAGACCTACATCCGCTTCAATGGCGCAGGTCACGGCTACTACGTGTGGGTGAACGGAGCGAGGGTGGGCTACGCCGAAGACTCCTACCTGCCGTCCGAGTTCCGCATCACGCCCTATCTGAAGGAGGGAGAGAACACGCTGGCGGTGCAGGTGTTCCGCTTCACGCCCGGCTCGCTGCTGGAAGACCAAGACTACTGGCGCCTGACGGGCATCACGCGCGACGTCTTTCTCTGGTCGGCCCCACAGACCCAGATCCGCGACTATTTCTTCACGACACGCCTGACCAACAACTATACGCAGGCCACGGCCACCCTGCAATACAGCCTCACGGGCGCCGACATCGAGGGCGGACGGCTGGAGGCACGCATCATGGACGGCTCGACGGAAGTGGCGAGCGCCAGCACCAACGTGACGGGGGCTGCGGAAGGCACGCTCAGCATGCAGGTCAGCTCGCCGCGCCTCTGGAGCGCTGAGCAGCCCAACCTGTACGATCTGGTCATCACGCTCCGCAAAGGCGACGAGGTCGTCGACGTGCGCGGCGGCAAGGTGGGATTCCGGCAAGTGAGCGTACGTTCCGACGGTGCGCTGCTGATCAACGGCCGCAGGATGGTCTTCCACGGTGTCAACCGCCACGACTTCAGCACAATCGGCGGGCGCACCGTCACCCGCGAGGAGATGGAGAAAGACGTTCTGCTGATGAAGAAACTGAACATCAACGCCGTGCGCACGAGCCACTATCCGAACAATCCCTACTTCTACGACCTCTGCGACCGCTTCGGACTCTACGTGCTGGCAGAGGCCAACGTGGAGTGCCACGGCAACATGTCGCTGTCGAGCGAGCCGAAATTCAAGCAGATGATGGTCGAGCGCAACGAGAACCACGTACGCTGGATGCGCAACCACGTCAGCATCTTCATGTGGTCATTTGGCAACGAGAGCGGCGGCGGCAACAACTTCGAGGCTGTCTCCGCCGCCATCAAGGCGCTCGACACGACCCGCCTCACGCACTATGAGGGAAACAGCCAGTGGAGCGACGTGAGCAGCACGATGTACGCATCGACCGCCACCATCGAGAACATCGGACGCGAGCGGCAGAACGAGGCCGCGCAAGGCAAGCAGCCCAGACCGCACATCCAGTGCGAGAACACCCACGGCATGGGCAACTCGATGGGCAACCAGCGCGACTTCTTCAACCTGTACGAGAAGTATCCGGCCCTCACCGGCGAGTTCATCTGGGACTGGAAGGACCAGTCCATTACGCTCCCCGTGCCGAACAAGGAGGGAGAGACCTACATGGCCTACGGCGGAGACTTCGGCGACAATCCGAACGACGGCAACTTCTGCTGCAACGGAGTCATCTTCTCCGACTACACCTACAGCACGAAGGCGCTGAACGTGAAGAAGATCTATCAGCCCGTCGACTTCTCGCGGAAGAGCCAGAGCGACGAAACGTTCATCCTGACCAACAAGCAGGCCTTCAACAACCTGAACATCTTCCGCTATAGCTATACGGTGCTGGAGGACGGAATCGCCATCAAGAGCGGCACCATCGACGGCGTCGACGCAGAGCCGGGAAAGACCGCGTCCATCCAGCTCAGCGACCTGCTGCCTGCAGTGACGCAACCGGAAGCAGAATATGCCGTACGCTTCAGCGCTACACAGCCAGCCGCAACACCCTGGGCCGACGCCGGCTATGAGGTGGCATCGGAGCAAATCGAGCTCCAGTCCGCAGCGCCGCGGCAGCCCCACGCCTCCACTGTCGCCACGGAGCTCAGCGTAGAGGAGACATCGTCGCTGATCACCGTCACCGGACGCGACTTCCAGGCAGCCTTCTCCAAGTCCACCGGCCAGCTCACGAAGTACACCTACGGCGGCCAGCAGCTCTTCTCGTCGCTCAAGTTCAACGCCTTCCGCGTTCCGACCGACAACGACGTGCGCATGAAGGAGCAGTGGGACAACATGGGACTCCGCAATCTGCGGCCCGGCAGCGGCAAGGCCGAGATCACGAAGAGCGCCGACGGCGTCGACATCACCTTCTCCGTCGTCTACAGCGGCACCGCCCCCACCAAGTTCAACCTGCAGATCAACTACCGCGTCATGACTGACGGCGTGATAGACGTCAGCACGCTCATCGATCCGGAGCAGAAGGGCGTCGTCCTGCCGAAGCTCGGATTCACCTTCGACATGCCTAAGGGATATGAGCAGTTTGCCTGGCTCGGACGTGGTCCGGGGGAGACCTACCGCGACCGCAAGGAGAGTGAGTTTGTCGGACTCTACCACAGCACCGTCTCGGAGCAGTGGTCCAACTATGTCCTGCCGCAGGACAACAGCAACAAGGAGGAAGTGCGATTCCTCTCGCTCACCAACGACGACGGCCTGGGTCTGCTCGTCGTAGCCCCGCAGCAGATGGCCTCGACCGTCGGCCACTGGCGTGCGTCCTCCATCTACACGACACGCAACGACCGCAAGAAGCACCCCTACGAGGTGTCGTTCCTCGGCAACAGCGTCGTCTGCATCGACGCCTACAACCGTGCGCTGGGCAACGCCAGCTGCGGACCAGACGTGCTCGACAAGTACGAGGTGAAGTCCGACCGCGTCGCCTTCAACTTCATCTTCTGCCCCATCGCCGAGAAACTCACCGACGAGGCGCTCGTCCAGCGTGCCCGCATGTCGAGCGCACTCTGCTCGCCCGTCGTCATCTCGGGCCTGAAAGGACAGGTCAGCCTCACCTCTGCCACGGAAGGCGCCACCCTGTACTACTCCACCGACGGCGGACAGACGTTCCTTACCTACACCGGACCCTTCGAATTCAACCTGGGAGGCGAAGTCATCGCCTATGCAGAGAAGGCAGGCCTCGCGCGCAGCATCCGCACCTCGGCCACCATCGCTTCCTACGTCAGCAAGACAGGATGGCGCGTCGTGCGTGTCGACAGCGAGCAAGGCGGCTCCGAGGCCGCGGCCAACGCCATCGACGACAACACCTCCACCATCTGGCACACGCGCTACTCACCGGCCACCGACGCCTATCCGCACGAGATCGTCGTCGATATGACGCGCGAGTATTGCGTGACAGCCTTCCTCTACCAGCCGCGCACCGACATGAGCAACGGCCGCATCCAGAGCTACGAGCTGTACTTCAGCAACTCGCCAAGCGAATTTCCAGCCACCCCGCAGGCCAAAGGAGCATGGAGCAACACGTCGACGCAACAGCGCGTGACGCTCTCCACGCCGGTCTACGCCCGCTACTTCAAGCTCGTGGCGCTGTCGGAAGTGAACGGCAACGCCTGGGCGTCGGCCGCCGAGCTCGGCATCGACATGGATCCCGCCGCCACCGGCATCCGCACCGTTGCGGCACAGGCAGGACGCTCCCACGTCAGCGCCCATGCCAACGGCCTGCGCATCGAGTCCACCATGCCGGCCACCGTGGCGGTCTACGGCAGCGAGGGAAAATGCCTGCGGCAGGCCAACATCGCCAGCAGCCTCGCGCTCAACCTGCCCCGCCACACCCCCTGCATCGTCCAGCTGACGTATGCCGACGGCAAGGCCGACACGCACAAGGTCATCCTGCCCTGAAACAAGCCCATTTTTTCGGAACTCCGCTTTTCGATTTTCAGCGTTCCGATTTTTCATTTCCGGTGCACCGATTTTTCATTTCCGGTGCACCGGATTTTTTTCTCCCGCCGCCTTTTCCCCGCCGCCGAGGACGCTTCGCAGCGGCTGTCGCGCAGAACAAGCACAAAAATCCAGCATCAGAACGACTTTATCAACAAAAAATCGTATCTTTGCGCAGCCGGACTCTTTCCTACGCAACGCCGTCATTCGCAGACGGTTGCCCCGGCACACGACGACTACTACCATCGGAACATCATCAATCACTACCCACATGAACAAACATTTCCTTTCTCTCTGCCTCACCCTGACTGCGGCTGCCTCGCCCCTCGCGGCGCAGACCGACGTGACGGGCCTGCACCTGAGCAATGCTTCGTTCGAAGCCGACGACATCTCCACGCTCACCGCCAAGACCGAGACGGCCGACGGACTGCGCGGCTACGTGACCGCTGCGCCGCAGTCGTGGAGCGTCGACGGCACCCACGCCGTATCGCTTCTCGTCACCAGCGCGTGCTACACCGACAACAACTTCGGCCTCGTCACGACCATCCCCGACGGCAACCAAGCCTACTACCTGCGCATGGGCTGGGCCAACGGCAGCAGTTCCGTCAGCCAGCAGCTCAGCCAGCTCCCCGCCGGACGCTACCGCCTGGCCGCCGACGTGCGCACCGCCTACGCCAACAGCGCCACCTCCTCGTTCCAGCTCACCGCACAAGGCACCAACGTGAGCTACGCCTTCAACCCCGGTTCGGCCGGCTACTTCACCACCGCGCCGTGGACCACGCACACCCTCGACTTCACCGTGACGGAGACGAGCGACGTCAGCGTCGGACTGAGCGTCAGCTGGATCAGCGGCGGCAGCTGCCTCATGGTCGACAACGTGCGCCTCTACCAGATTTCCGACGACGACCCAACGCCCGAGACGCCCAACGAAACCGCCGTGGAAAGCCCGACCGAGGACAAGATCGACGGCACCTTCGTGCCCGAAACCCGCATGAAGGACGACCTGCTGCAGATGCTCGCCAACTTCGCCGCCTACCTGAAAGCCGACTTCCAGTACGCACAGGCCCCCAACTCGAAGGGAGAAGAATGCGGCGCCTTCAAGTCCAACTCCACCATGCAGAACAACGAAGACGGCGTGCGCTCGAACGCCGACCTCAGCATGGTCGCTGCCTTCCTCTGCAAATACGGCAAGGACAGAGTGACGCTGCCCGCCACCGTCACCTGGACCGAGCTTGAGGACATGGCCATGCGCAGCCTCGTCTTCGCCTACTCCACGCACAAGGCCAACAAATTCAAAGTCACCTCCAACAACGCCTACTGGGGCTCCACCTCCACCAGCGACGTGCAGTGGGAGTCGTCGCTCTGGGCCATGAGCGTGGCCTACAGCGCCTTCTTCCAGTGGGACCGCCTCTCCGAAGACCATAAAGGCTACATCAAGGCCCTGCTCAAGGCTGAATGCAACTACGAGCTCACGCGCAACATCCCCACCGGATACAGCGGCGACACCAAGGCCGAAGAGAACGGTTGGGAGGCCGACGTGCTCGCCGCAGCCCTCGGACTCTTCCCCGACGACGAGCTGGCTCCGCGCTGGTTCGACCGCCTGCGCGCCTTCGCCATCAACAGCTACAGCCATCCGGACGACGCCAACGACCACACCGTCATCGACCCCGCGTACGACAACAAGACCGTCAGCGACTACTACATCGGCCCCAACCTCTACAGCGACTACACGCTGCAGAACCACAGCTACTTCCACACCAGCTATCAGAACGTAGTCATCCAGGAACTCGGCGAGGCCGCACTGGCCCTCAAGCTCTTCCAGACCGCCCTCCACGGCAAGGAAACCTGGCAGACCAACGCCCTCATGCACAACAACCTCAACGTGCAGAAGCACGTGCTCAACTGGCTGGCCCTCAGCGACGGCGAGCTCGCCATGCCCAACGGCAACGACTGGAGCCTCTTCCTCTTCGACCAGATTGCCTCCTACGCCACCAACGCCACCTTCCTCCGCGACGCCGACGCCCTCATGCTCGAGAACCTCGCCTACAAGATGATTCAGGCGCGCCAGCAGACCACCACCGACGGAACCTGGCTCCTGCGCTCCGACATCGGCGCACGCCGCATGGGCGTGCAGGCCCACCGCGTGATGATGACGTGGCTCATGCACGAGATCCACTCAACGGCCGACCTCATCGCCAGCACCTTCGAGGACTTCCGCGCGCGCCACAGCACCGCCTCCGTGCTGCCGTCGCAGAACATCGTCCGCGCCTTCACACGCGACCGCTTCACCACCTTCGCCTGGCAGCCCGGCATCAGCAGCTACACCGGCTACATCGCCGCCAACAGCGTGGACAAGAACAAAATCTTCGTGCCCTTCAAAGCCAACAACACGGGCAACCTCATCGGATGGTACAACGTGAGCGGAAAAACCACCAACGCCACGCCCGTCGTCAGCGGCACCTACCGCCTCGACGGCGACGCATGGACGATGAACGGCGAGCTCAACACCAACGACGCCACGCTCAACAACCGCTTCGCCATCTATTCCACGCCTGGCAACGCCGTCATCTACCTCGACTACGTGACAGCCAATGCAGCGGCCACCATCAGCGGCGAGCGCGGCGGACTGACCGCCATCAGCGTCGACGAGTTCACGCGCACGCCCCGCACCCTCTACTACGGCGACACCCACGTGCAGTCGGACGGCGCCACCCTGCAGACCTTCGCCACCGATTGGGTGAACATCGACAACGCCCTCGGCATCGTGGCCCGCAACGGCAAGCAGATGGCCTTCGGCGAGCGCGCGAACAACAACTCCATCATGACGGCCAAGCTCTACACCGCCTACACCGCCGAGAGCCGCAGCGTGGCAGCCGGCGACGTCGTCGACGCGCGCAACATCACGTGGTATTCCAACATCACGGCCGAGCAGACACGCCAGATGAACGACGCCCTCGTCAACCTACGCAGCCGCCTGCCCGAAGGCTGGAACGGCGTGCTCGCCTCCGACCCCGACGGCACGCAGTATCTCTTCCTGGCCAACTTCCTCTCCACGGCGCCCGCCCGCCTCGAAGGCCTGACCACCGAACAGGGCGCGCCGGCCCTCGCCGCCGACACCCGCGTGCAGAACGACGCCCTCGCCGCCACGTTCACCCTCCAGCCCGGCCACAGCTTCTCGCAGCCCGTCCGCTACTACGTGAAGGCCGCAGCCGCCGACGTCACGGAGAAGGACGGCCGCCTCTACCTGCGTACGCTGCAAGAGGGCACCGTCAACATCAGCACGCCCGATGCCGGCAGCAAGGAACTGCCCCTCGCCCAGGGCGACTGCATCGTGGCCTATGTGCAGGACGGACAAATCGTCGTCGAGGAAGGAGCCACCTACCCTTTCGACAACAGTCCCGACGAGACAGACGGCTACGATGACCTCACAGATGAATATCTGCAGAATCCCAACTTCGAGCTCGACGAGACCTACGCCACCCAGTCGTCCAACGTAACCGCCGGCGGCGTCACCTACGCCAAGGCCTACACCAACAGCGTGGCAGCCGTCAGCACCTCGTGGCCCAACATCCTCCCCGTGAAAGGATGGACAGCCGCCAACGGACTCGCTGCCGGCAGCAACTTCGCCCGCATGTACTCCATGCCCTACAGCCTCACGCAATACTGCGTCAGCCCCTCCTCCGTGGGCAACTACGCCGCCCGCACCGAACCGCTCCTCTCCGACGAGCAGGCCGGCCAGCGCACGCTCACCGTGCTCAACAGCTGGACGCGCGGCAACAACGCCATCACGCAGACCGTACGCCTGCCCAAGGGCAACTACCTCGTCGTGCTCAACATGAAGTACGAATGCCCCAACGAGGCCTCCAACGACGGCCGCACGGTGAAGGCCGGCAGCGTCACCAACACCTCGCTCACGGGCGTGAGCATCGGCACCACCAGCGATTTCCGCTACCCCGCCGCCCGCAACACCTGGGAGCGCATGGTCTACGAGTTCGCGCTCGAAGAGCCCACCGACGTCACCCTCTCGCTCGGCTACAGCTCCGACGTCTCGCAGGGCGCCGCCAGCCAGACCCTCCTCTACATCGACGACGTGCGCCTCTACGGCATCATCGACACCTCCATCCCCGACGCCATCCACAGCCCCGCGAGCAGCGACACGGCCACCGACGCGCCCCGCTACAACCTGCAGGGCATCCGGGCCGGCGCCACGGAGCGCGGCCTCATCATCCAGAACCGCAAGAAGACGCTCGTGAGATAAGGCCTCGGCACACGCCGCCAGCCACCCGTCGCCACACGGCCCGACCGCCGTCCGCGCCCTCCTTCCACCGCAGCATCCACGCCCGCCGGCGTCGGTGCTGCGGTGCTTTTTCCGCCCTGCGCGCCCGTCGTCCGCCTTCAGCAGCGCCTCCACAGCCCCCATCGCCACAGAGCCCGCCCCACTCCACCATCCACCGACGAGCAGCGCGCCCGCCCCGCCCGTCGCGCCCGACGGCGCACAAAAACGAAGGCCTTCGCAAAACACAACGAAGGCCTTCTCAACACGTCGAGAAGGCCTTCGTCAATAAATGTGTGTGAAAAGCGCAGGCAGCGGCGGCGCGGCCGGTCAGCCGAAAAGGCGCGGCACGACGAAGCCGTCGTGGGCCGCCAGTCTCGTTCGTCGTCGCCGGCAGGGCGCAGCCAGCGCCCGAGGCGCGCTATGCGTCGGTCGGACGGAACTGCCGCTGGTGGGCGTCGTAGACGTAGCCCACGCTGCGGATCGCATCCGCCACATCGTCGACACTGCGGCCGAAAGCGCGGCAGAGGTCGTCGAGCGAGTCATACATCCCGTCGCGCAAGAGCATGTTGGCGGCGGAAAGCAGCATATAGGGGTCGGAGGGAAGATAGTCCATAAGCCATCAGATAGGACATCCGAGGGGGTGAGCCCGCAGCACCGGAGCGCTGCCGACGGCGTGCGCCGCCGCAAACGACGGCCCGCCAGCGGCCGCGCAGCGCGCTTCCACCAAAAAGTCAAGGACGGCAGCGCGTCTTGCGCGCCTGCGTCCTTGACTCCATAGCTTCACCCCGGGGGATGTCGTGACGTGTTACTGTTCCTTCGGGCTGGTGATACCCACCTCGATGCGATTGCCACTGCGGAAAATCGTGCGGGCCATCTGCTGGATGTCGGCTGCCGTGATGGCGTCCACCGTCTTCTCGTAGTCGTCGTAGTAGTTCTTGTTGTAGCGCGCGAGCTCAACCATCTTGTTGAGCCAGAAGCCGTTGTCCTTCACGTTCTCTTGGAAGCTGCGGTGCAGGTATTCCTTCACCTTCTGAAGATCCTCCGCCTTCGGTCCCTCGTCGCACATGGCGTCCATGCCCTTGTAGACCACCTCGGCCATGCGGTCGCGCTTGTCCGGCGCGGTCGGGAGTTGCACGAGAATCGATGCCACATTCTCAGGATAATCCTCGACTTCGCCCTGCACGCCGACACTGTAGGCGCCGCCCTCGTCCTCGCGCACCGACTCGGTGTAGCGCATCGACATCAGCTGCTCCAGCATGTTGACGGTGAGGATGGTCTTGAGGTCTTCCTTCACGTGGGCGTGATTGACGAAGAGCGTGATGGAGTTCGGCGTCTCCTGCTTCTTCTCGAACACGTTCTTGCGCTGTCCGTCGGCCAAACGGAAGGTCGCGTTCTTGTAGTTCTCGCGCGACTTGCTCACAGGCAGCGAACCGAGATACTTCTCGAGCAGCGGGCGCACGGAGTCGATGTCGATGTCACCGACGAAGAAGAACTCGAAGTCGGCCGCGTTGGCAAAGCGCTCCTTGTAGATCTGCAGCATGCGCGTGTAGTCATATTTGTCGAGGTCCTCGACCTTCGTGCGCAGCATCGACACGTGGTTGTCGTAGAGCACCTTTATGATGGTGTCCTGCAACGCAGTGATCGGGTTGAGGTCGACGTTCTTCAGCTGCTCGCGCATGCGCGTCAGGGCCGAATTGTAGGCGGCATCGTCGCGGCGCGGAGACGTGAAGGTGAGGTAGGTGACCTGCATCATCGTCTCAAAATCTTTCTTCACGCAGGATCCGCTGATGCTCTCGGTACGTGTGCTGACGTCCGCATCCACATTGACTTTCTTGCCGGAAAGCTTCTTCTGAAGGTCGACGGCAGAGAAATTGCCCAGTCCGCCGAGGCTGACCATCGAGGCGTTGGAGGCATTCTTGTCGCCCTCCGGATAGAGGCTGGTGCCGCCCCACGAGGTGGCGCGCATGCTGATCTGGTTGGGCGCGAAGTCGGTCTTCTTGATGTGGATCTTGATGCCGTTGGCCAGCGTGAGCACCGTTGAGCCAAACGCACCTGCCTTCTCGCTCTTCACCTTGCTGCCCTTGAGCGTCTCGGAGATGAGCGGGTCGGAGCTGACTTCCTCGGCATAAGGCTCGATGGTCTCTGCCTCCACCTTCTTCATCACGCCGAGCAACTGCTCTTTCGTAGGCAAGGCCAGGCCTTCCTTCTCCGGACAGAGCGCGATGATGACGACGTTGGAGTCGGACTGCACCAGCTGCTGGAGCGTCATGTTGACGGCCTGGAGCGGAATCTGCTCGACGAGTGCCTTCATCAGCGGATACGTCGTCTCGATGCCCGGCATGGGCGTGCCGTCGAGATAGTTGCGCACACATTCGTCGACATAAGAGGAACTCTCCACCTTGTCCTTCTGCTTGTAGGCATCCTCCAGCGAAGACAGATAGTTCTGCTTGAAGCGCTCATACTCGCTCACGGTGAAGCCGTGGCGCGCGGCACGCAGCATCTCGCGGTAGAGTGCCGAGAAACCCTCCTCGTAGGCGTCGCCCTTGATGACCACGCCACCGGTGAGCGCATCCTTCGTCTTCGACGCGAAGAACTCGCCATCGTAGAGCGAAGCGCCCATGAACGGCGGATTCTCCTTCATCATGATCTCCTGAATGCGGCCGGAGAACATGCTGGAGATGGCGCCCTTGAGCAGCTCCTGCATGTAGTAGAGCTGCGTGTTGCGGAGCACCGTGGGGAAGATGTCGTGCTTGAGCATCAGCTGCACGAGCGAGCGGGTCTGCTCCTTGTCCTTCTGGATGCTGACGAGCGGTTCCTGGTTGTCGGGCACGGGATAGAACTCGCGCTTCTCTGGATTCTCCACGGCCTTGATGGGCGAGAACAGGGCCTTCACCTTCTCCTCCATCTTGTCGACGTCGATGTCGCCCACGACGACGATGGCCTGAAGGTCCGTGCGGAACCATCGGTGGTAGTACTGCCGCAGCGCGTCGTGCTTGAAGTTCATCACCACGTCCATCGTACCGATGGGCATGCGATGCGCGTACTTCGTTCCGGGATAGATCTCAGGGAGCATCTTCTCCTGCATGCGCTGCATGGCGGAGGAGCGCATGCGCCACTCCTCATTGATGACACCGCGCTCCTTGTCAATCTCACTGCCCTCGAGCAGCAGGTCGCTGCTCCAGTCGTGGAGGATGAGGAGGCAGGAGTCGAGCGCGCTCTCGCGGTCGGTCTTGACATTGTCGATGTTGTAGACAATCTCGTCGAAGGACGTGTAGGCATTCAGATTCTCACCAAACTTCACGCCGATGCTCTCCAGATACTGCTTCAGTTTGTCGCCTGGGAAATGCGTCGTGCCGTTGAAGCACATGTGCTCGAGGAAGTGGGCCAGACCGCGCTGGTCGTCCTCTTCCTGCATCGAGCCCGTGTTCTGTGCGATGTAGAAGAACGCACGGTCTTCCGGCCACGCGTTGTGACGGATGTAGTAGGTCATGCCGTTGGGCAAAACTCCTTTGCGAACGGCAGGATCGATGGGCAGCTGCGGCATGGCGGCCGCAATCTGCGCAATTTCTTCAGGGGTCTGGGCTTTGACTCCGATGGCTGTGAGAGCCACGAAAGCAAGCGCCGCAATCTTTTTGAAGTTCATAAACAATATAGATTGATGATAAAAAAAAAAGCTTGTAGGGGCAGACATCGTGCTGCAGGGGCGCCTCGCGGTTTCGGAAAGGTCGGCTCGCGGTTGCTGCAAGGTCGACTCGCGGTTGCTGCAAGGTCGGCTCGCGGTTGCTGCAAGGTCGGCTCGCGGTTGCTGCAAGGTCGGCTCGCGGTTGCTGCGAGGTCGGCTCGCTGATACTGCTGCGCCGGCACTTTGATACTGAGGTGTCGCATCACGGATTCGGCTAAATCGGCTCGCGGTTGCTGCAGTGTCGACTTGCTTTTCCAACGAGAAGGCCTTCGTGAGGCAACGAGAAGGCCTTCGTGATTTCATAAGAACGATTGGCAGATACTGCGGAGCAGGCATGTCGATGCTGCGAAATAGGCCTGTCGATGATACAGCAGAGCCACACTGATGCTGCGAAGTAGGCACGTCGATGCTACGAAGTAGGACCGCGCACCTGATTTCAACGCGCGCAAGACGCCATGCAGCGGCTCAACGCATGCGATGAGCGGCCCTTAACCGCGTGTTCCTACCGTTAGGCGAAGGCACGCCTGCTTTTGCTACACCTTTTTCAATTTATTTTGTCCGCCTGCCCAATTTTTATCTTGCACCATTCCATGCAAGCCCTCGGAGCAGTTCATGCGAAGCGGCGGTACGAATCTTGCGAAAACGCGGAAAAACGCTTGCAAACCCACGGAAATAAATGGATGGGCGCGCAGGACGGATCCTGCACGGCAGTTCAGTTCTTGAAAGGGTCGGTCTTTGTCTTGTCGAGGGCGTGGCGGTCATAGTCCACCGTGTAGTGCAGGCCGCGACTCTCCTTGCGCTCCAATGCCTGGCGCGTGATCAGGTAGCCGACGTTGATCATGTTGCGCAGCTCGCAGATGTCTCGCGTCGCCTTCACGCGCTTGAACAAGTCCTCCGTCTCTTCGTAGAGCAGGTCGAGACGCTCCCAGGCGCGGCGCAGACGCAGGTCGCTGCGGACGATGCCGACGTAGGTCGACATGATCTGGCCCACCTCCCGCGCGTCTTGCGAGATGAGCACTTTCTCCTCGTTCGTCATCGTTCCCTCGTCGTTCCACTTCGGCACGCGCTCGTTGAAGTCGTACTGGTCGACGACGGACAGCGAGTGTTTGGCAGCCGCATCCGCATAGACCACCGCCTCGATGAGCGAGTTCGACGCAAGACGGTTGCCCCCGTGCAGTCCCGTGCAGGAACATTCACCGACGGCATACAGCCGGCGGATGCTCGACTGGCCGTCAAGATCCACCTTGATGCCGCCGCACATGTAGTGGGCGCAGGGCGTGACAGGAATATATTGCTTCGTGATGTCGATGCCGATGCTCAGGCACTTCTCGAAAATGTTGGGGAAGTGCCGCTTCGTTTCCTCGGCATCCTTATGGGTGACATCCAGGCATACGTGGTCGATGCCGTGGATTTTCATTTCGTTGTCGATGGCGCGTGCCACGATGTCGCGAGGCGCCAGCGAGAGGCGCTCGTCGTACTTCTGCATGAATTCCTCGCCGCTCGGCAGACGCAGGATGCCGCCATAGCCGCGCATGGCCTCGGTGATGAGATAGGCCGGATGCGTCTCGCGGGGATGGTAGAGCGCCGTCGGGTGGAACTGGACGAACTCCATGTCCTGCACTTTGCCTTTGGCTCGGTAGACCATGGCGATGCCGTCGCCGGTCGCGATGTTCGGATTCGTCGTCGTCTGATACACCGCTCCCGTTCCGCCGGTGGCCATCAGCGTCACCTTCGAGAGGAATGTGTCGATTTTTCCCGACGCCAGATTGAGCACGTAGGCGCCGTAGCATTCGATGTCGGGCGTGCGCCGCGTGACGCGAACGCCCAGATGGTGCTGCGTGATGATTTCAACCGCAAAGTGATGCTCCAGCACTTCGATGTCGGGATGCTGGCGAACGGCCGCCATGAGGCCGCGCTGAATCTCCGCGCCCGTGTCGTCGGCGTGGTGCAGGATGCGGAATTCGCTGTGTCCGCCCTCGCGATGCAAGTCGAACGTGCCGTCTTCCTTCCGGTCGAAGTTGACGCCCCACTTCACGAGGTCGCGAATGCCGTCCGGTGCCTGGGTGACTACCTGGTGCACGGCGGCTGGGTCGTTGATGTAGTCGCCTGCCACCATCGTGTCGTGGATGTGCTTCTCGAAATTGTCCAGCGCCAAGTCGGTCACACTGGAAATTCCCCCCTGTGCCTTGGTCGTGTTGGACTCTTCCAACGTCGTCTTGCAAATGATGGCAATCTTTCCTTTCCTCGCTTCTGCCACCTTAAGCGCGTAACTCATGCCGGCCACACCGGAACCGATGATGAGAAAATCAAATTTGCGTACCATAATGTAGGTCTGATCAAACAATGAAACCGTCTGCGCGCTGTGTCTTCGGCTCATTCTGAGCCTTCCGACAACGGCGTCCGGAAGCACGTCGCCGCGCCTTTCACATAGGGCAATCGCCCGTTCCGACGCGTGGTGCCGCACTGTTTTTACCTTGCAAATATAAGCATAAATGCGCAAATCCGCGCGTTCTCCGCCAAGGAATTAAATATTTTGCGTATTTTTGCAGCAGAAAATACACCCGCGGCACACGCGCTCCGCCCGCCCCGTCTGCGCTTGCGCAGCGATCGGCCTGCACTTTAATTATGCACGGTCTGCGCTTGCGCAGCATCCGGCCTGCGCGCCTGCCGCCCATTCTCCACACTCAACCTATGCAACGCACGTTCCAATCCCGCATCAACAGCGCACAATGGCTCTTGCTCGCCGCTCTCACCGGCTTCACCGGCTACGTCGCCTGGAATCGCATCGCCATACTGCTGCTCCTCGGCCTCATCGGGCTCGTGCTGCTCATCGAGCGCATGATCCACGCCACCTACATCCTCTCGGATGACACGCTCACCGTCCACACGTCCCGTTTCTCTCCCGACCTCCACATTCCGCTCCGCTCCATCCTGCGCGTCGAGCGCGTCAAAACCACGACGGCGCTGCCTTTCTGGCGCGAGCACGTGCTGGTCGTCTTCTACACCAACGACGGATTCCGCGAGCGAAATGTAGGCATCCGTCCCACCAACGAGACCGACTTCGTGGCCCATCTGCAAAAGAAACGCAAACAGCTGATGGAGAACCGTCCCGGCCAACCGGCAGATGCCCAATAGCCAACCGGCAGACGCCCAATAGCCAACCGGCAGATGCCCAATAGCCAACCGGCAGACGCCCAATAGCCAGCCGGCAGACGCCCAACAGCGTGCCGCCACCGCTCCGCCTCTTTCCACGCACTTTCTCCCCACCGCCCATGACTTTCCTCCTCCGACTTGCGCAGCTCTCCTTCGCCGCCGTGCTCCTCTGCACGAGCCGCCCGCTGCTGGCGCAAACCGACAGCCTGTCTACCGACACCCTCGTGCCGCCCACGTGGGAGCAGCAGAAGGCCGCCGCGTTGCAGGCCATCGTGCAGCAGGCCGACAGCCAGCCCTTCGTCGCCGGTATCTGCGTCCGCGACCTGACGACCGACAAGCCGCTCTTCAGCCACAACGCGCAGAAGGCACTCCGCCCGGCCAGCACACAAAAACTTCTGACCGCCATCGCCGCGCTCGACATTCTGGGAGCCGCCCACGAGCTGGAGACGCGCGTCTGCTATGACGGAACCATCGACTCCATCCGGCGGAAACGGCCAGTGGCAGCGGCTCTTTCGGCCGGCGCTGAGGCCGGAGCCGCACCCCTCGCGCCCGACTCCGCCGAAGTCGTCTGCCGCATCCTTCGCGGCAATGTCTACGTGGTCGGCGGCTACGACCCGCTTTTCTCCACCTTCGACTTGCGCCAGGCCGCATCGGCCATCCGTCAGCTCGGCATCGACTCCATCGCCGGGCAGCTCGTCGGCATCGTCAGCATGACCGACACGCTCCGGCTCGGCAGCGGCTGGTGTTGGGACGACGTGCCCAGCACCAACTGTCCCTACCTCTCTCCGCTGCGCGTCAACCGCGGCCTGACGGACGACGGGCCCACCGAGCGCGTGTCGGCTCAGCCCGAGCGCGAGGTGCTCCGGCTGCTCGCGGAACAGTTGCGCGCGCTGCAAGTCGGGTGCGACCCGCAGTCGTGCCGCATCGTGGCCGACCGTCCCGTCCCCTCCGGCGCCCTCCTCCTCTACCGGCGCGCCCACACGCTCTCGCAAGTGATGAAGGATATGATGAAAGAGAGCGACAATCTCCATGCCGAGTCCGTCTTCTTCCAGCTCGCCGCCCAAGCGCGTCCTCTGCGGGCCACAAGCAACGACGCCGCAGCACTCGTGCGTGCTACGGCGGAAAAGGCGGGCGGCGCAGGGGCTTCCCTGCGCGTGGCCGATGGCAGCGGGCTCTCCCTCTACAATTATGTCTCGGCAGAGACGCTCACGCAGCTGCTGCGCTACGCCCAGCTGCGTCCGGCTCTCTATTCCGCCCTGCTGGGCTCACTGCCGGTGGCGGGTGTCGACGGCACGCTCAAGCGCCGCATGACCTCCGGTCCGGCCTACGGCAAGGTGTTTGCCAAGACGGGAACCGTGGCCGGTGTCATCTCGCTGGCCGGCTACGCGCAGGCCGCCAACGGACATCTCCTGGCCTTCACCATCCTCTGCAACGGCGCCATGCAGGCCGCCGAGGCGCGCGCGTTCCAAGACCGCCTCTGCGAGGCTCTCTGCCGCTGAGGCGCCAAGCGCCTGCAGTCTCTTGCGGCCTTATTGGCCGACGCCATACAGTCCATGCGCTTGGATATAGCGCAGCACGTCCGGGTTCAGTTGCTCCCTCAGGAGCGCTGAACCCGCGTCTGTTCTCAGTGCCTCGCGCAGCTGCGTGCCGCTCACGTCGAAGAATTGGACCGGCACGTCCGCACGCTCCGTCTGTCCGTCGGGGCTGTGCATCTCCAGCCGCCCCCCGTCATGCCGTCCGTAGACGATGATGGGAAACGAGGCACGGATCACCTCGTGGCTGCGCCATTGCGCGAACCGCTCCCAGTTGTCCTCGCCCATGATGAGCCGGAAGTCGGCATCGGGATAGGCCTCGCGCAGGGCCAGCAGCGTGTCGACGCTGTAGCTCGGCACCGGCATGCGCGTCTCGAAGTCGCTCACCTGCAGCCGGCCCTCGCCCTCCTGCGCCGCCAAGCGCGCCATGGCGAGGCGGTCGGCCGTCGGGGCCAGTTCCGGCCCGGCATGCTGCTTCCACGGATTGAGCGGCGAGACCATCAGCCACACCTCGTCTACGAAGCCTGCGCGGCAGACGCCGAGCGCGAGCCCCGTGTGGCCGCGGTGGACGGGATTGAACGAGCCGCCGAAGATACCGATACGCTTACGTGTTGGATTCATAAAAGATAAGCCATGTTGTGGAGAATGATGTGAAGACGGACGCCCATGCGGACGAGCCATGCGGGTGCGCACGCCTCGACGCTCCACGCGCCGCCCGACGACTTCGCCAGCCTGCGACAGCGCCGCCAGGCCGACGGCGACTTGCCGACGTGCAGACACGAAGGCCTTCGCAACGCGACACGAAGGCCTTCGTGGGCCAACGAGAAGGCCTTCGCGAAAATAAAACGAACGCAGTCGAAAGCGAAAACGAGCGCAGTCGGCGGCAAAAACGAGCGCAGTCGTTTCGCGCGCACGGCGCGGAGGGCCTGCTGCCAGCGCGGCGCGGGGCTCAGCCGGCGTAGTCCTCCGAGAGGAAGGCACGCACGGCGGCCAGTGTCTCGGCCTCCGCACGGCCGAGGTCGTCGTTGACGATCACGCGGTCGAACTTGTCGGCGAACGACAGCTCGTAGGCGGCACGGTCGAGGCGCTGCTCGATGACCTCCGGCGCATCCGTGCCGCGCCCCACGAGGCGGCGGCGCAGCTCGTCGACGCTGCCGGGATGGATGAAAAGGCTCAGCGCGCGGTCGCCGTAGTAGTTCTTGATGTTGACGCCGCCATGCACGTCGACGTCGAAAATGACGTTCTCGCCGGCCTCCAGCTGCGCTTCCACCTGCGACTTGAGCGTGCCGTAGAAGCGGTCGGCATACACCTCCTCGTATTCCAGAAACTCGCCGGCCGCCACGCGTGCGCGGAACTCGTCGGGCGAGAGGAAGAAATATTCCACCCCATCGCGCTCCGTGCCGCGAGGTGCCCGCGAGGTGGCCGAGATCGAGAAATGCAGGTTGAGGCCCTGCGCCATGAGATACTGCACGATGGTGCTCTTGCCAGCGCCGCTGGGTGCGCTGAAAATAAGAAGTTTGCCTTTAGCCATGAGAATGTTGCGTTGTGTTGTGGCGGCAAAGTTACGCAGAAAAGCTGAAACTTGCGGGCAGGAGGATGAAAAAAACGGCCGGAGGCGAAGCATGTTACAAAATTGAAAGTTTATGTAAGATTTCTTTTCGTCCGCATCGTCCACAAACGCTAACTTCGCCATCTCAACACCTGCGGCAGCCTCCTGCCTCCATCTACCAACACCGCTCCCACCCATGCCACGAAAAATCACCACCCTCCTGGCGACGCTGCTCGTCGCGCTCTGCGCCCACGCCCAGAATCCCATCATCCGCAACCAGTTTACGGCCGACCCCACGGCCCGCGTCTTCAACGGCCGGCTCTACCTCTATCCCTCGCACGACATCCCGAGTCCGGTGGAGCGCCTGAAGACGTGGTTCTGCATGGCCGACTACCACGTGTTCTCCTCCGACGACCTGACGGAGTGGACCGACCACGGCGTGATCGTCGACCAGAACAACGTGCCGTGGGTGCAGCCCGACTCCTACTCGATGTGGGCGCCCGACTGCGTGGAGAAGAACGGGCGCTACTACTTCTATTTCCCCTCGACGCCGCGCGGGGAAGGCCGCCGCGGATTCGGTGTCGGCGTCGCCATCGCCAGCCAGCCCACCGGTCCGTTCCGCCCGATGCGCCAGCCCATCGAGGGCATCTCGGGCATCGACCCCTGCGTGCTCCAGGCCTCCGACGGCCACGCCTACATCTATTGGAGCGGGCGCGGCATCCAGGTGGCACGCCTCGACGACAACATGACGCGCCTGGCCGACTCAGCCCGCACCGTGGCCGGACTGCCCGACGGATTCAAGGAAGGCCCCTTCGCCTTTGAGCGCGACGGGAAGTTCTACCTCACCTTCCCCTGGGTGCGGAAGAACACCGAGACACTCGCCTATGCCATGGCCGACAATCCCTACGGCCCCTTCACCTTCAAAGGAGTCATCATGGACGAATCGCCGACGGGCTGCTGGACCAACCACCACAGCATCGTGCAGTTCAAGGGGCAATGGTATCTCTTCTATCACCACAACGACTACTCGCCCAAGTTCGACAAGCTCCGCTCCGCACGCATCGACTCGCTCGCCTTCAACGCCGACGGCACCATCCGCCCCGTGCGTCCCACGCTCCGCGGCGTAGGCGTCACACCGGCGCGCAGCCGCATCCAGATCGACCGCTACAGCGACATCGACCCCCGCACCACCGCCGTCTCCTTCCTCTCCCCCGACAGCACCCGCCGCTTCGAAGGCTGGAAAGCGGAACTACAGCGCAAGAACGCCCGCATCCGCTACAACAGCGTCGACTTCGGCCAAGCGCCCGTCGGCGACGTCACCCTGCGCGTCCGCGCCCCGCGTGGCGGCCGGCTGGCCCTCCTGACCTGCGACGGCGCCGAACAGACACTGGCCACCCTGCGCCTGCCGCGCACCGACGCATGGACCTGCGTGCGCACCTCGCTGAAGACGTCGCCGCAGGGCATCCACGACATCGGACTACGCCTGCTCAGCAGCGACGCCGTGGAAGTAGACTGGGTGGGCTTCGGCACCATGCCGCTGACGCAGGGCGCATTCACCACCGGCGAATACCGCAACTACTTCGCAGAGCTTGGCCATGCGCCCGCAGACATCGACCGCAAGGTCGAGCAGGCTTTCAACGACCTCTTCTTCGGCCCGCGCGGCGTCTACACCAGCGTCGGCGACACCATGGGCTACGTGAGCGACATCAAGAACCACGACGTCCGCACGGAAGGCATGAGCTACGGCATGATGGTCGCCGTGCAGCTTGACCGCAAGGACATCTTCGACCGACTGTGGCGCTGGGCCCGCAAGTACATGCAGCACCAGCAGGGCGACCTCGAGGGATACTTCGCATGGAGCTGCCGCACCGACGGCACCCGCAACTCCGAGGGGGCGGCCAGCGACGGCGAGCTTTACTTCGTCACGTCGCTCATCTTCGCCTCCAACCGCTGGGGCGACCACACCGGCATCGACTACAAGGCGGAGGCGCGGCGCATTCTCGACTGCTCCATGATGAAGGCGGGGAAGGACAACACCAGTCCGTTCATCAACCTCGCGCAACAACTCATCACGTTCACGCCCGGAGGCTTCGGCGACACCTTCACCGATCCGTCTTACCACGTTCCTGCCTTCTATGAAGTTTGGGCACGCTGGGCCGGCGACGGACGCAGCCGCTTTTGGATGGAGTGCGCCCGCAAGAGCCGCGAATACCTCCACAAGGCCGTCCATCCCACCACCGGCCTGACTCCCGACTACAGCAACTACGACGGCACGCTGCGCGGCAGCCTCGGCATCATCGGCGACGCTTTTCGCTTCGACTCCTGGCGCGTGCCTATGAACATCGCGCTCGACTACGCCTGGAGCTGCGCCGACAGGGATTGGCAGCGCGACTACGCCGACCGCATCCAGTCCTTCCTCTACGCCGAGGGCATCGACACGTTCGTCGACCAGTACAACGTGGACGGCTCGCGGCCACAACGCATCCTCGGCGCCGGAGGCTACACGGCGCTGCGCCACAGTCTCGGACTCGTCAGCACGGCCGCTGCCGTCTCGCTCGCCGCCACCCACAGCCGCAGCCGCGAATTTGCAGAGCGCCTGTGGAACGCCACCCACGAGCCCTATGCCGACGGCTACTTCGACGCCTACTACGACGGATTCCTGCGCCTCTTCGCCCTCATGCACCTGAGCGGACGCTACCGCATCATCGAGCCGCAGCGCTGAAGACGCACGGCCCGACCCGCAACACCGCAGCCTTGCCGCTTCGTCGGGGGCGAAAAAAAGACCCGTCGGAGGCGCAAAGGCGACTGAAGACGCACGGCCCGACCAGCGACACCGCAGCCCCACCGCTTCGTCGGGGGCGAAAAGATGACCCGTCGGGGGCGCAAAGGCGGCTGAAGACGCACGGCCCGACCAGCGACGACACAGATTTCCAACGATACCGCTGAACAAAACAAACAATCCATGAAAGCATTCCTCCTCTCCTGCCTGCTCGGCCTGCCCTTCCTGCTCGAAGCGCAGACGCCCGTGCAGCGCCCGCCACGGCGGCAACCACTGCCCGAAATGGTCGGTGCGCCCGTGCTGAAGCTCTCGGACTATCTCGTGCCCGTCACGACGGAGACCGCCACTCCCGACGCCGACGGCTTCATCCGGCGCTGGCTCCTGCTCGACCCCATCGACAAACCGAACCGCTCCAACACCGTCTTCACCGACTCCTACCTGCGCGAGCACTTCGGCCAAACCTACTTCAAGGGGCAGATGACCGACCTTCCGAAGGCAGGCAGCCGCGTGAGCGTCGGCAAGCAAAAACTTCAATGGCACGCCTACGACAGCCAGCTGTTCAACGTCAAGCTGTTCCGCTTCGCCTCTCTCCGCGAGAAGCAGGTGTACGGCGTGCTCTTCTGGGCCGTCACGGTCATCGACTGTCCCGACGACCTCACCGACGTGCGCCTGTCCGTCGGCAGCAACAGCGCCTCGATGTGGTGGATCGACGGCAACGAGACGCTCCTGCTCTCGGGCGACCGCCGCATGGTGAAGGACGACGTCATGTCGCGGCGCATCACCCTCACGAAAGGGCGGCACGTGCTGCGTGGCGCCATCATCAACGGCCCCGGCATGAGCGACTTCTGCGTCCGCTTCCTGCAGGAAGACGGCACGCCTGTGCGCCATCTCTCCATCCGTCTCTCTGAATGAACACCCCCGCTTCTCCATCCCCACACCGCATTTCCAACATCATGAAACCCTTCAGCATACTTTCTCTCCCCCTCGCCCTCCTTGCCGCGCCACAGGCTGGGGCCCAAGTGGGCGAGCCCTTCATCCACGACCCCTCCACGCTGGCCTTCTGCGAGGGCAAATACTACACCTTCGGCACGGGCGGCGGTGGACTCATCTCCGCCGACGGCTGGACCTGGCACCGCGGGGCGGAGCGTCCCGGCGGCGGCGCCGCACCCGACGTCATCCGTATCGGCGACCGCTACCTCGTGGCCTACAGCGCCACGGGCGGCGGACTGGGCGGCACCCACCGCGGGCAAGTGCTCACGATGTGGAACAAGACGCTCGACCCGCAGTCGCCCGACTTCAAGTTCACCGAGCCCATCGTCGTGGCGGAGTCGGCCAACGACGAGGACTGCGACGCCATCGACGCCGGTCTTCTGCTCGCCCCCGACGGCCGGCTGTGGCTCACCTACGGCACCTACTTCGGCTTCATCCGCCTCGTCGAGCTCGACCCGCAGACCGGTGCGCGCAAGGCCGGAAACGAGCCCATCAACATCGCCATCGACTGCGAGGCGACCGTGCTCATCTACCGCGACGGCTGGTACTATCTGCTCGGCACGCACGGCACCTGCTGCGACGGCACCAACTCCACCTACAACATTGTCGTCGGGCGCTCGCGCAACGTCCTCGGGCCCTACATCGACAACGTCGGCAGAAGCATGCTCGAGGGCGGCGGAAAGATGGTCGTGGCCGCACGCCACCGCAAGACCGGCGCGGGCCACTTCGGGCGCACCGTCGAGGCCGAAGGCGTGGAGAAGATGTCGTTCCACTGGGAGGCCGACTTCGACCTGGGTGGACGCAGCGTGCTGGCCATCCTTCCGCTGCGCTGGCGCAACGGATGGCCGGAAGCCGGCGAGCCGCTGAGAGAAGGCACCTACGAGATTGAGTCGGAGCGCCGCGGCTACAGCCTCGAGCTGGCCGTCGACTTCGTGCGCATCCAGGCTGCCCGCCAGATGTTCGGCCAGCGCGACACCGTGCCGCCTGCGCCCATCGCATCGCAGCGGCTGAGCGACGTGGTCGCCACGTGGCCCGCCGGACGCATTCCGGTCCGCATCGGCGACTACATGTTCCGCCCGCACCAGCGTTGGACGCTCACCGCCGTGCCTGAAGCCGGCGGCACACTGGCCGGGCCCTATTTCAAAATCACCATCGAAGGCACTCACCGCGCGCTGGCTGCCACCGAAGAGGCCGAAGTGGAGTCGGTACCCGAATTCACAGGCGCTCCCGAGCAACTCTGGCGCATCGACCAGCTCACCGATGGCACCTATCGCATCATGCCCAAGCGCGTGCCCGGCCACGACGAGCCGCTCGTGCTCATCTCGGCCGGCGACTGCACGCCCTCGCTCGGCGCCTTCGACATGCAGAGCGACAACTGCAAGTGGAACTTCCGCGACTATTGATCCAGCGCCACGTGCGACCCACCGACGCACCACGCACGCCATCTGCCTACACCACCGCTGCGGCGAGCAGGCGGACGAGGCTTGAACCAGCAAAAGAGGAACCCCGAGCCCTGTGCTCGGAGTTCCTCTTTTATTGGTGGTGCCTGCGCACCAACGGCGGGCCGAAACGGCGCTTTCGCCTCAACGCAGCGACGGCATCGAATCCATGGGCAGGACTTGCCGCCAAAAAACGAAGGCCTTCGAAACGAAAAACGAAGGCCTTCGAAATGCAAAACGAAGGCCTTCGTGTGGAAGTGAGAAAAAAGATGCGGTGCAACAGAGGCGCGCCATGCGTCAGTCTTCCGCGCTGGCCATCATGCCTTCGGGCGTGAGCTGGATGCCGCCGTCTTCGGGGAGCGTGACGAAACCGTGCTTGAGCAAGTCGCCCACGCCGCGCTTGAAAGTTTTCTTGCTCACGCCGAACGTCTCGTAGATGTCCTGCGCGTCGCTCTTGTCGTGCAGCGGGCAGAAGCCGGCGGGCTGCGCGCGCAGATAGCCCAGCAGCTGTGCGCTGAAGTCGGTCACGCGCAGCTTGCCGAAGTGGCGCTGGAGCTTGAGGTCGATCTTGCCGTCGGGACGCACCTGCTTGACGTAGGCGCGGAGGCGCTGGCCGATGGAGAGCGGCTGGAAGATCTCGTTGTGGAAGATCATGCCGCTGTAGCGGTTGTCGACGATGGCTTTCATGCCGAGTTCCGTGGGCTGCTGGATGATGATGTCCACTTCGTCGCCCGACTGATATTCGGGCATGTCCTCGGAGAGGAATTTGTCCACTTTGGCCGAGGCGACGATGCGGTAGGTCTTCGGATCGATGTAGCAATAGATGAGATAGCTGCGTCCGATCTCCATCTTGCGGCGCTGCTCGCGGAAGGGGCAGAAGAGGTCTTTCATCAGTCCCCAGTCGAGGAAGGCGCCGAATTCGTTCGTCCACTTCACGTCGAGGAAGGCAAACTGGCCCACTTGCACGAGCGGTTGCTCGGTGGTGGCTATCAGACGCTCGTCCGCGTCGAGGTAGAGGAAGACGTCGATGAAGTCGCCCACTTGGGCGTCGGCAGGTATGTAGCGCTTGGGCAGCAGCACGTCGCCGATTTCGCCGGCGTCGAGATACATGCCGTGCTCCACGCTGCGGAGAATCTCCAGGCGGTTGTTCTTGCCGAGTCGGATATGTTCTGTCATAGGAAAATGCGTTTTTGAATGTGTGAAAAAGAGGGGCATCATCCGGCGGATGGTGCGGCTTCGGCTGCGTCATCGCCCGTTGCGGCCTCGTCGGAGGCGGAGGGAGCGGCATCCACGCCCGCATCGGACCCGCCGGGCTGGGAGGCAGCGGGGGCGGCAGACATGGCGGCGTCGGGGGCGGAAGGCGCCGCAGGCGCAGCCGTTTCCTTCCGCCGCTCACCCTCCACGATGCCGTCGCGCAGCAGGATGGTGCGGTCGGTGATGGCGGCCAGCTGCACGTCGTGCGTGACGATGACGAAGGTCTGTCCGAAGCGGTCGCGCAGGTCGAAGAAGAGCTGATGCAGCTCGGCCTTGTTCTGGCTGTCGAGCGAGCCCGATGGCTCGTCGGCGAGGATGACGTCCGGCTCGTTGATGAGGGCGCGGGCGACGGCCACGCGCTGCTTCTCGCCGCCGGACAGTTCGTTGGGCTTGTGCGAGGCACGGTCCTTCAGTCCGAGGAAGTCGAGCAGTTCGAGGGCGCGCTGACGAAGTTTCTTGTTCGACGTGCCGGCGATCATACCGGGAATCATGACGTTTTCCAGTGCCGTGAACTCGGGCAGGAGCTGGTGGAACTGGAAGACGAAGCCGATGTGGCGGTTGCGGAAGAGCGCCATCTGCTTGTTGGAGAGCCGCGTCACGTCGGTGCCGGCGATGCTGACCGCGCCAGCGTCGGGCGTGTCGAGCGTGCCCATGATCTGGAGCAGCGTAGTCTTGCCGGCGCCGCTGGGCCCGACGATGCTGACCACCTCGCCCTTGTCGATGTGGAGGCTGATGCCCTTGAGCACCTCGAGCGAGCCAAACGATTTGGTGATGTTGGAAAGGGATATCATGCAATATGAGTTTGCGTATGCGTAAAACAGACGTGCGGCGAGCGGGGCAAGCCCCTATGCGCTCAGCCGATGCGGCTGACCCAGTGCGACAACCAGGCGGAGAGACGGGACGGCCCGTGGTTCTCCATCAGGAGCGGCGCCGAGAACGTGGGGACCACGGGCGCATCGCCTTCCTGGTCGGGGAAGACTACGATGAGGTTGCGGTCGGAGAAATGCGTGGCCAGTTCCTGCCTGAGACCGCGCATGCGGTTGTCGAAGGAGATGGTGCCGGGGCGCGCGGAGACGACGACCAGCAGATGGTCGGGGTGCAGTTCCTCGGCATATTGACTGATGGGCAGGAGCTCGTCGCACGTCTTGTATTCGTCGCGGATGAGCGGATGGAAGAATTCCAGATAGTTGCGGATGAGCTCGCCCGTTGCGGCCGTGGCATGGAATTCGACGCGACATCCGATCTCGATCGCCAGCCGGGCGATGCGCTCCACCCAGCGGTAGAAGCCTGCCTCGTACTGTGCGCGCTCGGGGACGCTCACGACCATGCGGCGGAGCACGTTGAGTGGCATCGTGTAGTGCACGATCAGAATCTGGCGGTTGAGGCTGCTGATGAGCCCGACGGCGAAGCGCCCCATCACGGAGTCTTGCGGTCCGCGCCGATGATGGGCGCCAATGATGATCTCGCTGGCGTCGTTCTCGTGGAACGCATGCACGACGCCAGACGTGAAATTGACGGCCAGACGGCTCTGGGTCTGCACCTTCACATCGGCGGCGGCGCAGATGCGCTGTGCCTCCTGCAGGCATTCGTGGCTGTGGAGGTGCAGCAAGCCGCCGGGATCGGTTTCGTTGACGATGTTGAGGCAGATGAGCCCGCGGTTGAGCTCTGCGTTGCGCATGAAGATGGCGGTCTGCAGGAGCAGCGGCAAGTTGTCGAGGTCGTTGAGCGGGATGAGGATTTTCTCGTCGTCCTGCTTCGGCCTGGCCTCGAAGGAGGAGTCGTGCTCCATCTCGAGCTTGATGCGTCGGGCGGCCTGGTCCGTCGTGATGGAGGCGATGATGCAGCTGACGAAGATCATGACGACGACGCCGTCGAGCATGGTGGAGCTCATCAGCGGCACGCCGGGGGCGATTTCCAGTCGTGTTCCCACCATGACCATGGCCAGCGCGCCTGCCGCATGCGCCTCGGAGAGACCGAACATCATGAGACCGCTGGCGGGGCTGAGGCGGAAGAGGCGGCGCGAGATGAATGCGGCGATGTACTTGCTGAGGGTTCCGACCACGACGAAGACCGCGGCGACGATCTGCGCGGCGGTCGAGGTGAAGAGGGGCCGGAGGTTGACGAGCATGCCGACGCCAATGAGGAAATAGGGAATGAAGATGGCGTTGCCCATGAACTCGACGCGGTTCATGAGGGGCGCGGTGCGCGGGATGAAGCGGTTGAAGACGAGTCCCGCGAGGAAGACGCCGAGGATGCCTTCCAGTCCGCACAGCGAGGCGATGGCGGCGGAGAGGAACACCATGGTCAGCACGAAGATGAACTGCATGACGGGGTCGGAGAAGGCGCGGAAGAAGCGTGGAATGACGCGGGGGTACACCCAGAAGATGACCCAGACGAAGACGAGCACTTTTCCCACGAAGGCGAGCCAGAACCAGAGGTTCGACGTGCCTTTCAGCATGCCGGCCTGGATGGCCAGGATGAAGAGCGCGACGAGCAGTGCGAACATCGTGGCGGCGACGCTGATGGTGACGCTCTTGTGCCGGCTCACGCGGTAGCGGCCGACGATGGGGTAGCTCACGAGGGTGTGGCTGGTGAGGATGCAGGCCAGGAGCACGGCGGAGGCGACGTGCTGGTGGAGCAGGTAGACGGCTGCGGCGAGACCGCTGAAGAAGGGAAGGAAGGAGGTGAAAACGCCGAAGATGAGGCCTTTCAGGCGCTGTTGCTTGAGACTTTGGAGATCCATCTCAAGGCCGGCGAGGAACATGATGTAGTAGAGCCCGACCTGTCCGAAGAGGCTGAACGAGGTATCGCGCTCCAGCAGATTGAGCCCATGCTGACCAACGAGCACGCCGGCGAGGATCATTCCGACCACGTGCGGGATGCGCAGGCGCGACAGGATCATCGGCGCCAGCAGGATGATGGCGAGCACGATGAGGAAGACCCAGGTGGGGTCGGTGAAGGGAAGATGCAGAAAAGCGGTCACTGAGTCCATGCGGAATTGCGTTGAAGGACAACGGACAGCGGCTGGCTGTTGCAACTCAAAACGTTCCGTTGCGCGTGTAAATATGCAATAGAGGTGGCATTCGGCCTACAAATGCGGTGCAAAGTTAATAAAAAGTGGCGAATGTATAGAATAAGTCGCAGAAAAGTTATAATTTTGCAGTCGAAAATTAAAAATTCGTGCCGCGTTGTCATCAGACGCTATTTGGGCGCTCTGCCTGCGTGCCTGTAGAAGAAGGAACGCGACGAAGCAACGCCATAAGGTAAAAACATTGTAGATTTAATCAAGTTATGAACGTAGCAATTGTGGGCGCAAGTGGAGCTGTCGGACAGGAGTTCCTGCGCATTCTCGACGAAAGAAACTTCCCAATCGACAACCTCGTGCTTTTCGGCTCCAGCCGTTCGGCGGGCTCGAAATACACGTTCCGCGGCAAGGAGCATGAAGTGAAGCTGCTGCAGCACGGCGACGACTTCAAGGGCATCGACATCGTGTTCGCCAGCGCCGGTGCCGGGACATCGCAGGAATTTGCCGAGGACATCACCAAATTCGGCGCCGTGATGATTGACAACAGCAGCGCCTTCCGCATGGAGGAAGACGTGCCGCTGGTGGTGCCGGAGTGCAACGCGGAGGATGCGCTGGTGCGTCCGCGCGGCATCATCGCCAACCCCAACTGCACGACGATCATGATGGTGGTCGTGCTGAAGCCCATCGAGCAGCTCAGCCACATCCGCCGCATTCACGTGAGCAGCTACCAGAGCGCGAGCGGCGCGGGCGCGGCCGCCATGGCCGAACTGGAGCAGCAGTATCATGAGCTGCTGGAGACGGGCGAGGTGAAGACCATCTCGAAGTTTCCGCACCAGCTGGCCTACAACGTCATCCCGCAGATCGACAAGATGCTGGAGAACGACTACACGAAGGAAGAGATGAAGATGTTCCACGAGACGCGCAAGATCATGCACAGCGACGTGCGCGTGAGCGCCACCTGCGTGCGTGTGAGCTCGCTCCGCAGCCACAGCGAGAGCGTGTGGATCGAGACGGAGAAGCCGCTCTCCGTCGACGAGGTGCGCGCCGCCATCGCGGCCGCTCCGGGCATCACGCTGAAGGACGACGCGCAGAACTACGTCTACCCGATGCCGCTGGAGAGCGCGGGCAAGGACGACGTGTACGTAGGCCGTGTGCGCAAGGACCTGGCCGACGACAACGGCATCACGCTCTGGCTCACGGGCGACCAGATCCGCAAGGGCGCGGCGCTCAACGCCGTGCAGATTGCCGAATTTCTCGTCGAGGTCGGCAACGTGAAGTAGGCCCACGCGCGGCCAGCGACGCCGGCGCACGCGGCATGCGGCGCTGACGCATCTGCCCGCTGCGGCTTCCGCACCGACGGACGGAAACGAACGCACTCAAAACAGAAAACGAGCGCACTCAAAATCGGAAACGAGCGCACTCGAATTGGAAACACGAAGGCCTTCTCGAACGATCGGGAAGGCCTTCGTGATGATGCGCGAAGGCCTTCGTGAAATCATGACGGCCGGCGCGCGGAGCGGCATGGGCGCGGCGCGGGTGCTAAAAAAGAGCGGGACAGCCACTTCACGGGCGAAGTGGCTGTCCCGCTGCTGCGTTGCAGGGGCAGGCCGGGCCTACTTGCCGGCCTGGCGCTCGAGCCAGCGCTCCTTGGTGCGGCTCCAGCGCTTGTGGCTCCAGAGCCAAAGATGGGGCACGGCCACGATGTCGTGCTCGAGCAGCTGCATGTAGGTGTCGGTGAGGTCGAAGGACGCGGCGTCGGGCGCCGGCGTGCCGATGGGCTGCATCTGGCACACATAGTAGCCGCGGCGCGGACGCGTGACGTGCCCATAGTAGAGCACGGCGTTCAGTTTGCGGGCCAGCGTCTCGGCCCCTGTGAAGACGGCCGTGTCGTGGTGTAGGAAGGGGGTGAAGTGGTGGATGGCGCGCCACTTGGGCTGCTGGTCGGCGATGAATCCGACCACCGTCTTGCGGCCCTCAGCCTTCAGGCGTATGAGCCGGCGGGCGGTGTCCTTCATGGTGATGCACTCGCCGCCGTAGTGCTGGCGGAGATTGAGCAGAAGGCGGTCGAAGGAACGGTTGTAGAGCCGGTGGTAGATTTGCGTGCAGTGGACGTCGTCGAGCCAATACTGGAGGCTGGCGATCCACTCCCAGTTGCCATAGTGGCCGAGCATGACGAAGAGGATGGAGACGTCGTCGCTGAAGCTGTCGCGCAGCTGGTCGAGGCCTTCGAAGCGCATGCGCTTCATCATGGTCTCTCGCGACATGGAGAATTGCTTCACCATCTCGACGAACTGATCGCAGAAGAAGTGATAGAATCCGGCCTCCACCTGGTCGAGCTGCTGCTCGGAGTGCTGTGGGAACGCGCTGCGGAGGTTGGACCGCACGACCTGCCGCCGGTAGCGGACGACGTAGCGGACGACGAAGTAGGCGCAGTCGGAGATGGCGTACATGAGCCAGAAGGGCAGCAGGGAGCACAGCCAGAAGAGGGCGTAGAGGAGTTTGTCGAGGATGGCCACAGGCGTATGATGAGGGTTGGATGACAGGGGAAGGCGCTGCGCAGCGCATGAGGGGCAGCGGCTTGGGGCGGCACGGGCGGCAGGAGGGGAGGCTCCGCCCGCGCGGGCAGCGGCGCAGGGCCCCGATGCGGCCGCGCGGAGGGCCGTGCGGATCAGCGGGCCGAGGACTGGAGCACTTCCATCACCTTGTCGAAAATGCGGGTGGGCGTGATGCCGCGCAGGCAGCGGTAGTCCTTCAGCTTGCAGGGCTGGTTGCCGTAGACGGAGCAGGGGCGGCAGGGCAGCGTGTCGTCCTGCAGGGCGAGGTCGGCGGGCTGGCCGAAGGGGGCGAAGCCCATCTTGGGATGGGTGGCGCCCCAGATGCTCACGACGGGCGTGCCGCAGAGGCTGGCCATGTGCATGTTGCTCGAATCCATGGCCACCATGCAGTCGAGCTGCGACATGAGGAGCAGTTCGTTGTGCAGTCCGCCCATCTTGCCGCAGACGCTGGTTACATTTTCTTTCTCCCACAGGCTGAGGACGTTGCGCTCGGAAGCGCCGGCGCCAAAGGCGAAGACACGGATGCCTTCGTCGGCCAGGCGGTTGGCCACGAGCTGCAGCGAGTCGGTGGAATAGACCTTGCCGGGGTGTGCCGCGAGGGGGGCGATGCCGACCCAGCGCTCGCCCTCGGCTTTCTTGCCGACGCGCTGCTCCACTTCGGCGAAGTCGACCTCGTGGGGCTGGAAGAGGCGGGTGAACGTGGGGCGGACGTCGAAATCGAGGGCGCGCAGCACGTCGCGATAGCGCTCCATGACGGGCTTGAGGGGTTCGGCGTCGCGGCCATGGCCGAGGAGGGCTTTCTTCTCGGCACGTCCTTTGTCGATGACGGCCACGCGTGTGCCGCTCCATTTGAACATCGTGCGCAGGAACTTCGACCGGAGCACGTCGTGGAAGTCGGCGACAACGTCGAACTTCCGCTTCTTCAGCAGGGCGTAGAGTCGATAGAGCCCGGGCAGCCCTCCATATTCTTTCAGGTTGATTCCGAGCACTTCGACGTTGGAGGGGGCGAAGTCGAAGAGCGGCAGGAACGAACGGCGCGTCAGCAGCGTGATGTGCCATTCGGGATACTGTTGCGCCAGTTCTGTGACCACGGGAACGGTCATGGCCACATCTCCCATGGCCGACAGGCGGATAATTAGTAATTGTGACAAAACGTTGGATTTAAGGTAAGATATAGGAAATAGGTTGGGTTTGCAAACTGCTTCCTTGCGGGGAGCGCGGCCGTCGCCGGCACGAGGCGACGTGCGCGCGACGGGACTGCGCAAGGGAGAGGGGCAAGCGGCGCGCGGGAGCGGCGGGGATGTCGCTCCGCAGGGTGCGGCCGCTCTCTTCTGGCCGTAGAGAATGGGGTTGGTGGCGGGGTCGTTGTACATTTTCATCTGCTTGTAGACTTTCATGTACTTGCGTCCAGCCTCGATGTCGGCGAGCAATTGGTCGATGGCAGCGCTCAGGTCCAGCTGCTGCAGCAGGAGCACGTCGAGCTTGCGCTGGCAGGCAGCCTTGTGGGCGGGGGTGGCATCGGGGCGTTCGGTCTGCTCCCGCATGTGCCAGATTTTGAGCGCGAGGATGCTCAGGCGGTCGATGGCCCACGCGGGGCTCTCGGTGTTGATGGTGGCGAAGGGCTGCACGGCGGTGTCCTGATAGCGCGCGAGGAAGTAGGAGTCGATCATCTCGACGAGGTCGGTGCGGTCCTGGTTGCTCTTGTCAATCCTGCGCTTGAGCGCCAGCGCTGCCACGGGGTCGATGTTCGGGTCGCGGATGATGTCCTCCAGATGCCACTGCACCGTGTCGATCCAGCACTTCACGTAGAGATTGGCCTCGATGGAGCCAGCCTCGAAGGGGATATGGAGCGGCTGGTCGACATCATCGAGACGGTGATAGTCGGCAATCGCACGGTCGAAAATCGGCATGCAGATTTCAGTAAAAGTCATATGGGTTTTTGTTATGAGTGTTTCCAAGTAACAGCTGATGCACTTCCGCCCCGCACCTGCAAGACAGACACGTCGAAGCCTGCGCGCAAGCGCCTCCGCGTTGGCCCGAAAACGGACCGCAGGCAACGCCGAAGCCACGCCCAGGCCCAAGGCATGTGGGCCGTATGAAAAAACATCAGTGTGCAAAAATAAGGAATTTCATTCATTTCAGCAACGTTTTCAGACTTTTTCTCCGATTCAGGCCGGCAGCACACCGCCCTCTCTGCATTTTTTGCTACCTTTGCAGGCGCAGGCGCATCTTTCCAACCATCGACACGACATCCTCATGAAAGCAATCATCGACAACAAAATACCCTACATCCAAGGGCTGATCGAGCAGCTCGTCGACGAGGCGGTCTATCTGCCCGGAGCCGACATCTCGGCCAGCGACGTGGCCGACGCCGACATCCTCATTGTGCGCACCCGCACGCTCTGCAACCGCGACTTGCTCGACGGCAGCCGCGTGCGGCTCATCGTCACCGCCACCATCGGCTACGACCACCTCGACACCGAATACCTGCAGGCGGCCGGCATCGGCTGGACCAACTGCCCCGGATGCAACGCCGGCAGCGTCCGGCAATACGTGCACAACGTGCTCCTCTGCCTCGCCCCGCCGCAGCAGGCGCTGCGCATCGGCATCGTCGGCGTGGGCCACGTGGGCAGTCTCGTGGCCGACGACCTGCTGGGCGCCGGACACGAAGTGATGCTCTGCGATCCGCCGCTCGAAGCCCAGCTCGAGGCCCATCCGGAGGCCGACGTGCCCCTGCTGCGCACGCAGCATTGGCAGCACGAGCGGCCTGCCTTCCACACGCTGGAGCAACTGGCCGACGCCTGCGACGTCATCACCTTCCACCCCTACCTCTCCACCGACGGGCCCCACCCCACCTACCACCTCGCCTCCGACGATTTCTTCTCCCGCCTGCGGCGCCGGCCCATCGTCATCAACTCGAGCCGAGGCGCCGTGGTCGACAACGCCGCCTTGCTCCGCGCCATCCGCAGCGCGCAGGTGGGGCGCACCGCCATCGACACTTGGGAAGACGAGCCGCACGTGCTGCCCGAGCTGCTTGAGGCCGTCGACATCGCCACACCGCACATCGCCGGCTATTCCGCCGACGGCAAGGCCAACGCCACCCGAATGTCGCTGGAGGCCGTGGCGCGCTTCCTCCAGCAGCCGTTCACGCTGAGCGTGCAACCACCCGCCCTGCCCGACGGCTTCTGTTACGGCCCTGACGCCACCGACGGGCCGCTCCGCCTCTACGACCCGCGCGTCGACTCCGACCGCCTCAAGGCCCGCCCCGACCTGTTCGAGCACTTCCGCGGCAACTATCCGCTGCGCCGCGAGCAAGTCTGATCCGCATCCCCCGCCCCTACCATCTATATAGCAATCCCCCGTCGGCGACGAGGGGACGCTTCTTCGTGGCTGCCATCCGGCGAAGCTGATGCGGTAAACGCGGGGTTTCTTTGTTTGGAGAGACGCGCATGGGGAAGGAATGAGATGCGCACGGGGAAAAGAAGGAACGCGCGTGAGGAAGGGAAAGAACGCGCGGGGGACAGGATTGGGATGCCAGCACCGCTGTACAATAAGAAAGACGGCGCAGGAAAAAGAGATTCAAACTCACGCTGATGCAACTTTACGCTCACTTTTTTTGAAGAAAGTGCACAGTATTTCAAATATTTTTGTAAATTTGCCGCCACTACCTGATGAAAGCCGGAGCACATTGTTTTACACCTGCTCCATCTTCAAAAACACAACATGCCAAAAAAACATCACGTCCTTAAAAGAATCCAATCAAACATACAACTTAAACATTACTTCAATCCACCCGTTGGCGGAATTAATTTAA
>DBQP01000019.1 GCA_002305265.1 Prevotellaceae bacterium UBA1391 | reverse complement strand
TTTATCGGACAGCAATAATTTTTTATTTATTCACTTAATTCAATCACTATGGTAAAACATTTACGTTTATTCCTGACGACGCTGCTGTTGGCAGTGTGTGCAGGTGTGTTTGCCGAGGATGTGACTGTCACGTTCACCGCAGGAACCGAAGTGGGGACGAACGGTGCTGCGGGCACGGGCGACAAGCTTGAGAAAGACAACGTGTCGCTCGTCGGGTCGGACATGGCTACGACTACAGCATCCTATCGCATCTATGCGGGGTCGACCTTCACGGTGACGGCGCCCGACAACATCTCGAAGATTGTCATCACGGGTGACGCCACCTACAGTAGCAATACGGCGAATGCCCCCAAGGTCACTGCCAACGTCGGCACAGTGAGCGTCGCCGGCATGAACATCACATGGACAGGCTCGAACAGCACGGTCGTGTTCTCATTGCCCAGCCAGGTGCGCGCTTCCAGCATTGCCGTGACCTATGCATCGGGCATTACCTACGCTTACGCAGCTCCGGTGTTTGCGCCGGAGTCCGGCACCTACTGGGCGCCAGTGGCCGCTACCATCTCAACTGAGGAGACGGGCGTGGATATCTGGTATGCCATTGACGGCGGCGAGGAGCAGAAGTACACCGAACCGTTCACGGTGAGCGCAACCTCTTCCTACTATGCTTACGTGAAGGCAACCGAAGGCGAAGGCATCAGCCCGAAGGCCCAGGTGTCCTACACCATTGGAACCACCTATACCAACATCGCTGCTGCCAACACCGCAGCCACTGTCGACAGGGCATTGGCCCAGCTCGTGATTCCCGAGGCAGGCTATCTCGTGACCTATGTAGACAGCCGCAACCTCTACCTCACCGACGGCAGCAAGGCCATCCTGATCTACGGCAACAACGACGGTACGCTGAAGGCCGGCGACAAGGTGACGGGCACAGTGGTAGGCGACCTCTATCTCTACAAAGGCATTCCTGAAATCGCAGTCAGCGGTGCCGACAAGGTGGCGCTGACAGTTCTGTCGAGCGGCAACGTCGTGCGCCCCGTAGTGGTTGACGCAGCCACGCTCGCAGCCAACTTCGCCGACTATGCCAACATGTACGTAGCCATCACCGGTGCTACCTTCAGCGCTCCGGCGGTAGGCCTGGACGGCACGAAGAGGCTCTCCGCCGACTTCACGGTGGGCGAGACCGCTCTCCAGCTCTACAACAACTTCTCCTTCAACTACACGAAGGATGCTGGTACATATACTGTATGGGGCATCGCCGGCAGCAACACGACTACTGGCGAGACGTCCACCATCCAGCTCTACCCGATTGCAGCCGAATTCACCTACACGCCGGCCTTTGCTTCGGGCGTTTACTATCTGAAGAACGTCGCAACAGGACGCTACCTCGGCGCCGGCAACAGCTGGGGCACGCAGGCTACGCTCACGCTCCACGCCGACTACGTGAGACTCGTGGCACTGGCCAACGGAGCCTACACTATCGACAGCCGCGTGAAGAACGGTTTGGGCGACAACGGATTCATGGACAACGCCTTGCGCGTGCGCCTCTCCATCGTTAATGCAGGCGAGGGCGTCTACAACCTCACGCCCGACGGCTTGAAGTTCTATGGTGCTCCTGAAAGTGGAACCGTCATGGCACTCAACCTCACCGACGGCACAGCGCCCGTAGCGCAGTGGCAGCTCATCACAGCTGAGGAAATGCTTGCTACGCTGGGCACCGCCACACAGGAATCTCCTCTCGACGCTACCTTCCTGATCGACAATCCGGACTTCAGCCGCCAGCATGAAGGTGTGAGCGCATGGACCATCGTTGCCAGCAACAAGAACATGTCGGGCGGCAACAACAGCAACAACAACGCTGAGTCCTATCACAGCACCTTCGACCTCTCGCAGCTGCTGGCCAATGCTCCCGCCGGTGTCTACTCGCTTACGGCTCAGGGTTTCTACCGCAAGGATGTCGGTGCAACGGAGGATCTGCCTTACTTCTTCGCCAACGACTCGAAAGGAAACTTCCTGGAGAAGACGGGTTCGGAGAACAGCATGAGCACAGCATCCGTCTCCTTCTCGGCAGGCAACTACAAGATCAACCCGATCTACGTGACCGTACCTGAAGGCGGTACGCTGACTGTCGGCGCACGTCTGGAGAGCAACACAGCCCTGTGGTGCATCTGGGACAACTTCGAGCTGACTTACTACGGTGCTGACGCCGACGCCAACGCCCTGCAGAACGCCGCCCTCATCGAGGAACTGGACGCTCAGCGCGCAACGGCAGAGGCTTATGTCGCTTCTTCGATGCTCAACGCAGCAACGGTAGATGCCGTCAACGCTGCCCTTGCAGCTACGGAGACGGTTGAACCGACGCCTGAGGCGCTCGCTGCAGCCATCGACCAGATGAAGATCGCCAACGGAGTTGCCAAGAACGTTGCCGACCAGTACAAAGCCATCGCAGGCATGGAGACACTCATGGCCAGCACCAACGTCGTGACGGCTGAGGCCGCTGCCACCTACCAGGCACTCATCGATGACTACAAAACCAAGTGGGAGGCCAACGAGCTGACGGAGGCTGTCGTCAATCCCTACACGATTGCCGGCTGGCACTCTGCCAACAACTACGACGATCTGCTCCTCTCTGCTTGGAGCATCGGCGGCAGCAAGAGCAAGGACTTCGACAACGCCCTCTACATCAACACGTGGTCGGTGGAAGGTACGACTGACGGCACTGGCTTCGGCGTTCCGTTCTACGAGTACTGGACAGGCGATGCCAACTCGCTCGGCGCTACGCAGATCACGGCTACAGTGGAAGGCCTTGAGCCGGGTCAGTACAACGTGACCGCATGGAGCCGCGTACGCATCAAGAACGCACAGGGCACGGCTCTGCCGACCGGCATCACGTTCACGGCTACCGGTGCTGAGGCTCCGGCCGACGCCTGCGCAGGCACACAGGTTGGAACTTCTCAGTTCTACATCCACGAGACGGCCGTCGTGGCTACGGTGGGTGAGGACGGCATCCTGACCATCACGTACGACGTGGCTGCTGAGAACAACGTCAGCTGGCTGTCGTTCCAGAACGTGAAGTATGAGAAAGTGGTTGAGCCAGAACCGACTGAGCTCGTCGTTCCGCTGACATTCACCCGCGTTGCTGGTCTGGGCTATGCAGCCGACTCTCACACAGTCGACTTCGCTCCGGCCTTCGAGTTCCTCGGTGTTGAGAATGCAAGCGGTGTGACCACATGGATTAAGAACGTCACCGACGGTGCGCTGAACACCAACTCTACCGACGGCTGGCGCAACATCAATGGCGACATTCAGGCTTGGGGCGACAACGCTTCCGTATGCGTGAAGCTCTTCTTGGCTGAAACCCGCTTCGAAATCTGCGACATGCCGAATGCCAACCAGGCAAATGCTGGCGACACTCGCCGCGCAATGTGGGCTCTCACAGCCAACGAAAAGACCGTTGTCTACGACATCACGATCAACTACACGACGCAGCCGGAAGTAGCAGCTGAGGTGGTGAAGACCATCGAGGCACCTGCCATCTATCAGGCTGGCGCAAGCTACGCAACTCCGCTGACTTCGACTGCATCGTTCAGCGTTGACGAGGTTTGTGAGGCTCTAGGCATCACCGACATCTCAGAAGCAGAGCTCTTCATCATGAACGTGACCGACGACGCGTTCGTCAAGAACACGACCGACGGCTGGCGCGACGGTAACGGCGATGCTGCTGGTTGGGGCGCTGCAAACGGCGTCTGCGTGAAGATTTCGGATCCCGCTTCCGGAAATATTGACTACATCAGCTGCCATCCGAACACCACGATGGAGGCCGGCACCGTTTACCACGCCAAGTGGGCATTCATCAAGGACGCCAACGCTGTCGTAATCGATGTTGTCATCAACTTCCTCTCGGCTGAGGAATACGCTGCCGCAGTGGGTATCGACGCCATCAACGGCGCCGACAAGCTCCAGGGTCAGGCTTATGACCTGCAGGGACGTCGCGTGCAGACCCTCACCAAGGGCGGTATCTACATCGTCAATGGCAAGAAGGTGATCGTTCGATAAGCCCTCTTCGACAGGATAAACCGCTCAACGCAGCGCGTTGGGCATCAACACAGAGTGGCGGCCACGAGGCCGCCACTCTTTTTTTGTGCGCTTCTGCGGCGTAGGCTGGATGCGCAGTACGCATGGGCTGTGTGCGCAGGCTGCGTGGGATGAATTCGCAGGCTTCGAGGAAAGGATGCGCTCTGTGATTGCGCTGACGCGGACGGGGCCATGTGGAGGGACGGAAACGAACAAGCCCGCTGCATGAGTGGGCTCATGGGGCGGGCTTGTTGTCGGTGGCCGGCGTGCCGGGTGGAATCAATGCGTCAGAAGGGGAGGTCGGAATTGCTGTCGGGTGCGGAACCGAACGGGTCCTGAGGCGCTGCAGCGGGTGCGGCAGGCGCTGCGGCCTGTGGCGGCGGGAAAGGAGCACCTGCGGGCGGCATGATGCCGACGGCGGGGTCGACGGGCTGTGCGCGGACGACGTTCCAAGCGCGGATGTCGTTGTACCAGCGGCCATTGAATTCACGTGCGTTGATGTCGAACGAAACGTTCACTTCCTCGCCCACCTGCAGGTTGTACTGGCTGATTTTGTCTTCTCCAAACACGTTGAACACCATGCGGTGAGGATATTGCTCGTGCGTTTCGAGCACGTAATCTTGAGTTGCCCAGGGGTTGCCCGTGGACTTGGCTACGCCTGAGCGCTTTTCGAGCACGGCGATGATTCTTCCTTGAATTTCCATTGATATATACTTTGTATTGTTCTGCAAGCGAGCGTGGCGGTTGTTCACGCGCCTTTGTAATGCCAGTCGTGCGTTGCCGGCGCTGGTGTGCNNCGTGCGTTGCCGGCGCTGGTGTGCCGCACAGCTTTTGCGGGGCTGAGGTCCACCGGCTGACGTCTGGTGCAAGCAGGCGGACTCCGCCGTGCGTTGCCGGCGCTGGTGTGCCGCACAGCTTTTGCGGGGCTGAGAGCCATGGACTGACACCTGGGCGCAGGTATGCGGCGTTTCAATTGCGAATTTACGACTTTCAGTTTGACTATACTAATTTTTGCAGTTTTTTTTTCAAAAAACGGAAAACATTGATTACCTTTGCTGGTGAATAGCGTTTGCGCTCAACGCCGCCGCAGGACAACAGATTCCGTTCGACGGAAGGTCAAGTCCGAGCAGGCGGAGTGCAAACGATGCCACCGAAGTCTCAACAACGAAAAACAACGATAAGTCCTATGAAATTCAGTGTGTCCAGCACAACTTTGTGCAACCGCTTGCAGGCGCTGAGCCGCGTTCTGTCCAGCAAGAATTCGATCCAAATCCTCGACTGCATCCTCTTCGAACTGAAGGGACAGCAGCTGCGGCTGACGGCATCGGACAGCGAGACGACGCTCACTTCCACGCTGGAGGTGAATGAGTCGCAGGGCGAAGGTCGCTTTGCCGTCAAGGCAGTGACGGTCATCAACGGACTGAAGGAAATCAGCGAGCAACCTGTGACGATCGAGGTGAACGACGCCACCTACGAAATCGTCATAGATTATCAGAACGGACGCGGCAACTTTGTCGGACAGAGCGCCGACGAATACCCGCTGCCGCAGCCGATCAGCAACGAGACGCAAGAGTTGACGCTCGACACAGGCATCCTGCTCAACGGCATCTCGCGCGCCCTCTTCGCTACCGCCGAAGACGAGTTGCGTCCGGTGATGAACGGAATTTACATCGACTTCAATGCCGAGGGACTGACGTTTGTGGCTAGCGACGGACACAAGCTGGTGCGCGATCGCTGCACCAGCCTCCGGGCCGATCGTCCGGCGGCCTTCATCTTGCCCAAGAAGCCGGCGAAGACGCTCAAGGACATCCTTGTTCGCGAGGACGGAGAGGCCGTCATCCGCTTCGACGAGAAGAACGCCGAGATCACCATGCCCAGCTTCCGCCTCTCCTGCCGCCTCATCGAGGGACGCTACCCCAACTACGGCAGCGTGATTCCGGCGGACAATCCATACCACATCACGCTGGAGCGGGCGGCTCTGATTGGCGCGCTCCGTCGTGTGCTCGTGTTTGCCAGCACCAGCACGTCGCTCATCCGCCTGCGCTTCGAGAACAACAATCTCACCATCTCGTCACAGGATCTGGACTATTCCACTTCGGCCGAAGAGCACATCCTCTGCGACTACAACGCGGCGCCGCTGTCCATCGGCTTCAAGGGAACGTTCCTCATCGACATCCTCAATTCGATGTCGGCGCAGGACATCGTCCTTCAGCTGGCTGATCCGAGCCGTGCTGGCGTCATCGTACCGGCAGTGCAGGAAAAAGACGAAGACCTGCTCATGCTGCTCATGCCGATGATGCTGAATGACTAAACGCCTGCTGCATGCAGGAATGTGAACGACGAATTGCCATACGGCCTGCAGCTCAACGACAGTCCGTATGGCAATTTTTGATTTCTGACCCGCAATTCCACCCCAACCACCGTGAAGCTTCAACTTACCCGTCCGCTGATTTTTCTCGACATCGAGAGTACGGGGCTCGATGTCAGCCGCGACTATATCATTGAGATTTGCTATATCCGACTCGAACCGAACGGCAACGAGGAAAGCCGCACGCTGCGGCTGCGCCCCGTAGACGCGCTCGGCGAGACCGTCCATATCCCCACGACGTCGTCCGACATCCACGGCATCACCGATGCCGATGTGGCCGACTGCCCCTCGTTCGCCGAAGAGGCGCCGCGCTTGGCCGCTGCCTTCCAGCACTGCGACTTTGCCGGCTTCAACTCCAATCGCTTCGATATCCCCATTCTGGTCGAGCATTTCCTCCGCGCGGGCATCGCCATCGACTTTTCTCGGAGCCGCATGATCGACGTCCAGAACATCTACCACAAGCTCGAGCGGCGCACGCTCAGCGCCGCCTATCAGTACTATTGCGGCAAGGACCTCGTCAATGCGCACTCCGCAGAAGCCGACACCCGCGCCACGCTGGAGGTGCTCGAAGCCCAGCTCGACCGCTATCCGGAGGAACTGCACAACGACGTCGGCTTCCTGGCTGAGTTCTCCGCCATCAACCGCAACGTCGACTTCGCCGGCCGGCTCGTCTACGATGATGCCGACCAGCCCGTGGTCAACTTCGGCAAGCACAAGGGCAAACTGCTGGAGGAGGTGCTCCGCGTCGAGCCGTCTTTCCTCAACTGGGTGCTCCGGGGCGACTTCCCGCTCGAGACGAAGCAGCAGTTCCAGCGTTTCGCCTTCCAGTTCCGGCAGCCATAGGGGTGCGTCAGCCCGCAGCGGCTTGCGTGCTTTCGCTGCCACGCGTCGCTGCTTGCATCTTTTGAGCCCTGCGCGCTCGCTGCCATGCGTTGCCATCAGTTTTTTTCGCAGCGTGCGCCGCCGACGTCAGTCCCGCCGCCATCTGCACCTGCTTCGCCCATGCGCCGGTCTTCATTCCGTGCTGTACTTTTCTTGACCGACGCATGCGGTTCTCCCCCTCAGCACAGCTCCATTCTTCCAAGGGCCCTTTCGCCCGGTTCTTTCACGCTATGTCAAGACTTCATTCGTCCCTCCGCGGCAAGCACATCGTGCTTGGCATCACAGGCAGCATCGCCGCCTACAAATCGTGTCTCATCATCCGTCTGCTCATCAAGGCGGGCGCCGAAGTGCAGGTGGTCATCACGCCCGCCGGCAAGGAGTTCATCACGCCCATCACGCTGTCGGCACTGACGTCGAAGCCCGTCGTCAGCGAATTCTTCTCGCAGCGCGACGGTTCGTGGCATTCCCACGTGGCGCTCGGACAGTGGGCTGACGCCATGCTCATCGCTCCGGCGAGCGCCTCCACCCTCGGCAAGATGGCCAACGGCGTGGCCGACAACATGCTCATCACGACCTATCTCTCGATGAAGGCCCCCGTCTTCGTCGCGCCCGCCATGGACCTCGACATGTATGCCCATCCGTCGACGCAGCGCAACCTGCAGACGCTGGCCTCCTACGGCAACCACATCATCGAGCCCGGCACCGGATTCCTGGCCTCCCACCTCGAGGGCAAGGGCCGCATGGAGGAGCCCGAGTGCATCGTCGACGCCCTGGCCGACTACTTCGACGAGCAGACGGCCGACCTCAGCGGTCAGCGCGTGCTCATCACGGCCGGTCCGACCTACGAGAAAATCGACCCCGTCCGCTTCATCGGCAACTACAGCAGTGGCAAGATGGGCCTTGCGCTGGCGCAGGAATGTGCCCGTCGCGGCGCCCAGGTCGAGCTCGTGCTGGGTCCTGTGGCCGACCGTCCGGCGCGCCTCCACCGCCGCATCCGGCTCACGGAGGTCGAGACGGCGCAGCAGATGCACGACGTCGCCACGTCGATCTGGCCCGACGCCTCCGCCGCCATCCTCTGCGCGGCCGTGGCTGACTTCACGCCGCAGACGGCAGCGCAGGAGAAAATCAAGCGTCAGGGCGACGAGCTCGTGCTCCGACTGCGCCCCACACTGGACATTGCCGCCGCCCTCGGCAGCACGAAGCGTGCCGGCCAGCGCCTCGTCGGCTTCGCCCTCGAGACCCACGACGAGGAATGCCATGCAGAGGACAAGCTGCGCCGGAAGAACTTCGACTTCATCGTGCTGAACTCGCTCCGCGACACCGGCGCAGGCTTCCGCACCGACACCAACAAGGTGACCCTCATCTTTTCCGACTTCAGCCACCAGGCCTTCCCGCTGAAGTCCAAGGAAGACGTGGCCACCGACATCGTCGACGCGCTGGTCGGCCTGTCCGACGCCGCGGCACAGTAGTTTCCCCAACGCTCCATCCCTCATCCATCATGGTCCGAATCCTCTCCCTCCTCGCCCTTCTGCTGCTCCCGTTCGCCACAGCCGGCGCTCAGGAGCTGAACTGCAAGGTGAACATCATCCACACGCAGATCCAGGGCACCAACGACGCCGTCTTCGAGACACTGGAGACGGCCGTCAGCGAGTTCATGAACAACCGCGCGTGGACCGAGCTCCAGTTTGCGCCCGCCGAGCGCATCGACTGCACGATGAACATCACCATCCGCCAGTACAAGCCCGCCGAGAACTCCTTCGTCGGCGAGCTCCTCTTCCAGCTCTCGCGCCCCGTCTACGGCTCGGCCTACACCACCACCGTCTTCAGCATGCGCGACGGCAGCTTCAACTTCACCTACAAGGAGTTCGACCCGCTCGAGTGGAACATCAACTCGATGGACAACAACCTCACCGCCATGCTGGCCTACTATGCCTACCTCTTCATCGGCATGGACCTCGACACGTTCTCGCCTCTCGGCGGCACCGACGTGCTGCGCGTGGCCGAGAACATCGTCAGCAACGCACAGACGATGAACGAGACGGGCTGGAAAGCCTTCGACGACAAACGCAACCGCCACGGCATCATCAGCGACTACATGGACGGCGCCCTCGAGCCCTTCCGCCAGCTCATGTACCGCTACCACCGCCTCGGGCTCGACGAGATGCAGGCCAATGCCGACCGCGGGCGCACGGCCGTCACCGAGGCCATCGACCTGCTGTCGGAGGCGCACGCCAACAAGCCCCTCAGCGACCTCCCGCTCATCTTCACTGACTACAAGCGCGACGAGCTGGTCAACATCTACCGTGGACACGGTACGGAGGCCGAGCGCAACCACGTCTACGACACGCTCTCCGAGCTGAACGCCAGTCAGAACCGCGAGTGGACGAAAATCCGCAAATAGGCCGGGCGCAAACCGCTACTGCCCCATGCCGTCCGCAGCGCACCGCTGCCTGCGCGGGCGCGCCATTCCGCCCCGACTCCCTACAGCCGCACTGAGACCTCAGTCTCGGTGCGGCTTTTTTGTGCTCACCCGACACGTACGGACATGTAAGCGCTATCGGTGTGGACATGAGGCCGGCAGTCTGTACGGTGGATGAAACGCTTTTGCTTGGAAGGCTGTACTTCGTGAGAAGTGGCGTGCGGCGTCTGCTCCGATGGGGCGCTGCGTCCGTTTTTGTTTTCGACGATGCTCGAATATTAAAACGAACGCGTTCGAAATCGGAAACGACTGCGTTCGAAAATCAAAACGAACGCGTTCGAAAATATTCGGGGTGGTGTCTGTGGATTGATACGAAGGCCTTCGTGATGCGTCGAGAAGGCCTTCTGCGTCGGTCACGAAGGCCTTCGTGGCGGGTTGGGCGCTGTGTGCCGCGTGGTTGGCGGGGGAGTGTGGAAGCGCTGCGGACGGGAGATTGTTGCTGAGCACGTTCGCCTGCAGGCGGGCAGAAGGCTGGCGAGCGGGGCATGAGGGAGCGCGAAGAGGAAGGGAATGAGCCGGCAGGCGGAGTGGGAAGATGAGCGAGCGGGGCGTGAGGGAGCGCGAAGCGGAGGGGAAAGAGCCGGCAGGCGGAGTGGGAAGATGAGCGATCAGGGCATGAGGGAGCGCGAAGCGGAGGGGACAGAGCCGGCAGGTGGAGTGGGAAGATGAGCGAGCGGGGCATGAGGGAGCGCGAAGCAGAGTGGGAACGAGCCGGCGGAGGGAGCGGGAAGGGGCGCATGGCGGGATGCGGGCACAAAAAAAACGTGCCCAAGGATTCCACATCCTGGGGCACGCCCACATCATCATACTACTGAAGAAACAATCTTTGTGTGTTTTTTACTACTAAACTTCTTTCCTAATATAACTACCTAATTATGAAGAAAACTACTAACATCTTTTGTTCAAATGGAAAACACACTGGACTGATGATATCGCATCGTCGGGCGGGTGCTGCCGAAAACGAAGTCGCTGCGGCCGGTCCTCGGGGAGGATGTCGGGCGGAGCATCGGGGCGATGCCCTCCTTTCCTTTCGACATTGCAAAGTTCGCATTTTTTCGGATTCGAAATTGTCTGTTGAAGAACAAAAAGTGTCAGTTTTGTAACAAAATCGTCCGAATGGAGCGAAATACCTTATTTTTGCATGGTTTATGCACTATTTTTTCTTGGAATTGCTTGATAAAGAAGAAGTGACAGGCGCATTATCTTTTTGGGGATGAAAAGTGGTCGGGCGCCGAAAGCGCGAAGCCGGACGTGTGGTTGCAGCATTTTTTAACGGAAAAGCTGGTTTTGGGCGAAAAATTCCGCGGCCAAAGTGTCCTGTTCTGTCACCTGTCGGGCGTAACTTTGCAGCGCATGTCAGAGCGATGTGCGTCCTTCCGAATGAAAGACACTACAAACCCTTCAAAAACCTTTTCTTGCCATGAATGCAATATTTCCCATCCTTCCGCCTGCTGTGCCCGACCCCGTCTTCGAATGCCGCCATCTGAACACCACCGACCGCTGGTATGTGGGCGTGCGCACGGGCGGCGAGGTGATCGACACCGACAAGTTCAGCCGCCAGCTGATGATGGCCATGCGCATCGACGCGCGCACGGTGCGGGCCTACGCCGACGTGCTCTATCATGTGCTGCTGGGTGAGCTGCGGCAGGGCAACACCGTCACGTTGTTCGACATCGTGCGCTTCACGCCGACGCTGGCGGTCGACTGTCCGTCGTCGGAGAGCGAGGCCGAGATCGGGAGTCTGATGTCGGGGCTGTCGGCGCGCGATGTGCGGGTGAGCGTCAATGCCACGCCGTGCGTGCGTCTGCGCAAGGCGCTGCGCCAGGCCTATGCCGCCTTGCTATGACGCGGGCAGTCCGCCGCCGTCCCGACTCCGGCGAGTCAATCTTGCTCATCTTGAAACAAATCTTTTGGGATTTGTAACATTCCTGCGGTTCCGGCCTACGGCCGGCATCGCCTTCCCGCCATGAAAAACACACGTGCAGGCGTGCCGTGCTGCGGTTTCCGCCTCTCTGGCGCGCCCGCTGTGCGCCGCTGCTCTCCGGAGTGGCGGCGCATTCCCTCTTTCTGTGCCCCGGGGGCCTGCTGGCGGCGGGGGCCGCCCGTGCCGCCGGCGTATACATTCTGCTGCCCGATGCATATTTCATGTGATTTTCAGTGATGAATTGCGTGAAAAAGATTAACTTTGCATGCTGCCCCGCGTGGGCAGGTGCAGCATCTTGTCACAATCTCTCCGAATATGCAAGCAATCATTCTGGCAGCGGGCATGGGCCGACGGCTCAATGAATACACGCGCAACAATACGAAATGTATGGTTGAGGTGAACGGTCAGCGGCTGATCGACCGTCTGGTCGGGCAGCTCGAACCGCTCCATCTGCGCCGTCTCATCATCGTCGTGGGCTATCAGGGGCAGAATGTCGTCGACCACCTGAAGTCGTATGCCGGCAGCCTGCCGATTGAGTTCGTGGAGAATCCCATCTACGACCGCACCAACAACATCTACTCGCTCTCGCTCGTGAAGGAGCAGTTGCAGCAGGACGACACGCTGCTCATCGAGAGCGACCTCATCTTCGACGACGAGCTGCTGCAGCGCATCGTGGCCGACCCGTATCCCAACCTCTGCCTCGTGGAGAAATACGAGCCCTGGATGGACGGCACGATGGTGTGCATCGACGAGGAATGCTACGTGACGGATTTCGTGTCGAAGAAGGCGTTCAACTATCAGGACGTCGACCGCTACTACAAGACCATCAACATCTATAAGTTCTCGCGGGAGTTCTCCACCAGCACCTACGTGCCCTTTCTGGACGCCTACTGCCATGCGCTCGGCAACAACGAATACTATGAGCAGGTGCTGCGCGTGATCACGCTGATCGACCGTGCCAACCTGCGCGCGATGCCCGTGAAGGGCCCGCGGTGGTATGAGATTGACGATGCGCAGGATCTGGAGATCGCCGAGACGATGTTTGCGGCGCCCGAGGAACGGATGCGGCGGCTGCTGGCGCATGGCGGCGGCTTCTGGCGCTATCCCAAGATGCTGGACTTCAGCCATCCCTCGCAGGTGTTCTTCCCGTCGAGGCAAATGCTCGACGAGCTGCGGGCGAATCTCGGCACGGTGCTGCGCATGCGTCCCTCCGATCCGGACGAGCTGGCGATGCTGGCGGCGAAGAACCTGAACGTCGACAAGCGCTACGTGGCCGTCGTGTCCAGTGCCGAGGCGCTCCTGGCTTCGGATGCGCTTCGGGATTGCGAGGTGAGGCTCGCGACCTGGTACAAATATGCGTCGGACCGTGCCTCCGGTGTCGTGACCGACCTGAGCGAGGCCCTCGAGCGGCAGGGGCAGACGGTGTTCATCCACGATTTTGCGGAGGTTTGCGGCATGCCGGGCCTGCAGCTGGCGCTGGTGCTCACGGCCGACGAGGCTACGTTGGAGCGCGTGCGGAAGCATCCGCTCGTGCAGGCCGGCGTGAGTTCGATGGCCGAGTTCTTCCTGCAGATCTACGGCAAATATGCGTCGCGCTCGGAGCGCGCGCTGCAGAAGATGCGCGCCGAGTGCGACTGGCTGCTCGCGGCCATCGGGGAACTGCCGCATGTGGCGTGCGCCGAAGGCAGCCTCACTGGAGTCTGCTTCCGCCTCGAAGGCACGGAGCAGCCGTCGGCCTTTGCCGTCGGCATGCTGGAGCGGCACCAGATGCTGCTCGGCTCCGAGGGCAACCGCCTGCTGGTGCATGTGCGTTCCCATGCCGACAACGAGCGCCTGGTCGAGGCACTGACACAGGAAATTGCCCATTTCTTCGGATAATCCGGACGGAAAACATACCATCATGAAGCACCACTTCCTCCACCTGCTGCTCCTCACGCTGCTGAGCGTAGGCGCCTTCTTCCTCCACAACAACGTGCTGGCGCCGGACATTATGGAGAGCCGGAACATGGTCACTGCCCGCGAGATGGTGGACGAGGGCCATTGGCTCGTGCCGACGATGAACGGCGAGCTGCGGCTGAAGAAGCCGCCGCTGCCCACCTGGCTCACGGCTGCCACCTACGGCGTGCGCCACGACAGCCTCGCGCTGCAGCGCGGCATGGCCGGCGTCTTCGGCTGGCTGCTGGTTGTGGGCCTCTATCTCACCGTCGTGGAGTGGAGCCGCCGCCCCCGGATGGCACTGCTCGCGTCGCTCGTCGCCCTGACGAGCTATCAGATCGTGCTGCAGGGGCGCACGGCATCGTGGGACATCTACTGCCATGCGTTCGTCATGCTCGGTCTGCCGCCGCTCATCCGCGGCCTGCGCAGCAATGGCTCCGGCGCCGGACCGCTGGCCCTGGCGGGCCTGCTGTTCGGTCTCTCCTTCCTCAGCAAGGGCCCCATTTCCCTCTACGCCTTGCTGTTGCCCTTCCTCATCGCCTTCGGCGCCGTGGAGCGGCCGCGCATGAGCGGTCGGAAGTGGGCCTCCGTCCTGCTCGCGGTCGTGCTGACGGCCGCGGTCGGCACGTGGTGGTACGCCTATCTCTACGTGTTTGAGCCGCAGGCCATCCACAGCGTGGTGGAGGAGGAGACCGGCAACTGGACGAGCTACAACACCCGCCCCTTCTGGTATTATTGGCGCTTCTGGGCCGAGACCGGCGCATGGGCGCTGCTGACGCTGACGGCCCTTCTGCTTCCGTTCTTCCGCCGTGACATGCGGCGCGACGACGGATGGCGGCTGACCGTGGTGTGGCTGCTGGCCAGCGTGGTGCTGTTGAGTTTGTTCCCGGAGAAGAAGATGCGCTACCTGCTGCCGGCGATGGTGCCTGCCGCCGCGCTTGTGGGCTGGCTGGCCGACTACTGGACTGAAAACCTCAATGGCCGTCGTTTGGGCATCCGCACGGAACGTGCGCTGCTGCGGACGAACGCCGTCGCCATTCTTCTCGTGTGCCTGGCCTGCGCCGTCGGTGCGCAGTGGCTGACGGGCGCCTGGCGTCCGACGTGGCAGACGGCGTCGTTCGGCGCCTGCGGGCTGCTGGCTGCAGCGCTCGCTACGGGCGCCGTGGTGCGCTGCAGACCGCAGGTGCTGGTGGTCGCCGTAGTCGTTCTGTTTGCGGGCGTCGAGGTGTTGCTGCTGCCGCGCATCAATGAAATCGTGGGCAATCCGCAGCGCCACAGTCTGGCACTGACGCGTATGGATGCCCGTCTGGCCGGCATTCCCTTCTTCCATCCGCAGGGCGAGGACATCCGCCCCGAGGAGGTGTGGGCGGCGGGACGCATGATTCGTCCGCTCGACCTTCAGTCGGCCAAGGCCGTCGAGGCGCATCTGCCCTGTGCGGTGCTCACGCAGGATCCTGCGGCGCAGGTGCTTCCGGCGTCTGTCCTTGCCGTGGCCGACACGCTGCACATCGGTCTGTTCGACGACAACAACCGTCCGAAATCCTACAAGAGGCGCTACAAGAAGCATTTCGTCTACCACGTCACACTGCTGACGCCGCGCCGTCACCCCATTCACACTCCATAGCCTATGCAAGCCATGCTCCCCGATTTTATTAAAAACAAGACGTCCGACTACGCGTTCACGATTGTCATCCCGATCTACAACGAGGAAGACAACATCGAGCGGTTGGCCGAAGTGGTCGGCAGTTATCTGCCGGCATGCCCCGTGAAGGCCTGCGCGCTGTTCGTGAACGACGGCTCGAAGGATGCGAGCCTGGCGCGCATTCAGGCTGCCTGCGCGCGCATTCCGCACGCCTACTACATCAGCTTCGACCGCAATCGCGGTCTCTCGGCCGCCATCAAGGCGGGCATCGACTGCTGTCAGAGCCGTCTGGTGGGCTATATGGACGCCGACATGCAGACGGACATCCGCGATTTCAACGTGCTCTTGCCGCATACGTCTGAGTTTCCGCTCGTCACGGGCATCCGGGCGCAGCGTCGCGACTCGTGGTTCAAGCGCTTTCAGTCGAAGTTTGCCAACGGTTTCCGCCGCATGATGACGCACGACGGCGCCACCGACACGGGCTGTCCGCTGAAGATCCTGCACACGGAGTACGCCCGCCGCATTCCCTTCTTCACGGGCATGCACCGCTTCCTGCCGGCCTTGATCCGCCTGCAGGACGGCGGCACATTCTTCGAGACGCCGGTGCGCCACTATCCGCGCATGGCCGGCACGTCGAAGTATCATCTCTGGAACCGCCTGATCTCGCCGCTCAAGGACTGCTTTGCCTATCGTTGGATGGCCCACCGCTACATCAACTATCATGTAGCCGAGAAGAACATCTAAGCCTGCGTCTGCCATGTCTACGTTCATCTTCGGCATCGGCCTGCTGGCCCAGTTGTGCTTCTCGGCGCGCATTCTCGTGCAGTGGATCTGGAGCGAGCGCGCCCACCAGCTGGTGTCGCCCACGCTCTACTGGGTGCTCTCGCTGCTGGGCAGCTACGTGATGTTCTACTACGGCTACCTGCGGTCCGACTTCAGCATCATCTTCGGGCAGTTTGTGAGCTTCTACATCTATATCGCCAACCTGCAGTACAAAGGTGTCTGGAAGCGCATTCCGACGCTGTTGCGCTGGCTGCTCTACGTCACGCCCGTGGTGGCTCTGACGCTGACGGCCGAAGGGGCGGGCGAATTTGTGGCGCACTTCCTGCGGAACGAGGGCGTGCCGCTGCCGCTGCTGATCTTCGGCACGGTGGCCCAGACCTTGTTCTCCAGCCGCTTCATCTACCAGATCATCTACAGCGTCAGGCACGGCCAGTCGCTCATGCCCGTCAGCTTCTGGGCACTCAGTCTGCTGGGCGCGGGCATGATCCTCGTCTACGGACTGATTCGTCTCGACTGGATTCTCGTGCTCGGCCAGTCGTTTGGCATCGTTGCCTACACACGCAATATCCTGATCGGGATGCATGCAGCCCGTTCCGTCGCTGCCGCCAATCGGCCTGAGACGGGCGCTGCCGCTGCCTCCGACGACAAATCTCCATCGCTATGATTGTGAAAACCATACTCGTGACGGGTGCTGCCGGATTCATCGGCAGCCGCTGTGGCGAGCTGCTTGCCGAACGCGGGCATCGCGTCGTCGGCATCGACAACATCAACGACTACTATGACGTGGCGCTCAAGTATGCGCGCCTGCGCCGCATGGGCTTCGACGTGGCGGACGGGGGCATCGCCATGGGCGCCCGCGTGGAGAGCGCGACGTTGCCCTCGCTCAGCTTCGAGCGCATCGACGTGAGCGACAAGGCGGCCATCGACGCGCTCTTCGCGCGGCATCGCTTCGACCGCATCATCCACCTGGCCGCGCAGGCCGGCGTCCGCTACTCCATCGAGAATCCCTATGCCTACATGGAGAGCAACATGCTCGGATTCCTGAACATACTGGAGGCCTGCCGCCACTACGGGACGGAGCATCTGGTCTTCGCCTCCTCGAGCTCGGTGTACGGACTGAACGAGAAGGCGCCGTTCGAGGAGGACGACGTCGTCATCAGTCCGGTGAGCCTCTACGCGGCCAGCAAGAAAAGCAACGAGCTGATGGCCCATGCCTACTGCAAGCTCTATGGCATCCCGTCGACCGGTCTCCGCTATTTCACCGTCTACGGCCCGTACGGCCGCCCCGACATGGCGCCGATGCTGTTCGCCCAGGCCATCAGCCGGGGCAATCCAATCCGCGTGTTCAACAACGGCGACATGCACCGCGACTTCACCTACATCGACGACATTGTGAACGGCACGCTTGCCGTGCTCGACCATGTGCCCGACCCTCGCCTCGATCCGCACGGCCTGCCGCATCGCATCTACAACATCGGCTGCGGCCACAGCGTGCCGCTGATGGACTTCATCGCGGAACTGGAGCGCAACTTAGGACGCGAGGCGACGAAGCAATTCCTGCCCATGCAGCCGGGCGACGTGAGCCTCACCTATGCCTCTACGGCGCGTCTGGAGCGCGAAATCGGCTACAAGCCCGTCGTGGAACTGCCGGAAGGCATGCGCGAGTTCGTCCGCTGGTTTCAGTCAGATGCCAACCCCTTGCGCCCTTGAACTGCCGCCGCCGCCCATCGTTCGACCCTTGAGGCGGCGATGGGCGGCGGCGTTTTCTGCGCAGCCTGCTGCAGGCGCTGCGGCGGCAGCGAGACGGCGGTGGCTGAAAAGAAAACGGCGGAGTTCCGAAAATCAGAAATCGGAGTTCCGGAAATGAATAACCGGAGTTCCGGAATTCGCGCCTCGGTGTTGCAGTCGCCCGAAGGCCGCGCAAGGCCAGCTTTTCGAGGGTGCACGGCTCCTTCCACGGCCACGCGCGGTTTGCTGCCCAGCCGCATTCTCTCGCTTCCTCGGCCGCGCACGGTTTGCTGCCCAGCCACGTTCCCTCGCTTCCACGGCCACGCACGGTTTGCTGCCCAGCCACGTTCCCTCGCTTCTTCGGCCGCGCGCGGTTTGCTGCCCAGCCACGTTCCTTCGTTTCTTCGGCCACGCGCGGTTTGCTGCCCAGCCACGTTCCCTCGCTTCTTCATCCACGCACGGTCCTTCTCTTATCGGCACGCCAATGTCTAGCGAGCAGGGCGGCCCTCTCAATCCCACATCCCATGCACATCACAGTCAATCCACGCTTTGCCCGTCTCACGGACTTCGTCTCGTCGCTTCCGCAGCGCTTCGAGACTGAAGGCGAGACGCTCTATGCCAAGCGCAACATCGTCAAGTCGTTCCGCACGGACGACGGGCTTGAACTGGTGGTCAAGCGCTTCAAGTATCCGAACGTCGTCCAGCAGCTGGGCTACAGCACCTTCCGCCCCACGAAGGCGCGCCGGGCCTATGAGTTCGGACTGCGCCTGCTGCAGCTGGGCATCGACACGCCCGAGCCGGTGGCCTACCTGGAGGAGCGGCGTCTGGGCCTCGTCTTCACCACCGGCTACTTCGTGAGCCTGTCCTGCCGTTGGCCCGACTGCAAAGTGCTCAACGAGCCCGACTTCCCCCATCATGCCGCCCTGGCCGAGGCACTCATGCGGCTGCTGGTGGGCATGCATGCGCGGGGCGTGCTGCATGGCGACGTCAATCTCAGCAATTTCCTCTATCAGCTCGCTCCGCAGACGGCGGGCAGCAGTGCGCCGCCTGCGGCTGCCGACTTCCGCCTCTGCGTCATCGATACGAATCGCTCGCATTTCCACTCCTCGCTCACCGACGAGCAGTGCCTGCACAACCTCGTGCGGCTGACCCACAACCAGTCGCTCATGCGCGAGTTCTGCGCCCTCTACGCCCGCCTGAGAGGCTGGGACGTGGCGGCGACGACGCAGACCGTGCTCGCCGGCTTGCACCACTTCGAGCAGCGCAAGAGGCGGGCGCGCATGCTTTCGGGCAAGGGGCGGAAGCGCTAAGGCGCGTCGTCCCTGTGCGGCACGTGCGCCGCCGCTGGAGTGATACAGTTGAGAGGTGAAGATGACTTTTTGGTATCAAAATGGAAGCATTTCGTCATAAAAATACAGAAATTCTAAATTGATGGCGGCGAAATTTTGATATTTCGTAAAAAAGTCGGAACTTTGCAGAACGAAAAGCCGCGCTTCTGGCACGCTGCCTTGCGCCGCGGGCCGTGCTGGCCATGCAGCCCCTGCGCCTGCAACAGACATATTCGCATACATAACATACATATTCTATGACAGAAAGATTGGAAATTCAAGAACTGGCTGAGGTGGTTGTCCGCTTCTCCGGCGACTCCGGCGACGGCATGCAGCTGGCC
>DBQP01000012.1 GCA_002305265.1 Prevotellaceae bacterium UBA1391 | reverse complement strand
TCAAGCTGAACTCTTCCAACAACATCAATCCATTTATCTAAACAAACCTTCGTATGAAAAAAACGCTACTTATCGCAGCGCTCCTCACCGCCATGGCGGGAGGAAACACGATGCATGCACAAACAGACGTCACCGCTGAGTATCTGCTGAACGCAGGCTTTGAGAGCGGAAACGCTGGCGACGTCAAGTCTTCTGCCAAAGGATATTTTGCACCGGAATCGTGGACAGCCACCAATCTGCCCACGTCCGGTACGCTGAACTTCGGCGTGCAGACAGGGACAGAGACTGCTGACACCCATCCGGGCGCGTTCGGCGTTGTCATTGCACCCTCGGAAGGCAACCGCTATTACTTTGGCCGCAACTCCTGGGCCAGTGCGCTGACTACGTCCTTCGCACAAACCACCAGCAAGGCGCTGCCGGCAGGCAAGTACATGCTGGTCGCTGACTACAAAATCGCTACCAAGCTTGCCAACACCGGCGGAACATTCCAGATTCAGGCCCTTAAGGAAGGCACCGTCATTGCCAGCGCCAGCACCACGACTGCAGGCGTGCCACAATCCGGAACGTATTTCAACGAGGCGCAATGGTCGCCCGTGTCCACCGTGTTCGTGCTCGACACGGAGTCGCCCATCGATGTCAACCTCATCATGGCGTTCAACCCGAACAAAGTCAACACACAGCAGGAAGCCATCGCCATTGACAACGTGCGCATTCTCGAGATTTCCGGCATCGGCGTTGACAACCCGCTCGACGTAACCGGATTCGTCAAGAACCGCAACTTCGACCTTTCCACTGCCAGCTGGACGACGACGACAGGCGCCCAGAACTCAGCTTTGGCGACGAACAAGCAAGGCGACTTCACAGGCCGATTCTGGGAAAACTGGAAATCCACAGCTTATACAGGAAAGATGTCGCAGACGATGACCGCCATCCCCAACGGAACTTACAAGCTCAAGATGGCAGCGTTTGCAAGCACCATTGATGCAAGCAACGCAGGTTCAGCAGCAGTTTTTGCCAATTCCGACCTCACTCCACTGACGTCTACGGATCCGACTTTCTATGAAGTCTACACGTATGTCAGCGGTAACTCCCTCGAGATTGGCTTGAAGCAAGACGCAGCCCTTGCCAACTGGATGGGCATTGACAACATCTCCCTCACCTATTACGGCGAAGAAGACGTAGTTTCCCTGCTCCGTGCCGGTTCGCACAAGACCGCATACGATGAAGCCATCGCAGCAGCCAACGCAGCCCTGAGCGCCGAAGCCAATGCCGTCGTGACGGGAGAGGAGCGCACAGCACTCTCAGCCCTCGTCGCAGCAGAGGAGCCAACGACCATCGAAGGCTACGACGCAGCCGCCGCTGCACTCAAGACCGCAACCAACACGCTGAACGCCGCAGCTGCCGCATATCAAGCATTTGCTAACGCGAAAGCCGCCACCTACGACACCGCGCCGTACATCTACGCCACTGAGGCTTCGAAGACCGCGCTCAACGACGCTCTCGCCGCTACTGACGCGACGAATGCCGCCGACGCCTCGGCCAAAGCGCTGGCTATCACCCTCGCCTATCGCGCCGTCATCGAGTCGCACGTGAACGCTGAAGGAGTTGAAGGAGCCGTGAACTACACCAGCAGCATCGTGAATCCGACAGTTGCCTCCAGCCAGACCACCATCGCGCCTTGGACGACCACAGGCGGCAATACGCGCATCTTGAGCGGCGAGGGATGGTTCAACGCATCCAACACCCAGGCAGCAAAATACTACGACACGAACAACTGGAGCGCGACCAGCTGGAACGAAGATTTCAGCCAGACCATCACGTTGCCCACCGGCACCTACATCCTCTCCGCCATCGGCCGCAGTTTCGGACCTACTGTCTTCTCCGTCTACGCCGGCACGGCCAGCGCACCACTGCCTAAAGTCGGCAACACCGGCAACGCATTCAACGGAGGCTGGAACTACGGCACCGTCGAGTTCACGGTCAAGACCGACCACAATGTCAAGATTGGCGTCAAGGGAGAAACCTCCGTCGCTCACTCCTGGGCTTCCTTCTCCGACTTCAGACTTTACAAGATTGCAGACGTCATCGCCGAAAAGGTAACTCTCTCTGAGACCGCCACCGAGGCTCCTGCAGCGAACGACTATGCCGACGTCACCGTCGACCGCAACTACGGAGTCGGCTGGAACTCGCTCGTTCTTCCCTTCGACGTGACAGCTGAAGAAATTGAAAGTCTCGGTCTGTACGTCATCGAATACACCGGTACGACGAACGACGGTACGGACAACTATATCGCCCAGTTCACGCCCGCCACATCCATCAAGGCCAACGTTCCTGTTCTGTTCAAGGCCACCGCGGCTGGCAACTTCAGCAACATCGCCTTCATGGGCAAGAAGGTTGCCCCCAGCACCACGCTCGAGGCAGCATCCAGCGATCCCGCCTACTCGCTCACCGGACTCTACACTGCCGCCACTGCGTCCACCGTTCAGGCCGGCGACTACCTCTGCACCGCAGCAGGCATCATCAAAGCCACGGGCGGCAACGCACTGAAAGCTTTCCGCGCCTACTTCCGCCAGAAGCCTGAAGTCTCCAGCGAGGCCAGACTCCGCTTCGTCGTCGACGGCGAGGAAGTGACCGGCATCGACGCCGTTCAGATGCGCGAGGCACTCGAAGGCCCCGTCTACAACCTCCAGGGTCAGAAGCTGAACCAGCTGCAGAAGGGCATCAACATCGTCAACGGAAAGAAAATTCTTATCAAATAATTCCCAACCCAACATTCTCAAAAAACACATTCATCATGAATAAGAAAGTCTATCGGACACCCGTATCCACATACACAGAAATCGCAGCGGCAGACATCATCTGCGCATCCATCGGAGGAAGCAACCCCTCTGACGGCGAAGCTCCCGAGGTTTTGCCGGGCGAGTATGATGGCGAAGGTTCCGTCAAGGAACGCGATCCCTACGCCAGCGCCTACGGAAACCTCTGGTAAGCCACCCGGAGGATTCACACTCCGCACATCCTTGCTGCGCTCCCGGTATTCGAAAGAATACTGCGGAGCGCAGTTTTTTTCTTACCCATGTACACTTCTCGCAGTATCCGCGCACGCCTTCTCCCCACCACCTTCGCCCTCTATCTGCCGATACAGCGTGATAAACCCGTGAATGAAGCGCGAAAAAACCAACCATGCCGCGCAATGTCCCGCGCATGCCGCGCTACGACGCCTCGCATGCCACACCACGACTCCCCACATGCTGCACCACGATGCCGCGCATGCCGCGCTACGATGCCTCGCATGTCTTGCCACGATGCCTTGCATGCCACGCTACGACGCCTCGCATGCCGCGCAATGTCCCTCGCATGCTGCACCACGACTCCGCGCATGCCGTGCTACGACGCCCCACATGCTGCACCACGATGCCGTTCATCCCTCGCCCCGCCACAGTCCAAGCGGCAATTCGGCGCAAAGAAGCGCTGCAAAGAAAAAAATCATTATCTTTGCAAGGCAACGCACAACAGCGCTGCACAGACCATGACCACAACACCCGCCGCCCTCCCTTTCCGCCTCCGCGCAAGCCTCTTGCCCGCATACCGCGCAGTCTGCCCGCACCTTCGCCGCCTCGTCCGGCCTGTTTTCGCCCGTCCAGCAGGCGCAGCCGAATGCCCCGGGCCCGCGCAGTCATATTCCCTCCGCCTCCACACGCTTTCCCTCATTGCCTGCTTGCTCCTGCTGCCGTGCGCCACACCATCCGCCCACGCCGACGAGCCCCTGCCCCTGCGCGTCTACACACAGCACGACGGCCTCTTCAACAACCAGGCACGTCAGGTCGTGCAGTTGCCCGACGGCCGCATGCTCGTCGAGGTCGAAGGCATGCTCTGCCTCTTCGACGGCGCACGCTTCCACGCCCTCGACTTCGACCGCAACCGCGGGCTCAACATCGAGAGTTTCTTCGGCGTCGCCTCCTATCTCGACCGCCAACATCGCATCTGGATCCGCAACCTCCACCATCTCTTCGCCATCGATGCGCGCAGTGCGGCCGTCTATTCCGTCGCCCGCCTGCTCCGCCCGAGCGGGCTCAATCTCGACTCCATCCGCAATTTCTTCATCGACGCCGAAGGCTCAGCCTGGTTGAGCACCGCCGACGGCGGCATCTACGTCTTCCAGTGGAACCGCCCCGCCCGCCGCGTACTCGCCATCCGCGAGAAGTCGCCCGAAAACATCCTCTACAGCCTCAACGATGTCGTGCAAGTCGGCGCGCTCCACTATTTCTTCTTCTCCAACGGCATGATGGAGTGCTGGGACGTGAAGGCCGGCCGCAAGATGTATGCGCAGCGCCTCGACACTCCCCAGCGCGGCTACACGCTGCGCGCCATCGCCTGGGACTCGGGCACGATTCTCGTGCGCACCAGTCAAGGAGCCCAACAGTTCGCCACCGGTCCGCGCACCCTCTCCACCCTTCTGGCCGACCCACACATCATCGCCCTGCGCAAGACGCGCAGCGGACTCTCCATCCTCTGCCCCAACCGCCTCGTGCGCTTCAATCGCCAGCTGCGCCCCACCGTCGAGTACGACCGCTTCCTCCTGCCGGAGAGCGGCGACGAGCTCATCCCCGACTTCACCGACGTGGCCGAAGACCGCGAAGGCGGACTCTGGCTCACCCTGCGCGAGGGCGGCGTGGCCTACCACTCGCCCGCCCGCCCGCTCGCCGAGCACCACCGGGTGAGCGACGAGACCGGCCGCACGCAGTCGGTCCAGCGCTTCCTGCGCACCGCCACCGACGAGGTCATCGCCGCCACCAGCGCCGGCCTCTACCGCCTCTCACCCACGGATGAGTTCCTGCGCATGGGCGGCGCCTTCAACTACATCTATGCCACCTCCCTGCACACCGATGCCGACGGCACGCTCTGGGCCACGTCCAGCCAGGGCGAAATCGTCCGGCAGTCGGCAGGCGCACCCACCGACCTGTTCACGCCCGACGACACCCCTCTTTGGGGAAGAATTCCCTTCTGCCTGCCCCTCGACAGCACCACACGCCTCATCGCCGTCAAGATGAACCGCCTCGCCCTCTTCCAGCCCGCACAGCGCAAAGTGGAGGTGCTCACCGCCCGCTATCCCCAGCTTCAGCAGTTCCGCTACATCACCGATGCCTGCCCCTGGCAGCAGGGCTACATCATCGGCACGCAGAACGGTTTCTACTATTTCGACGCCGTGCGCCGTCGTCCCGACTTCGAGCGCCTCGCGGCCCTCAATGCCAACGCCTGGAGCGACAAGTGCAACTGCCTGCTCACCGACCCCGCAGGCCGCGTCTGGGTCGGCACGCAGAACGGCCTCTTCCTGCTCGACGCCGAAGGGCGTCCGGCCCTGCGCCTGAGCATGGCCGACGGCCTGCCCAGTTCCGGCATCCTCTCACTCGCCCTCGACGCCTACGGCCAGCTCTGGGCCGCCACCTTCAATGGCGTCTGCCGCATCACCCTCCCCGCCGCCAGCCGGCAGTCGGCCGCCGTGCCCGACAAGAGCCGCCTGCGCATCCTCTCCATCAGTGCCGCCGACGGCATCGCTGGCCACACCCTGCAGGAGCGGGCCGCCGTCGGCACCGCCGACGGGCGCATGCTCTTCGGCACGGCCGACGGATACTACGAGGTCAACATGCGCCGCATGAGCGTGCCGTCCGACCCGCTGCGCGTGCAGCTGCTCGACATCCGCCTGAACGGGCGCAGCGTCAGTCCCGACACCCTGCGGCGGCTGGCCCCCGAGGCCCGCAACCTCTCCTTCGACTTCTCCGTCCTCCGCTACGCAGCGCCCCAGCACATCCGCTACCGCTATCGCACCGGCTCCTCCGCCCCCTGGACCCTCGTCAGCGGCCAGCACGGACTCATCACCGTCAGCCTCTCGCTGCTGCCGCCCGGCCGCTACGACGTCGAGGTGCAGGCCGCCCACGAGGGCGGTCCGTGGAGCGCCAGCGCCCAAATCGAGTTCCGCATCCTGCCGCCCTGGTGGCGCAGCTGGTGGGCCCTCACCCTCTATGCCCTGCTGCTGGCCGCCGCAGCCGCCTTCGCCGTCCGCCGCTACGTCAGCACCCACGACCGCCGCCAGGAGCAGCTCCGCCGCGACAAGGCCCGCCTCGAGCGCGAGCAACTGAACGAGGAGCGGCTCCGCTTCTACACCAACATCACCCACGAGCTGCGCACCCCGCTCACCCTCATCCTCGGCCCCATCGACGACCTCGTGGCCGAGCCCACGCTCCCCGAACCCCTGCGGCGCAGAGTCGACACCATCCGCTCCAGCGCCGAGCGCCTCCTCACCCTCGTCAACCAGCTGCTCGAGTTCCGCCGCACGGAGACCAGCCACCGCACCCTCCAGCTCCACACCGCATCGCTCGTCGGCCACATCGGCGACATCTTCGAGCGCTTCAGCAGCGCCAACCGCAACGAGCACGTGCACTACCGCCTCGACGTCCGCCTCGCCGACGTGCCGACAACCTTCGACGCCGACATCCTCACCACCATCCTCACCAATCTCCTCTCCAACGCCAGCAAGCACACCGAGCAAGGCGAAATCAGCCTCCAGCTCGACCAGACGCCCGAGGAAGTGCGCATCAGCGTCGCCGACACGGGCCGCGGCATCGCCTCCGCCGACCTCCCCCACATCTTCGAGCGCTACTACCAGGCCGCCGGCGCCAGCCCCTCCTCCGGCACCGGCATCGGTCTGGCCCTCTCGCAAGCCCTCGCCACCCTCCACGGCGGGCGCATCACCGTCATGAGCACCGAAGGCCGCGGCAGCACCTTCACGCTCCATCTCCCCGCCACGATGCTCCACGCCGACGGCCCCTCCGCCCCCGACGCCTCCACCTCCACACCGCCCGCCCCCGACGCCGCCCTCCCCACACCCGACGAGCCGACGGCCGACGACGACCCCGTCAGCATCCTCCTCGTCGAGAACGACGACCAGATCCGCGCCTACCTGGCCGACATCCTCCAGCCCTACCACCTCATCCTCACCCGCAACGGACGCGAAGGAGCCACCGCCGCCCTCACCGAGGTGCCCGACATCATCATCACCGACGTCATGATGCCAGAGATGGACGGCAACGAAATGACGCGCCTGCTGCGCGCCGACCGCCGCACCAGCCACATCCCCGTCGTCATGCTCACCGCCAAGGACAGCCTCGATGCCCGCGACGAAGGCTACGCGGCAGGCGCCGACGCCTACGTCACCAAGCCCTTCACCTCGCGCACCATCCGCGCCATCGTCGCGGGCGTGCTCCGCCGCCGCACCCTCACCGCCGCCCAGCTCCACCAGTCGGCCGCCGCCCCCGTGCGCCAGCCCGACAGCAGCGAGCCCCCGACACCCGACGCGGCCGGCGGAGAGACCTTCGCCCTCTCTCCCCTCGACCGCCAGTTCATCGACGAGCTCAACCGCATCATCGACGACAACATCGCCCGTCCCGACCTCAACATCCAGTTGCTCTGCCGCGAGCTCTACTTCTCCCGCACGAGCCTCTACCGCAAGGTGAAGGCGCTCCTCGGCCTCTCGGCCAACGAATACATCCGCAAGCGCCGCCTGCAGCGCGCCTACCAGCGCCTCAACGCCCCCGACGCCATGCGCTACACCGTCGCCGCCATCGCCAACGAATGCGGATTCAGCTCCCTCTCCTACTTCCGCAGCTGCTACAAGGAAGAGTTCGGCGAGCTCCCGCGCAACTGACGCCCCGCCCCGCCACTTCGGCTCCGCACGTTCCATCGGCCCGCGCCGCGCCCGCCCGCACCCCGCCGACCTCCTCCCCAGCCACACGAAGGCCTTCGCATCACCACACGAAGGCCTTCGCAACCTGTCAGGAAGGCCTTCGTCCAAAAAAAGGAACACAGTCCTTTCCCCAAACGAGCGCAGCCGAATCCGAAAACGAGCGCACTCCTTTTCTGCGCCCGGCGACGCCCTCCCGCCCCGACAGCGCCACCCGTCCTGCGCCACCACAGCCCCCCGTCCCGTCGCCAGCGCGCCCGAAGCCGCTCCGACCGCCGCCGCACGCGGACGCAGACAGGCGGCCGAAAACGCCATTTTATCAGAAAAACCGCACAAAATCTTCAAGATTATTGCTATCTTTGCATCATCTGCATAACATCATTCTATCAAACGACACCGATCCCACCATGAAACATCTGCTTGCGACGCTCTCGCTCGCTGCACTGGCTCTGACGAGTGCAGCCCAGACCACGCCCCGGTCGTGGACCGCCGACAACGGAAACGGCACCTTCACCAACCCCCTCTTCTACGACGAGTTCTCCGACCCCGACATCCTGCGCGTCGGCGACGACTACTACCTCGCCGGCACCACCATGCACTCCGTGCCGGGCCTCGTCATCCTGCACAGCAAGGACCTCGTCAACTGGGAGAACGTGAGCTATTGCTTCGACCGCTACGACTTTCCCGAAGACCGCTTCTCGCTCAAGAACAAGCAGGAAATCTACGGACAGGGCATCTGGGCCCCCGCCATCCGACACCACAACGGCATGTTCTACGTCTACAGCAACGTCAACGGCAAAGGCCTGCAATGCTACATGAGCAAGGACATCCGCGGCCCCTGGAAGCACGTCAACATGCAAGGCAACATCTACGACCTCAGCGTGCTGTTCGACGACGACGGCAAAATCTACGCCATCCACAAATACGGCAACGTGTACTGCACCGAGCTCAAGCCCGACATGAGCGGACCCGTCGAAGGCACCGAGCGCCTCATCATTCCCGACGGACGCGGCGTAGGTGAGGGCCACCACATGTACAAAATCAACGGCTGGTACTACCTCATCTCCACCGACTACTCGCCCAACGGACGCACCCTCTGCTCCCGCGCGAAGAACATCTGGGGCCCCTACGAGACGCGCGTCATCACCGCCGACGAAACCTACGGCTACCACGCAGCGCCCCGGACACAGGTGAGAGGACGCATCATGCCCGACGGCACCGAGTTCCGCCTGAACAACGCAGACAAAGACGCCACCGCCTGTGAGAACGCCCACCAAGGCGGCATCGTGTCCACCCCCGACGGCCAGTGGTGGGCCCTGCTCATGCAGGACTTCCACAGCATCGGCCGCACCGTGTGCCTCATGCCCATCACGTGGACCGACGGCTGGCCCATGATCGGTCTCGAAGGCAACCTCGGACGCGCGCCGCGCACGTGGTTCAAGCCCAGCACCGGCGCACAAGTGCAGCCCCACGCGCCCTACGAGCGCAGCGACGACTTCAACGGCAAGCAGCTCGGACGCATCTGGCAGTGGAACCACAACCCCGACGACACGAAGTGGAACCTCAAGGGCGGCAAGCTGCGCCTGCAGGCCATGCCCGCCGAACAGCTCATGTGGGCTCGCAACACCCTCACCCAGCGCGTCATCGGACCACAGTCCGTGACCACCGTCGAGCTCGACGCACGCAGCCTCGCCGACGGCGACGTGGCCGGACTCGGCAACATCAATGTGCCCTGCTCCTGGATCGGGCTCGTCAAAGACGGCAAGCAACTCACGCTCCGCTGCTTCGAACAGCTCACCAACGACACCGTCGACACGCCGGTCAATCTCAAGGACGGCCGCATCTGGCTGCGCATGAACGGCGACTTCGACAACGACCAGGCGCAGTACGCCTACTCCACCGACGGCATCCACTTCCAGACACTGGGCCGCATGATGCCCCTCTCCTACCAGCTCATCACCTTCCAAGGCTCGCGCCACGCGCTCTTCGCCTTCAACGTCAAGGGCAAACAGGGAGGCACAGCCATCTTCGACAACTTCACCGTGGAAGAGACCAAGGCCGACCGCAGCGCCAACATTCCCTACGGCAAGAAGTTCCGCATCATCAACCTCGCCACCGGAAAGCCCGCCACGGCACTCGCCCACGGCGTCCTCTACGATGCCGCACCGCAGGCCAAAGGCAACAACGAGACCTTCCAGCTCGAAGACCTCGGCGGCGGCAAAGTGGCCCTGCGCCTGCTCGACGGACGCTACGTGAAAGTCATGGGCATGGGACTGCCCGGCGACGTCAGCTTCACACAGCAGAAAGAAGAAGCCGAACCCTTCCTCTGGCAAGACTACCTCGACCAGCAGTTCATGCTCCTCTCGCTCCGCAACCACCTCTATCTCGGCAAGAGCCCCACGACAGGAAGCCCCTACGGAGTCGACGTCAAGGGCCCCGATCCGGCCCGACGCAACGGCGCCGTCTTCCGCTGGGAGGAAATCCAGTAAGCCGGGAGACCGCCAACGGCCCTCACCCACACCCAACCACACATCATCATGAACAGACACCTCCTCATCCTGGCGCTGACGCTCTGCAACGCAGGCGCAGCCGCAGCACAGGATTCCATCGCCATCACCAAAGCCGAGGCAGCGGCCATGATCGGCACCGCCTCGCTCCGGCGAGTCAGCGTGCACGACCCGAGCATCGTGTGGGACGCAACTTCGTCCACCTACTACATCTTCGGAACCCACCGGGGCGCCGCACGCAGCAAGGACCTGATGAACTGGACCACCTTCACCGCGCCCTGGGCAACGGTCAAGGCCGACGGCTCGCTCGTATCGGGCGCGGCCTCCAACGTCGCCTTCACCACACCGCAGGTGAAGTCCGTCAGCATCGGCGGACAGCAGGTGGCGATGCCCGCGTTCGACGCACAGGCATGGGCAGCCACACAGAGCAGCAGCTATGACATCAGCGGAAACCTCTGGGCGCCGGACGTCATCTACAATCCCGTCATGCAGAAATGGTGCATGTATTTCAGCGTCAACGGCGACAACTGGGCCTCGAGCATCGTGCTGCTCACCTCTGACAACGCCGAGGGACCCTACGTCTACCAGGCTCCCGTCGTCATCTCCGGCTTCCGAAACAGCGCCGACGCCGCCATCAGCTATACGAAGACGGACCTCCCGCTCGTGCTGCCCGGCATCACGTCGCTGCCCGAGCGCTACAACAAGAACGACGCGTGGGGCACCTACTGGCCGAACAACATCGACCCGTGCGTCTTCTACGACGAGAACGGCAAGCTCTGGATGTCCTACGGCTCCTGGAGCGGCGGCATCTGGATGCTCGAGCTCGACGAGACCACGGGCCTGCGCGACTACAACGTCACCTACGCCGACGGCTATGCCACGCAGGGAGCCAGCTGCACCGAAGACCCCTACTTCGGCAAGCGCATCGCCGGAGGCTACTACGTGAGCGGCGAGGGCTCCTACATCGAGCACATCGGCGACTACTACTACCTCTTCATGACGTACGGCGGACTCAGCTCCACCGGCGGCTACGAGATGCGCATCTTCCGCTCCGCCAACCCCGACGGCCCCTACGTGGACGCCCTCGGCCGCAACGCGCAGTTCACCAGCTACGCGCTCAACTTCGGGCCGAGCTCCGACACGCGGGGCGAGAAGCTCCTCGGAAGCTACGCGAAGTGGGGCAACATGACCGACGGAGAGCTCTCGCAGGGCCACTGCTCCGTGCTACACCACACCGACGGACGCACCTATCTCGTCTACCACACGCGCTTCCAAAACGGCGGCGAGGGCCATCAGGTGCGCGTACACCAGCTCTTCGTCAACGACCAGGGATGGCTCGTGGCCGCGCCCTTCGAATACACGGGAGAGACCCTCACCGATGCCGACATCGCCTCGACGCAGACCTACACGACCGACGACGTGGCCGGCAACTACCAGCTGCTCGTCCACCGCTACCGCATGGACCACGCCAACAAGGAGACGGTGACGCCCCTCAACGTCACGCTCAGCGCCAACGGCAAGGTGACGGGAGACAAAACCGGCACGTGGAAGCTCATTGACGGCACCGCCTACGTGCAGCTCACCCTCTCCGGCGTCATCTACTACGGCGTCGTGGCCGACCAGCAGCTCGAGCCCACCACCGTGAAAGCCATCGGCATCAGCGCCGCCGCCAGCTCCGGAGAGAACATCTGGGCCTACCGCGTGCGCGACGACTACCAGCTGGCCCAGCAGATCAACAGCCTCTCACTGCCCGTCAGCAACCTCCAGACCGTCAGCAAGAGCACCGACCTCTACAACATCGCCCTGCCCGACAGCTTCCAGCTGCAATGGAGCTCCGACGCACCCGGCATCCTGAGCGACGGCGGCCAGTACAACCCCGAGGGCCTGACCACCGACTCGCTCGTCAATCTGACCGTGCGCATCGCCTGCGGACGCTACTACTACACGCAGACCATCCCCGTGCGGGTGCACCCGACGACACAGCCGGCCGGCAACTACGAAGCGGGCATCGCAGCCTACTACGACTTCGACGACACGCCCGTGCTCAACCGCTACAACGCGGCCGAAGAGGCGCTCCTGCAGCGCAAGCTCACCGGCACGCGGCCCGTGCTCATGGCCGGAGGCGTGCGCAACGGCCAAGTCGTGAGCGTGAGCGAGGGCAAGAACCGCTTCGAAAGCTACGTGCAGGCCCCCAACCCCTTCCGCGGAGCAGCCCTTGAGCAGGGCGTCAGCGTCTCCTTCTGGACCCGCCGCAGCTCCACCGACGACCTGGCAGCCGCCTTCAGCTTCTACGACGAAAGCACGAAAGCCACCTTCGCCCTCGGCGGAAACGGCTACGTGACGTTCAACGACCAGACCGCCTCCAGCTTCGAACTCAACGCACCCGACACCACGACCAACGTGCTCGTGCCTGCCGGAGAATGGGCCTTCGTCACCCTCACCATCAGCCCCACCGACGGCCTGACGCTCTACGTCAACGGCGTGCGCAAACTCATCGAGCGCTACCGCGGCACACAGGACGGCGCACGCGTGTCGCGAGAGGCCGACATCGACTTCCGCCGCGTGCTCACCCACATCGCCTCGTGCAGCAACTTCTATCTGGGCCTCGGCACGGGCTATGGCTCGGCCGCCGCATCCTACGACGACCTGCTGCTGCACGGCCGCGTGCTCGCGGCAGACGACGTGAGAGCCCTCAGCGCACTCGCCAACCGCGTCTTCAACTTCAACCCCGAGGCCGTGGGCATCGACGCCCTTCCGGCTGCCACCACGCAGCCCGCACGCCGCGGCATCTACACACTGCAAGGCGTGCGTCTCGACCGCCGGCCCGCACGCGGACTCTACATCGAGGACGGCCAGAAACGACTGGCCCGGTAGTCCCGCCCCACGCGGCAGACGCACCCGCCTGCGCGCCAGCGGGCCTCCGCCGCCCACCGCGCGCATCTTGGGACCCTCCATGCCGCGCCACAAGAAGCCCACACTGCACCACACAACGAGCATCGGAGTCATGGAGAACCACCCTCCATGACTCCGATTTCGTTGGGCAGCCACACCCACACCTTGCCACACCCCCACCGCCAACCACCTTCTGCCCCCTCGGCACCTCACAGCCGGCGCGCGCATCCGTCAGCGGAAAGACCTCCGCGCATCCATACGACGGCTTCCGTCATTCATCACGAAGGCCTTCCCGAAACCACACGAAGGCCTTCCCGAGTTGTCAGGAAGGCCTTCGTGCTTTTATATCGCCAAAGCGGCGCATCAGAACGAGCGCAGTCGATTCTCATTTTGAGTGCGGTCGTTTTTGATTTCGAACGCAGTCGTTTTTGATTTCAAGCGCAGTCGTTTCTCACTTCGAGCGCAGCCGCAGCCACAGAGCGCCGTAGTTCAGCCGCCGCAGGCGCAGCCCGCTGTCGCGGCGAGGTCAGAAAGCCTCGCCCGCAGCCATGCGCTCACTGTCCCACGGGGCAGGCGCGCCGCCGAGATACTTGTGGAACCACTCGAGGTGGGCGTTGTAGTAGAGCATCAGCGAATGGCCGCCGGGCCAGTGGCCGTCGTTCGGGAACACGATGAGACGGGAGGGCACGCCGAGCGTTTGCAGCGTCGTGAAGTATTGCAGGCTCTGCGTGTAGCTCACGCGGTAGTCGAGCTCGCCGGTGAGAATGAGCGTCGGTGTCGAGAAGTTGCCGACGTACTCCGAGGGACTGTACTTCTCGTAGAGGTCGGAATTCCAGGGCTGCCCCTCCATGTCGAAGTTGGGGAACCAAAGCTCCTCCGTCGTGCCCCACATCGACTTGAGGTCGTAGAGGCCCATCATCGAGGCGAGGCAGGCATAGCGATTCGTCTTCGCCTGCAGCCAGTTCATGAAGTAGCCGCCATAGCTCCAACCCATCGCGCCGATGCGGTTGGCGTCGACGTAGGGAAGCTTTTCGAGGTAGTCCGTCACGGCCATGACGTCGTCGTAGGGACGTCCGCCGAACGATCCGCTGATGGCACGGCAAAAAGCCTGTCCGCGGCCGGTGGAGCCGTGCGGGTTGGGATAGGCCACGACGTAGCCTGCGCCTGGGTAGACCTGCCAGTCGGCGCGGAACGAGTCCATCCACTGCATTTGCGGGCCGCCGTGCACATTGATGATGAGCGGATATTTCTTCTGCGGATCGAAGTCGTGCGGCTTGACGATGAACACCTCCACCGAGTCGCCGTCGGCGCCGATGACCCACGCCGTCTCGCTCGGGCGGAAGTCGACCTCCGCCTCCAGCGAGTCGTTGTAGTGGCTGAGCTGGCGCTCACGCCCCTTGCTGTCGCGGTGGTAGAGTGCCGTCGGCTTGCCCGTCGTCGAATAGGTGTAGTAGAAGCCGCCCTTCGGGTCGACGTCGAACGAGGAGATGGCCCGCGCCGGAATTACGGTGCGGATGCGCCCCGAGCGGATGTCGACGCTGTGCAGCGGCTCGTAGCCCGTGACCGACCCGAGGAAATAGATGCTCTTCGAGTCGGCGGCCCACTTGAAGGTGTTCACCCAGTTGTCGAACGACTCGGTGAGCACGCGCTTCGCACCCGTCGTGCGGTCGTAGAGGCAGAGGAGGAATCGGTCGCTCTCGTAGCCGGGCACACGCTGCATGCGGTAGGCGATGTAGCGGCCGTCGGGCGAGTATTGCGGCGAACCGTCCCAGGCCTCGTTCTCCGCCGTGATGCAGCGCGGATTGCTGCCGTCGACCCCCACGAGCCACAAGTCGGAGTTGGTGTTCGCCTCCGGATTCGCCGTGTGGTTGGAGAGGTAGCAGATTTCGCGCGAATCGGGAGAGAAGGCAAAGCCCTCCGCCCCCGACGGCGAGAAGGTGGGCGAATGGAACGCACCGGGCGTCACGTCGGTATAGGTCTGCGCCTCGGTGTCGAAGACGATGATGTGCTTGTACTTTCCGTCTGCCCACTCCGTCCAGTGGCGGAAAAGCAGGCGGTCGGCGACATGCGCCTGCACCTTGCTCCGCGCGCGCTTCTGGCGCGCCTCGAGATTGGCCTTGCCGTCCGCACCGAGCGCCGGATAGACATCGGCAGCGAAGGCAATGTAGCGTCCGTTGGGCGACACAATCGGCCCATCGAGGCCCAGCGCATAGGAGGTGAGCTGCGTGGAGGCCGCCGTGGCCACGTCGTAGCGATAAAGCTGAGGCAGGCCGCTCGCATGGCTCACGTAGTAGAGCGACTTTCCGTCTGCGCTCCACGTGGGCGAAGAGCTCAGGTTGTCGGTCGTCACAACGCGCCCGTCGACCACGACGCTCATCTTCGTAGGTTGCTGAAAACGGCTTTCATAAAGACTGTAGGCGAGCTTTCCCTGCGGCGACACCACAGGCCCGCTGACCGTCGTCAGCGAATAGACATCGGGGATGCCGACAGCCCGTTTCTGCGCCGGCGCAGCCACAGAAACGAACCAAGCAAGGGCAATGAAAAAAGAATACTTCATGCGGTAGATGATTTCAGAAAAGAAAGAATGAAAGATGCGGCAAGGTACTGCTGTGGCTCAAGCAAGCCGCTGCCACGGTGGAGGCACAGCCCTGCGGCGGAGAGGGCACAACACAGGCTCGATACAGGCGCAACCCTGCGGCGGAGAGGGCACAACACAGGCTCGATACAGGCGCAACCCTGCGGCGTCTCAGGTAAGATACCACAAAAATAGGGGCACCACCCTGCGCGGTGGCTGCGCGTCCGGACTATGCCTGCGCCTTGGCCTTGAATGCCATGGCGTAGAGCCGCATCTGCTTGAGCATGGACAGCAGACCGTTGGAGCGCGTCGGCGAGAGGTGCTCACGCAGCCCGATGTCCTCGATGAAGTGCAGGTCGGCCGCAAGAATCTCGTCGGGAGTATGTCCCGAGAGCACGCGGATGAGGAGCACGACCAGGCCTTTCACGATGAGCGCATCGCTCTCACCCTGAAACACGACGCGCCCGTCGGCGGTGTAGTCGGCCTGAATCCACACGCGCGATTGGCAGCCGTCGATCAGATTGCTTTCGGTCTTGAACTCCTCCGGCAGCGCCGTCTGCGCGTTGCCGAGGTCGATCAGCAGTTGGTAACGGTCCATCCAGTCATCGAAATCCGAGAACTCGTCGATGACTTCCTGCTGTATTTCTTCTATTGATTGCATGTTGAAAAAGAATGAATGTGAGATTTCGTGGGATTTCCGGCGCAGCGAATGGGCGGAGCGGGCGCAGCGAATCAGCGGAGCGGGCGCAGCGAATCAGCGGAGCGGGCGCAGCGTAAAGATGATGCGAAGCCCTTGCCAGCTCGAGCACGATGCGCGGGAAATGCAGCATCAGCGCACTATAAACAGGACGCAAACGCACTATAAACAGGACGCAAATGCGCTTTAAACAGGACGCAAATGCACTATTAACACGGCACAAATGCACTATAAAAACGGCGCAAATGCACTATAAACACGGCGCAAACGTGCTGCAAATATAGCACAAGTGCGTGGAAAATGCGATACTGGTGCACAGAAAATACAGTGAACGTGACTGGAAAATACTTTGCTGGCGCACGAAAATTGCTTTGATGACGCGCGGAAAATGCTCTGCAAGCGCACGGAAAATGTGGCGGATTGGAACAAAAAACCTCTTCTCCTACGCTCGGCCGGGGCAGAGTGAGGGGAAGAGGATTTGTGAATGAGATGTGTGCAGTGAACACGCAGTGCGTGTCGGATGGCAGATGATTACATCATGCCGCCCATTCCGGCGCCTCCGCCCATCGGCATTTCAGGCTTCTCTTCGGGCTTGTCCACTATCACGCACTCGGTCGTGAGGAAGAGTCCAGCGATGCTGGCAGCATTCTCGAGGGCCACGCGAGCCACCTTGGCGGGGTCGATGACGCCTGCGACGCGCAGATCCTCGTACTTGTCGGTGCGAGCATTGTAGCCAAAGTCGCCCTTGCCTTCGCGCACTTTGTTGACCACCACTGCACCTTCGCCACCGGCATTGGCCACGATCTGACGAAGCGGTTCCTCGATGGCGCGGCGCACGATGTTGATGCCGGTCTGCTCGTCGGCGTTGTCGCCCTTCACGTCGTCGAGCGCAGCCTGTGCACGGACGTAGGTCGTACCGCCGCCGGCCACCACGCCTTCTTCCATAGCGGCGCGTGTGGCGCAGAGTGCATCGTCGACGCGGTCTTTCTTTTCCTTCATCTCAACCTCGGAGTTGGCGCCCACGTAGAGCACGGCCACGCCACCGGCGAGCTTGGCAAGACGCTCCTGGAGCTTCTCCTTGTCGTAGGAACTCTTCGTGTTGGCAATCTCTGTCTTGATCTGTGCCACGCGGTCGGCGATGGCTGCCTTCTCTCCGGCACCGTCGACGATGGTCGTCTCGTCCTTGGTGATGGTGACTTTCTTGGCTGTACCGAGCATGTCGATGGTGGCCTGCTCGAGCTTGAGTCCCTTCTCCTCGCTGATGACTGTGCCACCGGTGAGCACGGCGATATCCTCGAGCATGGCCTTGCGGCGGTCGCCGAAGCCTGGTGCCTTGACGGCGCATATCTTCAAGCCGCCGCGCAGACGGTTGACAACGAGGGTCGTGAGCGCCTCGGAGTCGACATCCTCGGCGATGATGAGAATCGGACGTCCGGTCTCAGCGGCAGGCTGAAGCACGGGGAGGAGCTCCTTGATGTTCGAGATCTTCTTGTCGTAGATGAGCACGAGCGGGCTTTCCATCTCGCATTCCATCTTGTCGGCGTTCGTCACGAAATAGCCGGAGAGGTAGCCGCGGTCGAACTGCATGCCCTCGACGACACCGATGCTGGTCTCGCGTGTCTTGCTTTCCTCGATGGTGATGACACCGTCCTTGCTCACCTTGCGCATGGCGTCGGCGAGGAGTTTTCCGATTTCAGGGTCGTTGTTGGCGCTGACCGTGGCCACCTGCTCGATCTTGTCGTAGTTGTCGCCCACGACTTCGGCGCTGGCCTTGATCTGCTCGACAATCTTCGCAACGGCCTTGTCGATGCCTCGCTTGAGGTCCATCGGGTTGGCTCCGGCGGCCACGTTCTTCAGTCCCTCGTTCACGATGGCTTGCGTGAGGATGGTGGCCGTAGTCGTTCCGTCGCCGGCGTCGTCGCCGGTCTTGCTGGCCACGCTCTTGACGAGCTGTGCGCCGGCGTTCTCATAGTGGTTCTCAAGCTCGATTTCCTTGGCCACTGTGACGCCGTCCTTGGTGATCTGCGGTGCGCCGAACTTTTTCTCGATGACCACATTGCGGCCCTTGGGACCGAGTGTCACCTTCACTGCGTTAGCCAACTGGTCGACGCCGCTCTTGAGCATCTCGCGTGCGTCGGTATTGAATTGAATTTCCTTTGCCATGATATGTCTGTCTGTTATGAGTATTCAAAAAAACAATGGACCGCACCATCAATCCACCACTGCGAGCACGTCGCTCTGGCGCATGATGAGCAATTTCTCGCCGTCGAGCTCCACTTCCGTGCCGGCATACTTGCCGTAGAGCACTTCGTCGCCGGCCTTGAGCACCATTTCCTCGTCTTTCGTGCCGCCGCCGACGGCGATGACGGAGCCATGCTGGGGCTTTTCCTTTGCGGTGTCGGGAATGATGATTCCACCTACTTTCTCTTCAGCCTGTGCCGGACGTACGAGCACACGGTCTGCCAATGGTTTGATTGTCATAATGAATATGTGTTTAGGGTGTTGAGTGTTTGTTTTTCACCGTCCGCGCGAAAAAGCCCGCTGGGGCTGGCGGCAACGGCGTCCGCAGGGGGTGGTGCAAAAAGCATGCCACGCTGCCGCCGGCGGCGCGCAGGCCCGATTTTTGCGCCTGGAGCGCGCCGCGAAGTGCCACTTTTGCCGTTTCCGCGTCATGACAGGGCGAAAGGGGGCTGACACCTTGTCAGTTGGCCCGTGGGGCTGACGGCGACCGGAAACTGAACTGCAACGCGCCCGCCTTGCGCAGGGGCAGCGGCGAAGAGGCGGGAGGCGTGCGCACGGGAGGAGAAACGACTGCGCTCGAAATGAAAATCGACTGCGCTCGAAATGAAAAACGAACGCGCTCGAAATGAAAAACGAACGCAACCGAAATGGACGACGAACGCAACCGAAATAGACGACGAACGCGGCTGCCCGACCGCACGAAGGCCTTCGCCGCCCGATGATAAGGCCTTCGCAACGCCACACGAAGGCCTTCGTGCGACGACAGCAGCGAGGGGACGGGAAAAGCGAGGCGAAAGCATCGGAAAACAGAGGCGCGGCGGGGGCAGACCACCGGTGGTCAGAAGGATGCAACCGGCGGCCAGACGGCGCCACACGAGGGCGGAAACCGACGAGATGATGGCGCGACAGACGGCAGGGGAGAGCCCGAGGGGAAAAATGCAAAAAATGTTCATTGGACGATTTTGGCGAAAAAAGTATTGCTTTTCTGCTTGTTTTTTTGTTGTTTTGCAATAGATTTCTGGGTGATACTGAGACGATAACCCCGTTGCGCAAGCATTGCTCCCTGCTACGTACGACGCCCCGCGCCCCCTGCCGGAAGCTCCCGCAAACACGTGCGAGGCGTCAGCAAACGTCTATAAGTTCCTAACCTCACAATACTTAAGCACACCGCTATGAAAACATTTCTACCTTCTTTGCTGCGTGTGTCTGCCGCAGGCATCCCGCTGCTGCTCTGCGCCGTGATGACACATGCAGCGGACAGCAAGACCACGTACACTTTCCAGATCCAGCGGACGGCCGATCAGACGACGGTCTCGACGTGCAAGGTGCCCTCCAGCATTCTCGCGCGCAACCTGAACACGACGGCGCTGGCCAACGACCTGACGAACGGCACGGTGAAGCTGAACGCCATCCAGTTGTCGTCGGGCAAGTACTACGCCACCTACACGAACGGCAGCTACGGCTATTCCTTCACCTCGGGCGGCATCGTCGTGCAACAGAACAACACCAAGGCCGTGGTGCGCACGAAATATGACACGGGCGGCACGATGAGCATCAGCGTCGACGAGGGCAAGGCCCAGACGGGCGACCAGATGGAGGTGCGCGAGGCGTTTGTGAATACAGCCACACGCGACACCGTGCAACTCAACTTCGTCATCACGATCGGCAGCACGAGCAGCGTCGTGTCCGACATGCCCAGCTACGTCCACCGCACCGACAAGATGGAAGGCTGGATCGCCGAGCCCTACGTGCAGCAGAACGACCAGACGCCCGAGCGCAACTACTGCCTGCAGGTGAACGCCGGCGACAGGGCCACCATCGGCGTCCGCGCCAAGAACGAGGGCGACGAGCTGAAGTTCAGCGTGAAGAACGGAGCCGGCAAGACCGTGAAGACCACGACACAGAGCGGCGACTACGTGATTACGGCGGCCGAACCTGCCGACGCGGGCTACTACACGGTGCAGGTGCGCGTGACGAACGCCGCCGGCAACATACAGGTGAAGAGCTACGAATTCGTGCTCGACGTGCAGACCCGCCCCGGCGAGAACTTCGACTGGACGGCGGAGACGCCCTACTGGAGCTATGACTTCCGCGACGAATATCCCGAAGGATTCCCCACGCCGACGAAGGTGCACGCCTTCAAGCAGAAGGACGGATCGGACGCCCACCGCGTCGACGGCGAATGGTGGACCACCTACTGGGGCGACAACCTGAACGCCGACGTGGACGGCAACAACAAGAACGCCTTCACGAACATGATGGCCAAGTATGACAAGGACTTCGCCTACATCCGCGACGAGATGGGCTGGCCGCCCGACATCAACGCCCGCATGGGCTACAAGAGCTTCGTGTATGTGTTTGGCTCGGGCCTGAGCAACGACAACTCGCCGAACACGGAGGCTGGCGGCTACCAGTCGTCAACATACATCGACGGACGCAACTGGCCCTGCGTGTGGGCAAGCTACTACCCCGTGAGCCGCTTCCGCGACGACGCCGACTCGAAATGGAGCGACGGCGACTACCAGCGCGAGGCGATGATCCACGAGGGCATCCACGCCATCTTCGCCGACATGGCAGGCGTGAAGAACTCGCCTTGGTTCCACGAGGCGGGCAACACATGGCTGCAGTCGGCCATGAACTCGAAGCGCGACAACGTGTACGGCACGCCGGGCTTCCTCGACGCCTGCCCGTTCATCGCGCCGTTCATGCCCATCGAGTGCTACTCGGGCTGGCTGCAGGACGGCTCGTTCGGCGGTCCGAGCGCAGAAGGCGTAAACATGTACAACTCGAGCGGACAGCAGATCTGCACGTGGCGCAACCTGCTCGGCGGCACGCAGTATGGCAACGGCTTCGCCATCTTCCTGGGCGAGGCCATCGGCCAGGGCTCCATCCCCTGGATCTGGCGCTACTGCCGCAGCCGCGTGCTGCAGGGCATCGCGGAGGGCAACGCTGCGGAGAAAGTGGAAGGCATCGGCGACGAGGGCATGCGCAAGCTGATCCTCCAGTACCGCGCCAAGCAGGCCACCTTCGACCTCGGCGGCTTCTCCAACGGCTACCGGCAGGTGATGGACGGCAACTTCGGCGGCACGATCAAGGCCGAATGGGAGCCCTACTGGATCGACGTGGCGCCCTTCAAGCTGACGCCATACCAGGAGATGACGCTCAACGACGAGCAGGGATGGTATGCGCCTGACACCATCACCAATCCGGGATGGAGCGGCGGCAACCAGATTCCGGTGCATGTGACGGGCAACCACTGCGAGATCTTCTTCCGACCCGAAGACGCCAACATGCGCGCGCAGCTGGCCTACCGCACCAAGGACGGACGCCGCTTCTACAGCCAGCCCGTGCTCTGCGGCAAGCTGCAGATGAACTGGACGGAGGAGGACGCGCCTGCCAACGGCGTGGTGTTCTGCGTCGTGGCCAACACCGACTACATCTACGTGAACGACGCCACGCGCAAGAAGCACTACGACTACCGCCTCAAGCTGGGCGACGGCGCCGCTGCCTTCGCCAGCAAGGACATCCGCTGGTACTTCTATGAGCGCACGCTCGTCGACCAGGAATACGTGACCGGCATCAGAAACGTGCCCGCGGACGAGACGGGCGCTGAGGACATCGGCATCAGAAGTACGACGCTCAAGCCCGGTGGCACGGTGCTGTTCAACCTCAACGGCATCGATCCTGCCACGGTCAACGCGCACCTCGTGGGTGTCTCCGGCGTCGTCATCGACCAGCAGCGCCTCGCCTCGGACGGCAGCATCCGCCTGCCCTACTCGCTCCCGCGCGGCATGTATATCCTCTCGCTGGAGCACGCCGGCAAGATCACGAGCCGCAAGGTGTTCGTGGAATAAGCACGCACAAGTCCACGCCACGCGCGATGTGGCGTGGGCCTGACGCCATAAAAAAGTCTCTTTCCGCTGGCCGGAAGGAGACTTTTTTGTATATTTGCAAGTAGCGGCATGCTCGGCACATGTCGTGGTCAAGCCATTTCCCTTATTTATCAACGCACTTCCATGAATCAGACACTTCGCCCGCATCCCGACTTGCTCAACTATGTCATCACCTTCATCTGCCTCCTCATTGCCAATGGCATGATTGTGTACGGTTTCCTCGACAGCGACGGCCCGCACTGGGTGTTCATCGCCATCGGCATCTCGCTGCTGGTGCTTCCGCTTTTCTTCACCGCGTCGAAATACCACAAGGACGGCCAGATGCTCTCCATCCGATGCCTGTTCCGCAGCCTCCACATCTGCATCGACGACTACGACATCGACTTCCACGCCACGAACTTTCAGCTCGGTGGCTATCTGCGCACCTTCGCCTCGGGCGGATACTGGGGCTACTGGGGCTATTGGCGACGGCTGAGCGACGGACGACGCGCACGCTCGTTCCTCGTCAATCGCAGCCACGAGGTGGCTGTGCTGACGCCTCGGTCGGGGAAGGGCGACCTGCTGCTCCTGAACGTGCCGAAAGCCTGGGTGGAAGACTGGCAGGCGAAGGGCACAAAGGCTGCAAACGAGAATCTCCAATCTCTTTGACTTGAATTGCGATTGTGAAAAAAGAAGATGATGCATGTTTCTTCTTTTATCAAGGCAACGCTAATTCGCCAAACAAATGCAATAAGAATATCATAGCTTGTCTGGCGACCGATATTCGGACGGCAACATCCCAAACATTTTCTTAAATTGCTGCGAGAAGTTGCGGGTAGTGCCAAAGCCTACTCGCTCGGCTATCTCCGTGATGGTGAGCGTAGTGTTGACAAGGAGCTGGGCGGAACGCTTGAGACGGACATTACGGATGAAGTCGGCGGGAGAAATGCCGAGCATGTTGCGCATCTTGTCGTAGAGTTTGGAGCGACTCATGGCAACATCGAAGGCCATCTGGTCGACGCTATATTCGCTGTCGGAGAGATGCAGCTCTATGGTTTTCAGCAATTGGGAAACGAGAGCCTCCTCTTCTGGATTTACTCCAATCTTCTCTGGATCGATGTTCGTATTCTCTGCGAACTGGTGGCGCGCTTCCTCACGCCTTTCGAAAAGTTGGTTGACGCGATTGTCATTTTCGCGTTCCAACTGACGTCGTTTCTTCTTGAGATAGACGCTGATGAGGAAGGTGAGAAAGGCGAGAGCAATGAGACAATAGATGGCTTTTGCCCACCATGTGAGCCAGAATGGCGGGCTAATGACGAACCTCTGCCGTGTGCTGGCGGACCATTCACTGTCGGGAGCCGCAGCTTGCACCTCGAAGGTGTATTCGCCGTGCGGCAAGGCTGTGTATGTTGCCGTGGCAAAACCGCGTTCAGCCGTACACTCATGCCATTCGGCTTCAAGCGGAGTTAGACGGTAGCGATAGCGCGTAGGCGTAGTGTGTGCGTAGTCGAGTGTAGAGAACTGGAGCTTCAGATAGTTCTCATTGTAGGGCAACGTAACGACGGTATGACAAGAAAAAACGCGGACTTCGCCAAACACTGAAACTTCGAGCAACTGCACAGGCAATGGGACAGATGCATTCAATAGCCACTCTGGACGAAATATAGTACAGTGTGAGCCATGAGCAAACACGAGCCTGCCATTGTTGTCAAGACATGCTGCACGTTCCATCATGCTGACTGATGGGATGCCCTCTTCACGGCCGAAGTTCACAACCGTCGGAGTAACGCGCGATACCCCACATGAGGTGCCAGCCCAGACATGGCCGTCGGCATCCATCACCAGGCTGCGTATGCAGTTGTTGACCATACCCTCGATGCGCCGGCAGGAGTATTCGGGAATTGAAACCAGAAAGAGCCCGTTCTGTGTACCCACCCAAAGATTCCCCTCATTGTCGCATAGCATGCAATTGTATTTGTCCGTATAGGGATCTATAACGCGGCTTGGCGGGAATGGCGCAAGTGTGTCGGCCTGGTGCATGAGCATGGCAATGCCATTCTGCGAATAGATGACAGTCTTCGCATTGTCTATGGGGTAAGCACCAACGATGTTGCGGAATCTTGCCAGCTCTGGGATGTCTATAGAGATGAAATTGTTGCTTTCTGGCGTGTGATAGCTCAGTCGGTTCATGTCGTGCCCTATAAGGACGCGTCCGTCAGGCAGATCGCAAGTGAAATTGATTCGCCTGAACGGAAGTTCGCCGATGCGTCCGAGCTTTTTACTTGCATTGGCATTTCGTGCCATCAGCATGAGGCTGTCATCGTGAAGTGTCAATGGCAGCATGCGTTGTGGCGGCTGATAGATGATGCCCTCTTCTCTGGTGCCAATCCAGAGCCCTCCCTGTCGGTCCTTTGTCGCCGTCATGCTTCTGCCGTGCAGTCCGAGGCTGTCGATGGCAGGCCACAACTCCCCAGCATTCAGTTCAAAACCTATCCGTTCCTCCGTAAAATCCTTCATGAAGGAGGTATTCATTCTCTCTGCCACGTCATTTCGGAATGAGCGGGTGCGGGCATCGAAAAGATAGATGCGGTAGAGGTCGTGCAACCACAACAGCGAGTCGCCTTGCCAGAAGTGCCCGTAGCGTGTGGCGAAACGCTTGAGGTGCACGGCTCTCGTCCTGTCGCATGTCACGGGGACGAAAGTCTCACCCAGGGTCAGGCAGTACAGTCCCTCGCATCCTACGAGCATTTGTCCATTAGGCAGCTCTACTATCTGACGAACTTCATTGGTGGGCAAGCCGTCGTTCACAGTCCACCTGCGAGTCTGAGCGTCTAAGCCAAGTGTGGCAAGCGACATGAGAACACTAACAAATATACCTCTTATCATCATAAATCATGTGGATTCATTCTGCAAAAGTACAAAAATATATGAGAGAACATGTGAGAGGATGTCTCAAACGTCCAAAAAAGTATGTTTCAAACGTTTTATTCTGATTAAAGACATTTCCAGCAGGCGTTTTTGGAAAATTCATCGTGTATGCGTTGGATGTACTCGGTTACCTTTGCAGCATCAGAAATGAAAAACCATATACCTTTTATTCGATATGAGAATACTGATTATCTCCACAATCGCCTTCCTTTGCAGCATGAGGATGAGTGCACAGACAGCCACGTACGACACTGACCGAGGCTTTATCCACCCTGGTGGACTGCACAGTCAGGCCGATTTCGACCGAGTGAAGGCACAGATTGCAGCCGGCAACAGCCGTGTGATACAAGCTTACGCCAAGCTCAAGTCTTCATGCTTCGCACAGGCGGGAATAGGATATAACCCACCTGAAACAGTTGTACGCGGTGGGTCGGGAGAAACCTATATGCTTGCCGCCCGTGATGCAGCGGGAGCTTATCAGAACGCGCTGCGCTGGAAGATAGAAGGCAATGTGGCGTGTGCCAACACCGCCGTTCGCATCCTCAACGCTTGGGCTGCCACCACGAAAAGCATTGCGGGCGACTCCAACCTCTCGCTCGCAGCCGGACTCTACGGCTACCAGTTTGCACAGGCTGCAGAATTGATGCGCGACTATGAGGGTTGGGACCGGAAGGATTTCGAGGCCTACAAGCAGTGGATGCTCGACGTATGGTATAAAACATCAATATGGTTTCTGCGCACACGCAGCGGCACATGGGAGAACTTGGGCAAGTGGTGGCAGGCACCCGGTCACTACTGGAGCAACTGGGGACTGTGCAACGCTCTGTGCGTGCTCTCTATCGGTGTGCTGTGCGACGATGTATTCATCTACAATCAGGGGCTCTCGTTCATAAAGTACGACCAATGTGGCACCTGGACTGACCCACGCATCACTCATGAGGTGACTGGACATGTGGAAGTAGATGATAACGGCAATAAGGTGAATGGTACACAAGCCATCTGGAACGACGGCCTGACGGAGTTTATTGGTAATCTGGTGGTGACGACCCACGATGTGTCGGGTTCAACGTTTCAGGAACCCGGCGGCAATGAGATTGCTGCAGGCGCTTACGGCAAGATTGGTCAGATGAACGAGAGCGGACGCGACTCGGGGCATCCTGCCATGGCACTCGCACTGGCCGTGGATATAGCCTACATGCTCTGGAACCAAGGAGACGATCTCTTTGCCTTTCTCGACCACCGACTGGCTGCTGGCATAGAGTATATTGCTGCTCAGGTGCTCAACGTGGAGAACCTTCCGTGGACAAACTATATGTACTGCGACAAAGGCATACATTACATAGATGGGCGCTGTTGGACGATGACTCAACCCGCCCTCGGCGTGCAGATTCGTCCATGTTGGCAGACAGTGAGCCATATCTATGAGGGAATCAAGGGCGTCAAGATGCCTTTCTCTGAACTGGTGCTCGACAAGATGGGAATCGACGGAGGGGGCGGTGGCGCAACCAGTGGCGGATATGACCAACTGGGCTTTAACGTACTGATGCATACGCTCGACCGTCAGTTTTGCCCCTCTGACGAGATTCCCACCGAACTGCAGGGGTATATCGATGTAAACGGAATGACGCTGAAACAATCCGAGTACGGCGGATTGGTCAACAAGTGGACGACCAACAATGCTTCGTCTGCCGCAAAGACGGGTCAGATCCTAACCCTCATGCCCCAGTTGCCTGAAGGCGAAGAGGACACAGGCAACTGGCTGTGGAGCACAGGAGAGACTACACGCAACATCAGTGTCACCACCGACCGCAGCCATGTCTATCGTGTCACTTACACCAATGCCCACGGCATCGCCTCGCAGCAGGCTTTTTCCATAGCCGTGATGGGCGACAGCAACCCCATACATAATTTCACCACCACCATCAAATTCAATAATTCCATCATTGGCACCAATGAGGCAAGCGTGCCTTCAGGCAGCAAGGTGACGCTCGGCGTGGAAGGTCTGGAGTTTTGCTCATGGAAATGGTGGAACAACTCATCTGCCGCCAGCGTAACCACAGGAGAGATTGAACGCGACACTACTTTTACCGTCACCGTCATCGGGCAGGGCGGAGCACAGAGCGTAGGGGAGATTCTCATCAAAGTGCGAGATGACGACAGGCCGACGAATGGTTTGCTATACTATCAGGATTTTGAGACGGAAGTAAATGAAGAAGGCCTGCTCCCCGACTCCACGGGCTACTACCCCTCGGCCCTCGTAGGATCGGCGGTACGCCGTTACCTCGACGACGGAAATGGGCGGTCTTTACCGGCAACAGTAAGGGATATATCAATCTGGGCGAGTCCATCGGCACAGAAGTGATGAGCCAGCTGAAGACCAACTACACCATCTCGCTCGACCTCTGCGTCACCTCTCCCAACCAGCTCTCAAACTTCTGCTGGGCATGGGCGCTAAGCAAGGGCACCACGCAGTATGTGGCACTGGTTAATGCCGCAGGAAACACCAACTGGTACTATGAAATCAAGGATGGTGGAGCCTCGCAATGCCGTACAGGCGCAGCCCTTAGTGTGAACCAGTGGCACACCGTGACGCTCGTACAGCGTGGAACCGCAGCCATCATCTATGTGGATGGCGAGCAGAAAGGTAGTGCCACCATCTCCACAAGTCCCTCCACCTTTGGATACAGACTTACAGACAATTGGCTTGGCCGCTCACCCTTCGCCGCCGATGCCTATATGACCAACACCTACATGGACAACCTGCGCATCTACAACACGGCACTATCGGACCATGAAGTGCAAGCATTAGCCGATAGTCGGCCCACCAGCCGTAAGATTGGAGACCCGACGGGAATAGAGAGTTCAGCATTAGGCGTTGGGAGATTAAAGGAGGCAGGCGCCATCTTCGACCTACAAGGCCGCAAGATGAAATCATTGAACGCAAAAGGAATCTACATCCTGAATGGAAAGAAAGTATTAGTAAGGTGAATATTCAGGCAGAAACATGAAACATAACATCTTATTACTTGCATTCCTTGTTGCATTCAGTCAACATAGAGCAAACGCTCAAAATGACATGACACCCCTCATGGGCTGGAGTTCGTGGAATACATTTCTCTTTCATATCAGCGACAGTATCATCTGCAGCCAGGCCAATGCAATGATCAGCACTGGACTACACAAGGCCGGATACACATATATCAATATAGATGACGGTTTTTTCGGAGGACGTGACGAAGACGGACACCTACTCACCCATCCCGAACGCTTTCCCCGTGGACTGAAACCAGTTGTGGAACATATCCATAGCCTTGGACTGAAGGCCGGCATCTATAGCGATGCTGGGCGCAGCACATGTTCCGGATATTTCGACAAGGAACCAACGGGACAAATTGTGGGACTGTATGGACACGACCGAGAAGACTGCCGCCTATTCTTCGACGAGTTGGACTTCGACTTCATCAAGATTGACTACTGTGGAGGATTCGCCAAAAACAATGCCGAAGGTCTGCAACTGTGTGAACGCGACCGCTATGCTGACATCGTACGCTCCATCAACTCCTGCAGGAAGAAGGGCATCCGTGTGAACGCATGCCGCTGGGACTATCCGGGCACATGGATAAGCGACCTTGTGGGTTCATGGCGCACCACCCACGATATCTCCTGCTCATGGCGCAGCGTGGCCAACATCATCGCACAGAACCTATACCTATCTGCCTACTCTTCACCCGGTCACTTCAACGACATGGACATGCTTGAAGTAGGACGTGGCCTCTCGCCAGAGGAGGACAAGACCCACTTTGCACTGTGGTGCATCATGGCCTCACCTCTGCTCGTGGGCTGTGACATGACGAGAATCTCACCTGAGGCCCTCGCCCTAATGACCAACCCACACCTCATCGCCCTCAACCAAGACCGACTTGGCCTACAGGCATACCCTGCTCAGTGCGTCAGTGGATGCCACGTATTGGTAAAGGACATAGGGAAACGTTATGGAAATAAGCGAGCCGTGGCCATCTATAATCCACGAGAAGAAGTGAAGGATGTACGCCTCCTATTAAAGGACCTCAACCTCGCTGGCAAGGTAAAAGTCATCGACTGCTTCACGGGCGAAGATGCCAGCCACATTGTGACTAATGGTGTGCTTGTCCTTCCCTCCATCCCCTCCCACGGAACAGCAGTCTTTACCATCGAGGCTGAACAGCGACTGGAACAGGCATACTACGAAGCCGAGGCTGCCTACAATCCCTCTTATCAGGAACTGACAAACAACCAAGCCTCCCGTACGGGTTGGTATGAGTACGACGGACGATGCCGATCCGACATGAAAGCTTCTTGGCTTGGCGGTAACGAGGAGAACGGCCTCATCTTCCGCAACGTACATCTTCGCAAAGCCGGCAACTGCACCCTCACCATTGCCTATCTCACAGACGAACAGCGCACCATGAATATCGAGGTGAATGGTAAGAAAGTCGGAAAATACACTTGCGAGGCCGCAGAAGATGTTGTCACCGTCACCCTCCAAATCAAGCTCAATAAGGGCGACAACATCATTCGCCTCTACAACAACCACAAGCGCTTACCAGATATTGACTATATCAAGATCACCAAAAACAGACCATCATGAAGTCTAAAGCATTTTTCTTGTTGATGCTAACTGCCGCAACAGCATGGGCACAGCAACCCGCCATAAAGTCAATAAGTCCTGACCTATTTGGCATCTTCATCGAAGACTTGAACTACACAGCCGATGGCGGACTCTATGCCGAAATGGTACAAAACCGCTCATTCGAATACAGCCCACACGATGTTGACCTCCGTGTATATTACAATAAAGGTCAGTGGCACCCCTTTACGGCATGGGAGTCGTTGAAGGATGGCAACGCCATCAGCCAAATCTCGCTCGAGACAGCAAAGCCTTTGAATCAGAACAATCGCCACTATGTCACACTAACCGTGCACACCGTGGGAAAACAAGGAGCCGGCTTAGGCAACATGGGCTACGAAGGCATGGTTATCCGCAAAGGCGAGAACTACTTTTTCAGCGCGTGGCTCCGTTGCGAGGACGTTGAACGTATGCCCGTTGCGGTCTCGCTTGCACGTGTGAACAAGCGAGACATGCTACGTGACAGCATCTTGGCCGAGGCTAAGTTTGAGGCCGACTCCAAAGAGTGGAAAAAATATGAGGTTGTGCTCACAGCCAACGGCGACCTTGATGATGCCGTGCTCGACATCCGCTTCAGCGCGAAAGGGTCGATATCGATAGACATGGCATCACTCTTCCCCGAAAAAACCTTCAAGAACCGCAAAAACGGTCTGCGCCCCGACCTAGCCCAAGCCTTGGCTGACCTTAAGCCCGCTTTCGTTCGCTTTCCCGGCGGTTGTCTCACCCATGGCGACGGGCTCAATAACATTTATCGGTGGAAACACACCGTCGGCCCCGTGGAACAACGTGTAGAGGACTACAACATCTGGGACTACCACCAATCGCACGGTCTCGGATTCTTCGAATACTTCCAATTGTGCGAAGACATCGGCGCAAAGCCCTTGCCCGTGCTTGCCGCCGGAGTGAGCTGCCAGAATTCAGCTCGCTGTCGAGGCAATGGCCAACAGGCCATCCCTATGGATGAAATGGACGAGTACGTTCAGGACTTGCTCGACCTCATCGAATGGGCTAACGGCGACCCCTCCACCTCTCAGTGGGCTAAAATGCGCGCAGATGCAGGGCATCCCGCCCCTTTCAATCTGGAGTATCTCGGCGTTGGCAATGAAGACCACATAACGCCCGAGTTCAAGGAGCGCTTTGCCATCATCCAGCGCGGCGTGAAGGCCAGATACCCCGACATCAAGATTGTGGGTACCGTCGGACCGAATCCCAACGACTGGGACTGGCGCGAGGGATGGAATTTCGCCCGGCAAGAGAAACCAGATCTCGTAGATGAACACTATTACCGTCCGCCACAATGGTTCCTCGACAACCTGCATCGCTACGATGACTACGACCGCGACGAGGCCAAAGTATACGTAGGCGAATATGCCAGCCGTGGCAACACAGTATTCAATGCTATCGCCGAGGCTGCCTATATGTGCAACCTAGAGCGCAATGGCGACATCGTGGCCCTGTCTTCCTACGCCCCATTGTTGGCTCGCATCGGCAACACGCAGTGGACCCCCGACCTCATCTACTTCGACAAAACCGACATATATCCCACCGTCAATTACTATGTGCAGCAACTCTTCGGACAGAACCATGGCGACACATATATAAATAATGTGGTGAGTGGCATTGAAGGTGCATCTTGCATTCGCGACAGCAAAAGCGGCACAGTGATTGTGAAACTGGCTAACCCCTCAGACAGCACCGTGACTATAAGTGTCAATCTTGACAACGCCAACCCAAGAACCACAAAGGCTACCGTCAGCACCCTTAGGGGAGAGCGTGACCAAAAGAACGGAGAAGGACGGCATCTTGACACCGATATAAAACCCATTGTCACTACAGAAAAGCTCTCTAAGAAATTCACCCGCGAACTACCTCCATATTCATTCACTGTCATCAGATTCTAAACTATTACTGTCCGCTAAACTT